>NZ_JBXAFY010000004.1:0-441735 GCF_058793575.1 Shinella sp. GW835-FHT14H05 | reverse complement strand
ACGCCCCAGCGCCAATGGTACTTCGTCTTAAGACGCGGGAGAGTAGGTCACTGCCAGGTCTGCTAAAGGCAATATATTTAAAACACATCTTCTCATCACACTCCTTCGGCCCCGCCGAAACTCAAGGGCCGCCAAAAGCGGTCCTTTTTGCTTCGGTGCCATAGGAACACGAGACGATTGCTCGGAAGCAGCGACGAACCCCTCAGGTTTTTCGCACCGGTATTTTGCCAAAGGCAAAAACCTTGGCGCGGGGTGGAGCAGCCCGGTAGCTCGTCAGGCTCATAACCTGAAGGCCGCAGGTTCAAATCCTGCCCCCGCAACCAAATATCAAAAAGCCCTCCAAACACGGAGGGCTTTTGCCGTTTCTAGAGGTGGGAAAAATTAGCCGCTGTTTTCCCCGCCCGCCCGCGCGTCCGTATACTTCCGGAAAACCGACACAGGAACCGGAACCATGGACGCGACCGAAAATCTAAACCTTCCCTATATTCTCCCCGCACAGGCCCAGAAACATGTGACGCACAACGAGGCCATCAAGGCGATCGATGCGCTGCTTCATCTGGCCGTCGGCAGCCGGAGTGTGGCGAGCCCGCCGGCAAGTCCTGCGGCTGGGGATCGTTATATCGTGCCTGTCGGTGCGACGGGGGCCTGGACGGGGCGGGCGAGGGATGTCGCGGCCTGGCAGGATTGGGTCTGGACCTTTTATACGCCGCGGGACGGCTGGCTGGCCTATGCCACGGACGAAAACCGCATGCTGACCTTCGAGGAGGGTGAATGGGGGCTCGCCACGGTCAGTGTCGCGATTCCGGTCGAAGTCGGCATCAACACGACGGCGGATGCGACGAACCGGCTGGCGGTCGCCTCGCCCGCTTCGCTGTTCACCAACGAGGGGGCTGGGCATCAGGTCAAGATCAACAAGGCCAATGCGGGGGACACGGCGTCGCTGCTGTTCCAGACGGGCTGGTCCGGGCGGGCCGAAATGGGGCTTGCCGGCAGCGATGCGTTCCGCGTCAAGGTGAGCGCCGACGGCTCCACCTTCAACGATGCCATGGTCGTCGACCAGGCGACGGGCAGGGTGTCTTTTCCGGCCGGCGCCGTCGGCCTGCGGCCGCAGCTCACCGGAAACCTTACCTATTATGTCGCGATCACCGGCAGCGACAGCAACAATGGACTGGCCGTCGGAACGCCGTTTGCGACGCTCCAGAAGGCGATTGACGAGGCGCATAAACTCGACTGCGCGAGCTATGACGTGACGATCGAGCTTGCCAATGGCACCTATGCCGGCGCGAGCGTCGTGCGGCCGCTGATCGGCAGCGGCACGCTCTTCATCAAGGGCAACGAGACCACGCCGGCCTCGGTCGTGCTGTCCTCGGGGCTCAGCTTCCGCAACGGGGCGCAGGTCCGTGTCAGCGGCCTGCGGATCGCCATCGGCACGGATCTCATCCATGCGCTGTCGGTCAGCAACGGCGTCACGCTCCGCCTCGGCAAGATGGAGTTCGGCGCAGTGGGCGCCAATGCCGACCACATCTTCGCCGACAGCCCCTGCCAGATCGTGCTGGAGGACAATTACACCATCAATGGCGGCGCGCGGCGGCATATGAACATTGCCATGGGCTATCTCACGGGCGTGAACCGCACCTTCACGCTGACGGGCACGCCCGCCTTCACGCAGTTCATCGCCACGAGCAGCTGCGGCACCGTGGCGCTCTCCAATCCGACAATCGTCGGCGCCGCCACCGGCAGCCGCTACATCGCCGAAACGAACGGCGTCATCAACACCTTCGGCAAGGCGGCAACCTTCCTGCCGGGCTCGACGGCCGGCACGATTCCGACCGGCGGCATCTACGCGTGAAAGCATAGTATGCGTTGCTTTTCGGTGGCCTCTTGCAAGGAGGCCGCCGGACTGGCTATGAACATGGGCATGTCTCTCGAATCCGTCCGCAGCTTCTTTTCCGAAAACGCTCCCGATGTCGCGGTGCTCGTCACCGAGCAGAGTTCGGCGACCGTGACGCTGGCCGCAGAGGCCCATGGGGTGGCGCCCGAACAGATCGCCAAGACGATCTGCCTGCGCATCGGCGAGGAGATCGTGCTGCTCGTCGCCGCCGGCACGGCACGGCTCAGCAATCGGAAATTCAAAGATCGTTTTGCCGCCAAGCCGCGCATGCTCGATGCGGAACAGGTGCTGGCGATCACGTCCCATCCCGTCGGCGGTGTCTGCCCGTTCGGCCTGCCCGCTCCCGTGCCGGTCTATTGCGACGTGTCGCTCCGGCCTTTCGACGAGGTGGTTCCGGCCGCAGGCGCGACGAATGCGGCGGTGCGCATTGCACCGGAACGCATGGCGGCACTGGTCAAGGGCGAATGGGTCGACGTCTGCGAGTGACGCAGACCCCTGCCGATCCGGCAAATCATGCCGCCGCTTAGGCGAATCCGTGCGCCGCATCAGGCGAATCGTGAAAGAGTTTCGCTCAAATTCGGGGAAATGCCCGGCTGGCGCAACTGCGCTCAAACAAGCAATATGACGAAACTGTGATCAACCGCGGCCGGCTTCCGGCGGACAGCGGCGCGCGGGCGCGGGAAATCCGCGGGGCGGCGGTTCGCAGCGCGAAGCGTCGGTCAGGACCGGGTGGCTGGAGGAGCTTTGACCCGGAAGTTTCGCACGGCGCGCCTCAGGCAGCGCCAGGGGGAGAAAACATGTTTGAACGGCTTTTCAAGCTGAGTGAGCACGGCACGTCCGTGCGCACAGAGGTGATCGCGGGTCTCACGACCTTCCTCACCATGTCCTATATCATCTTCGTCAACCCGGACATCCTGTCGACGACGGGCATGGACCGGGATGCGGTCTTCGTCGCGACCTGTCTTGCCGCGGCCCTCGGCTCTCTGGTCATGGCGCTCGTCGCCAACTGGCCGATCGGCATGGCGCCCGGCATGGGCCTCAACGCCTTCTTCGCCTTCACCGTCGTGGCGGCGCTGGGCTTCACCTGGCAGCAGGCGCTGGGCGCGGTGTTCATCTCCGGCATCATCTTCGTCATCCTGACGGTGACCGGCGTGCGCAGCTGGCTGATCGCCGGCATCCCGCATTCGCTGCGCAGCGCGATCGCCGCCGGTATCGGCCTCTTCCTTGGCATCATCGCCCTGAAGAACGCCGGCATCGTCGTCGACAATCCGGCGACGCTCGTCGGCCTCGGCAGCCTGAAGGAAACCGGCCCGCTTCTGGCGATCCTCGGCTTCTTCGTCATCGCGGTGCTCGATGCGCTGCGCGTGAAGGGCGCGATCCTGATCGGCATTCTCGCCGTCACGGTGCTCTCTTGGATCTTCGGGGTCAGCGAGTTCCGCGGCGTCGTCTCCGCCCCGCCGTCGATCATGCCGACCTTCCTGCAGCTCGACATCATGGGCGCTCTGCATGGCGGCCTCATCCATGTCATCCTGGTCTTCGTGCTCGTCGAAGTTTTTGACGCGACCGGCACGCTGATCGGCGTCGCCAAGCGCGCCAACCTCATCCAGGAAAACAAGCCGAGCCGCCTCGGCCGCGCGCTTCTCGCCGACAGCACGGCGATTGTCGCCGGCTCCTTGATCGGCACCAGCAGCACGACGGCCTACGTGGAAAGCGCGTCCGGCGTGCAGGCCGGCGGCCGCACGGGCCTCACCGCCTTCACCGTCGCCATCCTGTTCCTTGCCGCCCTCTTCATCTCGCCGCTCGCCGCCTCCGTGCCGACCTATGCGACGGCGCCGGCTTTGCTTTACGTGGCAGGCCTGATGATGCGGGAACTGACGGAAATCGAATGGGAAGACCTGACGGAAGCGGCACCGGCGGCTCTTACCGCGCTCGCCATGCCCTTCACCTATTCGATCGCCAACGGCCTTGCCTTCGGCTTTATCAGCTATGTCGTGCTGAAGCTCTTCACCGGCAAGTGGAAGGATATCCACCCGGCGACGGCCATCGTCGCGGTCCTCTTCGTCATCCGCTTCGCCTTCTTCGCGGAGTAATAAGGGGCCGATTGTTTGGTTGGACCATGTCACAAACTCCATCGTCATCCTCGGGCTTGACCCGAGGATCCACGCGGCACCCGCGGTTGTGGATGCTCGGGTCAAGCCCGAGCATGACGGAGGGGAGGTTTGTGAAAAGTGCCAAAAGGGCCGCGTGATGAGCGCGGCCCGTTTTCGTTTCAGGCCTTCGCGATGCCGTCGAGCCAGGCCTGCCATGTCGGCTCGGTCGCGGCAGCGGTCTCCGTGGCTTTCGGCCCGTAGAAGAAGCGGCAGACGCTGAGCCGGACCGCTTCGCCCATGCGGTAGATGCCGAACAGGCCGACGCCGGGCACGTCGCCGGCAATGTGCACCAGCACGTAGCGCTGCTCCTCGTCCTGCCGCACGCGAACCACTTCGCCGAAAAATGTTTCGCCGGCGTCGACGGTCCAGTTTTCGCCGGCATCGGCCGTTTCGTGGCCGAGCCCGTCGAGCAGCTTGCGCCAGACCACAAGGTCCTCGCCCTTCGCTTCGGCGCTGATCTGGAAGGATGCGGCGGTGTCGCCGGCATGATGGCGCAGATAGAGCCGCAGCACCTCGAAGAAGCCGGGCCAGCCGGATTCGAAGCCCTCCATCTGGCTGTCCCAGTCATCGGTCGAAGAGAAGAGGGAATGCACCATGCGGATCAGGCACTGGTCGCCGGAGCGCGCGACGATGCTGATCTCGGTGGCGACCGGCGGCGCGTTTTCCGCCCAGCCCACCTCCACATAGCCGAAACGATGCGGCGGCTCCCATTGGGTGACCGTGCCGCCGGAGGTGACCCCCGGCATGAAATGGAAGGTGATCTGGCCGCCGATCTTCCCCTCGATTTCGGCCTTGGTGAACCAGGCAGTGTTGCCGGGTCCGGTCGCGATTGCCTGCCAGACCTGGTCGGGGGTGCCGGGCACCAGAAATTCCATCTCCACCCAGCGTTTGCCGGTGGCGTCAAAGTTCGTCGGCATGGGTCTTCCTTTCGGTTTCCGCAGGTGCGGGATAGGCGGCGACCACCAGCCTGTGCGGCCGGCCGCCCGGGGTCGTGTCGTCGTGATAGCGGGCGGCCAGTGCCGCGACCGCTTCGGTGAGATCGGCCGTGAAGGCGGCGCGCGCGGCGGGCGAGGCGAAGCGGATCGTCGTGTCGATCGAGAGCGTGGCGAGCCGCTTGTCCGAAGCCCGCGCGCCGCGCCAGAGCGCGCCGACCTCGCGCACGATGCGGGCGGCGAGCGCGATGAGATAGCTCGCCGACAGCCGGTCGCCGTTGAGGGCGCGCTCGGCGCCGACCGGGCCGAGTGCTGCGGGCGAAACGACGTAGGAGCGCGCCGTCGCCACCATCAGCCGCTCGGTGATGCCGCCCCAGTGGCGCGCCTCGGTCTGCTCCACCAGCTTGCCCTCTTCCAGCGCCTTGAGGTGATAGTTGACCTTCTGGCGCGTCAGGCCGACGCGGCCGGCAAGCGCGGCTGCGGAGGAGGGAACCGAGAGTTCGGCGAGAAGCCGCGCCTTGATCGGGTCGAGGGCGAGGGCGGCGGCCGCAGGGGTATCGAGGATATCGAGATCGAGCATGCCTCAGAATTCCATTGACAAGAAAATTTGTCAAGGAGGTCGAAAAAGTGCCGGCCCGTGGAGGCGGGCCGGCGGATCCGCTGCCCGGTGGATGGATCAGCGGATCAGGAAGGTTTCGTCGTAAAAGTGCTCTTCGAGGTTCACGCCCTCGCCGCCGCGGTCGACCACGGCAAAATCGGAGACGGTTTCAAGCGGCGTCAGGATGCCGTGCCAGACATTGCGGCCGATATTGACGCCTTGGCCGGGCGCGGTGCGAAAGGCGATCGGCTCGGCCGGTCCGTTTTCCGTCTCCTCGGCGACGACGACGAGGAAGGGGCTTTCGCCGAGCGGAATGAAGGCCTGGCTGCCGAGCGGATGGCGCTCGACCATCTTCAATTCCAGCGGCAGCGGATAGGGCTCGCCGCGCAGCAGGCTGATCATCGGCCGAGCCTTTTCGCCGGTCGTCTCGATATGGGCGAGGTCGTGGAAGCGGGTGCATTTGCCCGCATTGATCGGGAAATTCGGCGCCCCGTCCTGCTCGATGACCTGGCCGAAAGGCGCGAAGGCCTCCCGGGTCAACGGTCTGATCTCGATGGTCTTCATGTCTTTCCTCCCTCGGCCGGATGGCCAAAAACACGCAGGCGGCTGACGCCGCCGTCCGGATGGATGTTGAGGCGGACATGCGTCACCGCACCCGCCCGCTTCACGAGATGGCCGTCGAACGTGTGGATACGGTCGGCGGCCAGTTTCTGCTCGGGCAGGATTTCCTGCCAGAACATCGACGCGGCTTTGACAAGGGTGGGGAGGTCCCCCGTCGAGCCCGTCAGGTCGGCGGCCTGCATGGAACAGGCATCCGGGTAATTGCCCTTGAAATGGGCGGTATCGACGACGATGCTGTCCACCGTCGCCCGCGTGGCGAGCTTCACCACGATCCATTCGTGGCCGGGCTCGCGGCGCCGGCTGGTCTCCCAGCCGTCACCCATATTGACGCCGCGGCCGGGCGCGAGCAAGCGCTGATGGCCGTAGTGCCCGTTCGAAAGCGCGATGACCTGTCCGCCGGCAAGGGCCGCGGCAAGGTCGATCGGCCCTTCGGCAGGGGCGAGCGTCGGGATACCATAGACCCGCAACCGCGCCACCCCACCATCGGGATAAATGCGAAGCCGCACATGGCTATAGAGCCCGTCTGCGGCGCAATCGAAGAAATGCTGGGCGCTCGGCCCGAGCGGGCTGGGCCCAAGCAATTCCACCCAGGACGTCCGGTCATCGGGGCCTTCCGGCGCATGACAGGCCTCGATGGTGCAGGCCGTCGGAAAATTGCCGGTGAAAAAAGCGGTGTCGACGTCAAAGCCGCGGATACGGCCGGGCGTGGCGAGCGCGATGACCGCGTGGTCATGGCCCGGCCCGCGCCGCCGCCGCGTTTCCCAGCCGTCCATCCACTTGCCGTTCTCATCATAGAGGCCGGGGTGGAAGACAGCCGGTTCATCGGCCAGCATGCGCGACAGCGGCCCGAAGAATTCATCCGTGGCGAAGATGCCCCTTGCCCCGAGGCTGGCCGCGGCAAGGTTGATCGTTCCACGGGTGAACGCAGGCAGGGCGCCGGTCGACATGATCTCTCTCAGGCCGGCAGCAAGGCTTTGAGCCGCAGCAGCCCGATCCGCTCCACCTGCTTGCAGGCAGTAGCGAATTCGACGTCGCGGTCATTGCCGATGCGTGTCTGGAAGGCGGCGAGGATGCTGGCCTTGGTGTTGTCCCTGACCGCGATGATGAAGGGGAAGCCGAATTTCCGGACATACTCCGTGTTGAGCTCGGTGAAGCGCGCCCGCTCCTCGTCCGTCAATGCGTCGAGGCCGGCCGACGCCTGCTCTTCGGTCGAGCTCGCCGTCAGGCGCTTGGCCTCGGCCAGCTTGCCGGCGAGGTCGGGGTGGGCGACGAGCACGCCGAGCCGTTCGGCATCGCTTGCCGCGCGGAACTGGAAGGTGAGCGCTGCGGCAAGGCCGACTGCGGTATCGTTAGCCGGCGAAAGTTCTCCCGCCCAGGCGCGGCGCGCGACCCAGGGCGAATGCTCGAAAATATCGCCGAAGCGTGTGACGAAGGCCTCTTCCGCCATCTGCGAGGGGCGCTCGGCCTGCTTCTGCGGCGGATGGGTCTTCGCCCAGTGCTCGGCAATGTCGATGCGGCGCGCGATCCAGACCTTGTCGTGGCTCTGCACGTAGTCGATGAAGCGGGCGAGCGCCATGACGCGGCCCGGCCGGCCGATCAGCCGGCAATGCAGGCCGATACTCATCATCTTCGGGCTGCCGGCCTTGCCTTCGGCATAGAGCGCATCGAAGGAATCCTTCAGGTAGCTGAAGAACTGGTCGCCGCTGTTGAAACCCTGCGGCGTCGCGAAACGCATGTCGTTGGCGTCGAGCGTATAAGGGATGATGAGCTGCTGGCGGCCGCCATGCTCGTACCAATAGGGCAGGTCGTCCGCATAGGTGTCGGACACATAGTCGAAGCCCCCTTCTTCCGCCACCAGATCGACCGTGTTCACCGAACAGCGGCCGGTATACCAGCCGCGTGGCCGCTCGCCCGTGACGAGCGTGTGCAGGCGGACCGCCTCGGCAATCGCCGCGCGCTCTTCCTCGGCCGGCATGTCCTTGTGCTCGACCCATTTCAGGCCGTGCGAAGCGATTTCCCAGCCGGCTTCCAACATGGCGGCGACCTGGGCCGGCGAACGCTGCAAGGCGGTCGCCACGCCATAGACAGTGACCGGCACGTCCTTTTCCGTCAGCAGCCGGTGCAGCCGCCAGAAGCCGGCGCGGGCGCCATATTCGTAGATCGATTCCATGTTCCAGTGGCGCTGGCCCGGCCATTGGGCGGCGCCGACGATTTCCGAGAGGAAGGCCTCGGAGGCGGCATCGCCATGCAGCACGCAGTTCTCGCCGCCCTCTTCGTAGTTCAGCACGAACTGCACGGCGACGCGCGCCTCGCCCGGCCACTCGGCCGCCGGCGGTGTCTGTCCGTATCCGTGCATGTCACGGCAATATCGCATGGGAACGCTCCTCCAAACCCTGTCCATGGCGAATTTCTAACCCGAAATCGCGCGGGCCATTCCCCCGGAAATTTTGAAAGTCTCGAACGATCCCGCCGCTTTTCAGGGGGTAGGGGCTGACGGATAGTGGAGAGAGGAGCACTGTGTACGCGGAGGAAGATCATGCAGTCACATTCGCAGCCGGCCGGCCGGCTCACGACCCACGTCCTGGATACCGCCCGCGGCAAACCTGCGGAGGGACTGCGCATCGAACTCTTCCGGGTCGAGGGCGATACCTTCCATCTGCTGAAGACCACCGAGACGAACGATGACGGCCGCTGCGATGCGCCGCTTCTTGCCGGCGAGACCATGAAAGCCGGCACCTACGAGCTGCGCTTCCACGCCGGCGACTATCTCGGCCGCACGGGCGATGGCCCGATGTTCCTCGATATCATCCCCATCCGCTTCGGCCTTGCCGACGAGGGCGCGCATTATCACGTCCCGCTGCTCGTCTCGCCCTATAGCTACTCCACCTATCGCGGGAGCTGAACCATGCCTGTCGAGATCCGCTCCGAGCTGCGCTTCATCCTCAACGGCCGTGACGTGGCGCTGCGTGATGTGGCGCCGGACCACACACTGCTCGACTGGTTGCGCCTCTCCCGCCTGCTCAAGGGCACCAAGGAAGGCTGTGCGGAGGGCGACTGCGGCGCCTGCACGGTGCTGGTCGGGCGCCTGACGCCGTCCGGCGGTCTCGTCTATGAAGGTGTCAATGCCTGCATCCGTTTCCTCGGCTCGCTGGATGGCTGCCATGTGGTGACCGTCGAGCATGTGGCCGCAAGCGACGGCCATCTACACCCCGTGCAGCAGGCGATGGTCGACTATCACGGCTCGCAATGCGGCTTCTGCACGCCGGGCTTCGTCATGTCGCTCTATGCGTTGTGGATGCAGTCGCCGAGCCCGAGCGACCAAGAGATCGAGACGGCGCTCCAGGGCAATCTCTGTCGCTGCACCGGCTACGAGCCGATCCTGCGCGCCGCGCGCGCCATCTCCAGCTACGGCAACACCGAGAAGGACCCGCTGCTCACCGAGCGCGCAACGATGATCGCGCGCCTGAAAGCCTTGCGCGACGGCGCCCGTGTCGAGATCGGCGAGGGAAAGCACCGCTGGATCGTGCCGGCTAACCTCGACGATTTCGCCGCCGTGCTGGAGGCGTCGCCGACCGCGACGGTGGTCGCCGGCTCCACCGATGTCGGCCTGTGGGTCACCAAGCATATGCGCGCCATCACGCCGGTCTTCATTGCCGGGCTCGATGAACTGAAAGCGATGTCCGTGCAGGACGGCGTGGTCTCCTTCGGCGCCGGCGTCACCTATTCCGAGGCGATCGCCACGCTGTCGCACCATATCCCGGCGCTCGGGCCGCTGATCACCCGCATCGGCGGCCAGCAGGTGCGCAATATGGGCACGATCGGCGGCAACATCGCCAACGGCTCGCCGATCGGCGACACCCCGCCGGCGCTGATCGCGCTGGACGCAACGCTCACCTTGCGCAAGGGCGCGGAGCGGCGCACCATCCGGCTCGAAGACTATTTCATCGCCTATGGCAAGCAGGACCGCCAGCCCGGCGAATTCGTCGAAGCCGTGCAGGTGCCCATTCCCGCCGCGACGGAAAAATTCGCCGTCTACAAGGTGACCAAGCGGCGCGACGAGGACATCACGGCAACGCTCGGCGCCTTCCGCCTGGTGCTGGCCGACGATGGCACGGTGGCCGAAATCCGCATCGCCTATGGCGGCATGGCGGCAACGCCGAAGCGTGCCGCCGCAGTCGAAGCGGCTCTGCTTGGCCAGCCGTGGACGGAAGCGACGGTGGAAGCGGCGATGGAAAAATATGCCGAGGACTTTTCGCCGCTGACCGACATGCGCGCCACCGCGGATTATCGCGCCCTGGTGGCCAAAAACCTTCTCCTGCGTTTCTATATGGAAACGACGTCCAGCGAGGCACCCGTGCAGGTGTCCAGATACGAGGCTGCGTGAGCCATGAACAAGCACACCCCTGACCTCAAGGCCGAAAAGATTGCCGGCGGCGTGCATTCCAGCGTGCGCCACGACTCGGCGCACAAGCACGTCGCCGGCACTGCCGTCTATATCGACGACATCACGGAGCCTGCCGGCACGCTGCATGCCGGCCTCGGCCTCTCGACCGTCGCGCATGGCATCCTGAAATCGGTCGACCTCTCCGCCGTGCGCGCCGCGCCGGGTGTGATCGATGTGCTGACCCATGAGGACGTGCCCGGCGTCAACGATATCTCGCCCTCCTACATGAACGACGATCCGGTGCTGGCAAACGGCAAGGTCGAATTCCATGGCCAGCCGATCTTCTGCGTGATCGCCGAGACGCGCGAAGAAGCCCGCCGCGCCGCGCGGCTTGCCAAGATCGAATACGAGGAACTGCCGGCCGATATCGACATCTGGGACCTCGACGTCAAAACCCACCGGCAGGTCGTCACCCCGCTGACGCTGAAGCGCGGCGATGCCGCCGCTGCCCTCGAAAGCGCGCCCCGCCGCATCAAGGGCCGCATGCGGCTCGGCGGTCAGGACCACTTTTATCTCGAAGGCCAGGTCTCGCTCGCCGTGCCGGGCGAGGACGACGAGGTGCTCGTCTATTGCTCGACCCAGGGGCCAAGCGAGACGCAGCACATGGTCGCGCACGCGCTCGGCGTGCCGAGCCATGCCGTGACGGTGGAAGTGCGCCGCATGGGCGGCGGTTTCGGCGGCAAGGAAACGCAGGCGAACCAGTGCGCGGCACTCGCGGCGATTGCCGCCAAGAAGCTGAACCGCGCCGTGAAAGTCCGGCTCGACCGCGACGAGGACATGGCCGCCACCGGCAAGCGGCACGATTTTGCCATCGACTACGATGTCGGCTTCGACGACGAAGGCCGCATCCTCGGCATCGACTACACCTTCGCGCTACGGGCCGGTTTTTCGGCGGACCTGTCCGGCCCGGTGGGCGACCGTGCGCTGTTCCACTGCGACAACGCCTATTTCTTCCCGCATGTGCATGCCAAGTCGGCGCCGCTCTACACCAACACCGTCTCCAACACGGCGTTTCGTGGTTTCGGCGGCCCGCAGGGCATGGTGGGCGCCGAGCGCGTCATCGACGAGGTGGCTTTCGCCGTCGGCAAGGACCCACTCGATATCCGCAAGCTGAATTTCTACGACGCGATGGGCGTGGAGGGCACGCGCAACGTCACGCCCTATCACCAGAAGGTGGAAGACTGCATCATCCAGCGCATCGTCGCCGAGCTGGAGGAAAGCGCCGACTATGCCGGCCGCCGCAAGGCGATTGCCGAGTTCAACGCCAAGAGCCGCATCGTCAAGCGTGGCCTGGCGCTGACGCCCGTCAAGTTCGGCATTTCCTTCACCAAGACGGAATCGAACCAGGCCGGCGCGCTGGTGCATGTCTATACCGACGGCTCCGTGCACATGAACCATGGCGGCACCGAGATGGGCCAGGGCCTGCATCTCAAGGTCGCGCAGGTCGTCGCGGAAGAGTTCCAGATCGATCTCGACCGCGTGAAGATCACCGCGACGACGACCGCCAAGGTGCCGAACACCTCGCCGACTGCCGCCTCCTCGGGCGCCGATTTGAACGGCATGGCGGCGCAGGATGCTGCCCGCCAGATCAAGGATCGGCTCATCGATTTCGCCGCGGAAACCCACCAGGTGCCACGCGAGCAGGTGGTGTTCCTGCCGAACCGGGTGCGCATCGGCAATGCCGAGATCTCCTTTAACGATCTCGTCAAGAAGGCCTATATGGCGCGCGTCCAGCTGTCGGCCGCCGGCTTCTACAAGACGCCGAAGATCCATTGGGATCGCTCCAAGGGCCGCGGCCACGCCTTCTACTATTACGCCTATGGCGCGGCCTGTTCCGAAGTCTCCGTCGATACGCTGACCGGCGAATATATCGTCGAACGCACCGATATCCTGCACGATACCGGCCGTTCGCTGAACAGGATCATCGATATCGGCCAGATCGAGGGTGGCTTCATCCAGGGCATGGGCTGGCTGACGACCGAGGAACTGTGGTGGGACGGCAAGGGGCGGCTGCGCACCCACGCGCCCTCCACCTACAAGATCCCGCTCGCCTCGGACCGTCCGAAAATCTTCAACGTGGCGCTCACCGACTGGTCGGAGGCCTACGAGCCGACGATCCATCGCTCCAAGGCCGTGGGCGAACCGCCGCTGCCGCTCGGCCTTGCCGTGTTGCATGCGCTGTCGGACGCGGTGGCAAGCGTCGCGGATCACAAGATCTGCCCGCGCCTCGACGCACCGGCAACGCCGGAATGCGTTCTGATGGCGATCGAGCGGCTGAAGCGCGAAAAGAAGGGGTAATGTCATGTCCGCCCTGCGCGAAGACATCCGGGATTTCCTGCGCCGCGAACCGGTGTCGATCCTGGTCGAGGTGACGGGTGCCGCGGGCTCCACGCCGCGCGACACCGATGCCTGGATGCTGGTGTCGGACCGGGCGATCTTCGCGACGATCGGCGGCGGGCAGCTCGAATATATGGCGATCGACCAGGCGCGGCGTGCGCTCCGCTCCGGGCTTGCGGCCGAGCCGATGAACGTGCCGCTCGGCCCGGAGATCGGCCAGTGCTGCGGCGGCCGGGTCGGGCTTTCCTTCACCGCCATGAACCCGGCGCTCGCCAAAAGCCTGATTTCCCGCAGCGATCGCGAAATGGCGGCACGCCCGCATGTCTATGTCTTCGGTGCCGGCCATGTCGGCGATGCACTCGCCATGGCGCTGTCGCTGGCGCCCTTGCGCGTCGTGCTGGTGGATACGCGGGAGGACGAGCTCATGGCGTCCACCGTGCCACGCATCGAAACCTGCCTGACGGCCATGCCGGAAGCGGTGGTGCGCGACGCGCCGGCCGGCAGCAGCTTCGTCATTCTCACCCACGACCACGCGCTCGATTTCCTCATCACCGCCGAGGCGCTGAAGCGCGCCGACGCCGCCTATGTCGGCATGATCGGCTCGAAGACGAAACGCACGACCTTCCGCAACTGGCTGTCGCGCGAATTCGGCCAGCCGGGCCTGTTCGAAAACCTAATCTGCCCGATCGGCGGCACCACGCTGAAGGACAAGCGCCCCGCCGTCATCGCCACGCTTGCCGCCGCCGAGATCGTGACGGCGGCGTTGAGCTGGACCGATAGCCGGGTCAATAGATTGCGGGCCGTCAGCCGCTAGTGGTTTCGTCGGCAGGTACGTCACCGAGCAGCTTGCCGATCAGCCGCTGACATCGCTCGGCCATGAAGTCGATCATCAGGCGGACCTTCGGGTCCTGGAACCGCTTGTGCGGGTAGATCGCGGCGAGCTGCACGGAGGCGGGCGGGGAATCCTTCAGGATTTCGACCAGCCGGCCTTCCTTCAGGTGCGCCTTCACCTCGAACAGCGGCTTGTTGATGATGCCGCGGTCCTCCAGCGCCCATTGGGTAAGCACGTCGCCGTCATCGCTGTCATAGGGGCCGGCGACTTCGAATTTGCGCGGGCCTTCCGCGGTCACCAGTGTCCAGAAATATTCCTTCGAACCGGGATACCGCAGCAGCAGACAGTCATGTTTGTCGGCGATCAGCGCATCCGCATTTGCCGGCACGCCGCGCCGCGCGAGGTAGGCGGGCGAGGCACAGAGCACGCGCTCGCAATTGAGGATGCCGCGCATGCGCAGGTTCGAATCCTCCAGCACGCCGAGCTTGAAGGCGACATCGACGCCTTCGGCGAGGATATCGACATTGTGGTCCGACAGGCGCACCCGCACTTCGATATCCGGGTACTTGTCGTGGAATTCCGGAATGCCGGACGCGATCAGGCGCCGGCCGATGCCGAGCGGCGCGGTGATCCTAAGCGATCCTTTCGGGTTGCGCGAAAGATCGGCGATCGCCGCCTCCGCCTCGTTCACCGCCTCGATGATCTTGACGGCGCCGTCGTAGAAGACGCGGCCGTGTTCGGTCGGCGAGAGCTTTCGCGTCGTGCGGTTGAACAGGCGCACGCCGAGATGGCGCTCCAGTTCCTTGATGCGATTGCTGGCGACCGCCGGGGTGACACGCTGGTCGCGCCCTGCCGCTGAAAGAGTACCGAGTTCGACCACGCGAACGAAGACGCGCACATTATCGAGATAGGACATGGATTCCTTCTACCACATTGGCGTGCAGAGCAAAGTGGGGGCCATCTTATAGATTTTTTTGAAAGTGTTGGGGATTCACCGGGATTTCCGAGAAAATCGCTTGATGGCAAACAAGCCCATGAAAAGTGGGTGGAGGTCCCTATGTACGAATATGCCATAGCCTGGGATTGGCTGATGTTTGCCGTGCGCTGGCTGCACGTGATCACGGCGATCGCCTGGATCGGCTCGTCGTTCTATTTCGTCGCGCTCGACCTGGGCTTGAAGAAGCACCCCGCGCTGCCGCCGGGCGCGCATGGCGAGGAGTGGCAGGTGCATGGCGGTGGTTTCTACCACATCCAGAAATACCTGGTGGCGCCGGCCTCGATGCCCGAGCACCTCGTCTGGTTCAAGTGGGAAAGCTACGTCACCTGGCTCTCCGGCTTCGGCATGCTCTGTCTCGTCTATTACGCGGGCGCCGACCTCTACCTGATCGACCCGAACGTGCTCGACGTCTCCAAGCCCGTGGCGATCGCCATTTCGCTGGCCTCGCTCGCCTTCGGCTGGATCATCTACGACCTCATCTGCAAGTCGCCCTTCGGCAACGACAATACGCGGCTGATGGTGGCGCTCTATTTCATCCTGGTCGCGGTGGCCTGGGGCTACACCCAGCTCTTCACGGGCCGCGCCGCCTTCCTGCATCTCGGTGCCTTCACGGCGACGATCATGTCGGCGAACGTGTTCTTCATCATCATGCCGAACCAGCGCGTCGTCGTCGCCGACCTCATCGCCGGCCGCACGCCCGATCCGAAATACGGCAAGATCGCCAAGCAGCGCTCCACGCACAACAACTACCTGACGCTGCCCGTGCTGTTCCTCATGCTGTCGAACCACTATCCGCTGGCCTTCGGCACGGAGTTCAACTGGATCATCGCCTCGCTGGTCTTCCTGATGGGCGTCACCATCCGCCACTATTTCAACACGACCCACGCTAACGCCGGCAACCCGACCTGGACCTGGCTTGCGACCGCGCTGCTCTTCGTCCTCATCATGTGGCTCTCCACGGTGCCGAAGGTGCTGACCGGCGAGACGGCGGATGCCAAGGTCTCGGCGGTGCAGCAGTCCTTCATCACGGCGGAAGCCTTCCCGAAGGTGCGCGACACGGTGCTCGGCCGCTGTTCCATGTGCCATGCCAAGGAGCCCGGCTGGGAGGGCATCATCACCCCGCCGAAGGGCGTGGTGCTGGAAACGGACGGCGAAATCGCCGCCCATGCCCGCGAGATCTATTTGCAGGCCGGCCGCAGCCATGCAATGCCGCCGGCAAACCTGACGCAGATTTCCGACGAGGAGCGCCGCCTCCTCGTCTCCTGGTACGAAAGCGCCGTGAGCGGGGAGAAAATCCAATGAGCGAACGTCTGATCCGGGGCCGCGTGCTCACCTTCGTCGCCGAGCCGCAGGGCATCGATGACACCGCTTCCTACCGCTATTTCGAGGACGGCGCCGTCTTCGTGCGGGGCGGCAAGGTGGTCGAGACCGGCAACTATGCCGATATCCGCAAGCTGGCCGGTGCCGAGGTCGAGATCGCCGATCACCGGCCGAACCTCGTCCTGCCCGGCCTCATCGATACGCACCTGCATTTCCCGCAGACCCAGGCGATCGCGTCCTATGGCGCGCAGCTGCTCGAATGGCTGAACACCTATGTCTTCGTCGAGGAGCAGAAGTTTTCGCGCCCCGCCCATGCGGCGGCCGTTGCGGATCGTTTCATGGACGAACTGCTCTCGAACGGCACGACGACCGCCGTCGCCTATTGCTCGGTGCACCCCGAAAGCGTCGACGCCTATTTCTCGGCGGCCGAAGCGCGCGGCATGCGCATGATCGGCGGCAAGGTGATGATGGACCGCAATGCGCCGGATGCGCTGCGCGACACGCCGCAGCAGGGCTATGACGAGACGAAACGGCTGATCGAGAAATGGCACGGCCGCGGCCGCGCGCATTATGCGATCAGCCCGCGCTTCGCTATCACGTCCACGCCGGAGCAGCTGGAGATGAGTCAGGCGCTCGTCGCCGAGCACCCTACCTGCTACGTTCAGACACATCTTTCCGAAAACAGGGACGAAATCGCCTTTGCCACCTCGCTCTATCCGGAGGCGAAGGACTATACGGATATCTACGCCCGCTACGGCCTGCTGAACGACCGCATGCTGCTCGGCCATTGCATCTATCTGAGCGGCCGGGAGATTTCGGTTCTGGCGGAGACCGGCGCCGTCGGCGTCTTCTGCCCGACCTCGAACCTCTTCCTCGGCTCCGGCCTGTTCGATCGCGATCGTTTCGACAGGCTCGGCGCGCGCTGGTCGGTCGCCACCGATGTCGGCGGCGGCACCAGCTTCTCCATGCTGGAAACCATGGACGAGGCCTACAAGGTTCTGCACCTGCAGGGCCAGCGGCTGACGCCGTTCAGCTCGTTCTACCGCATGACGCTCGGCAATGCCCGGGCGCTCGGGCTGGAAAACCACATCGGTTCGCTGCATTCCGGCGCGGATGCGGATATCGTCGTGCTCGATTCCAGCGCCAAGTCGGCGATGGAATATCGCATGCGCACGGCGACCTCGCTGCTCGAAGAACTCTTCATCCTCCAGACCATGGGCGACGACCGCTGCGTCGCCGAGGTCTATGTCGCCGGCAAGGCGATGAAGGGCAAGGGTAAGGCCGTCGAAAAGCGCGTTCTCGAAACGGCCTGATTATTTGACGGTGCAAACGCCGTTCGCGCCGCCGTGTCCGGTATAGGACACGTCGGGCGAGCCGTCCGGCCGGATGGTGAGCGAGATCGTGACGCCGCCGCCCTTGGCCTCGTAATAGTTGTCGTTGAAGACGTGGAGCTTGGCTTCCTTGCCGTTGATGTAGACCGGCCCGCCTTCGTCGGCATGAACCTCGATCTTGCCGGGGCAGGTGGCGTTGACGAGCGGGATCTTTGCAAAGGCCGGGCTTGCGGCAAGCAGCGCGAAGGCGGTGGCAACGGCGGGGCGGACGATGCGCATCGGGAAATCCTCTCGTGATTTTCACCGGGCAAAACTGAGCCCTTCGCCGGCAAAGTCAAGCGCGCTTCGACCGCCCACCCATCGCCTTGGTTAACTCTTCCGCAGCCGCGCGCACGACCGGCCCGAAGGCGCCGACCTTCTCGTCCGGCAGGCGCACCGCCGGTCCCGAGACCGAGATCCCCGCAACGGCCTCGCCATATTCGTCGAAGATCGGTGCCGCCACGCAGCGCATGCCGAGCGTGTGCTCCTCGTCGTCGATCGACCAGCCGCGGATGCGGATCTTTGCGATATCCTCCAGAAGCATCGCCACGCTGTCACGGGTCTTGTCGGTAAAGTGCTGCAAGGTGCGGCCGGCGAGCAGCGCCTCGATGCGGGAATCCGGCCAGGTCGACAGGATCGCCTTGCCGATGCCGGACGCATGGATCGGCCCGCGCCGGCCGGGGCGGAAGAAGGCGCGCATGGGCGCATGACTTTCCACCTGCGAGATGAAGACCACGTCGCCGTCGTCCTCAATCGCGATGTTGGCGGTCTCGCCGCAACCCTCCATCAACTGTTTCAGGAAGGGCCGGCTGATCGTGCCGAGCTTGCGGAAGCGCAGATAGGCGGTGCCGATCTCGAAGGCCTTCACGCCGATCGTCCAGGCGCCGGTCTCATTGTCGTGGGTGACCATGCCGTGCTGGGCAAGCGAGGTGAGCAGCCGGTGCACGGTGGAGGGCGCCATCGCCGACTGGTCGGCAAGCTCGGTCAGGCCGGCACCATCGGCCTGCGCCACCAGCTCCAGCAGTTTCAGGCTGCGGTCGAGCACCTGCACCGAAGAGGGCGCCGCATTCTCGCCGGCCTTGCGGCCCGGTTTGGCCCGCGTCTTTTCCTGATGGTCCGCCATGTCGTTTTCTCCTGTCCGCCGACGTCATGACATAGCTGGCCCGGATCGATTGTTCCAGTTTCGTTGAAAATGTTTATTTCCACATGATGGGATTGATTTCCATTTTATGATTGCGCGCCATCGAAAATGGGTTACCTTCCAACTCGAGAGACGGAGGAAATTCCCATGGCAAAAATGCGTGCTGTCGATGCAGCGGTCCTGGTTCTGGAAAAGGAAGGCATTGATTGTGCCTTCGGCGTCCCGGGCGCTGCGATCAATCCCTTCTATTCGGCGCTGAAGGCGCGCGGCACGGTCCGCCACGTTCTCGCCCGCCACGTCGAGGGCGCAAGCCACATGGCGGAAGGCTATACCCGTGCCCGTGCCGGCAATATCGGCCTGTGCATCGGCACGTCGGGTCCGGCCGGCACCGACATGATCACCGGCCTCTATTCGGCCTCCGCTGACTCGATCCCGATCCTCTGCATCACCGGCCAGGCGCCCCGCGCCCGCCTCGACAAGGAGGATTTCCAGGCCGTCGACATCGCGAAGATCGCGGCTCCCGTCACCAAGTGGGCCGTCACCGTCATGGAGCCGGGCCTGGTTCCCTACGTCTTCCAGAAGGCGTTCCACACCATGCGCTCGGGCCGTCCCGGTCCGGTCCTGATCGACCTGCCGATCGACGTCCAGCTCGCCGAAATCGAATTCGACATCGACGCCTATGCGCCGCTCGAACCTTACAAGCCGGCCGCCACCCGCGCCCAGGCCGAGAAGGCGCTCGCCATGCTGAACGCATCCGAGCGGCCGCTGATCGTCGCCGGCGGCGGCATCATCAATGCGGATGCGTCCGATCTCCTGGTCGAATTTGCCGAAATCGTCGGCGTCCCGGTCATCCCGACGCTGATGGGCTGGGGCACGATCCCGGACGACCATCCGCTGATGGCCGGCATGTGCGGTCTCCAGACCTCGCACCGCTATGGCAATGCGACCATGCTCGCCTCCGACTTCGTTCTCGGCGTCGGCAACCGCTGGGCCAACCGCCACACCGGCAATATCCCGACCTATACGGAGGGTCGCACCTTCGTCCATGTCGACATCGAACCGACCCAGATCGGCCGCGTCTTCACGCCCGATTTCGGCATCGTGTCGGATGCCGGCGCCGCGCTTAAACTCTTCCTCGACGTTGCGACCGAGTGGAAGGTCGCCGGCAAGCTGCGCGACTGGTCCGGTTGGGCCGAGGAATGCCGCGAGCGCAAGCGCACCATGCTGCGCAAGACCCATTTCGACCAGACTCCGCTCAAGCCGCAGCGCGTCTACGAGGAAATGAACAAGGCCTTCGACCGCGACACCTGCTACGTCTCGACCATCGGCCTTTCGCAGATCGCCGGCGCGCAGTTCCTGCATGTCTACAAGCCGCGCAACTGGATCAATTGCGGCCAGGCCGGCCCGCTCGGCTGGACGCTGCCGGCAGCGCTCGGCGTGCGTGCCGCCGATCCGGACCGCCCGATCGTGGCGCTGTCCGGCGACTATGACTTCCAGTTCCTCATCGAGGAGCTTGCGGTCGGTGCCCAGCACAAGCTGCCCTACCTGCATGTGGTCGTGAACAATTCCTATCTCGGCCTCATCCGCCAGGCTCAGCGCGGCTTCAACATGGACTTCGAAGTCTCGCTCGCCTTCGACAACATCAACGCATCGGGTGATGCGGAAGCCGGCTACGGCGTCGACCATGTCGCGGTCGCCGAAGGCCTCGGCTGCAAGGCGATCCGGGTCCGCAGCCCGAACGAGTTCCAGGAAGCCTTCAACACGGCGCAGAAGCTGATGAAGGAGCACCAGGTTCCCGTCGTCATCGAGTTCATCCTTGAACGCGTCACCAACATCGCCATGGGCGCCGACATCAATGCCGTCGTCGAGTTCGAGGAGCTTGCCGAACGCGGCGAAGATGCCCCAACCGCCACGATGGCACTGCTGGACTAAGGAGAAAAAAATGCCGAAATTTGCGGCCAATCTGACCATGCTCTTCAACGAGGCGCCGTTCCTCGAACGCTTCGCGCTGGCCGCGAAGGCCGGCTTCGAAGGCGTGGAATACCTCTTCCCCTATGATTTCGACAAGGAAGCGCTGCGCGCCGCCCTCGATCTGCATGGGCTGACGCAGGTGCTGCACAACCTGCCGGCCGGCAACTGGGCCGGCGGCGAGCGCGGCATTGCCATCCTGCCGGACCGCGTCGACGAGTTCCGCCGCGGCGTGGCTTCCGCCATCGACTATGCGACGGCGCTCGGCTGCAAGCAGGTCAACTGCCTGTCCGGCATCGCCCCGGTCGGCGCCTCGCACGAAGTGCTGCGCTCGACTTTCGTCGCCAACCTGAAGCTTGCGGCCGCCGAACTCGGCAAACACGGAATCCGGCTGTTGATCGAGCCGATCAACCGCTTCGACATTCCGGGCTTCTACCTCAACACGCCCGACCAGGCGGCCTCGCTCATCGCCGAAGTCGGCAGCGACAACCTGTTCATCCAGTACGACCTCTACCACCAGCAGCGCACCGAGGGCGAACTGATCGGCACCTTCAAGAAGCACCAGGCCAAGATCGCCCATGTGCAGCTTGCCGACAATCCGGGCCGCAACGAACCGGGCACCGGCGAGATCGCCTATCCCTTCGTGTTCAAGACGCTCGACGCGCTCGGCTACGACGGCTGGATCGGCTGCGAATACAAGCCGGCCGCCACCACGCAGGAAGGCCTCGGCTGGCTGGTCGAAATCGGCCGCTGAGCCACCAAACATTTTCAAGACTGGGAGTTAGCATCATGGCAAATATCGGTTTCATCGGCCTCGGCATCATGGGCACGCCCATGGCGCGTCACCTTCAGGACGCCGGCCACACCGTCATCACCTCGAAATTCGCAATCGCGCCGCGTCAGGAACTCCTCGACAACGGCCTGAAGATCGTCGACAGCCCGAAGGCGCTGGCCGAGACCGTCGACACGATCATCCTCATGCTGCCGGACACCCCGGAAGTGCAGGACGTACTGTTCGGCGAAAACGGTGTTTCCTATGGTCTCTCCGCCGGCAAGCTCGTCATCGACATGAGCTCGATCTCGCCGATCGAGACCAAGGAATTCGCCAAGAAGATCCGCGCGACCGGCGCCGAATATGTCGACGGTCCGGTGTCCGGCGGTGAAGTGGGCGCCAAGAACGCCACGCTCTCCATCATGGCCGGCGGCTCGCAGGAAAGTTTCGACCGGGCGCTGCCGCTGTTCCAACTGATGGGCAAGAACATCACGCTCGTCGGCGATTGCGGTGACGGCCAGGTGACCAAGGTCGCCAACCAGATCATCGTGGCGCTGACCATCGAAGCGGTTGCCGAAGCCCTCGTCTTCGCCTCGAAGGCCGGCGCCGACCCGGCCCGCGTGCGTGCCGCGCTGATGGGCGGCTTCGCCTCCTCGCGCATTCTCGAAGTGCATGGCGAGCGCATGGTCAAGCGTACTTTCGATCCGGGCTTCCGCATCTCGCTGCACCAGAAGGACCTGAACCTGGCCCTCCAGGGCGCCAAGGCGCTGGGCGTTTCGCTGCCCAACACCGCCTCGACGCAGGAACTCTTCAACCAGTGCGCCGCCCACGGCGATGCCGGCCTCGATCACTCAGGTCTCGTCACGGCGCTGGAGCGCATGGCGAACCACGCCGTCGCATGACGGCCTAGCCGTCGACCGACGGCCTGACCGGGCGGGGAGGGGAGCCCCGCCCGGTCACCCATTCTGGAGGAGGAAATACGAGCCCCTCATCCCGCCGCGTCATCTTCATTCGGAAGGGGACGCAGGCTTGCGGATGAGGGGCTTCGTGTTCATAAGACCAGCATTCCGCAGACTTGGAGGAACCCCATGCCTGATATCGCCGATCCGCGCGCCTTTCTCGAAACGCTCTTTCACGCCGCGGTCGCCGCCGCCGACCCGGAAAAGGTGCTGGCCGCCAACCTGCCGGAAAAACCGAGGGGCCGCACCGTGGTGATCGGAGCTGGCAAGGGTGCCGCGCAGATGGCCCGCGCCTTCGAACGCCTGTGGGATGCGCCGCTGACCGGCGTGATCGTCACGCGCTATGGCTATGCCGTTCCCTGCGAGCGCATCGAGGTTCTCGAAGCCGCCCATCCGGTGCCGGATGACAGCGGCCTGCTCGCCTCCGGCCGGCTGATGGCCGCCGTGCGCGGGCTCACCGAAGACGATCTCGTCGTGGCGCTGATCTGCGGCGGCGGCTCCGCCCTGCTGCCGGCACCTGCCGGCGACCTGACGCTGGCCGACGAAATCGCCGTCAACCGCGCCCTGCTCGCCTCCGGTGCGCCGATCAGCGCCATGAATGCCGTGCGCAAGCAGGTCTCGCGCATCAAGGGCGGCCGTCTTGCTGCCCTCGCCCACCCCGCCCGCGTCGTCTCCCTCGTCGTCTCCGACATTCCGGGCGACAATCCCGCCCTCGTCGCCTCCGGCCCGACCATCGCCGACGCCACCACCCGCGCCGATGCGCTGCGCTTCATCGAACGCTATCGCCTCGATCTGCCCGAAGCCGTGATGCGCCATATCCGCGATGGCCAGGACGAGCCGCCGCTGCCGTCCGATGCCTGCTTCGCTCGCAACGAGGTCAAGCTCGTCGCCTCCGCCGCCGTCTCGCTGGAGGCCGCCGCGGACGTTGCGCGCAAGGCCGGCGTCGAGGCCGTCATCCTCTCCGATGCGATCGAGGGCGAGGCCGCCGAAGTCGGCCGCGTGCATGCGGCGATCGCCGCCGAAGTGGTGCGCCGCGACCGGCCGTTCCAGAAACCCGTTGTCGTGCTCTCCGGCGGTGAAACCACCGTCACCATCAAGGGCAAGGGCAAGGGCGGCCGCAACGGCGAGTTCCTGCTGTCCTTCGCCTGCGCCACCGACGGCCTCGACGGTCTCTCCGCGCTCGCTGCCGATACGGACGGCATCGACGGTTCGGAGGACAATGCCGGCGCCTTCGCCGACGGCACCACCGTCGCGCGCCTCGCCGGCAAGGGCAAGGACGCCGCCGAATATCTCGGCCGCAACGACAGCTGGACCGCCTTCGACGCGCTCGGCGACCTCTTCGTGCCCGGCCCGACTGGCACCAACGTCAACGACTTCCGCGCCATCCTCATCCAGTAAATGAAAACAGCCCCGGCAAGCCGGGGCTGTTTTGTTTCGTCGCCCTCCTCCCCAACAACGTCATCCTCGGCCTTGAGCCGAGGATCCATGCAGCGGATGAGGTGGTGGATGCTCGGGTCAAGCCCGAGCATGACGGAGGAAAGGTTGGCTCTCTCTGGCCGGTGTCGGATCAGGCGGTCGGCTGCTTCGTCTTGCGCAGATACGGCAGCACCGTGTCGAAGGCGCCGAAGCGGGTGATGGCGTCCTCGTTGGAAACGGCGGCGGTGATGATGACGTCCTCGCCCTGCTGCCAGTTGGCGGGCGTTGCCACCTGGTGCTTGCTGGTGAGCTGGATCGAATCGATCGCGCGCAGGATTTCCGCGAAATTGCGGCCCGTCGTCATCGGATAGGTGAGGATCAGCTTGATCTTCTTGTCCGGGCCGATGACGAAGACGGAGCGCACGGTGGCGTTGTCGGCGGGCGTGCGGCCTTCGGACGTCTCACCGGCGGCGGCCGGCAGCATGTCGTAGAGTTTCGCGACCGCGAGATCCTTGTCGCCGATCAGCGGATATTCCACGTCGAAGCCTGTGGCGGTGCGGATGTCGTTCTTCCACTTGCCGTGGCTTTCGACCGGATCGACCGAGATGCCGATGATCTTGACGCCGCGCTTGCGAAATTCGCCTTCTAGGCCGGCCATGGCGCCGAGCTCGGTGGTGCAGACCGGGGTAAAATTCTTGGGGTGCGAGAAGAGCACGGCCCAGCCGTCGCCGATCCAGTCATGGAAGCCGATCGTGCCGGCAGTGGTTTCGGCGGTGAAGTCCGGAGCGATGTCGTTGATGCGCAGGCTCATGGGTCTCGTCCTCTCTGTCGTGCGGGATCGCAGGCAAACGGCCCGCGAGAATATATCCCGGCGGGTGTAGAACGAAAATTCCGCCTTGCCTATAGCGGCAAGCCGTTGCTGCCGGAGGCGCCGGGAGCGCATCTTTGCGTCTATCCCGCCCGCAGCAACAAGGCATTCGGCGTTGCTATGCCGCCGCGCCAAACCGTTCTCCGGAAGCGCCGCGAAATGGAAGGGGATTTTATTTTGGTGGGCGGGGCGAATCTGGCCTCAATCGCCGATTTCGGCCCGCCCGCTGGTGAGATCCACGATCAGCCGGCCGGTCTCCTTCGCCTTGTCCGCCGGCACGCGGACGGAAAGGCGTGCGCCCGTATCGTGATAGGTCTCGTCGTCCATCACCAGCCCCGGCAGGGCGGCAAGCCGCGCCTTCACCAGGGCGAGATCGGAAAAGCCGAGCGAGACGGAGAGCGCGACCCGCTCGACATATTCGGTCTTGGCGGCGGCGCGCAGGCAGAGGGCCGCCGTGCCGCCATAGGCGCGGATCAGCCCGCCGCTGCCCAGAAGAATGCCGCCGAACCAGCGCGTGACGACCACAAGCGTGCGATCGAGCGCCTGCCCGTCGATTGCCTGCAGGATCGGCTTTCCCGCCGTGCCGCTCGGTTCGCCGTCATCGCTGAAGCGGTAGGCTTGGCCGATCCGCCAGGCCCAGCAATTGTGGGTGGCCGCCATGTCGGAAACCTCCGCCAGCCGGGCCTTCGCCTCTGCCTCGCTCTCGACCGGACAGGCGATCGCGCGGAACCGGCTCTTGCGGATTTCCTGCTCGAAAGTCTCGGTCTGGTCCAGCGTGTACAAGGGGTCGATCCGGTGGCGTGGAGATGCCTCGTAAACCCACGGGCGCCGTGCAATCAAGGGTCGAATAGAGCACTAATTTTATGGACTATTGACAGATGCCACGATTTTGCCATGATGTTGACCGGATCGTAACAGCAACGGAAGCGATGGCATGATGTATCTCGGTGGCGTGACGCTCGGTTACTTCAACCTCTATCCAGTCGGCTTCCAGCCGAAGACCGAAGAAACCCGCGAGGCCGAAGAGACGGTCGATTCCGGCGAGCAGGACAGGCTTCCGCTCGAAGGCAGCCGGCTTTCCTATTCCCGCCGCCCGGTACAGTGGCCGTTGCACGTTTTCTTCTGATGCAGTGGCCGACTACAGAAAATCATCGGTGATTTCCTGTGGTCCGGTCTTCGACATCCCACAGGAAGCTCAAAAACTGACGACGGCCTCCAGGCCGAGGCCGCGGATTTCCCCGCTGGGTTTTGCCGCCGGATCGGTGCCGGCGCGGGGCGCGAGGCGGATGGTTTTCAGGGCGCCGGGCGCCAGGTGGAACCAGTTGTCCGACGGAACGAAGCCTTCGGCTTCTATTGCGACGGACTGCGCGAAACGATCCGTTGACACATCCAAGACCCAACCGTCAGCATCCTGCCGCAACGCCGGCGTAGCGGCAGCGGAAAACAGGGCCTCCGCCCGGCCGCGCGGGAAATGAAACGCCTCCGAAACCACTGTTCCATCCGCGTCGCTTAGCCGCCCGACGGTCACGTCGTGTGAGGGCGGACCGAAACGGAAGGCATAGGTCGTGTCGAAGAAGGCACCGAAGAGGTCGGTTGCCGGCAGCGTTTCGGCAGAATGCGGGGCAAGGGTGATCGCGCGCCGTCCGCTGACGACAGCCTGGCGGCCATGGCGCAGGCAGGAAAGCTCCAGCACCAGATGCCGTTCATCCGCACTGTCGTTGATGACATGCGCGTCCAGCCCATTGGTGCCCTCGTCCGAGAGCGCGACCTGCACCGGCCGGAAGGCGCGGCGCAGCGCATGCCAGGCGGATTTCGGTAGGCCGGTCGCATCCACGATGCCCCAGCCGGCGCCGGGCAGCAGATCCTGGAAGGTCCAGACCAGCGCACCGTTGCAGGTGGATTGCGAACGGCGCCATTCCGCAAAGGTCGCCTCCATCACTTCGGCCACGACGGCGCGGGAGAAATCGAGGTAGCGGGCCGGGTCCTCGCGGCGCAGGCGCGCCGGATCATGGCCGTAGAGCAGGCCGAGATAGTGGTCGCGCACATCCTCGAAATCCCAGGAGGCACCCCGGTCGCGCGGGACGCGGGCCTTCCAGCGCGGATCGTGCACGGCGGGCACCGGCAGATGGGCGTCCAGCGTCTGCTGTTCCGGCACATTGGCGAAGGCGAGGCTTTCGGCGGAGAAGCGCACCTCTGCCCGCCGTGCATCCTCCAGCGGCCGGCAATAGGCGCCGACGCCGTAATAATGCGTCACGCCGGCATTCGGCGAAAAAGGCATGGCGCCGCCGCTCGGAGAGTTTTCGACATAGGGCACGTCGGGGCGGTGGGTAGCCACCAACGCTGGCAGGATGTCGCGGGTCAGCGGCCCGGCCCACGACGCTTCCGGCAGGCCGAGCATCGCCGCCTGCTGGTCGATCTCGCTGCCGCCGCACAGCACGGCAAGCGATGGCGAGGCGGCGGTCGCGTCGAGGAACTGGGATACCTCCTTGCGCACGTTCTCCGCAAAGGCGGGATCGTTTGCCGGGTAATCGAAATTGGCGAACTGGAAATCCTGCCAGACCATCAGCCCGAGCTCATCGCACAGCACAAAGAAGTCCGGCGTCTCATAGGCCATGGTGCCGCCGATGCGCAGCATGTTCATGTTGGCGTCCGCGGCGAGCCTTAGCAGCGGTTCGTAGCGCTCGCGATTGCCGGGAAGATCGACGATATCCGCCGTGGTCCAGACGGCGCCACGGCAGAAAACCTTCGTCCGGTTGACGAGGAGCGCGAAATCCCGCCCGTCCGCGCCGCGGTTGATTGCGATGCGCCGGAAGCCCGTGCGGCCGATCGCATGGCGCTTGCCATCCGCGACGAGGGAGACGTCGTGCAGAACGGGTTCGCCATGCGTGCGCGGCCACCAGGCTGCGACGTCGGGAATCGTGAGGCTGGCGGTGAAACCAACTTCGCCATCGGGCACTGCGATAGCGCTAGCGCCCGCGCATTCCACGGTAGGCAGGGTAGCGCTGTTGAAGTTGAAGCGAACGTCGAGCCGCCCGGTGCCATCCTCATCGAGCCGCGAGGATATCCGGATATCAGCAGGAACGGCGGGCGTGGGCCGCGAGAGGCGCACGGGACGCCAGGGGCCGGCGGCGTGAACTTCGGGGCACCAACCCGGCATGCGGCCGAGCAGCGTGGTGCGCACGAGGCGCAGGCCCTGCGGCGTGATCATCTGCGGCCGCCAGCGGGCGCGGGGGCCGCGTTTTTCCAGGTGCGGTTTCAGCGCGCGGAAGCAGAGGGCGAGGCGGTCGGTGCCGGTAAGCGTGACGGGCAGCGTGTGACGCACGAACATGCTGTCGGACGACAGCGCCAGCGCGCCGTTCCACCAAACCTCGGCCACCGTGGCGAGGCCGTCGAAATGCAGGACAGCCGCTCCCGGCGCCTCGGCGAGGTCGAGCACATACCAGGCGTCGAGGTGGTCGAGCGGCGCGGGCGCGGTGCGGTCGAAGCGGCCGGCGCGCTCCAGCGCGCCGGCAACGGTGCCGGGCACGGGGGCGTCGATGACATCGGAAAAGGCTTCGAGCGCCGCCGGATCTGTAGCGGCGCCGGCGGGCGTCAGGATCATGCGCCAGCCGCTCGAAAGGTCGTTTTCGGTCAAGCACATCCTCCGTCAGCCGATGCGGGCGGCGAGCGTCGCCATCAGCCTGTCCCAGGCTTCGATCGCCGGATCGAGCGCGGTTGCCAGCGGTTCGAACTTGCGGCGGGTCACGGCGCGGGCGATCTGGAACTGCACGGATTTCGCCGTCTCGGATATTTTCCGCGCGGCCTCGGCGGCCTCAGTGAGGCTGCCATCGGGCGCGATCCAGTCGAGGTGGCTGCCGGCAAGCTCGAAATTCGCGCCGAGCTGGCGCAGCGTGTTGAAGGCGTATTTGTGGAAGAAGCCGAAGGGGCGATCCGCCACCGCTTCCACCTGGTGCGGGAAGACGCTCGCGAAAGCCGCGACCGGGTTTGCCGCCGGGCGCCGGGCGAAATGGACGGCGAGCAGGCGCCTGGCTTCACGGCGGAGATGCGCCTCGTCAGGTCGTTTGTCCGGGAATTTGGCGAATTCCGTATAGGGCAGGAAGGGCAGCTCGTCCGGGCCGTCGTTCAAATGGAACAGGCCGTCGAAATCCGCACCCTCCAGCCGGAAGAAGCCGGCATTGTGGAAATAGTCGAGCCGCTTGTTCTCAAGGTCCAGCCGGTTGATCGCCACCGTCGTCTTGCCATGCTCCTGGCCATAGGCGACGCCGCGGGTATCGGGCATGTAAAAACTGTCCATCTCGACGAGGCAGAGGCGGCCGCGCGCGATCTGGGTCGCGACGTGTGTCTCAACCCTGTCGAAGATGGCGAGTTCCGTCGCGCGGATGCCGTAGAGGCTTTCGAGGTCTTCCAGCGGCACCTTGAAGAAGGTGAACTGGTCGCCCTCGAAGTCCTGGGTCACGGAAAACCCGAGCATCGCCTCCGGCGTGGTGCCGAAGGCGTTCAGCACCTCGATCCAGAGATCGACATAGCAGTTGGTCTCCGGCCACATGCGCTCCGCATCGTGCAGCGCGTGCGGCCGGTAGGTCTCGGGATCGGCCCCGGCGAAGACGGCGGCCATGCTCAGTCCTGGTATCCCAGCACCTTGCGGACCTCGGCCGGCCAAAGGGCGATATCGAGGCCATGGCGGGCGAAGAGCGCGAGCGCGATGCGCTCCAGGCCGAAGCCGACGCAGGCGGTGTGCGCGACGTCGCCGTTTTCGAGGTTCAGGCCCCACTTGGCGCCAAATGCGTCCTGATGGTAGTTGAAGCTCATGCAGGCCGTCGGCTTGGCGGCTGACGTCACGGGGATCAGCAGCTCGAACTTCAGGTTCTGGTCGCGCTGGTTGTTGGCGAGCATGCGGCCGGCGCGGCCGAAGAACGGGTCGTTCGCGACATCCATCGTCACGTCGAGGCCGACCTTGGCCATCATTTCGAGGCCACGGTCCATCCAGGTCTGGCGGAACTCCGTCACATGATCCTGCGTGCCCATGCAGACATATTCACGCATGCGGAAAAGCTGCTGGCGGGCCGGATCGTTCGAGGGCTCGTGGCGGAAGCAGTAGGATTGCAGGTCGAAAAGGCCACCCTTAGCCGGCAAACGGCCGCGCTTGGCGATCGTCGGATAGAGCGGGTAGCAGGCGGCCGGCGTCAGCACGATATCGGTCGGCTTCTGGTCCTTCATCCAGTCGCCGCCGACTTCCATGCATTGCAGCAGGCTCATATGGTCGAGTTCGCCGCCGCAGAAGCTGTGCACGGTGCCGGCGAGCTGCGGGAAGCTCTTCATGTAGCCGGATGTCTCGAAATGCGCGCGGTTCATGCCCGGCGGGAAGCGCATGGCCTCCGCGCCGTCGGCGCCGCCATAGGCGTCGATCAGCCGCTCGAAGCGGGCGATCACGTCCTCGAAGGCGCCGCTGCGGCCATAGAGGCCTTCCACGCCGGTATCGATGAGCAGGCCGGTTGAGAAGAGCCTGTCGAGAAGAGAGGTTTGCATGTCCATCGGTTTCACCCCGTCAGGCTGGTGTCTTGTTTGTGAACGAGCAGCAGGTTCGACGTATTGCCGAGAATGCGGTCGTTGGAGATCATGAGCTGGGCCGAATGCGCATCGCGCAGGTGTCGGCCGAGGCTGAAGGGCGTACCGTTCTTGTAGCCCATGATGCCGCAGATCAGCATCGCCTGGTTGATGATCGTGAGGACCGTTTCCGAAGAGGCGATCTTCACGTTGTTCATCGCCACCGCAAAGCCCATGGAGGACAGCTTGTCTGGATCGGCCTTGGCGGCTTCATATTCCTTGAGCCCGGCGATCGTGTTCGACTTGACGAGCTGGAGCAGGTTCGAGGCCTCCGCAAGGCGCAGCGCGCCGGGCGGTGCCACACCGGGGCTCTTGCGGGCGGCGGCGCGCACGAAGGCCTGGGCGCGCGAGACGGCGTTGACCGCGATGCCGTACCACACGCCGCTCCACAGGAGGTGCGAGGTGGCGAGCATCGACTGGGCGGCGATCTCGGCAAAGGGTTTGGGAAGGATCTGTTCCTTCGGCGCCTCGCCCTTGAACAGCCAGCCATCCGAGCAGGTGCCGCGCATGCCGAGCGTGTCCCAGACATGGGTCTGCTCCAATGTATACTGGTCCTTCGTGAAGACGGTCATGACCTGGTCGGTCGAAGCGGCTTCGGCATGGGCGCGGGACGTGATGAGGATCGCGTCGGCATGCGCACCGTAGGAGATGACGGTCGCATCCTTGGTGAGCCGGCAGGTATCGCCGTCGATTTCGATCGCGCAGATGCTGTTGCGCAGGTTGCCGCCGATGCCGCCTTCGGTCGTCGCCGAGGCGAGCAGCAGCTGTTCGTCCGCGACGCGGCGCATGAAGGCGGAATGCCAGGCGCTGTCGGCGCCATGCGTGACGAGGCTTGAAAGCTTGATGTGGTGCATGGCAAAAACCATGGCGGCGGCCGAGCAGCTCTGGCCGAGAAGCGAACAGGCCTCGGCGATCTCGGAGACGCTGGCATCCTCGCCGCCGAGGCTGGCGGGGATCTGGATCGACAGCAGCCGTTCGGCGATCATCGCGTCGACGGCTTCCCGCGGGAAACGGCCCCTGGCGTCCACGTCGTCGGCATGCACTGCGGCCACGGCGGAGACGCGCTGGGCGCGTTCCGCGAAGCTCGTACCGACGGTCATGGTCATTCGGCGGCCTCCGCGCTGCCGGTCAGGCCTTCGACCGCCCGCGTGATCGCGGCGATGCTCTGGAAGGACTTGCGGTTCAGGAGATTGTCGGGGAACTCGACGTCGAAGGCTTCCTCGATGCCGAGCATCACCTGCACGGAGGCGAAGGAGGAAAGGCCGGCCGCATAGAGATCGGAATCGTCCGCAAGCTGATCGACCGGAACCGGGAGGGCGCCGTGTTTTGCCAGGATGTCACGGATCTTCTGCTTCATGTCGCTTTCTCCATCGTTTTTTGTGCCGGCATTTTCGTGCGCCGGCCGGACAGCGGGCTCTTGGCGTATTCTTCCCAAAAGGCATAACCGACGGTTGATAAGATCGGCTGAAAGGACATGGATAAGATTTCGTGAAGCGCGCCGGAGGGATGCATCAAGGTGGCGCGACCCATTGTGAAGCTTCATGAAGGAAGATCGAAGAGCCCCGGTTTTCCAGGGTATTGCGCGGGAGGGGCGGTGTTGCGAAACGGCACGCTTCGGCGCTGTTGAAGCTCTGTTAGCCATAATCGCAAAGCGTGTGGGACAAGGCGAAATTCAGGCTGGCGGAAAGGGTCAGGGCAGTGCAGGGCAGCTTCCGGGCTTGGCCGGCAGTTCACCGCCGGCGACAAGGGCCGCAAGCTGCGGGCGGTCGCCGTCGGCGGTCGGCTGGATGTTGAGCGGTTCGGTCGCCGGCCACCAGTCGCCGCCGGCCCAGTAGGTCCAGCCGGTCCAGACGTCTTGTTCCTTGCCGACAAGCGCCGTCATGCGGGCAAGGCCATCCAGGCAAGCCTGGTCGGCCGAGCCGCCGAATTCGCCGAGGAAGCCGCGCTTGCCGTTGCGCTTCAGCCAGTCGGTGAAGCGCTCCAGCGCCGTCACGGCATCGTCCGCCCGCTCGCAGGTGGTTGCCTTTCCGGAAAAGTCGCCGTCCAGGTACTGGTGCACCTCATAGGCATGGTTGTCGGCCGGATCCGCGATGCCGAGCATGACGGTGCCGTTGGCGCCGCCTTCGCGCTCTTCCTCCCAGCTATGCGCACCGGTCCAGACCGTTCCCGGCACCAGCACGAGGTTTTTCGCACCGGTCTCGCGGATGGCGGCGATGGCCGCGTTGGCGGAGGCGAGCCATTGCGTGGCCGGCACGTCGTGCGGCTCGTTCATCAGGCCGAACTGCACGCCGTCGTCGTCCTTGTAGTCCTCGGCGAGCCGCTGCCAGAAATCGGCAAACGCGCTGTCCGGCACCTCGGTCGAGCCGATCTGCTTGTCGCCGTAGTAAGCATAGTTGTGCGGGTCGAGGATGACAGTCATGCCGGCGGCGCGCAGGGCCTTGACGGTCGCGGTGAGCCGCTTGCGCTCCGCCTTGTCGAAGCCGCGATTGAGGCGCGGTTGCAGCCGCTCCCACTTGAAGGGCAGGCGCACCGCATTGAATCCTTTGCCGGCGAAATAGGCGATCGTCTCCTTCGAAGGGTAGGTATAGTCCTTGTCGAAGGTGCCGCGACCCTCGCCGAATTCGGCGCCGGCGAGATTGACGCCGCGCAGGCAGCCGGCGCTCGCCGTGACGGGAACCGCTATCGCCACCATGGCCGCCACCGCCCGAAAAAGTATTGCCGCGCCGGATGAGGATCGCATGCCTTGTCTCCGTGCCGGCTGTCGCACCGGTTCGTCCCGCGATAGGGCGTTGCGCCCATTCGCGCCGATCAAGACTCCGACGATCTTAAGGCAGCGTTAAGGCAGCGCTTCTTTGGCGAACAGGATTAAGAGATTGCAAGCGCTGGTCCACCCGGCTAGAGGCGAAGGCACCGCCCGCTGGCCTCTCCCGGTCCGACAACAGGTCCCGTTTCATGACTGCGTCCGAACAATCCGCCTCCCGTTCCGCCGGCACCCGCCATCCGCTGCGCGTGCTGTTTTCTCTCGTGCGCGAAGAGAAGGGCCGCGTGGTGCGGGCGGTCGCCTCGTCGATCATCAACAAGATCTTCGACGTCATGCCGGAAATCCTGATCGGCATTGCGCTCGACGTCGTGGTGCGCGGCAAGGATTCCTTCGTGGCGCAGGTCGGCATCACCGATCCGGTGCAGCAGTTGACCCTGCTCGGCATCGCGACCTTCCTCATCTGGTTTGGCGAATCCCTCTTCGAATATTTCTACCAGATCCTCTGGCGGGGGCTGGCGCAGGACGTGCAGCATAGGCTGCGCATCCTCTGTTATGACCACGCCCAGCACTTGCCGACGAGCTTTTACGAGGAAAACCGCTCCGGCGATCTCGTCGCGGTGCTGAACGACGACATCAACCAGCTCGAACGATTCCTGGATCGCGGCGCCAACGAGTTGATCCAGACCTTTGCCGCCGTCATCCTCGTCGGCGTGGTGTTCTTCATCGTCAGCCCGTTGATCGCGGTCATCGCCTTTACCCCGGTGCCCGCGATCATTGCCGGCGCCTTCTGGTTCCAGCGCCGCGCGCAGGCCCGCTACGATGCGGTGCGGGCGCGGGCCGGCGGTCTGGGCGCGCGGCTCACCACCAACCTGCAAGGCCTCCAAACCATCCGCGCCTTTGGAGCCGAGGCGCGCGAGACGGCGGCGCTGACCAAGGAAAGCCTCGGTTACGTCGAGGCGAACCGGGCGGCGATCCGTGTGTCCTCCGCCTTCATCCCGATCATCCGCATGGCGATCCTGTCGGGCTTCCTCGCCACCTTCCTGATCGGCGGCTGGCTGACGCTGACCGGCCAGATGCAGGTCGGCGCCTACGGCCTGCTCGTCTTCCTGACGCAGCGCCTGCTCTGGCCGATGACGGGCCTTGCCGAGATCGCCGACCTCTACGAGCGCGCCATGGCCTCGACGCGCCGCATCCTGCGCCTGCTCGACGAGCCGCGCGGCGAACCGCACGGCACGCACGAGGCCAAGGTCTCCGGCCGCTTCGAGATCGACCATGTCGGCTTCCGCTACGCGACAAGCCCCGGCGGTGTGACCGACATCAACCTCGCCATCCGCGCCGGCGAGACGGTGGCGCTGGTCGGGCCGACCGGCAGTGGCAAGTCCACATTGATCAAGCTGCTCGGCCTGTTCATCCGTCCACAGAAGGGCCGTATCCTGCTCGACAACGTGCCGCTCGCCGACTGGTCGGGAGAATGTCTGAGGAAAAGCATGGCCTGGGTGCCGCAGGAGGTGACGCTGTTCTCCGGCTCGATCGCCGACAACATCGCCTATGGCCGGCCGGGTGCCAGCCGCGACGAGGTCGAGGCGGCCGCCCGCATGGCGGAGGCCGATGGCTTCATCCGCGAGTTGCCGGATGGTTACGAAAGCCAGATCGGCGAATATGGCCAGAAGCTTTCGGGCGGCCAGCGCCAGCGCATCGCGCTTGCCCGTGCACTGCTGATCGACCCCGCGATCCTCATCCTCGACGAGGCGACGAGCGCGGTGGACAACGAGACGGAAGCCGCGATCCAGCGCTCGCTGGCGAAAATGAAGGGCAAGCGTACCGTGATCCTCGTCGCGCACCGGCTCAGCACGGTGGTGCATGCCGATGCGATCCATGTGATGGAGGCGGGGCGGATCATCCAGTCCGGGTCGCATGACAGGCTGGTGGAGTGTCCCGGGCTTTACCGCACGCTGTGGAATATCCAGACGGGGCATGCGGAGATGAACGAGACCGCATAACGGCCCTCATCCGCCTGCCGGCACCTTCTCCCCGCAAGCGGGGCGAAGGAGGTGTGGCACCGGTATTCCTAGGCAGGAACCGTCGATGTTGGAATAAAGGCTTCGCCTCATACCCCTTCGCCCCGCTTGCGGGGAGAAGGTCGCGGCCGCGGGATTAGGGGCTACCTTCCCCTCAGTGCGCCTCGTCCCAATTGTGCGCGGCCCGTGCATCCACCTTCAGCGGCACCTTCATCGAGAGCGCCGGCATGGATGCATTCTCCATGATGTCGACGATGAGCGGGATCGCCTTCTCGACTTCGCCGTCCTCGACCTCGAAGATCAGTTCGTCATGCACCTGCAGCAGCATGCGGGCGGAGAGGCCGGCTTCTTCCAGCGCCGGTTCGATCTTGATCATGGCGCGGCGGATGATGTCGGCGGCGGAACCCTGTATGGGCGCGTTGATCGAGGCGCGTTCGTTGAAGGCGCGCACCGACGGGTTGGACGACTTGATTTCCGGATAATGCGCGCGGCGGCCGAAGATGGTTTCGACATAGCCGTTCTCGCGGGCAAAAGCCTTGGTAGAATCCATGTAGTCCTTGATGCCCGGAAAGCGCTCGAAATATTTCTTGATGTAGTCGCCCGCTTCCGAACGCTCGATGGAGAGCTGGTTGGCGAGGCCGAAGGCCGAAATGCCGTAGATGATGCCGAAATTGATCGCCTTGGCGCGGCGGCGCACTTCCGACGGCATGCCTTCCACCGGCACGCCGAACATTTCGGATGCCGTCATGGCGTGAATGTCGACGCCGTCGGCAAAGGCCTGTTTCAGCTGCGGAATGTCGGCGACATGGGCAAGCACGCGCAGCTCGATCTGGCTGTAGTCGGCCGAGACCAGCTTGTTGCCGGGCGTCGAGATGAAGGCCGTGCGGATCTTGCGGCCCTCCGCCGTGCGCACCGGAATGTTCTGCAGGTTCGGGTCGGAGGAGGAGAGGCGGCCGGTTGTCGTCGCAGCGAGCGCGTAAGATGTGTGCACACGCTTCGTCTCCGGATGCACGAAGCCCGGCAGCGCGTCGGTATAGGTGGATTTCAGCTTTGTGAGCTGGCGCCAGTCGACGATTTTCCGGGGCAGCGGCAGGCCCTGCGCGGCGAGGTCCTCCAGCACCTGCGCGGAGGTCGACCATTGGCCAGTCTTGGTCTTCGAGGCGCCGGGCAGGCCCATCTTGCCGAACAGGATGTCGCCGAGCTGCTTTGGCGAGCCGATGTTGAAGCGCTCGCCGGCAAGCTCGTAGATTTCCTCTTCCAGGCCGGCAGCACCCTGCGCCAGTTCGCCGGAAAGGCGCGACAGCACCTGCCGGTCGATGGTGATGCCGCGCTCTTCCATGCGCGCGAGCACCGGCACCAGCGGGCGCTCCAGCCGCTCATAGACGGTGGTCATGCGGTTGGCGGCAAGGCGCGGCTTCAGCACATGCCAGAGCCGCAGCGTCACGTCGGCATCTTCCGCCGCATAGGCCGTGGCACGGGAGATGTCGACCATGTCGAAGGTCTGGGCACCCTTGCCGGAGCCGGCGACATCCTTGTAGGAGATCGGCTTGTGGCCGAGCCAGCGCTCGGACAGGGTGTCCATGCCATGCGTGCCGGCGCCCGCATCGAGCGCATAGGACATCAACATCGTATCGTCGAAACCCAGCACGGTGATGCCGTGGCGGCGCATGACGAGGTAGTCGTATTTGAGGTTCTGCGCGACCTTCAAGACCGAAGGGTCCTCCAGCAGGCTTTTCAGCCTTTCCAGCGCGGTGCGGATCGGGATCTGCCCCTCGGCAAGCCCGCCGCCGAGAAGGTCGCCGACACCGGTCTTGTGGTTGAGCGGCACGTAGCAGGCGCGGATGGTGGTGCCCGTCGGGTCCTTGGCATTGCTCGCGATCGCCAGTGAGAAGCCGCAAAGCTCCGCCTGCATGGGATCGAGCGAGGTCGTCTCCGTGTCGAAGCCGACGAGGCCGGTCTCGCGGGCGTCCGCAATCCAGCGGTCGAGCGCGTCCAGGTCGCGCACCGTCTCATAGGTGGAATGGTCGATCGGCGCGGCGGAGAAGCGCTCCGCCCGGGCTCTCGCCAGTGCGGCCGGCGTGGCGTCGCCGGGGCTGGCCGTGGGCAGCAGCGTGGAGGCCGCCTCCGCCGCCGTCTCGCCGCCGTCGAGCACGAGCGCGGGACCGGCCACCTCGCCCTTGTCGAGGTCCGGGCCGCGCGCTTCCGCGCCCCATTCGACGGGCACGTCCGCCGCCTCGATGGCGCCGGCATCGCAATCGCAGGCTTCGGCGACGCGCCGCGTCAGCGTGGTGAATTCCATGGCCTTGAGGAAGGCGATCAGCTTCGGCCCGTCCTGCGGATGCAGCACCAGCTCGTCCAGCACCGTGTCGAGCGGCGTATCGTTTTTGAGCCTCACGAGCTGGCGCGAAAGCAGCACGAGCTCGCGGTTCGCCACGATGTTCTCACGGCGCTTGACCTGCTTGATCTCTTCGGCGCGGGCGAGCAGCGTATCGAGGTCGCCATATTCTTCGAGAAGCTGCGCTGCCGTCTTCGGGCCGATGCCGGGAACGCCCGGCACGTTGTCGGTGCTGTCCCCCGTCAGCGACTGGAGGTCGATCATCTTCTCCGGCGGCACGCCCCATTTCTCGATGACTTCGGGAATGGAGATTTGCTTGTCCTTCATGCTGTCATACATCGAGACATTGGCCGTCACGAGCTGCATGAGGTCCTTGTCGGAGGAGACGATGGTGACGTCGGCGCCGTCGGCTTCGGCAAGGCGGGCATAGGTGGCGATCAGGTCGTCCGCCTCATAGCCTTCCTTCTCGATGCAGGGCAGGTTGAAGGCGCGGGTCGCATGGCGGATCAGGCCGAACTGCGGGATCAGGTCTTCCGGCGGTGCGGTGCGGTTCGCCTTGTAAAGATCGTAGAGCTCGTTGCGGAAGGTCTTCGAGGAATAGTCGAAGATGACCGCGAAATGGGTCGGCGTCACGCCCACGTCGGTGTTGCGCGCATCCTTGAGCAGCTTCCACAGCATGTTGCAGAAACCGGAGACGGCATTGACCGGCAGCCCGTCCGATTTGCGGTTGAGCGGCGGGATGGCGTGGAAGGCGCGGAAGATGAAGCCGGAGCCGTCGACGAGGAAGAGATGATCACCTTTTTTCATGGGGTGAATGGATAGCGCGGGCGGCTTTCCGCGTCTATCTCTCATTGCGGTTTCAAGGCCGTTTCAGGGCTCTGGAAAGGGTCACGCGAACGTTACCAATTTGTAATTTTCACCGCCCTCTGAAACCCTTGAAAAGCCACATTCGGACCCACAAATATTATCCAACGGCACCTGATCAAGCCGTTGTCTGGCAACCGGCCTGTCCCCCGCCGCGCCAGACAAAGGACAAAGGCCTTATCCCCCTCTCCGGGCCTTTGTCCATCATTCGAAGAAGCCGCCGCGACAAGCCTCCTGTCGTCGGCGGCTTCTCGGTTTCAGGCAATTGTCTTGCCCGTGATCCTTGATTGTCTTCCGTTGAAAACCGGCATAGCTTCCGGTCATGGACTTTGACCGGACGGAGTCGGCAGCATATCTCGCCAATCTCCTGGCGAAGGCGGCGTCCCGCACCCTTCAGGCGCGGGCGGACGGGGCCGGCTTTGCGCCCGGCCAGTTCCCGGTCCTGCTGGAGCTTTGGAACGGCGACGGCCTCACTCAGCGCGAACTTCTCGACCGCCTCGACATCGAACAGGCGACGATGGCCAACACGCTCGCCCGCATGCAGCGCGACGGCCTCATTTCGCGCCGCCGCCATCCCAAGGACAGGCGCGCGCAACTGGTCTTCCTGACCGAGCGCGGCAAGGCGCTGCGCGAGACGGCGATGGAGGCGGCAAGCGCCACGGAAGACGCGCTCTTCCACGGCTTCCGCCGCTTCGAGCGGGAGCTGCTGCTGGAATATATGCGCATGGTGCTGGCCAATCTCGGCCGCGAACCGCGGATCTGAGAACACCAGAATCGTCATACGATTTGCCCTCCCCGACGCGATCGGTCTAATGTCGCGCCGAGTTTCGCAAGGATTCGACCATGACCAATATTCTGCCCGTCCTCGACCACGCCAGCGCCGGCATTCCGGCGAGCCTCGAACGCATGTTCGAACTCGTGCGCATCAAGTCCATCTCCACCGATCCGGCCTACAAGGCGGAGTGCCGCCGGGCGGCCGAATGGCTGGTGACGGAGCTGCGCACGCTCGGCTTCGACGCGACGGTGCGCGACACGCCCGGCCACCCGATGGTCGTCGCCCATCATGACGGCGCGAAGCCCGATGCGCCGCATGTGCTGTTCTATGGTCACTACGACGTCCAGCCGGTCGATCCGCTGAACCTGTGGGACCACGATCCCTTCGAGCCCGCCGTGCGTGATGCCGGCGGCGGGCGCCGCATCATCACCGGCCGCGGCACCTCCGACGACAAGGGCCAGCTCCTGACCTTCGTGGAAGCCTGCCGCGCCTACAAGGAAACGGCGGGCGCGCTGCCCTGCCGCGTCACCATCCTCTTCGAAGGCGAGGAGGAATCCGGTTCGCCCTCGCTGAAACCCTTCCTCGAAGCCAATGCGGCGGAGCTCAAGGCGGATTTCGCCCTCGTCTGCGATACCAGCATGTGGGACGCCGATACGCCGGCGATTTCCGCGGGCCTGCGCGGCCTCGTCGGCGAGGAAGTGGTGGTCAAGGCAGCCGATCGCGACCTGCATTCCGGCTATTTCGGCGGTGCCGCCGCAAACCCCATCCATATCCTTTCGAACATCCTCGCCGGCCTGCACGACGAGACCGGCCGCGTGACGCTCGACGGTTTTTACGACGGCGTCGAGGAGACCCCGACGCAGATCAAGGCGGCCTGGGAAAAGCTCGGCAGTTCGTCGGAAAGTTTTTTGGGCGAGATCGGCCTGTCTATCCCGTCCGGCGAAAAGGGCCGCTCGGTGCTGGAACTCACCTGGGCGCGCCCGACCGCCGAAGTGAACGGTATCACCGGCGGCTACACCGGCGAAGGTTTCAAAACGGTCATCGCAGCGGAAGCCTCGGCGAAGGTCTCCTTCCGCCTGGTCGGGAAGCAGGATCCGGCAAAGATCCGCGACGCTTTCCGCGCCTATGTGCGGGCAAAAATCCCGGCCGACTGCTCGGTGGCGTTCCATGCCCATGGCGGCTCGCCGGCGATCCAGCTTCCTTACGATTCCGCGCTGCTCGGCAAGGCGAAGAACGCGCTTTCCGACGAATGGCCGAAACCCGCCGTCGTCATCGGCATGGGCGGCTCCATCCCGATCGTTGGCGATTTCCAAAAAATGCTCGGCATGGAATCCTTGCTCGTCGGCTTTGCGCTGTCGGACGACCGCATCCATTCGCCGAACGAGAAATACGAGCTGCGCTCCTTCGAGAAGGGCATCCGCTCCTGGGTGCGCATCCTCTCGGCGCTCGCGGCGCGCTGACCAAGATGTGATGGCACGGTTGACCGGCGTTAACCGGACGGAACGGATATGCTGGTCAACTGGTTAAACAAGGACCGCATCGCGGACAGGCGATGACAGGTCCACACAATGGGGAAGGAACGGAATGGCGGTAGACGGATGGATTGCGAGAGAGCCTTGCTGCTCAGGCGATGGGGCGCCGGGGGCAGGGGATAGGGCAGGATGAAGCGGCTGAAAAAATTCTTCTGGCCGCTCGTCAGCACCGCCGCGATCATCCTGTCGATCTACATCCTCTACAAGGACCTGCGCGGCCTGTCGCTTGCGGAGTTCATGGCGAGCGTTCACGCCATTCCGGTTTCCGGCTGGATCCTCGCGAGCGTCGCGACGCTCGTCGCCTATGCGGCGCTTGCCGCTTACGACCACCTGGCGCTGGAACATCTCGGCCACCGCATCTCGCTGTGGTTCATCACCATCACCTCGTTCACCACCTATGCCCTGTCGCACACGATCGGCGCCTCGGTGTTTTCCGGCGCGCTGGTGCGCTACCGCGCCTATACGTCGAAGGGCCTGACCGGGTCGGAGGTGGGCGTCCTCGTCGCCTTCTGCTCCTTCACCTTCGCGCTCGGCACCTTCATGCTGTTCGGGCTGGTGCTGGTGCTGGAACCAGCGATCATCGAGCGCTTCGCCGCCTTCCTGCCGATCGAGGCGGCGCTGTCGACCGGCTGGCTGATCCTGGCACTGGTGGCGCTCTATGTGGTGGGAAGCCTCGTCGGTTTCCGGCCGGTCCATACGCGCTGGCTGCGGCTGGAATATCCCAAGCCCTCGCTGGTGTTCCGCCAGCTCTTCATCGCGCCGATCGAGCTCATCGGGGCGGCGGCGATCATCTATTTCGTGCTGCCGGCGGAGGGAAATCCGGGCTTCTTCGTCGTGCTCGGGATCTTCCTTGCCTCCTTCTCCGTGGCGCTGCTGTCGCATGCGCCGGGCGGTATCGGCGTGCTCGAACTGGTCTTCATCGCCGGCCTGCCGGACATGGACCCGGCAACGGTGCTGGCGGCCCTTGCGGTCTTCCGGCTGTTCTACCTGATCATCCCGTTCATCATGGCGCTGGTGGTCGTGCTCATCTTCGAACGGCAGCGTTTTCTTGCCCGCCCGAGCAATGGCGACGATTAAGCGGCGGAGAGTTTCGGTTCATCTCGTATTCAGTCGAATTGTTTCATGCTGTCATCCGTCTTGATCACTGTACAACAGTGACTATCCAAGGGAGACCGACATGAAGACAACGATCAAGGGCGGCATTGCCGCTGCCATGGCCGTCGCCATGTTTGCCACGACCTTCGTAACGGCGCCGGCCTTCGCCATGCCGATGCCGAAGGTCGGCGCGTCGCAGGCATCCGACGTCGAACAGGTTCAATATCGCCGCGAACGTCGTGGCTGGTACGGCGGCCATCGCGGCTATCGTTACGAGCGCCGCGGCTATCGCCGTCACTCGGATGGCTGGTGGTATCCGCTGGCTGCCTTCGGCGCCGGCGCGATCATCGGTGGCGCGATCGCCAATGACGGCTATTCCCAGCCGCGCTACGAAGGCATCAACCCGCGCCACACCGAATGGTGCTATGCGCGCTACCGCTCGTACCGTGACTACGACAACACGTACCAGCCGAACTATGGCGGCCGCCGCCAGTGCCTTTCGCCTTACTATTGAGGCTTTTTCTCGGGCGGTCCTAAGGGCCGCCCGAAGTCTTTTCGGCTGTTACTTCTCCGGCAGGTCCGTCGTCACGGCGGTAGGGCGAAGGCGGCCGACCTCGCCGATGCTCACATAGAGTTGCAGCAGCGGCGGAACGAGGGCCTGCGACGCCTTGGCGACCGCCTCGTTATAGGCCTTGACGTCCGCCTCAGCCTCGATCGTCTTGCCCGCATTGGCGAAGATCATGACGATCATCCCGTTCATGGCGGCATTCACCTGGGCGGCCGCCTTCGGGCCTTCCGCCGTGGTGAACATCGGCATCATCGACAGGTTCTGCGCGCTGACGCGGCTGACGATCTCCTGCAGCTTGAACACCTGGTCCTGGATATCGAGCCCGGCCGCCTGCTTTTGCGTGACGACCGCGTAGAGGCCCTGGAAGTCCTCCATCTTCTGGCGCAGGTCGCTGTAGTTGCGGATCACGAAATCGGTCTTGATCTTCTGCTCCTCGAAGGTGGCGTTCACCTGGGGGGCCAAATAATAGGTGCCTATACCGCCGACCATCAGCGCAAGCGTCGTGAACCACATCGGGGTCCGGTCCGCGACGAGGAATGTGCGCACGGCCTCGCGCTTCTTGCGGGGGCTTTCCGTCGACGAGGCTTCCGCGAATTCGGCCATCTGGCACTCCACCTTCTGTGACGGGCGTTAGTTGTAACCGCCGATGACGGCATGACAACCCCGGCGGCGCTGCACCCTGTGCGAGGCGCAAACGATTGAGAAATTGGCGCTTTCCGTTTCCGATTTCTTAACCACCCCTTAAATCGCCGCATTTAAGGTTCACCCGACGGCGATATTTTTGAGGGTGTACCCGACCGCTTATGGCAGCCAATCGCAAATCCCAGCGCATCGAACCGTCCTTTCAAGGGTCGGGAGGCCGCAACGACGACGACGATTTTCACGTCGGCGCGGGGGATCGCGTGGCGGGTGGCGCCGGGCGCAAGGGTCGGGGCAAGCCGCCGAAGGCCGAACGGCCGCGGCGCGGCGCCCGCGGGCGCCGGCAAGCTTCGGGCGGTGGCATCTTCGGCCTGTTCCGCCGGCTGTTCTACTGGTGCGTCGTGCTCGGCATCTGGGGCGCCATCGGCGTTGGCGGCCTCGTGCTCTATTACGGCGCGCGCATGCCGAGCGCCACGAGCTGGTCCATCCCCGACCGGCCGCCGAACATCAAGATCCTCGCCGTCAGCGGCGACGCCATCGCCAATCGCGGCCTCACCGGCGGCGAGGCGCTGTCGCTCGAAAACATGTCGCCCTATATCCCCCAGGCCGTCATCGCCATCGAGGACCGGCGCTTCTATTCGCATTTCGGCATCGATCCGCTCGGCCTTGCCCGGGCGATGTTCACCAATGTCACCACCGGCCGCATGGTGCAGGGCGGCTCGACGCTGACGCAGCAGCTCGCGAAGAACATGTTCCTCTCGCCGGAGCGCACGCTGGAGCGCAAGGTGCAGGAAGTGCTGCTCGCCTTCTGGCTGGAGCACAAATATTCCAAGGACCAGATCCTTGCGATGTATCTCAACCGCGTGTTCTTCGGCTCGAATTCCTACGGCGTCGAGGCCGCCTCGCGGCGCTACTTCAACAAGTCGGCGCGCGATGTGAACCTCGGCGAGGCAGCCCTTCTCGCCGGCCTCCTCAAGGCGCCCTCGCGCCTCTCGCCGGCCCGTGATCCGGAGGCGGCGGAAGCCCGCGCCCAGGTCGTGCTCGGCGCCATGCGCGAAGAAGGTTTCGTCACCGACACCGAGATCAAGACCGCGATGTCGCAGACGCCGGCACGCGCAAAAAGCTACTGGTCGGGTGCCCAGCATTACGCCGCCGACATGGTCATGGCGCAGCTTCCCGGCATGATCGGCGACATTACCGAAGACCTCGTCATCGACACGACGATCGACCTCGACCTCGAAAAGAAGGCCGACGAGGCTCTCACCACGCTTCTCGACAAGGAAGGCGCGAAATCCGCCGCCTCGCAGGCCGCCCTCGTCTCGATCGACGGCACGGGTGCGATCCGCGCGCTGGTCGGCGGGCGCGACTATGCCGAAAGCCAGTTCGACCGCGCCTCCAAGGCCAAGCGCCAGCCCGGCTCCGCCTTCAAGCCCTTCGTCTATGCGGCAGCGCTCGAAGCCGGCCGCTCGCCGCTCTCGGTGCGCAATGATGCACCGGTGCGGATCGGCAAATGGACACCGGAGAACTACGACCAGAAATATCGCGGCGAGGTCACGCTCTCCTCCGCGCTCGCCAATTCGCTGAACACGATCGCGGCCCAACTCGTCATGGAGGTCGGTCCGGACGAAGTCATCAAACTCGCCCGCCGGCTTGGCATCGAATCGGAGCTGCAATCGAACGCCTCCATCGCGCTCGGCACGTCGGAAGTGACGCTCGTCGAGCTGACGGCCGCCTACGCCCCCTTCATGAACGGCGGCTACAAGGCCACCCCGCACATCATCCGCCGCATTTCGACCGCCGACGGCCGGGTGCTCTACGAAAACACCTACGACAACCCGCCCCGCGTGCTGGAGCCCAACATCGTCTCCATGATGAACGGCATGATGATGCGCGTTATCACCGAGGGCACCGGCAAGAACGCCCGCATTCCCGGCTGGCAGGCCGCCGGCAAGTCCGGCACGACCCAGTCCTTCCGCGACGCGCTCTTCGTCGGCTACACGAGCAATCTCACGACCGGCGTCTGGTTCGGCAATGACGACGGCAAGTCGATGAAGAAGGTGACCGGCGGCGGGCTCCCCGCAAAAGCCTGGAGCAGCTTCATGACCGCTGCCCACGAGGGCCTCAGCCCGTCACCGCTCTTCGGCACGGCCGGCGGCGATCAGCCGGTGGTGGACGGCACGCAGCCCGTCCCCGAAGAAGGCGGCGACCAGCTCTTCGACATCATCTCCCGCACGCTCGGCACCGACGAGCGCCCGGCCGACAACGGTTCGGCTGTCGCGAGCGAGCAGACGGGCGCCGTCCCCATAGACGATGGGCTGATTCCGCCTGCGGATGTCGGCGAGCAGCGGCAGACCGGCACGCGCCGAACGACCCTTCTCGACGTCCTTTTGGGCGGCTAGTGCATAGCCGAACTATCCCTAGGCGATGGTGACATTCTCGGGCTCAGCGGGATGATCCATCCAGATCCGGATACGCTTTTTCACGGATGGAACGTGCGCGATGGCGTATTGAGGCTCATTCGCGTCAAACAGAATAAGCTCATTGTTCGGCGTGTTCAGAATGCCATCGAAATCGGGCTGCTTTGCCTCAACAATCTCGGAAGCCGGCCCGAACGTCACATGCGTATCCGTCGTTCCAGTAGGTTGCCGGAATGAGAATGCAGTCCTGCGAAGTCAGAACCCTCTCCGGTCCATATGCGTTTGAATATGAATATTCCGGCGACCCGCAGCGTAGAAGCTGACATACTTTGGCGCGATCGACAGATGTTGCATGGTCATAAACCTCGCCTCGATAAAAGCCCGGCCCCAGCAAATTGACGGCAAGACAGATGGCGCCGCCTCTGCTCAACCCCAGGCGATAACGACGTTTGAAGGCTCGACCGGGTGATCGAGCCATACACGGACACGCGTTTTCGTTAACGGCACCGTCGTTTTGAAGTACTCGGATACCGTTGCGCCAAAAACAATAAGCTGTTTTTGAGCCGTATCGAGAACCCCATCAAAAGTCGGTTTGGCTGTTTCGTTTAGCTCGTCGAATGGACCGAAAGTGACATTCGTATCGCCGTGGTTCCAGTCATAGGCGGGAACGTTTATACACTGGGAAGATGCAAAGATTCCTTGGCGGTCCATATGCATAGGGATGTCGACGTCAGTGCGACCAGCTATATATATGCTGAGATATTCTGGCGCGATCGCAAGAGTTTTAACAGACATGACCTTCAATAAATCCCTTTAGATATAAAGCCACCTTGTGACTTGCTGCACCACTGGCCGCCAAGGCCGCCGGCAATGTTGTAGGCCGGGTCAGCACACGCTTGAATACGCGCACCGATGACCGCCGACCGCGCCCTTTGGCTTGACGCCCGCAAGGAACCTCACCACATTGCGTCTTACAGACGGTTCACCCTTCTCATGGCGCTGATTTTGCGAGCTTTGCGGCCGCACGATGTCTTGCAGTCGTCTGGACTGCTCCTTATATACGCCGCAAGGCTTCGGCTCAGGCTCAAGCTTTCGAGAAGACCATACCATTAGGGGCTGCCAAAAGAATGCCTGAATGGGTTCCGGCAGTTCGCTTCAAGGAGAGAATGACATGGCTAAAGTAATCGGTATCGACCTCGGAACGACCAATTCCTGCGTTTCCGTCATGGACGGCAAGGACGCGAAAGTGATCGAAAATGCCGAAGGCGCGCGCACGACCCCGTCGATCGTCGCCTTCAATGATGATGGCGAGCGCCTGACCGGCCAGCCGGCAAAGCGCCAGGCCGTCACCAACCCGGAAAACACCCTGTTCGCAGTGAAGCGCCTCATCGGCCGCCGCTACGACGACAAGCTCGTCGAGAAGGACAAGGGTCTCGTCCCCTACAAGATCGTCAAGGGCGACAATGGCGACGCCTGGGTCCAGGCCCATGGCACGGGCTATTCCCCCTCGCAGATCTCCGCGATGATCCTTCAGAAGATGAAGGAAACCGCCGAATCCTACCTTGGTGAAAAGGTCACGCAGGCCGTCATCACGGTTCCCGCCTACTTCAACGACGCGCAGCGCCAGGCAACCAAGGATGCCGGCAAGATCGCGGGTCTTGAAGTCCTGCGCATCATCAACGAGCCGACGGCTGCCGCGCTTGCCTACGGCCTCGACAAGAAGGACGGCAAGACTATCGCCGTCTACGACCTCGGCGGCGGCACGTTCGACATCTCGGTTCTCGAAATCGGCGACGGCGTCTTCGAAGTGAAGTCGACCAACGGCGACACCTTCCTCGGCGGTGAAGACTTCGACATGCGTCTCGTCGAATATCTCGCAGCAGAGTTCAAGAAGGACCAGGGCATCGACCTGAAGAACGACAAGCTCGCCCTTCAGCGCCTCAAGGAAGCCGCCGAAAAGGCCAAGATCGAGCTGTCTTCCTCGCAGCAGACCGAAATCAACCTGCCGTTCATCACCGCGGATGCTTCCGGCCCGAAGCACCTGACGATGAAGCTGTCGCGCGCCAAGTTCGAAAGCCTGGTCGACGATCTCGTCCAGCGCACCGTCGCGCCCTGCAAGGCAGCCCTCAAGGATGCCGGCGTCACGGCGGCCGAGATCGACGAAGTCGTTCTCGTCGGCGGCATGAGCCGCATGCCGAAGGTGCAGGAAGTCGTCAAGCAGCTGTTCGGCAAGGAGCCGCACAAGGGCGTCAACCCGGATGAAGTGGTCGCCATGGGCGCCGCCATCCAGGCCGGCGTTCTCCAGGGCGACGTCAAGGACGTCCTTCTCCTCGACGTGACCCCGCTGTCTCTCGGCATCGAAACGCTGGGCGGCGTCTTCACCCGTCTGATCGAGCGCAACACGACGATCCCGACGAAGAAGAGCCAGACCTTCTCGACCGCCGAAGACAACCAGTCGGCCGTGACCATCCGCGTCAGCCAGGGCGAGCGCGAAATGGCTGCGGACAACAAGCTGCTCGGCCAGTTCGACCTCGTCGGCATTCCGCCGGCACCGCGCGGCATGCCGCAGATCGAAGTCACCTTCGACATCGACGCCAACGGCATCGTGCAGGTCTCGGCCAAGGACAAGGGCACCGGCAAGGAGCACCAGATCCGCATCCAGGCCTCCGGTGGCCTCTCCGACGCCGACATCGAGAAGATGGTGAAGGACGCCGAAGCCAATGCCGAGGCCGACAAGAAGCGCCGTGAGGGCGTCGAGGCGAAGAACCAGGCCGAAAGCCTGATCCATTCGTCGGAAAAGTCGCTCAAGGAATATGGCGACAAGGTCACGGAGCAAGACCGCAAGGCCATCGAGGACGCCATCGCCTCGCTGAAGACCGCCGTCGAAGCCTCGGAACCCGATGCCGACGACATCAAGGCGAAGACCAACACGCTCATGGAAGTCTCCATGAAGCTTGGTCAGGCGATCTACGAGGCCCAGCAGGCCGAAGAGAACGCGTCTTCCGGTGAGGCCGGCGACAATGTCGTCGATGCGGACTACGAAGAAGTCAAGGACGAGGACGACCGCAAGAAGTCGGCCTGAGCCTCCTGAAAAACCGGCCGCCACAAGCGGCCGGTGCAACGGATAGCAAAAGGGCGGAAGTCAGCGCGAAGGGAACAAGGCCAAGATGATCACTCCCGTTGCAAGCGGTGACGATGTCCTGGTCTTTCCTTCGCTCCGGCTTCCGCCTTTTTGCGTGTCCGGTTTCCAGCGCAGGCTGAAGGCAAGCTTGTTCATCCATAACAAGAAGACCGTTCCACTGAAACGGACGTGAACCCGAATGGCAAAAGCTGATTTTTACGAGACGCTGGGTGTCTCCAAGACCGCCGACGAGAAGGAGCTGAAGAGCGCCTTCCGCAAGATGGCGATGAAGTATCACCCGGACAAGAATCCGGGCGATGCCACGGCCGAGCAGACGTTCAAGAACGTCAACGAGGCCTATGAGACGCTGAAGGACCCGCAGAAGCGCGCGGCCTACGACCGCTACGGCCACGCTGCTTTCGAGCAGGGCGGCATGGGCGGTGGCGGCGGTGCCGGCTTCCAGGGCGGCGGCTTCTCCGACATCTTCGAAGACATCTTTGGCGAGATGATGGGCGGCGGGCGCCAGCGGCGCTCCTCTGGTGGGCGCGAGCGCGGCGGCGATCTGCGCTACAACATGGAAATCTCGCTGGAAGAGGCCTATGCCGGCAAGACCGCGCAGATCCGCGTGCCGACGTCGATCACCTGCGACGTCTGTTCCGGCTCGGGCGCGAAACCCGGCACCAGCCCGAAGACCTGCGCCACCTGCCAGGGTTCCGGCCGCGTGCGCGCCGCACAGGGCTTCTTCTCGATCGAGCGCACCTGCCCGACCTGCCACGGCCGCGGCCAGACGATCAGCGATCCCTGCACTAAGTGCCACGGCCATGGCCGCGTGACGGAAGAGCGTTCGCTCTCGGTCAACATTCCGGCCGGTATCGAGGACGGCACGCGTATCCGGCTGTCCGGCGAAGGTGAGGCGGGCGTACGTGGTGGACCGGCGGGCGATCTCTACATCTTCCTGTCGGTGAAGCCGCACGAGTTCTTCCAGCGCGACGGCGCGGACCTCTATTGCACCGTGCCGATCTCGATGACGACGGCCGCCCTCGGCGGCACCTTCGACGTGGCGACGCTCGATGCCACCAAGTCGCGCGTGACGGTGCCGGAAGGCACGCAGGCCGGCCGCCAGTTTCGGCTGAAGGGCAAGGGCATGCCGGTGCTGCGCTCCGCGCAGGTCGGCGATCTCTACATCCAGATCCAGATCGAGACGCCGCAGAAGCTGACCAAGCGCCAGCGCGAACTGCTCAAGGAATTCGAGGAGATTTCCTCGAAGGAAAACAACCCGGAATCCGCGGGCTTCTTCGCGCGGATGAAGGAATTCTTCGAGGGCTGATAGCTTGCACGGAAGACTTCGGACCTCTCCTCCGTCATGGTCGGGCTTGACCCGACCATCCACGCCACACCCCGCCGATGGATCCTCGGGTCAAGCCCGAGGATGACGCGCGAGGGGGCGAAACCTGTCAAAAGCCGGGGTGGAAACACCCCGGCTTTTTTCATGCGGCGCGCAGGATGAAGTTCGAAAACCGCTTCTGCACGAAGGGCGAGACAAAGAAGACGATGGCGAACACCATCATCGGCGCGATCACCGCCGTGCGCTGCCAGATGGTCCAGCCTTCGGTGAGCGGCAGCACGATGTAGAGGATCGTGGTGATCAGCGGATAGACGGGCACCAGCATGGCGAGCGCGAAGTGCAGTTTCGAGAGTTTGCGGGCAGGAGCGGGCGTGGTCATTGGGAGGAGCCTTTATAGAACGGAACGTTTCGTTTATATAGAAACGATACGTTCCGTTCAAGTGCCTTCCGTGCTAGAAGAACGAAAAAAGGAAAAGCCAGATGACCGAGGCAGAGTTAAAGCCCGCCCGCCGTTCGATCGGCGCCACGCGCAATCCCGCAAGCCAGGAGGCGATCCTGGCGGCGGCGGAGGCGGTGCTGCTGGAAAACGGGCTCGCCGGCTTCTCCATCGAGGCGGTGGCGCGGCGCGCGCGCGCCGGCAAGCCGACGATCTATCGCTGGTGGCCGTCGCAGGCCGCCCTGCTGCTCGATGTCTATCACAGCCACAAGCGGATCAATTTCATCTTCCCCGACCGGGGCAATATCCGCGATGACCTGCGCGCCTATCTCACCGGCATTCTAAAGACCTGGCGGGATGGCACGAGTGGCGAAGTCTTCCGCTGCGTGGTGGCAAGGGCGCAGGAAGAGCCGGCAGCGCTTGCGGCCCTCTCGGCCTATATGGCTGACCGCCGCTGCCAGAGCGGCAAGATCGTCGAGAAGGCGCAGGAGCGCGGCGAGGTTCGCCCGGACGTCAACGCCGAACTCGTCACGGAAATCCTGTCGAGCTTCGCCTGGGGCCGGCTGTTGACCGAACGGCTGGATGTCTCCGAAGCCGAGGTCGAGGCCGTCGTCGATACGGTGATTGGCGGTATCCTGACGAAACCGGCGGCCTGAGCCGCCGTCAGTTCGCGATGCGGACCAGCATCAGCTTGCCATCGCCGTCCTGTTTGACCGCGACGCCCTCATAGCTGTTCAGCAAAGGGTGGCTCGTTTCGATCGGGTGGTGGTGCGTCGCGGTGATGACGACGACACCGGCGCCGGCACTCTCGCCGGCAAGAATGCCCGCGGGCACATCCTCGAAGACCAGGCAATCGGCCGGATCGACGCCGAGGCGCGAAGCGCCCAGCTTGTAGCCGTCCGGCGCCGGCTTGCCTTTCTTCACGTCGTCCGCCGTTACGATCACCTCGGGCAGCGGGATGCCCGCGGCGGCAAGACGGCGGCGGGCCAGCGCCACCGGTGCCGAGGTGACGATGCCCCAGCGTCCCGCCGGCAACGAGGTCAGGAAGGCGATCGCGCCAGGGATCGGGATGACGCCGTCGACATCCTCCATCTCCTCGCGCTCGACCTCCTTGGCTTCGGCCACGGGATCGACGCCCGGCAGGCCGAGGCGGGTGATCGTGTCGATGCCGCGCACGCCATGCATGGTCGGCAGGAAGGTCGCGACGTCGAGGCCGTGTTTCAGCGCCCACCGGGTCCAGACCCGCTCCGTCGCCGGAATGGAGTTGATGATCGTGCCGTCCATGTCGAACAGGAAGGCGGAAAACGGGCGATCGAAGACGGGACGGGCGGAAGAGGACAAGGCGAAAACCTGTGGGAGCTGGGAGGGGAGGATGCAACGCATGGGCGGGCTTTCCGATTACCCCCTTGCGCCCGCGCAGGCAACCGCCCTCACGCCATCGTGTGCGCGGTCCTTTGCATCGGTCCGGCAAACCCCTATCTAGGGGGCGAGCCGACAATCGGCGCACGATCTTTCTGTTGTTGCCGCATTTATGCGGGTCCAAGTGATTCCACTCGCGCAAAAAATGCTCTAGCTCTCACCCCATGCCGCACAAGGTTTCCCTCTCCCGCCTCAAGCTCACGGATTTCCGCAACTATGCGGGCCTGTCGCTGACGCTCGACGGCCGGCATGTCGTGCTGACGGGCCAGAACGGTGCGGGCAAGACCAACCTCATGGAAGCCGTCTCTTTCCTCTCGCCCGGCCGGGGCCTGCGCCGCGCCGCCTATGGCGATGTCGCGCGCGCGGGGGCCGAGGGCGGCTTCTCCGTCTTCGCAACGCTCGACGGCATGCTCGACGAGGTCGATATCGGAACGGGCACCGAAGGCGGCGACGACGGGCAGGCCCGAAAACTCCGGCTGAACGGCACGCCGGCCCGCACCGTCGATGAAGTGCTCGATCATCTGCGCGTGCTCTGGCTGACGCCCGCGATGGATGGCCTCTTCACCGGCCCCTCCGCCGATCGCCGCCGCTTCCTCGACCGGCTGGTGCTTTCGCTCGATCCCGAACACGGCCGCCGCGCAGCGGATTTCGAAAAGGCCATGCGCGGCCGCAACCGGCTGCTCTCCGAGCCGCGGCAGGATCCGGCCTGGCTGACGGCGCTGGAACGGCAGATGGCCGAACTCGGCATCGCCATGGCGCACGCCCGCCACGAGCTTGTCGGCCTCATCTCCGGCCTCGTGGAAGCCGCGCGCGACGACGGTCCATTTCCATCCGCCACCATGCGGCTTTCCGGCTTCCTCGACGGGGAATGGCAGCGCCCCGCCTACGAGATCGAGGAGATCTATCTCGGCATGCTGCAGGATGGCCGCTACCGCGACGCCGCCGCCGGCCGCACGCTGGACGGCCCGCACCGCGCCGATCTTTTGATCCGCCACCGCGAGAAGGACATGGAGGCCGAGCGCTGCTCGACGGGCGAGCAGAAGGCGCTGCTCGTCGGCCTCATTCTCGCCCATGCCGGCCTCGTCGCCAGCATGACCGGCCATGCGCCCGTGCTGCTGCTCGACGAAATCGCGGCCCATCTCGACGAGGGCCGCCGCGCCGCCCTCTTCGACCGGGTCGATGCGCTCGGCGGCCAGGCCTTCATGACCGGCACCGACCGTGCGATGTTCGACGCGCTCGGCGACCGCGCCCAGTTTCTCACCGTCTCGAACGGAGGCATCGTGACATGACCGATCCGCTCAGCCCTGAAGAGATCGACCGCTACCGCCGCCATATCGTGCTGGCCGAAATCGGCGGCGCGGGTCAGCAGAAGCTGAAACAGGCGAATGTGCTGATCATCGGCGCCGGCGGTCTTGGCGCGCCCGTCATACAGTACCTCGCCGCCGCCGGCATCGGCCATATCGGCGTTTTGGATGACGACACGGTCGCGCTCTCCAATCTCCACCGCCAGGTGATCCACGACACCGCCGGCCTCGGCACGCCGAAGGTCGCCAGCGCCGAAGCCGCCGTCGCCCGCCTCAACCCGCATGTGCGCTTTTCCGGCATCGCGGAGCGGCTGAGCGCGGACAACGCCGCTTCGTTGCTCGCCGGTTACGACATGCTCGTCGACGGTTCGGACAATTTCGACACGCGTTACGCTGCGGCGGACGCCGCTGAAGCGGCGCGTATCCCCCTCGTCACTGGCGCCGTCGGCCGTTTCGATGGCTCGCTGACTGTGCTGAAACCCTATGAAGCCGGCCCGGACGGCACGCTCAACCCCGGCTATCGCGACCTCTTCCCCTCAGCCCCACCCCCGGGCGTCGTGCCCGCCTGCGCCGAGGCCGGTATCGTCGGCGCCCTTACGGGCGTCGTCGGAACGCTGATGGCGATGGAGGTGATCAAGCTCGTCACCGGCGCTGGCGAGCCCCTGGTCGGCCGCCTGATGCTCTACGACGGGCTGGCAGCGCGCTTCGAGACGCTGAAATACAAGCGCCGGAAGACTTAAACCCGCCCCGGCAGCACGCGGTCCGGCGGGCGGTGGCCGTCGAAGAAGGTGCGGATGTTGATCACCACCTTCTCGCCCATGTCGATGCGGCCTTCGAGCGTTGCCGAGCTCATATGCGGTAAAAGCACGACCTTGCCCTCGGTGGCGAGCTTCAGGAGCTTTGGGTTGACCGCGGGTTCGTTCTCGAACACGTCGAGGCCGGCGCCGGCGATTTTTCCTTCGCGCAGGCATTTGATCAGCGCCGTCTCGTCGATGATGCCGCCGCGCGCGGTGTTGACGATGTAGCTCGTCGGCTGCATCAGCTCCAGCCGGCGGGCGGAGAGCAGGTGGAAGGTTGCGGGCGTCGAGGGGCAGTTGACCGAGACGATGTCGACGCGGGCGAGCATCTGGTCGAGGCTGTCCCAATAGGTCGCTTCCAGCGCGTCTTCCGTGTCTGGGCGCACGCGGTGGCGGTTGTGGTAGTGAATGGACAGGCCGAAGGCCTTGGCGCGGCGCGCGACGGCGGTGCCGATGCGGCCCATGCCGACGATGCCGAGGCGTTTTCCCCAGATGCGGCGGCCAAGCATCCAGGTCGGCGACCAGCCGGCCCATTCGCCCTTGCGATCCGTCAGGATGCGCGCACCTTCGGCAAGCCGGCGCGGGGCGGCGAGGATCAGCGCCATCGTCATGTCGGCCGTGTCCTCGGTCAGGACGTTCGGCGTGTTGGTCACGGTGATGCCGCGCTTGGCGGCAGCCTCGACGTCGACATTGTCGACGCCGTTGGAAAAGCAGGCGATCAGCTTGAGCTGCGGCCCCGCCTGTTCGATGAGGGCCGCGTCGATGCGATCGGTCAGCGTCGGCACCAGGACGTCCGCCGATTTCACGGCGGCGACGAGCTCGGGCTGGGTGCGCGGCGTGTCGTCGATGTTGAGTTCCGCGTCGAACAGTTCGCGCATCCGGGTCTCCACGACCTCGGGCAGGCGGCGGGTGATGTAGACCTTCGGTTTTTTCTTCTGGGTCATGGGATGTTCCGGCGTCCTGTTGACGGGTCCTTAACCAAGTTGGGCAAGGATTGCTTCATCAGGGGCATTTTCTACCAGACCCGGTCGCGAAGACAATCCGCCCTCTTGGCGGTCCCCGCGATTTGCCACGTCGCGCCGGCAAGGCAGCCTGATGCCCTCTACAGTTTCGAACGGATTTTCCATGCGTAACCTCGTCGTCCGTCTCAGCCTTGCTGCCCTTGCCGGCGTCATCGTGTCGGTCGCCGGCCTCTCGCTCGCCCATGCCCAGGCGGCAAAAGGCCCGAGCGGCCTGCCGCTGCCGCGCTTCGTCAGCCTCAAGGCCAAGAGCGTCAATCTCCGCGTCGGCCCGAGCGTCGATTATGCCGTCGCCTGGCGTTATCTCAAGTCCGGCGTGCCGGTCGAAATCATCCAGGAATACGACAACTGGCGCCGCGTGCGCGATGCCGACGGCACGGAAGGCTGGGTCAACCAGGCGCTGCTTTCGGGCGAGCGCACCGCCGTGACGGCACCGTGGATGCGCGGCAAGGGCGAGGACATCTACGTCAACATGCGCCGCGAGGCCCTGGCAAACAGCTCGCTCGTCGCCAAGATCCAGCCGGGCGTCGTCGTCAAGGTCGGCGAATGCAATGGCGACTGGTGCCGCGCCGAAGTGGACGGCACGGCAGGCTGGGTCTCGCAGAACGAAATCTGGGGCGCCTATCCCGGCGAAGCCTTCAAATAAGGCCGGCCTTCTTGGCTTCATCCGCCAGCGACAGGAGCGGCCGTGGGCCGACCTGCTGGATGACGAGGCCGGCGGCAAGGCTGCCGAGCTTGCCGCAATCGGCAAGCGAACGCCCGGCCGTATAGCCGTAGAGGAAGCCGGCGGCATAAAGATCGCCGGCGCCGGTCGTATCGACCACGCTCGGAATGCTGATCGCCTCAACGCGGGTGCGCTCGCCCTTGGTCAGCACGATCGAACCTTCTTCGCTCATCGTCACCGCCGCCAGGCGGCAATCCTGCGCGATGCGCGTCAAGGCTTCCTCGAAATCCTCCGTCTCGTAGAGCGCAAGCGCTTCCGCCTTGTTCGCAAAGACGATGTCGACGGTGCCGGAGCGCATGAGATCCAGGAATTCGCCGCGATAACGGTGCACGCAGAAGCTGTCGGACAGCGTCATCGACACTTCGCGGCCATGGGCATGCGCAATGCGGGCGCATTCGCGGATCGCATCCTTGGCGCGCGGCGGATCCCAGAGATACCCCTCGAAATAGGTGACCTTGGCCTCGGCGACGACATGCTCTTCCACGTCCTCCGGCCCGAGCTCCACGCAGGCGCCGAGATAGGTGTTCATCGAGCGCTCGCCATCGGGTGTGACGAAAATCATGGAGCGGGCGGTGGGCGGGGTGCCGCCGAGCGGCCTGGTCTCGAAATGCACGCCCTGGGCGCGGATGTCGTGGATGAAGATCTCGCCGAGCTGGTCGTCGGCGACCTTGCCGAAATAGGCGGCCCGTCCGCCGAAGCTTGCGACGCCCGAGGCGGTGTTGCCGGCGCTGCCGCCGGAGGCTTCGAGCGCGGGGCCCATGCGGGAATAGAGCAGTTCCGCCCGATCGGTGTCGATCAGGTTCATCGCGCCCTTGATGATGCCGTTGTCCGTGATGAAGTTCTCATCGCAGCGCGCGATGATATCGACGATGGCATTGCCGACCGTCAGCACGTCGAATTTGGTCATTCGGGATTCCCGTCTCCGTAAGCTTGCCGCGCAAAAGTGTATAGCGGTTTTGCGATAACGGCATGCGTCAAAACAAATGGTAAGAGCCGGGAGTCGGTCTTAACGGATTTTGCGGAAGTTGAAAGAAAAAAGCCGCCCGGCCGTTTCCGGCGGGCGGCTTTGATGTCCGCGAAGGCGGATCAGTCCTTGGCGCGTTCCACGTAGGAACCGTCTTCCGTGGCGATGACGACGCGCGTGCCGGCCGAAATGTGCGGCGGCACCAGCGTGCGAACGCCGTTCGACAGGATCGCCGGCTTGTAGGAGGAGGACGCCGTCTGTCCCTTGACGACCGGTTCGGTCTCCATGATCTCGAGCGTGACGTGGCGCGGCAGGTCGATGGCGATAGCCACGCCTTCATGCACCGAAAGGATGACCGTCATGCCTTCCTGGAGATAGGCCTTCAGGTCGCCGATGTCCTCGTGGGACATGGTGAGCTGGTCGTAGCTCTCCGGGTTCATGAAGTGGTAGCCGTCGCCGTCCTCGTAGAGGAAGTTGTGCTCGCGGTCTTCGACGAAGGCGCGTTCGACCTGCTCGGTCGTGCGGTAGCGCTCGGAGACCTTCACGCCATCGGAGATGCGGCGCATGTCGACCTGGGTGACCGGCGTGCCCTTGCCCGGGTGGAAGTTCTGCGCCGTCAGCACGACATAGAGCTTGCCGTCGACGTCGAGGACATTGCCCTTGCGGACGGAAGAGGCGATGATCTTTACCATAAGTCTTCCTTGTAACTGGATGGAGCGCGTCGTAGAGGACCGCCTTGAGACGTCTTCCCCGCGCGCTGAAAAGCGTATTCGGGGCCGCAACTATCCTATATTCCGGCAAAAGACCAGTCTGTCCGCCGGCATGGCCGAAGAAACCTGTCACATGAGTGCCACAAGCCAAAAACCCTCGCCCTGGTGGATGCCCGACGTGCACGCCGACCGCCGGCCGTTCCTGATGGCGCGGGGTCGCATCCAGGCGGCACTACGCGCTTGGTTTGCCGCGCGTGATTTCGTCGAGGTGGATACGGCGACGCTGCAGGTCTCGCCCGGCAATGAGGCGCATCTGCACGCCTTCGAGACCGCCGCGATCGGCCATTCGGGCACGAAGACGCCGCTCTACCTGCACACCTCGCCGGAATTCGCCTGCAAGAAGCTGCTGGCCGCGGGAGAGCAGCGCATCGCCTGCTTCGCCCATGTCTATCGCAACCGCGAGCGCGGGCCGCTGCACCATCCGGAATTCACCATGCTGGAATGGTATCGGGCGGGCGAGGCCTATGACGTGCTGATGGCGGATTGCGCGGAGATTCTCGCGCTTGCCGCAGAGGTGGCGGGCACGTCGGCACTCACTTATCGCGGTGCCACCTGCGATCCGGCGCTCGCACCGGAACGGCTGACGGTGGCCGACGCTTTCCGGCGTCATGCCGGCATCGACCTGCTCGCCTCGATCGATCCGGACGGGTCGACCGACCGGGAGCGCCTCGCCACGGCGATGCGGGCCGCCGGCCTGCGCGTTGCGGAGGACGACACCTGGGCCGACCTCTTCAGCCGCGTGCTGGTGGAGAAGGTGGAGCCCGAACTCGGCTTCGGCCGCGCCACCATCCTGTGCGAATATCCGGTCGCGGAAGCCGCTCTCGCCCGGCCCGCGCCGCATGACCGCCGCGTTGCCGAGCGCTTCGAGCTTTATGCTTGCGGCGTGGAACTCGCCAACGCTTTCGGCGAGCTGACGGACGCCGCCGAACAGCGCCGGCGCTTCGAGCTGGAAATGGCGGAGAAGGCCCGCGTCTACGGCGAGACCTATCCGCTCGACGAGGATTTTCTGGCCGCCCTTGCCCTCATGCCGGACGCGAGCGGCATCGCGCTCGGCTTCGACCGGCTGGTGATGCTGGCGACGGGGGCCTCGCGCATCGACCGGGTGATCTGGGCGCCCGTCGCGGAGACGGCGCCATGACGCCAGCGCGAAGCCTGACGACGGTCGCCGAATTTTTCAAGGCCGGTCTTGTTGCGGAGGAGAAGCGCGCCGAAGCGCGTGCCGTCGCCGAACGCTATACGGTCGCCATCACCCCGTCGCTCGCCGCGCTGATCGATCGCGACGAAACGCTCGATCCGATCGCCCGGCAGTTCGTGCCCGATGCGGCCGAACTCGTGACCCTGCCGGAGGAGCGCGCCGACCCGATCGGCGATCTCGCGCATAGCCCCGTCGAAGGCATCGTGCACCGCTATCCCGATCGCGTGCTGCTGAAGGCCGTGCATGTCTGCCCGGTCTATTGCCGCTTCTGCTTCCGTCGCGAAATGGTCGGGCCGGAAGGCCTCGGCACGCTGTCGCCGGCAGCGCTCGATGCGGCCATCGCCTATATCGCCGAACGGCCGGAGATCTGGGAAGTGATCCTGACGGGCGGCGATCCGCTCGTGCTCTCGCCGCGCCGCCTGCAGGCCATCATGGAGCGGCTTGCGAAAATCCCGCATGTGAAGATCGTGCGCTTCCATACCCGGGTTCCGGCGGTCGATCCGGCGCGGGTGGATGCCGCCCTCGTCGCGGCGTTGAAGGCCTCCGGCAAGACGACCTATGTGGCGCTCCACGCCAACCATCCCCGCGAATTCACCACTGACGCCCGCGTCGCCATCGCCCGCATCGTTGATGCCGGCCTGGTGATGATCAGCCAGACGGTGCTGTTGAAGGGTGTCAACGACGATGTGGCGGTGCTGGCGGAGCTGATGCGGACCTTCGTCGAAAACCGCGTCAAACCCTATTACCTGCACCATCCCGACCTGGCGCCGGGCACCTCGCATTTCCGCCTGACGCTCGCCGAGGGCAGGGCGCTGGTCGAAAGCCTGCGCGGCCGCGTCTCCGGCCTCTGCCAGCCGACCTACATCCTCGATATTCCGGGCGGCCACGGTAAGGTCCGAGCAGATTCGCTCGCCGTCGAAGAGGCGGACGACGGCTGTTTTCGCGTGCGCGATTTCCGCGGCGAGACACATCTCTACCCGCCGGAAGAGGGCGGGGCGTAGCGCCAGCGCAGAGCTTTTTGCGCGGACGTTTCTCCACTCTCAACGTCATCCTCGGGCTTGACCCGAGGATCCAAGTGGCACCCGTGGCGTGGATGGTCGGGTCGAGCCCGACCATGACGGAGGCGAGGTTAGGCGCGCTGTCGATCCGGCTTCAGCCCCGTCTCAAAACTCTTCCCAGTCCCCGTCACTGCCCTTTTCCTGCCGCACGCCGAGCGCGCCGGCAAGCTTTTCGCTGAGCGCGAGCGCCGGCGAGCCGACGGGGCGCGAGGCCGTGTTGGCCGGCTTGACGTTCCACTGGCCGGGTGACTTGCGGGCGACCGCCGGGGCCGGGGCCGGGGCAGGGGCCGGCGTGGAGGGTACGATGTGGAGATGCGGGGCGTGCACGGTGCGGCCGGCGACGGCGCTGCCGCCGACGTTGAAGCGGCCGATCAGCGCGTTGAGCGCCTGCACTTCGGAGGCGAGGCCGTGGCTTGCCGCCGTCGTCTCCTCGACCATCGCGGCATTCTTCTGCGTGCCCTGGTCCATGGTGTTGACGGCGGTGTTGATTTCCTGAAGCCCGGTCGACTGTTCGCGCGCGGCCTCGACGATGGCCGCGACGTGGCTGTTGATCTCCTGCACCTCGGTCACGATCGTCTGGAGCGAGCGCCCCGTATCGCCGACCAGCGAAACGCCGGTGCGCACCTGCTCGCCGGACGTGGTGATCAGCGCCTTGATCTCCTTGGCGGCCTTGGCCGAGCGCTGGGCAAGCTCCCGTACTTCCTGCGCCACGACCGCAAAGCCCTTGCCGGCCTCGCCCGCCCGTGCCGCTTCCACGCCGGCATTCAGCGCCAGCAGGTTCGTCTGGAAGGCGATGTCGTCGATGACGCCGATGATGTTGGTGATCTCGCTCGACGACTTTTCGATCTCCTGCATGGCGGAAACTGCGCGGCGCACGATCTCGCCGGATTTTTCAGCGCCGGAGCGGGTGCGGGCGACGAGCTGGCCGGCCTCTTCCGCCCGCCGGGTCGAATCCTTGACCGTGGTGGTGATCTCTTCAAGCGCGGCGGCCGTCTCCTCGACGGAGGCTGCCTGCTGCTCGGTGCGGCGCGAGAGGTCGTCGGCGGCGGCGCGGATCTGGCTGGCGCCGGCATCGATCGCCCGGGCGTTCTCGCCGACTTCGCGCAGCGCGTCGCTGAGGCGCGAGACGGAGGCGTTGAAATCCTCGCGCAGCCGCTCCAGGTCGCCGTCGAAGGGTTTTTCGATGCGGCAGGTCATGTCGCCGGCGGCAAGCCGGCCGAGCGCATCGGCAAGGCTCGCGACGGCCTCCTGCACGCGGCCGCTGTCGCGGGTGCGTTCGGCCTCGCGGGCCTGGCGCTCGCCATCGGCGCGGCGGCGGTCGTCCTCGCTCTGGCGCTCCAGGCGTTGGCGTTCGGCGGCATTGTCGCGGAAGATCGCGACAGTGCCGGCCATCTCGCCGATCTCGTCGGTGCGGTCGGCGTGCGGTATGGTGACGGCCGTGTCGCCACCGGCCAGCCGCTTCATCGCGGCGCCGAGGCCGTTCAGCGGTTTCACCACGCGGCGGTTGACCAGGAAGATCGCGGCAATCGCGAGACCCATGGAAATGGCGAGTGACGCCCAGGTGAGCGCGAAGGCGGACCCTTCTTCGCCGCGCGCGGAAAGGATCGTCTCTTCCGTCACCTTCTGAGTGCTGGCGACGAGGTCGTTGAGGGCGGTGGTGATCGCGTCGGCGCTCGCCTGCATCGGCCCCTTGTAGACCTCCAGCGCCGGCCCCTTGGCCGCGATGGCGGAGAACTGGATGAGTTTGGCGGAATCGTCGATATAGGTCTTCAGCGTCGCCTTGATGCCGTCGATTTCGGCCGTCGCAGCCGGGTCCGCGGTGTTGGCGGCGCCATAGCTGTCGACCATGCCGGAAAACGCGTCCGCCCGTTCCTTGATGCGCGCCTCGATGCGGACGATCTCGTCCGGGTCCATCGACAGGAGGTGCTCGGAATAGGTGGCGTTGAGCTCGGAGAAGGCGTGGCTCAATTGCAGGATGCTGCTCATTTGCGGCATGCGGTCCGTGCCGATGCGCTCGATATGGCCGGTCATCGTCGAGAGCGAGCGGAAGGCGACGGCGCCTTGCAGCGCGCCCAGCACGACCATGAGGACGAAGAGCGCGGGCAGGAGCCTGCTAATCCGGACGTTACGCATGACTGTTCCCTGGTTTTCTTGAGACGCACGGCTGCGTGCGTGTGGGCGAAAGTCTAGGAGCGGTCGTTTAACGTGGGCTTAATGGGCCGCCCTGATCTCCTGCCTTGCCGCCCGCTTTTCCACACCCTACATGCGAGATCGAACAGGAGTTTTTCGATGATCCTTCACGCTGCCCGGCTCTCGCTTGCCAACCTCTTCGCCCCGGAGACGCGTGGCGTGTTCTGGAAGGTCATCGGGCTCACCGTCCTCGCCCTCGTCGTCATCTGGTTCGGCCTGCGCGAAACCTTCGTCGCCGTTGCCTGGCCCTGGCTGCAAGGCGCCGTCATGCCGGACCTGCCGGAATGGGCTGGCTGGCTCACCTTCGTCTTCGGCATCATCGCAAGCCTCGGCCTGGCGCTGGGTCTTGCGCTGCTGCTCGCACCCGTAACAGCCATCATCGCCGGCTTCTTCCTCGACGACGTCGCCGAAGTCATCGAGAAGCGTGACTATCCGGCGGAACCGCCGGGCACGGCGCTGCCGCTCGGCCAGGCGATCTCGGGCTCGATCAAGTTTCTGGGCATCGTCATTCTCGGCAACCTGATCGCACTGTTCCTGCTGTTCATTCCGGGCGTCAATCTCGTCGCCTTCTTCCTGGTCAATGGCTACCTGCTTGGGCGGGAATTCTTCGAGTTCGCGGCGATGCGCTACCGCACGCCCGCGGAGGCGCGGCTGTTTCGAGCCAAACACGCCTCAACGGTGCTGCTTGCCGGCCTGCTCGTCGCGGCGTTCCTGGCGATCCCCATCGTCAACCTGCTGACGCCGCTCTTTGCCGCCGGCCTCATGGTGCATCTCCACAAGGCGCTGAGCCGCAAGGACCCCGGCTTCTCACTGAGGCAGAACTGACGCGTCGTAGAGCGCGACATACTCGCCCTTCGGCGGGATCGGCTTGATCACGTCGATCAGCACGCCGTTCGGATCGGCGGTGATGAAATGGCGCTGGCCGAAATCCTCGTCGCGGATGTCGAGCAGGATGGGAAGGCCGGCGGCGCGCAGGGCGTCGTAGACCGCATCGACATCCTCCACCTCGAAGTTCAGGAGCAGGCCGGAGACCTTACCGCGGCCGGCGGCCGGGATCGTCGTGTGGCTGCCGTCGAGCACGGCAAGCGTCACCTTCTCGTCCTCGCGGGACTGGAGATGGATGTACCAGCCGCTGTCGAACAGGGCCTCGAAGCGGAAATGCTTTTCGTAGAAAGCGGCGGTGCCGGCGACGTCGTCGGTCATGATGACCGGATAATAGCTGGTCGTTTTCATCTCTTTCCCTTTGGTGAAAATAAACATACAGTCTGCATGTTTCTATCAGTTAACATACAGACAGTTTGTATGTAAAGGCAAAAAATGGCACGCAGCAACAAGGAACGCACGGAGGCGACGCGCCTCGCTCTGATCGAGGCGGCGCGGCGGCTTTTCGTGGAAAAGGGCTATGCGGAGACGGCGACGCCCGACATCGTGGCCGAGGCCGGCGTCACGCGCGGCGCGCTCTATCACCATTTCGAGGACAAGAAGGCGCTCTTCCGCGCCGTGCTGGAGCGGGAAGGCGAGGCGGTGGCCGCGCATATCGAAGGTGTCGCGCTGGACGGGGGATCGCCCCGCCAGGCCCTCCTCCTCGGTGCATCCGCCTATTTCGATGCGATGGCGGCACCCGGCCGCACGCGGCTTCTCCTCTTGGAGGCGCCGGCCGTGCTCGGCCTGGAAAGCGTCGTGGCGATCGACCGGGAGAATGCCGAGGGCACGCTGAGGGCCGGGCTTGCGGATTTCCTCGGCGCGGGCGCGAATGCCGCAACACTCAAGGCGCTGACGGAAATGCTCTCCGCCGCCTTCGACCGCGCGGCGATTGCCATCGAGACCGGCGCGGACCGCAAGACCTACGAAAGCGCAATCGCCGATCTCATCGACGGGCTCGTCAGGGCGTAGGGCCGAAAAGCTGCGGCGGCAGTTCCACCAAGGGCGCTGGAACGTCGCAGGTCTTTTCCGGCGACTTGCAGAGATCGGCGATGACGCAGCGCTCGCATTCCGGCTTGCGCGCCTTGCAACAGTACCGCCCGTGCAGGATCAGCCAATGGTGGGCGTGGTAGAGATATTCGTCCGGGATGATGCGGATCAGCCGGTCCTCCACCTCGTCCGGCGTTTTGCCGGGCGCCAGCAGCAGCCGGTTGGCAATGCGGAAAATATGCGTGTCGACCGCCATCGTTGCCTGCCCGAAGGCCATGGAGAGCACGACATTGGCCGTCTTGCGCCCGACGCCCGGCAGCAGGATCAGTTCTTCGCGTGTGCGCGGCACCTCGCTGCCGAAGCGCTCCACCAGCATCTGGCTGAGCGCGATGACGTTCTTCGCCTTGTTGCGGTAGAGCCCGATGGTGCGGATGTAGTCGCGCACCTTCTCCTCGCCGAGTGCCAGCATCTTTTCCGGCGTGTCGGCCACCTTGAACAGCGCCCGCGTCGCCTTGTTGACGCCGGCATCCGTCGCCTGCGCGGAAAGGGCGACGGCAACGACGAGCGTGAAGGGATTGACGTGCTCCAGTTCGCCCTTCGGCTCCGGCCGCTGGATGGAGAAGCGGCGGAAGATTTCGCTCAGTTCATCGTGAGAATACAGGCTCTTCGGCCGCGGCGCCGCCTTGCGACGTTGCGGAGCGATGCTCGCTGTCTTTTTGATCTTTCCGTTTTCCATGATGCTTCTATAGTCATGCGTCATGACGCAAGGCAACGCCGACATGACGATGAACGAGCGCCCGGTCTTTTCCGCGGAGCTCCACCCCTACCGCTCGCTCGGGCGCAACGGGCATAGGATCTTTTTCATCATCGCCGGCGCCATGTGCCTCGCCCATATGGTCGTCTTCCTGATCTCGGGCGCCTGGCCGGTCGTCTTGTTCTTCGGCCTGGATTTCCTGGTGTTGTTCGGCGCCTTCTGGCTGAACAACCGGGCGGCGAAGGCCCGCGAGGTCGTCTCGCTGTCGCGCACCAACATCTCGATCCGCAAGATCAGCCCGTCGGGCCGCGAGACCGAACATGTCTTCAACCCGTTCTGGGCGCGCTTCCTTGTCTCGCGTAAGGCGAAGATCGGCATCACCGCTATGCATGTGCGCGGCAATGGCCGCGAGACCGACGTCGGCACCTTCCTGCCGCCCGACGACCGCGAGCGCTTCGCCTCCGCCTTTTCCGGGGCACTCGCGCGGGTAAAGCGGGGCTACTAAGGGTCCCGGCAGGAATCGGGTGGCGGGCACGCCAAGGGCGTGCTTTTCTGGCGGCACAGGAGAAGACTGATGAACATTGCCGCGACTTTGCAATCCGACATCACGCCCGAGGGCGATGATTACACCACCGTGCGCCGGGTCATCGAGCTGATCACCGAGGATTATCGCGCGCAGCCGGGGCTGGAGGATATTGCCGGCCAGCTCGGCCAGTCGCCCACCCAGTTGCAGAAGACCTTTACCCGCTGGGCCGGCCTGTCGCCGAAGGCGTTTTTGCAGGCCGTGACGCTCGACCATGCCAAGCGCCTGCTGCGCCAGGAAGCGCTGCCGCTGCTGGAGACGAGTTTCGAGGTGGGCCTCTCCGGCCCAAGCCGCCTGCACGATCTCTTCGTCACGCACGAGGCCATGTCACCCGGCGAATGGAAGGCGCGCGGCGCCGGCCTGACCATCCGCTACGGCCTGCATCCCTCGCCCTTCGGCCAGGCGCTCGTGATGATCACCGACCGCGGCCTCGCTGGCCTGGCTTTCACCGACGAGCCCGGCGGCATGGACGCCTTCGAGGACATGTCGTCACGCTGGCCAAACGCCCATTATGTCGAGGACAGCGCGGCGACGACGCCCTATGCTGAGCGCATCTTCGATCCGAAGCGCTGGGACCCGAAGGAGCCGCTGCGCGTCGTACTCATCGGGTCGGATTTCCAGGTCCGCGTCTGGGAGGCGCTCCTGCGCATCCCCATGGGCTGTGCCGTCACCTATTCGTCGATCGCCGAAAAACTCGGCCAGCCGACCGCATCCCGCGCCGTCGGCGCCGCCGTCGGCCGCAACCCCATCTCCTTCGTGGTGCCCTGCCACCGGGCGCTCGGCAAGAGCGGCGCACTGACGGGCTACCACTGGGGCCTGACGCGCAAGCGCGCAATGCTGGGGTGGGAATCGGGCAAGGCTTGAGAACAAAAAAGGCCGGCAAGAGCCGGCCTTTGTCTTTTGAGGACACTTACCTCTCATCCCGTCATCCTCGGGCTTGACCCGAGGATCCACCTGCATCCGCGGCGTGGATGGTGGGGTCAGGCCCGACCATGACGGGGGTGAGGGCAGCGGCTAGCGCTCAATGCGCGCCGGACATATCCCCAAGCACATCCTTCGACTTCACCGTCGAATCCGCATTCAGCGTGTAGACCATCGGCACGCCGGTCGCGAGGTTGAGCTTCAGGATCTCTTCCTTCGTCAGCTTGTCGAGCACCATCACCAGCGAACGCAGCGAATTGCCGTGGGCGGCGACGAGGACCTTTTCGCCGCGCAGCACGCGGGGCAGGATTTCCGTGAGGTAGTAGGGCCAGACGCGGGCGCCGGTGTCGCGCAGGCTTTCGCCGCCCGGCGGGGGGATGTCATAGGAGCGGCGCCAGATATGGACCTGCTCCTCGCCCCACTTGGCGCGGGCGTCATCCTTGTTGAGGCCGGAGAGATCGCCGTAGTCGCGCTCGTTCAACGCCTGGTCGCGGATCGTCTCAAGGCCCTGCTGGCCGATCTCGTCGAGGATCAGCGTCAGCGTCTTCTGGGCGCGGGAGAGGTCGGAGGTGAAGGCGATGTCGAACTTGATACCAGTCTCGGCGATCGCCTTGCCGCCAGTCTTGGCTTCCTCGACGCCGAGTTCCGTCAGGTCCGGATCACGCCAGCCGGTGAAGAGGTTTTTCAGGTTCCATTCGCTCTGGCCGTGGCGAACGAGGACGAGGGTTCCGCTCATATCATCTGTCTCCCGAGAGGTTCTGTCAGTTGAGCCCGAGCACGTCGAGCATGGAATAGAGGCCGGGCTTCTTGTCGCGCGCCCAGAGCGCCGCCTTGACCGCGCCGCGCGCAAAGATGGAGCGGTCGGTGGCGCTGTGCGACAGCGTCACCAGCTCGCCTTCGCCGGCCAGCATCACCGAATGTTCGCCGATGACCGAGCCGCCGCGCAACGTCGCAAAGCCGATCGTGCCGGCGGGCCGAGGGCCGGTATGGCCGTCGCGTACACGCACGGAATTGTCTGCAAGTTCGATGCCGCGACCGTTGGCGGCGGCATTGCCGAGCAGAAGCGCTGTGCCGGACGGCGCGTCGACCTTGTGCTTGTGGTGCATTTCCAGCACCTCGATGTCCCAGTCGCCGGCTGGAAGTGCGCGCGCGGCCGTTTCCGTCAGCACGCCGAGCAGGTTGACGCCGAGGCTCATATTGCCGGACTTGACGACGCGGGCATGGCGGGCGGCGGCCTTGATCTTCTCGTCGTCCGCCGGCTGGCAGCCGGTCGTGCCGACGACATGCACGATGCGCGCCTGTGCCGCGAGACCGGCGAATTCGATCGTTGCGGCGGGTGCTGTGAAATCGAGCACGCCTTCCGCTGCGACGAAGGCTTCCAGTGGCTTGTCGGTGATCGGGACGCCGATCGGGCCTAGGCCGGCGATCTCGCCTGCATCACGCCCCACGAAGGGCGAGCCCTCGCGCTCGACCGCGGCGAAGACTTCCGCGCCCTCGATGGCGTGGATCGTCCGGATAAGCGTCTGGCCCATGCGGCCCGCAGCCCCCACGACGACCAGCTTCATTGCGTTGCCGCTCATATTCCGTTCCCGTCCATTCTCTACTTGCCCGTGCTGCCGGCAGGCGCCTGAAGGCTGTTGAGGCGAGCGTAAAGGCCGTTTTCCCGGCCTGCAAGCGCCTCGTGCGTGCCTTCTTCGGCAACCTTGCCGTCCTGCATGACGATGATCTTGTCGGCGCGCACGATGGTCGACAGCCGGTGCGCGATGACGACCACGGTGCGCCCGCTCATCGCCTCGTCGAGCGCCTTCTGCACGGCCTGTTCCGACTCGGTATCGAGTGCGGAGGTCGCCTCGTCGAGCAGCAGGATCGGCGCGTTGCGCACCAGCGCACGGGCAATCGACAGCCGCTGGCGCTGGCCGCCCGAAAGCGTCACGCCGTTTTCGCCGACGGGCGTGTCGTAGCCGAGCGGCTGGGCGAGGATGAAGTCATGCGCGTAGGCATGGCGCGCGGCCTCCTCGATCTCGCCGTCCGTCGCATCCGGCCGGCCATAGCGGATATTGTCGCGGATCGTGCCCTCGAAGAGGTAGGGCTGCTGCGAGACATAGGCGATGGCGTTGCGGAGCGACTGCTTGGTGACATGGGCGATGTCCTGGCCGTCGATCAGGATTTCGCCTTCCGCCGGGTCGTAGAAACGCGGGATGAGGTTGATGACGGTCGATTTGCCGGCGCCGGACGGGCCGACGAGCGCCGTCGTCCTGCCGCCCTCGGCGGTGAAGCTCACGCCCTTCAGGATCGTCTCGGTCTCCGAATAGCCGAAATGCACGCCGTTGAAGCTGATGGTCGCATCGGAAACGACGAGCGGCCTTGCATCCGCCAGATCGGCCTGGCGCGGCTTCAGGTCGAGGATCTCGTAGATCATGCGCGCATTGACGACCGCGCGCTCCAGCGAGACCTGCAGGCGGGCGAGGCGCTTTGCAGGGTCGTAGGCCATCAGCAGCGCGGTGACGAAGGAGAAGAAGGCGCCCGGCAGCACGCCGCCATAGATCGAGCGATAGGCGGCATAGGCGAGCACGCCGGAAATGGCGAAGCCCGCAAAGGTTTCGGTCATCGGCGCGGTGCGCTCGGTCAGCCGCGCGATGCGGTTGGAACGGCTTTCGGCGCGGTCGATGATGCCCTCGACCTTGGTCTTGAGCTGCGCCTCCATGGTGAAGGCCTTGACGATGGCGATGCCCTGCACCGTCTCCTGCATGGCGCCGAGAACGTGGCTGTTGAGCTCGACGGATTCGCGCGTGGCGCTGCGCAAACGCTTGGAGACGTAGCGCAGGCCGAGGAGCAGCGGCGGCGCGACGACGAAGACGATCAGCGTCAGCACCCAGTCCTTCGAGATCATCACGCCGATGAGGGCGACGAGCGTCAGGAAGTCGCGCGCCACCGACGTCACCGTCATGTTGAGCACGTCGCGGATGCCGGTGACGTTCTGGCTGATCTGGGCGGCGAGATAGGCCGAGCGCGACTCGTTGAAATAGCCGACGCTGAGCGCCATCAAGTGCGAAAACAGCCGGCGCTGGTAGCGCGCCACGATGTTGTTGCCGATCTTCGACAGGATGACGGCCTGGTAATAGGTGGCAAAGCCGCGCAGCACGAAGGCGATGAAGATGGAGCCGCAGATAAGGGCGACGAGGTCGGCGCGCTTGTTGGCGAAAGCCTCGTTGACGACCGATTCCATGATCCAGGCGGTAAAGCCCGTCGTGCCGGCGACGACCGCAAGGCAGGCGATGGCGATGACATAGCCCCGGACGTGCTCGCGGCCATTCTCGGCAATGATGCGCTTGAGCACGGTGGTGACGGTGTCGGAGCTTATGGGCTGGCGCTGGGTGCGACTCTTATCGGCCAATACACTGACTTTCCTGCACGGTCCTGCGGCGCCGGGAGGAAGCGCTGCACTGGCCGCTCTATAGGGTGTCGGCCTGGCTTTGGCGAGTCCGAGCCGCGCCGAAGCGCCAGGCGTGGCCTCACCTTTTCCAGTGGCGTCCCTCGGTTGCAACACCAAAACGGTCGGGCATGCGCGCGAAAGCGGCAAGGCCGGCAAGGGCTGCGACCGGATGGGTGACCACATAGGTCGGCATGGTCCTCAACAGCTCGCTGTGCGGCGCCTTGTCCTCGAAGGCCGCGCGGAATTCCGGGCCGCGCAAAGCCGGCAGGATTTTTTGCGAGATGCCGCCGGCAAGGAACACGCCGCCCTTGGCCATGAAGATCATCGCCATGTCGCCGGCGACCCGGCCGAGATAGGTCGAAAACAGCGAGACGGTCTCGACCGCCGCGCGGTCCTCGTGCGCCAGCGCCTTTGCCGTCACGTCGGCTGGCGTTTCGAGCGGCGCATCGATGCCGTCGGCGGCGCAGACCGAGTGGTAGATGTTCATGATACCGCGGCCACAGAGCAGCTGCTCGGCGGAAATGCGGCCTTCGATCGGCTCCAGGAAGGGCCAGATCTGGTAGTCGCGCTCGCTGCGCGGGCCGACATCCACATGGCCGCCTTCGCCGGGAACAGGAAACCAGGTGTGGCGCGCATGCACGAGGCCGGCGACGCCAAGCCCGGTGCCGGGGCCGAGCACCGCACGGGATGCGGCGGCGCGCTCGACGCCGGGGCCGATTTTCTCCCGTTCGCCGTCGGTCAGCGAGGCGATGGCAAGGGCCTGTGCCTCGAAATCGTTGACGAGCAGCACGTCCTCGAAGCCGAGATTGGCGATCATGTCGCGCGGGCGCACCACCCAGGGGCAGTTGGTCAGCGGCACCTCGTCGCCCTCGATCGGCCCGGCGAGCGCCAGGATCGCCGAGCGCGGCTGGACGGAGCTTTTATCGAGAATGCACTGCTGGAGCGCGTCGTCGATATTGGCGAAATCGGCGGTCCGCACGAACGGGAACTGTTTCGGCTCGGCAAAGGCATCGAGCAGCAGCGCGAAACGCGCATTGGTGCCGCCGATATCGCCGACCAGGATGGGGAAGGGGAGGTTCGTCTCGTTGTCGCTCGGCCTTGCCATCAAGCTGTCCCGTTCTCTTTCGCGTGGATGGTCCCGCATTTTGCCTATCGGGGGCAGAGGCTGCCGTCAATCGGTCGCGAAGTCGAGCAGGTTTTCGGCCGTCGCGCGGTTCAGCGCCATCGGAATGTCGTAGACGATGGCAAGCCGCATCAGCGCCTTGACGTCCACGTCATGCGGCATGGGGGTGAGCGGATCGACGAAGAAGATGAGGAGATCGACCTCGCCGGTGGCGATCAGGGCGCCGATCTGCTGGTCGCCGCCGAGCGGCCCGCTCTTCAGCCGCGTCACGTCGAGGCCCGGGCAGGCCTCCAGCACCTTGCCGCCCGTCGTGCCGGTGGCGACGATCTTCGCCTTGGACAGCACGGCCTCGTTCTGCCGCGCGAAGGCCGCCATGTCGTCCTTCTTTTCGTCATGCGCAATGAGCGCAATGCATTTCTGGCGCGACATGGGCGTTCCCTGGCGGTTTTAAATCGATTTGAACGCCTTATACAAAAGCGGCGGAGCCTTGAAAAGCCCCGCCGTGGGATCGCTTACTGGAACGGCCGCGGGATCGGGATCGGCACGATGGCCGGAAGCGCGGTATCGGCGGCGATGACCGATTCGATCGAGCGGCCGGCGCTTTCGCCCGCGCCGGAGAAGGCGAGCGCCGTCGAGGTGCCGCCATTGCCCTGGTAGGTAACTTCCTGTTCCGAATCCGGCGAAGGACCGGCGAGCACCGTGCGGCAGGCCTTCGGCAGGTCCGACATCTTGACGTACCAGGGTTTGACGGGCTTGGCGTCCTTCTTCGGTTTCGGCTTTGCCCAGGGCTCCTTGGTGAACCACCAGGCAAGCGACGCATCGCAGCCGTCGCCGGCCGGAACGCGGGCCTGCGGCTTGCAGCCGGCCGCCCCTTCCGGGCATTTGATGCGGATGTGGAAGTGCTCGTCATGGCCGTAGATCGGCCGCACCTTGCCAAGCAGCGACCGGTCGCCCTGCCAGGTCTCGCAGAGCTTCTTCTTGATCGCCGGATTGACGAAGACGCGCTCGACCTGCGGGTAGCTTGCCGCCTTCATGACGAGTTTGGCATGGGTGGAGGTCCAGCGGCGCGAATCGACCGTCAGGAACTTGCTCTTGTCGAGCATGGAGGTGAAGGGCAGCGCGTCGCGCTCGGCGGCGGAAAGCCTGTGGTCGGGCATCGGCGTGAACCAGATATCGGCATCGAGGCCGACCTGGTGCGAGGCGTGGCCCGACAGCATCGGCCCGCCGCGCGGCTGCGAAATATCGCCGAGCAGCAGCCCCGGCCAGCCGAGCTTCTGGGCGTCGGCGGAAAACTGCTCGATGAGCGCGATCATCTGCGGATGGCCCCAGCGGCGGTTGCGCGACAGGCGCATCGCCTGCCAGGCCGGGCCGTCCGTCGGGATCGCCACGGCGCCGGCAATGCAGCCCTTGGCATAGGAACCGTAGGGGCTCGTTGCCATCTTCGCCGGCAGGCGCTTGGCGCCGAACAGTTCCTTCGCCGGCCGTTCTTCGGCGGCGAGCGGCCCGGCCAGCGCGCTCAGCGCAAGCCCGGCGGCGATCAGGCAGGTCGTCAGTCGGGAAATCAAGGAATGCACGGGCATAATCCGGTCTCAAAAATCGCAATCGTTGCGAAAGGTTAAAGGATCATCCTTTCGCGGAAGTGAATCACTGGCCGGGATTGGGGCGGCAAAAACCGCCGCTTTGATGGCGGGCCTGTCATTTGCCCGGATTTTGCCTATTCTCTCCTGCAAGCTCCGGCAAAACGACTGAAAGGGAATTGGCATGCATTCAGCCTTCGGGAAAATGGTGTTCAGCACGGCGCTGGCTTTGTCGCTGGCGGTCGCGACCGGCACGAAGGCGCAGGAAACGAAGGAGCCGGTTTGGCGCACCGGCATTTCCACCATCGGCGAGCTGAAACGCCCGAACGGCTTCGAGCGCTTCGACTATGTCAACGCGGACGCGCCGAAGGGCGGCGAGTTGAAGATGTCGGAAACCGGCACCTTCGACACGTTCAACCCGATCCTTTCGAAGGGCGAGGCGGCCACCGCCGTCACGTCGCTCGTCTTCGATACGCTCTTGAAATCCGCCGAGGACGAGATCACCGCCTCCTACGGTCTGCTCGCCGAGGGCGTCTCCTATCCCGACGATTATTCCTCCGCGACATTCCGGCTGCGTCCCGAAGCGAAATGGGCGGACGGTCAGCCGGTGACGGCGGAAGACGTCATCTTCTCCTTCGAAAAATCGAAAGAGCACAATCCCCTTCTCTCGAACTACTATCGCCATGTGATCTCGGCCGAAAAGACCGGCGAGCGCGACGTCACGTTCCGCTTCGACGAGAAGAACAATCGCGAACTGCCGAACATTCTCGGCCAGTTCCCCATCGTGCCGAAGCACTGGTGGGAGGGCCAGGACGCGAAGGGCAACAAGCGCGATATCGCTAACACCACGCTGGAACCGGTGATGGGCTCAGGTCCATACAAGATAGCCTCTTTCCAGGCCGGCGGCTCGATCCGCTTCGAACTGCGCGACGACTATTGGGGCAAGGACGTCAACGTGAATGTCGGCCAGAACAATTTCGGCACGATCACCTACACGTTCTTCGGCGACAGGAGCGTCGAGTTCGAAGCCTTCCGCGGCGGCAATGTCGACTTTTTCCGCGATGGCAGCGCCAGCAGTTGGGCCACCCGATACGATTTTCCGGCCGTGAAGGATGGCCGCGTGGTGCGCGAGGAGATCGAGAACCCGCTGCGCGCCGTGGGCATCATGCAAGCCTTCGTGCCGAACCTCAGGCGTGAAAAATTCAAGGACCAGAAGGTGCGGGAGGCGATGAACTACGCCTTCGATTTCGAGGACCTGAACAAGACTCTCGCCTATAACGCCTACCAGCGTGTCGACAGCTATTTCTGGAACACCGAGCTTGCCTCCACGGGCCTGCCGGAAGGCCGTGAGAAAGAGATCCTGGAGGAGCTGAAGGACAAGGTTCCCGCCGCCGTCTTCACCACGCCCTATACGAACCCCGTGAACGGCGACCCGCAGAAGGTCCGCGACAACCTGCGCAAGGCGATCGCGCTTTTCAGGGAGGCCGGGTATGAGCTGAAGAGCAACAAGCTGGTCAATGCCAAGACCGGCGAACCCTTCGCCTTCGAAATCCTCCTGTCCAGCCCGTCCTTCGAGCGCACGGTCGCGCCCTTCGTGGCGAGCCTGAAGAAGATCGGCATCGACGCCCGCATGCGCACGGTCGACGCGTCGCAATATACCAATCGCGTCAGAAGCTTCGACTATGACATGATCTACGGCATCTGGGCGCAGACGCTGGTGCCCGGCAACGAGCAGAGCGACTACTGGGGCTCCGCCTCCGTCGACCAGCAGGGCTCGAAGAACTATGCGGGCATCTCCGATCCGGCGATCGACGACCTGATCCGCAGGATTATCTTCGCGCCGACCCGGGACGAACTGATTGCGACCACGCGCGCGCTCGACCGGGTGCTTCTGGCGCATCACTATGTCGTGCCGCTGTTCTATTCCAAGGCCCAGCGCATCGCCTACTGGAACCACCTCGTGCGCCCCGCGGAACTGCCCTATTACGGCCTCGGCTTTCCGGATGTGTGGTGGTCGAAAAATGCTGCGAAATGAGCCGGGGCTTGCGCCGTGCGGCGTCCTCGGCTCCATATAGCGACGACGAATCACCGCCGCGGCGAGCGGCGGCAGAACGGAAGGGTTGGGCTTGACCGACGGGACTGCGCCAAAACAAGAAGACCGGCAACAGGCTGTGGCGGGTAATCGCTGATGGGCGCCTATATCCTTCGCCGAATCCTGCTGATGATCCCGACGATCTTCGGCATCATGGCGATCTCCTTTGCCATCGTGCAGTTCGCGCCGGGCGGCCCGGTCGAGCAGGTGATCTCGGACCTCACCAACCAGAGTTCCGGCGATCGCCTTTCCGGCGGAACCGAGATGTCGCAGGAACTCTCGCAGGACAGCGCCTATCGCGGCGCGCGCGGCCTCGATCCGGAATTCATCGCCAAGCTCGAAAAGCAGTTCGGCTTCGACAAGCCGCCGCTCGAACGCTTCTTCACGATGATGTGGGACTATCTGCGCTTCGATTTCGGCGAGAGCTTCTTCCGCAACACTTCCGTGATCGACCTCATCGCCCAGAAGATGCCGGTCTCGGTGTCGCTCGGCGTGTGGATCCTCATCTTCTCCTACGCGATCTCCATCCCGCTCGGCATCCACAAGGCGATAAAGGACGGCTCGGCCTTCGACGTCTGGACCTCCGGCATCATCATCATCGGTTATGCGGTGCCAAGCTTCCTCTTCGGCATCCTGCTGATCGTGCTCTTCGCCGGCGGCTCGTTCCTCGACTGGTTCCCGCTGCGCGGCATCGTGTCGGATAATTTCGACACGCTCGCCTGGTGGCAGAAGCCGCTCGATTATCTCTGGCACATGACGCTGCCGCTGATCACGCTGCTGCTGTCGGCCTTCGCCACAACGACGCTGCTGACGAAGAACTCGTTCATCGATGAGATCAAGAAACAATATGTCACGACGGCGCGCGCCAAGGGCCTCAACGAGCGCCAGGTGCTCTACGGCCACGTTTTCCGCAACGCCATGCTGATCATCATCGCGGGCTTTCCCGGCGCCTTCATCTCCGCCTTCTTCACCGGCTCGCTGCTCATCGAATATATCTTCTCGCTCGATGGCCTCGGCCGCCTCGGCTACGATTCCATCGTGCGGCGCGATTATCCGATCGTCTTCGCCACGCTCTTCATCTTCTCGCTGATGGGCCTCGTCGTCAGCCTCATCTCCGACCTCATCTATACCTGGGTCGACCCGCGCATCGATTTCGAGCGGAGGGACGTCTGATGAGCGCCGTCGTCGACGCAAAACCGATCGCCCCGCCGCGCAAGGGCCTGCTCAACCCGACCAACCTGCGCCGCTGGGAAAATTTCAAGGCGAACCGCCGCGGCTACTGGTCGCTCTGGATCTTCCTCGTCATCTTCATCCTGAGCCTGCTTGCCGAGGGCATCGCCAACGACCGGCCGGTCATCGCCTCCTACAAGGGCGAGATCCTCTTCCCCGTGGTCATCGACTATCCGGAGGAGAAATTCGGCGGCTTCCTGGCGGAGACCGACTATCGCTCGGACTTCATCGCAGAAGAGATCAACGCCAATGGCTGGATGATCTGGCCGCCGATCCGCTATTCCTACAACACGACGAACTCCAACATCCCGCATTCCGCGCCGACCAAGCCGTTCTGGCTGATGTCGGAGGCGGAGCGCTGCGCCGGTTATCCGGGCGGCGCCGCGGACCCGAACTGCAACTGGAACAACCTCAACTGGCTCGGCACCGACGACCAGGCGCGCGACGTGCTAGCCCGCGTCATCTACGGCTTCCGCATCTCGGTGCTGTTCGGCCTGGCGCTGACCATCGCGTCGGCCATCGTCGGGGTCACGGCCGGCGCCATCCAGGGCTATTTCGGCGGCTGGACCGATCTTTTGATGCAGCGCGTTATCGAGATCTGGTCGTCGATGCCCGTGCTCTACATCCTGCTGATCATCGCCTCGATCCTGCCGCCCGGCTTCTGGATCCTGCTTGCCATCATGCTGCTGTTTTCCTGGACCGGCTTCGTCGGCGTCGTGCGCGCGGAATTCCTGCGCGCCCGCAATTTCGAATATGTGCGCGCCGCGCGTGCGCTCGGCGTCGGCAATGCGACGATCATGTACCGGCACCTGCTGCCGAACGCGATGGTCGCGACCCTCACCTTCCTGCCGTTCATCCTCTCCGGTTCGATCACCACGCTCACCTCGCTCGACTTCCTGGGCCTCGGCATGCCGCCGGGCGCGCCGTCGCTGGGCGAGCTGATCGCGCAGGGCAAGAACAATCTCCAGGCACCCTGGCTTGGCTTCACCGCTTTCGCCGTCATGTCCATCATGCTGTCGCTCCTGATCTTCGTCGGCGAAGCGACGCGCGATGCCTTCGATCCGAGGAAGACCTTCCGGTGAGCGCTCCCGAAACCATCCTGTCCGTCCGCGATCTCTCGGTCGCCTTCCACCAGGGCGGCAACACGTCGCTCGCCGTCGACCGGGTCTCCTTCGACATCAAGCGCGGCGAGGTCGTGGCGCTGGTCGGCGAATCCGGCTCCGGCAAGTCGGTGACGGCGAATTCCATCCTGCGGCTGTTGCCTTATCCCGCGGCAAGCCACCCTTCCGGCGAGATCTTCTTCGGCGGCAAGGACCTGCTGAAGGCGTCGGATGCCACGCTGCGCGACGTGCGCGGCAACGACATCACGATGATCTTCCAGGAGCCGATGACCTCGCTCAATCCGCTGCATTCGATCGAGCGGCAGATCGGCGAGATCCTGGAACTGCACCAGGGTATCGAGGGCGCGGCCGCGCGCACGAAAATCCTCGAACTCCTGAACCAGGTCGGCATCCGCGAACCGGAAAAGCGGCTCGCCGCCTATCCGCATGAATTGTCCGGCGGCCAGCGCCAGCGCGTCATGATCGCCATGGCGCTCGCTAACCGGCCGGAACTGCTGATCGCCGACGAGCCGACGACCGCGCTCGACGTCACCGTGCAGGCGCAGATTCTGGCGCTCCTGAAAAACCTCAAGGAAGAGCACGGCATGTCCATGCTCTTCATCACGCACGACCTCGGCATCGTGCGCAAGTTCGCCGATCGGGTCTGCGTGATGACCAAGGGCAAGATCGTCGAGACGGGTCCGGTCGAGGAAATCTTCTCCAACCCGCAGCACGCCTATACGCGCCACCTGCTCGCCTCCGAGCCCAAGGGCCAGCCGCGACCGGCGGATGACGCCCAGCCGATCGTCATGGAGGCCGAGGACGTCAAGGTCTGGTTCCCGATCAAGGCCGGCTTCCTGCGCCGTGTCGTGGATCATGTGAAGGCGGTGGATGGCATCGACCTGAAACTGCGCGCCGGCCACACGCTCGGCGTCGTCGGCGAATCCGGCTCGGGAAAGACAACTTTGGGTCTCGCGCTGACGCGGCTGATCTCCTCCCAGGGCCGCATCGCCTTTGTCGGGCAGGATATTGCCGGCCATTCTTTCGGTGAGATGCGGCCGCTGCGCCGCCGCATGCAGATTGTCTTCCAGGATCCCTTCGGCTCGCTGTCGCCGCGCATGTCGGTGTCCGATATCGTCGCGGAAGGCCTGAAGATCCATGAGCCGTCGCTTTCCGAGGCCGAGCGCGACCACCGTGTTGCCTCCGCGCTGGAGGAGACCGGCCTCGATCCGACGACCCGCTGGCGTTATCCGCACGAATTCTCCGGCGGCCAGCGCCAGCGCATCGCGATTGCGCGCGCCATGGTGCTGAAGCCGGAATTCGTCATGCTCGACGAGCCGACCTCCGCACTCGACATGAGCGTGCAGGCGCAGGTGGTCGAGCTTTTGCGTGACCTCCAGGTGAAGCACAATCTCGCCTATCTCTTCATCAGCCACGACCTGAAGGTCGTACGCGCGCTCGCCAACGACATCATCGTCATGCGGGCCGGGCGCGTGGTGGAGAAGGGGCCGGCGAAGGATATCATCGAACGGCCGAGCGAGGCCTATACCAAGGCGCTGATGGCCGCCGCCTTTGATCTGGAAGCCATCCGCGCCGACAGCATCCGCCAGTAGACATAAAGAGAAATGCCATGAAAAGCCCGGTCATCATCGATCTGAAATTCGACCAGGAGCAGGTTGCGGCCGCGCTCAAGGGCGCCTTTGCCGACCGGGAGGTGATCAACCTGCTCCATCCCGGCAGCCGCAAGCGCGACCTCTCCAGCATCGATTATGCCGTGGTCTGGAGGCCGGGTGCCGATCTCTTTTCGCGCGCGAAGGACCTCAAGGTCGTGTTCTCCGGCGGCGCCGGCGTGGACCATGTGCTGACGCTGCCCGGCCTGCCGGACGTGCCGCTGGTGCGCTTCGTCGACGATACGCTGACGACGCGCATGAGCGAATGGGTGGTGCTGCAGTGCCTGCTGCACCTGCGCCAGCACCAGGCCTATGAGGCGCAGCGCCAGAAGCGCGTCTGGCGCGAACTCGTCCAGCCAGAAGCCAAGGAAGTGACCGTCGGCATCATGGGTTTTGGCGTGCTCGGGCAGGATGCGGCGGCGAAGCTGAAGACGCTCGGTTTCAACGTCATCGGCTGGTCGCGCGGCCGCAAGCAGGTGGATGGTTTCGAGACCTTCGATGCGAGCGGCCTCAATGCCTTCCTCGCCAAGGCCGATATTCTCGTCGGCCTGCTGCCGCTGACGCCGGACACCAAGGGCATCTTCAACACCGGCCTCTTCACCCGCCTCAGCCGCAAGGGGCCGCTCGGTGCGCCGGTCTTCATCAATGCCGGCCGCGGCGGCAGCCAGGTGGAGGCCGATATCGTCGCCAGCATCAATGACGGCACGCTGCGCGGCGCCTCGCTCGATGTGTTCGAGACGGAGCCGCTGCCGCTCGAAAGCCCGCTCTGGTCTATGGACAAGGTGGTCATCACGCCGCACGCCGCGGCCGCATCGGACGTCGCCGCCCTCTTCCGCCATGTCGCGGGGCAGATCGAGCGGCTCGAAAGCGGCAAGCCGCTGGAGCATCTCGTCGATCGTAGCGCGGGGTACTGAAGCTTAGGGTCGGCGATAACCCGTCGGCTGCTGGTAGAGCCAGCCGATGCGCTCGATCGCCGCGTCCAGCCCCTCGCGCGCCACGCTCATCGTGTGGCCGTTGGCGTGCAGGATAGTCTTGTCGTCTTCCATGATCGCCACATGGCCCTTCCAGAAGACCAGGTCGCCGCGGACAAGGTCCGCGCGCTCGATCGGCGTGCCGAGGCCGGCGGCTTGCATGTCGGAATCGCGCGGTGCCGTGCGGCCGGTCATCATCATCGCAAGCTGCACGAGGGCCGAGCAGTCGAGGCCGAAGCCGGAACGGCCGCCCCAGAGATAAGGCGTTTCGAGGAAACGGGCGGCGATGGACACATAGTCGTCGCCCGCCGTCTCGCCGACGGCCAGGCAATGGCCGGCCACGACGGACTGACCGCCCGCCAGCGTGAGATAGCGTGTACCCCGAGTCTCGCTTTCGCCGACAACCGTTAGCCGGCTTCCGATCGACAGCGCAAAGGCGGCCGGTGTCTTCAGGTCGGGGCCGGAATAGGCGAAGCTGCGCGGCACGGCGATGATATGGGTCGCGGCCTGTTCATCCTCGGCAAGTGCTGCTTCTGGCAGATAGCCGACATAACCGTCGAAATCCGACTTCACCCAGGCCCAGCCATCCGCCCGGTCGAGCACGCGAACGTCCTCGCCAAAGAGCAACTGCGTATCGATGCCGGCGGCGAGGTCCGGCCGGGGCCGGAGTGCGGCGACCGGATCGGCGATCCGCGCCGGCGTGCCCGCCACGTAACGCTCCGCCGAGACGCTGCCGCGCAGCGCCTCCTCGGCGAGGTCGGGGCGGTAGGCATTGAGGCGGCGGTCGGGCAGGGCGGTCATGGTCGTCTCACAGGGTTTGCGCACGGCCCCGGGCGATGATCAGGTCACCCAGGCGTTCGAGATAGAGCGCGCCGTCGACGGTGCGCTTGATGACGACGTTGCGGCGGTCGCGGTCGTCGCGCATGCGGGTGACGAGGCCGAGCTCGCCCATCGTGTCGAGAGCGCGGGTGATCACCGGCTTGGTCACGCCGAGTTTCGCCGCAAGCCCCCGCACCGTATGCGGCGGTGGCACGAGATAGATCTCCAGGAGGATCGCCAACTGGCGCAGCGTCAGGTCGCGCCCGTCCTGATGCACCTGCTGCAGCGTCACCTCGTGCCAGAGGCCGAGTGCCTGCGTTGGGGTCAGATCTACCGGCACGGCTCCTCCGGATGCGAGCGGATTTTCGTTACGCTACCGTATCGTTCCCCCGAAGGAAAGTCTTCCTCTCAAGCGGTCGCCTTGCGCAGGTGGTGGTAGAGCGCGCGGATCGCCTGCGCCTCGCCGCCAACGGGCGAATGCGGCCGCTCGGCCTGCGCCCAGCCGTAGATGTCGAAATGCGCCCAGCGCTTGTTGCGGGTGACGAAGCGCTTCAGGAACAGCGCCGCGGTGATCGAGCCCGCCATGCCGCCCGAAGGGGCATTGGTGAGGTCTGCGATGCGGGCGGAAACGTCCTTGTCGTAGCCCATGTAGAGCGGCATGCGCCACATCGGGTCGTCGACGGTCAGGCTCGCTTCGGTGAGATCGTGGGCAAGGTCGCCATCATCGGTGAAGAAGGGCGGGAGGTCCGGGCCGAGCGCCACGCGGGCAGCCCCTGTCAGCGTCGCCATGTCGATGACGAGGTCGGCCTCCTCCTCGTCTGCATAGGCGAGCGCGTCGGCGAGGATCAGTCGGCCCTCGGCGTCGGTATTGTCGATCTGCACGGTCAGGCCCTTTCGGCTCCTGTAGATGTCGCCGGGGCGGAAGGCATTGGCCGAGATCGAGTTTTCGACGACCGGCAGCAGCACGCGCAGGTCCACCTTCAGCTTGGCGTCCATGATCATCAGCGCGAGGCCCATGACATTGGCCGCGCCGCCCATGTCCTTCTTCATCAGGAGCATGGAGGAGGCCGGCTTGATGTCCAGGCCGCCGGTATCGAAGCACACGCCCTTGCCCACCAGCGTCACGCGCTTGTGGCCCTTCTTGCCCCAGCGCAGTTCGAGGAGCCGCGGTGCCTGCGCTGAGGCGCGGCCGACGGTGTGGATGAGCGGGAAGTTTTCCTTCAGCAGGTCCTCGCCCGTGATGACCGAGACCTTCGCCTTGTAATGCGCACCAAGCGCCCGGAAGACGTCCTCCATCGCGTCCGGCCCCATATCGTTGGTGGGGGTGTTGATGAGGTCGCGGGCGAGGAAGACACCGGCGAGCTGGCGCTTGATGTCGGTGGCGTCGGCGTCGCTCGGGATGAGCAGGGTGGGCGCTTCGGAGGCGGAGGCCTTGTAGCGCTCGAAGCGGTAGCTGCCGAGGCCGTAGCCGAGCGCCAGGCGATTGGCCGTCAGCGGCGCGGTCTCGATGTGCCAGTCGCCGGCGGGAAGCGCGCGGGCGAGCTTGCCCGTCAGGAACGGCGCGTCGGAGGGATTGCGGCCGAGGCCGAACAGGGCGCCGCCGAGATGCCCGTCGGCGGTCGGCACCATCAGGAGCGCGCCCGATTCCGCCTTGAAGCCGGCCTTCTTCGCCCAGTCGAGCGCGATCGGGTCGATCGTTCCGGTCTCGATATGGGCCGGGGTGATCGCAAAGATCGGCAGGGTCTTTCCGTTCTTCGTGTTGAAGGGAGAGGGCCGGTCGATGAACTGGAAGGGGGCCATGGCGGAACCTTTGAAGAGAGCCGAGAGAATCGGCCAATTAACACTCTGTTAGGGTTAACAGATTATTGCTGGAGCGAAGATTGCGGCGTGATTCCTTAACCGCCGCGACATGCGGAAATCGCTTCGGGGACTTAATCATGGCCGCTTGCCTCACGCGTTCATCCTTCTATTCGGGGCTCCTCAAGGGTGCCGCACTTCTGACCATCGCCATCGGGGTGGCCGGCTGCGCGGGCAAGAGCAACCTCACCACCGGCTCCATTCCGAAAATGTCGAAGCCGGTTTCCGAGATGAACACGACGGAACTGCGCGGCGCGGCCGACAGCTACGGCCGTGCCTACGAGAAGAACCCGAAGGACCGCACCGTCGGCATGAACTACGCCAATGTGCTGCGCATGAATGGGCGCAACGACCAGGCGCTCGCGGTCATGCAGCAGGTCGCCATCAGCAATCCCAACGACCGCGAGGTGCTCGCCGCCTACGGCAAGGCGCAGGCCGCGGCCGGCCAGCTCGAACAGGCGCTGAACACCATCATGCGTGCCCAGACACCGGACCGGCCGGACTGGAAACTGAAATCGGCGGAAGGCGCGATCCTCGACCAGCTCGGCCGCGCCGGCGACGCCCGCCAGCGTTACCGCGAGGCGCTCGATCTCAATCCGAACGAGCCCTCGGTACTGTCCAATCTCGGCATGTCCTACCTCTTGGCAAAGGACCTGAAGACCGCCGAGACCTATCTGCATTCCGCGGCCTCGCAGCCCGGCGCCGACAGCAGCGTGCGCCAGAACCTGGCCCTCGCCGTCGGCCTCCAGGGCCGCTTCCAGGAGGCGGAAAACATCGCCCGGCGCGAGCTGACCTCCGAGCAGGCCGAGGCGAACGTCGCCTATCTCCGCTCCATGCTGACCCAGCAGAACGCCTGGAAAAAACTCGCCTCCGACGACAGCGGCAATACCAACTAACCAGAGCCTCCCTCCCAAGGACGACTCCGCCCCGGCCGAACCTTTCGACCGGGGCGTTTTTTATCGTGTCTGGATTTTGTGCTTAGAAGCGGTCGGCGACCTGGATGCCGGCGGGGCCGAGGATGACGGCGATCAGCACCGGCAGGAAGAACAGGATCATCGGCACGGTCAGCTTCGGCGGCAGGGCGGCGGCCTTCTTTTCCGCCTCGTTCATGCGCTGGTCGCGGCATTCCTGGGCGAGAACGCGCAGCGCCTGGGCGAGCGGCGTGCCGTAGCGCTCGGCCTGGATGAGGGCCTGCGTCACCGATTTCACGGTGTCGAGGCCCGTTCGCATGCCGAGGTTTTCGTAAGCCGCGCGGCGCTCCTGGAGGAAGGAAAGTTCCGCCGTGGTCAGCACCAGTTCCTCGGCAAGCTCCGGCGAGGCCATGGCGATTTCATCGGCCACGCGCTTGAAGGCGACCTCGATGGAAATACCGGATTCGACGCAGATCAGCATGAGGTCGAGTGCATCCGGCCAGGCGCGCCGGATCGATTTCTGCCGCTTCGTCACTTTGTTGGAGATGACGATGTTCGGCATGTAAAAGCCGATATAGGCGATGACGATCGTTGCCAGAATGCGCATCGGCAGCGGTTTGTCGCCGAGATAACCAAGATAGAAAATGTAGAAGGCGCCGAGCGCGCCAAAGACGAACGGCAGCACGAAACGGGCGAAGAGGAAGATGTTGAGCGCGTTCTGCGAGCGGTAGCCGGCCTGGCGCAGCCGGTTCATCGTGTTGGCATCGACCAGCGCTTCGCGAAGATTCAGCCGGTCGACGACGTTGCGAACGGAGGTGTTGTGCTGCGCGCGCAGCGATGCCTTGTTCTGCGGGGAGTCCGCGTTCATGCGGGCACGTTCGCGCGCCCGCATCTGCTCGCGCTCCAGCGCCACCGACTTCATGCGCTTGTCGAGGTCGCCGCGGTCGAGATAGGGCACGGCGAGCGTATAGAAGGTGGCCAGCACCGCGATCATCACAAAGGCTGGCAGCAGGACGTTCGGGTCGGTAAGAGTTTCGACGATGGACATGACCCTGGCCCCTAGATGTCGAAGTTGATCATGTTGCGCATCACGAGGATGCCGATGGACATCCAGACGCCGGAGACGCCGAGAATGAGGTGGCCGCGCGAATCCTGGAACAGGATCATGATGTAGTCGGGCGAGGTCAGATAGACGAGGAAGGCGACGATGAACGGCAGCGCGCCAATGATGGCAGCGGATGCCTTGGCTTCCATCGACAGCGCATTGACCTTGGCCTTCATCTTGCGCCGCTCGCGCAGGACGCGCGACAGGTTGCCGAGCGCTTCGGAGAGGTTGCCGCCGGCCTGGCTCTGGATCGCGATGACGATGGCGAAGAAGTTGACTTCCTGCAACGGAATGTTGGTGAACATGCGCGCGCAGGCTTCCGGCACGTTAAGGCCGACCTGCTGGGCTTCGACGAGCCGGCGGAATTCCGTGCGCACCGGCTCCTGGCCCTCTGAGGCGATCAGACGTAACGCATCCGTCAGCGGCAGGCCGGATTTGATCGAGCGCGTCATCACGTCGAGCGAGTTCGGGAACTCCTCAAGGAACTTATTCAGCCGCCGCTTGACGAGGAAGCCGACGATCCAGCGCGGCAGGCCGGCTGAGCCGATGAAGGCGGCGCCGAAGCTGACGATGAGGCCGGAGCCGGCGAGGAGGACGAGCAGGAAAACGAAAAGGCCGAAGGCGGCGCTGATCATGTAGAATTGCGAGATGGTGATCGAAAGCCCGGCCTGCACCAGCTTCGCCTTGAGCGTGGCCGCAACGCGCTTGGTCTGCTCTTGCTGTTTCTTTTCCAGGTCCTTCAGCGAATCCTGCACCGACTTGCGGCGCTTGGACAGTTCCTGCAAGCGGTCGCGGGACGCCTTGGCCTTGCCCTGGTCCGTCTCTGCCGCCTGCACCCGGCGCACGCGGTTTTCCGTCTTCCGCTCGGTTTCGATGCGCGAGAAGAGCAGGCCATAGGCGAGGCCGGCGGTGGAGAGCGCCGCCAGCGCGAAGATCGCCACGATGGTGATATCCAGTCCGAACATCGGCGCCCCTTACGGCTTTTCCATCGCGTCGAGCGTTGCCGCCAGGCGCTTGTCCTCGTTGAAGTAGCGGGCGCGGTCCCAGAAATGCGGCTTGCCGATGCCCGTGCCCGTATGTTTGCCGATAATGCGGCCGTTGGCATCTTCGCCCTGCATCTCGAAGCGCATCAGGTCCTGCGTGACGATGACGTCGCCTTCCATGCCCACCACCTCGGTGATGTGGGTGATGCGGCGCGAGCCGTCGCGCAGGCGCGAGGCCTGGATGATGACGTCGATCGAGCCGGCGATGATTTCGCGCACGGTCTTGGCGGGCAGCGTGTAGCCGCCCATGGCGATCATCGATTCCATACGGCTCAGGCATTCGCGCGGCGTGTTGGCGTGGATCGTGCCCATCGAGCCGTCGTGGCCGGTGTTCATCGCCTGCAAGAGGTCGAAGACCTCGGGTCCGCGCACTTCGCCGACGATGATGCGTTCGGGCCGCATACGCAGGCAGTTCTTGATGAGATCGCGCATGGTGATCTCGCCTTCGCCTTCGATGTTCGGCGGGCGGGTTTCGAGGCGCACGACATGCGGCTGCTGGAGCTGGAGTTCGGCCGAGTCTTCGCAGGTGATGACGCGCTCGTCCCGGTCGATATAGTTCGTCAGGCAGTTGAGCAGCGTCGTCTTGCCCGAGCCCGTGCCGCCGGAGATGACGAGGTTGCAGCGCACCCGGCCGATAATCTGGAGGAGCGCCGCGCCCTCGGGCGTGATCGAGCCGAATTTGACCAGCTGGTCGAGCGTCAGCTTGTCCTTCTTGAACTTACGGATGGTGAGCGCGGTGCCGTCGATCGCAAGCGGCGGGGCGATGACGTTGACGCGCGAGCCGTCCGGCAGGCGCGCGTCGCAAATCGGGCTCGATTCGTCGACGCGGCGGCCGACCTGGCTGACGATGCGCTGGCAGATCGACAGCAGCTGGGCGTTGTCGCGGAAGCGGATTTCCGATTCCTGCACCTTGCCGCCCACTTCGATATAGGTCTTGCCCGCACCGTTCACCATGATGTCGGCGATGTCGTCGCGTGCGAGCAGCGGCTCCAGCGGGCCATAGCCGAGAACGTCGTTGCAGATGTCGTCGAGCAGTTCTTCCTGCTCGGAGATCGACATCGCGAAGTTCTTGATCGTGATGATGTCGTTGACGATATCGCGGATTTCTTCGCGCGCGCTCTCGGTATCGAGCTTGGCGAGCTGCGACAGGTCGATCGTGTCGATGAGCGCGGAGAAGACCTGGCTCTTCGTGTCGTAATAATCTTCCGTGCGCGGCGTGCGGCGGCGTCCCGTTGCGGCCGGCGCGGGTGCCATGACCGGCGGCGGGGCCGGCTCGAAGACAGGCTGGGGGGCGGCCGTGACCGGACGCTCCGCCGTCATGGTCGTGGCGGAAGCCGGGACGGCATGGGTCGTCTGGGCCGCCGTGCCGCTCTTGCCTGTACCTTCATTGCCGCGTCTGCCGAACATGCCACTTCATCCAGTCTGTTGCGCCGCCCCGCAGGGCCTGCCTTGGCTTACTTGCGGCCGAGCAGGCCGAGCATCTTGCCGAGGCCGGCCTTCTTGGGTTTTTTGATCGTCGCGCGGCCCGTCACGATATGGGCGATCTGCGAGAAGGTTTCCGCCGTCGGCGATTTGCGATCCATCTCGGCGATCATGCGGCCGCTGTTGGAGGCCGTGCCGAAAAGCTGCGCGTCGAAGGGGATGATCGCGATCGGCTGCATGCCGAGCGGCTCGCAAAAGTCGGCGGGGGCGATTTCCGGGCGTTTCGGCAGGCCGACCTGATTGAGGATCAGGTGGGGTGGCTTGTCGTTCGGCCTGAGCTTCTTCAAGGCGTCGAGCATGTTCTTCGCGTTGCGCAGGTTCGCAAGGTCCGGCACGGCGGTGATGATCAGCTCGTCGACCTCCGACAGCAGCGTGCGGGTCCATTCCGACCAGGCATGCGGCACGTCGAGGATGGTCACCGGGGCGCTGCGCTGCAACACTTCGATGATCGGCTGGAAGGAGCCGCGTTCGAGATCGTAGGCACGGTCCAGCATGGACGGGGCCGCGAGCAGCGACAGGCGCTCCGAGCACTTGGTCAGCAGGCGGTCGAGGAACACCTCGTCGAGCCGGTCCGGCGCATAGATCGCCTCGGAAATGCCCTGCGGGGGATCCTGGTCGAAGTCGATATTGGCGGTGCCGTAGGGAAGGTCGAGGTCGGCGAGGATGACTTCCGTCTGGAATAGGCTGGAAATGTCGAAGGCGCAATTGTGGGCGATCGTCGAGGAGCCGGAGCCGCCCTTGGCGCCGATGAAGGCGATCGTGCGGCCGAGCGGCTCGGAATCGGGATCGACGAAGATCGCCGACATGGCGTTCAGGATATCAGCCATGCCGACGGGGCCGACCATATATTCGGAAATGCCGTTGCGAATAAGGTCGCGATAGAGCGGGATGTCGTTGTAGTTGCCGACGATGATGACCTTGGTGCTCGGGTCGCAGACCTCGGCGAGCGGCGCAAGCTCGTCCATGATGCCGCGCGGCTCGGTCGATGTTTCGAGGATCAGCAGGTTCGGCGTCGGCGCGGAGGCGAACATGTTGGCGGCGGCCGCGATGCTGGCGCTGGAGACGCGCAGGCTCACCTTGGAGAGGCGCCGGTCCTGGGCGCAGCGCTCCATGGTGCGCAGCATCGCCTCGCTTTCGCAGAAGGCGTGCACCGAGATGCGCGGCAGCGACCGCACGGCCTCGAGTTCGGAGGGCCGGACCGTCTCTTCGGCCTCGGCGCCTGCGGCGTGCTCAATGGTGTAATCTGCTGGGTTCATCGTCATGCCCGTTCCTGGTGTCCGGTTGACCGGATGAATGGTTGTCTCTTGTCGGTGGCCGTTCCACCGTCGTTAGTCCGCGCTGCTTTCTCCGGCGCGATAGTCCTGGATGACCACGTAGCGCTGCTCGGCGTCGATCGGGGTCATGCCGCGCGGCTGGAGAAGATCCATCGGGTTCGCGATCTGGGCGGCAAGGTTGGCTTGCGAGGCGCAGCCGAAATTGTGGTAGTTGCGGTTTTCCATCGTGTTAACGACGAGATCTTCCGGCCATTCACCGCAGGGGCCAGCCTTGGCCGTGATGGCGAAGAAGGCGAGGCGGATTGGCGCGGACGATCCGTAGCCGCTTGCATCGTAACGCGTCTCGATCAGCTGGTCGCGTTTCAAGCCGGCGCCGACGAGGGTCGCGCGGATATCCTTGCGCAAGTGGTCGGCCGTGGCCGCGTTAGCCGATCCGGCCGGCAGCATGATCTGCACGGCGCTGCGCGACTTGGCGAGATGGTCGGCGGCGAAACCGCGGATGTTGTCACGCATGGCAACCGTCAGCGCCCGGTCGCCGGTGGCGATCGGAATGTCCATGGTCTGCGCGGTCTCAGACAGCACGATCGGATGGCGCGTGCGGTAGTCGTCCGGGATCGACCCCGTCGTGGACCGGTCCGGGCGCGCACCGCAGCCGGAAAGGGCCGCGGCCGAGAGAATGAGGGTCGCTGCAAGCGCAGCGCGCATCGGCTTGTGCATGGTGCGGTTCCTTGCGGGAAGTCGGATCTGGCTATTGTTGTCGCGCATCTTCCGTCCCGTCACTTGTAGATGAAGCCGATGGAGCCGTGGTAGTTGCCCGAGGGCATCGCCTCTTCCTTGCGACCGTAGATCTTGTTCACCTTGCCGAGGAAGAAGCTTGCCGCGTCGTTAGTGGCGTTGAAATTGTCATCCGGACGCGAGAGCGCGGTGCGTGCGACAGGCCGCACGAGATAAGGCGTCGCGATGATGACCATTTCCGTCTCGTTACGCACGAAATCCTTCGAGCGGAACAGGGTGCCGAAGATCGGGATCTTCGAGAGGCCCGGCAGACCCGACACCGCCTGGCGGATATCGTCCTTGACGAGGCCGGCGATGACGATGGAGCCGCCCGACGGCAGCTCGACGCTGGTGGAAGCCTCGCGGCGGCGGATGCCGAGCACGTTCATGCCGGGAATGCCGTTTCCACCAGAATCGATAGTCCCTCCAAAGGCAGAAGAGCCTTCAAAGGTCGGCTCCGAGACCTCGGTTTCGATCCGCAAGCTAATGCGGCCGGGTGACAGTACAACGGGACGGAAGTTCAACCGAATACCGTATTCGACCTCCGAGAGCGTGCGGCTGATCGTCGGGCCTTTGCCATCCTCACCTTCCCCGATCGTTTGCTCGGTGGGAAGGCGGAAATCGCCGCCGACATAAAACCTCGCTTCTTCGCCGGAAATGGCGGTGAGGCTCGGTTCGGCGAGCGTGCGCATGACGCCGGCCTGTTCCATGGCGTTCATGCTGCCGGCAAGCGACAGGCCACCGAGCGTCCCGTTGGCGGCACCATTGGCCAGCCAGTCCGCTGCGCCGGCAAGATTCGTTGGATTGCGGAACGATATGCCGCCGTTCGATCCCCCGATGGAACCGCTGAAACCAAGCTGCTTCAGCACCTGGCGGCTGACTTCCGCCACGGTGATCTTCAGCGTGACCTGGTCCTCGCCATCGATCTTCAGCATGTTGACGACCTGCGAGCTGCGGCGCGCTTCGCCGAAGATCGCGGAATCGCCGTTGTTGCCCTGGGAGACGATCGTGCGGGTCGTGGCCTCGCCGCCTTTCAGGAAGATTTCCGCAAGACGCGTCGCCTGGGCGGCATCCTGTGGCGTGCGCACCGTGCCGTTCAGCACGATATTGTCCGAGATGATCTCGACTTCGATGTCGGAGTCGGGGATGAAGCGGCGCAGGTTCGCTTGCAGGCCGTCGATGTCGCGCTCGACATTCAGGTCGATGCTGACGATCTCCTCGCCACCCGGCCCAAAGATGAAAATGTTGGTCTGGCCGACTTCCTTGCCGAAGAGATAGATGCGGCGCGACGTGCGGGTGACGGCGTCAGCCTTGACTGGATCCGCGACAAGGATGTCGTGCGCGTCGGTCGGCAGATCGACGACGATTGCCTTGTTAAGGCCAAGCTTTACAGACTTGCGGGCACCGGGGCCGCTGCTGGTAATGCGGATGACCGACGCGGTGGATGCTTGCGCGGTCGCGACGCCCGCGCCCTCGAGGCCCGGCATGCCGGAAAACGCCAGGCAGAAACTCAGTCCACCCGCGACGGAAGCTCGAAAAGTTTTTGCGATTCCAAACACGGTCAGCTCCTGGTCACTTCTGTGTCGCGGGCGAACCGCCATTGACGATTTCACCGGTCTTGATCACCTGGATGATCGGCATGCCGTCGCCGCCGCTGAGCAGGTAGTCGGCCGCACCCGTATCGGGCTCCTGGGCGTCCGCCACGCTGCGCAGCGCCAGCGACAGGCGCTCGGCCATCTGCTGGGCGACGGCAATCACCTTGGTCTGGTCGGGGGTGAGTTCGAGTGTAGCGGTGGTGCCGATGGCGGCCTTCGAGCCGTCCTCGTTTTCCTGGATCTGCTGGTCGATGGCAAGCACGCGCACGTTCGCCAGCACGGTCTCGGTGATGTACGAACCTTCTGCGCTTTTGCGCACCATGATCACGTCGACGCGGTCGTTCGGCAGGATGAAACCGCCTGCACCCGTTGCCACAGAAATTTCTGTTGCGACGGCGCGCTTACCGGAGGGAAGCAGCGACGACATGATGCGATTGCTTGAATCGGCGATCTTCTCCTGGCGGATCGGTTCACCATTGAACACCGGCAGGCGCACCACCGCACCGTTGAGCGTCTCCATCGCGTCGGGCCGGTTCTGGTCGGTAATGAATCCTTCGACCACCGAGCTTTCCGGCCATGCCGTCCACGCGAGTATTTCCGGATTAAGGCGCGCGCCGACCGGCAGGCTTTCCTTGGCCACAAGCACGTTGATCGTCGGCTCGCGCTCGACGACGGCCTCGGGCAGGGCGGGCGTGCCGCCGCCGGCGATCTGCAAGGCCAGGAGGCCTGCGACGCCGGCCGAAACGACGGCCACTGCCAGAATGATGATTCGCGCCGGTCTCATGTGGATTCCCTGGGGCTGCGGACAGTTCTATCCGCCCACATTGACCGGCAATGGTATAATTATGGTTAATAGCTGCCTTACGGCTATGGTTAACGACGGGTTGACGCCGCCATCCGCCGGAACGGCTTCGCCCCGGGCGTTTCAACCCGGGGTGGCGCATGTTCCCTATGGAAAGGTAGAGCTATCAGCCGGCGCTGCCGAGGGCGGCAAGCATCAACGGCGACGTCGGATAAGCGGCGAACGCACCAATCCCGATCGCGATGCCGTAGGGGACTTTCGTCGCCTTGAGGAGATGGTTGGGAATGGGCAGGCCGGTGGCCAGGATCAGGTTCGTGTTCGAACGCAATGCCAGGATCGCGAAAGTGAGGAACCCGCCGAAGATGGAAACGTAGATCAGGTATTCGACAAGCGAGAAGGTCAGGCCGAACCACACGGCACTCGCCGTCAGAAGCTTCGCATCGCCGCCACCCATAACGTTGAAGGCGAACAGCGTGAAGCAAACGGCAAAGACAACAAGGCCGGCGGCCAGATGCATCGCGATGTCCGTCAGTCCGAGGCCTGCCAGCGGCGCAACGATGATGAAGGCGGCAAGCAGGATCGCCGAAGCCCTGTTGGGGATAAGCATTGTCAGGAAATCGGAAACGGCCGCGAGCGCAAGGCAGAGCGGAAATACCACGAAGATGATGGCCTGGGTCACGCTGCTCTCCTTTTGGCGAAGAATACGCTGGATCCGTTTCGGAAAGGATAACGTCTGGAAAACGGAAAGCCGCCTTTTGGAGGCGGCTTTCCAGATAAGCGCAATGAAGCCGCTTCAGCTTACGGCGCGGTCTTGTCCACGGCGTTCGTCAGCTTGCCACCCAGCTTGCTGAAGGTGGAGTTGAGCGAGTTGCCCAGCGCGGTAGCGCCGGTGATGAGAGCAACGGAAATCAGGGCAGCGATCAGGCCGTACTCGATAGCAGTTGCGCCCGATTCGTCCTTCATAAGGCGAGCGAAAATCTTGGTCATGGTATTCTCCTAGCTCCACGATGTTGGTTCAGCACGTCCGCCAACTGTTTCCGTTGTTCGGATGATTGCAACCTACAGGTCGGCCATTTCCATCGGCTTAAAGAAATGGGTTAACAATAGGTTAGCGCCTGCCTGCGGGAAATAGGGTGACCAATTGGTTAAATCCCCTTACGCGCGCGGATTCCCTAGAACGATCCGCCGGTTGGACGCAGATCCGGTTTGCCGGGCGGATTCATAAATCGACAAGCCTAGCGACCGGTTTAAACCTTCGTTCACCATTCACGGCGATGCTATCCCTGTTTTCTTACCGGGATGAATGTTTATGGGACGCGACTGGACCTTCGCCGTAGCAGCCGCAAAGCTTGCGACAGCCGCCATTGTTATCGTGTCGACGGCCGCGCCGGCGCTTGCCGAAGAGCCGTTGATGCGTGTCTACATGGATCATGCTCGCGTGCTCAAGCTCGACCGCCCGGTCAGCAAGGTGATCATCGGCAACGCCGACGTCGCCGACGCGACGGTAGCGGATGCGCAAACCATCGTACTCACCGGCCGAAACTTCGGAACCACCAACCTCGTGCTGCTCGATGCGGACGGTAATGCGATCGTCGACGAGCGCATCCTCGTCTCGATCGACGAAGGCAATACGGTACGCGTCTTCCGCCAGACCGACCGCTCCGTTCTCTCCTGCACGCCAAATTGTGAGGAGCATGTCGCCAGGACCAATTCGGGCGGCTGAGGGCGCGTCCCGCTTCGGGCGTCCAAATGCGGGAAACCGTTCAATTCTTCGGCTCCACACACACGAAATATAAACGGTCTGTCACCTAATCTCGCCGTGTCCAATATCTGGGAACGGATCGCGATGTCGCTCGATCATGATGCAACCACCCGCCGGAGGCCGATGAAGGGTCTGTTCGGCCGTTTCCTTGCCGGTCGCGATGGCGCGACGGCAATGGAAATAGCAATTCTCAGCCTTCCGTTCTTCATGATCGTCTTCGCCTCGCTTGAGACCTTCATCGCCTTTTCCGCAGAGCAGCTCCTCGCCGGCGCTACTGACACGATGGCGCGCAAGATCAGGACCGGCGAAATCCGTTCAACCATGAGCGAGGAGGACTTCCGCAAGACCTTCTGCGCCGAAATCTCGATCCTGATGCCCTGCTCGGCCGGCGAGCTCAAAAAAGCGGACAAACTGTTCATTCAGGTGCAAAGTTTCGCGACCTATTCGGACATTCCGAAAACCGTCCCGAAGACGATCGCAGAGCTCAATGCGGCCAACAAGTTTTTGCCAGGCGGCAAGCGCTCCATCAACTTGATACGCGCTTATTATCGCTGGGATATCGTGACGGACGTCATCCGCCCCTATGTCTCCAATTTTCGCGGGGCTGATGGCACTCGCCAGAACTACCTGATGATCGCGACAGCCGTTGTGCAGAATGAGGACTACCCATGAAGCGCGGCATCCTCCTCAGGCTGCGTCGTTTCGTCGAGGATCGGCGTGGTGTCGGAGCCATCGAATTCGCGATCGTCGCCCCGCTGATGATCATGGCCTATGTCAGCGCTTTCGAAATCACCGTCGGTTTCACCCTGTCGCGCAAGGTCAGTCGCGCGGCCAGCACCGTTTCCGATTTGGTCACACAGAACGGTTCGACCAATGCCGCGGTGTTGGACACGATGAAGGACGTAACTGCAAGCGTGATCGCGCCCTTCCCGCAGGCCACCGGTTACACCCTGAAGATCACCGGCGTCACCATTGATGCGGATGGCAAGGCAACGGTCGCCTGGTCGCGGGACCAGAGCAAAGGGCAACCCTATGTCAAGGGCACCGCCGTGGTCCTGCCGAGCCATATAGAAGGCGCCAAGAGCCTATTCTTCGTGCGCACCGAACTGGGCATACCGCACAAGATTTTGCTCATGGCGCCAAACCTCTCCGCAAAGCTCAACAACATCACGCTCAGCAAGACGAGTTATTTCGGCCTGCGCCAGGGCTCTTCGATCGCCTGCCCCGACTGCTGAGCGCGCCCGCCCGCCCTGCCGATTTCGCTTGAACCCTTCATGACGCCCGTGTCATGTCAGTCAGTTCATCCGCTCTTTAGAAGGCGGTTGATCCGCTCTTCAGAAGGCGGACACGGACAGACGACAGGTGATTCCATGGCGCGAGCCTTCCTCTTCGTTCTCGATTCCTTCGGCATCGGCGGCGGCCCGGATGCGGCGGCCTTCGGCGATCTCGGTGCCGATACGCTCGGCCATATCGCCGAATTCTGCGCGGCGGGTGTCGCCGACCGGCCGGGGCTGCGGCAGGGGCCGCTGAAGCTTCCCAACATGTCGGCGCTCGGCCTGCTGCACGCCGCCCGCGCCGCGACAGGCCGATTTCCGCCGGGCATGGACGTGCCGCCGCGCGTCTTCGGCCTCCATGGGGCGGCAAGCGAGGTCTCGAACGGCAAGGACACGCCGTCGGGCCATTGGGAGATCGCCGGCACGCCCGTCACCTTCGACTGGGGCTACTTTCCCGCCGAAGGCGATGCCTTTGAACCGGAGCTTGTGAAGGCCATCTGCGCGGCAGGCGACGTGCCGGGCATTCTCGGCAATTGCCACGCCTCGGGCACGGATATCATCGCCCGCCACGGCTGGGAGCACGCCAGCACCGGCCGGCCGATCTGCTACACCTCCTCCGACTCCGTTTTCCAGGTCGCCGCCCACGAGCGCTATTTCGGCCTCGACCGTCTGTTGGCTTTCTGCGAGACCGTGCGAAAAATCCTCGACGAGCGGCCGGGCGGGCGTATCGGCCGAGTCATCGCGCGGCCCTTCGTCGGCGAGACGCCGGAGACCTTCGAGCGCACCGGCAACCGCCGCGACTATTCCGTGCTGCCGCCGGAGCCGACGCTGCTCGACCGGCTCAGCGAGGCCGGCCGCACCGTGCGCGCCGTCGGCAAGATCGGCGATATCTTCGCCCATCAGGGCATCGGCAAGCTCACCAAGGCGAACGGCAACATGGCCCTGCTCGACGCCACGCTCGACGTGATGGACAAGGCGGAGGACGGCGATCTCGTCTTCACCAATTTCGTCGATTTCGACATGCTCTACGGCCACCGCCGCGACGTCGCCGGCTATGCGGCGGCGCTGGAAGCCTTCGATCGCCGCCTGCCAGAGGTCGACCGCAAGCTGAAGCCCGGCGATATCGTCATCCTCACCGCCGACCACGGCTGCGACCCCACCTGGCGCGGCACGGACCATACGCGCGAGCGCGTGCCGATCATGAGTTTCGGCCCGGGCATCCGCTCGCGCCTGCTTGAAACCCGCACGACCTTCGCCGATATCGGCGAGAGTATTGCCCGTCACCTCGGCATTGCGCCGGGTCCGCACGGAAGGAGCTTTTTGTGACGAAGACCATGCCCAAGGCGGAGCTGCACTGCCATATCGAAGGCGCCACCCCGCCGGCCCTGGCGCTTGCCCAGGCCGAACGCTACCGCGTCGACACCTCCGCCTTCATCCGCGACGGCGCCTATGCCTGGCAGGATTTCACCAGCTTCGTGCAGAGCTATGACGCGACCGCCAACCTGTTTCGGGACGAGGAGGATTATGCGCTGCTCGCCGAAACCTACCTCACCGAGATCGCCGAAGCAGGTGCCATCTACAGCGAGCTGATCGTCTCGCCTGACCAGGGCGACGCCGTCGGCATCGGTGCCGATGCTTATGTGCGCGGCCTCGCCGAGGGCGCCGAGCGCGCCAAGGCGAAGACCGGCATCGAGACGCGTCTCCTCATCGTGGGTATCCGCCATTTCGGGCCGGAACGGGTGGTGAAGGCGGCGGAATATGCCGCGCGCCGGCCGCATCCGCTGATTACCGGCTTCAATCTGGCCGGCGAGGAGCGCATGCACCGCGTCGCCGATTTCACCCGCGCCTTCGATATCGCCCGCGACGCCGGCCTCGGCATCACCATCCACGCCGGCGAACTCTCCGGCGCCTTCAGCGTGCGCGACGCGCTCGACCATGTCCGCCCCGCCCGCATCAGCCATGGCGTGCGCGCCATTGAGGATGCGGATCTGGTCAAGCGGCTGGCGGATGAGGGCGTCGTGCTGGAAGTCTGCCCAGGCTCGAATGTCGCGCTGAATGTCTTCCCCGATTTCGATAGCCATCCGCTGCGGGCGCTTCACGAAGCCGGCGTGCGCGTCACGCTCAATTCCGACGATCCGCCCTTCTTTCACACCTCGCTCGCCCGCGAATACGAGGTCGCTGCGACGATCATGGGCTTCAGCGAGGCAGAAATCCTCGGCATGACGCGCACCGCCATTGAGGCGGCCTTTGTGGACGAGCCGACGCGGCAGGCGTTGCTGGCGAAGCTTTGAGGCGTGTTCCGGCTGGGGATGTTGCCCGCGGCCGGCTGTCTTCTCTTGCGGCCCTCAGCCGTTCCGTGGAAAAAGAGGCGTTTACTCAATTTGGGAAGGTTGGCCATGGACGGCGTCACAGTCATCGATCACCCGCTCGTGCAGCACAAGCTGACCATCATGCGCAAGAAGGAAACCTCGACCGGCAGCTTCCGCCGCCTGCTGCGCGAGATCTCCACGCTGCTCTGCTACGAAGTCACACGCGACCTGGAACTCACCACCCAGCGCATCGAGACGCCGCTGGAAGTGATCGACGCGCCGGTGCTGGAAGGCAAGAAGCTGGTCTTCGCCTCCATCCTGCGCGCCGGCAACGGTCTGCTGGAAGGCATGCTGGAGCTGGTGCCCTCGGCCCGCGTCTCCCATATCGGCGTCTACCGCGACCATGAGACGCTCGAAGCGGTCGAGTATTTTTTCAAGGCGCCCGACAGCATCGACGAACGCCTCGTCATCGTCGTCGATCCGATGCTGGCGACCGGCAATTCGGCCATCGCCGCCATCGACACGCTGAAGAGCCGCGGCGCAACGAACATCCGCTTCCTCTGCCTGCTGGCCGCCCCCGAAGGCATCAAGAGCTTTCGCGCGCATCATCCGGACGTGCCGGTCTACACGGCCTCCATCGACCGCCAACTCAACGAGAAGGGCTACATCGTGCCCGGACTGGGCGACGCGGGCGACCGCATGTACGGGACGAAGTGAGCCGTTAACCGGCGCTTTACCAAGCCGAACGAAGATCGTGGAGAGGGGCGCCGTCGGGTGCCCCTTTTGCCGTCCGTTAGCCGGATGCGTGTTATTTCGGGACAGATCTTCCGGAGACCCGCCCATGTCCGTCCGCAGCCTCGCTTTTGTCACCGGTGCCGTGATTGTCACCGCGGCCTTCGTGCCTGACGTCGCGACCCGTTATCTCGAATCGACCGACGACAAACCGGCGGCGAAGGTCGAGACGGCGGCCGTGCAGACGGGGCAGGGCGCGGCGCGTTATACCGGCAATCGCAGCGCGGTGATCGATGCGGATCCGAACGGCCATTTCACCGGCCTCTTCGCCCTCAACGGCCGCAAGGAAGAGGGCATGGTCGATACCGGCGCCAGCATGGTCGCCATCAACGTCTCGACGGCGCAGCGCATTGGCATCGCCCGGTCCGACCTCGATTTCCGCTATGCCGTCGATACCGCCAACGGCAAGGCGCGCGCCGCCTATATCCGCCTCGACCGGATCGAGATCGGCCCGGTGCGCATGGAAAACATCGGCGCCATGGTGCTGGAAGACAAGGCGCTCTCCGGCACGCTGATCGGCATGAGTTTCCTGAAGGGCCTTTCCTCCTACCGCGTCGAAGACGGCAGGCTGCACCTTACGCGCTGATGCGCGTCAGGATATCGGGAGACGTCGCCGGCGCTTGCGGTGCGATCCGGTAAAGGCCGGCAAGTCGCTCGGCGCCGCGCGCGGCATCCGTCTCGTTTACGGCGTGTGCCCGGCCGATCTCGTCGCCTTTTTCCACCTTCGTGCCGAGCGGTAACAACCGATCGAAGCCGACGCGGTGGTCGATCGTGTCGTCCGGCCGGCTGCGCCCGCCACCGAGCTCGATGACCGCCATCCCGACGCCGCGCGTATCGCAGGAAACCAGATAGCCGGCTTCCGATGTCGTGACCGGGCGGATGATCGGGGCGGCCGAAAGGTAAGTCTCGGGCTTTTCCAGCAGGTCGGCGGGGCCGCCGAGCGCATGCACCATGCGCCCGAAAATCTCTGCGGCCGCGCCGCCGGCGAGTGCCTGAGCTGCCTTCGCTTCGGCCGTAGTCATATCTGCCTCAAGCCCGGAAAGCACCAGCATTTCCGCGGCGAAAGCGAGCACGATGCGCTCCAGCCGCGTGCCGGCCTTCTCGCCTTTCAGGAAGGCAATGCAATTGGCGATCTCGACAGCATTGCCGGCGGCGTTCGCCAGCGGCTGGTTCATGTCGGTGATGAGGGCAGAGGTCTTGACGCCCGCGCCGTTCGCCACCGCGACCAGCGAGCGGGCGAGCGTTTCGGCTTCCGCCGCATCCGCCATGAAGGCGCCGTTGCCGACCTTCACGTCGAGCACCAGCGATTGCAGGCCTGCCGCGAGCTTCTTGGAGAGGATGGATGCGGTGATCAGCGGCACGGAATCGACCGTCGCGGTGACGTCGCGGATCGCGTAGATGCGCTTGTCAGCGGGGGCGAGGTCGGCGGTCTGGCCGATGATCGCGCAGCCAACGTCCTTCACCGTGCGGCGGAAGAGGTCCGCGGAGGGCATGATCGTGTAGCCGGGGATCGATTCCAGCTTGTCGAGCGTGCCGCCGGTATGGCCGAGGCCGCGGCCGGAGATCATCGGCACGGCGAGCCCGCAGGCGGCCGCGATCGGCGCCAGCATCAGCGAGACATTGTCGCCGACGCCGCCGGTCGAATGTTTGTCGGCGATCGGCCGGTCTATGTCCGACCAGTCGAGCACGTCGCCCGAATCGCGCATGGCGAGCGTCAGCGCCACGGTCTCCTCGCGCGCCATCCCGTTGAACCAGACGGCCATGGCGAAGGCCGCCACCTGCCCCTCGGAGACGCTGCCATCCGTCACGCCCGCCATGAAGCGGGCGATGTCTTCCGGGGCGAGGGGCTCGCCGTTGCGCTTTCGACGGATCGTCTCCTGCGGGAGCATCTTCAGTAGCTCGCGGGCGCGGCCGGCGCGGGCTGGCCGCCGAGCGTGGCCAGGATATCGCCGAGCAGGCCGGACGCGCCGAAGCGGAAGGTCTCGGGCGTTGCCCAGCCTTCGCCGAGGATCGAGGCGGCAAGTGCCAGATAGTCGCCGGCATCGGCGACGGTGCGCACGCCGCCCGCCGGTTTGAAACCGACCGGCTTGCCACTGGCCTTGATGGCATTCAGCATGATCTCGGCGGCTTGCAGGGTGGCGTTGACGGCAAACTTGCCGGTCGAGGTCTTGATAAAATCCGCGCCTGCGGTAATCGCGAGATCGGAGGCCTCGCGGATCAGCGCCGGGTCTTTCAGCGCGCCGGTCTCCAGGATTGTCTTGAGAAGGATCGGCGGCGTGCAGGCCGCTTTCACGGCTTCCACCATTTCCACCACTGCCGCTTCGTCGCCGATAATGAAGTCGCGGTAGGGGATGACGAGGTCGATCTCGTCGGCGCCGTCGGCAATTGCCTGCTTCGTCTCGGCGATCACCTCGGCAACCGCCAGGTCTCCGGCGGGGAAGTTGACCACGGTCGCGATCTTCACCGCATGGCCTTTGCCGAGAATGCCCCGCGCCTGCGCGACGAAGCGCGGCCAGATGCAGATGGCGGCCGTGTTGCCGAAGGGTGTCTGCGCCTGGGCGCAGAGCTTTTCGATGGCCGCCGCATTGCTGTCGTCGTTGAGGTCCGTCAGGTCGAGCAGGGAGAGCGCTTGTCGCGCGATCGCCTTGGTGTCGTCCTCATGCATTTTCATTGCCTCCGCCCGCGATCATTTCCGCAAGGATAGCGGCAAGCCGCTTTCCGCCGATCGGGGCCATGTCCTTGGTTTCGTGATGGCTGAGTTCGCCACCCGTCATGCCGGCGCCGAAATTGGTGATGACCGAGGCGGCGGCGACATCGAGGCCGAGATGGCGGGCGATCAGCACTTCCGGCACGGTCGACATGCCGACGGCGTCGGCGCCGAAAACCCGGGCCATGCGGATTTCCGCCGGCGTTTCGAAATTCGGGCCGGAGAACCACATGTAGACGCCGCTCGACAGCGGGATGCCGAGTTTCTGCGCTGCCGCCTCCATCCGGGCGGCAAGCCCGGCATCATAGGCATTGGTCATGCCGACGAAACGGTCGTCGCTCTCGATGCCGATCAGCGGGTTCGCGCCCGAAAAATTGATGTGATCGGAAATCCGCATGACCGAGCCGGGCGGCATGTCTTCGCGCAGCGACCCCGCCGAATTGGTGAGGATTAGCGAGGTGACGCCAAGCCCCTTCAGCACTTCGATGGGCGTGCGCATGGCATTGGCATCGCCGCGTTCATAATAGTGCACGCGGCCGGACAGCATGATGACCGGGACCTCGCCGAGATAGCCGATGACCATCTCGCCGGCATGGCCGGAGACGGAACTGACCGGAAAACTCGGCAGGTCGGAATAGGGAATGTGCAGCGGGTTTGCGACCGCTTCCACCAGCGAGCCGAGCCCCGAGCCGAGCACGATGCCATAACGCGGCAGCACGCCGCCGAGGCGGGCGCGCAGCAGTTCTGTCGTGTGCGCGCTCATCCGATTACGTCCGTGGCAAAACCATGCGGCAGGAGCTCTTCCATGGTCATGGTCTTCTTCACGCCGTTCTCGTCGCAGAGATAGATCGGCGTCTTCGCCGTCGCGAATTCCGCGATCTTCTGCCGGCAGCCGCCGCAGGGCGGGCAGAGCGGCAGTTTTTCCGCAATCACCGCCATCTCGACGATCTTCTTGTTGCCGGCCATGATCATGTGGCTGATCGCGGTCGGCTCGGCGCACCAGCCCTGGGGGAAGGACAGGTTCTCGATATTGGCGCCGGCATAGATCTTGCCGTCCTCGGCGCGGATGGCCGCGCCGACGGGGAATTTGGAATAGGGCGCATGCGCGAAGGCCATCGCCGCGCGCGCCGCCTCGAAGAGGTCGTGGGACATGTTTTATCGCTCCTTGACGTAGGGCACGCCGCCGGCCTTCGGCGGAATGGCCTTGCCGATGAAGCCTGCAAGCAGGATCACGGTCAGGATATAGGGCAGCGCCTGCATGAACTGTACCGGCACCTTGCCGATCAGCGGGAAGGCGTAACCCTGGTAGCGGATGGCGAAGGCATCGAGGAAGCCGAAGAGCAGGCAGGCGAAGAGAATGTTCTTCGGCCGCCACTTGGCGAAGATCAGCGCGGCGAGCGCGATATAGCCCTTGCCCGCCGTCATGCCCTTGGTGAAGCCGGCGTTCGCTGAAAGCGACAGGTAGGCGCCAGCAATGCCGCACAGGATGCCGCAGCAGATGACGGCGCGGTAGCGCAGCCAGATCACCGAAATGCCGGCGGTATCGACCGCGCCGGGGTTCTCGCCGACGGCGCGCAGGCGCAGGCCGAAGCGGGTACGGTAAAGGATCCACCAGCTCGCCGGCACCATCAGGAAGGCGAGGTAGGTCAGCGGGGAATGGCCGGAGAGCAGGCCGGAATAGAGCGGCCCGAGGATCGGCACTTCGCGCACCGCATCCGCGAAGGGCAGCGTGATCCTGCCGAAGCGGCCGTCTTCGGTGAGCGCCGGGGTGCGCCCGCCCTGGCGGAACCAGGCCTCGCCGAGGATGACGGTGGAGCCCGCGACAACGAAGTTGATCGCGACGCCGGAGACGATCTGGCTGCCGCGCTGGGTGATCGAGGCATAGCCATGCACCAGCGAGAGCAGCACGGAGACCAGCACGGCGGCAAGCAGGCCCATGGTCACGGATTGCGTGAGATAGGCGACAGTGCCGGCGGCGAAGGCAGCGCCGAGCATCTTGCCCTCGAGGCCGATGTCGAAGACGCCGGCGCGTTCGGTGAAGAGGCCGGCAAGGGCGGCGAGGATCAGCGGCGTCGAGACGCGGACGGTCGATTGCGCAAGTTCGATGAAGACCTGAAAGAATTCCATGGCATCAGGCTCCCTTGGTGGCGGCAACGTCGCGGGTTTTCGGCGAAAGCGCCAGCACGACCCGCGTGATGGCCGGGCGGAACATGTGCTCCAGCGCGCCGGCAAACAGGATGACGAGACCCTGGATGATGACGATCATGTCACGCGAGATGGAGGGCATCTCGAAGGAGATTTCCGCCCCGCCCTGGTAGAGCATGCCGAAGAGCAGCGCCGCGGGGATGATGCCCGCCGGATGCGAGCGCCCCATCAGCGCCACCGCGATGCCGACGAAGCCGGCGCCCTGCACGAAATCGAGCTGCATGCGGAATTGCTCACCCATGATCGGGTTCAGCGCCATCATGCCGGCAAGCCCGCCGGAGATCATCATGGCGATGACGATGATCCTGGCTTCCTTGATGCCGGCGTAGCGCGCGGCCGCGGGGCTATGGCCCATCGTGCGCATCTCGTAGCCGAGCCTTGTGCGCCAGATCAGCACCCAGACGCCGAAGGCGGCAACCAGCGCCAGCAGGAAGGAGATGTTGAACGGCGCGGAGCCGACGGAAAGGCCGAAGATCGACATCAGCCAGTCGAGTTTCGGCAGCTGGCCGCCCGCCTCGAAGGTGCGGGTTTCGAGCGACATGGAGCCGAGCGGCTTGAACACCCGGTTGAGCAGGTAGTTCATCAGGCTGGCGGCGATGAAGTTGAACATGATCGTCGTGATGACGATATGGCTGCCGCGCTTGGCCTGCAGCCAGCCGGGGATCATCGCCCAAAGCGCGCCGAAAAGGGCTGCGCCGAGAATGGCGATCGGGAAGAGGAGATACCAGGGCAGCACGCGGTCGAAGGAGAGGCAGGCGAGCGCCACGCCGATGCCGCCGATATAGGCCTGGCCTTCGCCGCCGATGTTGAACAGGCCGCAGTGGAAGGCGACCGCCACGGCAAGGCCGGTGAAGATGAAGGTGGTCGTGTAGTAGAGCGTGAAGCCGATATATTCACCGCGCCCGAAGGCGCCGTTGATCATGTGGTAGGCGGCTTCCAGCGGGCTTTCGCCGACGATCAAGACGACGAGGCCGGAAATCAGGAAGGCGACGGCGAGGTTGACGAGCGGGATCAGGCCATATTCGGCCCAGGCCGGCAGTTTCGCGTAAGGAACACTCATTCCGCGGCCTCCTTCCGGCCTTCCACGCCGGCCATCAACAGGCCAAGCTCTCCTTCGGTGGCATCCGGCAGGCGCTCGCCGACGACGCGGCCGGCGAACATCACCAGAATACGGTCGGAAAGCGCGCGGATCTCGTCCAGCTCCACCGAGACGAGCAGCACCGCCTTGCCCTGGTCGCGCATCTCGATGATGCGCTTGTGAATGAACTCGATCGCGCCGACATCGACGCCGCGCGTCGGCTGCCCAATGATCAGCACGTCGGGATTGCGCTCCATCTCGCGCGCCAGCACGATCTTCTGCTGGTTGCCGCCAGAGAAATTGGCGGTTTTCAACCGCGGATTCGGCGGGCGGATGTCATAGGCCGCGATCTTCTCCTCCGCATCGGCGCGGATGGCGTCGACATCGAGCAGCAGGCCTTTGCGGTATTTCGGGTCGTCGTGATAGCCAAGGATGGCGTTTTCGCTTTCCTCGAATTTCAGGACGAGGCCGACATGGTGGCGGTCCTCCGGCACATGCGCCAGGCCGCGTTTGCGCAGCTCTGCCGGGTCGGCATTGCCGGTGACGTCGATCGGGCTGCCGTTGAGCAGCACCGTGCCGGATTTGGCGCGGCGGATGCCGGAGATCGCCTCCAGCAGTTCCGATTGGCCGTTGCCGGCAACGCCTGCAATGCCGACGATCTCGCCAGCGCGGATATCGAAGGACACGTCGTCGACCATGGTTACGCCGCGGCTGTCGCGCACCGTCAGGTTCTTGACGGAGAATTTCACGTCCGCCGGTTTTGCCTCGCCCTTTTCCACACGCAGCAACACGCGCCGGCCGACCATCAGCTCGGCCAGCTCCTCGACGGAGGTGTCCTTCGTCGTGCGCGTCGCCACCATCTCGCCGCGGCGCATGACGGAGACCTCGTCGGTGATCGCCATGATCTCGCGCAGCTTGTGGGTGATGAGGAGAACCGTTTTGCCCTCGTCCTTCAACTGACCGAGGATGCGGAACAGGTGGTCCGCTTCCGGAGGCGTCAGCACGCCCGTCGGCTCGTCGAGAATGAGGATATCGGCCCGGCGGTAGAGCGCCTTCAGGATTTCCACGCGCTGCTGGATGCCGACCGGCAGTTCCTCGATGACGGCGTCCGGATCGACCTCCAGCGCATATTCCTTTTCGAGCCGCTTCAGCTCGGCGCGCGCCTTGGTGATGCCGGCATTGAGGATCTGGCTCTCTTCCGCGCCGAGCATGATGTTTTCCAGCACGGTGAAATTCTCGACCAGCATGAAATGCTGGTGCACCATGCCGATGCCTGCGGCGATGGCAGCATTCGGATCGCGGATATTGACCGTCTTGCCGTCGATCACGATGTCGCCGTGGTCGGCCTGGTAGAAGCCGTAGAGGATCGACATGAGGGTGGATTTGCCGGCGCCGTTTTCGCCGATGATGCCGTGAATGGTGCCCTTGCGGACCTTCAGGTTGATGTTCCGGTTGGCGTGGACGAGGCCGAAGCTCTTGTCGATGCCCTTCAGTTCGATTGCCAATTCGCTCATGACGATCCACTCTTACGGGGATTTAGGGCCGACAGGCCTCCCGGCCGATCGGTCTTAGTCTTGTTGCTTCCGCCGTGCTTGTCCAGCCTGATTGCGGGTTGATGCTGCGCTCGCTATAGCTCGGGCTGCCGGCAGCGAGCGATGAGGACCACCCCATGACACCGTCTAAGACCACGCCCGATCTTCCCGAAGACGACCGCATCGCCCGCCTGGAGGAGCACATCGCCCACCAGGCAAAGACGATCGAGGAAATGTCGGACCAGCTCGCCGAGCAGTGGCGCGTGATCGAACAGGTCCGCTCAAAGCTCGACCGGTTGACGGAACGTTTCCTCACGCTGGCAGAGGGGTCTCTGGAAGCCCCGGCCATTACCCGCCCGCCGCACTATTAAGGCGTAAGGGAAAACGGAATCGGCCCGTCTGCTTTCACGCAAACGGGCCGTCAATGCCGCTTAGTAGGGGCAGGTTTCGTCCGACATGTAGTCGTGCACCTTCACCGTGCCGGCGATGATATCGGCGCGCGCCTTGTCGACGGCGGCCTTCATTTCCGGGGTGACGAGTGCGGCGTTGTTGTCGTCCATGGCGACATCCACGCCGTTCTCCTTGAGGCCGAGCACGTTGATGCCGGGCTTGAACGTATCGTCCTTGGCCGAGATGAAGGCGTCGTAGACGGCGACATCGACGCGTTTGAGCATCGAGGTCAGAACCTTGCCGGGGTGAAGGGCGTTCTGGTTGGAATCGACGCCGATGCCGAGCTTGCCGGCGTCGGCCGCAGCCTGGAGAACGCCGACGCCCGTGCCGCCTGCCGCATGGTAGACGACGTCAGACCCCTGGTCGAACTGCGACTTGGCGATTTCGCCGCCCTTGACCGGGTCGTTCCAGGCATCCGGCGTCGTGCCCGTATAGGCTTCGAGGACATTGTAGTCAGCGCCGAGCGACTTGGCGCCTCCGATATAGCCGCAGGCGAACTTGTGGATCAGCGGAATGTCCATGCCGCCGACGAATGAGACGGTCTTCGATTTGGAGGCCATGCCCGCCATGATGCCGGCGAGCCACGAGCCCTCTTCTTCCTTGAAGACGACCGAGCGTACGTTCGGCTTGTCGACGACCATGTCGATGATGGCGAACTTGGTGTCCGGATATTCGGCTGCGACCTTCTCGAGCTGGGCAGCCCAGGAGAAGCCGGCCATCACGATCGGGTTGTTGCCGTCGCTGGCGAAGCGGCGGAGCGCCTGCTCGCGCTGCGCGTCATTGGCGATTTCGAAGTCGCGGTATTCGATGCCGGTCTCGGCCTTGAACTTTTCCGCGCCATTATAGGCTGCTTCGTTGAACGACTTGTCGAACTTGCCGCCGAGGTCGTAGATGATCGCCGGCTTGATGTCCGCGGCAAAGGCGCCTGCCGACATGGCGGCGGTGGCAAGAAGGGTGAGAAGGGTTTTTTTCATTGTGCAGCCCTGTTCGCTATTGGTTTTATAGGGACCTTCCGCGCACCGCCCGAAAAGGCGCGCGACGGAGCCACCGACCCTTTCCCTTGGGTCAGGCTGGCGGCATCCTTGCACGGCTCCGGGAAAAATTCACCAGAAATTTTTCAGTTGGTAAAAAATATGAGCCGCCGGGAATGTGGGCGGAAAACCCATTCCCGGCGGCGCGTAGCCTGATGAAAAATCTGTGAAATCAGCCGATGGCGCAGGCGACGCCCGTGCCGCGCATGCTGCAATAGCCACCCGGGTTCTTGGCGAGATATTGCTGGTGCACGTCCTCGGCGAAGTAGAGCGGCCCTGCCTTGGCGATCTCCGTGGTGATGCGGTCCGTGCGCCCGGCGGCCGTCAGCGCCGCCTGGTAGACGTCGCGGGCGTGGCGCGCCGTGGCAAGGTCCGCCTCGTCGTCGAGATAGATCGCCGAGCGGTAGGTCGTACCGATATCGTTGCCCTGGCGCATGCCCTGGGTCGGGTCGTGCGCCTCGAAGAAGGTCTTCAGCAGCGTTTCCAGGGACACTGCGGCCGGGTCGTAGACGACGAGCACGACTTCGGTATGGCCGGTCAGCCCCGTCGTCGTCTCGTGATAGGTCGGGTTGGGCGTGAAGCCGCCGGAATAGCCGACCGCCGTCACCCATACGCCGGGGATCTTCCAAAGCGCGCGTTCGGCACCCCAGAAGCAGCCCATGCCGAGCAGCACGGTCTTGAAACCCTCAGGATAGGGGCCTTGCAGCGGGCGCCCGTTGACGAAATGGGTGGCGGATGTCGGGATTGGCTGGTCGCGGCCGGGCAGGGCAGCGTCGGGCGCGGGCATGGTGGTCTTCTTGTTGAACATGTCGATCAGGAACATATCTGGCCTCCTGGCCGGGCCGCGTGAAAGGCGGCGGGTTGGTGTCAGGCGGTGAAGCGGCCTGCGGGGGATGGGCGCTTGTAGGCGATCACCCAGAAGAACAGCGAGACGGCGAGCAGCACGGCGAAGGCCGGCTGGGACAGCACCCACATCGCCGCCGGATCCCAAGCATAGGGGTGGAGGTTGCGCATGATGCCGTCGGCGACGAGTGCAATCGTATCCGGGCTTGCCGTGCTCCAGGCGACCGCCAGGGGCGTCAGCACCGGCTCGGAGGCCGAAACCGACTGGATCGCGTCGATCGTCCCCGCCATGACGGCGATGACCAGGGCAACAAGACTGATGGCCCTCAAGACGAATCGTATCATCGCGCACCCTCCTGGTGCCGCCTGCGGGAGCCTCGATTTCGCTCCGCTTCATTCCTGCCTATAAATAGGAAGACGGCCAACCTTCTGCAATCCTTCGCACCTGTGCGTGAAAGAACCTTCAAGAATCTGTCAGAAAGCGGTTGATCCCGCGTGAAACCTCGGTATATATCGCGCCGTCTCGCCGGAATGGAAACAGGAAAGCGGTCCGCGCCGGATTGACCGACGGCTGCGAGCGGATGGACAGGTGGCCGAGTGGTTGAAGGCGCACGCCTGGAAAGTGTGTATAGGGGAGACTCTATCGCGGGTTCGAATCCCGCTCTGTCCGCCATCTCTTCCCAGCAAAACGCTGACTCTCCGCACACGCAAACGCCTCATCGAACACGGTGCCCCGCCGTTCGTTGATTCGTCTCGCCCGCCTCCGAAATCGGCGACGGGCGTTTTTGGCGTTTGTCAGGCGAGCCAGGCTGGCAGGCGTGGGGGAACCTGGCCAGTCAGCGCCGCTTCGATGCAGTCGGCGAGGTTGCCGAAGCGGACGGTGCGGCCGGAGAGGCCGGGGCCGTAATGGGCGTATTTGCCGGAATTGGTGATGAGGGTGCGGGTCTTCGGCGGGAAGACCGGCTCGGAGATCGAGCACCAGCAGAGGTCCGGGATGACCTGGACGCCGCTTGCCCTTAGTCGGGTAAGAATGTCGCCGGCTTCAGCCATGATGTCGCGGCCGGCGGTGACGATGACGGTGACGTCCTTGTGCCGCTTGCGGCCTCCCAGCGCATCCGCCAGGGCGCTGCATTCGGAAAGCGAGGCGTGCGGACTGCCGATGGCGACGAGTTCGACCTTGTCCGGGCCGCCGTTGAACATCGTCCAGACGTTGATCATGTCGGCGCGCGTGATGGTCGTGCTATCGGCATTGGCGGCGGCGGCCTCTTTCGCTTCGGGCGTGACGCCCTCGATATGGAGCATCGGGGCGGCGGAGGTGGTGCCGAAGGCGGCGCACAGCGCCTTCAGGTCGTCCTGCGTCGGCTTTGCGTCCGCGAGGCCGCGCAGAAGGGGGATGCCGTCGGGCGCGGCGCGGCCGGCGAGATAGCCGACGAGCGGCCAGAAGGCATCGTCGATATTTTCCGGCAGGTCGACGTCGATGATGCGGGACGCCTTGCGGTGTTCGTCGAGGTAGACGCCCGAGAGCGGCGCGCGGCCGGTGAGCGCGATGCAGAGGTCGAGGAAATCCGGATGTTTCGCCGTGCGGGCGCCGAGCACGGTGTTGGCGAAGATCACGGCGTTGGATTCGGCCCAGGCGATGGCCTCGCCGGTTTTTGGCGCGCTGTCGAGGAGATAGGGCGAACAGGTGAAGGTCGGACGGCAGCCCATGCGCACATAGGCATCGGCGAGGCGGGCGGCGGGGTCGCCGAAATCCTCCGGAACGCCCTGGGCCTGCCAGTTGGCGCGGTCGACGGAGATGGCGTTCATCGTGGTGGGGATGCGCACGCTCGCGCCCATCTCGGCCATCTTTTCCGCGAATGTCAGGTTGGCGGGGCTGGCATAGATGCAGCCGTCGATATGGCCCTGCACCACGTCGACGAGTTTTTTGGCGCCCTGCTGTGCCGCCATGGCGATGTTGATGCGCATGGCGAGCTGCACGGCGATGCCGTCGCGGCCATCCAGCATGGCGCGGTCGTCGAGGGTAAGGTCGAGCGTGGCGGTCGCGGGCGGCGTGACCGGGATCGTCAATGCGTCGGTCTCGATCGCAGTCTCGCTGATCCGGGCCGTTTTTTCGCGACAGAGCGCTGCGAAGGCGTCGCGCGACACGCGCAGCACGGGCAGCGATTTGCCGAACATTTCAGCCGCGATCAGTGCGCCAAGCGTCAGCACGTCCTCGGCCTCGCTGAAAACGAGGGCGGCGGGCGCGCGGCCCGTCAGGGCAAGATCGAGCAGCACGCCGGAGCCGGTGCAGGAGCCGCGGCTCGACGGCATCATGAGGATGCCGCCGGTGATCGTGACGCCGTGCAGCGGGTGGTGCACGTCGATGACCTTGCCGGTGGCGGGGTCGACGCCGCCCCAGAAGCTCAGCGCCTCCCCCGCGGCAATGACCGGACCGGCCGCGATACCGGGGAGAATGCTGCGGGCGAAAAGGTCGGCCATGGGGCGGGTCCTGTGCGGCTAGAGCAATTCCAGCAAAAGTAAGGAACCGGTTTTGCTTGCCGCGAATTGCGTAAAAACAAAGAGATAGAGCATTTTCGCGATTCGGAGAAAAGCGGAAATGCTTTAGAAACGTTGCGGCGAGAAGGCGACTATGTCGATGGCGGTTTGGCGATCTGTCAACAGGTCGGCGACGAGGCGGGCGGTGCCGGCGGACTGGGTGAGGCCGAGATGGCCGTGGCCGAAGGCGTAGACGACGTTCGGCGTCGTGCGGGCACGGCCGATCGCCGGCAGGCTGTCGGGCAGTGACGGGCGGAAGCCCATCCACTGCACGCCGCCGTCCGGCTTGAGGCCGGGCAGGAAGGTGCGGGCCTTGTCCAGCATGGCTTGCGACCGGCGAAAGTTCGGCGGCAGCTTCAGCCCGCCGAGCTCCACCGCGCCGCCGACGCGGATGCCGGTCGAAAGCCGGGTCACGACGAAGCCATGGCCGCCGAAGGTGACCTGGGTGCGCAGGTCGAAGGCGTCGAGCGGCAGCGTCGTGTTGTAGCCGCGCTCGGTTTCGAGCGGGATGGTCTCGCCCAGGCTGCGCGCGACCTGATGGGAAAAGGCGCCGGCCGCGAGCACGACCTTTTTCGCGCGGCGCGTGCCGCTCCTGGTGGTGATCTCGACGCCGCCGTCGACGGGGCGCAGGCCAAGAACCTCCATCCGCTCGATGACGCCGCCCTTGGTTTGGAAATGATCGGCGAGCGCCAGCGTGTAGAGCTTTGGATCGGCGATCGAATACCAACCGGGCGTGAACGTGCCGTGGGTGAAGCGCGCGGCGAGGCCGGGCTGGACCGCCGCCATGGCGCTCGCGTCCATATGGTGGAATTCGATGCCGTGTTTTTCGCGCACTTTCCAGCCGGGCAGCGAGGCGTTCAGTTCGGCCTGGCTTTCATAGACCTGGAGATTGCCCTCCTTGCGCAGCATCGCGGCCGTGCCGGTCTCGCAGAGGAAAGGCTCCAGCGCCGCCCTGGAGAGGTCCATCAGCGCGGTCTGCGCGGCGGTGGAATGGGCGACGCGGCTGGCGGAGCAGGCGCGCCAGAAGCGGAACATCCACGGCGCGATCTGCACGGCATAGGACGGCGGAATGCTGAGCGGCCCGAGCGGGTCGAGCAGCCATTTCGGCGCCTTCTTCAAAATGCCGGGCGAGGCGAGCGGCAGGATGTCGGTGAAGGCGAAGGCGCCTGCATTGCCGGCGGAAGCGCCGGCGGCCGGCGCCTCGCGCTCCAGCACGGTGACGGAGAGGCCGCGCGCCTGGGCGGCGATGGCCGCCGAAAGCCCGACGACGCCGGCGCCGATCACCACGACATCGGGCATGGTTTCAGTCTTCATCATGGCCTCAATGGGTGGCGGCGAGGAAGTTTTGCAGCTCGGGATCTTTTGGCGCGCCAAAAAGCGTTTCCGGCGGCGCGATCTCGGCCATCACGCCCTTGTGGAAGAAGGCGACGCGGTCGGAGACTTCGCGGGCGAACTTCATTTCATGTGTGACGCAGATCATCGTCATGCCTTCGGAGGCGAGCATGCGAAGCGTATCGAGCACTTCGCCGACAAGCTGCGGGTCGAGCGCCGAGGTCACCTCGTCGAACAGCATGTAGGCCGGCGACATGGCGAGTGCGCGGGCAATCGCCATGCGCTGCTGCTGGCCGCCGGACATGCGGTTCGGATAGACCTTCAGCTTGTCGCCGAGGCCGACATGGGTGAGCTGCTTGACGGCCATGGCCTCGGCCTCCGCTTTCGACTGGCCGAGCACCTTGCGCGGTGCCAGCATGACGTTTTCCAATACGGTGAGGTGCGGGAAGGCGTTGAACTGCTGGAAGACGATGCCGAGCTTGCGGCGCAGCTTGTTGAGGTCCGTCGCCTTGGCGTGCACGTCGGTGCCATCCACCACGATGCGGCCGGCATCGATGGTCTCCAGCCCGTTGATGCAGGTGAGCAGCGTCGACTTGCCGGAGCCCGAGCCGCCGATGATGGTCAGCACCTCGCCCTTCTGGACGGTGAGGTTGATCCCTTTCAGCACTTCCAGCGAGCCGAAGGATTTGCGGACGTTTTCGATCTCAATCATTGGGGGACCACCGTTTTTCGAGATAGCCGCCAAGCCGGGCTATGGGGAAGCTGATGATGAAGTAGATGGCGCCGCAGATGAGCAGGATGAACAGCGGTTCCTGCAGGCGCGTGACGAGGATCTGCGAGGCACGCAACAGCTCGATCAGGCCGAGCCAGAGCACCAGCGCCGAATCTTTCATGACGCCGAGCGTGAGGCCGATCCATGAGGGCAGCGAGACGCGGGTGGCGAGCGGCGCCACGATGTAGCGCATGTCCTGCCACCAGGTCATGCCGAGCGAGCGGGCCGCGCGGCGCGTCGTCAGCGGCACGGAGGAGATGCCGCCGCGCACGATCTCGGTGCAATAGGCGGCCGTGTAGAGCGACAGCACCACGCAGGAGGTGGTGAAGGGCGCCCAGCCGAGCTTCATGATCGATTGCGCCGCATTGCCGAGCACGAGCTGGATGAGCAGCGGCACGGAGCGGAAGACATCGAGCAGGAAGGTGAGCGGGATCGACCAGTAGGGGCCGGCCTGGTTGCGGACGACGCCGAAGATGACGCCGAGCACGGTGCCGGCCAGCACGGAGACGGCGGTGACGGCGAGTGTCATGGCCGCGCCCTTGGCGAGGAAGCCGAGATCGGCCAGCGTGAGAGCGGTATCGAACATGGTTTACCCTCTCAGTAGCGGAACATGCGCGTGGCAGCGAGGCGCGCTGCCAGCGTCACGGCCTTGGCGATCAGGTAGTAGATGATCGCCGCGAGCGCGAAGAATTCGAAGGTCCGGAAGGAGACCGCGTTCAGCGCCTGGGTGACGCCCGCAAGATCCGTGTTCATGCCGACGGTAACGCCGAGCGAGGTCATCAGGATCGCCCAGACCGCCTGGTTCGTGGCCGGCAGGAAGGCGATGCGCAGCATCTGCGGCATGACGATGTAGCGGAAGGCCATGAGCGGCGTCATGCCGAGCGAACGGCCGGCACGTGCCTGCGTCTCGGGGATCGCCTTCAGCGCGCCGCGAAAATTTTCCGCCAGATAGCCGGCATTGTTGAAGGCGATGCCGACGAGCAGCGCCGTGTAGGGGCTGAGATGGATGCCGAAGCTGCCGAGGCCGAAATGCGCCATGTAGATCTGGAATAGGGCGGGCGTGTTGCGCGCGATCTCGACCCAGGCCGTGGTGAAGCCGGAGAGGATGCGGTTGCCGGAGAGCCGGAACAGCGTCAGCGCCATGGCAACGGCAAGGCCGATGACCATGGAGAGAAGCGCGATCTGCAGCGTGACCAGCGCCCCGTCGAGGAGCTGCGGCAACGCCTTCAGCGCCTGATTCCAGTGGAAGGTGTAGTTGAACATGCCGTCTCACCTTTTGGAAATGAGGAACGGCGCGGGAGAAGAACCCGCGCCGCCTTGGAAACGGCTCTCTTAGCGGTAGACGCCGCCGACCGAGAGGTCCGGCACGTCGCCGCCGACCCACTTCTCGTAGAGTTCCTTGTAGCGGCCGGTGCGAACCTGCTGGTTGATGAAGAGGTTCAGGTAGTTGATCAGGCCGTATTCTTCGCGGTTGGTGAAGAGCGCGACATAGTCGATGTCATAGGGCGCCTTGCCGACGACCGAGATGCCGGGGAACTTGCCGGTCTTGACGTTGGCCTGGGCGACCGTCGAGGTGGAGACGGTGGCGTCGATCTGGCCCTGGCTCAGGGCCAGGAACACGTCGGCCTGGGTCTGGTACGGACGGAACTCGCCGGCACCCCATGCCTTGACCGAGTTTTCCAGCGCGATGGCCTCGAACGTGCCGGCGGTGGCGCCGACCGTCTTGCCCTTCATGTCCTCGAAGGACTTGACGCCCGACTTGTCATTAGCGGTGACGGCCATTTCGAAGGCGAAGTAGGGGATCGTCATGCCGACGGTCTTGGCACGCTCCAGCGTGTCGGACGTCGAGGCGACGCCGACATCGACGCGGCCGGACATCAGGGCCGGGATGCGCTCCGGGAAGGGCGTTTCGACGATCTCGGCCGTGACGCCGAGCGCCTTGGCGAGGTCGTTGCAATAATCGACGTCGAAACCGATCGGGTTGTTGCTCTCGTCGCGCGCGCCCATCGGCGGGAAGTCGAGCACGACGGCGCAGCGCAGCGTGCCGGACGCGATGATGTCGTCCAGCTTGTCGGCCTGGGCCGGGCTGGTCAGAGCGGTGGCGGCCACGAGGCCGAAGGCGAGGACCGAGGTCTTCTTCATTACTCTCTCCCTGGATTGGTCAGTCGATTCCGTCGGCGCAGGTTCCTCCTTCGCCAAAACGGTAACCGGCCTTAAAATACAACTAATATACAAAAAGTATATACCAGGGACGCAGAAAATATGCAGACCGGGCCGCCCTCTCGGACGGCCCGGACAAAGCGCTGAATCAGTTGAGGAAATCGTCCGGCAACAGGCCTTCCGGCATGTTCTGGTAGGAGACGGGGCGCAGGAAACGCCGGATCGACATCGTGCCGACGCTCGTCGCGCCGAAATTCGTCGAGGCTGGGTAGGGGCCGCCATGCACCATGGAATCCACCACTTCGACGCCGGTCGGGAAGCCGTTGACCAGCACGCGGCCGGCCTTGCGCTCCAGGACCGGGCGCAGCCGCTTGGCATCCTCAAGGTCGCCCGCATCCATATGGATGGTCGCCGTCAGCTGGCCTTCGAACGTGCGGGCCAGCGCTTCCATCTCGTCGAGCGAACCGACGCGCACGACGAGGCCGAGCGGCCCGAAAACTTCCTCCGAAAGCGCATGGTCGGCGAGGAACTGGTTGCCGGAGATCTCGAAGAGGTTCGGCAGCGCGGTACGGCCGGTGGATTCGCTCGAAAACAGCGACTTCACCGTGTTGCGGCTTTCGAAACGCGCTTGGCCGTCGTGATAGGCCTTGGCGATTCCGTCGGTCAGCATGGTCTGCGGGCCGACCTTGCCGAGCGCCTCAACAGCGGCGGCAATGAAGCGGTCGGCGTCGGGGCCGTCCGTCACGATGGCGATGCCCGGATTGGTGCAGAACTGGCCGGCACCCATGGTGAGCGAGCCCGCCCAGCCCTGGCCGAGCCCTTCGGCGCGTGCCTTCAGCGCTTCCGGCAGCAGGAACATCGGATTGACCGAGCCGAGTTCGCCGAAGAACGGGATCGGCTCGGGCCGCGCGGCGCAGAGGTTGAACAGCGCCCGCCCGCCGGCGAGCGACCCGGTGAAGCCGACGGCCTTGATCAGCGGATGCTGCACCACGGCCTCGCCGACCTGACGGTTGCCGCCCTGGATGAGCGAGAAGACACCCGGATGCACGCCGGTCTTGCGGATCGCGGCTTCCACCGCTTCGGCGACGATCTCGCCCGTGCCCGGATGGGCGGAGTGACCCTTCACCACGACGGGGCAGCCGGCGGCAAGCGCTGCGGCGGTGTCGCCACCGGCGGTCGAGAAGGCGAGCGGGAAGTTCGAGGCGCCGAACACGGCGACCGGGCCGATCGGCCGCTGGATCAGGCGGATTTCCGTGCGCGGCATCGGCTCGCGATTGGGAAGGGCGGCGTCGAAGCGGCGGTCAAGGTAGTCGCCCTTCTCGATATGGTCGGCGAAGAGGCGCAGCTGGCCGGTCGTGCGGCCGCGTTCGCCCTGCAGGCGGGCTTCCGGTAGGCCGGTTTCCTGGCTGCCGATTTCGGTGATCGCGTCGGCGCGCGCCTCGATCTCGTCGGCAATGGCGCGAAGAAAACCGGCGCGTGTCGCGCGCGACGCATAACCGTAGCTGAGGAAGGCTTCTTCGGCCGCCTGCGCGGCACGATCGACCAGCGCCACGGTGCCGGTCGCGAAGCTGTGCGACGGCCCATGGGCGGGCGAGGAGGTGAAGGTGCTGTCGCCATCCAGCCATTCGCCGGCGACGAGGTGTTTACCGTTGGGAGTGAAAGCCATTTGACGTACCTTTCTCGGAGAATAGGGATTCGCCCCACGAGACTTCGGACGGGCGAATTGCACTTGTCGAAATCTTGTATACTCTATGTATGCAAATACTCAATCACCAACTGCCGCAGCCGGCATCAGCCTTGAGAGACGAACGATGACGCAAACCTCCACCTTGACGATTGCCGACCTCTACACGCGCGTCGAAGCGATCTTCCGCAAGGCCGGATTGAACGACGTGCAGGCCGGTGCGCTCGCCCGGGTGATCGTGGCCGGCGAGCGCGATGCCTGCAAATCGCACGGCATCTATCGCATCGAGGGCGCGCTGCGCACGGTGAAGGCAGGCAAGGTCAATCCGCATGCGGTGCCGGAGCTGGAGTTGAACGAGGGCACGGCCATCGTGAAGGTCAATGCGAATGGCGGCTTTGCCAACCCGGCCTTCGAGCTCGGCGTTCCGGCGCTTGCCGAGCGCGCCCGCAAGCTCGGCCTCGCCTCGCTCGTCATCAACGACTGCACGCACTTCTCTGCGCTTTGGCCGGAAGTCGAAGCGGTGACCAACGAGGGCCTGGCCGGCCTCGTCATGTGCCCGAGCTATGCGACCGTGGCGCCGACCGGCGGCAACAAGCCGCTGTTCGGCACCAACCCCTTCGCCTTCGGCTGGCCGCGTCCGAACCAGTCGCCCTATGTCTTCGACTTCGCCACCTCGGTCGCCGCCCGCGGCGAGATCGAGCTGCACCGCCGTGCCGGCAAAAAACTGCCGGAGGGTTGGGCGATCGACGCCGACGGCAACCCGACGACGGACCCGGAAGCGGCGCTCGCCGGCGCCATGCTGCCGTTCGGCGGCCATAAGGGGTCTGCCATCAGCACCATGATCGAGCTTCTCGCCGGCGTCATGATCGGCGACCTCACAAGCCCTGAAGCGCTCGCCCAGCTCGGCACGACGACGCTCGCGCCGGCCCATGGCGAGCTGATTATCGCCCTGTCGCCGGAAGCCTTCTCCGCCGGTCGCCCGGGCGATCCCTTCGCTCGCGCCGAAGTGCTGTTCGAGGCGATCGTCGGCCAGGGTGCGCGCCTGCCCTCGCAGCGCCGTTTCGTCGCCCGCAAAAAATCCGAGACGGACGGCGTCACGCTGACGGCCGCCGAGATCGAGCAGCTGGATCGTCTTGAGCAAAAGGGCCTCGACGCCGTGGCGTGATGGGCTTGGACCGCGACGGCCTTGCTGTCGCGGTTCTCACCCCTTTTGCAGGGCGAGATGGGCGCCGAGCCCGATGAGCACGGTCCCGCCCGCCTTGCGCACCAGCGCCTGCACCCCGCTCGACCGCTTCAGCCGCGCGAGGATCACATCCGCAAGCAGCACGCTGACCACGTCTGCGAAGGTGAAGATCAGGTTGACCACCGCGCCGAGAATGGCGAGCTGCGCCCAGATCGGCAGCCCGGCGGCGCTATCGACGAACTGCGGCAGGAAGGCGAGGAAGAAGATCGCCGTCTTCGGGTTGAGGATCTCGACCGTGACGCTCTCCACAAAAGCCCGCCGCCCGCCCTTCGCGACCGCACCGTTCTCCTCGCGCGTCTCCGTCGCGCGGAACAGCGAAATGCCGAGCCAGATCAGGTAGGCCGCACCCGCAAGCTTGACGCCGGTATAGGCGACCGGAACTGCATGAAACAGCGCGGAAAGCCCGGCAGCGGCCGCAATGATATGGGCGTAGGCACCGAGATGGATGCCGAACACCGCCATCAGTCCGGCCTTGCGCCCACCCGCCATCGTCCGGGCCGCGGCATAGAGCATCGCCGGGCCGGGAATGAAGGCAAAGATCGCCGTGGTGACGGCAAAGGCGAGCAGCACGTCCAGGGAAGGCATTTGGTGATCCTCTCGTTCGGTTCGGACGCGACCGTCGCAGAAGAGGGCCATTGCGGCAATCCCAAACGAACACCGCCCGCAGCGTTGGCTGCGGGCGGCAAGCAAGTCATGAAGGAACGGCCTGGATCAGGCGGCCTTGTAGGTCTGGACGGCGCCCGGCAGCTTGCTCCATTCGGCATACCAGGTGTCGAACAGCTTGAGCTGGGTTTCGACATAGCCGCGCTGGCTGTCGGAGAGCGCGTCGTCCTCATTGAAGTGCAGCGTGTATTCCGCGTCGCCCTTCAGCACCATCATGTGCTTGAAGTAGAGCACGAGGTCCGGGCCTTCGTCGAAGGAAGAGAGCACGCCGAGTGCCGATTCCAGCTCCAGCGCGCGGCTGCGGGCATCCGCATCGCCCTTGGCGGCGGCCTGGGCGAGGTTGCACATGTGGAGCACTTCCTTCGGCAGCACGCAGCCGATGCCGGTGATCGCGCCGACGGCGCCGCAATTGACGAAGCCGTGGAACACGCAGGTATCGACGCCGATCATCAGCGAGACGTCGTCATCGCGGCTGGTGATGTTTTCCGCCGCATAACGCATGTCGGCAGCGCCGCCGAATTCCTTGAAGCCGACGAGGTTCTTGTGGTCCTGGCGCAGCGCGAAGAACAGGTCGGCGCGGGTGGCGAAGCCGTAATAGGGGCTGTTGTAGATGACGGCCGGCAGGTCGGGAGCGGCCGACAGGATCGCCTTGAAATGGTTCTTCTGGGCGGTGACGACGGTGCCGCGCGACAGCACGCGCGGAATGACCATCAGGCCATGCGCACCGACCTTCTGGGCATGCGCGGCATGCGCCACGGCGGAGGCGGTGTTGACCGCGCCGGTGCCGACGATGACCGGGATGCCGGCCTTCACCAGGCGCTCGACGCCTTCCATGCGCTGCGCATCGGTTAGCAGCGGCCAGTCACCCATCGAGCCGCAATAGACGACGGCGGACATGCCCTTTTCGATGAGTTCCTTGCCCTTGCGCACCAGCGCGTCGAAGTCCGGGCTGCGGTCATCCTTGCAGGGCGTCATCAGGGCGGGGATCACGCCGGAAAAAATCTTGGCCTTCATGTCGGTCTCCTCTCGGGCTGTTCGGTCGGTCTGGCGGGCCGGCGCAAGGCCTCCCCCGTTTCATGATGAGGGTATAGCATCTTGTATTTTATTTGTCGACAAGAAAAATACAGGAAGATCACAAGGCGATGTCGAGCCTGTCGTTACGGCTGAACAGCTTCTGCACCTGCGCCACGATCTGCTCGGCATGCGCCTTGCCTAGCCGGTCGGCCGCCTCGACGTCGCGCGCCTCGATCGCGGCGATGATCTCCGCGTGTTCATCGACGAATCGCTGCGGAAACTGCTCTTCGTAGGACTGGTAGTAGAGCCTGAGAATCCGCCGCGCCTCGTCCAGAAGCCGGCGAAACAATCCGGTAAAATAGGGGTTGCGGCCCGCTTCGGCGATCGCGGCATGGAAGGCGACGTTGGTGGCGATCATCGCCAGCGTGTCGCGCGCCGCAACCGCCGCCGCATAATCCTCGTGAAAACCCCGAATGATCGGCAGGTCCTCCGGCCGGTGGCTCTGCGCCGCCAGCCGCGTCGTCACCCGGTACATCAGCACCAACGCGTCGAAGAGCGTGTTGAGGTTGAGGAAGTCGATATTCGAGACCATGGTGGAACGGTTCGGCAGGGTCTCGATCAGCCCTTCGCCGGCAAGCCGCACCAGCGCCTCACGGATCGGCGTGCGCGACATCTTGAACCGCTCGGCAAGCTGCACCTCGTCGACCGGGCTGCCGGGCGCGATCTTCAGGTCGAGGATCTCGTCGCGCAGAAGGTCGTAGACCATCTTTACGCCGGAGCCTCGCTTGCGTTCGGGCAGGGAATCGGTATCACTCATCGAAAAATCCTCTTGTCGACATAAGAAATACAATTCTCTGTCGGCTCTATCAATCGTTTTAAGGGAGCCCTTTGGCGAAAGCGCCGTCAAGCCGTCAGAAGGAATAGTTCGGCGCTTTGTCGCCGGGGTGCGGGCCGTAAATCGGCTCGCAGGGTGAAAACGTTCGAAAATCGGAGAAAGTGCCATGCGCAGCAGCAAGGTCATCCATATCGTCTCCTGCCACGCCGAGGGCGAGGTGGGCGATGTCATCGTCGGCGGCGTCGCGCCGCCGCCCGGCGCCACGCTCTGGGAGCAGCGCAACTTCATCGCCGAGGACAAGACGTTGCGCAATTTCGTGCTGAACGAACCGCGCGGCGGCGTCTTCCGCCACATCAACCTCCTAGTGCCGCCGAAGGACCCGCGCGCCACCATGGGCTTCATCATCATGGAGCCGGAAGATACGCCGCCGATGTCCGGCTCGAATTCGATCTGCGTCTCCACCGTGCTGCTGGACAGCGGCATCGTGCCGATGGTCGAGCCGGAGACGCACATGGTGCTCGAAGCGCCGGGCGGGCTGGTCAACGTCGTCGCCACCTGCCGCAACGGCAAGGCTGAGCGCATCACTGTCACCAACGTGCCCTCCTTCGCCGACAGGCTGGATGCCAAGCTGGAGGTCGAAGGCCTCGGCACGCTCACCGTCGACACCGCCTATGGCGGCGACAGTTTTGTGTTCTCCGACGCCCGCGCGCTCGGTTTTGCGATCACGCCGGACGAGGCGCGCGAGCTTGCCGAAACCGGCATCCGCATCACCAAGGCGGCCAACGAACAGCTCGGCTTCACCCATCCGGAAAATCCGGAATGGAACCACATCTCCTTCTGCCAACTCACGCTGCCGGTCGAGGAGCGCGACGGCGCGCTGCACGGCCGCAACACCGTCGTCATCCAGCCGGCAAAGCTCGACCGCTCGCCGACCGGCACGGGCTGCTCGGCGCGCATGGCCGTGCTGCATGCCCGCGGCCAGATCAAGGTCGGCCAACGCTTCTCCGGCTACTCGATCCTCGATTCGCGCTTCGATTGCCGCATCGTCGGCGAAACGACGGTCGGCGGCCGCCCCGCCATCGTGCCGGAAATTTCTGGTCGTGCCTGGATCACCGGCACGAGCCAGGTCATGCTCGATCCCGACGATCCGTGGCCGGCCGGTTATCGCCTGGCCGATACCTGGCCGCGCAAGCAATAATCCTTCTCTACCGGCGGCACCGCGCAAGCGTACGCCGCCGGAATTGCTTTGACCTTTTCCCGAAATCGCGATAATGACCAAGTCATCTGATGACTTGGTGATTTAAGATGCGCTCCCTCAGCAAGACCAACCTCGCCGACACCGCCGTCGAGGCGATCCGCACGGAAATCCTCCGCCAGCGCTGGACGATCGGCGAAAAGCTGCCGAACGAGGCGGCGCTGTCGGCCATGCTGTCGGTGAGCCGCGGCACGGTGCGTGAGGCGGTGCGCGTGCTCGTCTCGCAGGGCTATCTGGAGACGCGGCAGGGCTCCGGCACCTATGTGCTCTCAACCGCCGACACGAGCCGCCCGCTCACCATGGCACGGCGCGCCGGCCTGCGCGACCAGTTCGAGGCCCGCCTGGCGCTCGATGCGCAAGCCGCGCGGCTTGCAGCACTTCGCCAGACGCCGGTGGCGATCGCCGGGCTTCGCACCCTGCTCACTGAGCGCGGCAACTACGAGGGCGGCGAAAAGACGGCTTTCATCGCCCGCGATCTCGCCTTCCATCAGGCGGTGATCGCCGCATCGGGAAACAGCGTGCTGGTCGGCATGTTCGATTTCTTCTCGGCGCTGATCACCGAGACAATCGAGGCGACGCTCGGCGAGGACCTGCCGGAGCCGGACATGGCAGCCCATGCCGCGATCGTCGATGCCATCGAGAGCGGCGATCCGGATGCGGCGGATGCCGCCGTGCGCCGCTTCATGGCGCCCGTGCTTTCCGCCCTCGACCGGTTGCTGATGTCATGAGAAATCCCGACCCGACCGATCCCGGCGCCATCGACCTGATCGACGCTGAAGCCGACAGCGTGCCGGCGCCAGCACCGCACCGGCCGCCGACGCCCATAGCCCGCTTCCTGCTCGGCGCCAGCCTCGTGCTCATCGCCTTCAACCTGCGGCCCGTCTTCTCCAGCGCCTCGGCGCTGCTGCCGGAAATCCGGGACCATCTCGGCCTTTCCGCCACCGGCGCCAGCCTGCTGACGACGCTGCCGGTCGTCTGCCTCGGCCTGTTTTCGCCGCTGGCGCCGCGGCTTGCCCAGCGCATCGGCACGGAGCGCACGCTGCTCGCCGTGGTCTTCCTGCTGGCGCTCGGCACGGCGCTGCGTGGCCTTTCTTCCCTTCCGCTGCTGTTCCTCGGCACGGCGCTTGCCGGCGCCTGCATCGCGGTCGGTAATGTCCTGCTGCCCGGCCTCGTCAAACGCGATTTTCCGGACAAGGCGGCGCTGATGACGGGGTGCTACACCATGGCGCTCTGCGCCGGTGCGGCGGGTGCCGCCGGCCTGACGCTGCCGATCGAGCATGCGCTCGGCGGCTCGCTCGATGGTGCGCTGGCGATCTGGGCGGTGCCGGCGGTGATCGTCGGCCTGCTCTGGCTGCCGCAGGTGCTGTCCACGCGCATGCAGGCCAAGCGCGCGGGCTTCCGCGTCGAAGGCCTGTGGCGCGATCGGGTGGCCTGGCAGGTCACGCTGTTCATGGGCCTGCAATCGGCACTCGCCTATTGCGTCTTCGGCTGGCTGGTGCCGATCCTGCGCGAACGCGGGCTCGATGGCGTCACGGCCGGCGCCATCGTCTCCATGTCGGTGATGGTGCAGGCCGGCGCCTGCCTGGTCGCGCCGCACTTGGCCGTGCGAGGAAAAGACCAGCGGCTGATCAATGTCGCGCTCTGCGGCATCGCCGTCGTCGCCCTTCTCGGGCTGCTCTTCGCGCCGCTGTGGACGGTGTGGTTCTGGGCGGTGCTGCAGGGCATCGGGCAGGGCGGGCTGATCGCGGTGGCGATGACCGTCATCGTGCTGCGCACCCGCGATCCGCATGTCGCGGCGCATCTGTCCGGCATGGCGCAATGCGTGGGCTACCTGCTCGCCGCCATCGGGCCGCTCGTCGTCGGCCTCATTCGCGGCTGGACCGGCAGTTTTGCCTGGAGCGCGGTGCTCTTCGTGTTGCTCGGCCTCGGCGCCGCGGTGAACGGCTGGTTTGCCGGGCGCGCGCTTTATGTCAATGCGCGCACGGTGGAAACCGCGGGCTGAACGATGCCCGTCTCGGTCACGATGATGTCCATCGCAATGTCGTGCGGCTGCGGATAGATCGTCGCCAGCCGCGCCGCGCTGTAGCCGACGCCGATGACCCGCGGCCGTGCCGCCATGGCCGCCAACGTGCGGTCGAAGAAGCCGCCGCCATAACCGAGCCGGTAGCCGGCGGCATCGTAGCCGACGACCGGCGCGAGCACGATGTCCGGCAGGCAGGGGCGCGATTCAGCCGGTATGGGAATGTTCCAGACGCCGCGCGACAGCGCCTCGCCCGATTGCCAGAGGTGGAATTCCAATGGCCGCCCCTTCTCGACGACCACCGGCAGCGCCGTCCTGCCGCCGCGCTTCACCACTTCGTCAAGCAGGGGCCGAAGGTCCGGCTCGCCGCGAAAGGGCCAGTAGGCGCTGAGGATGCGGCCACTGACATCGCCGATTTCCGCCAGCACGCCGGCGGCGATCGCTTCTCCATGGGATGCCCGCACCTCCGCAGGCACCGCGAGCCGCGCCGCGATCAGCCGTTCGCGTTCATTTTTGCGCCAGCGATTGACATCGGTCCAGGTCTGCCGGTCTGGCACGCCCAGATAGGCCGGATCGACCTCGTGCATGAAGCAGGCCGGCGAGGCAAAGGTGGCGGGAACGTCGTCGTCATCCATGAAGTCGGCCTCCGTCGGGTGGCTTGCCGTCAGAATGCCCCCCGTCTCCTTATCTGGCAAACGAATTCGCCTCGCGCAGCACTTCGGCCAGCACCGCCGCATGGTTGAATTCCCGGTTGCGCGAGCCATAGAGCAGCGTGACCATGCCCACTGCCATGCGTGCGCGCAAAAGGTCCACGGCCGGGTTTTCCCGCAGCTCCGCGCGATAAATCTGCTGGAATTCCGCCCAGCGCTCCGGCCTGTGGTCGAACCATTTGCGTAGCTGCGATGTCGGTGTGAGGTCCTTCAGCCAGTCGTCGAACGCGGCCTTCTCCTTCGACAGGCCGCGCGGCCAGAGGCGATCGACGAGGATGCGCGCGCCGTCCGCCGGGTCGGGCGCGTCATAGATGCGCTTGATCTGCACGGGCATCGGCCTGCCTCCTGTCCTGCCCCCCATTTGAGAGCAGAAAGCGGCCCGTGCTTCAAGCCGGGCCACGGGGGCGGCGTTCGGCCGCGGCGGCTTGACTTTGCCGGCGGGCTCACGCCATCATGGCCGCATGACGATGACGCACTCCATAGCCCGGTTTCTGAAGCGGTTGTTTCCGCTCGCAGGACACTAGCCCCTCGGCTTGGACGCGTCGCGCCCCGGCCGTGGGGCGATAGCGGTTTCGTCGCGTGACGAGAACCGCGCCAGAAGAGCGCGACACATTCTCCTATTTTCCCTTTCCGCGCGCCTGCCGGGCGCCGCGAAACCGTGTCGTGAGGTTTTTATGATCACCAGGACCAAGGACAGGCGCCTGCCTGCCATCACCATCGCCCGCTCCGAACATGCCCGCCTGTCGAACCTCGCCGACATGCTGGCCGAGCGTGATCCCCATGCCGCCGAGCAACTCGCCGCCGAACTCGACCGCGCGAAGATCGTCGACGACGCGCGTATGGCGCCCGGCGTGATGCGCATGGGCTCCATCGCAGAATTCCAGATCGACGACGAGGCGCCGCAGAGCGCCGAACTGGTGTTCCCGAAGGATGCCGACATTTCCCTGCAGCGCATTTCCGTGCTGACGCCGGTTGGCGCGGCCCTTCTCGGCCTTTCCGCCGGCCAGTCGATCCAGTGGGCGGCGCGCGACGGCCGGGTGCGGCGCCTCAGCGTCATCGCCGTTCATGCTGCGGACGAAGCGCGCGCCTGCTGAAGGGTTTTGCCGGCCATGAAATTCCTCTCCTTCTCTGAAGTCGGGCGCATCGGAGGTTGCCTCGTCGCAGGATCGTGACCCCCTGCGCCGCACCCGCGGCCAGGGGGCTTCTCCACCATGGATTTCGGATGCCCCGCCAAACGTGCGGGCAGGATGGAGAATGGCGATGGGACAGGATCCCGCGATGCTCACGGCAAGAGACGGATATGTATTGGACAGGATGCTTCGGGAATGGCCGTCGCTCACGCCGGAATGGCTGGCGCTCCTGAAGCGGAAAATATCGGCCGGCTGGCTGCCCCTGGAGGCGCCCGCACCCGCCGATCTGGCGATGATTGATGCGCGCGTGTCGTTCCGCTGCGCCAGCGGGCTTACGGATACGCGTAGCCTCTGCCTTCCCGGCACCTATGCACCGGGCAGCGCCTTCCTGCCGATCACCACCTTCTATGGCCTTGCCCTTCTCGGCCTGCGTGAAGGCCAATCCATGGCCTTCGACCGGCCGGAGGGACGCCGCGACTGGATCGTGCTGGAGAAGGTGCTCTTCCAGCCGCTTGGCGTGGACCCTGCGCCCTTGGCGCCCAGGCACCCTTTCCGGCTGATCGCCGGCGGCCTCGTCGAGCGCGCCTTCACGGCGGCCAACGAAAACGGCCCGGGGAGGGGGCCGGGGCCGTCTGCTGCCTAAGGCGGGCGAAGACCCCTCAGATCACGCCGCGCGCGGCGTTTGTCAGATGCCCTGTCCGTGGCCGCCCATCAGGCCATTCGGGCCGGTCTGGGAGAGGCTTTTGGCGAGCGTGGCCAGAAGATCGGTCTGGGAGATGATGCCTACGACGTGGCTGTTATCATCGACGATGATGACGGCGTGGATGCGGCCGTCCGTCAGGCGCGGCAACAGGCCGATCGCCGGGTCGGAAGCGCTTGCGGTCGCGGCCTCGGAGACGGGAAGATGCGCGGCGGGCGCCATGGCGGCGAGTTCGCGCAGGCCCACGGTGCCGAGCAGGCGCCGCTCGCCATCGAGCACGGGCAGGGTGCGGATGTCGTGGTCGAGCAGCAGCGCGCGGGCCTCCTCGGTGGTCGCGTCGGCGGCGACCGTCACCACGTCGCGCGACATGATGTCGGCGGCGGTCAGTTCGCCGCGCTGGCGCAGCAGCGCCTGCATCTCGACCTGCCGGAGCAGCGTATCGAGGTCGGCCCGGCTGATGTCGAGCGTCTCGTTCAGGCTGGCAATGGCGGTGTCGATGTCCTCGCTATTGAAGCCGACGCGCAAGGCGGCCGGCGGATCGGCGGTCTTGTGCGTGTTGACGGGCGCGATCGCCTGGCGATGCGGGTACTGCCGCCCGGCCAGCCGGTGGAACATCATGCCGAGCGCCACGAGGATCAGCGAGTTGATGGCGATCGGCACGAGCGGAAACCAGAAGCCGGCGCGCGTGACGGCAGCACCCCCGATGACGGCCGTGAGGGCCGCGGCCCCGCCCGGCGGATGCAGGCAGCGGGTCAGCGACATGACCAGGATGGCGAGCGCCACGGCAAGGCCGATGGCGATGGTCGGGTCGGTCACGAGCATGGTGACGGTGACACCGACGAAGGCGGAGATCGTATTGCCGCCGACGATCGACCAGGGCTGGGCAAGCGGGCTTGCAGGCACCGCGAAGAGCAGCACGGCGGAGGCACCGATAGGCGCGACGATCAGCGGAAGATGCGGCCCCTGGCCCATGAAGAGGCCGCAGACGAGGCCGGTGAGGCAGATGCCGATCAGCGCTCCGAGGCAGCCGATCAGGCGTTCCTTGAGCGTGGCGCCGGCGAGAATGGGAAAGAAGAGCCGGAACTTGGACAGAATGCCCGGTTTCTGGGCATCGTGCTGGGGAGGGGCCACGATGATCCTGATCTTGAAAAGGCAGATGACTATTTTCTTGGCTTATGTGCCGATCACGCCGGGGACGCAAGGGAGATTTTGTCTCGCCCTGGAGGAGGACGAGAGCGGCGAATCGCAGGCAACAAAAAAGCCCGGCAAAGCCGGGCTTTTTGCAACATCCGGAAAATCCGGAGGCACACTGTCAGCAGCGGTTACGCCATCAAGAACCAGTCGGCATCGACGTCGGCCAGTGCGATTCCGTCGAGCAGGATCGATCCGCCACCCGATAGCTCGAGCACTGCGAAGCCGGCGGCGTTTTCTGTGAGCGTATAAGTCTGCCCACCAAAGTCGATGATATCGCGCCCACCTTCGAAATCGTGGATGACGTCGTTGCCCTCGGCCTTGCCGAAGATGAACATGTCCGCTCCTGCGCCGCCCGACAGTTCGTCATTGCCCAGGCCGCCGGTGAGGACATCGCGTCCGATGCCGCCGAAGAGGGCGTCGTTGCCGTCGTCGCCGAAGAGCCTGTCATTTCCTTCGCCGCCATAGATGGCATCTTTGCCGGCTCCGCCATGAACCGAGTCGTTCCCCGCACCGCCACCCAGGCGATCGTTGCCGTTGGCACCGTTGACCAGGTCATTGCCGTTGCCGCCCCATGCGACGTCGTCCCCTTCGCCACCGTCGATGGAATCGTTACCCTCGCCGCCAAAGATCAGATCCTTGCCACCGCCGCCGCGCAGATCGTCCACCCCGGCGCCGCCGCCAATCGTGTCGTCGCCAGTCCCGCCATTGACAAAATCGCTGCCGCCGCCAGCAAAGACGCGGTCATTGCCGCCCTTGGTGTCCAGCCAATCCGCGCCGTTCGTGCCGGGCATGAAGTCGTCGCCGTCGGTGCCAAAATCCGTCTCCGGGCGGGACGGCTTATGGTAATCCCAGCTGAAACCGAGCTTTATAAACTCCTCTGCACTTGGCGCATCAGAGAGATTGTTGAAGCCAGTCCCCACGTCGTTAAAATCGTAAAAGAAGAAATTCGCTTATAACGTGCCGATTAGCGAAGGGCTGCTTTGATCCAAATGACAGCGTCCCATCGCTGATTACGATTTGACGCGAGTGGGATGCGAACGATCTCGACCGGAACGAGGTGATTGCCGGCATTGCGGCCGCACCTCAAACGCCACGCTGATTCACCGGCATACCTCAGAGGCGTTCACGGAAACCCGAGGCGCCTGGCAACTGCTGAAACGTAAACCGGCGCCAGGTCGATTTGACCTGGCGCCGGAAAACAAAGCAATGAATGCTTGGGAATTTGGTGCCCAGAAGAGGACTCGAACCTCCACACCCTTTCGAGTACCAGCACCTGAAGCTGGCGCGTCTACCAATTCCGCCATCTGGGCGACGGAGAGCCATGTAGAAGGCCCGCACTCTTGTGTCAACAGGCTTTTTGAAGTTTTTGCAACAGCTTGGCGAAAACCGTCATTCGCGGCCGAGTGCCCATTCGCGAATGCGCGCCAGCCCGGCCGCGAGCAACCGGGCGGCGGCGGCCTCATCCTTGGCCTCCACATAGCAGCGCATTTCCGGCGCATTGCCAGAGGGGCGGAAGTGGATGACGCTGGCATCGTCCAGCGTCACGCGCAGCCCGTCGATATCGCTTGTCTTCATTGGCACGCCGATGGGGGCGAGGAAGGCGGAGAGCGCGCCGGCGCTTGATCGCAGCTCCGCCATCAGGGCGGCGCTGGTTTCGACGGGAAAGTGCTCTAGCCGGTCGCTGGCGGCCGCGGGCAGCGCGAAGCCGGCGGCGATCTGCGAGAGGGGCCGGTTTTCCGCAGCGGCGAGCGAGAGCACGGCGAGCACCGGCATCAGGCTGTCGCGGGTCGGCAACGGGGCGAGGGCATAGCCGTTCACGGTGAAGGGGGTGGCGGTCAGCGTGCCGCCATTCGCCTCGAAGCCGACGACGGCGGTTTCGCCGCTTGCGACCGCGTCGTTCATCGCGGCGATCACGAAGGGGGAGCCGACCCTGGTGCGCAGCACCTTGCCGGCGACGGCCGCCTCGATGCCGGAATTCGAGGTGACCGGCGTGGCCACAGCGGTCGCGCCGAGTAAGCGGCTGGCGATGAGGCCGACGAGATCGCCGCGGATCGGCGTGCCGGTCTCGTCGGTCACGAGCGGCCGGTCGCCATCGCCGTCGGCCGAAATGATGGCGTGCAGGCCGTGATGCACCGCCCAGCCTTGCAGGAGCGCGACGGTCTCGGCGGAAACCGCCTCCGTATCGACCGGGATGAAGGTCTCCGACCGGCCCAGCGCCACGACATCGGCGCCGTAGTGGATGAGCACCGTTGCGAAGAGGTCGCGGGCCACCGTCGAATGCTGGTAGACGCCGACCCGGAGGCCGGCGAGGCTGCCTTCCGGCAGCAGCGCGCGGTTGCGCGCGTCGTAGAGCGCCATGGCCTCGGCGTGCAAGTCGTCCGCTGCCTCCTGAACGGCGTCGAAAACCGCGTTTTCCGCGCGGATTGCCTCGGCGGCGGCGGTGATCGCGGCTTCGTCCGCCTTGTCGATCTCGCCGTCCGGCCGGTAGAATTTGATGCCGTTGCGGTCGGCGGGAATGTGCGAACCCGTCACCATCAGGCAGGCGGCCTTTCGCGCCAGGCCGGTCAGCGCGAGTGCCGGCGTCGGCAGCGCGCCGCAGTCGCGCGGGCGAAAGCTGGCCTTGCGAATCGCTGCGATCGCGATTGCCGAAATCGCCGGGCTGGAGGCGCGAAAATCGCGGCCGATGAGGATCTCGTCACCCTCTTGGGCGATGCCGGCGGCCAGCAGGTGGTGGGCAAAGGCGGTGGCATAGAGCGCGGTGGCAGGCCCTTCGAGATCGACCGACAGGCCACGCAGGCCGCTGGTTCCGAATTTCAGGCTCATGCGGTCACCTCGTGTCTCTTGCGGGCCGGTCCTCTCAAGGCGCGGCGCGACCATGAATAAAACAAAATGCGTGAACGTAATGCAAAGCAGGGACGTGACAGGGAAGTATCCCGCCAGGAACAGTGAGGATCAACATGTTGAAGATTCGAAATCTCGTTTTCGGTTGCGCGATGGGGATTGCCTCCGCGATCGCGCCCATGGGGGCGGCTCAGGCCGTGCCTCTCGCCGTACCGAAGGTTGAGACGAAAAGTGACGTCACGCAGGCGCAGGTGCAGTTCTGCTACGGCTACGGCTGCGAACGTCGTTACAATCGTCGCCACTATCGCCCGTATTACGGTGAGCGACGCTATTATCGTCCGCGCTACGAGCGGCCGCGTTATTATGGTGGGCGCGGGGCGCATGTCGAATGGTGCTCCAACCGCTACCGCACCTACGACCCTTATACCAACCGCTACCATGCCGGCGGCGGCGTCTACCGCCTGTGCTATTCGCCTTATCGGTAAGCGACAAGCGACCTTGGGTCATCCAACGAACGGCGGGCTTCTTGCCCGCCGTTTGTCTTTCAGCCGGGCGTGCTGTCGGCCACGCGGTCAGTATGGCCGAGATCGCGGTCGGGTTCGATGACGTCGCGCACGCGCTGCTTCAGCTCCTTCGGCCCGGGAAAACCGCCGTCGCGCTTGCGCTCCCAGACGAGCGCATCGCCGACGCGGATCTCGAAATTGCCGCCGGTTCCGGGAATGAGCGCCACCTCGCCGAGCGATCCGGAAAAGGTCGACAAAAGCTCCTGCGCCATCCAGCCGGCGCGAAGCAGCCAGTTGCACTGGGTACAGTAGAGAATGGAAACGCGCGGCTTTTCCCCGGTCATGGTCACCTCCTGTCGATAGGGCAAAGCATATAGCAGGGCGGCCCGCTTGGCACGCGATCCGTTCACAACAATGTCAACTCAATTTATCAGGTTTTACCGCCGGACATCTTGTCGCAGCAACGGTCCTGTCGGAGAGGTGTTGCACTGCAACATACAGACAGGACATCCCATGACGGACTTTTCCACCTCCCGCCCGCGCCTCATCATCCCCTCGCTCGGCAGCATCTATTCGGCGCTTGGCGAAAGCGCGGAAACGATCCTGCGCGTGGCGGCCGGCCTGCTTCTTGTCACGCATGGCTACGGCAAGATCCTGAACCCCTTCGGCGCGAGCGGCATGGTGGAAAGCCTCGGCTTCTATCCCGGTGCCTTCTGGTCACCACTGCTGGCCGCCACCGAATTCTTCGGCGGCATCCTGATCGCCATCGGCCTCTTCACGCGCCCCGCCGCCTTCGCGGCGATGATCGTGCTGGCCGTCACCGTCTATTTCCACGGCATCGTGCAGGCCGAAGGCCTGATGGGCGCGGAAAAGTCCATCCTCTGGGCGCTGATCATGTTCTATTTCGTCATCCGCGGCGCAAACAGCCACTCAGTCGACGCCAAGCTCGGCCGTCAGTTCTGATCCGTCTCCTAGAGTATGTCTGGTTCAGTCTGAACCAGACATACTCTAGATTCTTTTGTTTCCGTTTGTCTTTTCCGAAAAACCGGCTTCCACTTTTCCCTGACAAACGCTAGCGCGGCTGTGGCCTTTCCCGCAGCCGCGCCTTGACGAGCGCGACCAGCGTCTCGCCGTCATAGGGCTTGCGGGCGACGGGAATGACCTCGAAGCCCGCGACGCCATCGCGGTGGATCTCGCCCACGGTGGTGAACAGCAGCGGAACGCGCGCCTCGATCAGCCGTTCGATACGCGCCGTGATCCGCGTCGCGTCAAGCGGCACGTCGAGCAGGCACAGGTCGATATCCGCCAGCGCCGCCGCATCCCACTGGTCGAGCTGTTCCGGCCGCAGCAGTGAAATGCGGCAATCGAGCGCCGCCTTGATCAGATATTCCGCGTCGAGCGCAATCAGGAATTCGCGTTCGGCGATCAAGATGTGCGGAAGAGATGGTTCCATGGCGCCGCACTCCTCATCCATGCGAACAGCCGGAATCACCGGCGGTTTTGGAGGCGGAATGTGAGCTGAGGACGGTGCACTGTCATTTAAAAAAGACATAGTGTTTCGCTGCACGGAACAAGTGTGCACGCTTCACGTTCAGCAAGCCAGCCCGGCGCTCCGGGCTGCGAACGGAAGGGGCAAAACAATATGGCGAGCAGCACGGCGGGCAACCATCCCTCGAAATGGCGCACGCCCTGCCATCAGTGTCCCTTGCGAGACCTGTCAGGCTTTCGCGATTTTTCCGCCAAGGAACTCGACTTCGTCTCGCAGTTCAAAAGCGGCGAACTGTCGAGCGAGCGCGGCGCCACTATCCTCGTCGAGGGCATGCACAGCGCCCATCTCTTTACCGTGCTATCCGGCTGGGCCTTTCGTTACAAGCTGCTGCCGGATGGCCGCCGGCAGATCATGAACTATGTGCTGCCCGGCGACTTGCTTGGCCTGCAAGGCAGCCTGATGGGCGAGATGGACCATTCCGTCGAGGCGCTGACGCCGGTGACGCTCTGTGTCTTTGAACGCTCCAAGCTGGAGCGCCTGTTCGAGCGCCATGCGTCGCTCGGCTACGACCTGACCTGGATCGCCGCGCACGAGGAGCGCATCCTCGACGAGCATCTGCTCAGTGTCGGCCGGCGCACAGCGCTGGAGCGCACGGCCTATCTCCTGTCCTTCATCCACCAGCGGGCACATTCGGCCGGCGTCAATGGCGGCCGGCGTGTTATTCCGATCACCCAGCAGCATGTCGCCGATACGCTCGGCCTGTCGCTGGTGCACACCAACAAGACGCTGCGCAAGCTTTCAGAGCGCAAGCTGATGCGCTGGCAGGACAAGGGCTGCGAAATCCTCGACGGGGACGGCCTTCAGGCTCTCGCCGGCTGGGAAGGGCTGAAAGAAGGTGCGCGCCCCTTTATCTAGCGCTTTTATAGGCGCAATTCCGGACGCAAAACCGCTTCACACTTTTGCTGGAAATTGCTCAGGCCACGTCCCAGTGCAGCGGGAACATCGGGTCGAATACCGTCACCGGCCCCGCCCCCGTCTCGATCTTTGCCGGGAAGGCGACGGGTTCGGCCCGCTTCACCAGCCGGATTGTCTCCTCGTTGACCGGCAGGCCGTACCAGGCCGGGCCGTTCAGCGAGGCGAAGGCTTCGAGCGTGTTGAGTGCGCCGTCCTGTTCGAACACATGGGCGAGGCAGCTCATCGTGTTGATCGAGGTGTAGATGCCGGCACAGCCGCAGGCGCATTCCTTCAGCGGATCGACATGCGGCGCCGAATCGGTGCCGAGGAAGAAGCGGGCATCGCCGGAGGTGGCGGCCGCGCGCAGCGCCAGCCGGTGCTCCTCGCGCTTGGCGACAGGCAGGCAATAATAATGCGGGCGGATGCCGCCGACCAGGATGGCGTTGCGGTTGATGATCAGGTGATGCGTGGTGATCGAGCCGGCGAGGTTCGCGTTCGCGGCCTTGATATAGTCGACGCCGTTTTTCGTCGTGACGTGCTCCATGGTCACGCGCAATTCCGGCAGGCGGCTGCGCAACGGGTCCAGAACCGTCTCGATGAACACGGCCTCACGGTCGAAGATATCGACCTCCGGCGTCGTGACCTCGCCGTGAACGCAGAGCGTCAGGCCGATTTTCGCCATGCGCTCCAGTACGGGCATGGCCTTGTCCATATCGCGCACGCCGCCATGGGAATTGGTCGTCGCACCGGCCGGATAGAGTTTCACGGCGCGGATCAGGCCGCTTTCGTAGCCGGCTTCCACGTCGTCGGGATTGGTGTGCTCGGTGAGATAGAGCGTCATCAGCGGCTCGAACCGGTCGCCCTTGGGAAGGGCGGCGAGGATTCGGTCGCGATAGGCAGCGGCATCCGCGGTGGTGACGACCGGCGGCACCAGGTTCGGCATGATGATCGCGCGGGCGAAATGGCGGCTCGTGTCGCCGATCACGCCTTCCAGCATGGCGCCGTCGCGCAGGTGCAGGTGCCAGTCGTCCGGCCGGCGGATGGTCAGTTCAGTGGTCATCGGTCATCTCCCGCGTGTTGCGGCTGCGATAGCATCCGCGGGCGACAACGACAATCGCCTCAGAAGGTGTCGATGGTGAGATCGGCTGGGCGCGAGTTCTCCAGGATGCGCTTTCCGTTCGGCAGGTCGTTGCCGTAGAGCTTCCAGCCGATCTGGTCCTCCGGCAGCGCATAGCCCATCCAGCGCCGGCGCAGCCGCTCCTCCAGCACGGGGTAGGGCGGACCGACGAAGATGGTGAAGTCGAACTTGCCGTCGAGCCCGTCCCAGGGCGCCTCCTTAAAGAGCAGATAGTTGCCCTCGGCGAGGATGAAGCGGGTTTCGCGCGGGATGGCGCGGGCGGCATTGATGGCGATCTCGCGCGACCGGTCGAAAACCGGCACCAGCACTTCGCCCTCCGCCCGTTTCAGCGCCGTGACGATATCGATGAAGCCGCGGCCGTCGAAGGATTCCGGGGCGCCCTTGCGCGGCAGCAGGCCGCGCTCGGCGAGAATGCCGTTGTCCATGTGAAACCCGTCCATCGGCAGGATTTCGGCGCTTTCGCCGCGGGCGATGAGCCCGTCGCGCAAGGCCTCGGCCAGCGTCGATTTTCCCGCGGCCGGCGGGCCGGCGAGGCCGACGAGGAAGCGGCGCGCGTCCCCCGCGCGCCGCTGGAGTGCATCCACGATGGTGGTGGGCGAGATCATGCGGCAATCGCCTCCGCCGGCAGCTTGGCGCCGGTCATGAAGGCGACGGCGTCGGACATGGTATAGTCCTTCGGGTTGATGACCGTCAGCCGCCGGCCGAGCCGGTGGATGTGGATGCGGTCCGCCACCTCGAAGACATGCGGCATGTTGTGCGAGATCAGCACGATCGGAATGCCACGCCGGCGCACGTCGAGGATGAGCTCCAGCACGCGCCGGCTCTCTTTTACGCCCAGCGCCGCCGTCGGTTCGTCGAGAATGATAACCTTCGAGCCAAAGGCGGCCGCGCGCGCCACGGCGACACCCTGGCGCTGGCCGCCCGACAGCGTCTCCACCGCCTGGTTGATGTTCTGGATGGTCATCAGCCCGAGTTCCGAAAGCTTGTCGCGGGCGAATTTCTCCATCGCCGAACGGTCGAGCTTGCGGAACCATTGGCCCATGACGCCGGGTTTGCGCAGCTCGCGGCCGAGGAACATGTTGTCGGCGATCGAGAGCGCCGGCGAGAGCGCGAGGTTCTGGTAGACGGTCTCGATGCCGGCCTTGCGTGCCTCGATCGGCGAGCGGAAGTTGATCACTTGGCCCTGCAGGCGGATTTCGCCTTCGTCCGGCGTGATGGCGCCGGAGATCGCCTTGATCATCGAGGATTTGCCGGCCCCGTTGTCGCCGATCACGGCGAGGATTTCGCCGGGATAGAGGTCGAAATCGGCATGGTCGAGGGCGGTGACGCGGCCGTAGCGCTTGACGAGACCGCGCGCTGTGAGAATGGGTTCCATCAGCCTGCTACCTTTCTGATCCACTGGTCGATTGCGACTGCCGAGATGATGAGGACGCCGATCAGGAGATAGGTCCATTGCGGGTCCGTGCCGATGAGGCGAAGGCCGAGCGAGAAGACGCCGACGATCAGCGCGCCGAAGATCATGCCGAGGATGGAGCCGCGCCCGCCGAAGAGCGAGATGCCGCCGATCACCACGGCGGTGATCGATTCGATATTGGCGAACTGGCCGGCGGTCGGCGAGACCGAACCGATGCGGCCGATGAGCGCCCAGCCGGCGAGCGCGCAGATGAGGCCGGACAGCGTGTAGATCGAGACCAGCATGCGCTTGACGTTGACGCCGGCGAGTTCCGCCGCGTCCGGGTCGTCGCCCACCGCATAGACATGGCGGCCCCAGGCGGTGTGGTTCAGCACGTACCAGAGCAGCGCCACGAGCAGCACCATGGCGATGACGCCATAGGTGAAGACCGCGCTGCCGAGCTTGAGGTTGTTGCCGAAGAACTGGAGGAGCGGCGCCTGCGAGGAAATGTCCTGCGAGCGGATCGTCTCGTTGGCCGAATAGAGGAAGTTCGAGGCGAGGATGATCTGCCACATGCCGAGCGTGACGATGAAGGGCGGCAGTTTCATGCGGGCGACGAGCAGGCCGTTGATATAGCCGCAGAGCGCGCCGCAGGCGAGCCCGCAGAGGACGGCGACCGTCGGCGGCAGGCCGTAGCGGAAGGTGAACTGGCCCATCACGACCGAGGACAGCACCATGATCGCGCCGACTGACAGGTCGATGCCGGCCGTCAGAATCACCAGCGTCTGCGCCGCGCCGACGATGCCGACGATAGCCACCTGCTGGAGGATCAGCGTCAGCGTGAAGGCGGAGAAGAACTTTCCGCCGAGAATGACGCCGAAGATGGCCACCGACAGTACGAGCACGATGAGCGGTACGGCCGCCGGGCTCGAATGCAGAAAATGCTGGAATTTCTGGATGGGCGTCTTGTCGTGCGTGTCGAAGGATGCGACCTGCGTCGCGCTACCGGACAGCACCTTCTCGAATTCCTGCGATGGCTGTGAGGCCGTCGTTGTCTCAGTCATGATCCAGTTCCTCCCCTTCCGGGTGCCGACCGTCGCGGCTTTGCCGGATGAAATGGTGTACGGACGCACCGATCGGGCGCTTTTCGCGCACCTGCCGCCATTTTTGGGCGGTCTCCTCCCCAAGCGGTCCCGGCTGTCGCCATCGCCTGCCGAAGAAGGGTGCCCATGTCTTGTGCGAATGTCAAAGCAGGGTGCGTTTCACGCGGACCCCATCCGTCCGTAGCGGAATGCCGGCCCGGTCAGCCCGGGCCGGCGTGGTGGGGCATCAGCCCCAGCACTTGTCCTTGCCGGCCTTGGTGTCGATGGATTCGACGCCGGCCGCCGGCTTGTCGGTCACGAGCGTCACGCCCGTGTCGAAGAAGTCCTTGCCTTCGGTGGCCTTCGGCTTTTCGCCGGTGTCGGCGAACTTCTTGATGGCCTCGATGCCGAGTGCCGCCATCATCAGCGGGTACTGCTGCGAGGTCGCGCCGATGACGCCGTCCGCGACGTTCTGCACGCCCGGGCAACCGCCGTCGACGGATACGATCAGCACGTCGCCTTCCTTGCCGACGGCCTTCAGCGCTTCATAGGCGCCGGCTGCTGCCGGTTCGTTGATGGTGTGCACGACATTGATGGACGGGTCCTTCTGGAGAAGGTTTTCCATGGCGGTGCGGCCGCCTTCCTCGTTGCCGTTGGTCACGTCATGGCCGACGATGCGGGCATCGTCTTCATCGCCGATCTTGCCGATGTCCTTAACGTCGATGCCGAAACCCTTCATGAAGCCCTGGTTGCGCAGCACGTCGACCGACGGCTGCGAGGGCGTCAGGTTGAGGAAGGCGATCTTGGCGTCCTTGGCGGCGTCGCCGAGGGTGGCGGCAGCCCACTTGCCGATCAGTTCGCCGGCGAGCAGGTTGTCGGTGGCGAAGGTCATGTCGGCGCTGTCGACCGGCTCCAGCGGCGTGTCGAGCGCGATGACCAGCAGGCCGGCATCACGCGCCTTCTGCACGGAGGGAACGATGCCCTTCGTGTCGGAAGCTGCGATCAGGATGCCCTTCGCGCCGTCCGCGATGCAGGTCTCGATTGCCGCGACCTGGCTTTCCGAGTCACCGTCGATCTTGCCGGCATAGGCCTTCAGCGTCACGCCGATTTCCTTGGCCTTGGCTTCGGCGCCTTCCTTCATCTTGACGAAGAAGGGGTTGGTGTCGGTCTTGGTGATCAGGCAGGCGGTGGTGTCGGCGGCGAGAGCCGGCGAGGAGAAGGCGACGCCGAGCGCGAGCGCGCCGAGAGCGGCGGAAATGATGGTTTTCTTCATGGTAATCCTCCCAAGGACAGAACGGGATGCGCCCCTCTCCTGGGGCCATCCGGTCGCAGGGTGGCCAGCAGCTCCTCCGCCGGCAGACCTCGCTTCCGACCGTGAAAAGAGCACCAAAAGAAATCGCTGTCAATAAATAAATCGAATTGAATTATTAATCCAATGTGTCATGCTCCAGCAAAACAAAGGCGTGTCGTTTCCGGTGGAAGAGCGGAACGGCAGCCGATAAGAGGACGGGAGAGGCGCAGGACGCCGCGACCGGCACGGGAGGAGACGATGAGAAAGAATGCCGCGACGGCACCCGCCGTGCCGGCCGAAATCCTCGACCCGAGCGGGGGCGCCAACCAGGTGCGCGTGCGGGCCTATAACGAGCGCCTGGTCATGTCGCTGGTGCGACGGCACGGCAGCCTCTCCAAGGCCGAGATCGCGAGGCGCAGCGGCCTTTCCGCCCAGACCGTGACGGTCATCATGCGCGCGCTGGAGGCCGAAGGCCTGCTGATGCGCGGCGCGCCGATGCGCGGCAAGGTCGGCCAGCCCTCCGTGCCCATGCGCCTCAATCCGGATGCCGTCTATTCCTTCGGCCTGAAGATCGGCCGCCGCAGCGCCGATCTCGTCATGATGGATTTCGTCGGCGGCATCCGCCGGCAGGTGCGCCGCACCTTCGCCTATCCCATGCCCGGCCCGCTGCTCGCCTTCGTGCAAGAGGGGCTGGCCGAGCTGGAAGCGGCGATCACCCCGCAGGAGCGCGCCCGCATCGCCGGTTTCGGCGTCGCGGCGCCCTTCGAGCTCTGGAGCTGGGCAAGCGAGGTCGGCGCGCCCCAGGCCGACATGGACCAATGGCGCGGCGTCGACCTGGAGGCGGAGATCGCCCGGCGCGTGCCCTATCCGGTCGTCTTGCAGAACGACGCGACCAGCGCCTGCGCCGCCGAGCTCGTCTTCGGCCTCGGCCCGCAATATCCGGATTTCCTCTATCTGTTCATCGGCTCCTTCATCGGCGGCGGCGTGGTGCTGAATTCCGCGCTCTTCACCGGCCGCACCGGCACGGCCGGCGCCATCGGACCCCTGCCCGTGCAGGGCCGCAATGGCGAGACCGTGCAGCTCCTGAAGATCGCCTCGATCTACCGGCTGGAGAACCTTCTGCGCGAGCACGGCATCGATCCGAAGCCGCTCTGGTATTCGCCGGACGACTGGATCGAATTCGGCGCGCCGCTCGAAATCTGGATCGACGACATGGCGGCGGCGCTCGCTCAAGCAGTCGTGGCGTCGGCCTCCGTCATCGACTTTTCGGCCGTCATCATCGATGGCGGCTTTCCGGCCTGGGTGCGCGAGCGCGTGGTTGCCGCGACGCGCGCCGCCGTCGCCCGCCTCGACCTGCAAGGCGTCACCCTGCCCGAAATCCTCGAAGGCGCCGTCGGCAGCCACGCCCGCTCGATCGGCGGCGCCAGCCTGCCGCTGTTCTCCCGCTATCTTCCCGACCAGAACGTCCTCTTCAAGGAGCTTGCCTGAATGCTGAAAGGTATCGACCCCATCCTGAGCCCGGAGCTGCTCGCCACGCTGCGTGCCATGGGCCACGGCGACGAGATCGCCATCGTCGACGGCAATTATCCGGGCGTCGAACATGCCCGCCGCCTCATCCGTCTCGACGGCGTGCCGCTTCTACCCGTGCTCAACGCCGTGCTCTCGGTGCTGCCGATCGACGATTTCGTCGACGAGGCGATCTTCCGCTCCACCTTCCGCCAGGAGCGCGACACGCTGCAGCCCGTGCACCACGAGATCATCGATTGCTGCGCCCGCCGCGAGCCGACACGTACCGTCGTGCCGCTGGTCGGCGCCGATTTCTACAACCGTGTCCGCGCCGCCCATACGCTGGTGCAGACGAGCGAGCCGCGGCTCTATGCAAACGTGATCCTGCGCAAGGGCGTCATCTATCCCTGACCCTGTTCCATCCGGAACAGCGGGCGGCGGGGCGATGTGGGAAAGTCTGATCACTGGATGAGAGAGGCTCATCCAACAGATCAGACCCACCAATCAGGAGAGACCCCATGCGCAAGTTCATCGTTTCCGCCACCGTTGCCCTCGTTGCAGCCGTTTCCTTCGCCGCTCCCTCGCAGGCCGGCTACTACAGCTACGGCTATGAACCCTATTGCTTCATCAAGAAGGTGAAGTCCTACGACTACTACGGCAATGTTATCATCAAGAAGATCAAGGTTTGCCGTTGATTTCTTCCTTCCGCCGATCCTCCCCGCCTTGCCCGGCTCGAAAGAGCCGGGTTCTTTCTATTTTGGACCCTTGAACGAAGCGAAAGGGCGTGATTGTGTCGCGTCCTATCGAAAAGCAGGAGTTTCACATGCGGGTGCTGGTGGTGGAAAACGACAAGGTGACCCTTCTCGGTCAGATCGGTGTCGCGCTGGAAGAGGCGGGCGCCGAGATCGAGATCTGCCGGCCGCATGCCGGCGACGCCATCCCAGCGGACGAGACGAACCATGACGCCATCGTCGTGATGGGCGGCCCGCAGAACGCCCGCGACGACGAACGCCACGCCTATCTGCCGGCGCTGGCCGGGCTGATGCGCCGCTTCGGCGATGCGGAGAAATCCGTGCTCGGCGTCTGTCTCGGCAGCCAGCTCCTGGCGCGCGCCTATGGCGCGGAAAACCTGATCGGCACGGCGCCGGAATTCGGCTGGTGCACGGTCGCGCTGACGAAGGACGGTGCCGGCGACCCGGTTCTTTCGGCCGCCAGCGCTGCCTTCCCGATCTTCCAGTGGCATAGCGACACCTTTGCGCTGCCGGAAGGTGCCGTGCGGCTTGCCACTAACGGCGCCGCGGAAAACCAGGCCTTTCGCATCGGCCGCGCCGTCTACGGCACGCAGTTCCATTTCGAAGCGAGCCGCGCGGTCGTCGATGAATGGGTGAGCACGTTCGGCGCCCTCATTCCGACGCTTGCGCCCGGCTGGCTCGAACAGCGCGAGACGCTCGCCGCCGAAAACGGCCCCAGCGCCGACGCCACCGGCCTTGCCATCGCCCGCGGCTGGGTCGCCACCATCGCCGCCGCCGAGTCCCGCCGCGTCGCCTAGTTGTTTGAGATTGCCGCGGCGAAGCGTGTCGCCGCGGCCTGCAGCACCTCCGGCGCAAAGCCGGAAAAGCCGATGACCAGACCCTGCCGTGGCGCGTTGGTGACGGCCATGGACGACAGTGCCCTCACACCGAGCCCAGCCCCCCGCGCAATCTCCGCCGCCGCCGTATCGGCAAGCGAATCAGGCAGGCCGGCGACCAGGTGCAGGCCCTGGTCGGGCACGGCGACAGAGAGGTTTTTTGCCGCCGAGAGCCCCGCGACCAGCGCATCGCGCGCCGCCTGCGCATGCCTTCGGGCGCGGCGCAGATGGGCGGCGAAATGGCCTTCGCGCAGGAGATCGGTTAGCGCCGCTTCGGCAAGCGTCGGCGGGCTGCGGTCCGTGCGGCTGCGCAACGCCATGATGGTTTCGAGCAGTGGATCCGGGATGACGGCATAGCCGAGGCGCAGCCCCGGAAACAGCACCTTGGAGAAGGTGCCGAGATAGATGACGCGGCCGCTGTCGTCCATGCCCTGCATGGCGGCGAGCGGCGGGCCGGCAAAGCGGAACTCGCTGTCGTAATCGTCCTCGATGATCCAGCCGCCGGTCTCGCGCGCCCAGTCGATGAGGGCGAGCCGGCGGCGCATACTCATGGTCACGCCGAGCGGAAACTGATGCGACGGCGTCACATAGACCGCCCGCGCCCCCGCCGTCGCGAGCGATATGTCGGCGCCCTCGGCATCCACCGCGAGGCCTGAAAGGTCGAGGCCCGCGCCGGCAAAGGCGGCCCGGGCGCTTGGATAACAGGGGTCCTCGACCATCACCCGGTCGCCCGGCTGAAGCGCGCTCCGGATGACGAGGTCGATGCCCTGCTGCGTACCGGTCGTGATGACGATCGACCGCGCCTCGCAGCGCACGCCGCGTGCCTGCCGCAGATAGGCCGCGACCGCCTGGCGCAGCGCCGCCCCGCCACGCGGATCGCCATAATAAAAGTGTTCCGGGCCGGGGCGGGCGAGATGGCGCGCCAGCAGCGTGCGAAACAGGTTGAGCGTACGCGCATCGGCCATCGCCACGCCGAGCGTGCCGGGCAGCGGCATTTTCGCCTCGATGTTTGCGGTTTCCGTAGGCGTGGCCGGCTTCACGACGGGCACCCGGTCGGCGACGAAGGTGCCGGCGCCCGTGCGCGCGACGGCATAACCTTCGGCGATCAGCGTTTCGAAGGCGGCGACGACGCTGCCGCGCGCGATCTTCAGCCGTCCCGCAAGGTCACGCGACGGCGGCAGCTTGCTGCCTGCCGGAATGGCTCCCGCCTCGATCAGCCGGCGCAGCTCCCGGTAAAGCGCCGGCGTGCGTTTGCCCGCCGCGGGCAGCACGGGAATGAGCGATGACCAATCCGGCATATTGGTCCGGATTTTTTGGTCAGAATTGGTGCTTTTTCGATCCAATGGCATGGCGCACCATGACGGCACCCTGTTTGAAAGGCAAGACCGCATGCGTGCAGAAACCGAAACCGCCGCCTATCCCATCACCCCGCGCAACCGCGTCAGGCGCATGCATGAGCGCGGCAGCTACGACCGCCAGGCCGTGCACGCCATCCTCGATGCGGCCATGCTCTGCAACGTCGCCTATGTCATCGACGGCCAGCCCTATGCGACGCCGACGCTGTTCTGGCGCAAGGGCGATACGCTCTACTGGCACGGTTCGTCGGCCAGCCGCATGCTGCGCCATCTCAAGGCCGGCACGCCGGCCTGCCTCACCGTCGCCCATCTCGACGGGCTGGTGCTGGCACGCTCCGGCTTTAACCATTCGGCCAATTACCGCTCCGCCATGTGTTTCGGCACCGCACGCCTCGTCGAGGATTCTGACGAAAAGATCGAGGCGATGCGCGACGTCGTCGACCGTTTCTATCCCGGTCGCAGCGCGCTGCTGCGGCCCATCACGCCGCAGGAGGCCAAGGCCACGACGATCATCGCCATGCCGATCGACGAGGCCGCCGCGAAAGTGCGCGCCAAGGGCGTGGGAGACGACGAGGAGGATTTCGCCCTGCCGATCTGGGCCGGCGTCATCCCCGTGACGACCGTGCTCGGCGCCGTCGAAACCTGTCCCCGGCTCTTAGAAGGCGTCGAACCGCCAGAAATGCTCGGCCTTTTCCCGCCGGGCGGACGGCTGGATACGTCGCTCCTCGCCGGCCAGGAAGCCTACGAAGACGCTTAGCCGGCTACCAAGAGACGGCGGTAGGACCAGCGTCGTTTCGGCCGGGATGACGCAGGCGTGATCGCGGCCGGTGGCAGGATGGCTTGCCACCGGCGCGCGCAGCCGCTAGAGAACCCGCGCGCTGGACGACCAGCGCGTTGTTCGTTCCGGGGACGGCCCCTTATCTCGCAGTCGAGATAGGATGGCCCCGCGTGAACCCTTCACTCCCTACCGTTCCAAAATCAGCCGCACGCCTGTCGCGTGCCGTGCATCGCCGCGCCGCGATCACGGCGCGCGTATTGTCCGTGCGTCCTGCTGCCTTTCCAAGGAAATCCGATGCCCGGACCCATTGAGCAATTCGAGATCAAGCCGCTTGTGCCCTTCCAGATCGGCGGGCTCGACCTGAGCTTCACCAATTCCGCCGCCACCATGGTGCTGACCGTCGTGGCCGCCAGCGCTTTCCTGCTCCTCACCACGCGCCGGCGCGGGCTGGTGCCCGGTCGATGGCAGGCCAGCGCCGAGATGATCTACGAATTCGTCGCGGCGACGCTTCGGGCCAATGCGGGCGAGCAGGGCATGCGTTTCTTCCCGCTGGTCTTCTCGCTCTTCCTGTTCATCCTCGTCGCAAACCTCGTCGGCATGTTCCCCTATGCCTTCACGGTGACGAGCCACCTCATCGTCACCTTCGCGCTCGCCATGCTGGTCTTTGCCACGGTCACCCTTTACGGCCTGTTCAGGCACGGCGGCGGGTTCCTGAAACTGTTCGTGCCGGAGGGCGTGCCGCTGATCCTGACGCCGATCATCGTGCCGATCGAGGTGATCTCCTATCTCTCCCGCCCCGTCAGCCATTCCGTACGCCTCTTCGCCGTCATGCTGGCCGGTCATATCACGCTGAAAGTCTTCGCCGGCTTCGTCGTCTCGATGGGCGACCTCGGCACGCTCGGCATACTGGGCGCGGTGCTGCCGCTTGCCATGACCGTTGCGCTGACGGCGCTGGAACTGCTGATGGCGATCATCCAGGCCTACGTCTTCACCATGCTCACCTGCATGTACCTGAACGACGCGCTGCATCCCGGCCACTGAGACAGACCCGGCCCGTGCCGAAACGGCACAAAGCCGGGATTTTCCCGTTCACGCGATGGAAAGGCCCATGCCGTAAAAAGGCATCGCATCAACGAGGCCTCCGCAATGCAGATCACCGGCATCATGAACACGGCCCGTCAGGGCATGGCGACGGAAACCGCGCGGGTCGGCACGGCCGCCCGCAACATCGCGAGCGGCACCGGCGATCCGGCAAAGGACATGCTCGATCTGGTTTCGGCCGAAATCGGCTTCCGCGCCAACGCCGCCGTCTTCGAGACGGGCGCGGACCTCTGGGAGGTCCTCGCGACCATCAAGCGGGATTAGCGCAAAGAAAAAGGGAGGCCAGAGCCTCCCTTTGTTATTCGTCGCCCATCTTGAGCGCCGCAATGAACGCTTCCTGCGGGATTTCCACCTTGCCGAACTGGCGCATGCGCTTCTTGCCGGCCTTCTGCTTGTCGAGCAGCTTGCGCTTGCGGGTGGCGTCGCCGCCATAGCACTTGGCGGTCACGTCCTTGCGCAGGGCAGAGATGGTCTCGCGGGCAATCACGTTGCCGCCGATGGCGGCCTGGATCGGGATCTTGAACATGTGCTTGGGGATCAGCTCCTTGAGCTTCTCGCACATGTCGCGGCCACGCTTTTCGGCGGCCATGCGGTGCACCATCATCGACAGCGCATCCACCGGTTCGCCGTTCACCAGGATCGACATCTTCACCAGATGGCCTTCCTGATGGTTGGTGATGGCGTAGTCGAACGAGGCATAGCCCTTGGAAATCGACTTCAGCCGGTCGTAGAAATCGAAGACGACTTCGTTGAGCGGCAGGTCGTAGGTCAGCATCGCGCGGGTGCCGACATAGGTGAGTTCCACCTGGATGCCGCGGCGGTCCTGGCAAAGCTTCAGGATGCCGCCGAGATAATCGTCCGGCGTCAGGATGGTGGCGCGGATCCACGGCTCGTGGATTTCCGAGATTTTCACGACATCCGGCATGTCGGCCGGGTTGTGCAGCTCGCGCTCGCTGCCATCCGTCATGAACAGCTTGTAGACGACCGAGGGTGCGGTCGCGATCAGGTCGAGATCGAATTCGCGCTCGAGGCGTTCCTGAACGATTTCGAGATGCAGCAGCCCGAGGAAGCCGCAGCGGAAACCGAAGCCGAGCGCGGCGGAGGATTCCATTTCGAAGGAGAAGGACGCGTCGTTGAGGCGCAGCTTGCCCATGGCGGCGCGCAGGTCCTCGAAGTCGGCGGCATCGACCGGGAACAGGCCGCAGAACACCACCGGCTGCGCCGGCTTGAAGCCCGGCAGCATGTTGGCGGTCGGGCGCTTGTCCTCGGTGATCGTATCGCCGACGCGGGTATCGGCCACTTCCTTGATGGAGGCCGTGATGAAGCCGATCTCGCCCGGGCCGAGCGCCTCGACGGTGACCATCTTCGGCGTGATGACGCCGACGCGTTCCACCTGGTACTTTGCGTCCGTGCCCATCATGCGGATGGTCTGGCCCTTTTTCAGCACGCCATCGAGAATGCGCACGAGCACGATGACGCCGAGATAGGTGTCGTACCAGCTATCGACCAGCAGCGCCTTCAGCGGCGCGGTCTCGCCGCCCTCGCTCTTCGGCGCGGGCAGCTGGTGGACGATCGCTTCCAGCACGTCGGGAATGCCGAGACCGGTCTTGGCCGAAATCAGCACGGCCTGCGATGCGTCGATGCCGATGACCTCCTCGATCTGCTCGCGGATGCGGTCAGGCTCGGCCGCCGGCAGGTCGATCTTGTTGAGGACGGTCACGATCTCGTGGTTGTTGTCGATCGCCTGGTAGACATTGGCGAGCGTCTGCGCCTCGACGCCTTGCGAGGCATCCACCACGAGAAGCGAACCTTCGCAGGCCGACAGCGAGCGCGACACTTCGTAGGCGAAGTCGACATGGCCGGGCGTGTCGATGAGGTTCAGGACATAGGTCTCGCCATTGTTGGCGACATAGTGCAGGCGCACCGTCTGCGCCTTGATGGTGATGCCGCGTTCCTTCTCGATATCCATGTTATCGAGGACCTGTTCCGACATTTCGCGCGCGGCAAGGCCGCCGGTCGTCTGGATCAGACGGTCGGCGAGCGTCGATTTGCCGTGGTCGATATGGGCCACGATCGAAAAATTGCGGATATGGTCGAGGGGCGTCGAAGAATTGGTGCTCATGCGCGCCATATAGCAGCGGCCGAGATTCCCGCAAAGCGGTAAATGAACCGTTGTATGACCGGGATGTCCGCTATTCCCGGGCGTTTTCGCCCTCGACGAGCGCGCCGGCATTCGGCACTTGCGCACTTCTGATTTCGAAGCTTTCCCGCGCCGCGACCGGCACGGTCTCGCGACGGCGCAGCCGGTGGGCGACGAAGGCGGCGTAGAGGAGTGCTACGGCCATCGCGGCATAGATGAAGGTCTTGGGTCCATAGATGGGGGTGAGCGCCGTGACCGCCAGCGGCACCAGCGTCGCAGACGCCGACCAGGCGACGAGCAGGGTGGAGGCGAGCGGCACGAAATCCTCCGGGTCCGTGCGGTCGTTGGCGTGCGCATTGGCGATCGAATAGACGCTTTCGACCGCACCGGCCCACAGGGCGAAGACCAGCATCAGGATGAAGAACGCCTGGAAGGAGACGAAAAGCGCCGCGACCGCCGTGCCTGCGATCAAAAGGCAGGTGAAGATCAGCACGATGCGCCGGTCGATGCGGTCGGACAGCGTGCCGAGCGGATATTGCACGAAGATCAGGCCGAACTGCATGACGAACATCAGGAGCGCCACGTCCGTCTGGCCGACATTGTTGGTGGCGGCATAGATCGGTGTAAAACCCTGCACGACCATGGAAAGCCCGCCGGCGGCGAGAACGCCGATGAGCGCCACCGGCGAATTGCGCCACGTCATGGCGAAGTCGACGCTGACGCGGGCGGGTGCCGGCGGGGTGGGCAGCCGCGTCAGGCCGATCGGCAGAAGCGCGATGGTGGTGACGAAGATGGTCACGAGCGGCGCGAGATTGCCGTCGGCCGGCATCTGTCCGAACAGCCATGCGCCGACGCCAAGCCCCAGCACATAGGCCATGTAGAAGAACGACATGGCCTTGCCGCGCCAGCGGTTGTCGGCCGCATGGTTCAGCCAGCTCTGCGTGATGATGAAGTTGGAATTGCCCGCCATGCCATAGATGCAGCGCGCCAGCACCCAGAGGAGCGGGTTGACGCCGAGCGCCACGAGGAAGGCGGCGATGATGACGAGGGCGAGCGAGCAGGAGAAGGCGCGGGCATGGCCGACGCGCCGGATGACCGGGCCGGCGATGACGCAGCCGACGAGCCCGCCGAAGGCGATGGCCGTGACCGCCGCACCCGGCGCCCAGGAGGGTGCGACGGCGCGCGACAGGACATAGGGCACATAGGCGAGCATGATGCCGTTGCCGATGGCCACGAAGGTCATCGAAACAACGATGGCGGTGATGGAGAAGAGCGACGATGCCCGTTGCGTCACACCTGTCATCCGTCCGTCCTCCCGATTCTGCCGCGCCACCTTATCCGCCTGCCCGGTGTCGCATTGTCGCCGGAGCGGCATGGCCGGAATTTATTTTCAGATCGGCTCATGTCGGTTGACTCCATTATAAGAGATAATTATTCCATAATAATGGAAAACGAAACTGACCCCCTGGAAAGCGCCATCGGCGAGCGGCTGCGGCTGTTGCGCACCGCGCGCAACCAGACGCTCGACGACCTCGCAAATGCCTCGGGCGTCAGTCGGGCGATGATTTCGCGCATCGAGCGCGGCGAGGCGAGCCCGACGGCGCAGCTGCTCTCACGGCTCTGCGCCGCACTGGACCTGACGCTCTCCGCCTTCTTCGCCTTTTCGCAAGGCGACGGCGAACCGCTGTCGCGGCGCGAGAAACAGACGGTCTGGCGCGATCCGGAGACGGGCTACCAGCGCCGCGCCGTCTCGCCGCCGAACACCGCTTCGCGCGTCGAGGTGATCGACGTGGAATTTCCGGCGGGTGCCCGCATCGCCTATCCGCCGGAGACAGCGAAGGCGGGCATGACGCAGCATGTCTGGCTGTTTTCCGGGCTTCTGCGCATGACGATCGCCGGAACGGTACACGACCTTGAGCCCGGGGATTGCCTCTACATGAGCATCACCGAGGGCCATGTCTTCGAAAATCCCGGCACCGAGCCGGCCCATTATGCCGTGGTGCTGGACCGCGGCCGCAACTGAGATAATCGAGGAAACGATGAGCGACATAAGGCTGCTCGATCATGAGGAAACCCGCGCCCGGCTGGGCGAGCTTGCCGAAGTGCTGTCGGATTGCGTCACCGGCGGCGCCTCCGTCGGCTTCATGGCGCCCTATGGGCCGGCCGATGCGCTGCCCTTCTGGGAGGGTGTGGCCGCCGCGGTCGGCGAGGATGCGACCCTGCTTTTCGCCGCCGAGCGTGCAGGCCGCATCGTCGGCACCGTGCAGGTCGGCATTCGCCAGATGCCGAACCAGCCGCACCGGGCGGATCTGAAGAAGCTGCTGGTGATGGAAAGCGAGCGCGGCCGCGGCCTCGCCCGCGCCCTGATGTCGGCCGCCGAAACGGAAGCCGCCCGACGTGGCAAGACCGTGCTGGTGCTCGACACCGCCACCGGCAGCCCCGCCGAGACCGTCTACGAGAAGCTCGGCTGGCAACGCGCCGGTGTCATTCCGGACTATGCGCTCTACCCCGATGGCCGCTATTGTGCGACGACGTTTTTCTACAAGCGGATCGGGGAGGGCGCTTAAGCCTCGGCACCAAGCCCCGTTCCACCTCTTTTATGGACACGGGACCCATGACCTTTTCTCCCTTCGACCACCCTTATCTTTCCGGCCTTCTGGGTGACGGCGAGATCGCCGCGCTGTTTTCGGCTGCTGCCGAACTGGAAGCCATGCTCGCCTTCGAGGTGGCTCTGGCGAAAGCGGAAGCCGCAGAGGGCATCATCCCCCAGGACGCCGCCCTGGCGATTTCGGACGCTGCGCACCGCTTCTCCCCCGACATTGCGAGCCTGCGGGCAGCGACCGCCCGCGACGGCGTCGTCATTCCGGATCTGGTGCGCCAGCTGCGCGCCGCCGTCGGCGAGCCGCACGGCAAACACGCCCATGTCGGCGCCACCAGCCAGGACGTCATCGACAGCGGTCTGATGCTGCGGCTTGCGCGCGTTCTGCCGATCCTCGAAAGCCGGCTGGAGGCGCTTGCCGCCGGCCTCGATGGCCTCGCCGCCGAATTCGGCGACCGGCCGCTGATGGGCCGCACCCGCATGCAGGCGGCAATCGAGATCACGGTCAAGGACCGCATCGAATCGTGGCGGTCACCGCTCGCGCGCCATGCTGCCCGGCTCAAGGACTTCGCCAAGGACGGTCTTGCCGTGCAGTTCGGCGGCGCGGCTGGCACGCTGGAAAAGCTGGGCACCAAGGGGCCGGCGGTGTGTGCGGCGCTCGCCCGCGAACTCGGCCTCGCCGATGCCCCCCAGTGGCACAGCCAGCGCGACCGGATCGGCGACCTTGCCGGCCTTCTCGCGGCCATTACCGGCAGCCTCGGCAAGCTCGGCCAGGACATGGCGCTGATGGCCGACCGCGGCGACGAGATCGCGCTTGCCGGCGGCGGCGCTTCCTCCGCCATGCCGCACAAGCAGAACCCGGTCGGCGCCGAAGTGCTCGTCACGCTCGCCCGTTTCAATGCCGCCCAGCTCGGCGGGCTCGCCCAGGCCGCGGTGCACGAGCAGGAGCGCTCGGGGGCGGCCTGGACGCTCGAATGGCTGATCCTACCGCAGATGGTCGCTGCCACCGGCGTATCCCTTCGCCTCGCCGGCGAGCTCATCGACTCCGTCAAGCGGCTGGGGGCGGCATAGGTCAAATTCATAATTTATAAGTTATGAATTTTACGGATATTTTCATTTTACATCACCGTTTCATCTGGCAATCTGGCAAAACGCTCTTTTGCGACTGGACCGGGCAACGGCTGGGAGGCCGGCCCATCAGGGAGGAAAACATGAAGAAATTTGCGATCGCCGCGCTGGCGGCGGCACTCATGGGCGGCGTTGCCCAGGCCGATACGATCAAGGTCGGCGTCGTCGGGCCGTTTTCCGGCCCCTTCGCGCTCCAGGGCAAGAATTTCAAGGCCGGCATCGACGCTTACATGGCGCTGAACGGCAGCACGGTCGGCGACGATACGATCGAGATCATCTACCGCGACATCCCGACCGCCGACCCCGCCCAGTCCAAGGCGCTGTCGCAGGAACTCGTCGTCAAGGAAGGTGTGCAATATTTAGCCGGCTTCTATTTCACGCCGGATGCCATGGCCGCCACGCCGCTGCTCGAACAGGCGAACGTGCCGATGGTGGTGATGAACGCCGCCACCTCGGCCATCGTCACCAAGAGCCCCTTCGTGGTGCGCACCTCGTTCACCACCTGGCAAACCTCGACGCCGATCGCCAAGGTCGCCTTCGACGGCGGCACGAAGAAGGTCATCTCGGTCGTCAGCGATTACGGCCCGGGCGTCGATGCCGAAGCCGCCTTCAAAGCCGGGTTTGAAAAGGCAGGCGGCGCGGTCGTGGAGGCGATCCGCATGCCGCTTCAGACGAACGACTTTTCGCCGATCATGCAGCGCATCAAGGATTCGGGCGCCGAGGGCGTCTTCGCCTTCCTGCCTTCCGGCCCGACGACGCTCGGCTTCGTCAAGGCCTTCAACGAAAACGGCCTCAAGGATGCCGGTATCAAATTCTTCGCGCCCGGCGACTTGACGCAGGAATCCGACCTGCCGGCGCTCGGCGAGGCAGCCCTTGGCCTCCAGACCACGTTCCACTACGCCGTCTCGCACGATTCCGCGGAAAACAAGAAGTTCGTCGAAGCCGCCGCCAAGGCGATCGGCAACCCCGCCGAACTCTCCTTCCCGGCGGTCGGCGCCTATGATGGCATGCATGTCATCTACAAGATGATCGAGGCGACCGGCGGCGAGCAGGACGCGGCCAAGGCCGTCGAGGCAGTCAAAGGCCTCTCTTGGGAAAGCCCGCGCGGGCCGGTGACGATCGATCCGGAAAGCCGGCACATCACGCAGAACATCTATCTACGCGAAGTGGCCAAGGCGGAGGACGGGACCTACTACAACAAGGAAATCCAGACGTTTGAAAAGCAGGGCGATCCGGGTCTGGCGGCTGCGAAGTAGCCCTATTTTCGTGGGGTTGCGCTTGGGATGTGGATCCTCGGGTCAAGCCCGAGGATGACGAAAGAAGAGAGCGATGGCGGATCAGGGCGATCGCTTTACATACCGCACGGCGAGGCCATCCCCTCGTTTGGCTTGCGACCTCTCCTCCCCACCGTCATCCTCGGGCTCGACCCGAGGATCCACCCGACCCGGCACGCCTTGTAAGATTAAATTGCCGACACCAGGACGGAAACATGCAAACGGTCTTCAGCATCGGTGTCGATGCCCTTGCCTATGGCATGGTGCTCTTCGTCATCTCCATCGGGCTTTCTGTCACCATGGGCCTGATGCGCGTCGTCAACCTGGCGCATGGCGCCTTCGCGATGATCGGCGGTTACATCGCCTCCTATGCTGCGCGCGACCTCGGCCTCGCCTACGCGTTTGCCGTCCTCATCGCCGTCGTCGGCACCATCCTCATCGCCATCCCAATCGAGCGATTGCTCTATCGCCGCATCTATGGCCAGCCGGAGCTGACGCAGGTGCTGATGACGATCGGCATCACCTTCTGCATCATCGGCATCGCCAACTATGTCTTCGGCCCGACGCTGAAAACCATCCCGACGCCGGAAACCCTTAGGCAATCCGTCAGCCTTGGCTTCCGCACCGTCTCGGCGCACCGCCTCTTCGTCATTGCCTGCGGCCTCGCGGTGGCGCTTGACCTCTGGTATTTCATCGAGCGCACGGCCTTTGGCGTGAAACTGCGCGCCGCCGTCGACAATGCGGCCATGGCCGCAGCACTCGGCGTCAAGACGCAGGTCGTCTATGCCGTCAGCTTCGCCGTCGCCGTCGGTCTGGCCGCCTTCGGCGGTGTGGTCGGCGCGGAACTGCTGCCGATCGAGCCCTATTATGCGCTGCGCTACATGGTGACCTTCCTCGTCGTGGTCTCGGTCGGCGGCGCTGGCTCCATTCCCGGTGCGCTCGCCGCCTGCCTGCTGCTCGGCGCTATAGACACGACGGGGCGTTACCTCATGCCGGAATTCGGCGAGTTCTTCTTCTATCTCGCAGTCATCGCCATCGTCTGGATTTTTCCGCGCGGCCTCGCGGGGAGGGCGAAGTGATGGCGCTGCTGACGACCTCCCTCTCCACAACCGGCGACCGCCGCGCCCGGCTGACGCGCGACGCGATCGGCGTTCTCGTCATCGCCGCCTTCGCCCTCGTCGGCTATTTCCTCTTCCCGAACAATCTGGCGCTGCTCACCCGCATCACCGCGATCGCGCTGCTGGTCCTCTCGCTCGACCTCGTCACCGGCTATTGCGGCGTCGCGACGCTCGGCCATGCCGCGCTCTTCGGCGCCGGCGCCTATGGCGCGGGCATCGCGGCCGCGCATTTCGGCATCACCGACCCGATCGCCATGCTCGCCGTCGGCATCGTTTCCGGCGCGATTGCAGGGCTCATCTCCGGCGTCGTCGTGCTCCGCGCGCATGGCCTGCCGCAGCTCGTGCTCTCCATCGCCATCATCCATCTCGCGCATGAGGCCGCCAACAAGGCGTCCGGCTGGACCGGCGGCAGCGATGGTCTTGCCGGCATCATGCCGGATGCCGTCTTCGGCCTTTGGCAGTTCGATCTCTGGGGCCGCACGGCCTATGTCTTCGGCATCGTGTTGCTCATTGTCGCCTTCGTCATTCTGCGCCAGATCGTGCGCTCGCCCTTCGGCATGCTCTGCCGCGGCATCCGGCAGGACCCGGTGCGCGTGCGCGCCATGGGCGCCTCGGTGCACGGCACGTTGATCAAAATGTACGCCATTTCCGGCGCCGTGGCTGGCGCCGGCGGCGCGCTCAACGCCATCTCGACGCAGGTCGTCGGCCTCGACAGCCTCTCCTTCACGCTGTCGGCCGAAGCCCTCGTCATGCTCGTGCTCGGCGGCACCGGCTCGCTCTACGGCGCGCTGATCGGCACGATCACCTTCATGTGGTTCGAGGACGTCGTTTCCGCGGCAAACCCCTTCCACTGGCTCACCATCGTCGGCGCGCTTTTGATCGCCGTCGTGCTCTTCGCGCCGAAGGGCCTTTATGGCTCCGTCGCCGCCTATTTCGAACGCCGCGGGAGGAAGGGCCGATGAGCGCGATCTTCGACGTCCGAAACCTCAGAAAGATGTTCGGCGGCCTGGCCGTCACCAATGATGTCTCGCTCTCGATGGCGCCGGGCGACCGCGTCGCGCTGATCGGCCCGAACGGCGCCGGCAAGACCACCTTCGTCAACCTCGTCACGGGCAATATCCTGCCGAATTCCGGCACTGTGACGCTCGGCGGCGAGGATGTTACGCGCCTCGGGCCGACCCAGCGCGTGCGCCGCGGCCTCGTGCGCTCCTTCCAGGTCACCCGCCTTTTCTCCGAGATGACGCCGGAGGAGCATGTGTCGCTGGCCATCCTCCAGCGCGAAGGCCGTTCGGGAAAAATGTTTGCGAGCCACCGCGCCATGCCGGATGTCATGGACGAGGCCCACGCCCTGCTTGCAAAACTCGGCATCGCGCACCTGGCCAGCCACCGCGTCAGCGAGATCGCCTACGGCCAGCAGCGCCTGCTGGAACTCGCCTTGGCGCTGGCGCTGAAACCCAAGGTGCTGCTGCTCGACGAACCCGCCGCCGGCGTGCCGCAGAGCGATACGGCGCGCATCGAACAGGCGATCGCCGACCTGCCGGCCGATCTCGCCGTGCTGATGATCGAACACGACATGGACCTCGTCTTCCGCTTCGCCAAGCGCGTCATCGTGCTGGCGGCGGGCGAGATCATCTTCGACGGATCGCCGGATGCGGTGACGAAGGATGCCCGCGTCCGCCAGGCCTATCTCGGGAGTTATGCCGATGCCCGCAGCGTCGCTTGAAATCGCCGCCCTTTCCGCCGGCTACGGCCCGACGCGCGTGCTCGAGGACATTTCCTTCTCCGCCGGCGCCGGCCGAAAACTCGCCGTGCTCGGCCGCAACGGCATGGGAAAATCCACCCTCTTCGCCACGCTCGCCGGCCAGACGAAACGCTACGGCGGCGAAATCCGCCTCGGCGGCCAGCCGATCGAGGGGATCGACAGCGCATCGCGCGCCCTAAAAGGCCTCGGCTACGTGCCGCAATCGCGCGACGTCTTCCCGACGCTGACCGTCGAGGAAAACCTCTTCGTCGGCCTGAAGGCGCGGCCGCGTTCGGCGATCGAGGAGGCTTATGCCATGTTCCCGCGCCTCAAGGAGCGGCGCAAAAACCTTGGCTCGCAGCTTTCCGGCGGCGAACAGCAGATGCTGACGACCGCCCGCACCATCCTCGGCCAGCCCTCTGTACTGCTACTCGACGAGCCGCTGGAAGGCCTCGCCCCCGTCATCTGCGAGGAACTGATGGCCGCTTTCGGCACGCTCGCCGCCTCCGGCGAAATGACCATCCTGCTGGTCGAGCAGCGCATCCAGAGCGCGCTCGATTTCGCCGACGCTGTCATTATCCTCGAACGTGGCCGCATCGCCTGGACCGGCACGCCGGCAGCACTCGCCGCAGACCAGCACACGGTCGAAACCCTGCTCGGCGTCGGCGGCCTGCACTGAGCCGCAGGCGCCTGTTCCACGCGGAACAGCGGAGGTCGGGGTGATGTGGGAAAGTCTGATCACTGGATGAGAGAGGCTCATCCACCCGATCAAACCCACCAATCAGGAGAGACCCCCATGCGCAAGATCATCGTTTCCGCCACTGTCGCCCTCGTCGCCGCTGTTTCCTTCGCCGCCCCGTCGCAGGCCGGTTACTACAGCTACGGCTACAAGCCGCATTGCTTCGTCAAGAAGATCCATTCCTACGACTACTACGGCAACCTGATCGTCAAGAAGATCAAGATCTGCAAGTAAGCGTCACGCCCACTGACCTCCCCGAAGGCCCGGATGTCCCCTGCATTCGGGTCTTTTGCCGCCGAGGTCAGATATCGAAGAATACCGTTTCCTTCTCGCCCTGCAGGTGGATGTCGAACCGGTAGCGATCGCCGTCGGCAGTCGCGATCAGCGTCGGCACGCGCACGCGGTGTTCGATGCGGGCAAGCACGGGGTCTTCGGCATTGGCCGCTTCCTCATCGCCGAAATAGAGACGCGTGTTGAGGCCGAGATTGATGCCGCGGGCGACGATCCAGAGCGAGATATGCGGCGCCATCGGGCGGCCGTCCCTGAAGGGCACGCGGCCGGGCTTGATCGTCTGGAAGCGGTATTCGCCCGTTTCGCCGTTCGTCGCGCAGCGGCCCCAGCCGGAAAAATTGGGGTCGGCGCTGCCGCGCAGTTCCGAGGGGCTGTTGTAGAGGCCGGCGGCATCCGCCTGCCAGATCTCGATCAGCGCATCGCGCAGCGGCGTGCCGGTGCCGTCGAACACGCGGCCGGTGATGGTGATGCGCCGGCCGAGCGTCTTGTCGTTCACCATGGTGGTGCCGAGATCATTCTCGTAGACGCCGCCGATGCCGGCGAAATTTGGCGTCAGGCCGATATGCACATAAGGCCCCGCGGTCTGGGAGGCGCTCTCCTTGAGCGTGCCGAGAGTCTGAACCATCAGTTGCCCTCCATCCGATTTTCGAAGAGCGTCGAGCGGCGGCCGCGCAGCACGATGTCGAACTTGTAAGCGCGCGCATCCATCGGGATCGTGTTGCCCCAGTCGAGCGCCGCGACGAGCTGCTCGATCGCCGCCTTGTCCGGAATGGTCTGCACGATGGGACACTTCCAGATCATCGGGTCGCCTTCGAAATACATCTGCGTGATCAGCCGCTGGGCAAAGCCGTGGCCGAAGACGGAGAAATGGATATGCGCCGGGCGCCAGTCGTTGACGCCGTTCGGCCAGGGATAGGGGCCGGGCTTGATGGTGCGGAAGGCATAATGGCCGTCTTCATCGGTAATGGTGCGCCCGCAGCCGCCGAAATTCGGATCGAGCGGCGCCAAGTAGCTTTCCTTCTTGTGACGATAGCGCCCGCCGGCATTGGCCTGCCAGAATTCGAGCAGTGCGCCCGGCACGGGTCGCGCCCGCTCGTCGAGTACGCGGCCGTGCACGATGATGCGCTCGCCGATGGCGCTTTCGCCGGCTTTGGCGAAATTGTGGATTAGGTCGTTGTCGAGGTCGCCGAGGATCGAATGGCCGAAGACCGGGCCGGTGATTTCCGAAACCGTGCCGTCGAGCGCCAGCAGCGCCTTTTGCGGCGAGCGCAGTACGGAGGTCTTGTAGCCCGGCGTCAGCCCCGGCGGGTGCCACTGGCGATCGCGGGAAAAGAAGGCGCCCGTTTCGGGCTTTCTGTTGGAAAGGTCCGTCATTGTCAGGCCGCCTTTTCCGCGTCCAGTTCCTCGAAGACATGCTTAGCGATCTTGATCGCCCGGTTCGCCGCCGGCACCCCGGCATAGATCGCCACATGCAGCAGCGCCTCGGCGATGTCCTCGCGGCTTGCCCCGGTGTTGACGGTCGCCCGCACATGCATCGCCACCTCCTCGTCATGACCGAGTGCCGCGAGCAGCGCGATCGTCACCATCGAGCGCTCGCGTTTCGACCAGCCCGGCCGCGACCAGACCGTGCCCCAGGCGCCTTCGGTGATCAGCTCCTGGAAGGGCTGGTCGAAGGCTGTCGCGGCAGACGAGGCGCGGTCGACGTGATGATCGCCGAGCACCGCGCGGCGGGTCACCATGCCCTGGCGGTAGCGATCGGAAAAGGTATGGGCATCAGCCATTTGGCTCGTCTCCGGCAGGTAGGGTGGCGATGAAGGCGCGGATCATCTCGGTCAACATTTCCGGCTGCTCGACGCAGGGAATGTGCCCGGCATCCTTGATGACTTCGTAGCGGGCGCCGGGGATGAGCTTTGCCATGGACAGCACGAGATCCGGCGGCGTCGAACCGTCCTGGTCGCCGACGATGCAAAGGGTCGGGACAGAGATGCGCTTGGTGGTTTCGGTAAGATCCGCATCGCGCACCGAAGCGCAGGTGGCGGCGTAGCCGACAGCGGACTGGCGGATCAGCATGGTGCGGTAGCCGTGGTAGGCGGCGTTCTCCGGGCGGCGGAAGGCCGGCGTGAACCAGCGCTCCATGATCTGGTCGGCAAGGCTCTCGATGCCCTTCGTCTCGACGCTTTCGATACGGGCGTTCCACATCTCCGGGGTGCCGATCTTGTGCGCCGTATCGCAGAGGATCAGCGCCTTGACGAGATCCGGCCGCTTTGCGGCAAGCCCCTGCGCGATCATGCCGCCGACGGAGAGGCCGCAGATGATCGCGTCCTTCACGGCAAGCCGGTCGAGCAGCGCTGCGAGATCGAGCACATGATCGTCGATCGAATAGGGCACCTGGCCGAGGTCGGAGAGGCCGTGCCCGCGCTTGTCATAAGTGATGATCGGGAAGTCGCCGGCAAGCCGCACCACGACGTCGCGCCAGATGCGGAAATCGGTACCGAGCGAATTGGCAAAGACGATGACCGGCCGTCCGGCGGGGCCGCCGATCAGCTGATGGTGCAGGATGACGTCGTTGACGGTCGCGAATTGCAAGGCTCTCTCCTCCGATCTTTACAGATTGATCCCTTGATCTGGTTAGGTAAAATGATATTTCATGCCGTTTCGTTAACTTGGGGGTTATGAAAACTGTGGTCGATAGCCGTATCAAGTTCCGCCATCTGCAAACCTTTGTCGAGGTGGCGCGCCAGAAGAGCGTGATGAAGGCGGCCCAGCTCCTGCACGTCAGCCAGCCCGCCGTGACCAAGACGATCCGCGAGCTGGAGGAGGTTCTGGGCGTCGCCGTCTTCGAGCGCGACGGCCGCGGCATCAAGATCACCCGCTACGGCGAGGTTTTTTTGAAGCACGCCGGCGCGGCGCTGACGGCGCTCCGCCAGGGTTTCGATTCCGTCTCGCAGGCGCTTTCCGGCGATTCCCCGCCCATCCGCATCGGCGCGCTGCCGACGGTCTCGACGCGCATCATGCCGAAGGCGATGCGGCTCTTCCTGGAGGAGGGCACCGGCGCGCGCATCAAGATCGTCACGGGGGAGAATGCCGTTCTGCTCGAACAGTTGCGCGTCGGCGATCTCGACCTTGTCGTCGGCCGGCTTGCGGCGCCGGAGAAGATGGCGGGGTTTTCCTTCGAGCACCTCTATTCCGAACAGGTGGTGTTCTGCGTGCGCGCCGGCCATCCGCTGCTTGCCGCCAGCAGCGCCGTCTTTGCCGGGGTCGATGCCTATCCCGTTCTGATGCCGACGCGCGCCTCGATCATCCGCCCCTTCGTCGAAAGTTTTTTGATCACTCACGGCATTGCCGGTCTACCGAACCAGATCGAGACCGTCTCCGACGCCTTCGGCCGCGCCTTCGTGCGGGAGAGCGATGCGATCTGGATCATTTCGGAAGGTGTCGTTGCGGCGGATATCGCGGAAGGCGCGCTTGCCGCCCTGCCCATCGATACCAGCGGCACGAAAGGCCCCGTCGGCCTCACCATGCGCACCGACGCCGTGCCCTCCCTGCCGCTCGCCATCCTCATGCAGACGATCCGCGAGGTGGCGGGCACGGTGTCGCCGGCGGGTTGAGACGCCGCCGCGCCTCCGCTAGAAGAGGTTATGGCAAACAAACTCGATCCGTTTCGCGCCGCAATCGTCGCGCGTCATCCCCATCTCGCGACGGCCTCCTTCCGGCTGCTGCCGGGCGGCTGGCATTCGCGCGCGGTCGCGGTGGACGAGCGTCTCGTCTTCAAATTCCCGCAGGGTGCGGAGGCGGAGCAGGCACTGCGCCGCGAGGCTTCGATCCTCGCCGCCGTGCGCCCGCATGTGACGATGCGCGTTCCGGATTTGCGCCTGCACGAGAATGATCCGCTCTTCTCGGAGCACGCGATCATTCCCGGCGAGCATCTGGAGACGGCACAATATGAGGCGCTACCGGACTCCGCGCAGCAGCAACTCGCCGACACGCTCGCCCGCTTCTACGCTGAGCTCCATTCCCTCAATCGCGACGTGATGGCAGCGGCCGGTGCGCGGCCTGTCGAGCGCTGGCTCGATGCGAACGCAATCGCCGCCGGTGCCCTGCCGCTTCTGCCGGAGGCGCTGCACGACTTCGCGGAGAAAACGATAGCCGGCTGGCGCGCCCTGCCGCCGGACCCTTATGGCGAGACCTACGGCTTCTTCGACGGCCACGGCTGGAACATGGCCTTCGACCACGCCGCCAGCCGGCTGAACGGGATCTATGATTTTGCCGATTCCGGCTTCGGCCCGCTGCACCAGGATTTCATCTATTCGAATTTCATCAGCCCGAACCTGACCGCGCGCATCATCGACGGCTACGAGCGCCTGACCGGCCGCCCGCTCGACCGCGTCCGCATCCATCTCCTCACCGGCGTGCACCGCCTCTGGGAACTGGCCGCCCTTGCGGACGCGCCGGAACATCACGCGACGATGATCGCCTCGGTCACCGCCTGGGCCGCGCGTCAGTAGGGCAGACCGACGTAGTTTTCCGCCAGCACCGTCTCCGCCGCGCGCGAATGGGTGAGGTAGTCGAGCTCGGCCTCCTGGATTTTCTGGTCGAAATCGCCGGTCTCGGGAAAGCGGTGCAGCATGGTGGTCATCCACCAGGAGAAACGGACGGCCTTCCAGACCCGGGCGAGCGCGCGTGCCGAATAGGCATCGAGGCCGGCATTGGAGCGGTCCTGATAATGTTCCATCAGGCTGGAAAACAGGTAGTGCACGTCGCTCGCCGCAAGGTTCAGGCCCTTGGCGCCGGTGGGCGGCACGATATGCGCCGCATCGCCGACGAGGAACAGCCGGCCGAAACGCATCGGCTCGGCGACAAAGGAGCGCAAGGGCGCGATCGATTTCTCGAAGCTCGGACCGGTGATCATCGCGTCTGCATGATGGGCGGGAAGCCGGCGGCGCAGCTCGTCCCAGAATCGGGTGTCGGACCACGCCTCGATCTTGTCCTCCAGCGCGGCCTGGATATAGTAGCGGCTGCGCGTTTGCGACCGCATGGAACAGAGCGCGAAGCCACGCGGATGGTTGGCGTAGATCAGCTCCTCGCTCACCGGCGGCACTTCGGCGAGAATGCCGAGCCAGCCGAAGGGATAGACCTTTTCGAAGGTGCGGATCGCCGTCTCCGGCACCGCTTTGCGGCTCGCGCCATGAAACCCGTCGCAGCCGGCGATGAAATCGCAGTCGATACGATGCGTGAGACCATCCTTTTCATAGGTCACATAGGGCGCGGCGCCATTGAAATCGTGCGGCGTGACATTCGCCGCTTCGTAGATCGTAAGCCGGCTATCGGCTTCGCGCTGTTCGATCAGGTCGCGTGTCAGCTCCGTCTGGCCATAGACCATCACGCGCTTGCCGCCGGTGAGATCGAAGAGGTCGATGCGGTGGTCGCGGCCGTCGAAGGCCAGCGAAAACCCGTCATGCGGCAGACCCTCGGCGCGCATACGGCGGCCGACGCCCGCCTTTTCCATCAGCCCGACCGTGCCTTCCTCCAGCACGCCGGCGCGCACGCGGCTCAGGATATGCGCCTTGCTGGAGCGGTCGAGGATCACGGTCTCGATGCCGGCATTGCCGAGCAGTTGCCCGAGCAGCAGGCCCGATGGACCCGAGCCGATAATGGCGATCTGAACACGCATGACATCCTCCCGAACTGGCATTGCGCAAATTGTCAGGAGGAGGGCGGGTGCGGGCAATGGACGGATCGGTCTCGAACTTGTACAAATCGAACATCGCGAACCGATGGCGCCGGCATGACCAGACACGTCCCGACCTATGATCTCTACGGCGAACGCACCGGAAATGCGCCGGATTTCTGGTTGCACTGCGAAACGATCCCGTCGCGCAGCAGCCTCCACCGCTATGAAATCGGCCTGCACCGGCACCAGAGCTTCTTCCAAATCCTGTACATTTCGGCGGGATCGGGCGATGCGCTGTTCGGTGCCGGGAAGGCGACGCTGACGCCGCCCGCCGTCGTCACCGTGCCGCCTAGTGTCGACCACGGCTTCCGCTTCTCGCGCGACGTGGATGGCCACGTCTTCACCATGCTCGCCTCGCATCTGCGCCTTGCCGGCGAGGCGGGGCGCTTCGCGGCAGAGCCGCGTGTGACGCCGCTCGATGCCGGCGATCCGGACGGCGCCTTCGTCATCGCGACGCTGGAACGGCTCGCCGCCGAGTGGGCGGCCCGGCGCAACGGCCGCACGGACCTGATGGAAGCCTATCTCTCCTCGGTACTGACGCTGACGGCGCGGCTTTCAGGCCGCGACGATGCGCCGGAGGGCGCTACGGCGCGACGCATGGAGCACCTGAACGGCCTGATACAGCAGCATTTTCGCGCCCAACGGCCCGTCGGTTTTTACGCGGAAAGACTCGGCATTTCGCCGACGCACCTCAACCGAATCGTCAAGGCGGCGACGGGGCTCTCGGCGCATGCCTATATCGGCCGCAAGATGATCGACGAGGCGAAGCGCGAACTGGTCTTCACCGAAATGCCGGCGCAGGAAATCGGCCTGCGCCTTGGCTTTGCCGACCCCGCCTATTTCTCGCGCTATTTCCTGCGTGAGACCGGGGAGACGCCGCGTGCCTGGCGGCTGCGCGAACGGGCGCGGCTCGCTGCTCAGTCGTCGGAATAACGTTCTTCGCGCCACGGGTCGCCGCGCATGTGATAGCCGTTGCGCTCCCAGAAACCGGCCTGGTCACCGGGCAGGAAATCGATGCGCGTCAGCCACTTGGCGCTCTTCCAGAAATAGAGATGCGGTACGACGAGGCGCATCGGCCCGCCATGTTCGGTTGAGATCGGCTTGCCTTCCCAATGGGTGGCGAGAATTGCGTCTTCGGCGGCGAAATCGGCCAGCGGCAGGTTGGTCGTGTAGCCGTCATAGCTCGTCAGCATCACGAAATCCGCCTCCGGCCGCGGCATGACGAGGTCGAGAAGGTCGCGGGTGGAGACGCCCTCCCAGCGGTTGTCGTAGCGCGACCACGTCGTCACGCAATGGATGTCCGAAAGTTTCTGGCTCTGCGGCAACGCCAGAAAATCCGTCCAGCTGAAGGATGTCGGGTTTTCCGCCCCGCCCTTCACGTCGAGCCGCCAGCTTTCCGGGCGGATCACCGGCTGCTGGCCGAGATCGAGCACCGGCCAGTTCTTTACCAGATGCTGGCCGGGCGGCAGGCGGTCGGTCTCCGGCCGTGCGATGCGGCCTGTCAGGAATTTCCCCTCATCCGCCCATTTGCGCTTGGTACGGGTGAGCTTGCTGTCGTCGTCGCGCATGGTAGTCTCCTGCTGCACTGCAACAGGTGGGGTCGCCCCCTGACCTCTGTCAAGGCCGACTCAGGCGAGCACCTGCCGCAGCGCCGCCTGCACCTCGCGCATCGCCGGCAGGTAGCGCTCGACCATATCGTCGGCGGTCGCAAGCGCTGCCGGCGCGCCGATATTGAGCGCCGCGACGACCCGGCCGCGGGCGTTTTCCAGCGGCACGGCGATGGAGCAGAGGCCGATTTCCAGCTCCTGGTCGATCACCGCATAGCCCTGCCGGCGCACGCGGGCAAATTCCGCCATCAGGTCGTCCGGCTCGGTCTTCGTGAACGTCGTATTCGCCTGCCGGTCGGAGGCCTCCACGATGGCGCGCGCGTCGGCCTCGTGCAGCGCTGCAAGCAGCACGCGGCCCATCGAGGCGCAATAGGCGGGCAGCCGCGAGCCCGGCATCAGGTTGATCGACATGACGCGTTTTTGCGCCGCGCGCGCCACATAGACGATCTCCGTGCCATCGAGCACCGAGGCCGATGCGCTCTGGCCGACCTTTTCGGAGAGCTGGTCGAGATAGGGCTGCACGAGCCGCGGCAGCGGCGTCGCGGAAAGATAGGCATGGCCGAGCCGCAGGATTTTTGGCGTGAGCTCGAAGAATTTGCCGTCATAGGCGGCATAGCCGAGTTCGGCGAGGGTCAGCAGGCAACGCCTTGCCGTCGCCCGGTCGAGGCCCGTCTCCTTCGAGACATCGGTGATGGTGAGCCGCGGTTTTGTCTCACCGAAGGCCTCGATGACCCTGAGCCCCTTGGCAAACCCGCCGATGAAATCCGTTTCCCGCATTGTGACCTCGCTTTTCTCTAGTTTGTGCGTTTATTGAACAAAAGTCAAATAACGCACAAAATGCCTTGCCGCTTTTCCCCTTCGGATTTACCTCTGCTGCAACAACGGGAGATTTTACATGGACAAGACCATCAAAAGTCTGGCGGAGGCGGTGGCCGGCATCGGCGATGGCGCCACGGTCATGATCGGCGGGTTTGGCGGCTCGGGCGCCCCGATCGAGCTGATCCACGCGCTCATCGACAAGGGCGCCAAGGACCTGACCGTCATCAACAACAATGCCGGCAACGGCCGCATCGGTATCGCCGCGATGATCGATGCCGGGCTGGTGCGCAAGATGATCTGCTCCTTCCCGCGCTCGACCGATCCGCGCGCCTTCACCGACCGGTATCTGGCCGGCGAGATCGAGCTGGAACTGGTGCCGCAGGGCACGCTTGCCGAGCGCATCCGCGCCGGTGGCGCCGGTATCCCCGCTTTCTACACGCCGACGAGCTATGGAACCGAGCTCGCCAAGGGCAAGCCGACCGCCGAATTCGATGGCCGCATGTATGTGCAGGAGCGCTGGCTGAAGGCGGATTTCGCGCTCGTGAAGGCGCATGTCGGCGATACGCACGGCAACCTCACCTACAACAAGGCAGCCCGCAATTTCGGCCCGCTGATGTGCATGGCGGCGGCAAAGACCATCGTGCAGGTCGGGCAGCTGGTGAAGCCGGGCGGCATCGAGCCGGAACACGTCGTCACCCCCGGCATCTTCGTCGACGGCGTCGTGGAAGTGACGGATGCCCGGCAGGAAGAAGATCTCATCCGCGCAGGAGTGGCCTACGCATGACTGTCGATACACGCGAAGACATCAAGCTTTCCAACGCCCAGATCGCCTGGCGCGCGGCACAGGACATTGCCGATGGCGCCTATGTGAACCTCGGCATCGGCTTTCCCGAGATGGTGGCGCGCTACCAGCCGGCGGGCCGCGAGGCGATCTTCCACACGGAAAACGGCCTGTTGGATTTCGGCGAGGCGCCGCCGGCCGGCGAGGAGGACTGGGACCTCATCAATGCCGGCAAGAAGGCCGTGACGCTGAAGCCCGGCTCCGCCTTCTTCCACCATGCCGACAGTTTTGCCATGGTGCGCGGTGGCCATCTCGACGTCGCGATCCTCGGCGCCTACCAGGTGGCGGAGAACGGCGACCTTGCCAACTGGCGCGTCGGCTCCAAGGGCGTGCCGGCCGTCGGCGGGGCGATGGACCTCGTGCACGGCGCCAAATCGGTCGTCGTCATCACGGAGCACGTCACCAAGAACGGGGAGCCGAAACTCGTCGAAAAATGCACCTTCCCGCTCACCGGCGTCGGCTGCATCACCCGCATCTATACGAGCCATGCCGTGATCGATGTGACCGGCGGCCGCTTCGTGTTGCGCGAAAAGCTGGCGGGCATGACGACCGAAGAATTGCAGGCTATGACGGGCGCGAAACTCCATGTCGATGGCCCCGTCGCCGATCTCGTCGTGCCGGAAATCTGAGGCCGGAAATCTGAGGAAAGACCATGAGCGAAGCCTATATCTGCGACTATATCCGCACGCCCATCGGCCGTTTCGGCGGCTCGCTCTCGTCGGTACGCGCCGATGATCTCGGCGCCATCCCGCTGAAGGCGCTGATGGCGAAGAATGCCGGCATCGACTGGGAAGCGGTTGACGACGTCATCTTCGGCTGCGCCAACCAGGCGGGCGAGGACAATCGTAACGTCGCCCGCATGTCCTCGCTGCTCGCCGGCCTCCCGGTGTCCGTGTCCGGCACGACGATCAACCGGCTCTGCGGCTCCGGCATGGATGCCGTCATCGCCGCCGCCCGCGCCATCAAAGCGGGCGAGGCGGAGCTGATCGTCGCCGGCGGCGTCGAGAGCATGAGCCGCGCGCCCTTCGTGATGCCCAAGGCCGAGACGGCCTTTTCGCGCAACGCGGAGATCTACGACACGACCATCGGCTGGCGCTTCGTCAATCCGCTGATGAAGAAGCAATACGGCGTCGATTCCATGCCGGAGACCGGCGAGAACGTTGCCGAAGATTTCAAGGTGTCGCGCGAGGACCAGGACGCTTTTGCAGTGCGCTCGCAGGCGAAGGCCGCCGAAGCGCAGGCGAACGGGCGGCTGGCGAAGGAAATTACACCCGTCACCATCCCGCAGCGCAAGGGCGATCCGGTGGTCGTCGAGAAGGACGAACATCCGCGGGCGACCACGATGGACGCGCTCGCCAAGCTCGGCACGCCCTTCAAGAAGGAGGGCGGCACGGTGACCGCCGGCAATGCCTCCGGCGTCAACGATGGTGCGGCCGCGCTGATCATCGCCTCGGAGGCGGCGGTCAGGAAATATGGCCTGACCCCGATCGCCCGCATCCTCGGCGGCGCCATGGCAGGTGTTCCGCCGCGCATCATGGGCATCGGTCCGGTCCATGCGACGCAGCGTCTCTGCGCCCGCCTCGGCCTGAAGCCGTCGGACTTCGATGTCGTCGAACTCAACGAAGCCTTTGCCTCCCAGGGCCTGGCGACGCTCCGCGCACTTGGCATCGCCGACGACGCGGACCACGTCAACCCGAACGGCGGCGCCATCGCGCTCGGCCACCCGCTCGGCATGTCCGGCGCCCGCATCACCGGCACGGCGGCGCTGGAACTGCAGCTGACCGGCAAGAAACGCTCGCTCTCCACCATGTGTATTGGCGTGGGGCAGGGCATCGCGGTGGCGCTGGAGCGGGCTTGAGGCTGCGATAGCCCCTCATTCTAACCTTCTCCCCGCTAGCGGGGAGAAGGTGGCGGTAGCCGTATGAGGGGCTGCTTCGCCCACCGCATTGACACGGCCCCGCCGCTCCGGCACGCATGCGGAGCAACCCTTCCGCTTCGATGACGGCCCGCCATGTCCAAGACCACCCGCGCCACCCAGGCGCTCGCCAAGTCCGGCACTTCCTTCACCGTCCACACCTACGACTACGACCCGACCGCAGATCGCGTCGGCATCCAGGCCGCCGAGGCGCTGGGGGAGGATCCGTCACGGGTTCTCAAGACGCTGATGGCGGAGGTGGATGGCAAGCCGGTCTGCGTCATCGTGCCGTCGGATTGCGAGGTCAGCATGAAAAAGCTGGCCGCCGCCTTCAAGGGCAAGTCGGCGAACATGATGAAACCGGCGGATGCCGAGCGGCTCACCGGTTTCGTGGTGGGCGGCATCAGCCCCTTCGGCCAGAAGAAGCAGGTGCGGACGGCAATCGAGGAAGCGGCACTCGTGCATGACGCCGTCTATATCAACGGCGGGCAGCGCGGTTTGCAGGTGCGGCTGGCGCCGCGCGATGCGCTTGCCGCGCTGAAGGCGATTTCGGCGCCGGTCATCGCCTGATTGCGCCTTCTCTTCCGGCGACAAGCACACTAAGTTTCCTTTATCCATTTTGAGAACAGACAGGCATGCCATGACCTATCCCGAAAATTCCGCCCCCGCCATCGATCCGCAAAAGCTCGACAAGCTCGCCGAAGTCGCAGTGCGCGTCGGCCTTCAGCTCCAGAAGGGTCAGGATCTCGTGGTGACGGCGCCGGTCGCCGCCCTGCCGCTCGCCCGCCTCATCACCAAACACGCCTATATGGCCGGCGCGGGTCTCGTCAGCACCTTCTATTCCGACGAAGAGACGACGCTCGCCCGCTATCATCATGCGCCGGACGAGAGTTTCGACCGCGCCAGCGACTGGCTCTACGAGGGCATGGCCAAGGCCTATGCCAATGGCGCGGCGCGCCTTGCGATTTCCGGCGACAATCCGATGCTGCTCTCCGGCGAGGACCCGGCGAAGGTCGCCCGGGCCAACAAGGCGAACTCCACCGCCTACAAGCCGGCGCTGGAGAAGATCGCCAATTTCGACATCAACTGGAACATCGTCTCCTACCCGAACCCCTCCTGGGCCAAGCAGGTCTTCCCGAACGACCTGGAGGAGGTGGCGGTCGAAAAGCTCGCCAACGCCATCTTTGCCGCGTCGCGCGTCGACGTCGCCGATCCGGTCGGTGCCTGGCGGGCGCACAATGCCAATCTTGCCAGCCGCTCGGCCTGGCTCAACGGCGAGCGCTTTTCCGCCCTGCACTTCACGGGGCCTGGCACGGACCTGACGGTCGGCCTTGCCGATGGCCATGAATGGCACGGCGGCGCCGCGACGGCGAAGAACGGCATCACCTGCAACCCGAACATCCCGACCGAAGAGGTCTTCACCACCCCGCATGCGCTGCGCGTCGAGGGTCATGTCTCCTCCACCAAGCCGCTCTCCCACCAGGGCACGCTGATCGACGACATCCAGGTGCGCTTCGAGGGCGGCCGCATCGTCGAGGCGAAGGCCTCAAAGGGTGAGGCGGTGTTGAACAAGGTGCTGGAGACCGACGAGGGCGCGCGTCGTCTCGGCGAAGTGGCGCTCGTGCCGCATTCCTCGCCGATTTCGGCGAGCGGTATCCTGTTCTACAACACGCTGTTCGACGAAAACGCCTCCTGCCACATCGCGCTCGGCCAGTGCTATTCGAAGTGCTTCCTCGACGGCGCAAGCCTTTCGCCGGAGCAGATTCGCGCGCAGGGCGGCAATGAAAGCCTCATCCATATCGACTGGATGATCGGCTCCGACAAGGTGGATATCGACGGCATCCGTGCGGACGGCAGCAGCATGCCCGTCATGCGACGCGGCGAGTGGGCATGACCCATATCGGCGTGATCGGCGGTGGCGGATGGCTGGCCGGGGCTCTGCTCCGGCCCGTGCTTGCCGATCGCATCGTCAAACCGGCCGATCTCGTGCTGTCCTCGCGCTCCGGCAATATTTCCGGCTTCGAAGCCTGGCCGGGCGTGCATATGACGACGGACAATTCCATTCTGGTGGATGCGTCCGACATCATCGTCTTCTCCGTCCGCCCGTCGGATCTCGATGAGATCGACCTCGATCTTCGCGGCCGTTTCGTCATTTCCGTCATGGCGAGCGTCTCGGTGGACGAGATCACCGACCGGTTTGGCGCACGGCGCATCGTGCGCGCCATGCCGAATGCCTGCGCCGAGCAGCGGCAGTCCTTCACGCCGTGGTTTGCGACGGACGACGTGCGCAAGTCCGAGGCGGAGTTCGCGCAAAGCTTCTTTTCCGCCTCGGGGCGGGCGCATTTCATCACCAACGAACACGAGCTCGATTATTTCACCGCGCTCACCGGTTCGGGCGCCGCCTTCCCGGCGCTGGTGGCGGATGCGATGATCCGCCATGCGATCGAGGCGGGCATCGATCCCGAGACGGCCGACCTTGCCGTGCGCCAGCTTTTCCTCGGTGCTGCCATGCAGATGGCGAGCATCAGCGATACGCCGGCCGATATCGTCGAACTCTTCATGGAATATCGCGGCACCACGGCGGCCGGCCTTTCCGCGATGATCGACGCCGACCTGGCGCACGCCGTCTTCATGGGGCTGACGGCCGCGCGGCGGCGGGCGATGCAGGGCGCGGACTGATCCGCACGGCATCCTGCACCTGCGCCCACTGGCTGAGCCAGACACTTCCCAGCACCACGACCATGCCGGCGATCTGCAGCAAGCTGAGATCCTGCCTGAGCAGCGCCCAGCCGAGCACGACGGCGACCAAGGGGCTCAGGAATCCAAGCGGCGAGATCGTTGCCGGGTCGAGCCGGGCAAGGCCGCGGAACCAGACGATATAGGTGAGGGCCGCGCCGATGACGCCGAGATAGGCGAAGCCGATGAGGTTTTCGGCTGTCGGAACGGGCAGCGCCGGCTCGAAGAACAGCGCGACGGGCACGAGCAGCAGGCCGCCCGCCGTCAGTTGCCAGGCGGTGAAGGTGAGCGGCGGCACGGGCGGCTGCCAATGGCGCGACAGCACGGTGCCGAAGGCCATGGACACGGCGCCGGCAAGGCCGGCGACGATGCCGATCGGGTCGAGATGGGCGGCTGGTGTCAGCACCAGCAGCGCCACGCCGCCAATGCCGGCGAGACCCGCGACGACCGAAAGCGGCCGGATCGCCGTGCCCATCACGGCGCGCGACAGGCCGAGCACGATCAGCGGCTGGATGGCGCCGACCGTGGCCGCCACGCCGCCCGGCAGGCGATAGGCCGAAACGAAAAGCATCGCCCAGAAGAACGAAAAGTTCAGCGCGCCGAGGAGGAAGGTCCGCCCCCACCAGATCCCCTGCGGCAATTGCCGCACGAGGGCGAGCAGGAGAAGGCCCGCCGGCAGCGCGCGCAGCATGGCGAGGGTCAGCGGATAGCCGGCCGGCAGCAGCTCGGTGGTGACGATATAGGTGCTGCCCCAGATGGCGGGTGCGGCGGCGGTGAGGAGGATATCGGTGCTGCGAGACATAATTATCTCCATATAAAGAATCTTGATGTCAAGATATATGAGATTATCTTGACGTCAAGTTAATTTCGCCCTTAAGTCCGCGCATGGATCACGTCGACAGAATTTTAGCCCAGTGGAACCGCGAACGGCCGGACCTCGATGTCGGGCCGATGGGCCTGCTCGGCCGCATCGCGCGGCTGCGCACCCATCTTGCCCGGGAAATCGACAAGACGCTCGCCGAAAACGGGCTCAACGCCGCGAGTTTCGACGTGCTGGCGACGCTTCGCCGGTCCGGGCCGCCCTATCGGCTTTCGCCGGGCGACCTGCTGGCGGCCACCATGGTGACCTCCGGCACGATGACCAATCGCCTCGATCAACTGGAAAAAGCCGGGCTCATCGAACGCTCACACAATCCGGAGGACCGGCGCGGCGTGATCATCGCGCTGACGCCGAAGGGTTTTTCCGTGGTGGATGCGACCGTGACCGCCCATGTCGGGAACCAGCACCGGCTGCTGGAAGGCCTGGATGACGGCGAGCGCGCGGCGCTGGATGGCTTGCTGCGGAAATTCCTGGCCGAATTCGAATAGTCAGATGCGGTCGACCAGCTTTTCGACCCGCGCGATATGCGCCTTGCGCTTGGCCTCGCTGCTGCGATCGATGTCGTAGAGATTGACCAGCTTGAAATCGAGGCCCTTGGCGCAGAAGGCGGCGATGGCGCGCTTCAGCAGCCGTTTCACCGGGTTGCCCATGTAGAGATGCACGATCCACCAGGGTGAACCGGTCGTGGTGAAGGCCCAGAACAGGTGGATATTGTCGAGGCGCGGCTGGATGCGCCCGCCCGCCGGATCGTTTTCATAGGCGACACCGGGGGCAAACACCCGGTCGAAGAAGCCCTTCAGGATGGCCGGGAAATTGAACCACCACTGCGGAAAGACCAGCACGAGCCCGTCCGCCGCCTTCAGCCGCGAAACGAACGGCTCCGCTTCCGACGGGTCGTAACCCGGCTGGAAAAAGCGGGCGCGTTCGGAGGGTGTGAGCCGCGGATCGAAATCCTCGCGGTAGAGGTCGAGAAGATCGACCGTATGGCCGTTTGCCACCAGCTTCCGTCGCACCGTCTCGGCGACGCTTGCGGCGAAACTCTCCTCCAGCGGATGGGCGAGCACGAGCAGGATGCGCATCAGAACAGCGAGCCCTGGCGCGGCGCGGGTTTTTCCGGCTCCGCCTTCGCGCCCTTCTTGCGCGGTGGCGTGCCGCCGCCCGAGCCCGTGACGGCATCGACCGTGCCGTCGGCGAATTCGATGGCGATCGCCCGGCCCGGTCCCAGTTCCGCTGCGGCATTGATGGGCGAGCCCTCCTCGTCGCGCACCAGCGCGTAACCGCGCTTCAGCACGTTGCGATAGGAGAGCGATTGCAGCATGCGGTCCTGCGCCTGGAGCAGCGCGCGGCGGCGGGCGAGATTGCCGGCGAGCGCGCTTTCGGCGCGCAGCGCCAGCCCCGTCAGCCGGTCGCGTGAGCGGCCGGTCTGCGCGGCGATGCGAGCCGGCGTCGCGCGCAGCGACACGTCGAAGGCGGAGAGCCGGGCGCGGAACTGGTCGAGCCTGCGCTCGATGATGCGCTCGGCGCGTTGCACGCGGTCGGTGACGCGCTGGCGGCGCTCGGCGATGCGGGTGAGGAGAACGTCGGGCCGAAGATGCGCCGCCGCGCGCTCGAAGGTGCGGCGCTTGTTGACCGTGTTCATCTGCAGGCCGCGGCCGAGCCCGGTGGCCGCCTCATCGAAGCGGCGGCGGGGGAGTGCGAGAAGCTGGTCGAGCGAGGGCAGCGCGCGCGCGAGTGCGCGCACCCCCTGGCGACGATTGTCCATCTGGCGGGCCACGGCGCCACGAAGGCGTGCGGTGAGCGAGGCGATTTCCGCGTCGAGGTCGGCTTTGACGGGCACGGCCATTTCGGCGGCCCCCGTCGGCGTCGGCGCGCGCCGGTCGGCCGCATGGTCGATCAGCGTCCAGTCCGTCTCATGGCCGACGGCGGAGATCAGCGGGATTTTCGAGGCGGCGGCGGCGCGCACGACGATCTCGTCGTTGAAACTCCAGAGGTCCTCCAGGCTGCCGCCGCCGCGCGCGACGATCAGCACGTCAGGCCGCGGCATCGCTCCACCCGGCTGAAACGCGTTGAACCCCTCGATCGCCGCCGCCACCTCCTGGCCCGACCCTTCGCCCTGCACCTTGACGGGCCAGACGATGACATGGACGGGAAAACGGTCGGCGATGCGGTGCAGGATGTCACGGATGACGGCACCCGTTGGTGACGTGACGACGCCGATCACCCTGGGCAGGAAGGGGAGCGGCTTCTTGCGCTCCGTATCGAAAAGCCCCTCGGCGGCGAGCTTGCGGCGGCGTTCTTCCAGCAGCGCCATCAGCGCGCCGGCACCGGCGGGCTCCAGCGTCTCGATGACGATCTGGTATTTCGAGGAGCCGGGGAAGGTCGTGACCTTGCCGGTGGCGATCACCTCCATGCCCTCTTCCGGCTTGAAGCGCAGCTTCGAGAAGCTGCCCTTCCAGATGACCGCGTCGATGCGCGCCCGGTCGTCCTTCAGCGAGAAATAGGCGTGTCCCGAGGAATGCGGGCCGCGATAGCCAGAAATCTCGCCGCGCACGCGCACCTGGTCGAAGGCCTGCTCGACCGTGCGCTTGATGGAACCGGAAAGTTCCGACACCGAATATTCGGCGAGGTTGCTGGGCGAATCACTGTCGGAAAAGAAGCTCATGCGGCAAAGTGTAGTGCGTTTGGCGGCGGATGACAGGGTGCCGCAGCCGGCATCCCCAGCTGTCGCGCGCCAAAAAGCGGCCTATTCGGGTTTCACCCGGTAGAGTTTTAGCACCGGCCCCTGTGCGCCCTCGACCGGTTCGAGATAGTCCGGCACTTTGCCTTTCAGGAGGTTGGCATAGAGACCGTCCGGCTCGGCCTTGGCGATCATCTTGATCTGCGAATTGCCCGGGCAAAAGGCGAGCAGCGTCACCTTGGCCCCGCGCAAGAATGCTTCCGCCTGGCGCGGGTTGGAAAGGCCGATATGCAGCTCCGTCAGCATGCCGCCCTGGTTGCGGTGGTAGGGCGCGGACAGCACGCGGTGGCCGGTAAAGCGCAGGATCGGCGCGCCGAGATCCGAAACGGCGGCGACGACGCCGATCGGCTCGTGGGCAAGCGGCGCCAGCACGGACTGGTCCTTGCAGGCGGGCAGCTTCGGCTTGCTCGAAAGTTCGGCGCGCAGCACATCGCCGGACTGGCCAGGCAGGAGGGCGCCGCCGAGCGCCCAGCTCGCGGGCGTCGAGGCGAGTGTGAGGCCGGCGAAGGCAGCGCCGAGCTTCAGGTTCTTCGGTGCGGCATTAGAGGCCTCGCGCAGCCTGGCGACCATGCGGCCGAGCGGGATGGCGGCAAGCACATAGACGAAGATCGAGCCGCGGATCTGGAGGACGGAGATCGCGAAGGCGACCGTTAGCAGCGCGAGCAGGATGATATGCTGTTCCGTCGCCTCGCGGCGATAGACGCAGCGCAGGCAGGCGACGATCGCGATTACGCCGGTGGCGTAGAAGCCGGCGATCGACGTGGGGTCGAGGTGGAACTGCGCGATTGCCGATTGCGCCTCGATGACCATGTCGAGCCAGAAGGTTTTCAACAGCGGATCGAGCGCATCGAGCGGGTTCGACAGGCAGCCGGGCGCGATCAGCAGCACGGCCGCGGCAAGTACGGCGCCGGCACCCGCGAGCGCGAAAACCCGGCCGCGGAACGACCAGGCGCTGGCAAGCGACGCTGTCAGGAAAAGCGTGCCGCCGCCGAGCGTGGCGAGCGCATAGAAGCCGTAGGACAGGCTGTCGCAGGTGACCTGGCTGTAATGCGACGGCGCCACGGTGGCGAAGAAGGCCCCGGTCGTCGTCAGTGCCAGCGCGAGGCCATAGGCGGTGGCGGCATCCCGGAAGCTGCTGCCATGCCACGCCCAGCGCAGGGCGACGATCAGGCAGACCGCGCCGATCAGCGGCGTCGTCTCCACGCCGATGGCGATGGCGAAGCCCGCCAGCACGCCCGCGATGGCATGGTCGCGTGGTCGTCTTGTGGGCGAAAGCAGCATGGCCGTGATGGCGGTCACCAGCAGGATCTGCACATTGTGATGATCGATCGAGCCGGGCTGGAAGCGGTTCAGCGAGAGGATGAGGATGGAGGTCAGGATCAGCGTCGCATGCATCGCCATCGTGCCGCCCAGCCGATAGCTGGCAACGCCTGCGCTGAAGAGCACCGCGACGACGAGAATGGATGGCCAGACGGCAAGCGCCAGCGCCTCGGCCTGCTGCTGCCCGGCAAAAAGCGAGAAGAAACTGATCAGGTTGGCGATCGGCAGGTCGATGAAGCGCGACCAGTGCATCGGTGTGCCGCCGGCCAGCCCCAGGCGATACTGCGTGGTATCGAACCAGCCCTGGCCGGCGAGCAGGTCGCGCACCATGACGAGCCGCATCGCATCGTCATTGTCGGAGCCGACATAATCGGTGGTGAAGGGCAGCGAAAGGGCAAGCAGCAGGGCGATGGTGATGGCGGAATAGAAGGCGAGCACGCGCCAGGTCATCCCGGTGCGCGGTGCGAACGTCTCCTGCGGTGCGATCGGCAGGGCTGCAGGCATGGATTTCGACACGTTTCGCCTCTTTGTCTGCCCATTCAACTCTGGCGAAAACCTAGCCTTAACCTTCTCAAGAAATAGTAAAACCGGTGGGGCGCATGAGGCGGCCCGCAACGGAGACCGCGTCGTCATGACGGAAGCCTTGCTGGAAGACCTTGAGATTGCCGTCCTGCTGCCCTGCTACAACGAGGCGCAGACGATCGGCGATGTCGTGACGAATTTCCGCGCAGCGCTGCCCTCCGCCCGCGTCTATGTCTACGACAACAATTCCACCGACTCGACCGCGTTGCGCGCAGCCCTTGCGGGCGCGACCGTCGTGCGCGAGCGCCGCCAGGGCAAGGGCAATGTGGTGCGCCGTATGTTCTCCGATATCGAGGCGGACATTTACATCATGGCCGACGGCGACGGCACCTATGCCGCCTCGGATGCGCCGGAACTCATCCGCACGCTGATCACCGAGGGTGCCGACATGGTCGTCGGCACGCGGCGCGGCGTGCATGCGGATGCCGGACGCCAGGGCCATGCCTTCGGCAACCGCATCTTCAACACGCTGTTCCGCTCGCTGTTCGGCAACGATTTCTCCGATATCTTCTCCGGCTACCGCGCCTTCTCCCGCCGCTTCGCCAAGAGCTTTCCGGCCGTGTCCGGCGGCTTCGAGATCGAGACGGAAATGTCCGTGCATGCCTCTCGGCTGCGCATGCCCATCGCCGAGCTGGAGCTCGATTACGGCCGCCGGCCGGAGGGTTCGCACTCGAAGCTCTCCACATTCAAGGACGGCGCAAAGATCCTCTGGATGTTCGCCATGCTGATGAAGGAGACGCGGCCCTTCGTGTTCTTCGGCGCGATCAGCGGCTTCTTCATGATCCTGAGCCTCAGCTTCATGGCGCCGGTGCTGGGCGAATATTTCCGCACGGGGCTCGTCGAGCGTATGCCGACCTGGGTCTTCTCGCTGGCGTTGATGATGATCTCGTTCCTGGTCTTCTCCGCCGGCATGATCCTCGATTCGCTGGCCCGCGCCCGCGCCGAGCAGCTCCGCATCCATTACATGAACCAATCCGCCGGCCGGTATGCCCGCACCGCCCGCAGGGCGGAAAAAGCGGCGCGGAATCTTGCGGCCTGACCGAACGGGACAGCACCATGAACAGGGAAACCACCAACCGCATCCGCTTCGTGATCGAAGACGTGCTGCCACCGATCCTGCGCGATTCCGCGCTGTTCAAGCAGGCGGCGAGCCTGGTCTGGGGCAAGCATATCGGCAAGCTCGCCAAATTCCGCGAGCGCGCGCCCTTCCTCACCGCCGCGGAATATGAAGACCTCTATCGCGAGCATCCGCGCGTCCACGCCGGCACGGACAATTCGCAGGCCTGCATCGATCGCATCGTCGCCTCCATCGTCGGCGAAAGCGTCTGCGATGTCGGCTGCGGCACCGGCGCGCTGCTGAACTTCATCAAGGCGGGCAATCCCGGCCTCAAGCGGCTGACCGGCGTCGATTTCGTCGTCGACGATGCGGCGAGCATCACCGGCGTCGAATATGTCGCCGCGATGATCGAGTCTTTGCCCTTTGCCGATGGCGAATTCGACACGGTCGTCTGCACCCATGTCATCGAACATGTGCTGGAATACCGCCAGGCCATCGCCGAGCTGCGCCGCATCGCCCGTCGCCGGCTGATCATCGTCGTGCCGCGCGAGCGGGAATATCGCTACAGCTTCAACCCGCATTTCAACTTCTTCCCCTACACGCATTCCTTCCTGCGCGCCGTGCATCCCGTGCCGCCGCGCCATGTCTGCGTCGATATCGGCCGCGACATTTTTTACATGGAAGACCGCGCGGAGCCCGACGCGTGACCACAGGCGGCTATAGCCCGACCATCTGGGCCGGCCTGCTCGGAACACCGCTGCTGATTGCGGCGGGGCAGGTGCTGTTCAAGCTGACGAGCGGCACGACCGGCGAATTCGGCGTGAAGGGTCTCGTCGCGCTGGCGTTCAATCCGCTGCTGCTGCTGGCGCTGGCCATCTACGGCGCCGGCACGATCGTCTGGATCTTCGTGCTGAAGGCGGTGCCGCTGACGATCGGCTATTCCTTCATGGCGCTGACCTTTTGCTTCGTGCCGCTGCTCGCCAGCCTCTTCCTCGGCGAGGCGCTGACCCTGCGCTACGCGCTCGGCGCCGTCCTCATCGTCGGCGGCATGCTCGTCATCAACGGCTGACATCACCCCTCGAAATGCGCCCGCGTCTCGGCATCCGCCGGGAAGAAACTCTCGATCAGCACGCCCTGCACCAGCGCATCCTGCGCCGAGCCGAAGGAGGTGAGCGTGGTGATCCAGTTGAAGCGTTTCGTGCCGATCGCCATCTCGATCGGCAGGATCGGCAACCTGTCCGTCTCCGGAAAGGCTTCTAGTGCGGCCTGGATATCGTCCGCTGCCGCCAGCCGCTCGATGCGCTTAAGAAGGGGGCTTCGCGGCCCCTGCAACCAGGCTTCGGCGCGGATGCGGTGCACCAGATCGGCCGCCGACTGTGCCCAGTTGACGACGATCTCGCGCAGCGGCGTCGGTCCGAGATAGGCGTCGAGGAAATTGTCGCCCGGCGACACTGCGATGCCCGCCATGCCGGCAAGGCTGAGGAACGCCTGGTTGGCCGTCAGCACATTGTATTCGTGATCGAAGACGACGCCCGGATAGGGATCGTGCCGGCCGAGGATGAGGCCGATCGCCTCCGCCACCGCCGGCGGGAAGGCCGACAGGCTCGCGGCCGGCGACGTCGCGAAGCGCGGGCGAAAACCGGCAGCGGAAAACAGCATGCCCTGGTCGCGCGCCGGAATGTCGAGCACGGCGGAAAGCCGGAGGATCATGCCTTCCGAGGGGCGCGAGCGGCCGGTTTCCAGGAAGGACAGGTGGCGGGAGGAGATGCCGGCCTCGGTCGCAAGCTCCAGCTGGCTCATGCGCCGGTGGCCGCGCCATTCCTTGAGATGTTCGCCAAATTCCATGCCGGTCTCCTATTCATGCTGTCCCGCGCACTAAACAGCAGGCGCGACATCATTTCCATTACCTCCAAGGTAATTGGTTTGCCGCATCGCTCCCGGCAGGATCAGCCCATCGAAACGAAAGGAGCCCATCATGTTCACCACCCTCAACCGCAATCTCCTGAAGTCCATCATGCTCGCCGACGGCGTCTTCTCGCTCGCCGCCGCCGCCGGCCTCTTCGCCCTGTCGGGTCCGATCGGCAGCCTCGTTGGCCCGCTCGCCACACCGGCCGTCCTCAACGGTTTCGCCGCCTTCTTCCTCGTCTGGGGCGCCTTCCACCTCGCCGCCGGCCGGCAGGAGCGGCCGTCACCTGCCGCGGTGCGCTTCGCCATCGCCGGCGATGCGCTCTGGGTCATCGGCAGCGTGGCCGTGCTGCTCTTTGCCCGCAGCGGGCTGACGCTCACCGGCATCGGCCTCATCGCGGTCGTGGCCGTGGCGGTTGCCGATATCCTGCTCGTCAAGCAGATCGGCCTCGGCCGGCAGCAGCGCGCAGCCCTCGCGTGAGCATCCAATCGCCCCCGCGAAAGCGGGGGCGATTGCCGTTCAGAAAGCATCGACCTACCTCGCGGGAGAGATTCCCCTTGCTCGGAAAATGCACTACCGTCGCGCCCGAATGAACACGGGGAGCCCTTCATGCGCGTTATCTTTTCCGAGGACCACAAGCTCAGGAACGCTCGCACCGAGCTTTACGGCGGCGAGCTCGTGCCGCCCTTCGAGGCGCCGTTCCGGGCGGAGTGGATCCTGGCGGCGGTCAAGGATGCCGGTTTCACCGATGTATCCGCGCCAGAGCGCCACGGTCTCGAAACCGCGCTGAAGGTCCACGATGCCGGCTACCTCGCCTTCCTGGAAGTGGCCTGGGAAAAGTGGAAGGCCGCCGGCTACAGGGGCGAGGCGATCGCCACCTCCTTCCCGGTGCGCCGCACCTCGCCGCGCATCCCCACCCAGATCGATGGCCTGCTCGGCTACTATTGCAACGCCACGGAAACCGCGATCACCCCCGGCACCTGGGAAGCCGCCGTCTCCTCCATGCAGACCGCGCTGACGGCAGCCGACATCGTGGCCGGCGGCGACAAGGCCGCCTTCGCGCTCTGCCGCCCGCCCGGCCACCATGCCGGCATCGACAGTTTCGGCGGCTATTGCTTCATCAACAACGCCGCCGTCGCCGCCCAGCGCTTCCTCGACAAGGGCGCGAAGAAGGTCGCGGTGCTCGATGTCGATTTCCACCACGGCAACGGCACGCAGGATATCTTCTACGAGCGCGGAGACGTCTATTTCGCCTCGCTGCATGGCGATCCGGCCGAAGCCTTCCCGCACTTCCTCGGCTATGCGGAAGAGACTGGCAAGGGTGCCGGCGAAGGCACGACGCAGAACTACCCGCTGCCGCCCGGCACGCCCTATTCCGTCTGGGAGGCCGCCCTTCACGACGCACTGAAGCGTATCGCCGCCTTCGGTGCGGAGGTGATCGTGCTGTCGCTCGGCGTCGACACGTTCGAGAAGGACCCGATCTCCTTCTTCAAGCTCACCTCGCCGGACTATGTAACGATGGGCCGGGCGATGGCGGCAAGCGGCCTGCCCGTGCTCGTCGTCATGGAAGGCGGCTACGGCGTGCCGGAAATCGGCCCCAACGTCGCGAACACGCTAAAAGGCATCACCGGCTGAGGCCTGGAGGCTGTCAGGTTCATTATGAACCTGACAGACTCCAGGTTTCTTTGTTTTCGTTTGTCTTTTCGGGAAAACCGGTTTCCACTTTTCCCTGACAAACTTTAGCATCAATTTTCCTGAAGCAAGGCGTCACGATTATCCATTTGTCGGCTGGCAGACCCTCCTCTAGGACTGGGTGCCTGGAGGAGCATCTCATATGGCGGATCAACAGGTGGCAGCGGGCGGAAAGCTTTCCGGCTCCGGAAATGCGGGGCTTTTTTCGGGCGTGCTGCTCTGCCTCGCCTCCATGTCGAGCATCCAGTTCGGCTCGGCGTTTTCCGCGACCGCCATCGACGCCTACGGGCCGTCCACCACGACGTTCCTCCGCTTGGTCATGGCGGCCGCCGTGCTGGCGCTGATCGTGCGCCCGCCCATGCGCTCCTACAGCCGCGAACAGTGGAAGAGCGCGTTGACGCTCGGCACCACCATGGCGGCCATGACGCTCTGTTTCTTCGCCGCCATCGACCGCATTCCGCTCGGCCTGGTCGTGGCGATCGAGTTTCTCGGGCCGCTTGCCGTCGCGACCTGGGGGCTTGGCGGCGGCTGGCGGCTGATCTGGCCGCTCGCGGCCTTCATCGGCGTCGTGCTGCTCTCCCATGACGGCGAAGGCTGGGTCGGCGATCCCGTCGGCGTGCTGTTCGCCTGCGGCGCGGGCGTCGGCTGGGGCACCTATATCGTTCTCATGAAGAAGTCTGGAAAGCTCTTCAAGGGCCTGGAAGGGCTCTCCATGTCGCTGATCGTGGCGGCAGTCGCCGCCGCACCCTTCGGCCTCATGCGCGCACACGAGGCGATGAGCCCGGAAGGGCTCGGCATGATGCTCGGCCTCGCTATCCTCGTGCCGCTCTTCCCCTATGCGCTGGAAATGATTGCGCTGCGCCGCATGCCGATGTCCGCTTTCGGCATCCTGATGAGCCTGGAACCCGCGCTCGGCGCGCTGGCCGGCTTCCTGGTGCTCAGCCAGCCGATGACGCCCTTCCAGATGCTCGGCACCGCCTTGGTCGTCGCGGCGAGCGCTGGTGTCACGTCTGGCGGAAACAGTGAAGCCTAGGCAAAACTGCCGCCTCTTTCATGTTCCTGCCGCAATCGCTAGGTTGAAGCAGATTCATCGAATCCTCGGGGACGCCTAGATGTACAAGAAATGCGCTGTTATCGCGGTTGCCGCGGTCTATCTTTCTGCCTGCACGACGACTGACCCCTATACGGGCGAACAGAAGGTCTCGAACACCGCCGGGGGTGCCGCGATCGGCGCGGGCGTGGGCGCCGTGGCCGGCCTGCTGATCGGCAACAACCCGGTGCAGCGCCGCAATGCCGCGCTGATCGGCGCCGGTGTCGGGGCGCTCGCTGGCGGCGCGATCGGCAATTACATGGATACGCAGGAATCCGAGTTGCGCGCGCAGCTGCAGGGCACCGGCGTCTCGGTTACCCGCGTTGGCGACCGCATCGTCCTCAACATGCCGTCGAACGTGACCTTCTCGACCGACCAGGACCAGGTGATTCCGCCGTTCTATCCGACGCTTGATTCGGTGGCGATCGTGCTGCGCAAGTTCGACAAGACGCTGATCGACGTCGACGGCCACACCGACTCGGTCGGCAATGCCGGCTACAACATGGATCTCTCCAACCGCCGCGCCAATTCGGTCGCGAACTACCTCGCCTCGCGCGGTGTCGATCCGCGCCGCATGTCGGCGATGGGGTATGGCCTGGAACGTCCGATCGCCTCCAACGCCTCGGAAATGGGCCGCGCGCAGAACCGTCGCGTCGAAATCGCGATCTCGCCGCTCAAGAGCTAAGCGCGCTTGAGACCCGGGTCGTCGTCGGCCGGGTTGTAGAAGAGCGAGAGCACCAGGCTCTTCGCGATCCGCTCGGCCGTCGCCATGAACCACGCCTTCGCCTCCGGCGAGGGCGCGATGTCGTCCAGCGTCGCGGAAAACAGGCCGAGCCAGGTCTGGAACAGCGGCGGGTTCATGCCCGCCACACCCTGGTGCGCCATCACCGGCTTGCCGCCATAGCCGCCATCCTTGAAGGCGACGGCGGACCAGAAGCGGTTCATCTTCGCCATATGCTCCGGCCAGCGGCCTTGAAGCCGGCCGTCGAAGACCGGGCCTAGCTCCGGATGCGCCCGCACGCGGCCATAAAACGTCTCCACCAGCAGCGGAATGAATGCGGCGGTGACGCCGATCGCCAGCATCTCCGCCTCCGCACGGGCACGGATGGCGGCGAAATGGGAGAGGCGGTCGGGAGCATCTTCGGTCATGGGCCGAAGATAGGATGCCGGCCGGCCGCATACAATCCGGCCGATCGCCGCAGGCAGGTCAAGGCCCCTCGCGATCCAGCGCCCATTCCAGCCGTTTGTAGTCAAACCCGTATTTCAGCGTCGGTTTGACGACCTCGAAATAGGGCGAGAGGTCGAAATCGCGCGGCGTGTAGAGCGAGTGGTGGCGGATGTGCAGGATCTCTTCGCGCGAATAGGTCGAGGTCGCCGCTGCATGGCCCGGTGAGCGGACGATATCCGGCAGGATCGGGTAGCGGATCCGCTCGAAGGCTTCCGCGATCAGCGTGGAGCAGATCGCCCGCGTCGGATCGCCCGAGCCGAAGGCCAGCATGCGGCGGCGCCAGCGCACCGGCACGGGCGGTGCGGGCAGGAAGAAGCGCAGCATGTCGGTGATGTTCTTCAGGTCGTATTTGAGGCCGAGGCGCGAGACCATGAAGGAGACCAGCATGTTGCGATCCTCCGGCGTCAGGCCGACGGGCCGGCAGATGCGCGTGTTGTAGGTGCGGTATTTGGTGAGCGGCACCGCCACGCAGCCCTCGCCGAGATTGACCTCGATGAGCTGCGGCCGGTCGATCGAGGGCAGCGCCGCCTGGTCGAGCGTCAGAGGAATCTCGTCGCCAACGAAGAGCGCGGCATGCGACCAGGTTGATTGCGTGAGGTATTTGATCGCCGCCGAGACCTTCTGGTTACCCTCGACCAGCAGCACGTCGCCGGGCCGCAGCGTGCGCGCCAGCGTTTCCGGGTCGGAGGGCGTGTAGGGCTCGTAGCCCGAGGCCTGGCTTTGCAGGCGGTCTGCGAGACGGCGGCCGAGGCGGTCCAGCAATGTGTCGCGGCTTGCGGAAAGCGGCTTCAGTGCGGCGATCACATTGCGTCCTTTGCAGTCTCTGTCGCCACCACTCTAGCGTCAGCCGCGACACTCTGTCGAGGTTGACCGCAGCGGCTGGAATCCTATATTTAGAATAATTCTAAACTGGATAGTCGCCGATGTTCTCCCGCCTTCTTCGCCCCGGCAAACGCAGCCTCGAATCGCTCAGCGAACAGGAAATCCTGGCGCTCGCCATCTCCTCCGAGGAAGACGACGGCCGCATCTATCTCGCCTATGCCGATGCGCTGCGTGACGCCTATCCGCATTCCGCCGGCGTCTTCGAGGAGATGGCGGAAGAGGAGAGCCATCATCGCCAGATGCTGATCGACCGGCATATCGCCCGCTTCGGCGACCGCATCCCGCTGGTGCGGCGCGAATATGTGCGCGACTTCCCGGAGCGAAAGCCCGACTGGCTGATTGCCAACATGTCGGTCGAGAAGATCCGGGAGCAGGCGGAAGCCATGGAGGATGCCGCCCACCGCTTCTACCTGACCGCCGCTTCGCGCACGCAGGACGCTGCCACGCGAAAACTGCTCGGCGACCTGGCGCTGGCGGAAAAGTCGCATGAATCGCTCGCCCGAAGGCTCGGCGAGGAGCACACGCCGACGGATGTGAAGGCCGAGGAGGACCAGACGTCGCGGCGGCAATTCGTGCTGACCTACGTACAGCCGGGCCTTGCCGGACTGATGGATGGCTCGGTCTCGACGCTCGCGCCGATCTTCGCCGCCGCTTTCGCCACGCAGGATACCTGGCAGACGTTCCTGGTCGGCCTCTCCGCCTCCGTCGGCGCCGGCATCTCCATGGGCTTCACGGAGGCAGCCCATGACGACGGCAAGCTCTCCGGCCGCGGTTCGCCCGTCAAACGCGGCCTCGCCTCCGGCATCATGACGGCACTCGGCGGCCTCGGCCACGCGCTGCCTTACCTCATCCCGAATTTCCTGCTGGCGACGACCATCGCCGTGATCGTCGTCTTCATCGAACTCTGGGCCATCGCCTTCATCCAGAACCGCTACATGGAAACACCGTTCCTGCGCGCCGCCATGCAGGTCGTGCTCGGCGGTAGCCTGGTGCTGGCGGCGGGTGTGCTGATTGGCAATGCGTGAACGCAAAAGGGCCCACCTCACCCACTGCGTCATCCTCGGGCTTGACCCGAGGATCCATGCCACAAGTGAGGGCGTACCGTGATGCGTGGATCCTTGGGTCAAGCCCGAGGATGACGGAGGAGAGGTCGGCAGGCCTTGAATTGGTACGAGCGGGGCGTTGTTATCGCCCCGCCTTTACACGATTACGCCCGCAGCGTGCCGCCGGTCGTCTTGACGACGTTGCCGACGATCTTTGCTGTCAGCGCTTCGAAATCCTCGTCCGTCAGCGTCTTGTCGGTCGGCTGGATGACGACTTCGATGGCGATCGACTTCTTGCCTTCACCGAGCGAGGCGCCCTCGAAGACGTCGAAGACGGTGACGCCGGCGATCAGCTTGCGGTCGGCGCCGGTGGCGGCGCGCACGATGGCGCCCGCATCCACCGTCTTGTCGACGACGAAGGCGAAGTCGCGCTTGACGGCCTGGAAGGGCGAGAGGTCGAGCGCCGGCTTGGTGCGGGTCGCCTTCTTCTTCGGGTCCGGCATGGCATCGACATAGATCTCGAAGCCGGCGAGTGCGCCGGACACGTCGAGCGCGCCGAGCGCCTTCGGATGGAACTCGCCGAAATATCCGAGAACGATCTTCGGACCCATCTTGATCGTGCCGGAGCGGCCCGGATGATACCAGGCGGGCGCACCCGCCTCGATCTGCACATTGCTCATCGGCAGGCCGCAGGCCTCGATCACGGCGAGCGCATCGGCTTTGGCGTCATAGACGTCGACCGGCTTGCCGCCACCCTTGGCGGCGTTCGACCAGAGACGGCCAGAGCCGGCAAGCGAGGCTGTGCCGCGGCGCACGCCGCCGGCAACGCGGCGCTGGCCTTCCGGCCTGTCGTTCTCGTAGGTGCCGGAGACTTCGAACAGCGCGACGTCGCCGTACCCCTTGTCGGCATTGCGCTGCGCAGCCGCCAGCAGGCCCGGCAGCAGCGAGGGCCGCATGTCGGACATATCGGCAGCGATCGGGTTCGACAGCGCGAGCGATGCGGCGCCGCCGCCGAAGAGTTCGGCATGCGCCTTCGGGATGAACGACCAGGTGACGGCCTCCATCATGCCGCGTGCGGCAAGCGCGCGCTTGGCAAGGCGCGAGCGGATCTGCAGCGTGGTGAGGATGCGGCCGTTCACCGCGCCGTGGCTTTCGAGCGGCGCCGGCTTGATATTGTCGACGCCGTGGATGCGCATGACCTCTTCAACGAGGTCCGCCTTGCCATCGACATCCGGACGCCAGGAGGGAACCGCGACGGAGACGCGTTCGCCCGAGCCCGAAACCTTGAAACCGAGGCGGGTCAGGATATCGACGCTCTCGTCCGACGAGACGTCGAGGCCGGTGAGGCGCTTAACGTCCGTGAACGGGAAATCGACGACCTTGGCGTCGTAGCCCTTGTAGCCGACGACGTCGGTCTTGGCCGGTGTGCCGCCGCAGAGCTCCAGCACCAGTTCGGTGGCACGTTCGAGGCCCGGCACCATGTATTCCGGGTCCACTCCGCGCTCGAAGCGGTAGCGCGCATCGGTGATGATGCCATGCGAGCGGCCGGACTTGGCGATGTTCATCGGGTCCCAGAGTGCGGATTCGATCAGCACGTCGGTGGTGTCCGCATCGCAGCCGGAATGTTCGCCGCCCATGATGCCGCCGATCGATTCCACGCCATTGTCATCGGCGATGACGACGTTGGACGGGTTCAGCGTGTATTCGCGCGTATCGAGCGCCAGCACCTTCTCGCCTTCCGCCGCGCGACGCACGACGAGATTGCCCTTCACCTTGGCCGCGTCGAAGACGTGCAGCGGGCGGCCCTGGTCGAAGGTCATGTAGTTGGTGATGTCGACCAGCGCGTTGATCGGGCGCAGGCCGATGGCGATGAGCCGCTGCTGCATCCAGCGCGGGCTCGGGCCGTTCTTGACGCCGCGCACGAGGCGGAGCGCAAAGCCCGGGCAGAGATGATCGTCACCGCCGAGATTGAGCGTCACCTTGACCGACGTCTCACCTTCCACCTTGAAGGACGGCGCCTTCGGCGTCTTCAGCGTACCGAGGCCGGCGGCCGCGAGGTCGCGGGCGATGCCGAAAATGCTGGTGCAGTCCGGCCGGTTCGGCGTCAGGTTGATCTCGATGACCTGGTCGTCGAGACCGGCATAGGCGGCATAGCTCTGGCCGACCGGCGCATCGGCCGGCAGGTCGATGATGCCGTCATGGTTGTCGGAGATTTCCAGTTCCTTCTCCGAGCACATCATGCCGCGGCTCTCGACGCCACGGATGGTGCCGACGGCAAGCGTCACGTCGATGCCGGGCACATAGGTGCCAGGCGCCGCGAAGGCGCCGACGAGGCCGGTGCGCGCATTCGGCGCGCCGCAGACGACCTGGATCGGATCGCCCTTGCCGGTATCGACCATCAGCACGCGCAGCTTGTCGGCGTTGGGGTGCTGCTCGGCGGAAACGACCTTGGCGATGACGAAGGGCTTGAAGGCCGCCTTGTCGTCGACGTCTTCCACTTCGAGGCCGATCGCCGTCAGCTTCGCGCAGATGTCTTCCAGCGAGGCGTCGGTATCGAGATGGTCCTTCAACCAGGAGAGCGTGAATTTCATGTGATTTCTCCTTGATGCCGGTTACGCGCTGAGGCCGCCGAACAGGGTCGGCATATCGAGCGGGCGGAAGCCGTAATGGCTCAGCCAGCGGACGTCGGCGTTGAAGAAGTCGCGCAGGTCCGGCATGCCGTATTTCAGCATGGCGATGCGATCGAGGCCCATGCCCCAGGCAAAACCCTGATATTCGTCCGGATCGAGACCGCCGGCGCGCAGCACGTTCGGGTGCACCATGCCGCAGCCCAAAATCTCCATCCAGTCCGTGCCCTCGCCGAACTTCACGATCGGGCCGGACGAGCGATCGCACTGGATATCGACCTCGAAGGATGGTTCCGTGAAGGGGAAGTAGGACGGACGGAAGCGCATGGTGACGCTGTCGACCTCGAAGAAGGCCTTGCAGAACTCTTCCAGCACCCAGCGCATGTTGGCGACATTCGCCTTTTTGTCGACCACGAGGCCCTCGACCTGGTGGAACATCGGCGAATGGGTCGCGTCCGAATCCTGCCGGTAGGTCTTGCCGGGGATGATGATGCGGATCGGCGGCTTTTGCGCTTCCATGGTGCGGATCTGCACGGGCGAGGTGTGCGTGCGCAGCACCTTGCGCTCTCCGTTCTCGTCCGCGGGGAAGAAGAACGTGTCGTGCATCTCGCGGGCCGGGTGGCCCTCGGGGAAATTCAGCGCCGTGAAGTTATAATAGTCGGTCTCGACGTCGGGCCCTTCGGCGATGGAAAAGCCCATGTCGCCGAAGATTGCGGTGATTTCATCGACGATCTGGCTGATCGGATGGATGCGGCCGCGCTCGGCGGGCGAGGAGCGCACCGGCAGGCTGACATCGACCGTCTCGGCCGCAAGGCGCGCTTCGATCGCGGCATCGCGCAGCGCCGTCTTGCGTTCGGTGATCGCGTCCGTCACGCGGGTCTTCAGCGCGTTGATCGCCGCGCCGCGCGTCTGGCGCTCTTCCGGCGACATGGTGCCGAGCGTCTTCAGGAGGTCCGAGACGGAACCCTTCTTGCCGAGTGCGCCCACGCGCACGGCCTCGATCGCCGCTTCGTCGGAGGCCGCGGCAACGTCGGAGAGGAGCTGCTGTTCCAAAGTGTCGAGTTCAGTCATCTTTACCTGCTTTGCTTGCGTCGGCCGGGCGGGGGGCCAGGAGACCCGCGGGCGGATAGCCGGTTGCGGCGAGGAAGCGCCGCAGATCACTACCCATGTGCACGCGCCCGATCAATCGGGTGGGCCAGAAAAACTTGGCGAGGACCGCCATCGCAAGACGGTGTCCATCAAGCAAAAACCCGCACCGGTTCCCCGGCGCGGGTTTCACAACGAAACGAAGTTTTGGTTGTGGAAGCGCCGGTTAGTTTACGGCGGCTTCAAACTCGTTCTTCGTACCAGCGTCCTTGAGGTATTCGAGAGCCTTCTTGGAGGCAGCGACCAGCGCGCCGAAAGCTTCGGTCTCATGGATTGCCATGTCGGACAGCACCTTGCGGTCCACTTCGATGCCGGCCTTGTTCAGGCCGTCGATGAAGCGGCCATAGGTCAGGCCATGCTCGCGGACGGCAGCGTTGATGCGCTGGATCCAGAGCGCGCGGAAATTGCGCTTGTTGACCTTGCGGTCGCGGTAGGCGAACTGCTTCGAACGGTCAACCGCGGCCTTGGCGGCGCGGATGGTGTTCTTGCGGCGGCCGTAGAAACCCTTGGCTGCCTTCAGCGTCTTCTTGTGCTTGGCGTGCGAGGTAACGCCGCGTTTTACACGTGCCATTTCATGATCTCCTTAAACGTATCAAAAGTGCCGGATAAGTCTCAGAGACCGTTGGGCAGGTAGTTCTTGATGACTTTCTTGCCATCGGCTTCGGCCAGCACCATGGTGCCGCGCGCGTCGCGAATGAACTTGTTGCTACGCTTGATCATGCCATGGCGCTTGCCGGCGGCGGCCGCTACGACCTTGCCGGTCGCGGTGATCTTGAACCGCTTCTTGGCAGACGATTTCGTCTTCATCTTGGGCATTTTGCTACTCCATTCTTCTTGAATTCGAGCCGCGTGACGATGCACGGCTCCAGCGTAAAGAACGGCCACGGCATGCCCTGCCGGACCGTTCGGACGGCGGCTTGTAACCGAAGTGCCTTAAAAGCGCAACCGGATTCCTCGAAGTCGGGGATTTCCGGCGCAGAAAAGGAAAAGCCGCCCCGAAAGGCGGCTTCGATCCATGCGGGCTAAAGCAATTCCAGCAAAAGTGTGTCGCGGTTTTGCGTCCGCAATTGCGTATAAAAGCAAAGCCGCGCGAGAGACGGGCTCACTTCGGAGCGAGCACCATCATCATCTGGCGGCCTTCGAGCTTCGGCTCGGCTTCGACCTTGGCGATGGTCACGGTGTCTTCCTTGACCTGCATCAGGAGCTTCATGCCGAGTTCCTGGTGGGCCATTTCGCGGCCGCGGAACTTCAGGGTCACCTTGACCTTGTCGCCCTCTTCAAAGAAGCGGTTCATCGCCTTCATCTTCACCTCATAGTCATGGGTGTCGATGTTCGGGCGCATCTTGATTTCCTTGATCTCGACGATCTTCTGCTTCTTGCGCGCTTCGGCCGCCTTCTTTTGGTTGGCGTATTTCAGCTTGCCCAGGTCGAGGATCTTGACGACGGGGGGCTCGGAGTTCGGCGAAATCTCCACCAGATCCAAGCCGGCTTCTTCCGCCATGCGGAGTGCCTGATCGGTCGGAACGGTGCCGTGGTTGGTGCCTTCGGCATCGATAAGTTGAACCCGGGGAATCCGGATTTCCTTGTTGGAGCGCGGGCCGTCCTTGACGGGTGCTTCCGCTTTGAAGGGTCTGCGAATGGTCGTGTTCTCCTCGAACTGTTTCAGCAGGGTATAATTTGGTGCGTCGATCGGGCCGTTTGCCCGCCTCGCGGCGTTTTTCGGCAATGTGTTGATCGGGCTTGCGAAGTCAATAGCACGGCGCGTGGAAAAAATCACCACCTGTCCTTGCGTGCGCGAATCTGGTCTAGCTCTCGGCCAAAGACCGGCTGGCGGGCGGGTTTTCGCGGCTGGAACGTGCAGATCAGGGAGATAGGTATGACGGCGACGAACGGCAATGGGCAGGCCACGGATTTCATCACCGTCGGGGCCGGTGACGAGGCGCGGCAGATCGCGGTCGCGCTCCAGCCGGAAGCCGCCGGCAACGGGCTTGCCCATTTCGTCTGGCTCGGCGGCTACCGTTCCGACATGACCGGCACCAAGGCGGTGGAGCTTGCCGCATTGGCCGCAAGACTCGGCACCGGCTGCGTGCGCTTCGACTATTCCGGCCACGGCGCCTCCGGCGGCGCCTTCACCGACGGCACGATTTCGCGCTGGCTGGAAGAGACGCTTGCCGTGATCGAGCATGCGGCCAGGGCGCTCGGCACGCGCCGCATGGTGCTCGTCGGCTCGTCCATGGGCGGCTGGATCGCGCTGCGCACTGTCGCGGAACTTGCCGGGCGCAAGGGGATCGCGATCGCGGGCCTCGTGCTGATCGCGCCGGCGCCCGATTTCACCTCGGAACTGATCGAGCCGAACCTGACGGACGCTGAACGCGCGGCCCTTGCCGAGCGCGGCCAGTTCGAGGAGCCGACGCCCTACGGTCCCGATCCGAACATCTATACGCTGAAACTCATCGAGGACGGCCGCGACAACCGCGTGCTCACTGGCGCCATCGAGACCGGCTGCCCCGTGCATATCCTGCAGGGCATGGCCGATCCGGACGTGCCCTACAGCCATGCCGTGCGCCTCATGGAGCATCTGTCCGGCGACGACGTGATCTTAACGATGATCCGCGATGGTGACCATCGCCTGTCGCGGCCGCAGGATATCGCGAAAATCCTTGAAGCAGCAGAGGTTTTCGCCCGGGCGGAATGAGGTCTCGGCGTGTCGCCGGGATCGCATTTTAACCATAATGCTGCATCGCCAATTCTGATGATTGACGAGATGCCCTCCTGACCGTTAACTCTTTGTTAACGATTAGGGGACGTTTCATGGCACGAATGATTGGTGCGAAGGCTGGGGCTGCGGCGTTTTTCGCGCTCCTCGTTTCTTCTTCCTCGGCTTTCACGGCACCGGCATCGGCGCTTTCCATGCAGACCGGCGGCGTCACGTCCCAGCCGATCGGCCACTACGAATTCTGTCAGACCTATAAGTCCGAATGCCGCGCCGGCGTGCGCAACCAGGCGCCCGCCAAGGTCACGGAGTTCGGCTGGTCGGTGGTCCGCCAGATCAATGCCAGCGTCAACCGCGACATCACGCCGATGACCGACAAGGAACTGCACGGCAAGGACGAATACTGGTCCTATCCCGACGGTGCGGGCGACTGCGAGGATTTCGTTCTCCTCAAGCGCAAGAAGCTGATGGAAAAGGGTTTTGCCGCCGGTGACCTCTTGATCACCGTGGTGCGCAAGCCGGACGGCGAAGGCCATGCCGTGCTGACCGTGCGCACCACCCAGGGCGATTTCATCCTCGACAACCTCAACACCGAAGTGAAGCCCTGGACGGCGACGCCCTACCGCTACCTGAAGCGCCAGGCCTCGTTCCACGCCGGCCGCTGGGTCTCGATCGAAAACGGCGATGCCGTCATGGTGTCGTCGGTCGGCCAGTAAGCAGGCCGCAGACCCGATCTGAAAAGGCCGCGGAGCGATCCGCGGCCTTTTTGTTTCGCACCCCCATCTCCTCCGTCATCCTCGGGCCTGACCCGAGGATCCACGCGGCACTCTCGGCTTGGATGGTCGGGTCAAGCCCGACCATGACGAGGGAGAGGGTTTCCTTCTAGCGGCTGGTCATCGAGGCCATGCGCTGCGAATAGCGCCCGCCGGCAACCTTGGCCGGCGACAGCAGGTCGCCGAGGCGGGCGGCCTCTTCAGTGGTCAGCACCACGTCGGCCGCAGCCGCGTTCTGTTCCAGGTGCGGCACCTTGCTGGCGCCGGGGATCGGCACGATGAAATCGCCCTGCGCCAGGACCCAGGCCAGCGCCAGCTGGGCGGGTGCGACGTCCTTTTCCTTGGCCATCTCCTCCAGCGCCGCCACCAGCGCCAGGTTGGCGTCGAAATTCTCGGCCGCAAAACGCGGCAGCGAGCGGCGGAAGTCGTCGGCGGAAAGGCCGTCGATATTCTTCAGCGCGCCGGTCAGCACGCCGCGGCCGAGCGGGCTGAAGGGCACAAAGCCGATGCCGAGCTCCCGGCAGGTATCGAGCACGCCGTTTTCCTCGACGTCGCGGGTCCACAGCGAATATTCGCTCTGGAGGGCGGCGATCGGATGGACGGCATGCGCCCGACGAACCGTATCGGCGCCCGCCTCCGAAAGGCCGAGCGCCTTCACCTTGCCGGCGCTGACCAGCTCCGCCATGGCGCCCACCGTTTCCTCGATCGGCACGTTGGGATCGACGCGGTGCTGGTAGAACAGGTCGATGACCTCGATGCCGAGCCGCTTCAGCGAGGCCTCGGCGACGGCCTTGACGTTTTCCGGCCGGCTGTCGGTGCCGGTGATCATCTCGGCCGATGGCTTTGACGGATCGATGCGGAAGCCGAACTTGGTGGCGATCACCACCTTGTCGCGCACCGGCTTCAGAGCCTTGCCGACAAGGATTTCGTTCTTGTAGGGGCCGTAGACCTCGGCCGTGTCAAACAGCGTGATGCCGAGATCGACGGCACGGTGCAGCGTGTCGATCGCCGCCGTCTCGTCGTGCGCGGGGCCATAGGCATGGCTCATGCCCATGCAGCCGAGGCCGAGAGCGGAAACGTCGAGGCTGCCGAGTTTTCTGTGATGCATGGCAAAATCCTTTTCCTGGGGTCCGGGCAGCGCTTCGCCGTCATCCGGACAAGTCCAATCTAGGGCGCGGCCCTTCATCTGAAAATTGCTGCAAACGCCAACGGGTTGTTCTATCTGTTGGAACAATGAACCGGACCCAGCTTTCCCAACTCGCCGTGCTCGCCATCGTCGCGGAGGCGCGCAGTTTCCGCAAGGCCGCCGCCGAACTCGGCATCGCGCCGTCCGCCGTCAGCCATGCGGTCTCCGCGCTCGAGGCGAGCCTCGGCGTGCGGCTCATCGCCCGCACCACCCGCAGCGTCGCGCCGACGGAGGAGGGCCGCCTGCTGCTCGACACGCTGGCGCCGGCGCTCGCCGATATCGGCTCCGTCATGGAATCGCTGTCCGACCGGCAGGGCCGCCCCGCCGGGCCGCTGCGCATCACCATGCCGCTAATCGCCGCGGAAGACATCGTCATGCCGCGCCTCGGCGCCTTCCTGCTTGCTTACCCGGATATCGAACTGGAACTGAGAACCGACGACCGCTTCGAGGACATCGTCGAAAAGGGTTTTGACGCCGGGCTCCGGCTCGGGGAGCACCTGGAGGCCGACATGATCGCGGTGAGGGCAAGCGGCCCCTGGCGCGGCCTCATCGTCGGCGCGCCGGCCTATTTCGAGGCGCATCCGAAACCGTCGCAGCCACGCGATCTCATGCAGCACCGCTGCATCCGCCGACGCTTTTCGAGTGGCCGGCTCTATCGTTGGGAACTGGAAAAGGATGGCCGGCTGGTGACGGTGGATGTCACCGGCCCGCTGATCGTCTCGGACCAGCGGCTGATGCGCGCTGCGGCGATGGACGGCGCCGGCCTCGCCTATGTCTTCGACCAGCGGGTCGACGAGGATATTCGCGCTGGCCGGCTCATCCCGGTGCTGGAAGACTGGTGCCCGGCCTTCGATGGCTTTTCGATCTACTATCCCTCGCGCCGGCAGATGCGCCCGGCGCTGCGCGCTTTTCTCGATTTCTTTCGGTATCGCGGCTAGGTCTTCAGGCGATACCGGATGTGGCCGTCGGTCTCGACATAGGTGTCATAGAGTTTGCGGGCGCGGGCATTGTCGTGGTTGGTGTGCCAGTAGATGCCGCGCCAGCCGTTGCGCTTGGAAATCTTGACGAGATCGTCGATCAGCGCCCGCCCGACGCCCTTGCCGCGGATCGTCTCGTCGACGAAGAGGTCTTCCAAATAACCTTCCGGCGCGATGTCCCAGGTGGAATCGTGATAGTGGTGGATGGCGAAGCCGAGCATGTCCTCGTCCTCCACGGCAACGCGCATCGTCACGCGCGAGCCCGCATCGAGGATGCGCGCCCAGGTGAAGGCCGTCACTTCGTCCGACAGCTCGGTCTCGTAAAAGGCGAGGTAGCCGGCCCAGAGTTTCCTCCAGGCCGCCTCGTCGCGCTCCACGGCATCGCGGATCGTCACGGTCATGTCGAGGCTCCCGCCGCGTCGAGCGCGGCCATCTGTTCCGGGGAAAGCGACAACGACGCCGCCTTCGTCAGGCTTGCAAGCTGGGCAAGGCTGGTGGCGCTGGCGATCGGCGCGGTCACGGCCGGCTTCGCCATCAGCCAGGCAAGCGCGATTTCCGCCGGCTTGGCGTCGGTCTCCGCGGCGACCTGGTCGAGCGCCGCGAGAATGCGAAGGCCCTTCTCATCGAGATAGTGCACGACACCCTCGCCGCGGGCCTTGCCCTTGGTATCCTCTGCCGAGCGGTACTTGCCCGTGAGGAAGCCGGAGGCGAGGCTGTAATAGGTAATGACGCCGATCTCTTCCTTTTGGCAAAGGTCGGCAAGCGCACCCTCGAAGCCGGCGCGGTCGTAGAGATTGTATTCCGGCTGGAGCGCGCCGTAACGCGGCAAGCCGGCCTTGTCGGCGGCGTCGAACGAGGCCTGGAGCTGACCGGCATCGAGGTTCGAGGCGCCGAAGGCGCGCACCTTGCCCGATTTCACCAGGGCCGCGTGGGCTTCCAGCGTTTCCTCATAGGGCGTTTCCGGATCCGGCCAGTGCGACAGGTAGAGGTCGATATGGTCGGTCTGGAGCCTCTTCAGCGAATTCTCGACCGCCTCGACGATCCAAGACTTGCGCAGGTCCCGCCGGCCCTGGCCCATGTCGGAGCCAACCTTGGTGATGACGACGACCTTGTCGCGCGCGATGCCGGAGCACTTCAGCCACTTGCCGATGATCGCCTCGGACTCGCCGCCTTCATTGCCCGGCACCCAGCGCGAATAGACATCCGCCGTGTCGATGGCGTTGAAGCCGGCGCCGGTGAAGGCGTCGAGCAGATCGAAAGAGGTCTTCTCGTCGGCGGTCCAGCCGAAGACATTGCCGCCGAAGACGAGAGGCGCGATGGAAAGGCCGGTCTTGCCGAGGGAACGAAGCTGCATGGGATCCTCCAAAGGGTTCGTGCTGAAAACGGTCGAAGGCAACATAGGACTCGGCAAAGCGCTTTGCACGCTGTTCGTCCGATTTTTTGCCGGCATCCGCGCTTGCGAGGAACGTACCTCGCGACTAGTCTCTGCGCGCAATCCAGGGAGAGATCACCATGCTGCGTTTCGGAATTCTGTCGACGGCCAAGATCGGTCGCGAGCTCGTCGTGCCGGCCATCCAGGATGCGGAAAACTGCGTCGTCACCGCCATCGCCAGCCGCGACCTTGCCAAGGCGCGCGCCCTGGCCGACCGCTTTTCCGTGCCGCACGCCTTCGGTTCCTATGAGGAGATGCTCGCCTCCGACGTAATCGACGCCGTCTACATCCCGCTGCCGACCTCGCAGCATGTGGAATGGTCGATCAAGGCGGCGGATGCCGGCAAGCATGTTCTGTGCGAAAAGCCGATCGCGCTGAACGCCGGCGAGATCGCCACGCTGATCGAAGCGCGCGAGCGCAACAACGTGCTGATCTCGGAAGCCTTCATGGTCACCTACAGCCCCGTCTGGCGCAAGGTGCGCTCGCTTCTGGCGGAAGGCGCGATCGGCAGGCTGCGCCATGTGCAGGGTGCCTTCACCTATTTCAACCGCGACCCCGGCAACATGCGCAACGTGCCGGCGCTCGGCGGCGGCGGCCTGCCGGATATCGGCGTCTACCCGACGATCACCACGCGCTTCGTCACCGGCAAGGAGCCGGTCCGCGTGCAGGCGAGCACCGATCGCGATCCGGATTTCGGCACGGACATCTATTCCAGCGTGCGCGCCGATTTTGGCGATTTCGAACTGTCCTTCTACATCTCCACCCAGCTCGCCCAGCGCCAGATCATGGTCTTCCACGGCGACAAGGGCTTCATCGAGGTGAAATCCCCCTTCAATGCCGACCGCTACGGCGCGGAAGAAATCGAGCTCACCAACCAGAGCCACACCGAGAGCCAGCACTTCCGCTTCCAGGACGCCCGCCAGTACCGGTGCCAGGTGGAAGCCTTCACCAAGGCTGCCCTTGGCGAGAAGGAGGAAGTGGTGTCGCTGGAAAGCTCCGCCAGCAACCAGAAACTCATCGACGCCATCTACCGCGCCAGCGAGAAGGACGGCTGGGAGGCAGTCTGAGCGTCAGGACCTAAGGATCAGAACAGGGTTTCGTAGATGTCCGGCTTGAAGCCGGCCGTCAGCGCGCCGTCGCGGTCGAGCATCGGGCGCTTGATCATCGAGGGCTGGGCGAGCATCAGCGCGATCGCCTTCTTCGCATCAAGATCCTGCTTGTCGGCATCCGGCAGTGCGCGAAAGGTGGTGCCGGCGCGGTTCAGCACGATTTCCCAGCCCAGCGCTTCGACCCAGCGCTTGAGGCTCGCTTCGTCGATGCCTTCGGCCTTGTAGTCGTGGAAGCGGTAGGCGATGCCCTTGGCATCGAGCCAGGTGCGGGCCTTCTTCATCGTGTCGCAGTTCTTGATGCCGTAGATCGTGACGGTCACGCGTCTCTCCTCGATTCGCCTTGTGGCGCTTTCTTAGAGCGCCTTCGCCGTCACGTCACCCCGAGATAACGGCCGGGGCGGTGATTGATCGCGAGCGTCATGTTGACCACGACGGCGCCGACGATGGAGAGGGCGAGGCGATCGAGCGGGATGACGAAGAAGGCGGCGGCGAGGATGGCCAGATCCACGGCGAGCTGGAAATAGCCGGCGCGGATGCCGAAATGGTCCTGAAGGTAGATCGCCAGCACGTTGATGCCGCCAAGCCCGGTGCGGTGGCGAAAGAGAATGAGCAGGCCCGTGCCGGACAGCGCGCCGCCCATGACCGCCGCATAGAGCGGATCAAGGTGCGAGAAGGAGACCAGCTCGAATGTGAGCCGGGTAAAGATCGAGACCAGCGTGACCGCGGCGAAGGTGCGCAGCGTGAAGGCCCAGCCGAGCTTTCTGACGGCAAGGATGCAGAAGGGCAGGTTGATGGCGAAGAACAGCCACCAGAAGCCGATGCCGGTGGCATATTGCAGGAGCAGCGCGAGACCCGCCGTGCTGCCGGCGAGCAGCACGGTTTTCGTATAGATCACGATGCCGAGCGCCATGAACATCGTGCCGACGACGATGGCGATGGCATCCTCGTAGGCGGAATGGCGCTCGTTCTGTGTCGCGGTCTCGGCCGACATGGTTCCCTCAGAGGCTCAGGAATTTCTCGATGACGGCATCGACCTCGGCGGTCTTGAGGCCGGCAATGTTGATGCGGCCGGAGGTGGGCATGTAGATCGCGTGTTCGGCGCGCAGCTTCAGCACGTCGGCCTCTTCGAGCGGCAGCAGCGAGAACATGCCCTCCTGCTCGCGCACCGCCGTCAGCACCTGCCAGCGGCGGGAAAGCCCGGCGGAGAGCCGTTCGCGGATCGAGGTGATGCGCAGCCGCATGGCCTCGATCTCTTCCATCCAGTCGGCCGTCAGCGCCGCGTCGCCGAGGATCGTGCTGACAATGGCGGCGCCATGGTCCGGCGGCATGGAATAGCTGGTGCGGGCAAGGGCGGCGAGGTTGGTACGCACGGAAAGCGCGGTCTCAGGCGTGCTGCAGGCGGCATAGATGGCGCCGGTGCGCTCGCGGTAGAGGCCGAAGGATTTCGAGCAGGAGACGGCGACGAGCGCTTCCGGCACGGCGGTCAGCAGGGTGCGAAGCCCCGCAGCGTCCTCGTCGAGGCCGCGGCCGTAACCCTGGTAGGCGATGTCGACGAGCGGCAGCAGGCCGCGCGCCGCGATGAGGTCAGAGACGGCGCGCCATTGCTCGGCAGTAAGGCCGGCGCCGGTCGGGTTGTGGCAGCTCGCATGCAGCAGCACGGCATCGCCCGGGGCGGCGCCTGTCAGCGCCTCCATCATGCGGTCGAACTGCACGGTCTGCGACGGGATGTCGAAGAAGGGATAGGTGATGACTTCGAGGCCGGCGGCCTTGAAGATGCTGGCATGGTTCGGCCAGCTCGGCAGGCCGAGCCAGATGCCCTTGGTGCCCATGCGCGCCATCAGGTCGGCGGCAAGGCGCAGCGCGCCGGAGCCGCCCGGCGTCTGGAGGGCGGCGGTGGCACGGCCGCGACCGGCGTCTCCCGTCGTCAGTGCCCAAAGGCGGTCGAGAAAGACCGGGTCGCCTTCCGGGCCGACATAGGCCTTGGTCGGCTGCGTCTCGACGAGCCGGCGCTCGGCCTCCTTCACTGCGCGGAAGATCGGCGTCGCACCCGTCTCGTCGCGATAAACGCCGACGCCAAGGTCCACCTTGCCGGCGCGTTCATCCGCCCGGTAAAGGCCGATCAGGGCGAGCAACGGATCATCGGGCTGGCGGGTGAGGGCGTCGAACATGGCCGGTTCCTTGGTGGCGTGAAGATCAGTCCGGTTTAGGCCAAAGCCTTGGCAAAATCGACCATGATATTGCGGAGAAAGCGCAAGAAGCTTTTGTATTATTGCAGGCTGACGCTAGATTGATGCGTGTTTTTGCGCGAGGGGCGATCATGGACAAAAAGGCGGACGGCGAGGTGGCGCTCGACCAGACGGACCGGCGCATCATCCGCCTGCTCGTCGAGGATGCCGGGCTCTCCAACAACCAGCTCGCGGAGAAGGTCGGCCTCTCGCCGGCGCCGCTGTCGCGCCGGCTGGCGCGGCTGGAGGCGACGGGCGTCATCCGCCATACGGTGATCGTCGATCCGCGCGCGGCCGGCATCGGCTTCCAGGCCTTCCTGGAGGTGACGCTGGAGCGTACCGCGCCGAAGGTCGGCGAGCGTTTCATCGATCTGGTGCGCCGCATGCCGGAGGTGGTGGAGTGCCACACGGTGGCGGGCGATTTCGATTTTCTCCTGAAGATCGCGGTGAAGGATGTCGCCGATTACCGGCGGCTGCTCTGGAGCGAGTTCGAACGCATCGGCGAGATCAAGACGCTGCGCTCGACCATCCTGCTCGACAGCCCGAAGATGCAGGTGAGCGCGCTGCCCTGACATTCTTTGCGGAACCTTCTGGCGCGACAGAGGTTGCCGACCGGGGGAAACCGCCCATATGATGCGATATGCCGCGAAGGAAGGACGAGTGGACAGGAAGCTGAACGACAAGCTCATGTCGGCCGCGCTGCTGTCGGCCATCCGAAACCGTCGCGGCCACCGGCCGCCGGAAGACAATCGCCCCGGCGATACCGTCATCGCGTCCTATAACGTGCACAAATGTGTGGGCGTCGACCGGCGGTTCCATCCGGAGCGCACGGCGAGCGTGATCGCCGAGATCGATGCGGATATCATCGCGATCCAGGAGGCGGACAAGCGCTTTGGCGAGCGCTCGGGTCTGCTCAATCTCGAAATCCTGGAGCGCGATTGCGGCCTCGTGCCGGTGCCGATCACGGCGCTGTCCTCCACCGGTCACGGTTGGCACGGCAACATGATCATGATGCGCAAGGGGGCCGTTGGCGCCGTCCGCCAGTTGAAGCTGCCAGGCGTGGAGCCGCGCGGCGCGCTGGTCGTCACGCTCGATCTGCCGATGGGCAAGCTCCGCCTCGTCGCGGCGCATTTCGGCCTGCTGAAGCGCTCGCGCGAGCAGCAGGCCATGGCGATCCTCGCCTCGGTTGCGGAGGAGGAGCAGATGCCGACCCTGCTCGTCGGCGACCTCAACGAATGGCGCGTCGGCCGGCGCTCATCGCTCTCCCGCCTCCAGCCGACCTTCGATCCGGCCTCCGGCGCGGTGCCGAGCTTTCCGTCACGCTTTCCGGTGCTGGCGCTCGACCGCGCGCTCGGCCATCCGCACGATCTCGTCACCTCCGTCGAGGTGCACGACACGCCGCTCGCCCGCGTCGCTTCCGATCACCTGCCGATCAAGGCGCATATCGACCTGAAGGTCGTCTGGGAGCGTTCGCTCGGCGTCACAGATAGGGCGAACCAAGCCATGTGACGCGCTCGACGAGGCGCTGCGCAAAGGGCCGCGCCCGGAGTTCGTCGAGCTTCACCTCAACCGCCTCCGACAGGGCGGCCGCGATGCGCTCGCCGATGAGATCGGCGAACTCCGCATCGATCACCTCGATATCCACCTCGAAATTCAGCCGCAGCGAGCGCGGATCGATGTTCGACGAGCCGATATAGGACCAGGCATCGTCGATGACGGCCAGCTTGGAATGGTTGAAGGCACCGGACGCCCGCCAGATGCGGCAGCCATATTTCAGCATCTGGTCGAACTGCGCCGTCATGGCGAGGTCGACGAGCTTGAGGTTGTTGGCGGACGGCACGACGATGTCGATCTCCACCCCGCGCCGCGCCGCCGTGACGATCGCGCTGATCAGCTCGCGGTCGGGCAGGAAATAGGGCGACATGATGCGGATATGCTTCTTGGCGACCGAGACGGCGCCCATCAGCATGCGGTGGTTGGTTTCCAGGCTCTTGTCCGGCCCGGAGGGCACGACACGGGCGAGCATGCCGCTGTCCGGCGCATCCGGTGGCCCGGCGATCTGCCAGACCTCGCCGGCGAGATCCTCGCCACCGGAAAAGCGCCAGTCTTCATACGCGATGCGGAACAGATCGCTGACGATCGGCCCGGTTATGCGGAAATGCGTGTCCAGCGCCGCCGCATCGCCGGAAAATTCGGCGCAGAAGCCGGCGCGGATGTTGAGCCCGCCGGTGAAAGCCACGCTGCCGTCGACGATGATGATCTTGCGGTGGGTGCGCAGGTTCGCATAGGGCAGGCGCAGGCCCATGACGATGTTGCCGTTGAACACATCCGTCGGCACGTTGGCGCGTTGCAGCTCGGAAACGATCGAGGGAATGGAATAACGCGCGCCGACCGCATCGATCAGCACACGCACCTCGACGCCACGCCTGACCGCCGCCGAGAGCGCCGCCACGAAGCGCTCGCCGGCCTGGTCGCGGTCGAAAATATAGGTTTCGAGCAGGATGGAGCGTTCCGCGGCGTCGATGGCGGCCAGCATCGCCGCATAGGCCTCGTCGCCGGTCGAGAGAAGCTTGATGCGGTTGCCGGCGGTGAGCTTGCAGCGCCCCACCGTGTCGCCGAGACGCTGCATGGCGGCAAGCGCGCCGCCATAGGTCACCTGCATGTGCTCGTTCGAAACGTCGTATTCCGCCATATGGTGCCAGCCGGCGGCGAGCAGCCCCTCGCGGCTGAGGTTCAGCGTCTTGCGGCGGATGCGGTTCACCCCGCCGATGGCATAGATGAGCGCGCCCACCACGGGCGACAGCACGATGACGCCGACCCAGCCAATTGCCGCGCGCACCTCTTCCTTCGTCATGGTGGCGTGGATGGCGGCCGGCACGCCGAGGATGATCGAGAGCGCGACGAGGATATGCGGCCAGTAGGTGGAGAACGTCTCAATCATGCTGCGTGCGGACCATCCAGAGGCGGCAACCTATTCTGCCGCCACTATATATTGCTTCGGACGATGCGAATGCGAGGGGTAACGGACCCCATTTGGAAGATTATCGCTCAGTCCTCCAGCGTGCCCGGCTTGCGGTCCTTCCGGGTCGCTTCGTGGCAGGCGATCTTCATCAGGTCCTCGCCGCGCCGCGCATAGCGCGCGGAGGTGCGGGTGGCGATCAGCCCGTCATGGCCCGCCGTCACTGGAAGCGTGCCATCCGCCTCGCCGGGGCGCGTGATCAGCGTCGCCAGCAAGTCGCCGGCCTTCACCGTGTCGCCGATGTCGCGGTGGAAGAGCACGGTGCCTGGCTCCGGTGCCCGCACCATCTCGATATTGTCGAGCGGAATGGCCGGGCCGGTATAGTCCTTGGCCCGGTAAGCGGGATCGGAGACGACGCCGCGGCCGGCGAGGAAGTGCCAAAGGCCTGCCGCATCCGCCTTCGCCATCTCCGGATAGACATCGCGCCGGCCACGCAACTCGACGGTCACCGCGAGACGCCCGGGAACGGTTTTCAGCTTGTCGCCGCCCTGGTGCTTGAAGGCATGGCCGACGGCCTCCTCGAAGGCGCTGCTTTCACCGTCGGAGAGGAACACGGCCTGCATATCGAGCGCAGAAGCAAGGTCGGCCGCCTCCGGCCAGAAGGCATCGTCGATATAGGCATATTGCAGGGATTCGTCGTCGCAATGGAGATCGATCATGAGATCGGCGCCGAGTGCCGTGTGCAGCAGCGTGCGCTTCAGCCGGTCGGCGGCGCTGCGGCGGTCGAGATTTTCCAGCAGCGTCTCGCGCTCGGCAAGTGCTACCAGCGGGAAATCGCGGTTGAAATTGGTGCGCGAACCAAGCTCGAACCGGCCCTGCATCTCGCCGAAATGCGATTGTGCAAGCCCGATCGGGTTGGCCTGCGGAACCACGGTCATGTCGCCGAGGATTGCGCCGTCGGCTTCCGCCTTGCGCAGCGTCTCCAGCAGAAAGTGCGCGAGCGCCGTACCCGGCAGCTCGTTGGCATGCAGCGCCGCCTGGATGTAGACGGACGGCGCCTTGGCGTCGCTGCCCTTGAAGCGGAAGACGGGCAGGCGCCACTCGATGCCTGCGGTATCGCCGCCGATGATGATCTCCGAATGCTCCACGTCGTTTCCTCGCTGACATATTTTGCGACGGTTTATGCGAATTGGCGGCGGATGACGCAAGTCCCGGCAAGAAACGGGTTGAAAGCGGGCGGGCAAAGCCCGATCTTGTGACAAAACGGGAACGGAGGAGCCGATCATGCCCGGCAAGACCCATTTTCTGATCTTCGACACCGAGGGTGGCCCCTGCGGCATCGCCTGGACGGCTGCCGGCGTGGTGCGTTTCCAGCTGCCCGGCGACGATGCGGCTACAACCCGCCGCCTCCTGTTGCGCCACCTGCCCGAGGCGGAGGCCGCCGAACCGCCCCCGGCGATCGCCGAGACGGTCGCGGCCGTCAAACGCTACTTCGCCGGCGAGCAGGCGGATTTTTCAAAGGTCCCGCTCGACCTTGCCGGCCAGAGCGCGTTCTTCCGCGCGATCTACGATGCCGCGCGCCAGGTGCACTGGGGCGAGACGACGACCTACGGCACGATCGCCCGCGACCTTGGCGCCGGCCCGGAAATGGCGCGCGAGGTCGGCCAGGCCATGGCAAAGAACCCCGTCGCCCTCATCATTCCCTGCCACCGCGTGCTCGCCGCCGGCGGCAAGGTCGGCGGCTTCTCCGCCCCCGGCGGCGCCTCGTCCAAGCTGAAGATGCTGGCACTGGAAGGGATTTCCTTCACGCAACCCGAGCCGGCTCAACAGTCGTTCGGGTTTTGAACACGGCCATTCGAAATCATTCGCCTTGACTGGCCGCCTACTAGTTGGTAGGTTGTCGATATGGGAAACGTATCGACCAAAGCCGAAGACATTGTCAGCTGTGCTCGCGCCCTGATTATCAGGGGCGGCTACAACAGCTTCAGTTATGCCGATATTTCCAACGTGGTCGGCATTCGCAAGGCCAGTATTCACCATCATTTTCCCGCCAAGTCGGATCTCGTCCGCACCGTCGTCAAACAGTACCGGGAGGAGGGTGAAGCGGGGATCGCCGCACTGGAACGCAATGTTCCCGATCCGCTCGATCAACTTCGTGCCTATGTCGGCTACTGGGAGGCCTGTATCGCAGACGCATCGCACCCGTTCTGCGTCTGCGCCCTGCTGGCCAGTGAAATCCAGGTTCTTCCCGAAGACGTCGCGCTCGAAGTGCGCGGGCATTTTCGAACGCTCTCCGAGTGGCTCACGTCCGTCCTGGAGCGCGGCATTGCAGAAGGCCGTTTCGCTTCGATCGGGACCGCCAGGGAAAACGCCGAAATGCTCATGGCCACCGTGCATGGCGCCATGCTTTCGGCGCGCGCCTATGGCGACCCTGCAATTTTTGGCGTGATAACAAAGCCGTTGCTGCAACGCATCGCCGCCTAAAAACGGGAGCCCCGCCCACCGATGTCTACACGCCCTCAAAACCTATCAACTAGTAGATAGTTTTTTCCGCAAAACTCACATCGTCCATTCGACGAGAAAGGTCATCTCCATGTTCGGAATTTCCACCCTTGGCTGGGTCCACACGATCGGCAGCCTGCCAGCCATCCCCGCCGCCCTTTACATGATCGCACGGCATGGCCGTATCGTTCCGAGGTCCAGATTGGGTACTCTCTATTTTGTGTCCATGCTGATCGGTGCCGCGACCGTGTTCCTCGTTGCCCATCAGCCGGTCAGCTATGGCATCGCCATCACGACGATCCTGCTCCTGCTGGCAGGTTATGGGGCCGAACGCATTCTTCGACCGTCACCCGCAGCCAGATATGTTGAAATCATCTGTCTGACGCTGAGCGTCTTTCTTCTGATGCTGCCGACCGTCACGGAAATTCTGCGCCGCGTTCCGGACGGACACCCGCTGGTCACCGACCTGAAATCGCCGCTGCTTCTTGGAGCCCAGGGCGCGCTGCTGGCTCTTCTCATCGTCGGCCTAACCGCCCAGATCCTCTATCTGCGCAGGGCAGGGCAAGGCCGCGCGAAACAGTCATAGTATCGCGCGGCCTGTCGCAGTCATTCCCACTCGATCGTGCCGGGCGGCTTGCTCGTCACGTCATACACGACGCGGTTGATGCCGCGGACTTCGTTGATGATGCGGGTGGCGGCGCGGCCGAGGAAGTTCATGTCGTAGTGGTAGAAGTCGGCGGTCATGCCGTCGACGGAGGTGACGGCGCGTAGCGCGCAGACGAATTCGTAGGTGCGGCCGTCGCCCATGACGCCGACGGTCTGGACCGGCAGCAGCACCGCGAAGGCCTGCCAGATCTTGTCGTAGAGGCCGGCTTTGCGGATCTCGTCGAGATAGATCGCGTCTGCCTCACGGAGAATCTCCAGCTTGTCGCGGGTGATGCCGCCGGGGCAGCGGATGGCGAGGCCCGGACCCGGGAAGGGGTGGCGGCCGATGAATGAGTCGGGCAGGCCGAGCTCACGGCCGAGCACGCGCACCTCGTCCTTGAAGAGCTCGCGCAGCGGCTCCACCAGCTTCATGTTCATGCGGTCGGGCAGACCGCCGACATTGTGGTGCGACTTGATGGTGACCGAGGGGCCGCCGGTAAACGAGACGCTTTCGATGACGTCCGGATAGAGCGTGCCCTGGGCGAGGAATTCCGCGCCGCCGAGCTTCTTCGCCTCGTCCTCGAACACCTCGATGAACAGGCGGCCGATGATCTTGCGCTTGGTTTCCGGGTCGGAGACGCCTTCCAGCTCGCCGACGAAACGATCGACGGCATCGACATGGATGAGGTGCAGGTTGTAGTGCTCGCGGAACATGGCGACCACGTCGGCCGCCTCGTTCTTGCGCATCAGGCCATGGTCGACGAGGATGCAGGTGAGCTGCGCGCCGACCGCCTCATGAATGAGGAGGGCCGCGACGGACGAGTCGACGCCGCCCGACAGTGCGCAGATGACGCGCTTGTCGCCGACCTGCTCGCGGATGGCCTCCACGGCGCGGGCGCGATAGGCCGACATCGACCAGTCGCCCTTGATGCCGGCGATCTTGTGCACGAAGTTGGAGAGCAGCTTGGCGCCGTCCGGCGTGTGCACCACTTCCGGGTGGAACATGGTCGTGTAGTAGCGCTTCGCCTCGTTGACGCAGATGGCGAAGGGGGCGTTTTCCGAGGTGCCGATGATCTCGAAGCCTTCGGGCGCGACGGTGACGCGGTCGCCGTGGCTCATCCAGACCGGATATTTTTGGCCGACTTCCCAGAAACCGTCGAACAGTGGGCTGCTTTTAAGGATTTCCACGTCTGCGCGGCCGAATTCGCGGGCATGGCCGCCTTCGACGGTGCCGCCGAGCTGGGTGGCGAGTGTCTGCTGGCCGTAGCAGATGCCGAGGATCGGGAGGCCCGAATCGAACGCGATCTGCGGTGCGCGGGGGCTACCCTGATCCAGAACAGAGGCGGGGCCGCCGGAGAAGATGATCGCCTTCGGCTGCATGCGGTGGAAGGCTTCTTCCGCCGATTGGAAGGGGATGATCTCGCAATAGACGCCTGCTTCGCGCACGCGCCGCCCGATGAGCTGGGTCACCTGGCTGCCGAAATCGATGATGAGAACGCTGTCGGGATGAGCTGTCTGGGTCATGGCGAGCCTTTAATGAAAAACCTCGCGCCGCGCAACCGGGGACGGCCGGATTTTCAGCCGTTGCGCACGATCGTGCCGCTGGCGATGGCTGCTTCCAGAATGTCGACGGCGGCGGCGAGCTTCTCGTCGATCACATGCAGGTATTCCGTCCAGTCGCCGATATGGGTGAGCTCGGCCTTGCCGTCGGAAATGCCGCGCAGCCCGATCAGCCGCACGCCAAAAGCCTGGCAGGCGCGCAGTTCGGAAAAGGTCTCCATCTCCACCATGTCCGCGTCGATATCGGCATAGGCGGGGCCGGAGACGATGTTGGCGCCGGTCGAAAGCCGGGCTTCCGGGATGCCGGGAATGCGGACGGGCAGTTTCACCTCCACGGGCAGATCGAGGAAGGGCGTGGCACCCTTGGTGAAACCGAGCGGCGAGGCATCCATGTCGCGGTAGGAGACGGATATCGCCTGGTAGACACCGGTCTGTTCCAGCGTCGCCGATCCGGCAGAGCCGAGCGAGACGACGAAATCGGGCAGCTGCGCCTCGGATTCCAGATGGCTGAGCGCCAGCGTGAGCTGCACGGCCGCCTCCACGGGGCCGACGCCGGTCATGAAGGGCGTGATGCGGGCTTTCAGATGCGGGCCATATTCGGCATCGACGGCCATGACATAGAGGATGCGGTGGCTGCCGACGGTCTTGAGGGTGACGCTCATTCGGCGATGTCCTGGCGGCCGCGCACCACCATCATCGTGCCCGTCATGGAGGCGATGAGCTTTGCCGGGCCGTCGGAGATCGCATAGCCGCGCCCATCGGCGACGATGATGTTGGAGCCCGGCTTGGTGACCTCGCCGCGGAACAGGAAACGCTCGCCGCGCCCGGGCGACATGAGGTTTACTTTGAACTCGATCGTCAGGATCGAGGCATCGGCATCGATCACCGAATAGGCGGCATAGCCGCAGGCGGCGTCGAGGGCGGCGGAGATGATGCCGGCATGGAGGAAACCGTGCTGCTGTGTCAGCTTCTCGTCGAAGGGCAGCTCGATCTCCACCGTGCCGTGCTCGACGCGGGTCAGCTCGGCGCCGATCAGCGCCATCGCGGGCTGGCGCGCAAAACTTCGGGTGATGCGGCCGGCGAAATCGGCCGGCGGGAAATCGGTCATGGTGCACACATGTCTGCCGGCGCGCCGGCCTGGAACGAGGGTGGCCGACGTTTGCATGGCGCTTGCTGCACTGCAAGCGTCTTTCAGTTCAGCGCGAGAATTGCCGCGTTGAGCGCCGTCGCGAAGGCGACCCAGGCGAGATAGGGCAGGAAGAGCAGCGCCGCCGTGCGGTCCTGCCGCCAGGAGACCAGGATGAAGCCCGCGACGGAGATCAGCAGGCCGAGGATGATGATCATCGCCGACATCGGGTCCTGCAGGCCGAAGAAGGCGGGAGACCAGGCGAAGTTGAAGACGAGTTGCGCAAACCACAGGCGCATGGCGATCGATCGGCGAAGGGGCGAAAGCCAGGTGCGCGCACCGACCACGCCGATGATGACGTAGAGGATGCTCCAGACCGGCGCAAAAACCCAGTTCGGCGGATTGAACGAGGGTTTCGCCAGCGACTGATACCAGTCCCCGGGCACGTTGTTGGCGCCGATAACGAGACCGCCGCCGAGGACGAGGATGATGAAGGCGAGATAGACGAGGGGCTTGTTGTTCATGCGCCTGGAACTAGCGCGCCGCGCGCGGCCGTCCAGAGGGTGCGGTCATCGGCGCAGGCCGGCGATATGCTGGTCCCAGGCGATATCCTCGCGGCGTCCGGCAAAGCGGCCGTCATAGGAGGACACGGCAAACCCGCGCGGTGCGGCCGCGATACCGGCGGCATACGCGACGGTCTCTTCGCGCAGCACGCCGCCCGTCTTCGCGTCGAGCACGACGAAGCGGCCGCCATTCGGTGAAGTCAGGCCGACGAGGTTTTCGCGGCGATTGACGGCGATGGCGCCGACATAGTTGGCAAGGCCGATGGTGGTTTCCTCGGGGAGCGACAGGAAGCGCAGGTCTTCGCCCTTGCCGAAAGAGCCGACGAGCGGCGGCAGGTCGTTGCGCGGGCCTTCATATTGGCAGGCGAACCAGATGCGGCCCTTGTCGTCGAGGTCGATATGGCGGGTGGAAAGCTGGCGGAGTTTTTCCGGCAGCGTGTGACGCTCGATGAGCGCGCCGGTCGCGGCATCGATGAGCGCCAGCGACGGCTCCATATGGTCGAGATTGAGCTTGGTGCGGCCGAAATCCGGATGGGTCTCGATGCCGCCATTGGCGGCGATCAGCATCTGGCCGTCATCGCTGACGGAAAGATCGTGCGTGCCGATGCCGTAGGTCGCATATTCGCCGATCCGGCGGTAGTTTTCGCGGGCGTCGTAGAGACCGATGACGCCGCGATTGGCGTCGAAATCGTTCTCGCTGGCATAGAGCAGCCGGCCGTCCGGCGAAAAGCAGCCATGGCCGAAGAAATGCCGGTCCTCGGCGGCGGCGATCGTCACGGGCGCGGCCTTGCCGCTTTGGTCGATCACCAAGGCGAAGGTGCCCGGCCGCCTTGCGAAGGCGACGAGATGGCCGGTGGCGGGCGAAAAGGCCATGCCGTGGCTGCGGGCCGGCAGCGGCGTCCTGTCGATGATCGAGCCGTCTTCCGCAAGCACGGCGATGCCGAAACTGCCGTCGCGATCCCGGTAGCCGGAGGCGAAGACGGCGTCGGTGCGTGACAGCGCGAAGGACTGGCGTGCCCCGAGCGACGCGACCCAGGCAGCCCCCGCCATGCGCAGGAAGCTGCGCCGGTCGAGAAACGCGCTATGGACGCCAGCGCCCCGCATCAGTCGCCGTCCGAGAAGGAGAAGCCGGAGCCGAGCCCGATGGCGCCGCCATAGCCGGCATCGAGGCGCAGGATCAGGTCGCGCGTGTTGACGAGGAGGAAGTTGATCTTCTGCTGCTCCGCGGGCGTCGAGACGGCCTTTTCCACGTCGGGATCGACCATCGGCGCGATGTGGCCGAGCGATTTCAACACGAAGTCGATATTCTCGTTGATCGATGCGAAATTCGGATCGACGAGCTCCCGCATGCCGGATTTGTCGAACAGCACTTGCAGGCCTTCGATATTGGCGGAAATCGACGTCCAGGTGTTGCCGGAGCGCCAGAACACCGCCGATTTCGGCCGCGCGATGCCGCCATTGCGGTAGAAGGTCTCGATGCGTTGGTCGCGCACCGCCTCCGCGCCATGGACGAGAATGCCGAGCAGCGCGGTGATCGCCTCGCGGCCGGTGCGGAAGACGGGGTTCTGGGGGCCTGGATGTTTCCAGTCGTCCTGCACGCCGTCCGGCGCGTCCCAGGCCGCTACGAGCTGGCCGGCCGTCGTCTCGATATGGGTGGCGACGGCGGCGGCGTAGCGGCAGCGGAAGCCGTCCGGCTTGTCCATCAGCGTTTCGGCGCCCGTGCCGTAGAGCGCGAATTCGATCGCGCCAAACCCCTGGATCGCCACGCTCTTGCCACCCATCGTCGCGGCGTCGGTATCCTTCTCCTCCTGCTTCTGGAGCAGCGCCTGCACCTGTTTCAGGCCGGTGCCCTTGCGGTCGGGATAGAACAGGATGCGCTCGAAGCGGTTGTCGTCGATCACCGGGCCGATGCGCACGATCTCGATATGCCCCCAGTCGGTGACCGCCTGTCGGAACGCGTCGTCGACGGCCTTGCGACTGGCGTCGGACGGCGCCTTGCAGAAGGCGCCGGTCGCCTCCGCCAGCTTGCCGGCAGACGCCTGGAAGGTCCGGTAGCCGGGGCGGATGACGTCATCGACGGCGCGCGTCATGATGCCGGTGACGAGCTGTTCCGTCAGCTCCGGCGGCACGGGGGTGCTGCTCTCCTGGGCGAAGGCCGGCGGGCTCGCCGAAAGCATCAGGCCAGCGGCAATGAGGGAGGCAAAACGGAAGGGGTGGCGCCGGGTCTGCATCAGAGGCTCTCCAGGAAGGTCAGAAGGGCGTCGCGGTCCTGTTTTTCCAGCGTGGTGAAGCGGTCGCGCGCCGCTTTTGCCTCGCCGCCGTGCCAGAGGATGGCCTCGGTGAGGTTGCGCGCGCGCCCGTCATGCAGGAAGAACGTATGGCCGTTGACGGTTTTTGTAAGGCCGATGCCCCAGAGCGGCGGCGTGCGCCATTCCCGGCCGGTCGCAACCCCGACCGCCTGCCCGTCGGCAAGGCCTTCGCCCATGTCGTGCAGCAGGAAATCGGAATAGGGCCAGATGAGCTGGAAGGCATGGGCCTTGTTTGCGGCATCGCGCCGCGTCACGAATTTCGGTTGATGACAGCTCGTGCAGCCGGTCTCGTAGAAGACGCGTTTTCCCGCGAGCGTCTCGGCGAAACTCGCCTTACGCCGCGCCGGCACCGCAAGATTTTCCGCGTAGAAGGTCACGAGATCCATGATCGGCGGCGGCGCCTCCACGTCTCCGAGCCGCGCCTGCACGCCATTCGGGCGCTCCAGGCAGGCGGCCTCGGTAGCCATGCAGTCACCCTGGTGCAGCGGCACTTCCGGCGTCGAGATGCCGATGTCGTGGGCGAAGGCGTCGGCGCTCTGCTGGCGCACGGAGGCGGACTGCGCCTTCCAGCCGAAGCGGCCGAGCGTCTTTTTGCCGGTCTTCGGATCGATCGCCACGGCCGCCTTGCCGCTGATGCCGTCCTCGTCCGCATCGTCCGGGTCGGCAAGCGCCAGAATGTCCGCCTCTTGGATCGCCTGCACGAGGCCGAGACCGAGCATCGGCTGGGTGACGCGCGGCGAGAGCGTCGTCGTCCTGTCGAGGTCGCCATAGGCGAGATCGGCGACGGAATAGGTCGGCCGGCGCAGCATCACGACCTCGCCGCCGGCAAGCGTCACCGGCTCCTCGGTATAGTCGATCACCATGCGCCCCTCGGCCTTGAGGCCGGGAACGGCGAGGTCCTGCAACTGGCGGCCATAGACCGGGTCCGGCAGGCTCATTTCGCTGAAATCTTTGAGCCTTGCCTCTTCCTCCGGCGTCACCGCGGCGCGGGCCAGGCGCAGGAACATCGAGGTCGCGTCATCAGCGCCCTCCGGCGGATGGCCGCGACCGTCCTTGATATGGCAGGATTGGCAGGAGCGCGCGTTGTAGAACGGCCCGAGCCCATCGGAGGCCTGCGTGGAGGAGGGCGAGGACACCCAGAGTTTCTGGAACAGCGCATTGCCGAGCTTGAACGTCTCTTCCTCGGCAAAGCTGATGTTTTCGGAAAAATGCGAAAAGCTGTTCAGGTTGACCGAGGCAAGCGAGGTCGCAGCACCCCCGGACATCGCCTCATACTGTTCGGCGGCGGAAAAATCCGTGGTGAGCCGCGTCACGGCGGCCACGCGCTTGCGGTCCTTTTCCGAGAGGTCGTCCCGGCCTTGGCCGGCAGAATAGGCCTTTCCAAGAACAAAAACGCCCGCCACGACGGAGACCGCGGCGAAAACCGCGAGCAGGCGACGGGCGGGGCGTTCTGTCATTGCGAAATCGGGCCGCTATCGCGAGGACGCGGCCCGCCTTCTATCATTGGAAGACAGCGTTAGGATTATCCAGGCTGTCGGAGCCTTCAAGCTCGATCTTGCCGATATCGAGCGACGCAATGACGCGCTCGATCGTCTTGGTCTGGTCGATCAAGCTGTCGACGGCGGTCTGTACCACCTTGTTGCCCTCGGCATTGCCTTCGCCGATCATCTGGTCATAGGCCTCGCCTCCTTCGGCACGGTCCACCAGCGCCTTGAAGGCTGCATGGCTCGCATCGAGCTTGCCCTTCATCTCGGTGTCGAGCGCGGCGTCCTTTTCCGCGACCAGTTCCGAGAGCGACGGGCCGGTCAGCTTCGAGCCGTCGGCACGGGTATATTCACCCGTATAGACGGTCTGGATGCCGACGACGTCGTAGTAATGCGAGTTGTGCGTGTTGTCGGAGAAGCAATCGTGCTCTTCTTCCGGATCATGCAGCAGCAGGCCGAGCTTCATGCGCTCGCCGGCAAGTTCGCCATAGGAGAGCGAGCCCATGCCGGTCAGCATGGCGGTGATGCCGGCCTTCGGGTCGGCGGTCACGTTCTTCGTGGCCTCGCCTTCCGGCGCCCAGGCGGCAACCATCTCTTCGAGATCGGTGACGAGCAGCGACGAGGCGGCCTTCAGGTAGGCGCCGCGGCGGTCGCAATTGCCGTTGGTGCAATTGGCCTTGTCATAGTCCGAGGCCTGGCGGTTGCCGGCACCCTTGCCGGTGCCGTTCAGGTCCTGGCCCCACAGCAGGAATTCGATGGCGTGGTAGCCGGTGGCAACGTTCGCCTCGACTTCGCCCGCCTCGTGCAGCTCCTGCAGCACGGCCGGGGTGATCGTGGTGGCGTCGATCGTCTTGCCGCCGATTTCGAGCTTCGGATTGGCGATGACATTGCCGACGAACAGCGCGTTCTCGTCGCTTTCCGTGCCGTAGCTCGGGTCGACATAGTCGATCAGGCCTTCGTCGAGCGGCCAGGCATTGACCTTGCCTTCCCAGTCGTCGACGAGCGGGTTGCCGAAGCGGTAGGCTTCCGTCTGCTGGTAGGGCACGCGCGACTTCAGCCACGCTTCGCGCGCAGCCTTCAGCGTCTCGTCGTTCGGTGTGGCGATGAGCGCGTCGACCGCCGCGTCGAGCGCCTTGGCGGCCGCCAGCGAGTCGGAATATTTGGCATGGGCAATTTCAGCATAGTGCTTGACGATCGCAGCCGGATCGGCCGCCGCATGGGCGGTGCCGATGGCAAGGCTCGACGTCGCGGCAGCGAGCACAAAGGCAGCCGCGCGAAGGAAGGAAGTGGTCATGACGTCTCCTGGTGTCCTGTTCGATGTGTCCCCCGACACCGGACGTGGCGGTGCGCCTCCCTTGGCGACCGTCGCCCGGATGGCCCGGCAGGCAGGCCGGACCCGGGTTTATTCAGGCGTTATTGTCATGGACCAAATAAAAACTGGTGTCAAAGTGTATAGTTTAGAACGGTTTCAAGCTGTTCCACACATTTGACAGAGCGCAAGAGGGCCGGCGCCGCAGCCGTCAGGCCCGGCGGCCCATGGCGCAGAAGAAGAAGCCGTCCGTATCGGTGGACGCGGGCGTCAGCGTCACCGTCTTCTTGTCCGTCGACCAGGGCTGCGGCTTGTCGGTGCCGAACAGGTCCTGCCAGGCTTTGGCGGCCGAAAGGATCTCGAATTCCGGGTTGTTTTCGCAGAAAGCGTGGACCTGGTTCTCGTTTTCCTGCGGCAGGATCGAACAGGTGACATAGAGCAGCGAGCCGCCGGGACGCACATAGGCGCTGGCATTGGCAAGCGCTTCCTGCTGCTGGCCGAGGCGTTCTTCGAGGTTCTTCTCAGTGAGGCGCCACTTGGTGTCCGGCCGGCGGCGCCAAGTGCCGGTGCCGGTGCAGGGGGCGTCGACGAGCACGCGGTCGAAGCGGCCGTTGAGGGCGGCAAGGCTCGTAATGTCCTGATGGACCTGGACATTGCGGGTGCCGGCGCGCTTCAGCCGCTCAATGATCGGGGCGAGGCGTTTGCGGTCGGTGTCGTAGGCGTGCACCTGGCCCTTGTTGTTCATAGCCGCCGCCATGGCGAGCGTCTTGCCGCCGCCGCCGGCGCAGAAATCGAGCACCTGCTCGCCCTCCTGCGGCAGGACGAGATCGGCGACGATCTGCGAGCCTTCGTCCTGCACCTCGAACCAGCCCTTCTGGAAGGCGAGGTCGGCGGTGACGTTCGGCAGGCGCGACGGGCCTTCGCCGGCGGGAATGCGGATGCCCTGACGGGCGATGGGGGAGGCGACGGCGGCGTTGCGCTCCAGTGCCTTCAGCACCTTGTCGCGGCCCGCCTTCAGCGTGTTGGCGCGCAGGTCCAGCGTTGGGCGTCCGGCAAGCGCCTTGGCCTCGTCCAGCCATTTGTCGGAAAAGTTCTCTTCGAAGGAGGGCTGGATCCATTCCGGAATGTCGCCCTGCACATGCGGTGCCGCTTCGTCGAGGTTGCGGGCGCGGAAGGCGGCAAGCTTTTCTTCCGACAGCAGCTCCGGGGCAAACCGGTCGCCGTCGAGTTCGGCGGCGATGGCCTCGGGCGTCAGGCCCCATTGGCGCAGCAGCACGGCGTGGCCAAGGGCCGCGGGGCTGTCGTCGTCCATCAGATAGGCGTGCGACAGTTTCATGCGCAGCGCGTCATAGACGATGTTGCCGATCGCGGCGCGGTCGCCGGATCCGGCGAAGCGATGGGAGAGACCCCAGTCCTTGAGCGCATCGGCGACGGGGCGCCGCCGCGTCTCGATATCCGTCAGAACCTCGATGGCTCCGGAAAGCCGCCCACCCAATCGCATACGTTTACTCCGTTTTGCGTCGTGGTAGCGGCGGAACGCGCCGAGGGCAAGCCGGCGCGGTCAGATTAGAGTTTGTCAGGGAAAAGTGGGAACCGGTTTTCCCGGAAAGACAAACGAAAACAAAGAAACCTGGAGTCTGTCTGATTCAGAATGAACCAGACGGACTTCAGCGGCTGATCAGCCGATGACCTCGTAACAGATCTTGGCGTGGCCGGAGCGGATCATGCCGATGTTGGAGGCGGCCGCCTTGGACAGATCGAGCACGCGGCCGCGGATGAACGGGCCGCGATCGTTGATGCGCACCACGACGCTCTTGCCGTTGTTCGCGTTGGTGACCTTAACCTTGGTGCCGAAGCGCAGGCTGCGGTGGGCGGCCGTCATGAGGCTGGGGTTCATGCGTTCACCGGAGGCCGTGCGCGAGTGCAGCGCATACCACGAGGCGCGGCCGCAACCGGCTGCCTGAGCATCGGTGAATGTAACGAAGGTGGAGGAGGCGGCGACGAGGGAGGCAAGAGCCACACTGGAGAGTTTGAGCACCATGTTCGGATGACCTTCCGGGCGAGTTGTGAATTTCCGCTGCTATGCTTGCCCTATGAGGAAGCAAAAGTGGCGAAAACGTGCCTCAACCAGCCGCAATTCTGTCAAACCCCGCGCAGCTATACAGTCCATCGCCCGCGATGGATTTTTAATCTTCGTTAAGATGACAGGAAAAGTTCTTCGGAATCAGTCGTTAAACTGGATCGACTGTAAAGCTGGAATGGCCATGCGGCATTCGTGCAAATTTTCGGAAAAAACTTTCAATATTAGCAATCGCTGCGCATGAATCCGGCGGCAAAATTGGGGCAGATAAATTTATGGTTGTATAAAAGCGCAAAAGGCAAGGCTGCCGGCCCGCCGCCCTCAGCCTCGCCAGCGCCCGGAAGACCACAGGTCGGCGAGCGATTGGCGGTAGTTCGGGAAGCGGAATTCGAAGCCGGCAGCACGCAGCTTTGCGTTCGAAACGCGCTTGTTCTCTCCATAGAAAGACCGAGCCATGGGGGAAAGTTCCGCCGTCTCGAATGGAATATCCGGCGGCACCGGCAGACCCATCAGCCGGGCGGCCTCGGCAACCACGTCCTGCGGCGGGCCGGGCTCGTGGTCGGTGATGTTCCAGACACCGCCCAAGCGCTTGCCCGCAAGGAACAGCGCCGAGCGGCCGATGTCTTCCACACGAATGCGATTGAACACCTGGTCCGGCTTGATGAGGCGGCGGGCGGTGCCGTCTTCCATGTTGCGCAGCGCATTGCGTCCCGGCCCGTAAATGCCGGAAAGGCGAAGCACGGCGACGGGCAGGGCGGAGGCCTTGCCGAAGTCGAGCCAGTGGTTCTCCGCCTCGACCCGTTCGATCGAGCGGGCGGATACCGGGTTCAGCACCGTGTCCTCGTCCACCCAGGCGCCCTTGTGGTCGCCATAGACGCCGACAGTGGAGAGGTAGGCGGCCCATTCGAGCTTCGGCATCAGGACGGACAGCGCGGGGCTACCTATGCGAAACAACGGATCGCCATCCTTGCCGGGCGCGATCGACTGCACGACATGGGTGGCGCGCTTCATGTCGGCGGCAAGCGCTTCCGAAATCGCGCCGCCATCATAGAGTATAGGCTCGATGCCGAGGGTGCGCAGGCTCTCGGCCTTTTCGGCGGAGCGCGTCGTGCCGGAGACGGAAAAGCCGGCCTCCTTGAAAACGTCGCCGATGGCCTTGCCGGAAAAACCGGCGCCGAGGATCAGGAGATGCGTCATCGACAGTCCGCCTTCGCTCTTTCATATTCCGCGCGCACATCCGCGTCCGCGTCGTCCGCCCTTCCTGCCGCAAATTCTTCGAATTCGCCAGCGGTCATCAGCCGCGAGAGCGCCCATGCGGCCATGCCCCGCACCACCGGCGCGGTATCGTCGGCGAGTTGGGCGCATCGATCGATCAGGCCGCGGTCGCCGGAATTGCCGGCGGCAATCAGCACGTTTCGCACGAAGCGGTCGCGGCCGATGCGCTTGACGGGCGAGCCGGAGAAATGCGTACGGAAGCCGGGATCGTCGAGCGTCAGCAGGTCGGCAATCGCCGGCGCCTTCAGCTCCTCGCGCGACTTGAGCTTCATTTCGGAGGCGCTGGCGGCGAACTTGTTCCAGGGGCAGGCGGCCAGGCAATCGTCGCAGCCATAGATGCGGTTGCCGATTTTTTCCCGGAATTCCGGCTCGATCGGCCCCTTGTGCTCGATGGTGAGGTAGGAGATGCAGCGCCGCGCGTCGATCTTGTAGGGCGCTGGAAAGGCATCCGTCGGGCAGGAGTCGAGGCAGGCACGGCAGGAGCCGCAATGGTCGCGCTCCGGTTCGTCGCGAAAGAGGTCGGCGGTGGTGAACAGGCTGCCGAGAAAGAGCCAGGAGCCGTGCGTGCGGCTGACGAGGTTGGTGTGTTTGCCCTGCCAGCCGAGACCCGCAGCGGCGGCCAGCGGCTTTTCCATCACCGGTGCCGTATCGACGAAGACCTTCACATCCGCCCCGCCGCGCGCGGCAAACCGCGTGGCCACTTCCTTGAGCTTGCCCTTGATGATGTCGTGATAGTCGCGGTTCTGGGCATAGACGGAAATCGCCGCCCGGTCCGGCATGGCGAGCACGTCGCGCGGATCATGCTCCGGGCCGTAATTCATGCCGAACAGGATGACGGAGCGCACGTCGCTCCACAGCACACGCGGATCGGCGCGGCGGGCTTCCGTCTCCGCCATCCAGTCCATGGTGCCGTGATAGCCGGCGGCAAGAAAATCGGCGAGCCGGGCCGGCGCCTGCGGAATGGAATCGGGGCCGGTGATGCGACAGAGATCGAAGCCCTTGTCGGCGGCCTCCGCCTTGACGAAATCGGTCAGGCGGCGCCGGATACTCTCGTCGCCCGACATGTGTTCGTCCTTAGAAATCCAGGTCCGCGTAGTGCGAGACCGGGGTGACGCCGCGCACGCGCTCGGCCAGCAGCGGACGGAAGGAGGGGCGGGATTTCAGCCGCTGATACCAGTCCTTGGCCTGCGGCGCATCCGCCCAGTTGATCTCGCCCATATAGTCGAGCACCGAGATCATCGCGGCGGCGGCGAGGTCGGCATAGCTGAGGCGGTCGCCGGCGAGATAGGTGCGCGAGCCGGCAAGCCAGGAGAGGTACTTCATATGCTGGCGGATATTGGCGCGCGAGTTGCGCAGGATCTTGCTGTCCGGCGGGCCGCCGCCCTGGTCCGGCGTCATCTGCAACTTGAAGACACGCTCGCGCACCAGCGGGCGCGTCACGTCCTGCTCCATCTTCTGCAGGAACCACTCGGTCAGCCGGCGGATCTCCGCGCGCTGAAAAGGGTCTTCGGCGAGCAGTCGGCGATCGCGCTTCAGCACGCCGTGGGTCTCGTCGAGATATTCGGAGATGATGCTCGCGCCACAGAGCGCCCGCATGCTGTCATCGACATAGACGGGGAGCGTTCCGGCCGGGTTGAGGGCCAGGAAATCGCGGCGGTTTTCCCACGGCGCCTCTTCGGCAAGCTCCGTCTGGAAGCCGTATTCGGCCAGAATCAGGCGGACGAAGCGCGAGGCGGAAGACATCGGGTGATGATAGAGTGTAGGCATGAACGCTGCTTTTACTCGTCTTGCGGAAGGGGCGATGCCGGGCCTGCCGCTTGATGCGGACCTGATTTGGCGACGGCTGATTTGACGAACCTATAGAAATTTGGTGGTACAAACACAAGCGAATCGGGCTTTTTGCCGTAAGGCCGCTTCGTTTTCATGCTTTCCTTTCCCAGCATCAAGGAACTTTCATGGCAGACCAATCGATTGTCAGCGCCCTCATTCTCGGTCTCATCGAGGGCCTGACCGAATTCATCCCGGTGTCCTCCACCGCCCATATCCTGCTTGCCGGGCACTTCCTCGGCTTCAAGTCGCCGGGCAACAGCTTTGCCGTCCTCATCCAGCTCGGCGCCATCCTGGCGATCCTGTCCGTCTATGCGGCCAAGCTGCTGCGCATCGCCTTCGACCTGCCATCGCGCCCGGAGGCGCGCCGCTTCGTCGTCAGCGTGCTCTTGGCCTTCCTGCCGGCCGCCGTCATCGGCGCCATCGCACATGATTTCATCAAGACGGTGCTCTTCGAGACGCCGATGCTGATCTGCATCGTGCTGATCATCGGCGGCGTCATCCTCTATGTGGTCGATCGCCTGCCGCTGACGCCGCGTTATACGGATGCGATGACCTACCCGCCGTCGCTCGCCTTCAAGATCGGCCTGTGCCAGTGCCTGGCGATGATCCCCGGCACATCACGCTCGGGCGCGACGATCGCCGGCGCCTTGCTGCTCGGCACCGACAAGCGTTCGGCGGCGGAGTTCTCGTTCTTCCTCGCCATGCCGACCATGGTCGGCGCCTTCACGCTCGATCTCTACAAGAACCGCGATGCGCTGTCCTCGGATGACCTCGTGGTGATCGGGGTGGGCTTCGCGGCCGCTTTCGTCGCGGGTCTCTTCGTCGTGCGCAAGCTGCTGGACTTCGTCTCTCGCCGCGGCTTCACGCTGTTCGCCATCTGGCGAATCGTCGTGGGCACGCTTGGCCTGATCGGCCTTCTGGTCTTCGGCTGAAGATGTGGGTTTCGGCCGGTCTTTCGATCGGCCGAAGCTTACTTGACCGATGCGGTCGTGCAGGGGTCGACGCCGTAGGCCGGCGAACAGCCGTGCTTGCCGGCAGACACCGTTCCCGGCGCGGCAAAGGATCCGGCCACAATGATCAGAGCCGAAAATCCGAAGAATATTGCAATTGCCTTGCCCATGGGCCGGGAGCCTCTCAAAGTCCTGAAAATACGCCGCAGAACTGTCATCAGTACGACGCGACGGGGGCGGTGTTTATTCGCTGGTCCGACGACAATCAATATCGCGTCATGCTGAATCACGGGTAAATGCCACGCAGCTTTTTTTAACCGCTGCATAAGTGCAACAGAGTGCTCAAAGCGCTTTCGAAAATGAACCGGCCGCCGCGGGGTTTTCCCTCGCGACGGCCGGTCTTCATTGCGGCAATGGATGCGTCAGGCCGTCTTGTCGATCTTGGTGAACTGGCCCTGCTGGCGGTAGCGCACGAGGTAGCTCGGCAGGATCGCCTCGACGAGGGTCGGCTGGATGCCGATGGCCTCAAGGGTGCGGCCTTCGCTGCGGGCAGCCTCGGAGACGATGGTGTCCGAGCGCAGCAGCGTCACCTGGTCGGAGGTCAGCGGCGGTGCGATGAAGGGCACCAGCGAGGCGACGGAACCGATCGGCGAGGCGATGCCGAAGGGCAGCGAGACGAGCGGGTTCTTGCGGTCGACGACGCGGAGCATCAATTCCAGACACTGGCGGAAAGTCAGCACTTCCGGGCCGCCGAGTTCGTAGATGCGGCCGCGTTCGATCGTGCCGTCCACGGAACGGGCGACGGCTTCGGCGACGTCGGCGACATAGACCGGCTGGAACTTCGTGTGGCCGCCGCCGATCAGTGGTAGGACCGGCGCATAGCGTGCCATGGTGGCGAACTTGTTGAAGAAGCCGTCCTCCGGCCCGAAGATGATGGAGGGGCGCAGGATGACGGCATCCGGCACGGTACGCAGCACGGCGGCTTCACCGCGGCCCTTGGTGCGGCCGTAGGACGATTCCGACTTCTCGTTGGCGCCGATCGCGGAAATATGGGTGAGCTTGGCGCCGGCAGCCCGGGCAGCCTCCGCCACGGCGCGGGCGCCAAAATCCTGGACGGCATCGAAGGTGTTGCGGCCGGCCTCGAAGAGCACGCCGACGCAGTTGATGACGTGGTCGGAGCCCTCGACGGCGCGGTCGACGGACTGGCGGTAGCGCAGGTTCGCCTGGACGAAGGAGATCTGGCCGACGCCGCCGATCGGCTGGAGGAAGCCGGCGAGATCCGGGCGGCGCACGGCGACGCGGATGCGGTAGCCGCGGCGCGCCAGCGCGCGCACCACATGACGCCCGACGAAGCCCGAGCCGCCGAAGACGGTGACGAGCGGCGGAAGGTTGGACAAGGTCATGCGGGCAGCTCCTGAAGAGTAGGAAAGGTGGGTAGGGCCTACATAGCCCAAAGCGCCGGCAAGGTGAAGCGCGGCGAAGCGTCTCTCCTGCCGGGGTTTTCGCGGTGACTCAGATGCCTTCGACGACCACCATTTCCGCGTCCGCCACTTCCTGGCGGATCGCGGCGGCGATCTGGTATTCCGGCGAGTTGTAACAGTCGACGGCGGCTTGCAGCGAGGGGAACTCGATGATCACGTTGCGGGCGCGAACATCGCCTTCGAGGCGCTCGAACGCACCGCCGCGGGCGATGAAATTCGCGCCGTATTTTTCGAAGGCCGGCTTGGCGGCGGCGACATAGTCCTTGTAGCGCTCGGTATCGCGCACATCGACCCGTGCAATCCAGTAGCCCTTCGGCATGTCTCTCTCCCTTGGTTTCAGGCTTTCAGCGCGCCGTCCATCTCGGCGAGGATCGCCCTGGTGGCGGCAAGCGGGTCTGCGGCGTTCACGATCGGCCGGGCGACGACGAGGTGGCTGGAGCCGGCCTTCAGCGCATCGGCCGGCGTCATCACGCGCTTCTGGTCGCCGAGCTCCGCGCCCGCCGGGCGGATGCCGGGCGTGACGATCGCCATGTCGGCGCCGACGATCTTGCGCACGGCGTTTGCCTCCTCGGCCGAGCAGACGACGCCGCCCATGCCGGCGATGCGCGCCTGTTCGGCGCGGCGCAGCACCAGCGTGTGCGGATCATATTCATAGCCGGCGTCGATGACGTCCTTGGCATCCATGGAGGTGAGGACCGTGACGCCGAGCAGGCAGAGGTCGGCCCCCCTGGCGGCGGAAACCGCGGCGGCCATCGCCTTCGGATAGGCATGCAGGGTGAGCATCGACATGCCCATCTTGACGATGTTTTCCACGCCCTTGGCCACCGTGTTGTCGATGTCGAGCAGCTTCATGTCGAGGAAAACCTTCTTGCCGTCCTTGGCAAGGTCGCGGGCGAATTCGAGGCCGCCGGCGAAGACCAACTGGTAGCCGATCTTGTAGAAGAGGGCGGTGCTGCCGAGGGTGCGAACCACCTTTTCCGCCTCCGCGATGGTTGGAACATCGAGGCCAACGATCAGGCGGTCGCGCGCGGACATGGTCAAAACCCTTTCCAAGATTCGATTGGCGTCCAGTCGCATGTGACAGCGCGGTCTGCAAGCCGGAAAGCGAAAAGATTGCCGCCCCCGCCCGGCTGGTCGCCGTCGCGACGGATCGGCGTGCCTTTCAGGTAGCACTTCAGCAGCGTGCCGACGCCACCATGGCCGACGAAGGCGATGGGGACGGTCCGGTCGTGGCCGGCCAGCACCTGCTCGACGGCGGCAACGATGCGCGCCTGCGCATCCATCGCCCGCTCCCAGCCGCGAAAACTCGTCTCCGGATGGGCGAAGAATTCATCTGCCGCCGCCTCGAAGGCAGGAGGCGGCAGAAAACCCGTGGCGGAGCGGTCGTTCTCGCCCATGGCATGGTCGGTCTCGACAGGGATGCGGCCGTCGGCAAGGATGTCCGCGGTCTCGATCGCCTTGCGCTCGGTGCTCGCGACGAAGCGGCCGATCTGCTGCGCCCAGCCGGCCCCAGCCGCAAGCAAGGCGCGCTCGCGACCGTGCTCGGAAAGGCCCCAGTCGGGCACGGGCACGGCCGGGTCGATCAGTACCTGCGGATGGGTAATATAGAGCGCGAACATCGCCGCCGCTCAGTGCGTGCGGCGGTAGGTCCACAGCTGCGCCGGCGGGATGTTGCGCACGACGAAGTCGAGATGGCTGATCTGGTAGCGGTCCGGCATGGCGATGACGGGGGAGAGCGGACCGTAGGAAATCTGCACGACGGGGCGGCCGACGGGAATGCGCGTCAGCAGGTCCTCGATCATCGAGACGCGCCGGTGCATCGGGAAATTCAGCAGCGGCACGGCGGAAACGACACTGTCGAAGGTCGTCTCGCGTAGGTCGCCGAGCGTCTTTTCGAGATCGAAGGCGTCGCCATTGATGAAGTTGACTCCATGGAAGCGCTCGACGAGGTGGTTGTAGAAATCCGTGGAGAATTCGACCGAAGTCAGCTTTTCCGGGGCAAGTCCGGTGCCGAGGATCGCCTTGGTGATGACGCCGGTGCCGGGACCGAGTTCGAGCACGGGAAGGCCGGAGGCGGGATTGACGACGCTCGCCATGCGGCGCGCGGTAATGGAGGAGGTGGGAATGATCGAGCCGACCGCCCGCGTATTGCTCATCCAGCCCTTGAAGAAGCGAATCTCGTCGTCGAATTTCTTGCCGAGCCGTTCCTTGACCTTCACACGCAGCGTCATGCCGTCCCCCTTCATGGTATCGCTTTTCCGGCCGGCGGCGGGCGTCATTCCCGTCCGCGCATTCGACCATGGCGAATATGTGACGCGGTTTGCGTCAAAAACAAGTCTGATTGCGCCGTCGCCCGCAAGTTTCTAGAGCAGTTCCAGCAAAAGTGCGAAGCGGTTTTGCGTCCGGAATTGCGTAAAAACAAAGAAGGCGGCGTTGCCAGGTAAAAAAGAACCCGCCGGATAGCCGGCGGGTTCCACAACGGTTTCCCGATGCTGCCGGCCGCCTATACGCGCATCGGCATGAGCACATAGAGCGCGTCGTCGCCGGCGAGATCGCGCACCAGCGTCGGCGAGCCCGGATCGGCCAGCATGAACACGGCTTCCGTGCCGGAAAGCTGCGAGGTGATGTCGAGCAGGTATTTGGCGTTGAAGCCGATTTCTAGCGGATCGTTGTCGTAGCCGACCGCCAGTTCTTCCGTCGCACTGCCCGAATCCGGGTTGTTGACGGTGAGCGTCAGCTGGCCTTCGCCGAGCGCCAGTTTCACGGCGCGGCCGCGCTCGGAAGAGATGGTGGACACGCGGTCGACGGCCTGCGCGAAGGACTGGCAGTCGATCTTCAGTTCCTTGTCGTTGTTGGTCGGGATCACGCGCTGGTAATCCGGGAAGGTGCCGTCGATGAGCTTCGAGGTCAGCACGATCGAGCCGATGGTGAAGCGGATCTTCGCATCGGACACTTCCACGGTGACGACGAGTTCCGGATTGTCGACCAGCTTCTGCAATTCACCGACCGTCTTGCGCGGGATGATGATGCCCGGCATGCCTTCCGAGCCCGACGGGGCTTCGACGTCGGCACGGGCGAGGCGGTGGCCGTCGGTGGCGACGGCCCGCAGCTTCAGCGCGCCGTTGCTCTCGATCGTGTGGATGAAGATGCCGTTCAGGTAATAGCGGGTCTCTTCCGTCGAGATCGCGAACTGCGTGCGATCGATCAACATTTTCAGGTCCGTCGCCTTCAGGCGGAACGTGTGGGAGAAGCTGCCGGCGGTGAGGTCCGGGAAGTCGGACTGCGGCAGGCATTGCAGCGAGAATTTCGAGCGGCCGGAGGTGACCGTCATCGAGGAGCCGTCGGCATTGGTGGCGAGCGCCACTTCCGAACCGTCGGAGAGTTTGCGCACGATGTCATAGAGCAGGTGTGCCGGAACGGTCGTGGCACCAGCCTGCTCGACCTGCGCCGGCGTTGCTTCGGTGATTTCCAGGTCGAGGTCGGTCGCCTTCATGTCGAGGCTGGCGCCGTCCGAGCGCAGGAGCACGTTCGAGAGGATCGGGATCGTGTTGCGGCGCTCGACCACGCGGTGAACGTGGTTCAGCGACTTCAGGAGATTGGACCGCTCGAGAGTAATGCGCATGGATGTATCGCTTTCGACCGCTTGCACGCCGGAGACCGGCGCGGCATTGCCTTGGAATTCCGGCAGGCGCCGGATGGATGTGGACGGGCAAAATGGCAGAAACAGGCGGACGATTGCAAGTGCTAACGGCGCCGGACACAGGATAGTCAACTGCCGGACCTTGCGAGGGCATCGGCGCTCGCCCATAAGGAGGGGAAATGCGGCCGTCCAGCGGCTGGAAAGGTGACGGACGATGCGGGATGAAGGTGCGGCAAGCGGGACAGGTGCGGGTGCGAAAACCTTTCGCCTGCACAATGCCGTGATCCCGGCCCGGCCGCAGGAACCGGCGCTCTATCTGGTCGCCACCCCCATCGGCAATCTCTCCGACATCACGCTGCGCGCGCTGGAAACGCTCGCCGGTGCGGATGTGCTCGCCTGCGAGGACACCCGCGTCACCCGCGTGCTGCTCGATCGCTACGGCATCGTCAACCGGCCCTATGCCTATCACGAGCACAATGCGGACGAGGCCGGCCCGCGCCTCATCGCGGCGCTCGAAGCCGGCAAATCCGTGGCGCTGGTCTCCGACGCCGGCACGCCGCTCGTCTCCGATCCCGGTTATCGCCTGGCGCTGATGGCCATCGAAGCCGGCCACCGTGTGGTGCCGATCCCCGGCGCCTCCGCGCCGCTCGCCGCCCTCGTCGGCTCCGGCCTGCCGAACGATGCCTTTTTCTTCGCCGGATTCCTGCCCTCCAAGGATAAGGCGCGGCGCGATCGTCTTGCCGAGCTGGCAAGCGTCCCCGCAACGCTTCTTTTCTTTGAATCGCCGCATCGTATTGCGGTGACCGTCGCGGCCGCGGCCGACGTGCTGGGCGAGGGACGGGTGGCCTGCGTCTGCCGCGAACTCACCAAGACCTTCGAGGAATTCCGCCGCGGCCCGCTCGGCGATCTCGCCGCCTTCTATGGCGACGGCCACACCGTCAAGGGCGAGATCGTCTTCGTCATTGCGCCACCGGGCGAGGCGGCCGCCCCCGAGGCTGCCGATGTCGACCGGCTGCTTACGGCGCTCGTGAAGGACATGTCGGCTGGCAAGGCGGCGACCGAGGCGGCGCGCCAGACCGGCCTGCCGCGCCGCGATCTCTACCAGCGCCTCATCGACCTGAAGGGTGGCGATGCGGGATAAGGCGGCGGATCCGAGCCGGCTCAAAGCCTTCCGCCGCGGACATGTCTCCGAATATATCGCCGCGCTCTACCTGATGGCCAAGGGCTATCGCATCCGCGCCATCCGCTACCGTACCAAGCTCGGCGAGATCGACATCATCGCGCGGCGCGGCGATCTCGTGGTCTGCGTCGAAGTGAAAGCCCGGCGCGATGTCGACAGCGCCGTCTTCGCCGTTACAGCAACCACCCAGAACCGCATCCGTGTGGCGAGCGAAGTCTGGCTTTCCCGCCAGCCGGACGGCCATCGCCTCTCCTTGCGCTATGACATCGTCGCCGTGCGGCCCTGGCGTTTTCCCAAACACCTTGTGGATGCGTTCTGAGCAAAAGGAAAATGTAACGAAACTGACACGAAACCGTAACGCGCCCGTCACGGTCGCTCATTAGTGCACCCCTCACACCAAATCCGGTGAAGAGGAGCAACCCATGTTCAAGCCGCTTTCCCTCGCAGGTTTCGCACTCGCCGTTTCCGCCTCGGCCTCGATGGCCGCCACCAACATCACCTGGTGGCACGGCATGGCCGGCCGCAATGGCGAAGTCATCAACGAAGTCGCCCAGAAGTTCAACGCTGCGCAGTCGGCCTGCGCGCTGACGCCGGTTTCCAAGGGCACTTACGAAGAAGCGCTGGCTTCCGGCATCGCCGCCTTCCGTTCGGGCGAGCAGCCGAACATCCTCCAGGTCTTCGACGCCGGTGCGGCGACGATCATCAACGCGCCTGGCGCCGTCATCCCGGCTGAAGACCTGATCAACGGTGCCGGCTACAAGTTCGACCGCGAAGCCTTCATCGAGGGCGTGCGCTACTTCTACGCCGCCCCGGACGGCAAGTTCGTCGGCATGCCGTTCAACTCCTCGGCACCGATCATGTATGTCAACACCGAAGCTCTTGAGAAGGTCGGTGTCGAAGCCCCGAAGACCTGGGAAGAGTTCGAGGCGATCGCGCCGAAGCTCAAAGAAGCCGGCTACCTGCCGCTCGTCCAGTCGCAGCTGACCTGGCAGTTCACGGAAAACTTCTTCTCGCGCCACAACATCCAGTTCGCGACGAACAACAACGGTTACGACACGGTCGTCGACACCAAGATCAACATGACGGACCCCAACCTCGTCATGATGTTCACCAAGCTCAAGGCCTGGGCTGACGAAGGCTACTTCGGCTATTACGGCGCCGGCTGGAACGACAACCAGAAGCTCTTCGAAGAAGGCAAGGCCGCCTTCTGGATCGGCTCCTCGGGCTCGTTCGGCGGCCTCCAGAAGACCGCGCAGAAGCCGTTCTCGGCAACCTTCCTGCCCTATTGGAACAGCATCCAGGGTGCTGGCACCAACACCTTCATCGGCGGCGCTGCCCTCTTCGCGATGTCCGGCAAGCCGGAAGCCGAAAACAAGTGCACGGCCGACTTCTTCCAGTTCCTGACCTCGCCGGAAATCCAGAAGTTCTACCACGAGGCAACCGGCTACGTCGCCATCACCACGGCTGCCTACGAACTCACCAAGTCCGAAGGCTACTACAAGGAGAAGCCGGCGGCCGAAGTCGGTATCCAGCAGCTCATGCTGCCGTCGGGTGAATGGTCGAAGGGTTACCGCCTCGGCTTCTACCCGCAGATCCGCGAGATCATGGAGCGTGAATACGGCCGCATCTTCGCCGGTGAAACCACGGTCGAGGAAGCCCTGAAGACGATCGAGACCGAAGCGAACGAACTGCTCGCCCGCTTCGCCAAGACCGCCGGCTGATACTGCCATCCGCTGAAATTCGTGCCGGGGGCGTCCTGCTCCCGGCACGCCGCTATGAAGGTGGCTCCATGAAGCGCGTGCAATTCTCGTCGCCCACTCTGCCCTATCTCTTTATCGCGCCGCAGATGGCGATCATCTTCGTGTTCTTCTACTGGCCGTCCGTGCAGGCGATCCAGTCGTCCTTCTACCTCGAAGACCCGTTCGGCTTCGGCTCCACCTTCGTGGGCCTCTCCAACTATTCCGATGCGCTGGGCTCCGTGCAGTACCAGTCGATCGCCCGCTTCACGGTGCTCTTCACGGTGCTCGTCACCTTCCTGTCGCTGGGCATCGGCATGCTGCTTGCGGTGAAGGCGGATGCGGTGCTGAAGGGCAGCTCGACCTACAAGACGCTGCTGATCTGGGTCTATGCCATCGCCCCGCCGGTTGCAGGCCTCATGGGCATGATGTTCTTCGACCAGCATATCGGCCCGCTGGTGAAGCTCGCGGCCTTCTTCGGCTGGGACATGAAGGTCGGCCTCAACTACAACGACACGGCAATCGCCATGATCATCGTGTCGGTGTGGAAGCAGATCCCCTACAATTTCATCTTTATCCTGTCCGGCCTGCAGGGCATTCCGGTCTCGATCCGCGAGGCTGCCGCCATCGATTGCCGCTCCGGCATGCGCCGTTTCTGGACGATGACGCTGCCGCTGCTCGCGCCGACGGCCTTCTTCCTGCTCATCATCAACATGACCTATTCGCTGTTCGACACCTTCGGCGTCATCGACGTGATGGTGAAGGACAAGGCGGCCAACAACCCGATCACGCTGGTCTACAAGGTCTACATGGATGGCTTCCGCGGCAACGACCTCGGTGGTTCCTCGGCGCAATCCGTCATCCTGATGATCGTCGTCTTCGTGCTCACCATCTTCCAGTTCCGCTTCATCGAGCGGCGCGTCCATTACAATTGAGAGGGCGCCCGCCATGTACCGCACCCGTTTGTTCGACCACGTCATTCTCCTGATCGGCGTCTTCATCATGGTGGCCCCCGTGGTGGTCGCCTTCATGACCTCCACCCACGAGGCGGCCGACATTCATCGCAACGGCCTGTCTCTCACCTGGGGCGGCTATTTCACCGAGACCTACAACACCGTGCTGACGCGCAAGGGCGGCTTTACCGGCGAAATCACCGGCGCGCGCATGATCTGGAACTCGCTTATCCTCGGCATCGGCTTTGCCGCCGGCAAGATCATCCTGTCGATGCTGGCGGCCTACGCCATCGTCTATTTCCGCTTCAAGCTCGGCACGCTGTTCTTCTGGATGATCTTCACGACGCTGCTGCTGCCGCTCGAAGTGCGCATCCTTCCCTCCTACGAGGTGATGAACAAGCTTTCGCTCACCAACACCTATACCGGCCTCATCGTGCCGCTGCTCGCGTCCGCCACCGGCACCTTCTACTTCCGCCAGTTCTTCAAGTCCGTGCCGGAGGAATTGCTGGAGGCCGCGCGCATCGACGGCGCCGGGCCGTTCAAGTTCTTCATCGACATTCTCGTGCCGCTGTCGCGCACCATGATCGCGGCGATCTTCATCATCATGTTCGTCTATGGCTGGAACCAGTATCTCTGGCCGACGCTGATGACCACGGACGAGCGCTTCTTCACGCTGGTGCGCGGCATCAAGCAGATCCTGCTCGTCTGGGTCGGCTCCAACATTCCCGACTATAACGAGGCCTTTGCGCTGGCGATCCTCGCCATGCTGCCGCCGGTGATGATCGTGATGATCTTCCAGCGGTGGTTCATCAAGGGCCTCACCGAAAGCGACAAATAAGGAGCCTGTCCCATGGCATCGATCGGTATCAAGGACGTATCCAAGATCTACAATGGCGGCGTCACCGCGGTCAGCTCCGTCTCGATCGACATCGCCGACGGCGAGTTCATCGTGCTGGTCGGCCCGTCCGGCTGCGGAAAGTCGACTCTGCTGCGCATGGTCGCCGGGCTGGAGGCGATCAGCGAGGGCAGCGTGACGATCGGCGACCGCGTCGTCAACGAGATCGATCCGGCAGACCGCGACATCGCCATGGTCTTCCAGAACTACGCGCTCTACCCGCATATGTCCGTCTACGAAAACCTCGCCTACGGCCTGAAAAACCGCCGCACGCCGAAGGCCGAGATCGACGCCCGCGTGGCGGAAGCCGCCCGCATGCTCGAACTCCAGCCCTATCTGGAGCGCAAGCCGCGCGCGCTTTCCGGCGGCCAGCGCCAGCGCGTCGCCATGGGCCGCGCCATCGTGCGCAAGCCCTCGGCCTTCCTCTTCGACGAGCCGCTCTCCAACCTCGACGCCAAGCTGCGTGTCTCCATGCGCGGCGAGATCAAGCGCCTGCAACGCCGCGTCGGCACGACCTCGATCTACGTCACACACGACCAGCTCGAAGCCATGACGCTTGCCGACCGGCTCGTCGTGCTTTCCGGCGGAAAAATCGAGCAGATCGGCCGCCCGCTCGACGTCTACCACCGCCCCGCCACCACCTTTGTCGCGAGCTTCATCGGCTCGCCTGCCATGAACCTCGTCACCGGCGAGCTGCACGGTAGCAAGCTCGCGCTCGGCCCCGCCCTCATCGATCTCGGCGCGACGGTGCCGACGCAGGGTGCGGTGACCGTCGGCCTGCGCGCCGAAGACCTGCATATCCACGACGGCGCAAAGGGCGACCTGCCGTTCCGCATCGACTATGTCGAGGAACTGGGCTCGCAGCGCCTCGTGCACGGCGTCGTCGGCGACCAGCCGCTCGTCGCGGCCATCCCCTCCGAAATCCCGCTGCCGGAAACCGCCTCGCTCTCCATCGCCACGGCCAAGCTGCACTTCTTCGACAGCAAGAGCGGCCAGCGCATCGACTGGGTGGGCGAGGGCGCCGTCGCAGCCAGCATTCCCGCCATGGAGGTCGCCGCATCATGATCCGCGAAACCGTCGGCCGGCTGGCTGCTCCCACCAGCGTAGAACGCGCCGCCATTGCCGGCCTCGAAAAATCCATCGCCGCGCACGACGCCCATATGGCCGATCTCGCCTGCATGAATGCGGTGGAGGCCGGCGGCAGCGCCGAACGCGCCGAGCCGCTGCCCTTCCCCTTCACGGTCGCCGCCTGGAACCTGGAGCGTTGTCTGTTTCCAATGGAAAGCGCCGAACATCTGGGTGCCACCGGTGCCGAGATCGTGCTGCTCTCCGAGATGGACGACGGCATGGCCCGCACCCGCCAGCGCCACACCACGGCGGAAGTCGCCGAAGAGCTCGGCATGGCCTATCTCTACGGCGTCGAATTCGTCGAACTCGGCCTCGGCTCCGATACTGAACTGGAATTCTGCAAGGACCAGTTCAACCGTCGCGGCCTGCATGGCAACAGTCTGCTTTCCACCGTGCCGCTGCACGAAGCCTTCCTGCTGCGCCTTCCCGGCGAGCGCCTGTGGTTCACGGGCGAGGTCGACCAGCCGCGGCTCGGCGAGCGCATGGCGATCGGCGCGGTGATCAACACCGAATCCGGCCCGCTCGTGCTGGCCTCCACCCATTTCGAAAGCGCCACCACGGCCTCCTATCGCGAGCGCCAGATGGTCGGCCTCATCGATGCGCTGGAGGAGGCCTTCCCCGGCCGCCCCATGCTCATCGGCGGCGATCTCAACACCGGCAACCACGCCGACGGCGATTTCGAAGCGGAAGGCCTGTTCGCCCGCGCCGCCGAGCGCGGCTTTACCCGCCACGGCGGCCCGCTCGACGTCATGACGACGCGCCCCAGCCTCATCACCCGCTGGCCCGAACGCTCGATGAAGCTCGACTGGTTCCTGTCGCGCGGCCTTGCGGTCTCCGATACGCGCATCGTCTCCTCGCTCTCGCCGGCCGGCCGGCCGCTTTCCGACCACGACCTCATCACCTGCCGCATCGACGGTTTCGCCTGAGCGACGCGCGCCCGTTGCGCTCGCCCCTCGGGCACCTTAAATGTGTCGGGCATTCCTGAGGGGACTTTTCATGGCAAAGATCAAGAACGTCGCGGTCCAGATGGACCATGTGTCGACCATCAATATCGCCGGCGATTCCACCTTCGCCATGAGCATCGAGGCGCAAAACCGCGGCTACAAGCTCTTCCACTACACGCCGGATCGTCTCAGCCTGCGCGACGGCACGGTCTACGCCACCGTCGAGCCGATGGAACTGCGCGACGTCAAGGGCGACCACTACACGCTCGGCGCCCCGGAGCGCATCGATCTCTCGACCATGGACGTGGTGCTGCTGCGCCAGGACCCGCCCTTCGACATGTCCTACATCACGTCGACGCACCTGCTGGAGCGCATCCACCCCAAGACGCTCGTCGTCAACGACCCCGCCTGGGTGCGCAACTCGCCGGAAAAGATTTTCGTCACCGAATTCGCCGACCTGATGCCGGCAACGCTGATCACCCGTGATCCGGTCGAAATCCGCCGCTTCCGCGACGAGATGGGCGACATGATCCTGAAGCCGCTCTACGGCAATGGCGGCGCCAGCGTCTTCCATTCGACGAAGGACGACCGCAACCTCTCGTCGCTCCTGGAAATGTTCGGGCAGATGTTCCGCGAACCCTTCATCGCCCAGCAATACCTGCCGGACGTGCGCAAGGGCGACAAGCGCATCATCCTCGTCGATGGCGAGCCCGTCGGCGCCATCAACCGCGTGCCCGCCGAACACGATGCCCGCTCCAACATGCATGCCGGCGGCCGCCCCGAGCCGACGGAGCTGACGGCGCGCGAAAAGGAAATCTGCGCCCGCATCGGCCCCGCGCTGCGCGAGCGCGGCTTCCTGCTGGTCGGCATCGACGTCATCGGCGACTACATGACCGAGATCAACGTGACCTCGCCCACCGGCATCCGCGAAGTGAAGAAATTCGGCGGCGCCGACATCGCCGCCCTGCTCTGGGATGCTATCGAAAAGAAGCGCTAATGGTGCGCGCGGGGCGTTCCGTTCGCGAACGTCCCGCCTTCGTTCCGCAAATGCAACCGTGCACAACCAGCACGCGGAAAATCTTTGCGCAAGTTCTATAATTGTTCTTGTTTCATTCCGAATTCCATGCCAGATTTCCAGCTGCAACCCAGGGGCGGTTGCGAGGGTCGTTTTCGGCCAGGGCGAGCGGAGTCCATCATGGTGGCGCGGGTCAGCACGATTGCGTTTCAGGGCATCGAAGGCGTGCCCGTGGATGTCCAGGTCATGGTGGCGCCCGGCAAGGTCGGCATGCAGATCGTCGGCCTGGCGGACAAGGCGGTCGCCGAAAGCCGTGAGCGGGTGCAGGCAGCCCTGCACGCCTCCGGCCTCTCGCTGCCGCCGAAGCGGGTGACGGTCAATCTCGCGCCCGCCGATCTGCCGAAAGAGGGCAGCCATTACGACCTCGCCATCGCGCTCGGCCTCATGGTGGCGCTCGGCGCCCTGCCGGGCGATGCGCTGGACGATTATGTCGTCATCGGCGAACTTAACTTGGACGGCACGATTGCCGCAGTCGCCGGCGCGCTGCCTGCCGCCATGGGCGCCAATGCGCTCGGCAAGGGCGTGATCTGCCCGGCGGAAAACGGCGCGGAAGCCGCCTGGGCCGGCGGCGGGCTTGATATTCTCGCGCCGCGCAGCCTCATCGCGCTGGTCAATCATTTCAAGGGCACGCAGGTCCTCTCGCGCCCCGCCCCGGCGATCCGCGCGCCGGCCGGCGACCTGCCGGATCTCGCCGATATCCGCGGCCAGGAAAGCGCCAAGCGGGCGCTGGAAGTGGCGGCCGCCGGCAACCACAATCTCCTGATGGTCGGCCCGCCCGGTTCGGGAAAGTCCATGCTCGCCGCCCGCCTTGCCGCCATCCTGCCGCCGCTCTCGCCGGCGGAGCTCCTCGAAGTCTCGATGATCCACTCCATCGCCGGCCAGCTCTCCGGCGGACGCCTGTCGGACCGTCGGCCCTTCCGCACGCCGCACCACTCCGCCACCATGGCCGCCCTCGTCGGCGGCGGCGCCCGGGCACGGCCGGGAGAGGCCTCGCTTGCCCATAATGGCGTGCTCTTCCTCGACGAACTGCCGGAATTCTCGCCGCAGGCGCTCGATGCGCTTCGCCAGCCGCTCGAAACCGGCGCATGCATCATCGCGCGCGCCAACCATCGCGTCAGCTACCCCGCCGCCGTCCAGCTCGTCGCCGCCATGAATCCCTGCCGCTGTGGCATGGCGGGAGAACCCGGCCGCCAATGCGCCCGCGGCCCGCGCTGCATGAGCGAGTACCAGGCCCGCGTCTCCGGCCCGCTGATGGACCGCATCGATATCCGCATCGACGTGCCCGCCGTCTCCGCCACGGACCTCATCCGCCCGATGGCGGCCGAGGCGAGTGCAACCGTCGCCCGCCGCGTCGCCCGCGCCCGGGCCTTGCAGATCGACCGTTTCGCCCGTCTCGGCATGGGCGGCGTGACGAGCAATGCGCGCGCCTCGACGGCGCTCGTCGAAAAGGTCGCCGAACCCGATCCCGGCGGCCTCCAGCTCCTGCGCGACGCCGCGGAAAAGATGCGCTTCTCCGCCCGCGGCTACCACCGCATCCTCAAGGTGGCCCGCACGCTGGCCGATCTCGACGAAGCCGCAATCGTCGGCCGCATCCACCTGGCGGAAGCAATTTCTTATCGCATTGTCGGGGATCGAATGGCGGCAACGGCGTGATTGCGCGGCGGGGGCGGAATCAACGCCAGCCGTCCGCTGATACTAGGCCGGACCCTTAAAGACCGCTTCGATCCGGTGCCCGTCTGGATCGATGACGAAGGCAGCATAATAGGTTGATCCATAATCGGGCCGAAGCCCCGGGGCTCCATTGTCGCGCCCGCCGGCGGCGAGGGCTGCCTGATGGAAAGCATCCACGGCCTGCCGGTCCGGCGCGGCAAAGGCGACATGGAAGCCGGTGCCCGGTGCCACGGCGGCATCGCCATGCTCCTTGAGGGCGAGCTTGTCGCCGCCGCCGGGCGGTCCGTAGCCGACGGCCTGGTCCGGTTCGCCGGGCCGGATATCCGACCAGACCCGTCCACAGCCGAGCGGCGCGAGCGCGGCGTCATAGAAGGCGGCTGCGCGCACAATATCCGAAACGCCGAGGGAGAGGTGATGGATCATGCTGTCCCGTATGGGAAAGGCCCGCCGCGCGCTGGCGCAACGGGCCGCCCGATCTCAGCCGCCGAGGCCTTCGAAAAGCGCAGTCGAAAGATAGCGTTCGGCGAAGGAGGGGATGATGACGACGATGGTCTTGCCGGCATTTTCCGGACGGCTGCCCACCTTGACGGCGGCGGCCAGTGCCGCACCGGACGAGATGCCGACCGGCACGCCTTCGAGCCGCGCAACGAGGCGGGCATTTTCGAAGGCCTCGTCATTGGTGACCGGAACGACCTCGTCATAGACCGAGGTATCGAGGATCGCCGGGGCAAAACCGGCACCGATGCCCTGGATCTTGTGCGGGCCGGGATTGCCGCCGGAAAGAACCGGGCTGTCGGCCGGCTCCACTGCGATGACTTTGAATCCGGGTTTCTTCGCCTTCAGCACCTGGCCGGCGCCGGTGATCGTGCCGCCGGTGCCGATGCCGGAAACGAGGATGTCGACCGCGCCCTCCGTGTCGTTCCAGATCTCTTCGGCCGTCGTCTTGCGGTGAATTTCCGGGTTGGCCGGGTTTTCGAACTGCTGGGGAATGATGGCGTCCGGAATGCTGGCGGCCAGTTCCTCGGCTTTCGCGATCGCGCCCTTCATGCCCTTCGGCCCCTCGGTCAGCACCAGTTCGGCGCCGAGCAGCGCCAGCATCTTGCGGCGCTCGACGGACATGGTCTCCGGCATGGTGAGGATGAGGCGATAGCCCTTGGCGGCGGCGGCGAAGGCGAGCGCGATGCCCGTATTGCCCGAGGTCGGCTCGACCAGCGTCGACTTGCCGGGCGTGATCTTGCCCTGCGCTTCCAGCGCCTCGATCATTGCAACGCCGATGCGGTCCTTGACGGAGGCGATCGGGTTAAAGAATTCGAGCTTTGCGAGAAGGTTGGCGACGACGCCCTTCTCCTTGGCGAACTTGTCGAGCCGCACGATCGGCGTGTCGCCGATCGTCTCGGTGATGGAGGCGTAGATTCGGCCGCGGCCGGGCTTGCGGGTGTCGGTCATCGGGGGCTCCCTCGGTTCTCGTTACCGGAGAAGATAGGAGCGAATGCCGCCGGAGACGAGTCCGGATTTCGCGACAAAAGCGTTCGAAGCGGAATATTCGGACACCGATCCGGGAAAAGCCGGATCGATAACCTCAGGCCGCGCGGGTCGCGATATAGGCGGCCGTGCCGGCGAGAATGCCTGCGGCCACGCGGTTCATCCGCTGCAACGCCTTCGGCTGCTTAAGCAGAAGCCGGGCGCGCGAGGCAAGCGCGATATAGGGCACGAGCACGATCAGCAGCACGACGAAGGTCGCGGCGAGCAACACGCCATATTCCTCAAGGCCGATCGCTTCGAGGTCGACCAGCGTCGGCACGAGCGCCACGTAGAACAGCATGGTCTTCGGATTGCCGAGCGTCACGAACAGGCCGGAAAGGAAGGACATGGTCATGCTGGTCGAGCGCCGCGCCTCGATATTCTGCGGCAAGAGGCCGGTCGTCCAGAGCTTCCAGGCGATGTAGCCGAGATATAGGGCGCCGGCGATCTTGATCAGCATGAAGGTCGTGGTGAAGGTCTGCGCGATGAAGGCGAGGCCGAGGATGACCGCGGTGAGATAGATCATGTCGCCGAGGATGAGGCCGAGCCCCATGAAGAAGGTCGGCCGGAAGCCGGAGCCGAGCGCGCGGGCGACGATCGCCGTGATCCCGGGACCGGGAATGATGGCGGCGATGAACAGCGCACCGCAATAGGCGATCAGCACGGCAATGGTCATGGCAGGCTCCTTGGGCTGACGCTCTTTTAGCGCCGCCGATATCCTGCGGCAATGGTTTTGCGGCCGGCGCCTTGCCGCAAGCGCGGCTGCGGGATAGTCCTTCGTCAGATCGTCCAAGGAGAGCATGCCATGCCAGACCTGACCGGCCTTGCCGCCTTCGCCCTCATCGCGCTCGGCATGGTGCTCACCCCGGGGCCAAACATGATCTACCTCGTCTCCCGCTCGATCTGCCAGGGGCCGGCGGCTGGCCTCGTGTCGCTCTGCGGCGTGGCGCTCGGCTTCGTCTTCTATATGCTGTCGGCGGCGCTTGGCATCACCGCACTCGTGATGGCGGTGCCCTATGCCTATGATGCGCTGCGGCTTGCCGGCGTGCTCTACCTTGCCTGGCTCGCCTGGCAGGCGCTGCGCCCCGGCGGCCGCTCCGCCTTCGAGGTCAAGGCCCTGCCGCGCGACGGCAACCGGAAACTCTTCCTGATGGGGTTCCTGACGAGCCTGCTGAACCCGAAGATCGCGGTGCTCTACCTGTCCCTGCTGCCGCAGTTCATCGATCCGGCAGAAGGCAGCGTCTTTCTGCAATCGCTCGTGCTCGGCGGCACGCAGATCGCCATCAGCGTCAGCGTCAACGCGCTGATCGCCGTTTCGGCCGGCTCGATTGCCGCGCTCCTCGCCGCCCGCCCGCGCTGGCTTCTGGTGCAGCGCTGGCTGATGGGCACGGTGCTGGCCGGGCTCGCGCTGCGCATGGCGATGGAAGCCCGCCGCTGATCAGAACTCCGCCATCGGCGACAATGCGAAGGGCTGGTCCGGTCGCAGATCGGGCGCGGCGTGCAGCATGAGCACCATATCGCCCTCATCCGAAACGGCCTTGCCGTCCCATCCCAGATGATCGGGCGCAAAGTGCACGATGACCCGAGAGGGTGCGACCCGCAGGCTCGCCACAATATCTGCGAGGCGCGGGATGTGAGCGCCGACGATATCCAGCAGTTCAAAGCCGCCGTCCTCGCCCGCCTGCCAGGCAATGACGGCATCGTGCTCTTCCATCAGGTCGAGCCGCAGGTCCGGCATCAGCGATGCGTTGAAGAGGAACATTTCCCGCTGCCGCAGCGGCGCGAAACGGTCGGACACTGGCCGGCGGCCATCCAGTAGCCGGCTAAGCAAGGCAATGTCGGCTTCGCTTCCGATGTCCAGCCGCCGAACCGGGCTGGCGCGCCCTCCCACGGGTGCAGCGCCGGCAAACCGATGCTGCGCCAGCACGCGAAAACCAAGGTGCGTGTAGAGGTCCGGCTTGTCGGTCAACAGCGCGACCGCTTCGAAACCTTCCGCATCGCAATGGTCGAGCGCCGCCTCCATCACGTCGCGAAAAAGCCCTTGACCGCGATGGCTCGGCCGCACGGCGCCGGATTGCAGGCCGGCGGCGCGCACGAAGGTGCCGTTGATGACGAGCGGCAGCGAGAAGGCGCTGATATTGGCGATGCAGGTGCCTGCGGCGTCGAACCACGCGAAGGGCACGCTGGTCGGGTCCGGCCCGCCCAGCCGGTCGAGCGCGGTGATGTCGATGCCGAACGTGTCTTCCAGTAGATTGGCAAGCGCGCGCCAGGCGGCGCTGTCGCCCAGATAGTCGGAGCGGAGGACCAGCCCCGGCCGGTCGGCAGGCATGGTTCTAGCGCACGCCCGTGGAGCCGAAGCCGCCGGCGCCGCGGGTGGTTTCGCTGGTTTCCGTCGCCTCGCGCACGGCGACCTGCGTGACGGGCGCAATCACCATCTGCGCGATGCGCATGCCGCGCTCGATGACGAAGGGTTCTTCACCGAGATTGGCGAGCAGCACCTTCACCTCGCCGCGATAATCACTGTCGACCGTGCCCGGCGTGTTGAGGCAGGTGATGCCGTGCTTGAAGGCGAGGCCGGAACGGGGACGGATCTGCCCCTCGTAGCCGTGCGGGATTTCGAAGACGAAACCGGTCGGCACGAGCGCGCGTTTTCCCGGGGCCAGCGTCAGCGGTGCATCGACGGCCACGCCGGCGCGCAGGTCCATGCCGGCGGCACCCGATGTCTCATAGGCGGGAAGCTCGATGCCCTCGCCATGCGGCAGGCGGACGAGCGAAAGGGTGGGCTGGGTGGGGGCGTGCGCGTTCATGCGCCCATAAGCCGGCCACGGCACAATCCCGTCAATTGCATCTTCCGGGCGGAGCCTGTAAAGACCGCGGCAACTCACAGGATATTGCAGAAAATGGCCGAAACCCTTGCCGAGGCGGTCTCCCGCCGCCGCACCTTCGCGATCATCGCGCACCCGGACGCCGGTAAAACCACCCTCACCGAAAAGCTGCTTCTGTTCGGCGGCGCCATCCAGCTCGCCGGCGAAGTGAAGGCGAAGAAGGACCGCATCCAGACCCGCTCGGACTGGATGAAGATCGAGCGCGAACGCGGCATCTCGGTCGTCACATCCGTGATGACCTTCGAATATGACGGCAACGTCTTCAACATTCTCGACACGCCCGGCCACGAAGACTTCGCGGACGACACCTACCGCACGCTGACGGCGGTGGATGCGGCCGTCATGGTCATCGACGCCGCCAAGGGCATCGAGCCGCGAACGCTGAAGCTGTTCGAAGTCTGCCGCCTGCGCGACATCCCGATCATCACCTTCGTCAACAAGATGGACCGCGAGAGCCGCGACCCGTTCGAGATTTTGGACGAGGTGGAAGAGAAGCTGGCGCTCGATACGGCGCCGATCACTTGGCCCGTCGGCCGGTCGAAGTCGTTCTGTGGCTCCTATCATCTCGCCGACCGCACCTTCCGCGGCTCGGATACGCAGGTGCAGCCGACGAAGATCGACGATGCGACGGTGGTGGCGAAAAACCTGCCGGAAAACGAACGCACCGCCTTCATCGAGGAGCTGGAGCTTGCCCGCGAGGCCTGCCGGCCGTTCGACCGCGAGGCTTTCCTCGAAGGTCACCTGACGCCGGTCTTCTTCGGTTCGGCGCTGCGCAATTTCGGCGTGCGCGACCTCATCAACGCGCTCGGCGCCGTCGCGCCGCCGCCGCGCGACCAGGTGGCGGATGTGCGCAAGGTCCATGCGTCCGAGGACAAGATGACGGCCTTCGTCTTCAAGATCCAGGCGAACATGGACCCGAACCACCGAGACCGCATCGCCTTTGCCCGCGTCTGCTCCGGCATGCTGGAGCGCGGCATGAAGGTGCGGCTCGCCCGCACCGGCAAGCAGATCGGCCTGTCGGCGCCGCAGTTCTTCTTCGCCTCGCAGCGCCAGCTCGCCGATACGGCCTATGCCGGCGACGTGGTGGGCATTCCAAACCACGGCACGCTCCGCATCGGCGATACGCTGACGGAAGGCGAGGCGCTGGTCTTTGAAGGCGTGCCGAACTTCGCGCCGGAAATTCTGCGCCGCGTGCGGCTGGAAGACGCCATGAAGGCGAAGAAGCTGAAGGAAGCGCTCCAGCAGATGGCGGAAGAGGGCGTCGTGCAGCTCTTCTCGCCGGAGGACGGCTCGCCCGCCATCGTCGGCGTCGTCGGCGCGCTGCAGCTCGACGTCTTGAAGGAGCGGCTCCAGGGTGAATACGGCCTGCCGGTCTCCTTCGAAATGTCTCGCTTCTCCGTTTGCCGCTGGATTTCGTCGGACAGCGCGGCCGAACTCGAAAAGTTCGTCACCCAGCGCCGCGGCGATATCGCCCGCGACCTCGATGGCGATCCGGTGTTCCTGGCGCAGGATTCCTTCTCGCTGCGCTATGAATCGGAGCGCTATCCGGCCATCAAGATGGTTGCCATCAAGGAATACCACGTCACCAAGGCGTGATCGGATCGCGCACTTGCCACTTTCGGCGTGACAGGTGCCGCATCATTTGCGAAAACCGCCCCCGAGACGGGGGCGTCCGCGTGAGCGGGCTGAGAAGCACCCTTTGAACCTGAACCGGATCATGCCGGCGGAGGGAGTCGAACGGGTGCCGGCTTGCTGCCGCCCGTTGGCCGCCTCCGTCGCAGGGAGGCGAGATGGCCGACACGATTGCAAACATTCTCTCGATCGCAGGGTCCGACCCTTCCGGCGGCGCCGGCATCCAGGCCGACCTCAAGACCTTTGCGGCCCGTGGCACCTACGGCATGGCTGTTCTGACCGCGCTGACGGCGCAGAACACGCAAGGCGTTTCCAGCGTGCATCTCGTGCCGCCGGCCTTCGTCGCGGCGCAGATTGCGGATGTCTTCAGCGATGTGCGCGTCGATGCCGTGAAGATCGGCATGATCGCCTCGGCCGACATCGCCGAAGCCGTTGCCAACAGCCTGTCGTCGCGCCGCGGCCTGCCGATCGTGCTCGATCCGGTGATGGTCGCCAAGGGTGGCGCGTCCCTGCTGGCGCAGGAGGCGGTCGAGGCACTGACGCGCCGGCTGCTGCCGCGCGCCACCGTGCTGACGCCGAACCTGCCGGAAGCCGCCGCCCTCCTGGGCGAACCCGAAGCCATCGATCGGGCGGGCATGGAGGATCAGGCAAGGCGGCTTCTTACGCTCGGGCCAAAGGCGGTGCTGCTCAAGGGCGGGCATCTGCCGGGCGCCGAGAGCCCGGATGTGCTGGCGACGCCGGACTGGCTGCACTGGTTCGAAGGCGTGCGCGTGCTGACGCGCAACACCCATGGCACCGGCTGCTCGCTGTCGAGCGCGATCGCCGCGGAGCTCGGCAAGGGGCGCACGCTTACCGATGCCGCGGCGGCGGCGAAGAGTTTCATCGCCGGCGCGGTGCGCAGCTCCCACGCGTTGAACGTCGGCTCTGGCCACGGGCCGTTGCATCATTTTCACGCGCTCTGGAACTAGCGGTCGGCCAGCGCCAGCCGCAAGCCCATCAGGCCGAGCGCTGCGGCGAAGCTGCGCTGCGTCCACACCACGATCCTTGGCCGGCTCAGCACCTGCTGGCGCAGCCCCGCGGCGAGCGCGCCGTAGAGGGCGAAGACAAGGAAGGTCAGCAGCATGAAGATGCCGCCGAGAAAGAGCATCTGCGCCGTGGCGTCGGGCGCCTGCGCCGGCACGAATTGCGGCAGGAAGGCGAGGAAGAACAGCGAGAGTTTCGGGTTGAAGATATTGGTGAGGATGCCCTTGCGCACGATGCGCAGTGCCTTTTCGGCGGGCGCCTGATCCGGCCCGAGATCCAGCGCGTTGCTGTCCTTCAGCATGCTCCAGGCGATGAAGAGCAGGTAGGCGACACCGACATAGCGCAGCACCTCGAAGGCGAGCGCGCTCGCATGCAGCACCGCGGCAAGGCCGACGACGGAGGCGACGATATGCGGGATGATGCCGAGCGTGCAGCCGAAGGCGGCAAGCAGGCCGGCGCGAAAGCCGCCGCTGATGCCGAGCGCCAGCGTATAGATCACGCCGGTGCCCGGCAGGAGGATGACGACGAGCGAGGTGATGAGGAATTCTGTGGTCATGTCCGGTTTCCATGCGGCGGGGAGGCGGTAGGAAACACCGGAAGGGCGGCGGTGGTCTTGAACGAAATTGCAGTCAGGCGCGGGCCGCGAGATAGGCGCCCGGCGTATAGCCGTAGCGGCGCGTGAAATTGCGCGTCATGTGGCTCTGGTCGGCAAACCCGGCCTCGATGGCAGCTTCGGCAAGCGAGGTGCCTGTCGCGATGAGCCGCCGCGCGCGCTCCGTCCGGCGCTGGAGCAGATAGGCATGCGGCGTCAGGCCCGTGCTGCGGGCGAAGTCACGCACAAGCCGGAAGCGGCCGAGCCCGCAATCCGCCGCAAGATCGTCCAGCGTGGCGCTGGCGGCCGGGTCCTCGTCGAGCCGTTGGCGGGCTTGCGCAATGGCCGAGGAGGCGATGGTTTCGCGCTTGGGTGCCCGCTCCTGCAAGGCGGCGGCGAGCAGCAGGAGGAGGCGTTCGTCCCGGGCGAGGGCAGCGGCGCGCTCGTCGAGTAGGGAGGCGAGCAGCGCCGAAACGAGCCCGGCAATGCGGCCGTCCTTCAGCACCGGCGCATGAAATTCCGCGCACGGCCGGCCCTCGAAAATATCCTCCGCTGCGGCCGCAACTATAGCCGGCTGCATGTAGAGCATGCGCCAGGCGCGCGGGGCGTCGCCCAGCGGCGCGCCGTCATGCACCTCGCCGGGATTGACGGTGATGGTATTGCCGGCTTCGGCCTCGACCATGCCGCGCCCGCTTGCCGATTTCTGCGCGCCGCGCTCGACAACGCCGATGCCGTAGGTCTCATGGGTGTGGCGCGCAAAACTCAGGCGGCTGTCGGCGATGACGGCCTCGATGCCGTCGATGCCCGTCCTGAAGATCTGGAAGCGCTCGGCCGCCATGGTCAATCCCGCATCACGCCGGGAAGGGCGGCCGTCTCGCCGAACCAGTCGGTGGCGGAGGTGCACCATATCTGGCGCACCGGTTTCAGGCCGGCGCGCTGGTTGATGCTGCCCCAGCGGATGCCCCAGGTTTCGGCCGATTCGCCCGTTCCGGTCGAAAAAAGCGGCGTGCCGCATTCCGGGCAGAAATAGAGCAGGCGCTTGCGGCCGCTTTCGGCGCTCTTGGTGTAGAGTTTCGGCGGGTTTGCGGTGAGGCGCAGGGCGTCGCGCGGCACGCTGGCGGTGACGCGATAGGGCGAGCCGGTCAGCCTCTGGCAATCCGTGCAATGACAGATCGCCACCTTGTCCGGGTCGATCTCGGCCTCATAGGTCACGAAGCCGCAATGGCACTGCCCGTCGATTTTCATGCTGCATCCTTCTCTCATCGGAAAGGATAGGCCGCGATGCCGCGGGGTCAACCGCAGGGGCATCCTGTTCCGCAAGAAACTGCGAACCCGGCGCCCTGTCATCAGAATGACACGCATGGTTTCGGCCCGTTTACATTCGTTAACGCATTTTTACCCATTTGCGTTGAAAATCAGGGCAGTGCCATGGTTAATGCGTCTGGTCAAACGCCGGTTCGTCGCCGGTCTTCGAAAGCGAGAATAGCCTCATGTGCCGTTGGGCAGCCTATCGCGGAGAACCGCTTTACCTCGAGGAACTGGTGTCCTCGCCCGCCCACTCGCTGATCGAACAATCCCACTGCGCCACCCGCGCCAAGACGGCGACCAATGGCGACGGTTTCGGCATCGCCTGGTATGGCGAGCGCCCGGAGCCCGGCCGCTACCGCGATATCCTGCCCGCCTGGTCGGACTGCAACCTGCGCAGCATTGCCCGCCAGGTGCGCTCGCCGCTGTTCCTCGCCCATGTGCGGGCCGCCACCGGCGGCGGCACGCGGCGCGACAATTGCCATCCCTTCGTCAACGGCATCTGGTCCTTCATGCACAATGGCCAGATCGCCGATTTCGAGCACCTGCGCCGGCCGCTCGAAACCATGCTCGACAACGACCTCTACAATGCCCGCACCGGCTCGACGGATTCGGAGCTGCTCTTCCTGCTCGCCCTGCAATTCGGCCTGGCGCGCGATCCGCTCGGCGCCATGGCCGAGACGATCGCCTTCGTCGAGCGGCTGGCGGCGCATCTGGAACGCCGGGTGCTCGTGCGCTTCACCGCAGCCTTCACCGATGGCGACCAGCTCTATGCCGTGCGCTACGCGACGGACTACGCGGCCCCGACGCTCTATGCAGCACCGATGGGCGCGACCGGCGGCTACTGCCTCGTCTCCGAGCCGCTGAACGACGACACGGAAGCCTGGGTGGAAATTCCGGACGGCAGCGCCGTGGTGCTGGGCGAAAACGGCGTCGACGTGCGCATCTTCTCGCCCGCCGGTCGTCCGGCAAGCGGCATGGACACCAAGCTCGCCCTCGTCAGGTAAGCTTTTCGGCAATCCAGTCGGCCAGGCGGCCGGCGACGTCTTCCTTGGCAAGCTCCGGCCATTCCTCGATGCCGGCGGCGGTGATCAGCTTCACGCTGTTGCGCGTACCGCCCATGATGCCGGTTTCCGGCGAAACGTCATTGGCGACGATGAGGTCGGCGCCCTTCTTCTGAAGTTTCACCCGGCCATTGTTCTCGACGTCCTGCGTCTCCGCGGCAAAACCGACGACGATTTTCGGCCGCTTGGCGTGATGGCCGACGGTCTTCAGGATGTCCGGGTTTTCCGTCAGCATCAGCGGCGGCGGGCCTTCGCCCGGCTGCTTCTTGATTTTTTCCGCATTCGGCGTTGCCACCCGCCAGTCGGCAACGGCCGCGACCATCACTGCGATATCCGCCGGCAGCGCGGCCAGCACCGCCTGCAACATGTCGTCCGCCCGCTCGACCTTGACGACCGTGACGCCCGTTGGGTCGGGCAGCGTGACGGGGCCGGAGACGAGCGTCACCTTCGCACCCAGCCGGGCGAGCGCTGCTGCAATGGCATGGCCCTGGCGGCCGGAGGAGCGGTTGGCGATGTAGCGCACCGGGTCGATCGGCTCATGGGTCGGGCCGGAGGTGACGATGGCGGTGCGGCCGGCCAGCGGCTTCTTCCCCCCGTCGAGCAGGGCTTCCACGGCAGCGACGATTTCCAGCGGCTCCGCCATGCGGCCGAAGCCGGCCTCGCCGCCTTCCGCCATCTCGCCGGCATTGGGACCGATGAAAGAAAGCCCATCCTTGCGCAGCGTCTCGACATTGCGCCGGGTCGCCGGGTGCGACCACATCTTGGGGTTCATGGCGGGCGCCAGCAGCACCGGGCGATCGGTGGCGAGCAGCACGGTGGAGGCGAGGTCGTCGGCAAGGCCGTTCGCCATCTTGGCCATCAGGTCGGCCGTGGCGGGAGCGATGACGACGAGGTCGCAGTCGCGCGCCAGCCGGATGTGCCCGACATCCTGCTCGTCCTCGCGCGAAAAGAGGTCCGTATAGACATGGCCCGCCGAAAGCGCGCCGACGGCAAGCGGCGTCACGAATTCGCGCGCGCCTGCGGTCATGACCGGGCGCACCTCCGCGCCGCGCTCGCGCAGCCGGCGGATCAGGTCGAGGCTCTTGTAGGCGGCGATGCCGCCGGAGATGACGAGGAGGATGCGTTTTCCTGCAAGCGGCATGGCGGGTCCCGGGCTTTTAAAGCGCACGACCATCCCCGGCGAGGACGGTCACCCCGTCCTACCCCGTTGCAGCGGCATTTCCAAGTCTGCCCCGGCGGCGGATCCCCCCGGATACCGCCTCACCACGTCAAGAGACGTGGCTTACCGCGTCACAAGACGCGGCCACCGCGCCAAGAGGCGCGGCTTAATGGCAGACCTTCACCTTCTTGATGATGAGGTTGCCGTAGTAGTCGTACTTCTTGATTTTCTTCCAGAAGCACTTCGGCTTGTGGCCGTAATAGTGCGTCACGGGTTCGACGAGGCTTGTCGACCGCAGGCCTGCTGCATCCGGCATGATGCCGGCGAGCGACGGTGCGGCGAAAGCGCCGAAGGAAAAGACTGCGATGGCTGCGGATAGAATGATATTGCGCATGGGACGTTCCCCTCTGGCCCTTGGAGAATTCGGTCTGCTCTGCACTGCGCCGCTTATTCCGGCTTTTCTAAATTACCACCTTACCGGCGGGAGGTGAACTGCCTGCAACGGGCCAAGACGGGGTGGTTTTCAGGTTTTCAGGCGCCTTCGTCGGGAATGTTCAGCACGTGGCCGCAGGCCTTGCAGTGTACGGCATCCGCCTCATGGCGCGAGAGGCCGCATTCAGGGCAGGGAAAGGTCACCTTGAACGGCCGGAAGATCGCCTGCGCGAGCCGCACGAAGAGCGAAATGCCGATGATCATCGTGACGATGGAGGTGAGCTTGCCGAGCGTGCCGGGCAGCACGATATCGCCGAAGCCGGTCGTCGTGACGGTCGCGACCGAGAAATAGAGCGCGTCGACGAAACCCTCGAAGCCATCCGCGCCGTAGAAGAAATTGCTGTAGACGAAGCCGGTGACGAGGAAGAGGAAGACGAGGAAATTCACGCAGGCCTGGATGATGTCCTCCAGGTCGCCATAGCCGAAACGGCGCAGCAGCAGCGTCACGAGCTTGCTCTGGCTGATCGCCCAGATGCGCAGCACCCGCAGGAAGGCGAAATTGTGCAACTGGCCCGGAAAGAGCAGCGTGCCGAGCACGATGATATCCACCCAGGTCATCGGCCGCATTGCAAAATAGCGCAGGTTCGGCGCGATCAGCGCCCGGGCGGCGAGTTCGAAGGCGATGACCAGGGCAATGGCATAATCGACGATGATATAGGCCGGCCCGGTGCGCAGATAGGGACCCGCGATGAAGAAGCAGAGGATCGCGATGTCGATCAGCAGCATCGCGACCTGGAAGCGGATCGCCTCCCGGTCCCGCCCGAAATAAAGCCCGCGCAACTGCCGGCGCGCCCGTTCGAGAAAGGGTTGCGGTGGGGTCACGCTCAGCGGTTCATCGGCCATGATCGAAAGACTAGCGCCGGCCCCGTCCCGGTCAAGCGGGACAGATCAGAACCTGGCCTTCATCGTCGCGAGGAAGGTGCGGCCGGGGGCGGGCGTATCGAAGGCCATGTCGATATCGGTATCGAAGGCATTGAGCAGCTGGAGGGCGACTTCGAGATGGCCACTCTCGGATTTCCAGGTCACGGCGGCGTCGGTCGTCGAGTAGCTGTCAAGATCAAACAGGTGGAGATTCCCTGCTTCGTCCCTGATCTGACCGCCGAGCCTTTCTCCGACGAATGTCTGTGCGACGCTCAGCGTGAACCGCGAGGGGTGGACATAGGTGAAACCCACCTGGCCGACATAGTCGGGCACCAGCGGCAGCGTGGTGTCGCTGCCAATCCCCGGCGTCGTGTCCTTGTTCTCGTTCCAGGTGAAGGAGCCGAAAATTCCAAGGCCGTTGCCGACCCAGTAGTTCGCGCTGAGGCTGATCCTGTCGATTTCGCCTTGGCTGGTTTCGAACCAGTTGAAGAAGCCAGGAATGCCGATCGAAACGCTGTCGAAGTGGAGGTTCTGGTATTCGAGCGAGGTGAAGAACCGCTCGCTCCATTCCGCATCCCATCGCACGGCCGCAGTGCGCGCATGCCCCTGGTAGAAGGAAGGCAGTTGCAGCGGCACGAGCCCTACGGTCGAGACCGGAGAGAGGGTCTGCGTCACCGGATATTGCGTATCCCGCCGGTAATAGGCCCGCAGCCAATGGTTTTCGACGGGTGCCCAGGCAATGCCGATGCGGGGATCCACCGTTTCGAAGACGCCGCTGCCGGAATCGAACCATGAATAATAGGCGCCGCCCTGCACTTGCAGGTCGGGGGAAAAGTCATAGGTGGCATCGGCGTAGAGGCGGGCCGCCTTGCCGTCGGATGCATAGTCGTCACGCCGGAAGATCTCGCCTGTGGTCAGGTCGGTAAAGATCTGGGCGTTGCGCGACTTGTAGTCGACCGCCTCGGCGCCATAGCGCACGGTGAGCGATCCGATGCCGAAGAGATGGCTGAGGCCAAAACTCTTCGTGTCGCCGCGTGAGGGGGTTTCGACACTATAGGGACCGACCTCGTCGGCCGTTTCGAAATAGTCGGACGTGTTGGAATGCTCGAACATGCCGAAGGCCTGGATGACGTTCTTGTCCGAGATCGTATGGCTCCAGGCCGCGCCGAGCATCGTGTCTCTGCCGGTGCTTTGGTCTGCCGGCGTGGGAGAGAAGAGGGGGCCGGGATAGCCCGTCACGGAACGTGAAGAGCTTCCGAACAGGTAGATATTGTCGACGAGGGTCGGCCGCAGGCCCAATTCGAAGACCCCGCCCTCGAAATCGTTCGTGTCGTTGTCGCGCTCACCCTCCGGTCGGCTGATCTGGCCCTGGAGGTTGTAGCTCAGCGGAATGGCGCCGTAGCTGGTGCCCTTGACGTTGATGTCGCCGTTCCAGCCCAGTTCCGCGCTTTCGGAGGAAAGACCGGCGGTCAGGGCCGTCTCGATGAAGCTGCGGCGTTCGAGGGAGTTGACGCGTTCCTCGGCGGCGACGGCCAAAGGGTCGAGCATCAGGCTTTGCAGGTTCGTCGGCAGGTAGATCGAGCCCGCAGGATAGCGGGACAACCCCAGCGGCGGAACGCTGATGAAGGGGCTGAGCTGGCCCGCCCTTTGCTCGTCGTCATAGCTTGTTGCGATGAACGGGTCGAAGGCGCGGTCCTTGTAATATTGGCTCCACTCGTTGAGGCCGATATTGTCGAGGGTCGAGCCCAGCACCGACGAAACCTGCCGGTTGGCATCATACCCGGTGTAATACCCGCCGCGGGCCTGGCGGCGGCGGAGCGCTTCGCGGGCGTTGAGGATGGCGTCGTCGGCGCGGAATTCCTCGACCGCGATGCCGGCGCGCATCAGCGAGACGCTCGGATTGTCGCGGTCGAAGCGGTCGGCATTGTCGAGTGCCTGCGCGGCCTCTTCTGTCGCACCGCTTTGAAAGTTGGCAATCGCAAGGCCGATCAGCGCGTCGCCGGCGGTCGGGTTGACGGCGGCGGCCTCTTGCAGCGTCTTTTCGCCCTCGGCCGTCTTGCCCATGCGCAGGAGGTAGCGGCCTTTGGCGGCGAGCACGGCATAGGAGGTCGGGTCGAGCGCCTCGCCGGCATCGATTGCCCGCTTTGAGGCGGCCATCTGGTCGTGATCCATCAGGAAGCGCGCATGGTTGGCATGCAGCACGGCATTTTCCGGGTTGAGGCAGATCGCGCGCCGGTGCGCCGCATCCGCCTCGACAATGGCGTTGCGGTCGCTCTGGATGATGCCGATCTCGTTCCAGACGGCATCGTCGCCAGGCGCTGCCTCCACGGCCTGCGTCAGATCGGCCAGCGCGCCGTCGAGATCGCTCGAAACGGTGGCGCGGAAGCGGGCGCTGACCAGCAGATGGGACGGGTCGCTCGGATCGAGCGACCGGGCGCGCGCCAGCGCCTCGCGCACCTCGTCGCGCCGGTCGAGTTCATAGGCGAGGCTGGCGCGCATCGCCGGCAGGCTGGACTCGTCGGGAAACCGCCGTTCGGCCTTCTTAAGGATCTCGATCGCCTCGACCTGGCCCTGCATATGGGTAACGACGGTCGCCTGCGCGATCGCCTCGCCGATGGTTGCCGGCGTGCGGTTCAGCGAAGGGGTCTTCACCCGGGCGTCCGGGTATTTCAGCGAGATCGCGATCCATTCGCCGTAGCGTGCCATGGTGCGCCGCTCGCCGGAAAGCTGCGGCAGGGCCTTGCGGAACAGCCGGATCGCCTCGTCATACCGCGTGGCCTGGCCGGCGATCATCGCCTCGACCAGCGTTGCACGGGCCTCCAGCGCTACCGGCAGCGGACGGGGCAGGTGCGCGAGGGCGGCGGCTGCCGCTGCCCGGCCGTCATAGGCGAGCGCGGTTTCCGCGAGCTTAAGCCAGTCCTCGCGGCTGCGGTTGGCTTCGGGCCTGGCGAGAATACCGAGCCGCTCGCCGCGCGCGTCGCGCGTGCCCTCGCCGCTGATCGGCAGGCCGTTGAAGACGCCGCGGATTTCGCCATAGAGCAGGACCTGCTCGCGCTCTTCCAGATTGACGAGGATATATTTGCGCGGCGCCTGGCCGATCGTCGCGACGGCGCCTTCGCCCTGGCCGACGGTCACCGTGCCTTGCGCGTTCGAAAGCTCGACCGTGCCTTCGAGCACCGTCAGCACCGTGCGGTCGCCCTCGGCGCGCAGCGTCCAGTCGGTGCCGCGGATGGCGGCCGCGGCTGCCGGCGTATCGACGGTCAGGCCGGTGCCACCGCGTTCCGCACGGCCCCAGATCGTGCCGCCTTCGAGGTTGAGTTCGCTGTCGGACGTGCTGCCGATCTTGCGCACGCGCAGGATCGTCTCGCGCGCCATGCGCACCAGCGTGTTGTCGGAAAAGCGGATGGCGAGGCTGCCGACGGCGTTGGTGCGCAGCGTATCGCCGGCAATGAGGTCCTGGTTGACCTCGACGCCGCGCCACGCCTCGATGTCCACGAAACGGACCTCCTCGCCGGATTTCCGGTCGACGACGGCACCATCGGCCACGGAGCCGCGCGGAAAAACCTCGGCGGACGCCGGCAAAAAGCTTCCAACGATCGCAAGGGCGCTCACGCCCAGCTGCAACGCACGCATGTGATCTGGTTTCGTCCACCCTCGGAGGCGACGATATGGATGCAATTTCCCGGTGTTGTCAACGCGAAGGGGGCAACCGGATCAGCCGAGTTTCCAGGCGATATAGACGAGCGTTGCGGCGATGACCCAGAGCGCCAGCCGGCCGGATCGGCTGTGGCGGGCCTCGGAACGGCCGATCGCCTCGGCGGTTTCCGCATCGAAACGCAGGCCTTTTTCGGTCATGGCCGTGAGTTCCTGCGAGAATTTCTCCGCCTTGGCGGCAATTTCCGGTGCGGCTTCGGCCAGCCGCAGGGCGGCATGCGCGCCGTCGCGCAGGTCCGTCAGGAGGCGTTTCGGCCCCAAATTGTCCCGGATCCAGTCGCCGACGACACCCTCGGAGGCCTTCCACATGTTGAAGCGCGGATTGAGCGTGCGCGACACGCCCTCCACCACCACCATGGTCTTCTGCAGCATGACGAGTTCGGTGCGGGTCTCCATGTCGAAGAGCTCTGTCACCTCGAAGAGCAGCGTCAAAAGCTTCGCCATCGAGATGGTCTCGGCCGGCTGGCCGTGGATCGGCTCGCCGATGGCGCGGATCGCCTGGGCGAAGCTTGCGGCGTCGTGGTGCGAGGGCACGTAGCCTGCCTCGAAATGCACGTTGGCGACGCGCTGGTAGTCGCGCGTGATGAAGCCGTAGAGGATCTCGGCGAGGAAGCGGCGCTCCTTCTTGCCGAGCCGTCCGACGATGCCCATGTCGACCGCGACGATGACGCCTTGCGGGTCGACGAAGAGATTGCCCTGGTGCATGTCGGCATGGAAGAAGCCGTCGCGCAGCGTGTGACGCAGGAACGACTGGATCAGCGTATCGGCGAGCTTGTTCAGGTCGTGGCCGGCGGCGCGCAGGCCGTCCACATCGGACATCTTGATGCCGTCGATCCACTCCATGGTGACGACGTCGCGGCCGGTGCGCTCCCAGTCGACCGTCGGCACGCGAAAGCCGGGGTCGTCGCCCGTGTTCTCGCCGAGTTCGGACAGCGCTGCCGCCTCCAGCCGAAGGTCCATCTCGATCTTCGTCGTCTGCTCCAGCGTGCGCGTCACCTCGATAGGCTTCAGCCGGCGTGTGTTGGGCAGGATCGTTTCCTGAAGGTGCGCGGCCGCGTACATCGCTTCCAGATCATGGGCAAAACGCTGCCGCACGCCGGGGCGGATGACTTTTACCGCGACACGGCGCTCGCCATTCGCATCGCGCACCGTCGCGGGATGGACCTGCGCGATGGAGGCGGCGGCGATAGGGTCGTCGAAACTGACATAGAGGTCGTCGAGCTTGCGGCCGAGCGAGCCTTCGACCGTCGCCACGGCCGCGGCGCGCGGAAAGGTCGCCATGCGGTCCTGCAACGCCGAAAGGTCCACGGCGATCTCGGCGCCGACGACGTCCGGACGGGTCGCCAGGAACTGGCCCATCTTCACATAGGAGGGGCCGAGGCGCTCGATGGCGCGGGCAAGGCGATCACCACGCTCTTCCTTCGTCGCCTTGCGGCGGGCGAGGACGCCGGCAAAAGCGTGCGCCGTGCGGGCAAGCGGCGGCATGCCCTCTGTCGGCAGCGCCGAGACGACACCCTCGCGCACGAGGACCCAGCCCACGCGGGCAAGGCGAAGATAGGCGCCGAAAACGCTCATGCGGAAAGGCTATTCTTGGAAGAGACCGGGGTCATGCTCAAAGCTTCCAGCCCGAATGCAGCGCAGCGATGCCGCCGGTATAATTGGTGAAACTGACGCGAGAAAAACCGGCGGTGCGGATCATCGTCGCAAAGTCCTGCTGGTTCGGGAACTTGCGGATCGATTCCACGAGATACTGGTAGGGCTCCGCCTCGCCGGTGATCATCTTGCCGAATTGCGGGATCGCCTTGAACGACCAGGTCTCGTAGAATTTGTCGAGCAGCGGCATGTCCACCTCGGAGAATTCCAGCACGAGCAGCCGCCCGCCGCGCTTCAGCACGCGATAGGCTTCCGACAGCGCGACATCGATGCGCGGCACGTTGCGGATGCCGAAGGCGATCGTATAGGCGTCGAAGCTGCCGCTTTCGAAGGGCAGTTCCTCGGCATTGGCTTCCACGAAATCGAGATTGGCCGAAAGCCCCTTCTTCGCCGCGCGGTCGGCGCCGACGCCCAGCATCGAGCCGTTGATGTCGAGCACGGTGGCGTGCGCCAGGCGGTCGGAGGCTTCGACGATGCGAAACGCGATGTCGCCCGTGCCGCCAGCGACGTCGAGCACTTTATAGCTGGCGTCCTTGCGCGGGTTCAGGCTCGCGATCATCGCGTCCTTCCAGGCCCGGTGCAGGCCGGCGGACATGACGTCGTTCATGATGTCGTAGCGCTTGGCGACCTTATGGAAGACGTCGTTGACCAGCGCCTGCTTTTCGCCTTCGGCCACCTGGCGGAAGCCGTAGGAGGTTTCCATGCCGCCGTCCGCGGATGTGCGCTGTTCCGTCATTGTCGTCTCCATGGGCGGTCTGTCGCAGCCGAATTGCCGCAAAGACCATAGCGAATTGGCAAGGGCCGCGCTATCTGAACACCGCGTCCGCCGCTTTGCCGGGTATATAGGACATAGATTGCCGAGAGGGAAATGCCGGGCCGCGGCAAATGCGCTCAAGGTTAAGTCGAAGGAGACAGATATGCCGGAATTGCCGGAAGTGGAAACGGTGAGGCGCGGTCTTGCGCCCGTCATGGAAGGGGCACTGATCCGCCAGGCGGAACTGCGCCGTCCGGATCTGCGCTTTCCCTTTCCGCCGGCCTTTTCCGAGGCGCTGAAGGATCGTCGCGTCGTCTCGCTCGGCCGGCGCGCCAAATATCTGCTGATCGACCTCGAGGGCGGCGACGTGGTGATCGCCCATCTCGGCATGTCCGGCTCGTTCCGGGTGGAAGGGCCTGCGCTGGAGACGGACACGCCCGGCGACTTCCACATGCCGCGCAGCAAGGATGTGCGCCACGACCATGTCGTCTTCCATCTGGAAACGCCGGAGGGCGAGCGCCGCGTCGTCTACAACGACCCGCGCCGTTTCGGCTTCATGGACCTCGCCCGCCGGGAGAACCTCGCCGCGCACGCCTTCTTCCGCGACATGGGCGCCGAGCCGACCGGCAACACGCTGGACGCCGACTACATCGCGGCGAAATTCCGCGGCCGCCAGACGCCGCTGAAGGCGGCGCTGCTCGACCAGAAGAACATTGCCGGCCTCGGCAATATCTATGTCTGCGAGGCGCTGTGGCGCGCGCATCTTTCGCCGGAGCGCCTCGCCGGTTCGCTGGTGACGGCGGCGGGTAAGCCGAAGAAGGAACTCGTCGTGCTGACGCAGGCGATCCGCGAGGTGATCGCCGATGCGATCGCGGCCGGTGGCTCGACCCTGCGCGACCATATCCGCGCCGATGGCTCGCTCGGTTACTTCCAGCATTCCTTCTCCGTCTACGACCGAGAGAAGGAGCCTTGCCGCACCCCCGGCTGCACGGGCACTATCGGCCGCATCGTGCAGAGCGGCCGGTCGACCTTCCACTGCGCCGCCTGCCAGAAATAAAGCAACGCCAGGAAAAGTGTGCAGCGGTTTTCCGTCCGGCGTTGCGCGACAGAAACAAATCATAAGACAATAAGAGGAGAGAGACATGGCTTACGAAACCCTGCTGGTGGAGACGCGCGGGCGCGTCGGCCTCATCACGCTCAACCGGCCGCAGGCGCTGAACGCGCTGAACAGCCAGTTGCTCGGCGAGCTGAAGGGCGTGCTCGCCGGCTTCGAGGCGGATGAAGGCATCGGCGCGATCGTCATCACCGGCTCGGAAAAGGCCTTCGCCGCCGGCGCGGACATCAAGGAAATGCAGCCCTACGGCTTTGCGGAGGCCGTGCTGGCCGATCTCGCCGCCGGCTGGGACGATGTGGCCGGTTGCCGCAAGCCGATGATCGCGGCCGTCAGCGGCTTTGCGCTCGGCGGCGGCTGCGAGCTCGCCATGATGTGCGACTTCATCATCGCCTCGGAGACGGCAAAGTTCGGCCAGCCGGAAATCACGCTCGCCGTCATCCCCGGCATGGGCGGCACGCAGCGGCTGACGCGCGCGATCGGCAAGGCGAAGGCGATGGACCTCTGCCTGACGGGCCGCCTGATGGATGCCGCGGAAGCCGAACGCTCCGGCCTGGTTGCCCGCGTGGTGGCGCCGGAGAAGCTTCTGGACGAGGCGCTGGCCGCCGCGGAAAAGATTGCCAGCTTCTCGCTGCCCTCGGTCATGATCGCCAAGGAGGCCGTCAGCCGCGCCTATGAGACGGTGCTGTCGGAAGGCATGCGCGCGGAGCGCCGGCTGTTCCACGCGCTCTTCGCCACGGAGGACCAGAAGGAGGGCATGGCGGCCTTCGTCGAGAAGCGCAAGCCGGCGTTCAAGCACCGCTGATCAGGCGATCCGGCGTTTCTTGCAGAATCCGCGTTGACGTCTTCGCGGTTTCCAGCTATACGCCGCCCACAGTTTGGAAAGCCGAATTCTGAGGTTTTCCGATATTGCTCCCGAATTGCTTTGATGACAGGTCGCAGTGACCCGGCACGGCGAGGGCGGAGTTTGTGTCAGATTTCTGAAGAGAGGCATAGATGGCCAATACAACCTCGGCAAAGAAGGCGACCCGCAAGATCGCCGCGCGCACCGCAGTCAACAAGTCGCGCCGCTCGCGCGTCCGCAACTTCATCCGCAAGGTCGAGGAGGCAATCGCTTCCGGTGACCAGGTTCAGGCCGCCGCCGCCCTCAAGGCAGCCCAGCCGGAACTGATGCGCGCCGCCACCCGCGGGGTGCTCCATTCCAACACAGCATCCCGCAAGGTTTCGCGTCTGGCGAGCCGCGTAAAGACGATGTCGGCCTGATCGACCCGTCGAGCTATGCAATATTAGAAAAAGCCCGGTGCTCGCACCGGGCTTTTTCTTTGGTTTTTCGACCCTGCTATGGTTAATGTGCAAGGCTCGATCTTGTCAAAACAGTGACGAAAAAATTCCTTTAAATTCAGTTACTTGCGGGAGGTTGGGTGGTCTTGCTCCCCCTTTCGTTGCGGGAGTTTAACAGCAATTTGAGTCAAGCGAATTTTTATTTTTTTCGTTTTCCAGCCCTTCCGAAAACAACCCGAAAACAAAGCCATTGATTCCTAACAGATTCTCCACGGGAAAGCTGATTCCGAGTCAGGAAGCCCTCTGCGAGTCAACGCCCGCCCCTTAATTTTGCGTAAAATTCGTGATTGATCTTGCTACCTGATCCTGCCTAAATGCTTTCCACAGGGGGCACGGAAACAAGCCTGAAAATGATCGCCGACAAGACTGTCTCACAAGGCAGCGGTGATTGTTTGTTCCCTGTGACGGAGCGGCTCCGCTTCGTAAAATCATCAAACCGGCAACGCTTGCCCCAGGTGCCCCTGGCACTCTGGCAGTGAGTTTTTGCGACTATTGATTGTGCCGGTTGCAGCTGTGAGGACGGCTGCCGATGAAGAGGGCATGCCCGCTGGACGCTCTACGAGGGGGCGCACGGCGAGGCCACAGACGGGAACGCGGGATCGGGTATGACACCGGATCGTGCCGACCTGAATTGTGTTTGGGAAACAGGATTGTGCCGGAGCAGGGGGCCGGTTCAATCGGGGCACCATATCCCGGACCGGGCGATTGGCTCGGCACGGCCGGGAGATGGCAAACATGAAAGGCGCCGGCAGGAATGCCGACGTGGCGAATTGAGCATGAAAGGCGGCAAGATGCAGGTGAATACGGCCACCAGAACAGCTGGTGCATTCGCAAACGGGGAAAATGCACTAAAGGCGCTCCCACCAGAAGGGGTGCAGGCGGCGGGGGTTCCATCCGATATGAAGCAGGACGCGATTTTCGAACGGGTCAGTGCGCGCCTCAAAGCGCAGGTTGGTCCGGACGTCTTCGCGAGCTGGTTCGGCCGGTTGAAGATCCATTCCGTTTCCAAGAGCGTGGTGCGCCTTTCGGTGCCGACGACGTTCCTGAAGTCGTGGATCAACAATCGTTATCTCGATCTCATCACCAGCCTGTTCCAGCAGGAAGATGCCGAAATCCTCAAGGTGGAGATCCTGGTGCGCACCGCGACCCGTGGCGTGCGCCCCGGTTCCGTCGACGAGGCCATTGCCGTCGAGCCCGCGCCGCAGGTGCAGTCGTCGCGCCGTCCGGCCGGTGGCCCGCAGCCTGTCGCCAGCGCGGCCGCTTCCGTCACTGCGGCGGCCCAGCCGCGCCAGCATTCCGGCCCGCTCTTCGGCTCGCCGCTCGACCAGCGTTATACGTTCGATGCCTTCGTCGAGGGCACCTCGAACCGCGTCGCCCTTGCCGCAGCCCGCACGATCGCGGAAGCCGGTGCCGGCGCCGTGCGCTTCAACCCGCTCTTCGTGCATTCGAGCGTCGGCCTCGGCAAGACGCACCTTCTTCAGGCGATCGCGCTCGGCGCGCTGTCCAGCGCCCGCAACCCGCGCGTCGTCTACCTGACGGCCGAATATTTCATGTGGCGTTTCGCGACCGCCATCCGCGACAATGATGCGCTATCCCTCAAGGAGACTTTGCGCAACATTGACCTCCTGATCATCGACGACATGCAGTTCCTGCAGGGCAATTCGATCCAGAACGAGTTCTGCCACCTGCTCAACATGCTGCTCGATTCCGCCAAGCAGGTCGTCGTCGCTGCCGACCGCGCGCCCTGGGAGCTGGAATCGCTCGATCCGAGGGTTCGTTCGCGTCTCCAGGGCGGCGTCGCCATCGAAATGGAAGGGCCGGATTACGAAATGCGCCTGGAAATCCTCAAGCGCCGCCTTGCGGCCGCCCAGCAGGAAGACCAGTCGCTCGATATCCCGGTCGAGATCCTGAGCCACGTCGCGCGCAACATCACGGCCAGCGGCCGTGAGCTTGAAGGCGCCTTCAACCAGCTGCTCTTCCGCCGCTCCTTCGAGCCGAACCTGACGATCGAGCGCGTCGACGAATTGCTCGGCCATCTTGTCGCCGCCGGCGAGCCGCGCCGCGTGCGTATCGAGGACATCCAGCGCGTGGTGGCCAAGCACTACAACGTCTCGCGCCAGGAACTGGTCTCGAACCGCCGCACGCGCGTCATCGTCAAGCCGCGCCAGATCGCCATGTACCTTTCCAAGACACTGACGCCACGTTCCTTCCCGGAGATCGGCCGGCGTTTTGGCGGTCGTGACCACACGACCGTGCTGCATGCCGTGCGCAAGATCGAGGAACTGATCTCGGGCGACACCAAGCTCAGCCACGAGATCGAGCTCCTGAAGCGCCTGATCAACGAATAGGCGCTTTTCACGCCCCTTCGACAGCTCTGAACGCTGTGCCGTCCTCCGGGTCGCGCACGGCGTTCTGCTTTTGGCAGAACGGATGAGACGCCGGCATGGACCTGCTCGTCACCTATATGGAACTCTGCACGCCGCCAGCGGACCGGCCGGCGCTACCGGCCCCAAGTGCCGATCTGGAAGTCCGCGCGGAGCGCCTTTCCCTTGAGGACTATCTGTCGCTCTATCGCGCCATCGGCGAGCCGTGGACCTGGGACCAGCGGCTGCGCATGCCACAGGATGCCTTGGCGCAGCTCCTGTCCGCTCCATCGACGATCATCTTCGTTCTGCGCGAGAAGGGGCGTCCGGTCGGCCTCTGCGAATTCGATGCCGCCAACGAGCAGGATATCGAGCTCGTGCATTTCGGCCTCGTTCCGGCGGCCTATGGCCGGCGGCTCGGCCCCTTCCTGCTGGATACGGCGCTCAGGTCGGCATGGCGGAAGGCAACGCGGCGCATCTGGCTGCACACCGATACGAACGACCATGCGAAGGCGCAGGCGACCTATGCGCGGGCGGGCTTCACGCCCTACCTGCAACGGATGGAAACCTTTCCGGATTGACGCCGCGCATCAGCTTCCGCGCACCGCCCGTGCCTCGTCGGTCAGCCATTGGCGCAGCGCCGTGACGGCCGGCCGGTCGAGCGCACCCGGCGGATAGACGATGTAATAGGCGAGCCCCGTCGACACGCCGCGCGAGAAGGGCGCGACCAGCCGCCGCTCCTGGATTTCCCGCGCCACCAGCGAAAGCCGCACCAGCGCCACCCCGTCGCCGGCCTTGGCCGCCTCGATAGCGCCATTGCTGTCGGTGAAGACGGGGCCGCGCATCGCGTCGATGCCGGTGACCCCCATCGCCTCCAGCCAGAGCCGCCAGTCCTGCCGGTGCACGTCGTGGATCAATATATGGTTGGCGAGATCGGCGGGCTCGTCGAGCGGCTGGGTTTCGCGCAATGCCGGGGCGATGACGGGCACGAGGTTGTCGTCGAGCAGCCGTTCGCTGACGAGGCCCTCGTAGCGGCCGAACCCGTGCCGGATCGCAATATCGACGCCGTCGCGCACGAAATCGACCAGGCGGTTCGAGGCGCTGATGCGGATGTCGAGGCCGGGAAAGCGCTCTTCGAAATGCGGCAGCCGCGGCACGAGCCATTGGGCGGCAAAGGTCGGCGTGCAACTGATCGAGAGCGTCGCCGGGCGGGCGCGGGCGAGAAGCTCGTCGGTCGCCTCGCGCATCAGCCGGAAGGCCGAGCGCATCGCCTTGAAGTACCCCTCGCCATCCTCCGTCAGCGAAAGCCGCCGCGGCCGCCGCTCGAAAAGCTGCACGCCGAGCGTTTGTTCGAGGTCGCGGATCTGCAGGCTCACCGCGCCGGGCGTCACGTTGAGCTCGCCGGCGGCGAGCGTGACGCTCAGGTGGCGCGCTGCCGCCTCGAAGGCGCGCAGGCCGGACAGGGAGGGGAGGCGACCGCTCATGGTTTAGTTTTCCTCGCTGAATTGTCGAAATATGATCGTTTGTACCAGAGGGAAATAACCGGAATGATAGCGCAACTGCCGGGTTCTTGCACTCGGTCCCATCGTTCGGTTTAGAAAAAATCCCGTAGGAGGCCGCCATGGCTAGCCATCAAATGTCTGCCCGCGAATGGGCCTTGCTCATCGCCCTGTCGCTGCTCTGGGGCGGCTCGTTCCTGTTCAACGGCATCCTCGTGCGCGAGCTGCCGACGCTCACCATCGTCGCGCTGCGCGTGGCGCTTGCGGCAATAGCGCTCTGGACGATCGTGCGCCTCTCAGGCCATGCCGTTCCGACGAGCCGTGAAGTCTGGCTCGCCTTTCTCGGCATGGGCGTGCTCAACAACATCATCCCCTTCTCGCTGATCGTCTGGGGCCAGACGCATATTGCGAGCGGCCTCGCCTCGATCCTCAACGCCACCACCCCGCTCTTCGCGGTGATCGCCGCCCATCTGCTGACGCAGGACGAGAAGATGACCGGTAGCCGGCTCATCGGCGTGCTGGTCGGCTTCGCAGGCGTCGCCCTGATGATCGGCCCGTCGGTGCTGTCCGATCTCGGCACGAACGTGCTGGCGCAGCTCGCTGTGCTCGGCGGCGCCATCTCCTATTCGATCGCCGGCATTTTCGGTCGCCGCTTCCGCCGCATGGGCCTGCCGCCGCTGCTGCCGGCCGCCGGGCAGGTCACCACCTCGGCGGCGCTGATGCTGCCGGTCGCCTTGATCGTCGACCGCCCGTGGACACTCGCCATGCCCTCGGCGGAGGCCTGGATGGCGCTGTTCGGCCTCGCCTTCCTCGCCACCGCGCTCGCCTATGTCATCTTCTTCCGCATCCTTGCGACGGCAGGCGCCACGAACCTGATGCTCGTCACCTTCCTGATCCCGGTCAGCGCCATCCTGCTCGGCGCGCTGGTGCTGGGCGAGATGCTGGCGCCAAAACACTTTGCCGGCATGGCGCTGATCGCCGTCGGCCTTGCGGCGATCGACGGACGTCTCTTTCGTTTCTTCATGGAAAAGCGCCGGCCGCTCGGCTCGGATGCCGGAAGCTAGAGCGTTTCCGCTTCCCTTCGAATCGCAAAAACGCTCTAGCTCTTTGTTTTTACGCAATTCCGGACGCAAAACCGCTGCGCACTTTTGCTGGAATTGCTCTGATCAGCAGGCGAGATCGGCTACGACGGCGTCGAGGATCAGCATGCCGGCCGGCGTACAGCGCAGCCGCGAATTGCCGAGCCGCTCGATGAAGCCGTGCTCGATGAGGAACTGTTCGCGGTCCGGGTCCAGATCGCGGCCGGAAAGGGTCTGCCAGCGGGCGAGATCGACACCCTCCTTCAGGCGCAGGCCCATCAGCAGCAGCTCGTCCGATTGCGCCTCGCGCTCCAAGAATTCCTGGTCGATCATGCCGTGGCCCCCGGCCTCGACCAGCGACAGCCAGCCTTCCGGCTTGCGTTCCGTCGCGGTCGCGATCTTCGAGCCGCCGGTCGTCAGGCGGCCATGCGCGCCGGGGCCGATGCCGACATAGTCGCCATAACGCCAGTAGGTGAGGTTATGGCGGCTTTCGGAGCCGGGGCGGGCATGGTTGGAGACCTCGTAGGCCGGCATGCCCTCGCGCTCGGTGATCTCCTGCGTCGCCTCATAGAGCACCGCCGACTGTTCGCCATCCGGCACGATCAGCTTGCCGGCCTTGTGCAGGCCATAGAAGGGCGTGCCCTCCTCGATGGTGAGCTGGTAGAGCGAGAGGTGGTCGACGGCGTAGGAGACGGCCTCCTTCAGCTCGCGGTCCCATTCCTCCACCGTCTGGTTCGGGCGGGCATAGATGAGGTCGAAGGACATGCGCGGGAAGATGTCGCGCGCCAGCCGGATCGCCTTCAGCGCATCGGCGACATCATGCAGCCGGCCGAGGAATTTCAGGTCCCGGTCGTTCAACGCCTGCACGCCGAGCGACACCCGGTTGACACCCGCGGCACGATAGCCGCGAAAACGCTCGGCCTCGACGCTCGACGGATTGGCCTCCATGGTGATCTCGATACCATCGGGCACATGCCAGTGGCGGGCAATGCCGTTGAGGATCGCGTCGACCGTCTCCGGCGCCATCAGCGAAGGCGTGCCGCCGCCCATGAAGATGCTGGTGACGGTGCGCGAGCCGGTGAGGCGGCGCATTGTCGCCATTTCGGTCAAAAAGGCCTGCACGAAGCGCGGCTGGTCGACCGGCTGGTGGCGCACATGGCTGTTGAAGTCACAATAGGGGCATTTGGCGGCACAGAACGGCCAGTGCACATAGATGCCGAAGCCGGGCTCGGCGAGGTCCGGCCCAAAGCTCTGCCTGATGTCGAGGGGCACCGCCGTCATTTTGCCTCAGGCCGTCAGGCAGGTTTCGACGAAGATCTTGAAGGCGCGGGCGCGGTGCGACAGCGCCGCCGCATCGCCCGGCTTCCAGCCGTGTTTTTGCTCAGCGCTCATCTCGCCGAAGGTCGTCTCGTAACCCTCGGGCTGGAAGACCGGGTCATAACCGAAACCCTGCGTCCCGCGCGGCGGCCAGACGACCTGGCCTTCGACCTCGCCGCGGAAAAGTTCCGTATGGCCGTCCGGCCAGGCAAGGCAGAGCACGGAGACGAAACGCGCCGTGCGGTCCTTCGCTTCGCTTACACCCTTTTCGGCCAGCGCCTTCTCCACCTTCTCCATGGCCATGGCGAAGTCGCGCGTGCCGTTCGCGGTTTCCGCCCAGTTCGCCGTGTAGACGCCGGGCGCGCCGTCGAGCGCATCGACGACGAGGCCGGAATCATCCGAAAGGGCGGGCAGGCCGGAGGCCTTCGCCGAGGCGAGCGCCTTGATCGTCGCGTTCTCCTCAAAGGTCGTGCCGGTCTCGTCCGGCTCCTCGAAGTTCAATTCGGCGGCCGACTTGGCGGAGAAGCCGAAGGGGCCGATCAGGTCCTCGATCTCGCGGATCTTTCCCGCATTGTGGCTGGCGACGACGATCGTCTTGGTGTCGAGCTTGCGCATAAGGGTCCTAAGCGATGTTCCAGAGGCCGGGCTCGGCACATTCGAGGCTGTTGCCGGCGGGGTCGCGGAAATAGATGGAGCGGGCGCCGTTCGGCCAACAGAAATCCGCTTCGATGGTGATGCCGGCTTCTACGAGCTTTTCCACCCAGAAATCAAGCTCCGGTCCGGGAACACGGAAGCAGACGTGGCCCGGTCCCAGCGCGCCGTGCACCGGCACGGGAAAGGCATGGGGCGGCGGTGGCACCACGGTCTCCTGCGGATTGAAGATCAGCAGAACGCCGGGGCCGCAGCGGAAGAAGACGTGGCGGTTCGCCTGCCGCGTGATCCTCTCCAGCCCCAGCAGGCCGCCGTAAAAGGCTTCCGCCGCGTCGAGGTCGTCCGCGTAAAGCGCGGTTTCGAGTATCCCTTCGAGCGCGGCGGCCATGGGCAAACCTATCTCAGGCGATCGCCTGCTTCTGCATCTCGACCAGTTCGGCAATGCCGTTGCGGGCGAGCACCATCAGCGAGGAGAATTCCTCTTCGGTGAACGGCTTGCCCTCGGCGGTGCCCTGGATCTCGACGATGCCGCCGGAGCCGGTCATGACGAAATTGGCGTCCGTCTCGGCGGCGGAATCCTCGAGATAATCGAGGTCGATCACCGACTGGGCGGCGAAGATGCCGCAGGAGATCGCGGCGACATGGTCCTTCAGGACCTTCTCGACCTTGATCATGTTGCGCGCTTCCATCCACTTCAGGCAGTCATGCAGCGCGATGAAGGCGCCGGTGATGGAGGCGGTGCGGGTGCCTCCATCGGCCTGGATGACGTCGCAGTCGACGGTGATCTGGCGTTCGCCGAGCGCTTCGAGATCGACGATGGCGCGCAGCGAGCGGCCGATGAGGCGCTGGATTTCCTGCGTGCGGCCGCCCTGCTTGCCGGCGGCGGCTTCGCGGCGCATGCGGTCGCCGGTGGCGCGCGGCAGCATGCCGTATTCGGCCGTCACCCAGCCCTTGCCGCTGTTGCGCAGCCACGGCGGCGTCTTGTCTTCCAGGCTGGCGGTGACGAGCACATGCGTGTCGCCGAACTTGACGAGACAGGAGCCTTCGGCATGTTTGGAGATGTTGCGCTCGAAGGAAACCTTGCGCATCTGATCGGTTTTTCTGCCGGACGGCCGCATTGCGAACTCCTCATTGAGATATGTGGGAAGTGCTTTAGACCAGTTCGTCAGGCGAGGGAATGCCGATGCCGCGACGCCAGGGAAAATCCGTTTTGCGCTTACCCGCGAAATCACTATATTCCAGTCGGATAACAGGGTTTGCAGCGAGAAGATGGTTTTGAATAGATCTCCGGGTCCTGAAAGTCAGGCGGCGCTCGACGAGCGTTCGGGTGAGATCTTCCGTCGCATCGTCGAAAGCTATCTGGAAAGCGGCGAGCCGCTTGGCTCGCGCAACCTGTCGCGCATCCTGCCGATGTCGCTCTCGCCCGCCTCCGTGCGCAATGTGATGAGCGACCTGGAAGAACTCGGCCTCATCTACTCGCCGCATATCAGCGCCGGGCGCCTGCCGACGCAGCTTGGCTTGCGCTTCTTCGTCGATGCCTTCATGCAGGTGGGCAATATTTCGGCGGAGGATCGCGCCTCGATCGAGCGCCATGTGCGCCCGCATGGCCAGAAACATTCGGCCGTCGAGACCCTGATGAACGAGGCGAGCCAGGCGCTGTCCGGCATGTCGCGCGGCGCCGGCCTCGTCATCACCACCAAGAACGACGCCGTGCTCAAGCATGTCGAATTCATCCGGCTGGAGCCGACCAAGGCGCTCGTGGTGCTCGTCGGCGATCACGACCAGGTGGAAAACCGCATCATCGAGCTGCCGGCGGGCGTCACCGGCTCGCAGCTCACCGAGGCCGCCAATTTCCTCAACGCCCATCTCGCCGGCAACACGCTGGTCGAGGCGCGCGCGCAACTGGAGCGCCTGCGCGGCGAGATCAGCGTCGAGCTCGACAAGCTGTCGCAGGATCTCGTCGAGCGCGGGCTCATGGTCTGGTCCGGCGGTTTCGACGAGGGCAAGCCGACGCGGCTCATCGTGCGCGGCCGCGCGAACCTCCTGGAGGGGCTTGCAGGCGCGGAGGATATCGACCGCCTGCGCATGCTGTTCGACGACCTGGAGCGCAAGGACGGCCTGATCGAGCTTCTCAACCTGGCCGAGACCGGCCCGGGCGTGCGCATCTTCATCGGCTCGGAAAACAAGCTCTTCTCGCTGTCCGGCTCCTCGCTCATCGTCGCGCCCTATCGCGACAGCGAGGAAAAGATCGTCGGCGCCGTCGGCGTCATCGGGCCGACCCGGCTCAACTATTCCCGTATCGTGCCCATGGTGGACTATACGGCCCAGCTCATGTCGCGGCTTTCGCGTTAAAGCATGCCGCGCAAAAGTGTGCAGCGGTTTTGCGAGAACGGCATGCGGCATATCTGCCCCGGCAATCCGGCCATCGGCCCTTGATTTTTCGGGCTCAAAGCTCGATATCGGGCGCAAACCTCAAAATACAATTCGGAGTACGTCATGACCGACGAGAACAAGAAACACGGACCTGACGAAGCGGTAGAAGACAACGTCACCGCAGAAGCGTCCGCCCTGGAAGAGCTGATCATCGAGGCCGATGCCCCGGCGGAGCCGGATCCGGTGGACGTGCTGCGCACGGAAAATGCCGACCTCAGGGACCGGTATCTCCGCCTCGCCGCCGAGATGGACAACCTGCGCCGCCGCACCGAGCGCGACGTGAAGGATGCAAAATCCTATTCCGTCGCCGGTTTTGCGCGCGACATGCTGGCCGTGTCCGATAACCTGCGCCGCGCGCTGGATGCCATTCCGGCCGATGCGCTGGAAAGCGGCGATGCCGGCTTCAAGGCGCTGGTGGATGGCGTCGAGATGACCGAGCGTTCGATGCTCGCAGCCCTCGAACGCCACGGCGTGCGCAAGCTCGAGCCGGTCGGCGAGAAGTTCGATCCGAACTTCCATCAGGCGATGTTCGAGGTGCCGAACCCGGAGATTGCCAACAACACGGTCGTGCAGGTCGTGCAGGCCGGTTTCGTCATCGGCGAGCGCGTGCTACGCCCCGCCATGGTCGGCGTCTCCAAGGGCGGCCCCAAGGCGCCCGCAGGCGAGACCAGCGCCGCCCAGGCCTGATCGTTCTCTTTCGCAAAAAGAAAAACCGGCGGTCGCAAAACCGCCGGTTTTTTTATGCGAATTGATGAAGATCGTTCAGGCGGCGTTCGACGCCTGTTCCTCGCTCAGGCACGCGTAGATGGCGCTCTCGCTGTCGGAGGCGCGCAGCTTCGCCACCATCGCCGGGTCGCGCAGAACGCGGGCGATGCGCGACAGCGCCTTCAGATGGTCCGCACCGGCACCTTCCGGGGCCAGAAGCAGGAAGACGAGGTCGACCGGCTGGTCGTCCAACGCCTCGAAGTCCACAGGGGTCTCGAGCCTCGCGAAGAGGCCGGTGATCTGCGAAAGCTCCTTCAGCTTGCCGTGCGGGATGGCGATGCCATTGCCCACGCCGGTGGAGCCCAGTCGCTCGCGCTGAAGAATAACGTCGAAGATCTCGCGCTCCGGAATCCCGGTGATCTTTGCCGCTTTTGTCGCCAGCTCCTGAAGCAGCTGCTTCTTGGAATTGGCCTTCATCGCCGGAATAATCGCACTTTGCTGCAGCAAACCTGCCAATGCCATGCTTTTGTCCTCGTGAGGCGGGTGAAGGGGTTGAAGAAACGTGGTGCCGTTTTCCGGCACCACGCTCCCGTCACTCAGCCTTTGATATTGGCTGCATCGATCCAGCCAATATTTCCGTCGTTGCGTCGGTAGACGATATTGAGCTGCTCCGATCCGGCGCTGCGGAAGAGAAGAACCGGTTCGTCGGTCATGTCGAGCGCCATGACGGCGCTTGCGACGGACATCGTCCTCAGTTTCTTCGTGCTTTCCGCGACGATGGTCGGCGCGTAGTCCTCGGGAAGTTCATCCTCTTCGTCGGGGACCGAATCCATCACCGTGTAGGCCACTTCTGCAAAGGCATCGTGACCATTGCCGTTGTGGTGTGCCTTGAGTTTGCGCTTGTAGCGGCGCAGGCGTTTCTCGATCCGTTCGGAAGCCGATTGGAAGGCCACCAGGGGATCGTTTGCTTCGCCATTCGCCTGCAAGGCCATTCCCGTATCAAGGTGGATCTTGCAGTCGGCGCTGTACCGCGATCCCGATTTTTCTACGGTGACCTGGCTCGAATATCCTCCGTCGAAATATTTGGTTACGGCCTCTCCGACTTGGTCTTCAATGCGTTGACGGAAAGTTTCGCCGATTTCCATATGTTTACCGGATACACGCACACTCATGGAGTTTTCCTCTCGTTCGTGATTTGCGCGCAACAGTCTATTCCAACCTTACCCACGTTCCAAGCGTTTCACGCAGGCGATGCAATTTGCCTCGCATACGGCAGAAAAGTGGGGATATGTCTGGAATTCCGGCCTTCTTCTCTTCAGAATTGGGCCGCGCATTAGCCCGTTCCAGCTGCGAAGTCAATTGGCGGATTCAGGCATTCTTAACTTCTCATGTCCTGAAACGCCGGTTCTCCCGGCTTTGTTTCAGGAGGCGGCCGCTTTCGCATGCGCCCGTTTTTCGCGCCGGCGCTGCACGGAGGAGGGGATGTTCATCGCCTCGCGATATTTCGCGACCGTGCGGCGGGCAAGATCGACGCCGCCCTTGCGCAGCACGTCGACGATGTCGTCGTCCGACAGCACCGCATCCGGCTGCTCCTGGGCGATCATCGTACGGATGCGGTGGCGCACGCTCTCGGCCGAATGCGAATCGCCGCCCTCGGCCGAGCCGATCGACACGGTGAAGAAATATTTGAGCTCGAACAGGCCGCGCGGCGTCAGCATGAACTTGTTCGAGGTGACGCGGCTCACGGTCGATTCGTGCATCTTGATCGCCTCGGCGATCGTCTTCAGGTTCAACGGCCGCAGGTGGTCGACGCCGTGCATCAGGAAGGCGTCCTGCTGGCGCACGATCTCGGTCGCCACCTTCATGATGGTGCGGGCGCGCTGGTCGAGGCTGCGCGTCAGCCAGTTGGCGGTCTGCAGGCATTCGTTGAGGAAACCCTGGTCCTCGCTGTCGCGGCTCGTGCGGCTGGAGACCGCGGCGTAGTATTCCCGGTTGACGAGCACGCGCGGCAGGGTGTCGGCATTGAGCTCGACATGCCAGGTGCCGTCGGGAGCGGCGCGCACGACGATATCCGGCACCACCGCCTCCGAGGCGCTCGTTTCGTAGCGCGTGCCGGGCTTCGGGTCGAGCTTGCGGATCTCCGCCAGCATGTCGAGCAGGTCTTCCTCGTTGACGCCGCACAGCTTCTTCAGCGTCGCGAAATCGCGCCGGGCGAGAAGTTCGAGATTGTCGATCAGCGTGGCCATGGCCGGATCGAACCGGTCGCGCGCGCGCAGCTGGATGGCGAGGCATTCGCTGAGCGAGCGGGCGAAGACGCCGGGCGGATCGAGCTCCTGGAGCCTATAGAGCACGCGGTCGACCTCGGCGACGGGCTTGCCGAGCCTGAGCGCCGTCTCGGCGGTGCTGCCTTGCAGGTAGCCGGCTTCGTCGAGCTGGTCGACGAGATGCTGGGCGACCAGCCGGTCGATGGGATCGGCGAGCAGGAAGGGGATCTGCGCGCCAAGAACGTCGCGCAGCGTCTCGCGGCCCGCCACGAAGTCGTCGAGGTCGTAGCCTTCGCCGCCCTCGCTGCCGGGCATGGATTTCCACTGGCTGAGCAGTTCCGGCGCGTCGGCCGCGCGCGGCCCGGCATCGTCGGGAAACATGTTGTCGAGGCCGGCGTCGCTCGTGTCGGACGCGCTTCCGGCACTCGCCGTCGCGGAATCGTAGAGGTCGGGCTGAAAGCCCTCCTCGCCGCTCACATCTTCGGCACGCGTGCGGTCCTCGTTGGGCAAGGAATAGGCATCGGCGCCGCGCTCGTCGTCGCGCGCGCCTTCGTCACCGGAAACCACTTCGAGCAGCGGATTTTTTTCCAGCTCCTGCTCGATGAACTGGTTCAGCTCCAGATGCGTCATCTGCAACAGCTGGATCGACTGCATCAGCTGCGGTGTCATCACCAGCGACTGGCTTTGGCGCAGGAAAAGGCTGGCTGCGAGTGCCATGCGGACGCTCTACTCCCCGGGAAACCCGTCCAGGACGGGTGCAAATTCCAACTGGCCCAAAAATTGCTTTTTTGAGGAGTTTGGTCAAGCGCCAGCCGCGCTTTATGCGTCAGAGGCTGAAATTGTCGCCGAGATAGAGGCGGCGTACATCCGGATTGGCGACGATATCGTTCGCCCGGCCATGCGTCAGCACTTCGCCGGCATGGATGATATAGGCCCGGTCGATGAGGCCGAGCGTCTCGCGCACATTGTGGTCGGTGATGAGAACGCCGATGCCGCGGGAGGTCAGATGGCGCACCAGCGCCTGGATGTCGGCGACCGAGATGGGATCGACACCGGCAAAGGGTTCGTCGAGCAGCATGAAGGTCGGGTCGGTGGCGAGCGCGCGGGCAATTTCGAGGCGGCGGCGTTCACCACCGGACAGCGAGATGGCCGGCGCTTTCCTCAGATGCGAGATCGAGAATTCGGCAAGCAGGCTGTCGAGCTTCTTCTCGCGCTGCGCCTTGTCCTTGTCGTGCACTTCGAGCACGGCGCGGATGTTCTCCTCAACCGTTAGCCCACGAAAGATCGAGGCTTCCTGCGGCAGGTAGCCGACGCCGAGGCGGGCGCGGCGATACATCGGCATGGTCGTGACGTCGTTGCCGTTGATCTCGATCGAGCCTTCGTCGACCGGCACGAGGCCGGTAATCATGTAGAAACAGGTCGTCTTGCCCGCACCGTTCGGCCCCAGCAGGCCGACGGCCTCGCCGCGGCGCACGACGAGCGACACGCCGTTGACGACGCGCCGGTCGCGATAGGTCTTGGTCAACCCGCGGGCAATGAGGGTCCCTTCGTAGCGCGAAAGATCGGCGGTACGCTGGGGCTCCTGCGCAGCCTTCTTGGGACGGCGCGTCAGGCGGGTGAGCAAAGAGGAAGACACCTGGGAACGCTATCTCAATTCGTGGTCTTGCGCGACTTCGGGTCGAGCTGGATCATGACGCGGCCGCCGCAGGCATCGAGCTTGGCCTCGCCGGTGCGCATGGTGACGAGCAACTGGCAGCCGACGAAGACGTTCTTGCCTTCCGACAGCACGACCTTCTCGCCCTTCAGCAGCAGCGTCTCGTTGACGAGGTTGAACGTGCCGGTATCGGCGGTCGCTTCCTGCGTGCCGGACTTGAGATAGACCTTTTCCGAAACGTCGATCTTCTCGATATCCGCGTCGCCGCTCGCCACGGAACCCTGCCCGCCGGCAGCGTAGTATACGATCATCTTGCCGGCCTGGAGCGTCGTCGTACCCTGCACGACCTTCACGTTGCCGGAAAATTCGGCCTTGTTCTCCTGGTCGCGGATCTCGAGCTTGTCGCTCTGGATCTGGATCGGCTGGTCGTTCGATAGCTGCATGCCCTTCATGCGGCTCGACGTCTGCTGGGCGCCCGCGGGAACCGAGATCAGCGTGAGGCTTGTGGCAAGAACGAAGATGCTGGCGGCCCGGAGCGGGGCGGAGAGAGTGGCGAACATGGCGCTCTTACTTTTCTCGGTTGCGGATGGCGGCAGGATCGACGTCGACGACGACCTTGCCCTCGAAGACGACAATCCGGCCTTTATCCGTCATTCTCAGCGACTGCGCAACAATGGATGCTTCGCGCGAGCGGATGGAAACCGGCTCCTGCGTCGACATGTTGCCGCCGTCGATATCGAGATGGGCGGAGCGGAAGGCGGCTTCGAGGCCGGTGTTGAGGCTGATGGTGAAGGGGGCGATCATGTCGAGCAGGTTTTTGCCCCGATCGTAGACGCCGGTGGCGGCCACGACCTCGGCAATCGTGCTCTCGTTGACCGGCACCTTGGCCTTGATGTTTTCCAATGTCAGCACGTCCGGCTGCTTCATGTCCTGCAGCGCCCGCTCGGCCTTCATCGAATAGCTGATGCCGTCATTGTTGCGCCCGGAGATCGCCGGATTGCGCATCACGATCTTGCCGTCTTCGATGGAGGCGCTTTCCACCTGCAATTCGGTGGGCAGATAGGTGCGCACGATCGAGACGATGACGAAGACCACGGCGACGATGATGGCGGCGACCGGCAGCGCGACTTTCAGAAAGCGCACACGGGCGGAATGCCGCGTCGCGAGGCGATAAGCCGCGGCGGATACGCCTGTGCCCTGTGCACCCATCGGTGCTTCTGCCACGGTGTCCAGCATTGTACCTGCTAAATATCTTGCCGATATGGCCTTCGCTGCGAAACGAGGGACCCTCGGATAACGGGCCCCATATGGCGATTATTCCTGAACAAACAATGTCTGCCCAAGAAAGTTCAGCGACGAATTGCCATTTGTTTCTGGAATGCCATATCGATAGGGCCTTCGGCAAGCCACCTGAAAGTCTAGGGGCGCCAGCATCGAGGACAGGGAATGGATCACTCCGCCATCGCCGACCGCCGGCAACTGCGCCGCAAGCTCACCTTCTGGCGGGTCGTCGCCGTTCTGATCGCGCTTGCCGTCATTCTTGCGGCTGCCGCCTGGCGCTGGCCCGGCAGCGGCGCACGCGATCATATCGCGCGGGTCAGCATTTCCGGCATCATCCAAGACGATGCCGAACTGTTGGAGCGCCTCGACCGCATCGCCCGCAACGACCGGGCCAAGGCGCTCGTCGTGACGATCTCGTCGCCGGGTGGCACCACCTACGGCGGCGAGGTCATCTTCAAGGCGCTGCGCAAGGTGGCGGAAAAGAAGCCGGTCGTCTCGGACGTGCGCACGCTCGCCGCCTCTGCCGGCTATATGATCGCGACCGCCGGCGACACGATCATAGCCGGCGAAAGTTCGATCACCGGCTCGATCGGCGTGCTTTTCCAGTATCCGCAGATGAAGGAGCTGATGGACAAGATCGGCGTCTCGCTGGAGGAAATCAAATCCGCGCCGCTGAAGGCCGAGCCCTCGCCGTTCCACCCGGCCAGCGAAGAGGCGAAGACGATGATCCGCGCCATGGTGATGGACAGCTACGACTGGTTCGTCGACCTCGTCGTCGAACGCCGCAAGCTGCCGCGCGACCAGGTGCTGCGCCTTGCCGACGGCAGCATCTTCACCGGCCGCCAGGCGCTGGCCGCCAAACTCGTCGACAAGCTCGGCGGCCCGGAGGAGATTCGCGCCTATCTCGACGAGCGCAAGGTGCCCGCCGATCTGCCCTTCGTCGACTACGAGGCGGTGAAGCGCTCGGGGATTTCGTGGATCGGCAGCAGTGCCCGCGATTTTGCACGTTCCGTCTTCGGCCTGCCGCTCGATCTTCAACCGACGATCGAAAAGCTGACCGGCGAAAAGTTGTTTCTTGACGGTCTTGTTTCGGTTTGGCAGGTTGATCGTGATTGAAAAACAAGAATTTTTGAGGGGGACACAGTGATCAAGTCGGAATTGGTTCAGATTGTCGCCGCGCGCAATCCCCACCTCTACCACCGTGATGTCGAGAACATCGTCAACGCGGTGCTCGATGAGATCACCGATGCGCTGGCCGGCGGAAACCGGGTGGAGCTGCGCGGCTTCGGCGCCTTCTCCGTCAAGAACCGCCCCTCGCGTTCGGGACGCAACCCGCGCACGGGCGACGCGGTCTTCGTCGAGGAGAAGTGGGTTCCCTTCTTCAAGACCGGCAAGGAGCTGCGCGAGCGTCTTAATCCCGGCCAGGCCGACCAGGACGATTAAAGCAAGTCCAGCAAAAGAGTGCCGCGATTTTGCCTCAGGAATTGCGGAAACACTCTAAAGCGCAGGCGCCGGATCGGCGCCGCGCGCCAAAGCAGGTGATGCCATGATCAAGAGAGTAGTCAACATCCTCGTCCTCATCCCGATCGCCATCGTGCTGATCGTGTTGTCGGTGGCGAACCGGCAAGCGGTGACGCTGGCGCTCAATCCGTTCCGGCCCGAGGACAGCGTGCTCTCCGTCACGGCGCCGTTCTTCGTCTACCTCTTCCTCGCGGTGATCCTGGGTCTGGTGATCGGCTCGTTCGCCACCTGGTTTACCCAGGGCAAATACCGCAAGCGCGCCCGCATCGAGGCGAGCGAAGCCGTGAAGTGGCACAGCGAGGCGGAGAAGCACAAGGCGATCGCCGCGCAGGCCGTGGTGCCGGTTTCCGGGAAATGATTAATTAGGCTGCGGCGCCGTTCAGCTTCTCGCCGAGATCGGCGAAGAACTGCGTCGCAAGCTTCTTCGACGTCGAATCGATGAGCCGCGAGCCGAGCTGGGCGAGCTTGCCGCCGATCTGCGCCTTGACGTCATAAGCGAGGATCGTGCCGTCGCCGTCCTCGATGAGCCGCACGTCGGCCCCGCCCTTCGCAAAACCCGCAATGCCGCCCTTGCCCTCGCCGGAGATCGTGTAGCCCATCGGCGGGTTGAGGTTGGAAAGCGTCACTTCGCCGCTGAAGGTTGCCGAGACCGGGCCGATCTTGATCTTGACGGTCGCTTCCAGCTCGGTCGCCGATTTCATGGTGAGCGACTGACAGCCCGGAATGCAGGCCTTCAGGATCTCCGGATCGTTCAGCGCCGCCCAGACGGCGTCGCGCGGGGCCGCAATGCGTTCTTCGCCGGACATGTCCATGATCGATCCTCCCTGGAATAGTTCCAACTTATCGCAGATCGGAAAGCGCTTTGCCAAGTGGGGGAGGGATGGTATGGGGACCGCTCGTTTTCCGGCGCTGCCGGCAAGTTTTCAACCGACGACGGACGATCCATCGTGAAGGACAGACACCGCCGGCCGAAGATCGGCTCCGCCGCGCCCGCCAAGGCGCAGGCACAAAGGGCTCCGGCCATGAAGGCCCCGGCCCCCAAGAAGGAGCCGCGCCCGGCACAGGAAGCGCCCGCCCGCCCCCTGATGCGCCGCGAGGGCGAGAAGCCGGCCGAGCGCCTGCCCGTCATCCTGGAGACCGCGGGCTCCGACCAGTACCGCCTGATCGACAGCGGTGCCGGCGAAAAGCTCGAACAATACGGCCCCTACCGCATCGTGCGTCCAGAAGCGCAGGCACTCTGGCAGCGCAGCCTGCCTGACAGCGTCTGGGACAAGGCCGACGCCCTCTTCACCGGCGATACGGAAGAAGACGGCATGGGGCGCTGGAGGTTCCCCAAGGCAGCGCTCGGCGAGACTTGGCCGATGAAGCTGCTCGACGTCGATTTTCACGGCCGCTTCACCGCCTTCCGCCATGTCGGCGTCTTTCCGGAACAGCTTGCCCATTGGAGCTGGATGAGGGACAAGGTCGAGACGGCCGGTCGCCCGGTCAAGGTGCTGAACCTCTTCGGCTATACCGGCGTCGCCTCGCTGGTTGCCGCGGCCGCCGGCGCGGAAGTCACCCATGTCGATGCGTCGAAGAAGGCGATCGGCTGGGGCCGTGAAAACCAGGCGCTCGGGCGCATGGAAAAGCTGCCGATCCGCTGGATCTGCGAAGACGCGATGAAGTTCATCCAGCGCGAGGAACGCCGCGGCAGCAAATACGACATCATCCTGACGGATCCGCCGAAATTCGGCCGCGGCCCGAACGGCGAGGTCTGGCATCTCTTCGACCACCTGCCGCTGATGCTCGATGTCTGCCGCGAAATCCTGTCGCCCAAGGCGATCGGTCTCGTCCTGACCGCCTATTCGATCCGCGCGAGTTTCTATTCCATCCACGAGCTGATGCGCGAGACGATGCGCGGCGCCGGTGGCACGGTGGAATCCGGCGAACTCGTCATCCGCGAGAGCGGCATCGACGGCAAGGACACCGGCCGCGCGCTCTCCACCTCCCTTTTCAGCCGATGGATCAGCGCATGAGCCACGAACAGCACGGAACGCGCCGCGTCGGGCAGGTGAAGGAGGTCACGAGCCTCGCAAACCCGATCATCAAGGACATTAAGGCGCTCGCCAACAAGAAGGACCGCGACGAGACGAAGAGCTTCATGGCGGAAGGCCTGAAGCTCGTCATCGACGCGCTGGAACTCGGCTTCGAGATCAAGACGCTGGTCTATGCCAAGAACGTCAAGGACAAGCCGCAGGTCGTGCAATGCGCGACGAAGACCGTGGCGCGCGGCGGGCTGGTGCTGGAAGTCAGCGAAAAGGTGCTGTCCTCGATCACCCGGCGCGACAATCCGCAGATGGTCGTCGGCATCTTCACCCAACGCTGGACGAACCTCCGCGACATCAGGCCCCAGACCGGCGAGACCTATGTCGCGCTCGACCGGGTGCGCGACCCCGGCAACCTCGGCACGATCATCCGCACGGCGGATGCGGCGGGCGCGAGCGGCGTCATCCTCGTTGGCGAGAGCACCGATCCATTCTCGATGGAAACCGTGCGCGCCACCATGGGCTCGGTCTTCGCCGTGCCGCTGGTGAAAGCGAGCCCCGCCGATTTCCTCGCCTGGAAGAAGACGGCCGGCGTGCAGGTCGTCGCGACCCATCTCGCCGGCGCCGTCGACTACCGCACCATCGACTACAAGAAAAAACCCGTCGTGCTGCTGATGGGCAACGAGCAATCCGGCCTGCCGGAAGAGCTCGCCCGCGAGGCCGATGCACTCGCCCGCATTCCGCAGGCCGGCCGCGCCGATTCGCTCAATCTGGCCATTGCCACCGGCATCATGCTCTTCGAGGCGCGCCGCCATCTGCTGACGCTGGACGCGCGCGCATGAACGAAGAACGCATTCCGCTGATGTCGCGGCCGGTGCCGGTGATCGTTGTCATCGTGCTGGCGCTGCTGCTCGACCAGGCGGTGAAATTCGCCGTCGAGGCCTGGCTGCCCTTCCAGGAGGCGGTGCCGGTCGTGCCGATGCTGGCGCTCTACCGCACCTATAATTACGGCGTCGCCTTCTCCATGCTGTCGGGCATGGAGGGCTGGTTCATCGTGACGCTCCGGCTCTTTGTCGTCGGCTTCGTCGTCTGGCTCTGGCGCCAGACGCCCAAGGCGCGCGGCTTCGCCCATGCCGGCTACGCCTTCATCATCGCCGGCGCCTTCGGCAATCTCATCGACCGGGCGCTGTTCGGCTATGTGATCGACTATGTCCTGTTCTACACGGAGACCTGGTCCTTCGCGGTGTTCAATCTGGCCGACAGTTTCATCACCATCGGCGCCGCTTTGGTGATCCTCGACGAGCTCCTGCTGTTGCGCCGCGCGAAACGTTAAAATTCGAACGACTTGCTGAAGCCGATTTGAACGGTCCATGTGGTAAGCGGTTCCTCATGAGCGAACCCGTCAAGCTACAAGATCGGCTCAAGGCCGAATTTGCCGATGCACCGCGCCGGTCCGCCGCCGTCCGTTCTGATGGGGACGCGGCGCAGGATCTCCTTCGCCCGGAGGCCCCCGCACCGCGCGCCGAGCCGGAAAACCACGCGATGATCCGCAGCGTGATCGGCGGCGTCGGCCTGCTTCTGGGTGCGCTGGTGCTGGCCACCGGCATGATGGCCGGGTTCTACATCGCCGCCATCGGCCTCGGCCTTGCGGGCCTTGCCGGCGCCGCCTTCCTCCTCTGGACGCGCCATCCGGCCCCCGGCATCGAGGCCGATCGCGACCGCAGCTGGGAACGCAGCGAGACCTCCGAAATCCTCTCCGCCATCCATGATGTGCTCGGCGACATCGTCGTCATGCGCTCGCTCGACGGCCGCATCCTGCGTGCCAATGCCGTGCTCGGCGAGTTGACCGGCGTCGCCGATGTCGAAGGCAGGACCTGCGAGGCGCTCGGCCTCACCTTCCGCTCGCAGGCGATGGCGCACCGCTACGATGTCGACGTGGAACGCCCGGCGGGCAAGCGCATCTATTCCTGGCACGACGTCACCGTGCGCGACCCAGCCTCCGGTGAACTCGTGGTGCATTCCATCGCCCGCGACGTCACCGAGGAACGCCGCGCCGAGGGTGAGCGCGAGCGTGCCCGCCAGCGTGCCGAGGAGGCGAGCGCCGCAAAGTCCCGCCTGCTCGCCACCGTCAGCCACGAGATCCGCACGCCTCTCTCGGGCATTCTCGGCATGTCGCACCTGATCGGCCAGACGCGGCTGACGGCCGAGCAGAAGAACTATCTCTCCGGCATGCGCCAGTCCGGCCACGCGCTGGTGCAGCTCGTCGACGACCTGCTCGATTTCTCGACCATCGAGGCCGGCCGCTTCCAGCTTCGCCCGTCGGAGGAGCCGGTGCGGCCGATGCTGGAAAGCGTCGTGGAAATGCTCTCGCCTCGCGCCCATGAAAAGGGCATCGAGATCGGCTCCTTCGTCTCGCCGGAGGTGCCGGGCCTGATGCTCTATGATGCGCCGCGCCTGCGCCAGGTGCTCTACAATGTCGTCGGCAATGCTGTGAAATTCACCCATACGGGCGGCGTCTCGCTAGAAACCACGATGGACCGCGGCGCCATCGTCATCCGCGTCACCGATAGCGGCCCCGGCATGAATGCCGAGGAGCAGGCGCGCATCTTCCAGGAATTCGAACAGACGGGCAGCGCCGCGCAGCGCAGCGGCGGCACCGGCCTCGGCCTTGCCATCTCGGCGCGCATCCTCAACGAGGCCGGCGGCGGGCTGACGCTCGAAAGCACGCAGGGCAAGGGCAGCACCTTCACCATTCGCATGCCGGCCGATCCGCGCAAGACGGCGGGCAATGGCGGCTCGCGCAAGGGTGTCTTGAAGGGTAGCCTCGTCTTCCTGCTGGCGCCGGCTGGCCCGGCCGCCAAGGCGCTGGTGCGCACCATCGATGCCCTGGGCGGCGCCTGCCATCTCGCCACCTCTGTCGACGAAGCGCTCGATCTCGCGCAGGGGCTTGCCGGCCGCAGGGCGGAGCTCACCGACATCATCGTCGACAATCGTCTTGCCGGCATCTTCCGCCGCGAACTTGCCGATCTCAACTATTTCCGCGACAGCCGCGCGCGCCGCATCTATCTCGTCAATCCGGAAGAGCGCAGCGGCAGGGCGATCGGCAATGGCGAAGGCTATGATTCCTGGCTCATCCGGCCGCTGCGCGAACGCTCGCTGGTCGAGGTGCTGCGCGGCCGCATGAAGGGCATCGAAGTGCGCGACGCGATCAACGACAACCGCCCGATCCTGAAGGAACCGCCGCAGCCGGCCGCCGAGCCGACACCGGCCGCCGCGACGGGTGCGCGCATCCTGCTGGCCGAAGACGACCCGGTGAACGCCATGCTGGTGCGTTCCGTGCTGGAGCGCGCGGGCCATACGGTGCGCCATGTGCACGATTATCCGAGCCTCGTTTCCGCACTTGCCGGCGCCACGGATGCCGGACCGTTCGCGGCCGACCTCCTGGTCACCGACCTCGGCATGCCCGGCGGCGACGGCCGGGAGATGATCGCGAGAATCGTCCAGCGCGACTATGGCAATGCCCGCCTGCCGGTCGTCGTGCTGACGGCCGACAGCCGCGCCGGCCTGCGCGAGGAGCTGCTTTCGGTCGGCGCCGACGCGGTTCTGGCGAAACCCGCCGATCCCGTTGTTCTGATTGCCGAAATTGCCCGGCTCGCCCGTCGCGCCGCTATATGACGTCACCTTGCCGCGGCCGGGGTATCTGTTCAAGCGGGCCTTGCGTCATTATCCTGTTGCAGAATCGTGGTTAAAACCCAGAAGTTTCGCCAACGGATACACTGCCATGACGCTCGACCTCGCCCAGACCATCACTCCGGCAGAGATCCCGCAGAAGACCGTTACAGTCGCGGGACGGTCGGGAACGGACGTGCTCGGCCGCATCGGCAATCTCGAGACGCGCATCGCCCGCTCGGTCACCGAAATCGACGCGGCGCAGGCCGTGCGCTACCGGGTCTTCGCGGAAGAGATGAACGCCAAGCTCTCGCCGGATGCGGTGCGCCGCAAGCGGGATATCGATGCCTGGGACATGGTCTGCGACCACCTTCTCGTGCTCGACACCTCGATCGAGGGCGACGCGGAAGAGCAGATCGTCGGCACCTACCGCCTGCTGCGCCAGGATGTGGCTGCGGTTTCGGGCGGCTTCTATTCCCAGTCGGAATTCGACGTCGATTCGCTGATCGCGCGTCATCCCGGAAAACGCTTCATGGAGCTCGGCCGCTCCTGCGTGCTGCCCGCCTACCGCACCAAGCGTACGGTGGAGCTGCTCTGGCAGGGCAACTGGGCCTATTCGCTGAGGCACCGCATCGACGTGATGTTCGGCTGCGCGTCGTTCCACGGCACGGTGCCGGAGGAACATGCGCTGGCGCTCTCCTTCCTGCACCACAATGTGCTGGCGAAGGAGGAGTGGAGCGTGTTCGCTCGGCCGGAACTGTTCCGCACCATGGACCTGATGCCGTCGGAAGGCATCGATGCGCGCCGCGCGCTCTCCGCCATGCCGCCGCTGGTCAAGGGCTATCTGCGCCTTGGCGCGACGGTCGGCGAGGGCGCGGTCGTCGACCACGGCTTCAACACGACGGACGTGCTGATCGTGCTGCCGATCGGCAAGATTTCCGGCCGCTACCTCAATTATTACGGTGCGGATGCCGGGCGTTTCGCCAGCTAAGCAATCCGCGAAGCGCAAACCTATTTCGATGAAGATCAGTATAGTCTGATTTTGCCGCCCGTTCCCGACCTCCGGGACGGGCGGCTTTTTCACGTTCCGGTCAGACGCCGGAATTGTAGGCAGCGAGGGCCGCCATGTTGACGATGTCGGAATCCTTCGCGCCCATCGAGACGATCTGCACCGACTTGTCGAGGCCGACCAGCAGCGGGCCGATGACCATGGCGCCGCCGAGTTCCTGCAGCATCTTGGTCGAGATCGCTGCCGAGTGGAAGGCCGGCATGACGAGCACGTTGCCGGGGCCGGAAAGGCGGCAGAACGGATACTGCTCCATGATGCGCGGGTTGAGCGCCACGTCGGCGGCCATTTCGCCGTCATATTCGAAATCGACGCGGCGGCGATCGAGGATCTTGACCGCTTCGCGCACCCGCTCGGAGCGCTCGCCCGAGGGATGGCCGAAGGTCGAATAGGCGAGCATGGCGACGCGCGGCTCGTAGCCGAGGCGCCGCGCGAGGCCGGCCGCTTCTTCCGCGATATCCGCCAGCTCCTCCGAGGAGGGCATGTCGTGCACGGCGGTATCGGCGACCAGCACGGCGCGGCCGCGGCAGAGCGCGAGCGAGGCGCCGATGACCCGGTGGCCGGGCTTGGCGTCGATGCAGCGGCGCACGTCTTCCAACGCGGTTGAATAGTTGCGGGTGAGGCCCGTCACCATGCCGTCCGCATCGCCGAGCGCCACCATGCAGGCCGCAAAGTGGTTGCGGTCGTTGTGGATCAGGCGCTGGGCATCACGGAAGAGGAAACCCTTCCGCTGAAGCCGGGCGTAGAGATAGTCGATATAGACGTTGTTGCGCTTCGAGATGCGGGCATTCAGCACCTCGATGCCGGCCCGGTCGATATCGATGCCGGCCCGTTCCGCCGTTTCGCGGATGGTTTCCTCGCGGCCGAGCAGGATGGCGGTGCCGAGCTGCTGGTTGGCATAGGAAACGGCGGCGCGCATCATCTGCTGTTCTTCGCCCTCGGCGAAGACGACGCGCTTCGGCTGGCGGCGCACCCGGGCATAGATCTGCTGGAGCGTCGAGGCGATCGGGTCGCGGCGGGCACGAAGATCGCGGGCATAGGCGTCGAGATCGGGGATCTGCTTGCGCGCGACGCCCGTCTCCATCGCCGCCTTGGCAACGGCGACCGGGATCGCCGAGATCAGCCGCGGATCGAACGGCACGGGGATGATGTACTGCGCGCCGAAGCGCGGGCGCACGCCCTGATAGGCGGCCGCCACGTCGTCCGGCACGTCTTCCTTGGCGAGGTGGGCGAGCGCTTCGGCCGCCGCGATCTTCATCGCGTCGTTGATCGTCGAGGCCCGCACGTCGAGCGCGCCGCGGAAGATATAGGGGAAGCCGAGCACGTTGTTGACCTGGTTCGGATAGTCCGAACGGCCGGTCGCGACGATCGCGTCGTCACGGATGCGGGCGACCTCTTCCGGGGTGATTTCCGGGTCGGGATTGGCCATGGCGAAGATGATCGGCCGCGGCGCCATGGAGCGGATCATCTCTTCCGACAGCGCACCCTTGGCCGAAAGGCCGAACACCACGTCGGCGCCGTCCATCGCCTCGGTCAGCGTGCGGCGGTCGGTCTTGACCGCGTGGGCCGATTTCCACTGGTTCATACCCTCTTCGCGGCCTTGGTAGATGACGCCCTTGGTGTCGCAGAGGATGACGTTTTCCGGCGAAAAGCCCATCGACTTGATGAGCTCGATGCAGGCGATGGCGGCAGCGCCGGCACCGTTGCAGACGAGCTTCGTCGTCTTGAAGTCGCGGCCGGTCAGCGCCAGCGCGTTGATCAGGCCTGCGGCGGCGATGATCGCGGTGCCGTGCTGGTCGTCGTGGAAGACGGGGATGTCCATCAGTTCGCGCAGGCGCTGCTCGATGATGAAACAGTCGGGCGCCTTGATGTCCTCCAGGTTGATGCCGCCGAAGGAGGGGCCGAGGTAGCGCACGCAATTGATGAATTCGTCGACATTTTCCGTGTCGACTTCCAGGTCGATCGAATCGACGTCGGCAAAGCGCTTGAAGAGGACGGACTTGCCTTCCATCACCGGCTTGGAAGCCAGTGCGCCCAGATTGCCGAGGCCGAGGATGGCGGTGCCGTTCGAGATGACGGCGACCATGTTGCCGCGCGTCGTGTAGTCATAGGCGGTCGACGGATCGGCGGCGATGGCCTTCACCGGCACCGCGACGCCGGGCGAATAGGCAAGCGAAAGGTCGCGTTGCGTCGCCATCGGCTTGGTCGGCGTGATTTCCAGCTTGCCCGGACGTCCGGACGAGTGGAAATCCAGTGCCTCCTGGTCCGTGACACTTGCCCTCTGGCGATCGGTTTTGTCGGTACCCGGCATGCTCCCCCCTTACACTCCTGTGGGCGATAGACCCATAGCTGCTCACAGCTGTTGTTTTCTATATCGCTGCATGGCTAGGGTGACACCTCTTTTTTAGGAAGAACAGACTCTCCGTGAACGATCAGATCGCGCGCCAGAACGATATCCTGTCGACGGCCGACCTTGCCACCGACCAAAGCCGCGCATCGGCCACGCCGATGATGGAGCAGTATATCGAAATCAAGGCGGCCAACCCCGACAGCATGCTGTTCTATCGCATGGGCGATTTCTACGAGCTGTTCTTCCAGGACGCCGTGGAGGCGTCCCGCGCGCTCGGCATCACGCTCACGAGGCGCGGCCAGCACATGGGGCTCGACATTCCCATGTGCGGCGTGCCCGTCCACGCCGCCGACGACTACCTGCAGCGGCTGATCGCGCTCGGCTTCCGCGTCGCGGTCTGCGAACAGGTCGAGGACCCGGCGGAAGCGAAGAAGCGCGGCTCGAAATCCGTCGTGCGGCGCGATGTCGTGCGGTTGGTGACGCCCGGCACGCTGACGGAAGAAAAGCTGCTCTCGCCGTCGGACGCCAATTACCTGATGGCCGTCGCCCGCATCCGCGGCGGGGCGGAGCCCGCCATGGCGCTCGCCTGGATCGACATCTCGACCGGCATCTTTCGCTTGTCGGAGACCGCGCAAGGCCAGCTTCTCGCCGATATCCTGCGCATCGATCCGCGCGAGCTGATCGTGCCGGATACGCTGTTCCACGATCCGGAATTCCGGCCTGTGCTGGATGTCGTCGGCCGCGTGGCGGTGCCGCAGCCAGCGGTGCTGTTCGACAGCGCGACGGCGGAAGGCCGCATCGCCCGCTATTTCGGCGTTTCGACGCTCGATGGCTTCGGCACCTTTTCGCGCGCCGAGCTGGCGGCGGCCTCCGCCGCCGTCGCCTATGTGGAAAAGACGCAGATCGCCGAACGCCCGCCGCTCGGCCGGCCGGAGCGGGAAAGCTCGGCCTCGACGCTCTTCATCGACCCCGCCACGCGGGCCAATCTCGAACTGGTGCGCACGCTCTCCGGCGAGCGCAGTGGCACGCTTTTGAAGGCCATCGACCGCACGGTGACGAGCGGTGGCGCGCGCCTGCTTGCCGAACGGCTGATGTCGCCGCTGACCGATCCGGAGACGATCAACGCCCGGCTCGATTCGATTGCGACCCTCGCCGATCGCCCGTCCTTTTGCGAGGACCTGCGTTCCACGCTGAAGCGGCTTCCCGACATGCCGCGCGCACTGTCCCGTATTGCGCTCGGCCGCGGCGGCCCGCGCGATCTCGGCGCGATCCTGCAAGGCCTGTCCACCTCCGCCGAAATCGCGCGGACGATGGCGGCGCAGGAGCTTGACGGTGAACTGGCCACCGCCCGCACGGCCGTTGCCGACCTGCCGCTCGACCTCTCGCACCGCCTCGCCGTCATGCTCGCCGACGAACTGCCGCTGCTGAAGCGCGACGGCGGCTTCATCCGCGAGGGGGCGAATGCCGAACTCGACGAGATGCGGGCGTTGCGCGACCAGTCGCGCCGCGTCATCGCCGGCCTTCAGCTGCAATATGCCGAGGAGACGGGCGTCAAGTCGCTGAAGATCAAGCACAACAACGTGCTCGGCTATTTCATCGAGGTTTCCGCCGGCAACGCTTCCGCGCTGACCGATGGCGACGAGGCGAAGGCGCGTTTCATCCACCGCCAGACCATGGCCGGCGCCATGCGCTTCACCACGACGGTGCTCTCCGAACTGGAAACCAAGATCGCCAACGCCGCCGACCGGGCGCTCGCCATCGAGCTCGCCGCCTTCGACGGCCTTGTCGAGGCGGTCGTGGCGGAAGCCGAGCCGATCAAGGCGGCGGCGCGGGCGCTTGCTGTTGTCGATGTCTCTGTGGGGCTTGCAGCACTTGCCGAGGAGCAGGCCTATTGCCGGCCGATCGTCGACCGCTCCACCATGTTCGCCATTGTCGGTGGGCGGCATCCGGTCGTCGAACAGGCGTTGCGCCGCCAGCAGGCCGCCGCCTTCGTTGCCAATTCCTGCGATCTCTCGCCGGCGGACGGCAAGGGCCATGGCGCGATCTGGCTGCTCACCGGCCCGAACATGGGCGGTAAATCGACCTTCCTGCGCCAGAACGCCCTCATCGCCATTCTCGCGCAGATGGGCTCCTATGTGCCGGCCGAAAGCGCGCATATCGGTATCGTCGACCGCCTGTTCTCCCGCGTCGGCGCGTCGGACGATCTTGCCCGCGGCCGCTCCACCTTCATGGTGGAGATGGTCGAGACGGCGGCGATCCTCAACCAGGCGACCGATCGTTCGCTCGTCATCCTCGACGAAATCGGCCGCGGCACCGCAACCTTCGACGGCCTCTCCATCGCCTGGGCCGCCGTGGAACACCTGCACGAGGCGAACCGCTGCCGCGGGCTTTTCGCCACGCATTTCCATGAATTGACCGTGCTTTCGGAGAAGCTTGGCCGCCTTTCCAACGCCACAATGCGCGTCAAGGAGTGGGACGGCGACGTGATCTTCCTGCATGAAGTCGGTCCCGGTGCCGCGGATCGCTCCTACGGCATCCAGGTGGCGCGGCTTGCCGGCCTGCCGGCCTCGGTGGTGGCGCGTGCAAAAGACGTGCTCGCCAAGCTGGAGGATGCGGACCGCAAGAATCCGGCAAGCCAGCTCATAGATGATCTGCCGCTCTTCCAGGTCGCGGTGCGTCGCGAGGAGGTTCAGCGCAGTTCCGCCCCGTCGAAGGTCGAGGGGCTTGTGAAGGACCTCAACCCGGACGATATGACACCGCGCGAGGCGCTCGATGCGCTCTACGCGCTGAAGAAAGAACTTGGCAATCGCTAGCGTGTAGGATGGCTGTCTTCTCGCGCTGAAAGGGTTTATAGCGCATGCGAACCGAACGGGCGATCGAGGACAAGCGGGACGCAGGCCGGCATCCGATGGAACACAAGCTCTTGGCACCGGCCGATTCCGGCCTTCTCGACGTGCCGGCGCTGCGCGCCAAATGCGAATTCATTGCCAGCACCAATGCCGATTACCGCGACCGCCTGCGCCGCGAGCTTCTCGCCGAATTCAAGGCGGTCAACGCCGCGGGCCGCGAACGGGCGCGCGAACTGCTCTTTGCCGATGGCAGCGGCCTGCAATGCGCCGCGCGCATTTCCTGGCTGCAGGACCAGTTGATCGCGGTGCTGCACGATTTTGCGCTGAACCACGTCTTCAGCGCCGGCCAGGCACCGCCCGGAGCGCGCATCACGGTGACGGCCGTGGGCGGTTACGGCCGCGGCACGCTGGCGCCGGGCTCGGATATCGACCTGCTCTTCCTGCTGCCGGCAAAACCGGCCGCCTGGAGCGAGCCGGCCATCGAATTCATGCTCTATATCCTGTGGGATCTCGGCTTCAAGGTCGGCCACGCGACGCGCAATCTGGAAGAGTGCATCCAGCTCTCCAAGGGCGACATGACGATCCGCACCGCGATCCTCGAAGCCCGCTATATCTGCGGTTCCGTGGCGCTGTTCGAAGAGCTCGGCGTGCGCTTCGACCGCGAGATCATGCGCGGCACCGGCCCGGAATTCATCGCCGCGAAACTTGCCGAGCGCGACGAGCGCCATCGCAAGGCCGGCGATACGCGCTACCTCGTCGAGCCGAACGTCAAGGAAGGCAAGGGCGGGCTTCGCGACCTGCACACGCTGTTCTGGATCGCCAAATATTTCTATCACATTCGCGACCCGGCCGAGCTGGTGAAGCTCGGCGTGTTGTCGCGCCAGGAATACAAGCTGTTCCAGAAGGCGGACGATTTCCTCTGGGCCGTGCGCTGCCACATGCACTTCCTGACGGGCAAAGCGGAGGAGCGGCTGTCTTTCGATATCCAGCGCGAGATCGCCGAATGCCTCGGCTACCAGCCGCATCCGGGCCTCTCGGCCGTCGAGCGCTTCATGAAGCACTATTTCCTCGTCGCGAAGGACGTGGGCGACCTGACGCGCATCTTCTGCGCCACGCTGGAGGACCAGCAGGCCAAAGAAGCGCCCGGCATTTCGGCCGTCATCAGCCGCTTCACCCGCCGCACGCGCAAGATCGCCGGCACGCTGGATTTTCTCGAAGATCGCGGCCGCATCACCATCGCTGATCCGGAGGTGTTCAAGCGCGATCCGGTGAACCTCATCCGGCTCTTCCACATCGCCGATATCAACGGGCTGGAATTCCATCCCGATGCCTTGAAGCAGATGACGCGCTCGCTGAAGCTGATCAATGCGGCGCTCCGTGAAAACGAGGAGGCGAACCGGCTCTTCCTGTCGATCCTCACCTCGCCGCGCGACCCGGCGTTGATCCTCCGCCGCATGAACGAGGCCGGCGTGCTCGGCCGTTTCATCCCGGATTTCGGCAAGATCGTCGCGATGATGCAGTTCAACATGTATCACCACTACACGGTCGACGAACACCTGATCCGCGCCGTGGGCGTGCTCGCGAATATCGACCAGGGTCGCGAGAAGGACGCCCATCCGCTGAGCTACCAGATCATGCCGGGCATCGAGGATCGCATCCCGCTCTATGTCGCCGTGCTGCTGCACGATATCGCCAAGGGCCGGCCGGAGGATCATTCCGAGGCGGGCGCCAAGGTCGCGCGAAAACTCTGCCCGCGCTTCGGGCTTTCGCCGAAGCAGACGGAGCTGGTCGTCTGGCTGATCGAGGAACACCTCACCATGTCGATGGTCGCCCAGACCCGCGACCTCAACGACCGCAAGACCATCGTCGACTTCGCCGAGAAGGTGCAGTCGATGGAGCGGCTGAAGATGCTCTTGGTGCTGACGGTCTGCGATATCCGCGCCGTCGGCCCCGGTGTGTGGAACGGCTGGAAGGGCCAGCTGCTGCGCACGCTCTACTACGAGACGGAACTCTTGATCTCCGGCGGCTTCTCCGAACTGTCGCGCAAGGAGCGCGCCCAGGCCGCGCGCGATATCCTGTTCAACGCGCTGCCCGCCGAATGGAGCCAGAAGGACCGCAAGGCCTCCACCAAGCTGCACTACGATCCCTACCTCCTGACGGTATCGCTGGAGGATCAGGTGCGCCATGCGGCCTTCATCCGCGAGGCCGACAAGGCCGGCAAGCCGCTCGCGACCATGGTGCGCACGCACTCCTTCCACGCCATCACCGAAATCACCGTGCTGTCGCCCGACCATCCGCGGCTTTTGACCGTGATTGCCGGCGCCTGCGCGGCGGCAGGGGCCAACATCGTCGACGCGCAGATCTTCACCACCTCGGACGGCCGCGCGCTCGACACGATCCTCGTCAACCGCGAGTTCCTGAACGATGCGGACGAGACGCGCCGCGCCGGCACGATCGGCCGGATGATCGAGGACGTTCTGTCCGGCCGTAAGCGCCTGCCGGAAGTCATCGCCACGCGGACCAAGAGCCGCAAGCGCAACCGCACCTTCACCGTGTCGCCGGCCGTCACCATCTCCAACACGCTGTCGAACAAGTTCACCGTCATCGAGATCGAGTGCCTCGACCGTCCGGGCCTGCTTTCCGAGGTGACGGCGGTGCTGTCGGACCTGTCGCTCGACATCACGTCCGCGCATATCACCACCTTCGGCGAGAAGGTCATCGATACCTTCTACGTCACCGACCTGGTGGGCCAGAAGGTCACCAATGACAACCGGCATGCCAATATCGCCGCGCGGCTGAAGGCCGTGATGGCGGACGAGGCGGATGAGGTGCGCGACCGCATGCCGCCCGGCATGATCGCGCCCGCCGCCGCGGCCACGCCGAAAAGGATCAGGGCAGAACAATGAGTCTCGTCAGGAAATTCGCGACCGTGGGCGGCGCGACGCTCGGCAGCCGCGTGCTCGGCTTCGCCCGCGAAACGCTGATGGCGGCAGCACTCGGCACCGGGCCGATGGCTGACGCCTTCTACGCCGCCTTCCGCTTTCCGAACCTGTTTCGACGGCTCTTCGCCGAAGGCGCCTTCAACGCCGCCTTCGTGCCGCTCTTTGCCAAGGAGATCGAGGCCGGCGGCATCGAGGGCGCCAAGCGCTTTTCCGAAGAAGTCTTCGGCGTGCTGTTCTCCGTGCTCCTGTTGCTGACCATCGCGATGGAGCTGATGATGCCGCTCATCGTCGCCTGGATCATCGCGCCGGGCTTCGTCGGCGACACGGAAAAATTCGACATCACGGTCAAGCTCGCCGTCGTCATGTTCCCCTATCTCATGTGCATGTCGCTGACGGCGATGCTGTCGGGCATGCTGAATTCGCTGCACCATTATTTCGCCGCCGCCGTGGCGCCCGTCTTCCTCAATGTCATGCTGATCGGCGCGCTTGGGCTGGCGCTCTGGCAGGGCGCCTCGCCGCTCGATACGGCGTGGTATCTCTCCTGGGGCGTGCTGGGCGCGGGCCTTCTTCAGATGGCCGTGCTCTATGCCGGTGTGCGTCACGCCGGCATCAGGATCGGCTTTCGCCGCCCGCGCATGACGCCCAACGTCAAGCGCCTGCTGTGGCTCGCCTTTCCCGCGGCGGTGACGGGCGGCATCACCCAGATCAACCAGATCATCGGCCAGATGATCGCCTCCACCAAGGACGGCGCGATCTCCGTGCTGCAATATGCCGACCGCGTCTACCAGCTCCCCCTCGGCGTCGTGGGCATTGCCGTCGGCGTGGTGCTGCTGCCGGAGCTTGCGCGCGCGCTGAAGGGCGGACAGGAACGCGAGGCCGGCAACCTGCAGAACCGCTCGATGGAATTCGTGCTGTTCCTGACGCTGCCCGCCGCCGGTGCCCTCTGGGTGATCTCCGACGAGATCGTGCGCGTGCTCTATGAGCGCGGCGCTTTCGGCACGGAGACGACGGCGATCGTGGCGGGCACGCTCGCCATCTACGGCCTCGGCCTGCCGGGCTTCGTGATGATCAAGGCCTTGAACCCCGGCTTCTTCGCTCGCGAGGATACCAAGACGCCGATGCGCATCACGCTGCTTTCGGTCGTCCTCAACTGCATCCTCGCCGTCACGCTGTTCCCACTGTTCCACGAGCGCGGCATCGCCACCGCGGAAGCCGTCTCCGGCTGGGTGACGGCGCTCCTGCTCTTCGTGACGCTGGTGCGCCGCGGTCACTGGCCGCTGGAAAAGGCGCTCGCCTGGCGCATCGCGCGGCTCCTGATCGCCACCGTCGTCATGGCGGTCGCGCTCAACTACGCGTCGCTCTATCTCGCTGACCGCCTCGCACCGGCCTCGCCGCTCTACGAGCAGGTTCTGGCGCTCGGCCTGCTCGTGGCCTTCGCCATGGTCGTCTATTTCTCCGTCGCCTTCCTGATCGGCGGCGCGGATATCGGCATGCTTCGGCGCAATCTGAAGCGCAAGGCGAAAGCCGCACCGCCGGAAGAAGGCTCGCCGGAATAATCAGCGCGTGGCGAGTCTTGCGCGTTTGGTCAGGCGGGCCAGCCCGCCGCAATAGTGCCAGCTGCGCCGCGGTCCAACATCGACATGGACGATGCCGTTGCAATAGGTGCCGATGCCGCCGATGGCCGGCGCGGACCGCGCGGCGGCGATGATCCGCTTTACGGAGACGCCGGGAATGCGGATATCCGCTGCAAGGCATTTGCGGTGATAGGAGCCGCGGCGGCCGTTCGAGCGATGGCCTGATGTGACGAGCGGCCGGCGTCCGACCTGGCGGGCGATATGGGACAGGACGGCTCTCAGCTTGCCTGGAAAACATCGGTGCCGCACGCGCGTGGTCTGGACGGTGTAGATCTTCGCCACGCTCCCCTTGTCGTTTCGCAGGACATGTTTGTGGATGCGGCTGGCCAGGGTTTCGGTCGCAAATATCGATGTCAGCGCGACCACGCAGGCAAGCAGAATGGAACCGTTCTTTTGCACGGTGCTCTCCCCGTTTTGCGCCCCTTCGTCACAAAACGGCCGGTCGGGACCGGCCTCCCCTCAAATCCCCGCAGGGACAGAACGACCGGAACATGTCTTTTATAAGGACTTTCTGATGAGCGCGGGCGCACCGGTTTCCCCCTCTTGATCCATGCCGCGCTGCCGTGCATAAGCGCCACCAGATCAGCAACAGGATCAGGCCCTCCACCCGCCTGAAGGAACACCGTCATGAGCGCATTCAAGCCTCTCGTCTTCTCCGGCGTCCAGCCGACCGGCAATCTCCACCTCGGCAACTATCTCGGCGCGATCCGCAAGTTCGTGGCGCTGCAGGCCGATAACGACTGCATCTACTGCGTCGTCGACCTGCATGCGCTGACGGCGCAGCTCGTGCACGAGGACATGCGCGGCCAGATCCGCTCGATCGCCGCCGCCTTCATCGCCTCCGGCATCGACCCGACCAAGCATATCGTCTTCAACCAGTCGGCCGTGCCGCAGCATTCCGAGCTTGCTTGGATCTTCAACTGCGTGGCGCGCATCGGCTGGATGGAGCGCATGACCCAGTTCAAGGACAAGACCGGTGGCAAGAATGCCGAACAGGTCTCGCTCGGCCTGCTCGCCTATCCGAGCCTGATGGCCGCCGACATCCTCGTCTACCGCGCCACCCATGTGCCTGTCGGCGACGACCAGAAGCAGCACCTGGAGCTGACCCGCGACATCGCGCAGAAGTTCAACATCGATTTCGGCGACCACATCCGCAAGGCCGGCACCGGCGTCGATACCGTCGTCGGCGAGGAGCCGGTGCACGCCTATTTCCCGATGGTCGAGCCCCTGATCGGCGGCCCGGCGCCCCGCGTCATGAGCCTGCGCGACGGCACGAAGAAGATGTCGAAGTCGGATGCCTCCGATCTCTCGCGCATCAACCTCACCGACGATGCCGAGACGATCTCCAAGAAGATCCGCAAGGCGAAGACCGATCCGGACGCCTTGCCGAGCGAGGTCGAAGGCCTGAAGGGCCGTCCCGAGGCGGACAACCTCGTCGGCATCTATGCCGCGCTGTCAGACAAGAGCAAGGCGGACGTGCTTGCCGAATATGGTGGCCAGCAGTTCTCCGTGTTCAAGCCGGCGCTCATCGACCTCTCGGTCACGGTTCTCTCGCCGATCACCGACGAGATGCGCCGCCTGATGGACGACACGACCCACATTGACGGCATCCTGCGCGATGGCGGCGAGCGGGCGCGTGCGCGTGCCGAAAAGACGATGAAGGAAGTTCGCGACATCATCGGTTTTGTGCAGTAAGGTCGCCCTGAAACGTCTTTGAGAGAAGGGGGCCGCATGGTTTCTCGACGACTTTCCCGCCTTGAAGGCCACCGCCGGAAGTTTCTGGCGGTTATCGACGACACGCCGGAATGCCAGCGCGCCGTCCACTATGCGGGAAGCCGGGCGAAGAACTCCAATGGCGGCGTGGTCCTGCTCTATGTGATCGCCAACGGCGACTTCCAGCAATGGCTGGGCGTCGAGGAGATCATGCGGGCGGAAGCCCGCGAGGAAGCGGAATCCGTGCTCACCAAGGCCGCGCAGGCGCTGCGGGAATCGATCGGCATCGAGCCGGAAATGGTCATCCGCGAGGGCGTCGCGAGCGAAGCCATCAACGGGTTGATCGAGGAGGACCGCGATATCGCGATCCTCGTTCTCGCCGCAGGATCCGCCAAGGAAGGGCCGGGGCCGCTAGTTTCGTCTCTGGCAAGCCGCGGACAGGCCTTCCCGATCCCGGTGACGGTCATTCCGGACCAGCTTTCCGACGAGGAACTGGACGCTTTGAGCTGATCCTTTGGTCTTGAAGAGTGGCGTGGAAACGCCTATCTTCTTTTGAATTATTCTAAGTATTCTGGCCGACCGAAGTGCCTGGCCGCACGGAGAGAAAGATGTTCATCCAGACCGAAGCGACGCCGAACCCGTCGACCCTGAAGTTCCTGCCGGGCAAGGTGGTGCTGGAGAGCGGCACGGCCGAGTTCCGCGACGAGACGGAAGCGCGCGCCGCTTCACCGCTTGCCGCCCGCCTGTTCGGCGTGCCCGGCGTCAAGGGCGTGTTCCTCGGCTATGACTTCATCACCGTCACCAAGGACGATGCCGACTGGCAGCACATGAAGCCGGCCATCCTCGGCAACATCATGGAACATTTCATGTCCGGCCAGCCGGTCGTGGCGAGCGGCGCGCTCGGTGCCAGCGATGATCCGGAAGAGGGCGAGTTCTTCGAGGCGGGCGACGAGACGATCGTCGCGACGATCAAGGAACTGCTCGACACCCGCGTGCGCCCGGCCGTGGCGCAGGATGGCGGCGATATTACCTTCAAGGGGTTCCGCGACGGCGTCGTCTATCTCAACATGAAGGGTGCCTGCTCGGGTTGCCCGTCCTCGACGGCGACGTTGAAGCACGGCGTACAGAACCTTCTCCGCCATTTCGTACCGGAAGTGCAGGAAGTTGAAGCCGTCATGTAAGGCCCGCTCCGCGAACCCTGGATGCCCGGCATGATCGTTCTGGCGATCGATACGGCGGGCACCGGTTGTTACGCGGCGCTTTATCATTCCGATGAGAACAGGATCCTCGGCGCCGCCGGCGCCGATATCGGCCGCGGCCATGCCGAGCGGCTGATGGACTTCGTCGATGCGGCGCTGGACGCTGCCGGCATCACCTTGCAGGACATCGACCGCATCGCGGTCACCGTCGGTCCCGGCTCCTTCACCGGCATCCGCGTCGGCGTCGCTGCCGCGCGCGGCCTGGCGCTGGCGCTCGGCGTGCCCGCGGTCGGCGTCTCCACCCTTGTGGCGCTTGCCGCCGACCAGGGAGCGGGAACGCCCCTGCTGCTCGCGATGGATGCCAAGCGCGACGAGGTCTATTGGCAGGCTTTTGCCGCCGATGGCGCCGCAGTGTCGCCGCCGTCGATCGTCTCCGTGCAGGAGGCGCGTCACCTGGCCGCCGGCCATGACGGCGCGATTGCCGGCTCTGCCGCCGCCCTGCTGCGCGATGGCGCCGAGCAGGGGGCTGACAGCGTGTCCATCGCCACCGTGGCGCGGCTCGGCGCCCGGCTCGACCCGGCGGAACATCTGCCGAAACCACTTTACCTGCGCGGTCCCGACGCCAAGCCGCAGGCGGGTTTCGCGATCCGGAGGGCGTGAGCCATGGCGCTCACCGACTATTTCACCCGCAAGCCCGCCTTCGATATCTTTCCGCTGGAAACGGCCGATGCCGGCCTTGCCGCGGTGCTGCACCGCGCCCGGTTTTCGCAGCCGTGGAACGATGGCGAGTTCCATTCCCTGTTGTCGCAGGAGCCGGTCTTCGGCTTCCTGGCGCTGAAGGAAGGCGCGCTCGGCCGCGTGGCCGGCGGCTTCGTGCTGGTGCGTGCCACGGCCGGCGAGGCGGAAATCCTGACCATCGGCGTCGACCAGCGTTTCGAGCGCGCCGGCCTGGGCTGGCGGCTGATGCAGGCGGCGCTGCGCGAGGCGAAGATGCGCGGCGCGGAGGATATTTTCCTGGAAGTCGACGAGGGCAATGTCGCTGCCCGCGGGCTCTATGCCAAGCTCGGCTTCGCCAAGGTCGGCGAGCGCAAGGCCTATTATGCCGCGGCCGATGGCCGCCGGTCCACGGCGCTTGTCTTGCGGCGCGATCTTCGCTAGTTCCCGTACCGACGGCTGAACGAACAAGGGCGGGTCCGATGACGGAAGTCGAGAAATCGCTGGAAGAACTTTGTGTCGAGCGCGGCATGCGCATGACCGAGCAGCGCCGCGTCATCGCGCGCGTGCTGGAGGGCTCGGCCGACCATCCGGACGTGGAAGAGCTCTATCGCCGGTCGTCCGCGGTCGATGCGCGTATCTCCATCTCGACCGTCTACCGCACGGTGAAGCTTTTCGAGGATGCCGGCATCATCGAGCGGCATGATTTTCGCGATGGCCGCTCGCGCTACGAGACGGTGCCGGACGAACACCACGACCACCTGATCGACCTCAAGAACGGCCAGGTCATCGAGTTCCATTCGCCGGAAATCGAGGCGTTGCAGGAGCGCATCGCGCGCGAGCACGGTTTCCGCCTCGTCGACCACCGCCTGGAACTCTACGGCGTGCCGCTCAAGGAGGGCGAGTGACGCCCGTTTCCGATCGTGCGCCGGTGATCCTTTGATCACCTGGCTCCGCCTCGCCATCGCGCTCGTCACCCTCGTCGTGGTCACGCTTGTCCTGCTGCCGATCCAGTTGGTCGGCCTGCGCTTCAACCTCAAGATTCGCCGCCGCATCCCGCGCCTGTGGCACCGCGTCGCCTGCCGCGTGCTCGGCCTGAAGGTGCGCGTGCATGGCACGATTGAGCCCAGCCGTCCGCTGCTGATTGCTGCAAACCACGCCTCGTGGAAGGACATCATGGTGCTCGGCTCGGTCGCCGACGTCGTCTACATTGCGAAGGCCGAGGTGCGCGACTGGCCGGTCTTCGGCCTGCTCGCGCGTTTGCAGGCGACGATCTTCGTGGAGCGCGAGCAGCGCCAGAAGACCGGCGACCAGGTGAACGAGATCGCGCGGCGCATGACGGATGGCGAGATCGTCGTGCTCTTTCCGGAAGGCACGACCTCGGACGGTAACCGCCTCTTGGAAATCAAGACCTCGCTGTTCGGCGCCGCCGCCTCCGCCGTGCCGCATGCGCCCAATGGCGTGGTGCACATCCAGCCGGTCTCGATCGCCTATACCGGCGTGCACGGCATGGCGATGGGCCGCTTCCACCGGCCGCTCGCCGCCTGGCCGGGTGATATCGAGCTCCTGCCGCATCTGCTTGGCGTGGCGCGGGAAGGGGCGGTGGACGTCGACGTCGATTTCGGCGAGCGCGTCGATTACACGCGGGCGAGCAACCGCAAGCAGGTCAGCCGCGAAGTCGAGGCGCGCATCCGCGCCATGCTGGGCGCGCGCCTGCGCGGCCGCTGAGCCAACGGGGCTTCATTTTCCGGGCTTTTTGCCCTATGGAAGCGGCCATGAGCGAACAAACCCTTTCTCCGCCTGTCATGAGCAACACCCGCAAGGTCTTCGTGAAGACCTACGGCTGTCAGATGAACGTCTATGACAGCGAGCGCATGACGGATGCCCTGTCGAAGGACGGCTACCAGGCGACGGACGTGCTGGAAGAGGCGGACCTCGTCCTCCTCAACACCTGTCACATCCGCGAGAAGGCGGCGGAAAAGGTCTATTCCGAGCTCGGCCGCCTGCGCGACATGAAGAAGGCGCGCGCGAAGGACGGCCGCGAGATGGTGATCGGCGTCACCGGCTGCGTCGCCCAGGCCGAAGGTAAGGAAATCCTGCGCCGCGCGCCGGCGGTCGATCTCGTCATCGGCCCGCAGACCTATCATCGCCTGCCGGACGCGCTGCGCCGTGCCAAGGGCGGCGAGCGCGTCGTCGAGACGGACTATGCGATCGAGGACAAGTTCGAGCACCTGCCCCCGCCGGAAAAGGCCAAGACCCGCGCCCGCGGCGTCACCGCCTTCCTCACCGTGCAGGAAGGCTGCGACAAGTTCTGCACCTTCTGCGTGGTGCCCTATACGCGCGGCTCCGAAGTTTCCCGCCCCGTTTCGCAGATCGTCGCGGAAGCCGAGCGTCTGGTGGATGGCGGCGTGCGCGAGATCACGCTGCTCGGCCAGAACGTCAACGCCTGGCACGGCCTCGGCCCGGACGGCGCCGAATGGGGCCTTGGCGACCTGCTCTATCGCCTCGCCGAGATCGAGGGTCTCGCCCGGCTGCGCTATACGACCAGCCACCCGCGAGACATGGACGACCGCCTCGTCGAGGCGCATCGAGACCTGCCCAAGCTGATGCCCTACCTGCATCTGCCGGTGCAGTCCGGCTCCGACCGCATCCTCAAGGCCATGAACCGGCGCCACACGGCGGCCGAATATATCGCCCTCATCGAGCGCATCCGCGCCATCCAGCCGGAGCTTGCAATCTCGGGTGATTTCATCGTCGGCTTCCCCGGCGAGACGGACCAGGACTTCGAAGACACGATGCGCCTCATCGAGACGGTCGGTTATGCACAGGCATTTTCGTTCAAATATTCCATCCGCCCCGGCACGCCGGGCGCGGAGATGGACGGCCATGTCGCGGAGGACGTGAAGTCGGAACGTCTTGAAAGATTGCAGGCTTTGCTCTTTCGCCAGCAGCGCGACTTCGCCCGCGCCTGCATCGGCAAGGAGATCGACCTGCTCCTGGAGAAGCCCGGACGCATGCCCGGACAGCTCGTCGGCCGGTCGCCCTGGCTGCAGCCTGTGAATGTTGATGCAAAAGCGTCGGAAATCGGTGACATTATCAGGGTACGAATCACGGATGCCGGCCCCAACAGCCTCTTCGCCGAAGCGATCGAGGTGACGGGCTTAACCGCAAGGAGCACGACCGCTTGAACGGACACGAACTGATGACGTCATCGCCGCGCCAGTCAAAGACCCAGACCGACGCCAATCACTTCGTGCTGACTTTCGAGAACAATCGATACGCAAGCGAGCTCTTCGGCCAGTTCGACCAGCATCTCAAGCTCATCGAGCAGCGCCTCGGCATCGATGCCCGCGCCCGCGGCAATTCCGTCTCGATCTCCGGCGACGTGGTGGCGACCAACCAGGCCCGCCGCGCGCTCGATTACCTCTACGGACGCCTGCAGAGCGGCGGCTCGATCGAGCTCTCCGATGTCGAGGGCGCCATCCGCATGGCGATCGCAGCCGATGACCAGCTTTCGCTGCCGACGATGGAGCGCAAGGCCAAGCTTACCATGGCGCAGATTTCCACCCGCAAGAAGACCATCGCCGCCCGCACGCCCATGCAGGATGCCTATATCCGCGCGCTCGAGCGTTCGGAGCTGGTTTTCGGCGTCGGCCCGGCCGGCACCGGCAAGACCTATCTCGCCGTGGCGCATGCCGCCCAGCTTCTGGAGCGTGGCGCCGTCGATCGCATCGTCCTCTCCCGCCCGGCCGTCGAAGCCGGCGAGCGTCTCGGCTTCCTACCGGGCGACATGAAGGAGAAGGTCGATCCGTACCTGCGGCCGCTCTATGACGCCCTCTACGACATGATGCCCGGTGACAAGGTCGAACGCGCCATCACCGCCGGCGTTATCGAAATCGCGCCGCTCGCCTTCATGCGCGGTCGTACGCTCGCCAACGCGGCCGTCATCCTCGACGAGGCGCAGAACACGACCTCGATGCAGATGAAGATGTTTTTGACGCGTCTTGGCGAAAACGGCCGCATGATCGTCACCGGCGACCCGAGCCAGGTCGACCTGCCGCGCGGCGTCAAGTCCGGCCTCGTCGAAGCCCTGCAGATCCTCAAGGGCGTCGAGGGCGTCTCGGTCATCCGCTTTAAGGATGCCGACGTCGTGCGCCACCCGATGGTCGCCCGCATCGTTCGGGCCTACGAAGCCCAGACGGCCGTGCAGGACGAAAGCGAGCAGATGGACCGCTGAGGCGGTCCAAAAGTCCGATGAGCGAACTCGACATCCAGATTTCCATAGAAGAGGGCACATGGCCCTCTGAAGAGATTTTGCGCGCGCTGAGCGAGCGGGTCCTCGGCGCTGCGGCGAACTTTCTCGTGCGCGAGGAAAAGCAGCCTTTCCCGAAGACGGGCGCGCCGGAAGTCTCGCTGGTCTTTACCAGCGACGCCGAAATCCGCGGCATCAATGCCGAATGGCGCAGCCAGGACAAGCCGACAAACGTGCTGTCCTTTCCTGCCTTCCCACTGACGCCGGGGAAAATGCCGGGGCCGATGCTCGGCGACATCATCTTTGCGCAGGAGACGCTGAGCCGCGAAGCGGGCGAACTCGGCAAATCTTTCGACGATCATCTCACGCATCTCTTGGTGCATGGATTTCTGCATCTCTTCGGCTATGATCACATGGAAGACGACGAGGCGGAAAAAATGGAAGGGCTCGAGACTCGCATTCTTGCCGAGCTTGGCCTATCTGACCCATACGGGGATGGCCCCGATGAATAGTTTGGACCAATGAGCGACTTCAGAAACCAGTCGGTAGCGACGGAAAAGACCGAGGCGGACGCCTCAAGCGACGAGGCGGGCAGTAGTAGCAGCGCGCCGAAGCAGGAAAGCGGGGGCCGATCATCGTTCTGGTCCCGCGCCGCCCGGCTTTGGCGCATGACCGGCGCCTCCAGCCTGCGCAAGGACCTTGCAGCAGCCCTGATGACGGAGGACGAAGGAGGCGAACCGGCCTTCGCGCCCGAAGAGCGGGCGATGCTGCACAACATTCTTCGTTTCCGCGAGGTGCGGGTCGAGGACGTCATGGTGCCGCGTGCCGATATCGAGGCCGTCGACCAGGACATCACGATCGCCGAGCTGATGGTGATTTTCGAGGATTCCGGCCGCTCGCGCATGCCGGTCTATAACGAAAGCCTCGACGATCCGCGCGGCATGGTCCATATCCGCGACCTCCTCGCCTATGTCACCAAACAGGCCCGCAACAAGCGCCGCACCGGCGTAAAGGCTGCCCCCGCCAATGGCGAAAAGCCGGCGCGCACGCCGAAGGCGGAATTCGATCTCGGCCGCGTCGACCTGTCGAAGACGGTCGCCGAAGCCGGCATCATCCGCCAGGTCCTCTTCGTGCCGCCCTCCATGCTCGCCGCCGACCTGATGGCGCGCATGCAGGCCGACCGCACGCAGATGGCTCTCGTCATCGACGAATATGGCGGCACCGACGGCTTGGCTTCGCTTGAGGACATCGTCGAGATGGTCGTCGGCGATATCGAGGACGAACACGACGACGACGAGGCGATGATCCAGCGCGTCAGCGATGATGTGTTCATCGCCGATGCGCGTGTCGAGCTCGAAGAGCTTGCCGAGGTGATCGGTTCGGATTTCGACATCCGCGACCAGCTCGAAGACGCCGATACGCTCGGCGGCCTGATCTTCGCCTCGCTCGGCCGCATTCCGGTGCGCGGCGAGGTGGTGCAGGCGGTGCCGGGCTTCGAATTCCATGTGCTCGATGCCGATCCGCGCCGCGTCAAGCGGGTGCGCGTCACGCGCAAGCGGGCCGGCTCCGTGCGCCGCCGCGAGCGCAAGCCGGAGGGTGAGGCCGTGGCACTTGGCGCCGACCGGCCGAAGGTGCCGGAGCAACAAAACGATGGGGCGAATGCCGAATAGGCCGCCCCGATCCTGTCTTTTGAAATGACCCACGCCTTGCTCCGCCGTAAAGCGGGACAAGGCGTTGATTTTTTGGAAGACTGGCGCCGGCTGATTCGGGGAAAAAAGGGGACGGCATGGAGCGGCTCGCGGGCACGGTCATGCTCCTGTCTGGGACGAGACGGGCGCTTGCGGCATTTCTTGCGGGCTTGATCGGGGTTCTGGCGCTGCCGCCTTTCGGCTTCTTCGCCGCCCTTTTCGTGTCCTTCACGCTTCTCGTCTGGCTGCTCGATGGCGCGACCGCGGCCCCCGGGGCAGGTTTTATCCGGCGTCTGGCGCCCGCTTTCCGCATCGGCTGGTTTTTCGGTTTCGGCTATTTCGTCGGCGGCCTGTGGTGGCTCGGCAATGCGCTGCTTGTCGAGGCGGACGATTTCGCCTGGGCGCTGCCGCTCGCCGTCTTCGGCCTGCCGGCCTTCCTTGCGCTCTATTACGGTTTCGCCGCCGCACTCGCCCGCCTGTTCTGGTCGGACGGCATGGGGCGCATCGCGGCACTCGCCTTCGCTTTCGGCATCGGCGAGTGGCTGCGCGGCACGCTTTTCACCGGCTTTCCCTGGAACGCCGTGGGTTACGGCGCCATGCCCGTGCCGCTCCTCATGCAGTCCGCCGGTCTTCTGGGCATTGCCGGCATCAATGCCCTCGCGGTCTTCGTCTTCGCAGCACCTGCACTTCTCGGCACGCGGCGCGGCCGCGGCATCGGGCTGACGCTCGCCACGCTGCTCTTCGCCGCCCATTTCGGCTACGGCTACTATGCGCTCAACCTGGTGCCAACGCCGGAGAGCGAGACGACCGTCATCCGCCTCGTCCAGCCGGTGATCGACCAGGCTATGAAGCTCGACGATTCCGCGCGCGCGCAGATTTTCGAGCGCCACCTGTCGCTGAGTGCCGCCGCACCGGAAGAGGGCGGCAAGCGGCCCGACATCGTCGTCTGGCCGGAAACCTCGATCCCCTTCATCCTCACCGACAATCCGGATGCGCTGGTGCGCATCGCCGAGGTGCTGGAGGACGACCAGGTGCTGATCGCCGGCGCGGTGCGCACGGAAAGTGCCGGCACCGGCAAGGCGCCGCGCTACTACAATTCGATCTACACGATCGACGGCAAGGGCCAGATCATCGGCGCGGCCGACAAGGTGCATCTGGTGCCCTTCGGCGAATACATGCCGTTTGCCGATTTCTTCGAGGGCCTCGGCGTGAGTGCCGTCGCCATGCCGGGCGGTTTCTCCGCAGCCCGCGAGCACCCGCTGCTGACGGCGCTCGGCAAGGGCTTTTATCCGCTGATCTGCTATGAGGCGATCTTCCCCTCCGAGATCAACGGCTCGGCCGATACGGCCGCCGCCCTGCTCAACGTCACCAATGACGGCTGGTTCGGCAACTCGCCGGGCCCCTACCAGCACTTTCACCAGGCGCGCCTTCGCGCCGTCGAGCGGGGGCTGCCACTGATTCGCGCCGCCAATAACGGAATTTCGGCCATCGTCGATGCCAAGGGGCAGGTCCTTTCGGGCATGGCGCATGATGTGCCGGGCTTTGTGGATGCAACTCTTCCGGGCAGATTCGCCTCCAGTGATAGGGCAAAGTGGCAGAACTGGTCGTTTCTGGTTGTGGTGGCTATTCTCTTTGCGGCGGCGAGCATTTCTCGCATTGGTTTTAGAAACAGGGTGAATTGACCCAAAACCCCTAAAATAGCATAGTGCACGGCGCCGGCCGTTTTCATGTATTGTGCCGCCCTTCAGGGGTTGCGCATACAACGTGACGTTAAGTCTTCGTTAAGGCTGCCGGCTGGGTGGGGCCATTTCCGGGGCGTTAGGACAAACAGTGATGATTGAAAATAAGAAGAAGCCGAATCCGATCGATATTCACGTCGGTAGCCGGATTAGGCTTCGCAGAACCATGCTCGGAATGAGCCAGGAAAAGCTGGGCGAAAGCCTCGGCATCACCTTCCAGCAGATCCAGAAATACGAAAAGGGCACGAACCGCGTCGGCGCCAGCCGCCTGCAGAACATTTCCAGCATTCTCAATGTGCCGGTCGCGTTCTTCTTCGAGGACGCGCCGGGCGATCACGCGGACACGCAGGTCGGCTTCGCCGAAGCATCGAGCTCCAACTACGTGGTCGACTTCCTGTCGTCCTCCGAGGGCCTGCAGCTCAACCGGGCTTTCGTCAAGATCGGCGATCCCAAGGTGCGCCGCAAGCTCGTCGACCTGGTCAAGGCACTCGCCGCCGAAGCCGAGATCGAATAATCGGTTTCTCCTGGCAGTGAATGAAAGAGCGGTCCTTCGGGGCCGCTTTTTGTGCGTAGGGGGCATCATATTTTCGGCGTATCCTGGGCAGAATAGCGCCTGAAAGTTCAAGACATAAACATATTCTTATGTCCTTCTGTGCTTGTTTTTCCCCTACGAACTGAATAACAACGTCGAAGTCCATTTTCTTTGAGGGGAATTCCCGCATGCGCAGCAGCTATCTGTTCACCAGCGAGTCCGTCGCCGAGGGGCATCCGGACAAGGTGTGCGACCGTATCTCCGACGAAATCGTCGATTTGGTCTACCGCGAAGCCGTGAAGTCGAAGGTCGATCCGTGGTCGGTCCGCATTGCCTGTGAGACGCTTGCGACGACCAACCGCGTGGTGATCGCCGGTGAAGTGCGCCTGCCGCCGAGCCTGCTCAAGAAGGACAAGGACGGCAACGACGTCATCAACCCCTCGAAGTTCAAGTCGGCCGCCCGCAAGGCGATCCGCGACATCGGTTACGAGCAGGACGGCTTCCACTGGAAGACGGCGAAGATCGACGTGCTGCTGCACTCGCAGTCCGCCGATATCGCCCAGGGCGTCGACAACGCCTCCGACAAGCAGGGCGATGAGGGTGCCGGCGACCAGGGCATCATGTTCGGTTACGCCTGCCGCGAAACCTCGGAACTCATGCCGGCGCCGCTCTATTATTCGCACCGCATCCTCCAGCTTCTCGCCACCGCCCGCAAGAAGGGCGAGGGCGATGCCGGCAAGCTCGGCCCGGACGCCAAGAGCCAGGTGACCGTGCGCTACGTCGACGGAAAGCCGGCCGACGTCGCGTCGATCGTTCTGTCCACCCAGCATCTCGATGAAAGCTGGGATTCGAAGAAGGTCCGCGAAGTCGTCGAACCCTATATCCGCGAAGCGCTGCACGACCTGAAGATCGCCGACGATTGCGTCTGGTACATCAACCCGACGGGCAAGTTCGTCATCGGCGGCCCGGATGGCGACGCCGGCCTCACCGGCCGCAAGATCATCGTCGACACCTACGGTGGTGCGGCACCCCACGGTGGCGGCGCCTTCTCCGGCAAGGACACGACCAAGGTCGACCGTTCGGCCGCCTACGCCGCGCGCTACCTCGCCAAGAACGTCGTAGCCGCCGGCCTTGCCGACCGCTGCACGATCCAGCTCTCCTACGCCATCGGCGTCGCCCAGCCGCTCTCGGTCTATGTCGACCTGCACGGCACGGGCAAGGTCAGCGAAGACGCCGTCGAGGATGCGATCCGCAAGGTCATGGACCTCTCGCCGTCGGGTATCCGCCGCCATCTCGACCTCAACAAGCCGATCTATGCCCGCACCTCCGCCTATGGCCATTTCGGCCGCAAGGCCGGCCGCGACGGTTCCTTCTCCTGGGAGCGCCTCGACCTCGTCAAGGCCCTCAAGGACGCGCTGAAGCACTGAGGCGACCATGAGCGATGCAGAGCGCCCCAGCCGCGCGAGCGAAGCCTTCTTCGGTCGCCGCAAGGGTAAACCGTTGCGGGAGCGGCAGGCGCAGCATCTCGAAACATTGCTGCCGGAGCTGAAGGTCGATCTTTCGACCCCGGCCCCGGCGGATATCACGACGCTTTACGATTTCAAGCCGACCCGCATGCGCCTCGAAATCGGCTTCGGCGGCGGCGAGCACCTCATCCATCGTGCGGTGGAGCAGCCGGAGACCGGCTTCATCGGCGTCGAGCCCTTCGTCAATTCCATGGCGAAGCTGATCGGCCGCGTCGAGGACACGGGCGCGAAGAACATCCGGCTCTATGATGACGATGCGACGGTGCTTCTGGATTGGCTGCCGGCGGCCTCGGTCGACCAGATCGACCTGCTCTATCCGGACCCGTGGCCGAAGAAGAAACATTGGAAGCGGCGCTTCGTGTCCAGGGTCAATCTGGACCGTTTTGCCCGGGTGCTGAAGCCCGGCGGGCTCTTCTGCTTCGCGTCCGACATCGACACCTATGTCAACTGGACGCTGATGCATTGCGGGGCGCATCCCGCTTTCGTGTGGACCGCCGAAAACGCGGTCGACTGGCTGACGCCGTTTGCCGGCTGGCCGGGCACGCGCTACGAGGCGAAAGCCAAGCGCGAGGGCCGCGGATCGGCCTATCTCACCTTCCGTCGGTCCTGACGGAAGGTTTCAATCCGGTATCAGTGCAGGCTGACGGTGCGCAGGTCGTCCTCGGCCGCCTTGTAGAAGGTGCTCGAACGGTTGTCGGTCAAGAGGATCGGCGTGCCGTCGGCGCCGAACAGCGCCCAGAGGTCGAGGCTCGGGTCGATTTCCGGGGCTTCCGGGAAGACGCGCGACACTTCGTCCGCCTTCATCTTGCGGATATAGCCGACTTCGCCTGCGCCGAGATGCGCAAGATCTGCCTTCGAAACGCTGGGGGTTACAGTCTTCAGTCCCATCTTTGCCTCCATGGCAATACCGGCACTTGCCGGCCACCGGACGCCCACGGCCACAATGGCCCATCGGTGCGTCAGGCGATCAGGTTACGCTCGAGACGATCCGGCGGGTGTTCCCGCGGGAACGGCTCATGATCTAGTCTGATACGGAAATGTTAATTTTCTTTACCATTCGGATCGGCTCCGGCCGCACGAGATCGACCGAGAGCAGGCCGTTCTTCAGCTCGGCGCCCGAAACGCGCATGCCGTCGGCAAGCACGAAGGTACGCTGGAACTGGCGGGCCGCGATGCCGCGGTAAAGATAATCCCGCTCGCCGCTGTCGACCTGGCGGCCGCGGATGACGAGCTGGTTTTCCTCCGTCGTCACGTCGAGTTCTTCATCCGAAAAACCCGCGACGGCGAGCGTGATGCGCAGAAGCTCCGGCGCGCCCGTATCACCGTTCGGCCGCAGCCGTTCGATATTGTAGGGGGGATAGCCATCGTTGCCCTTGGCGATACGCTCAAGGGTCTTTTCCATGGCGTCGAAACCCAGGAGCAGCGGGCTCGTGAAAGGGGTCATGCGTGACATCGTCTAGTCCTTGGCTTCAAGCGACCGTGAGGGGACCCGACCTCGGCATCCCTTCGGATGCAATATGGTGATTGCGGCGCGGGGGCGCAAGACGCTTGCGATCGGCGATTTCGCAAATATAGTCGCCGCTTCGCCTGCCGAATGTCGGCGGGAAAAGGAAGAGACAAGGGACGCAAGCGGCATGTCTGAGCCACGCAAAATCATCATCGACACCGATCCCGGCCAGGACGACGCCGCCGCGATCATGCTGGCGCTCGGCAGCCCCGAACTTGAGATCCTCGGCATTACCACCGTCGCCGGCAACGTGCCGCTTTCGCGGACCGCCACCAATGCCCGCATCATCCTGGAATTCTGCTCCCGCCCCGACATCAAGGTCTTCGCAGGCGCCGACAAGCCGATCGCCCGCCCGCTCGTCACCGCCGAGCATGTGCACGGCAAGACCGGTCTCGACGGCCCCGAGCTGCACGAGCCGCAGATGCCGCTGCAGGAGCAGCATGCCGTCGATTTCCTCATCGAGACGCTGAAGCGCGAGCCCGCAGGCACCGTGACGCTCTGCACGCTCGGACCGCTCACCAACATCGCCACCGCGCTTGAGCGCGCGCCGGAGATCGCGGGGCGCGTGCGCGAACTCGTCATGATGGGCGGCGGCTTCTTCGAGGGCGGCAACATCACGCCGGCCGCCGAGTTCAACATCTATGTCGACCCGGAAGCCGCTGCCGCAGTCTTCAAGTCCGGCATCCCGATCGTCATGATGCCGCTCGACGTCACCCACAAGGTTCTGACGCTGAAGAGCCGGGTGGCCAAGCTGCGCGCCATCGGCAGCCGTCCGGCCATCGCGCTGGTCGAGATGCTCGATTTCTTCGAGCGCTTCGACATCGAGAAATACGGCTCCGACGGCGGTCCGCTGCACGATCCGACGGTCGTCGCCTACCTCCTGAAGCCGGAACTCTTCTCCGGCCGCGACTGCAATGTCGAGGTGGAGGTGGCCTCGCCGCTCACCGTCGGCATGACCGTCGTCGACTGGTGGCAGGTCACCGGCCGCAAGCACAATGCCCGGGTCATGAAGGACATCGACGCCGACGGCTTCTTCGCGCTGCTCGCCGAGCGCGTCGGCCGCCTCTGATGCCCGGCCCCCGCAATGCGACGCCGGGTGCCGAGGGCCGCTTCCACAAGGAGATGATGGGCCTCTACGACCGTTTCTCCGCGCTCGGCTTCCGCCCGGTGCTGCTGCGCCGCTTCGTGCTGCTCAATGGCGGCGTGGCGGCGGCGAAGGAGCTGGTCTTCAAGCCCGGCACGACCGGCCTCGAACGTCTGCTCGATGCCGGCAAGGCGGAGCTCTCGATGGAGGCGCTGATGCTGCGGCCGGAATACCAGGCCCTCTTTTCCGAGCTGGAGCTGAAAGAGGCCACGCAGCGCCTGGCGAGCGCCAGCCGCTCGCGCTCCCGCGGGCGATTGCAGGCGCAGCCGACCGAGCGGAAATAGCGTTTCAAACGAAAAAGGCCGGCGTCTCCGCCGGCCTTTTGTTTCTCCGTCGTGAAGCTCAGAACTCTTGCCAGTCGTCCTGTGCAAGCGCCGTGTTGCCGGCGACCTGCGGCATGGCGCGGGCCGTCGTGCGCGGGGCCTGGTAAGCGGCGCGCTGCGGCTGGACGTCGCGTCGCACCGGCTGCTGCACGGGCTGGCTGGCGGCCATGCCGCCATTGCCGGCGCGGAAGCGGGCGACGAGCGACTTCAGCATCTGGGCCTCGTCGTTCAGCGCCATGCTGGCGGCGGTGGTTTCTTCCACCATCGCGGCGTTCTGCTGGGTCACCTGGTCCATCTGGTTGACGGCCGCGTTGATCTCCTTGAGGCCGACGGCCTGTTCGGAAGCCGATCCGGAGATCTGGCGGATGAGGCCGTTGATCTGGATGACCTGGTCGGCGATGTTTTCGAGCGCCCCACCGGCCTTGCCGACGAGATCGACACCCTCGCGGACCTGCACCTCGGAGGTGTTGATCAGCGTTTTGATCTCCTTGGCGGCATTGGCCGAGCGCTGGGCGAGCTCGCGCACTTCCTGGGCGACGACGGCAAAACCCTTGCCGGCTTCACCGGCACGCGCCGCTTCCACGCCGGCGTTGAGCGCCAAGAGGTTGGTCTGGAAAGCGATGTCGTCGATCACGCCGATGATGTTGGAAATCTCGGTCGAGGACTTTTCGATGCCGCGCATGGCGTCGATGGCCTTCTGTACCACTTCGCCGGACTTGCTGGCGTCGTTGCTCGCCGTCTCCACCGACTTGGCGGCGACGCGGGCGTTTTCGGCGCTCGAATTGACCTGGGAGGTGAGCTGGTCGAGCGCCGCCGCGGTCTCTTCGAGGCTTGCCGCCTGCTGCTCGGTGCGGTGCGAGAGATCGGCCGCGCCCTTGGAAATTTCGCCGGTGCCGCCGCCGATATTGCCGACCGAGGCGTTGACCGTCTGGATCGTCTCTTCGAGGCTGGCGATCGCCGAGTTGAAGTCGGTCTTCAGCTTGCCGTACTCGCCGGGGAAATCGCCGGAAAGGCGGAAGTTCAGGTTGCCCGATGAGAGCTGGGCGAGGCCATCGGCGAGGCGACCGACGATATCGCGCTGGAGGGCGCTCGATTCCGCGCGTTCGGCTTCCGAACGGCCACGCTCGGCTTCCGTCAGCTGGCGCTGGCTGTTGGCTTCCGCTTCCAGCCGCTTTGTATCGGCGAGCTGATGGCGGAACCCTTCGAGCGCCTTGGCGACGGAGCCCGTTTCGTCCGAACGGTCCTGGCCGGCGATCGGCTGGGTGTAGACACCATTGCTGAGCGTCGCGACGTCCGAAACGAGGCCGGCAAGCGGCTTCTGCACGAAGATGCGGACGGCGAAATAGAGCCCGAGCAGCACGGCGCCGAGAACGATCAGGCCGCCGAGGATCATCATGTAGGTCTGGTCGTTGACCGGCGCGTTGATCGCAGCGCGCGGCACGTCGAGCAGCACGAGCCAGGTCGTGTTGATGTCGGGAAGCGCGAACGGGTAGACCAGGCGGTCGAAGGAAGCGAGTTCATCGAACGAGAGGTTTTCGATGCGGCCGGCCTTACCGGTGGCGAGCGCCTCCTTGACGATGTCGACACCTTCACCCTCATAGGGCTTCATGAGGAGATCGGCATTGGGCGCGACGATCCAGTTGCCGGTCTGCGACAGCAGCATGACGCGGCCGGTGCCGAACGGGTTCATCTTGCTGAGCTTTTCATAGAGCGTCTTCAGCGAGACATCGACACCGGTGACGCCGATGAACTTGCCGCCGGAAACGACCGGGTAGGCGATCGACGCCATCGTGAAGTTTTCACCCGTCGTGGTTTCGGCATAAGGCGAGCTCATGGCGCCCTTGCCGCTCTTGGCGGCCAGCGAATACCATTCGGCCTTGTAGTCGGATTCGAAGGTCGACAGCAAAATCGAGCCGTCCTGGCGTTTCGTCCAGTAGGGGTTGAACGTACCGTCCTTGAACGTGCCGGTTTCCAGCTGCGCGGGCGTCTCCTTCGACTTGCCGTCGAAGGCGTTCGGCTCTTCCGCAAACCAGCTGCCGAGCGCAAAACTGTTCTTTTCGGTGTTCGCCTTGAGGATGTTGACGACTTCCTTGCGGTCCATCAGGCCGGAGGAATGGCCCTGCTCGATCACGCCGCCCATGGCGCGGGCAGCACCTGCCAGCGCGCCGATATCGGCGGCGATGTCGGCGGCGATCGCCTTGGCCTGTGTGTCGGCTTCGGAATAGACGAGATCGGCAACACGGCTCTGCGTCTCGCTGATGAGCACGGTGTTGGAGGCGAGCATCACCAGGGCGATCGTGCCGCCGGTGACGGCGATAAGCTTGGTCGCGAGCGACTTGGCCTTGAAATTGAACATGAAATCCTCACGAGCAGAAACGTCCGCGGCGCGGGCAGCCGCGAAGGAGCACATTCGAAAGCGGGGTGGTCTCCATCATGGAGGGCGGGGCGCGCGACCAGCGCCAGAGACGGAACGCGCCTTTCAAGGCACGCTGTCTAAGACTTCAGTAACCCATAAAATATTAATAAAGAGCCAAATTTCCCGGCAACAAATCGGCCCAACCGGCTGAATTTGCAGGCGTCACAAAGATGCGACGCCTGCTGTGCCAATTGCGAAATCTAAGGCCTAGATTTCGGCGTCGACGGCGCTTGCGAAGGGGATGGAAGGCTGGGCGCCGGGCTTCAGGCAGGCGAGCGAGCCGGCGACGGCCGCGCGGCGCAGTGCGTCCTTGAAGGCGAGGCCGGCATCGAGCGAGGCGGCAAGATAACCGCAGAACGTGTCGCCCGCCCCCACCGTGTCGACCGGCTCGATGGCTAGGCCCTTGGCGCGGTGGATCTCCCCCTTGCGGATGGCGACGACGCCATCGGCCCCGAGGGTGACGATGATCGTCTGGCCGCTCTGGGCGTGCAGCGCGCGCATCGTCGCCTCCCGTTCCTCGTCCGAAAGCTCGCCCTTGCCGATGAAGAGGTCGAACTCCGTTTCGTTGGCCACGAGAATATCCGCGATGGCGCCGAGGCGCTTGGCGTCGCCGGTAAAGGGCGCGATGTTGATGATCGAGGTGACGCCCTTCTGCTTGGCGCCGACGAGGGCCGCTTCGATGGCGCTTGCGGGGATTTCGAACTGGAGCATCAGGTAGTCGCCGCGCGACATCGCGCCGATCGTCCGCTTGGCGTCCTCGCCGGTCACCGTGCCATTGGCGCCGGGCACGACCACGATGACGTTCTCGCCATCGGCGGCGACCAGGATATGCGCGGTGCCGGTCGCTTCCGCCGCGACGCGCACGCCGTTCTGGTCGACGGCGGCATCGGCCAGAAGGGCGAGCGCCTGGCTCGCCAGCCGGTCGTCGCCGACCGCACCCGCCATGCGCACGATGGCGCCGGCGCGGCGCGCGGCCAGCGCCTGGTTGGCGCCCTTGCCGCCGGCAGCCGTGGTGAAGCTCGTGCCCATCACCGTTTCGCCGGGCTTCGGCAGGCGGTCTGGCGTGGCGATGAGGTCCATGTTGATGGAGCCGAAGACGGTGATCATGAGAAGTGCCCCTTGTCGTTTCCGCCGGACACTGCCCGAGGCGGTCAGTCCTCGTCAACTACCCTCAGGCGCAGTTGGCCCGTTCGGCTCTCCACAGTCTTCTCCGCCGGCGGGGAAACGCCCGAAACCGCCTCGAATTCCATGTCGCCGATGCGTGCGCCGCGCCGCGCGAGCTTTTCGGTCGAGGTGAGGATGAGGTCGACATCCTTTTGCGCGGAGGTGAAATGGCCGTGCAGCTTGCGCACCCGGTCGTCAAGTCGCGTCAGGTCGTCCATCAGGCGCACGACCTCGCCCTGGATGACATGGGCCTGCTCGCGCATGCGCTGGTCCTTCAGCAGTGCCTGGAGCACCTGCACGGAGAGCATCAGCAGCGATGGCGAGACGATGACGATGCGCGCGCGGTGCGCCCGCTGCACGACGCCCTCGAAATTCTCGTGGATGCTGGCAAAGATCGATTCCGACGGCACGAAAAGGAAGGCGGTATCCTGCGTTTCGCCGGGCAGCAGGTATTTTTCGGCGATATCGCGGATATGGGTCTCCATGTCGCGGCGAAACTGCTGGGCGGCGACCTTCGCCGCGTCCGGCGGGCGTCCGTCCGCCATGGCGTTCCAGGCCTCCAGCGGGAATTTCGCATCGATCACGAGCGGCGGTTGGCCGTTCGGCATGCGGATCGTGCAGTCCGGGCGCACGCCGTTGGAAAGCTGCGCCTGGAACTGGTAGGCGCCGTGCGGCATGGCATCCGCCACGATCGTCTCCATGCGCGACTGGCCGAAGGCGCCGCGCGTCTGCTTGTTGGAGAGGATCGCCTGCAGGCCGACCACGTCCTTGGCGAGCGACTGGATGTTCGTCTGCGCCGTGTCGATGACCGCGAGGCGCTCCTGCAGGCGCCGCAGGTTTTCATGCGTCGAGCGCGTCTGTTCGGAAATCGACTGGCCGAGGCGTTGGGTAAGGCCGTCCAGGCGGGAATTGATCGCCTGGTTGGTTTCGGATTGTTTGCTGCCGAAGACTTCTGCCATCGCGGCGACGCGGCCCTGCATCTCCGTCTGGGCCTTCATGAGTTCGGCAAAGCGCAGCTCCGCCATCACCGCCGCTTCCCGCTGGCGCGCCTGGCTGCGGCGGGCCGAGATCAGGCCGAAGACGGCGAGAAGAACCGCTGCCAGCAGCACGAGCGCCGGCCCGGTGCCGCCGAGCCGGGCAAGGAAGGAGGTCAGCATCGTGTCAAAGGCGGGATCGATCATGGCCGGACCATAGCACGCTTTCCGGCGAAAACCAGATCATACCGTGAACAAATTGGCGGCTTCGCGCGCGTATAGGCGGGCAAATCCGATTGAAAGCGCAAAAAAACCGCGCTAAGGAGGCGCATGACCATCAAGCCGCTGATTATCCTCCCCGATCCGATCCTCCGCCAGGTCTCGAAGCCTATCGAGACCGTGGACAGCGAGGTGAAGAAGCTCGCCGACGACATGCTGGAAACCATGTATGATGCGCCGGGCATCGGCCTTGCCGCGATCCAGATCGGCGTCGCGCGCCGCATGCTCGTGCTGGACGTGTCGAAGGACGGCGAGGACAAGGCGCCGCTCGTCTTCATCAATCCGGAGGTTGTGACCTCCTCCGATACGCGCTCGGTCTACGAGGAAGGCTGCCTGTCGATCCCGGATTATTATGCCGAGGTCGAGCGTCCGGCGGCGATCACGGTGAAGCATCTGGACCGCGACGGCAAGGAACAGCTTACCGAGGCCGACGGCCTGCTTGCCACCTGCCTGCAACATGAGATCGACCACCTGAATGGCGTGCTGTTCATCGACCACATTTCCAAGCTGAAGCGCGAGATCGTGATCCGCAAGTTCACCAAGGCGGCAAAGCTGCGCGGCAGCAAGGCGATCTGACCGGGCATCACGGTCCGGTCCGCACCATTTCACACGGAGGCTGACCGATGGCCCTACGCATCATTTTCATGGGCACGCCGGATTTCTCCGTCGCCACGCTTGAGGCGCTGGCTGGGGCCGGCCACGAAATTGTCGCCGTCTATTCGCAGCCGCCGCGCCCGGCCGGCCGCCGCGGCCTGGAGCTGGTAAAGTCTCCCGTCCATCAGGCCGCCGAACGGCTCGGCATTCCCGTCTTCACGCCGGTCAATTTTCGCGACGAGGCCGATCGCGCGGCTTTTCGCGCGCTGAATGCGGATGTCGCGGTCGTCGTCGCCTATGGGCTGCTGCTGCCGGAGGCGATCCTCAACGGCACGCGGCTCGGCTGCTACAACGGCCATGCCTCGCTTTTGCCGCGCTGGCGCGGGGCGGCACCCATTCAAAGGGCAATCATGGCTGGCGATGCCGAAACCGGCATGATGGTCATGAAGATGGACAAGGGCCTCGATACCGGCCCCGTCGCGCTGACGGCCCGCGTTGCGATCGACGACACCATGACGGCCGGCGAATTGCATGATGCGCTGATGCAGGCGGGCGGCGCGCTGATGGCGGAGGCCATGGCGAAGCTGGAAGCCGGCGACTTGCCGCTGACGGAGCAGGCGCAGGAGGGCGTGCTCTATGCCGCCAAGATCGACAAGGCGGAGACGCGCATCGATTTTTCGCGGGCCGCGCGCGACTTGCACAACCATATCCGCGGCCTCTCGCCGTTTCCCGGCGCCTGGTTCGAGCTGCCGGTCGCCGGCAAGCTGGAGCGCGTAAAAGTTCTGGCGAGCGAGCGGGCGGATGAAACCTCCACCAAGGTCGCCGGCACGGTGCTCGACGACCGGCTGACGATTGTTTGCGGCGATGGTGGTGCAGTGCGGCTCGTGCGCTTGCAGAAGGCCGGCGGCAAGCCGCTGGACGCGGCGGATTTCCTGCGCGGCACGCCGGTCCCGCCCGGTCAGGTCATCGCCTGATGCCGCGCTACCGGCTCCTGGTCGAATATGACGGCACGCCCTATGTCGGCTGGCAGCGCCAAGACAACGGCCATTCCGTGCAAGGCGCCATCGAGGCGGCGATCCTGTCGCTGACGGGCGAGACCGTCTCGATCCGCGGCGCGGGACGCACGGATTCAGGCGTGCATGCCATGGGGCAGGTTGCCCACGCGGACCTCTCCCGCGTTTGGAAGGATCACACGCTGCGCAATGCGCTGAACGCCCATCTCGGCATGGCACGCGAGCGCGTCGCGATCCTCGATGCGGCGGAGGTGCCGGAGGATTTCGACGCCCGTTTCTCGGCCAAAAGGCGGCACTATCTCTACCGCATCATTTCGCGCAAGGCGCCGCTGGCGCTGGAGGCGAACCGGGCCTGGTTCGTCGCGAAGGACCTCGATCACGAGGCGATGCATGCGGCGGGGCAGGTGCTGGTCGGCAAACATGATTTCACGACGTTTCGCGCCGCCCAGTGCCAGGCGAACAGCCCGATCCGCACCATCGACAGGCTGGAGGTGACGCGCAGCGGCGATCTGATCGAGATGCGCGTTTCGGCGCAGAGTTTTCTGCACAACCAGATCCGCTCCTTCGCCGGCACGCTGAAGCTCGCGGGCGAGGGCAAGTGGACGGTGGAGGACGTGCGCGCCGCCCTTGAAGCGCACGACCGCAAGGCCTGCGGTCCCGTGGCGCCGCCGGACGGGCTCTATTTCATGGCCGTGGACTACTAAGCCGGCAGCGTGCCCAGAATGCGCTGCAATTCCTGCCCGGCGATCATCGGCGGCAGCACGAAGATCGCCGTGATGGCGGCGGCGAGCAGCGTCTGCTTGCCGACGCACATCCAGACCAGGCGGAATTGCAGCACGACGCTCGCGCCGAACACCGCATAGAGCAGCAGGCCGGCAAAGGGCGCGCTTTCGGGCAGCAGGAGCGTCATCGCGAAGGGGACGGCGGCGGCGTAGGCGAAGGGGACGGCGATCCAGTTGCTCGCGGTGACCACCACGCCGAGCTGTTTGCCGTAGCCAAGCGGGCGCGCGCCGGCGGCGAGCAGCACCAGCGGCAGCAGCCAGCCCGCAAGATCGATCACCAGCAGCTTGACGAAGAAGGCGACGCCCGCCGGCGTTCCCGCCGGCATGCTGCCGAGATAATAGAGGCGCCAGGAGGCCCAGATGACGGCGAAGGCCGGCAGGCACCACACGATCGCCCAGAACGAACGTGTAAGCCCGCGCAACGTCAGATCCAGCCAGCCGAAACCGTCCTGCTTCTGTCGCACAAGCAGGAAGACACCGGTCAGGTAGTGCAGGACCTCGTCAAGCCCGGGCATCGCCGAACCAGCGTTCGATGAAGGTCTGGTAGATCACGGTCAGCGTTTCGAGGTCGGCGACGGCCACCCGCTCGTCCACCATGTGCATGGTCTGGCCGACAAGGCCGAATTCCACCACCGGGCAATAGTCCTTGATGTAGCGCGCATCGGACGTGCCGCCGGTCGTCGACAGTTTTGGCGCACGGCCGGTGACGGCCTCGATGGCGCCGGACATGGAGGCGATCAGCTGGTTGTTGCGCGTGAGAAAGACGTGGCTCGGCCGCTCGGCCCATTTGACGTCGTAGCGCACGGGCTCGCGGCCGGGGCGAAGCGTCTCGTCGCGCGCGGCGGCATCGAGCCGGCGCACGATCTCCTCCATCACGGTTTCGGCGGTCCATGTGTCGTTGAAGCGGATGTTGAAGCTGGCGCTCGCCTGAGACGGGACGACGTTGGTGGCGCGGTTGCCCACGTCGATCGTCGTCACTTCGAGGTTCGACGGCTGGAAACTTTCGGTGCCGGCGTCGAAGGGCGGATGCATCAGCGTGCTGGTGAGCGCGATCACGCCGCGCACGGCATTGTCGGCAAGGTGCGGATAGGCCGCATGCCCCTGCACGCCATGTACGGTGATCGTGCCGGAGACGGAGCCGCGGCGGCCGATCTTGATCATGTCGCCGAGCTGGTCGGGATTGGTCGGTTCGCCGACGAGGCACGCATCCCAGCGCTCGCCGCGTGTCGCCGCCCATTGCAGTAGCTTGATTGTGCCGTTGACGGCCGGGCCTTCCTCGTCGCCGGTGATGAGGAAGGAGACGGAACCTTTCGGCGGCCCGTTCTTCGCGATCTGGCGCGCCACGGCGGCGACGAAGCAGGCAATGCCGCCCTTCATGTCCACGGCACCACGGCCGAACATCTCGCCATCGGCAATATCGGCGCCGAACGGGTCATGCGTCCAGGCGGCGGCGTCGCCGACGGGCACCACATCCGTATGGCCGGCAAACATCAGGTGCGGGCCTTCCGTGCCGATGCGGGCATAAAGGTTCTCGATATCCGGCATGCCGGGCTCGCTGGCCGTCATACGCTCCACCGTGAAGCCGAGCGGCGCCAGCATGGCGGCAAGCGCCGTCAGCGCGCCGCCTTCGGCGGGCGTCACGGAGGGGCAGCGGATGAGCGTTGCGAGATTGGCGATCGGATCGGCAGAGGTCATGGGCATGCGGTCACAACGCGAGAGGGGAGACGTGGGTTTGAGGTTTAGCCGATCGCCCGGGGCCTGTCACGAGCCGCACTCAGTCCTTCGGGCGGTTGGGCTGGTCGCCATATTCGTTCGGCCCGTTCGTGCCGGGCCAGACCAGGAAGGCGATGAGCGCGAAGAAGGAGATGGCGGGGATGAATAGGCAGATGATCAGCGGCACCGGCAGGTTCATGTCGTGCAGCCGCTTGACCGTCAGCAGGACGGAGGAAACGGTGGAGACGATCGCCGTGCCGATGAAGACGAAGGACCAGAGGAGGAAGGACGGATCCTCCTTCGGCACGATGATGATGCGGGCGAGCGAGGCCGAAAGCAGCATGAGCCAGAAGGCCCAGCCGAGCGCGAAGGGCGCCCGGCTCACCCGGCCGGTCCAGCCGAAGAAGAGCCAGGCGAGGCTCGGCCTCTGCTCCTCGACGGCTGCCATGGCTCAGTCCCTCAGAAGTTCGTTGATGCCGGTCTTCGAGCGGGTCTGCGCATCGACGCGCTTGACGATGACGGCGCAGTAGAGGCCGGGGGCCGGCAGGCCGTTCGGCATGGTCTTGTCCGACGGCATGGAGCCCGCGACGACGACGGAATAGGGCGGCACTTCGCCGTAGGAGACTTCGCCGGTCGCGCGGTCGACGATCTTGGTCGACTTGCCGATGAAGACGCCCATGCCGAGCACGGAGCCTTCACGCACGATGCAGCCTTCGACGACTTCCGAGCGGGCGCCGATGAAGCAATTGTCCTCGATGATCGTCGGGCCAGCCTGCATCGGCTCCAGCACGCCGCCGATGCCGACGCCGCCGGACAGATGCACATGCTTGCCGATCTGCGCGCAGGAGCCGACCGTCGCCCAGGTATCGACCATCGTGCCTTCGCCGACATAGGCGCCGAGATTGACGAAGGAGGGCATCAGGATGGCGTTCGGCGCGATATAGGCCGAGCGGCGCACGACGCAGTTCGGCACGGCGCGGAAGCCGGCCTTCTCGAATTCGTTGACGCTCCAGCCATCGAACTTGGAGGGCACCTTGTCCCACCAGGAGGATTCGCCAGGCCCACCCTTGACGATTTCCATCGGGTTGAGGCGGAAGGAGAGCAGCACGGCCTTCTTGAGCCACTGGTTGACCGTCCAGTTGCCGTCCTCGCCGCGCTCGGCGACGCGCACCTTGCCGGTGTCGAGCAGGTTCAGCGCAGTCTCCACCGCATCGCGGATTTCGCCGCGCGTGCCGGTGGAAATGCCGTCCCGTTCCTCGAAGGCGCGGTCGATGGTTGCGGAAAGGGCGGACAGGTTGGACGTGCTCATCGGAATTCCTTAAACTTCGACGCTTATTTTCGATGGTCGGGATGCCGGAAGGTTGATTTCATCAATCTAAAAAATGCTCTAGAGCAAGTGCCGGGAAAGATGAAGCCCCTTTCCGGCAGATACTGTCGCACGGGCGAAATGGTAATCCCGTAGGACGGAAAAGCAGGAAAGTGACATGGCAAAACTGAAGAAGAAGAACCTGCGCCGCAAGGACGGCGTCTGGGACCCGTTGGCCGACAGCGCGCAGGACAAGCACCGTGCCTCCGTCGTGCCGCAGACGCCGCAATCGGCGAACCCCGCTTACCGCCTCGCTTATGTCGACGACGATTTCCTCTGCCGCGAGGAACTGCGCCCGGTGCGCCTCCAGCTCGAACTGTTGAAGGTCGAGATGATGCTCGCCGAGCGCGGCATCAAGTCGACCGTCGTGATGTTCGGCGGGGCGCGCATTCCCGCCCCCGGCCAGGACGCCTGGGCGGCGCGCAACGAGACCCAGCGCGCCAATCTCGAAGCCGCCTCGGTCTATTACGAGGAAGCCCGCAAATTCGCGCGCATGTGTTCCGAGCGGTCGGCGGAACTGGACTACAAGGAATATGTCGTCGTCACCGGCGGCGGGCCGGGCGTCATGGAGGCGGGCAATCGCGGCGCGGCCGATGTCGGCGCGCCGTCGATCGGCCTCAACATCGTGCTGCCGCACGAGCAGGCGCCGAACCCCTATGTGACGCCGGAGCTCAGCTTCAACTTCCACTATTTCGCGATCCGCAAGATGCATTTCCTGCTCCGCGCCAAGGCGGTCACGGTGTTTCCGGGCGGCTTCGGCACGCTCGACGAGCTGTTCGAGACGGTGACGTTGATGCAGACGGGACGCATGGCGCTGGTGCCGCTCATCCTGTTCGGCAAGGAATTCTGGCACAAGATCATCGATTTCGACGCGCTCGCCGCCTTCGGCACGATCGCGCCAGGAGATGTTGAATTGATGCAGTTCGTCGAGACGGCCGACGAGGCCTGGAACATCATCGTCGACTTCTACGAGAAGCTGGAAGCCGAAAGCGTCGCCGTCGCTGCGGCGCACGGCTGAGACAGACGAACCGGTTTTGGCCGGACCGCCACCTCACCTCCGTCATGCTCGGGCTTGACCCGAGCATCCACGCCGCAGACGCCTATAGATCCTCGGGTCAAGCCCGAGGATGACGTGGTGGGGAGGGACGGCTTCCAAAAAAAACGCCCCGGCAATCGACCGGGGCGTTTTGAGTTGGTCGTGCTGATTATTTGCCGCGCCTGCCCATTTCGTCGGCGGTGATGAAGCCGTCGCCGTTGGCGTCGCGCTGCTTGAACATGGTGGCGGCCGCCGTTTCCATTTCCGCCTTGGTCAGCGTGCCGTTCTTGTCGGCGTCGGCGCGCTCGAACATGCGGCTGCCCATGCGGTCCATGCGGGCGTCGCGCAGCGCCTTGCGGGCTTCCTGCCGGGCTTCGCCGTCTGTCGTCTTGACCTCGCTGAACGCCTTGCGGGCATCGCGGAAGGCGTCACGCTTCGCATCGACCTCGGCCTTCGTCACCTCGCCGTTCTTGTCCGTGTCGAAGCGCTCGAAGGTCTGCGAGGCGCGTGTCAGCATCTCGTCCTGGGAGAGCTTGCCATCGCTGTTGGCGTCGAGGCGCTTCAGCATGCGTTCGGCGCGATCCTCACGGTTCTTGCCGTGATGGCCCTTGCCCTTTTGCTGGCCGGCATCGGCCATATCGAGGGCGCCATCCTTGTTGCGATCGCGGCGTTCGAAGATGGTTTGCGCGGAAGCAAGAACCTCCGCTTCGGAGAGCGTGCCGTTCTTGTCGGTATCGGCGCGGTCGAACATGCGACCGGCACCCGGCAGCATAATGGGGCCTGCAGCGCGCAGCGCCTCGATCGCCTTATCCTTGTCGGCACCGGCCGCATCGCGTACGGCCTTGCGGGCCTGCCGGAAGGCATCGCGGCGGGCCTTGATCTCGTCCTTCGTCACCTGGCCATTGCCGTCGGCATCGAAGGTCTTGAAGGTCGCCGAAACATTCGTCTTGAACTCGTCGAGCGAGACCTTGCCGTCCTTGTTGTCGTCGAGGCGCTCGATCATGGCAGCGCCGCGCTGGCCATGTTTGCCTTCGCCCTTGGCGGCGAAAGCGGGGGCGGTGGCGCCCGAAAGAAGAAGTCCGGCCGCAACGGCGCCGAGGAGAAGTTCTTTTCCAGTCATGGTCGTTTCCTTGTCCATCCATCATCGTCCCTGATGGCAGGATAGGGAGAACGCCGGCTTGCGCCAGTTACAAATTGGTAATTCAACCTTTTGACGAATAAGGGTTTTTTCCGTGTCCGGAATGTGGCGGGCTAGAACATTTCCAGCCGAAGCGGCATCGCTTCGGCGTCGGATAATGCGGCAAAAAAATTTAGAGCAGCGCCTTGAGGAAACCCGTCAGGTCCGAGGTCATGTAGTCGATGTGCTGGTCCGCGTCGGAGCGCTTTTCCCAGGCATCGGCGAACTCGTGATGCTCGTCGCGCGGCGTCAAGAGCACGGTCTTCATACCGAGCGTCTTGGGCACCAGCAGGTTGCGCGGCAGGTCCTCGAACATCACGGCATGGTTCGTGTCCACCCGATGCAGCGCCATGAACTTGTCATAGGTCGCACCCGCCGGCTTCGGCACATATTCCGCCGCAACGATATCGAAGACGTCGTCGAAATGGTCGAAGATGCCGAGCGCACGCGCCGCCATCTCGGCATGTTTCACGCTGCCATTGGTGAAGATGAACTTGCGGCCGGGCAGGGCCTTGATCGCCTCGCCGAGGTCGACGTCGGGCGCCAGGACCTCGTAGTTGATGGCATGCGCCTTTTCGAGGAAGTCCGTCGGGTCGACGCCATGGTGCAGCATCAGGCCCTGCAGCGTTGTGCCGTGCTCGAAATAATATTGCTTCTGCAAGGCCCGCGCGTCTTCGCGCGAAAGCCCGAGCAGCGCCGAGACGTAAGCCGTCATGTTCTTGTCGATCTGGGCGAAGAGATCGACGTGATGCGGATAGAGCGTGTTGTCCAGGTCGAAGACCCAGTCACGCACATGGGCGAAGTCGGCTTTGCTCGGAAGGTCGGTCATGGGCCGTCTTATGACACGGGCCACAGCCGAGGGAAACGGAATTTTCCGTGGCGGACGGCGCGGGTGATGGATTTGGTCCGGCCCGCATGCTAGCGGCAGGGCATGGAACTCTGGATCCCCATCACCATCGCCGCCGCCTTCCTGCAAAACCTGCGCTCGGCCCTGCAAAAGCACCTTCAGGGCAAGCTCGGCACGCGCGGCGCGAGCTTCGTGCGCTTCGGCTACGGCTTTCCGCTGGCGATCCTCTATGTGGTGGTGCTGCACTGGATCGTCGGCTTCGCCTTCCCGGTGCTCAACTGGACCTTCGCGTTTTGGGCGGTCATCGGCGGCCTCGCGCAGATCTTTGCGACCATGCTGCTGGTCTACCTGTTCTCGCTCAGGAATTTTGCCGTCGGCACCGCCTATTCCAAGACGGAGCCGGTGCAGGCGGCGATCTTCGGCTTCGTGCTGCTCGGCGAGCGCATCACCTTCGGCGCCGTCATCGCCATCGTGGTCGGCGTCATCGGCGTGATGCTGATCTCGGTCGCCCGCGCGCCGCTCTCCTGGCGCAACACATTCGCCGCCCTGAGCAGCCGCACCGCGCTGATCGGTATCGCCTCGGGCGCCGTCTTCGGCGTCTCGGCGGTCGCTTACCGCAGCGCGTCCCTGTCGCTGGACGGCCCCGGCCCGATCATGAATGCCGCGGTTACGCTCGCCTGCGTCACGACCTTCCAGACCGCCTTCATGCTGGTCTGGATGTTATGGAAGGACAAGAACGAGATCGTTCAGGTGCTGAAAAGCTGGCGCTCCTCCGCGCTGGTCGGCATTGCCGGCGTGCTGGGCTCGGCCTGCTGGTTCACCGCGATGAGCCTCCAGCAGGTCGCCTATGTGCGTGCGCTCGGCCAGATCGAGCTGGTCTTCACCTTCATGGCCTCGTATTTCCTCTTCCACGAACGGGTGAACCGCACGGAAGTGGTGGGATGCCTGCTGATCGTCTGCGGCATCCTCGGGCTTCTGTTCTGGTAATCAGGGCACGATCAGCGTGCCGGCGCCGTGCTCCGTGAAGATTTCGAGCAGCACGGAATGCGCGGTCTTGCCGTTGAGGATGACGACGCCCTGAACGCCCGCCTTGATGGCGTCGATGCAGGTCTCGACCTTGGGGATCATGCCGCCGGAAATCGTGCCGTCCTTGATGAGTTCGCGGGCCTGCGCGACCGAAAGCTCCTTGATGAGCTGGCCGTTCTTGTCGAGCACGCCCGGCACGTCGGTGAGGAAGAGCAGGCGCGTGGCGTTCAGCGCGCCAGCGATGGCACCGGCAAAAGTGTCGGCGTTAATGTTGTAGGTGTGGCCGTCGCGGCCGGGCGCCACCGGGGCGATGACCGGGATCATTTCGGATTTCGCCAGCAGGTCGATCAGCGTGCGGTCGACTTCCACCACTTCGCCGACGAAGCCGAGATCGAGGATGCGCTCGATATTGCTGTCCGGGTCGATGACGGTCTTCTTGGCCTTTTCGGCGAAGACCATGTTGCCGTCCTTGCCGCAGAGCCCGATCGCCCATTCGCCCGTCTGGTTGATGAGCGCGACGATCTCCTTGTTGATCGAGCCGGCAAGCACCATCTCGACGATCTCCACCGTCTTCTGGTCAGTGACGCGCAGACCCCCTTCGAATTTCGATTCGATGCCCATCTTGGTCAGCATGGCGCCGATCTGCGGGCCGCCGCCATGCACGACGATCGGGTTGACGCCGGATTGCTTGAGCAGCGCCACGTCGCTTGCGAAAGCCTTGCCGAGTTCCGCATTGCCCATGGCGTGGCCGCCATATTTCACCACGATGGTCTTGTTCTCGTAGCGCTGCATGTAGGGCAGGGCTTGCGCGAGAAGGCGGGCTTGGGTTTCGCTTTCGGATAGGGACATGGCGGCCTCGTGGGAATGGGTGGGCGCCTGTTTAACGCATGTTTTGTGACGATGGAATGATCCGTCGGCCACAATGCGGCCAAGGGGGAGAAAAAGAAGAAAGGATGGCCCGTCGCAATGCCGGATCGGTGGCAACGAAAGCCGATGGGGAATATGATGCGCTGCTCGTTCGTTTCATGAGCAAAACCGCGCCTGCATGCTTATATAGGCAAGACGAGGACCGCGCCTGATGGGAACCGGTCGAAATCGAGAGAGTGCATGAGCCGATGACGGCGCCTGACAAAGACATGAGAGACCCCCGCCGCGACGAGGTGATCGCCGGCGAATATGTGCTCGGGGTGCTTTCCGCCGAAGACCGCCGCAAGGTCGAGGCGCGGCTGGCGAAGGATCGCCAGTTCGCCGCCATGGTAAACCGGTGGGAAGAAAACCTCTCCACCTTCAACGACGACTACGAGGCCCTGCACCTGCCGCCGCGCGCCCGTTCCCCGATGGAGCAGCGCCTGCTCGGCGCGGATATGCGCGACGCCGCGTTTTCCGGCAAGGTCGCCGGCGGCTGCTGGGGCTCGCTCGCCTTCTGGCGGGCCTTCGCCCTCGCCTCCTTCGCCGTGACCGCCGGGCTCGCCTTCTCGATGAGCGCGCTCCTGGCGCCGCGCCCGATGAGCGGCGGCCGGCTGGTTGCGGATCTCACGGGCGAGGGGGCGGCGGTCAATCTGGTGGTGCGCTACGACGACACGAGTGGCGCGATCCGCATCACCCCCGTCGCCGGCGGCAAGGAGAAGGAAAAGTCGCTGGAACTGTGGCTGACGCAGGAGGGCAGGGCACCGGTCTCGCTCGGCGTGCTGCCGCAGACCGGCGAGGGTGAACTTGCGGTGCCGGCGGAGATGCGCACCCGCCTCGTGCAGGGCGCCCAGCTTGCCGTCAGCGTCGAGCCCTTCGGCGGCTCGCAGACCGGCAGCGTCACCGGCCCGGTTATTGCTTCGGGTTCAGCTCGTTTTGATTGAGCTTAGCGCTGGATGGCGGTGATGATGGCGCTGCGCAGGCTATCGAGCCCGCGGCCCTTTTCCGATGAGGTGGCCAGCACCTCCGGATAGGCGGCCGGGCGCTTCTTGATCTTCAGCAGCGTTTCCTCGACGAGGCGCGGCACGCCGACATCCTTGATCTTGTCGGTCTTGGTCAGCACAAGCTGGTAGGAGACGGCGGCCTTGTCGAGCAGGGCAAAGACTTCCTCGTCGTTCGGCTTGACGCCGTGGCGGCTGTCGATCAGCACATAGACGCGCTTCAGCGTCGAGCGTCCGCGCAGGTAATCGAAGACGAGCTTGGTCCAGTTGTCGACCTGTTCCTTCGGCGCCTGCGCATAGCCGTAGCCGGGCATGTCGACGAGCGCCATCGGCGGCAGGTCGCCTTCCGCCCCCGAAAACCCGTCCGGAACGAAATAGTTGAGTTCCTGCGTGCGGCCGGGTGTGTTCGAGGTGCGCGCCAGGCCCTTGTGGCCGACGAGCGCGTTGATCAGCGACGATTTCCCGACATTCGACCGCCCGGCAAAGGCGACCTCGGCCGGGCCTTCCGGCGGCAGGAACTTCATGGCCGGCACGCCGCGGATGAAGATCCACGGCCTGCCGAACAGCGGCTTGTCGTCCGGGGATGTCGTCTCGGTCATAAATCTCGCCTTTGTTGTCAGCCCCCCGCTTCCGGGTTTTGGCCGCGAAAGTCAAGCGCGGCGCTGGCGCCAGAGCTCCACGCCGAGATAACAAAGCAGCGCCGCTAGCACGATCACACCGCCGATGACGGTCCTCAGACCGGGGATTTCGCCATGGATGACGGCCACCCAGAGAGGTCCCAGCACGGTCTCGGCCGTGCCGAGCAGGGCCGCAAGGGCGGACGGGATGAGGCGCGCGCCGGTGACGAAGAGCGCAAGGCCGAGGCCGAAATTGAGCGCGCCGAAGACGATGAGGATGCCGAGCTCGCTTGCCGTCACGGCAAAGCCGGAGGCCTGGCTTGCCGCCGTCAGGCAGGCGATGACCGTGCCGAGAAAGACGGCGGGCGTCATGCGCACATGCGCAAAGCGTCGCGTGATGATCGTCGCGGTGGCAAAGGCGAAGGCGATGAGGATGGCGAGCGCGTCGCCCATCATCGAGACGCTGCCGCCGAGCGATTCCGAGACCATGATGGCGACGCCGCCGATCACGGCCGCAATCGCGATCCAGGTGTGGAGGGCGATCCGCTCGCGAAAGAGCAGCCAGGCCATCAGCGCCGCGATCAGCGGCACGCCGGCTTGGATCAGCACGACGTTTGCGACCGTCGTATAGGCGAGCGCGAGGATGAAGGCGGTGGAGGCGACCGCGAAACAGACGCCGACCGCGACGCCGGCCAGGCCCATGCCCTTGAAGAGCTGCACCGTGCCGCGCGGCCCGTCGCGCACCAGCATGAAGCCGAGCAGGAAGAGGGCGGCGAAGAGCGAGCGCCAGAAGACAACGATCCAGCCGTCCTCGATGGTGAGAAACCGCGCCAGCGTGCCGCCAAAGCTCCACACGACGGCGGAGCCGAGCACCAGGGCGGCGCCATACCCCTGCCCCCGGCTGTCCGGAACGGTGGGGGTGAGCGGAAGCGATGAGGCGGACATGGGGCGCTCGCAGGTTCGGGATTGTCGCAAGCATGCCAGAAGCCGCGCCTGCGGCGCTTCCATGCCAGCGACGAGACGATGTCGCAAGCGGGCCGTGCATAAAAAAACGGCAAAAGAAAACCCCGGCGCAAGGCCGGGGTTTCTGATGTTACGTCGGAAGGGCCGTCAGGGTGATCCGGCTTTTTTCCCGAACAATCCCTTGAGATTGTCGAAGAGTTCGATCTTCACGCCCTGGCGCTTCATGATGATCGCCTGCTGGATGATCGAGAGCGTGTTGTTCCAGGCCCAGTAGATCACGAGGCCGGCCGGGAAGGTCGCCAGCATGAAGGTGAAGATCAGCGGCATCCAGGTGAAGATCATCGCCTGGGTCGGATCCGGCGGCGTCGGGTTCATGCGCATCTGCAGGAACATCGTGATGCCCATGATGATGGGCCAGACGCCGATCATCAGGAAGTGCGGCACGTCGTAGGGCAGCAGGCCGAACAGGTTGAACAGCGACGTCGGATCAGGCGCGGAAAGATCCTGGATCCAGCCGAAGAACGGCGCATGCCGCATCTCGATCGTGACGTAGATGACCTTGTAGAGCGCGAAGAAGACCGGGATCTGCAGGAGGATCGGCCAGCAGCCCGCCAGCGGATTGATCTTCTCTTCCTTGTAGAGCTGCATCGTCGCCTGCTGCAGCGCCATGCGGTCGTCGCCGTGCTTGGCCTTCAGCTCCTCCATCTTCGGCTGCATCTTCTTCATGTTCGCCATGGAGGCGTACTGCTTGTTGGCAAGCGGGAAGAACAGGCCCTTGACGACGATCGTGGTGATCAGGATCGCGATGCCGAAATTGCCGAAGTAGCGGAAGAAGAAGTCCATCAGCTGGAACATCGGCTTGGTGAAGAACCAGAACCAGCCCCAGTCGATCATCAGGTCGAACTGCGGAATGGCGTAGGACGTCTCGTACTGGTCGATGATCGGCACTTCCTTGGCGCCGCCGAAGAACAGGTTCTTCACCTCGATCGTCTGGCCGGGTGCAATGGAAATGTCGTCCTGGCGGTAATCCGCCTGGTAGCGCGGGCGGCCGTCCTTGAAGTAGGAGAAGCGCGTCTCGTAGGGCGTCGCCTGCGGCGGCACGATGGCCGTCGCCCAATATTTGTCGGTGATGCCGAGCCAGCCGCCGGTCGCCTTGCCGGGCGCAACCGTCGTGTCTTCCTCGGTCGTGGTGTACTTCACCTCATGCAGGCCGAGATTGCCGAGCACGCCGATGAAGCCTTCGTGCAGCACGTAGACGGACGGTTCGGTCGGCTTGAAGAAGCGCGTCGAGCGGCCGTAGGGCGACAGCGCGATTGCCGCTTCCGTGCGGTTCTCGATGCTGTCGGCGATCGTGAACATGTAATGTTCGTCGACCGAGATCGTGCGGGTGAAAGTGATGTTCTTGTCGTTGGTATAGGTGAGCTTGACCGGGGTGGTCTGCGTCAGCTTGCCGGTGCCGTCCTGCGTCCAGACGGTCTGCGGGCCGGGAACCTGGCCGGTCGTCTCGCTGCCGACATAGCCGATTTCGGCGAAGTAGCCGTGTTCGGCTTCGGCCGGGCTGAGCAGGGTGATGATCGGGCTCGACTTGTCGACGGTCTGGTGGAAGCCCTTGAGCTTCAGGTCGTCGAAGCGGGAACCGGTGAGCGCGATGGAACCGGAAAGCGAAGGCGTGTCGATTTCGACGCGGGCGGACTTGGCAAGGGCTGCCTCGCGCGTCTCGGTCGTGGTGGCCGTCGCGGCACCGCCCGGCAGCGCGCCGCTCGTCGCCGTGCCCGTTCCAGTCGCCGTGCCCGTACCCGTCGTGGTCGTGCCGCCGGCAGTGGTCGTCTGCCCGCTCTGGGCCTGCTGCGCTTCGAGCGCGGCGCGGTCCTTTTCAAGCTTCGGGTTCACATAGAGGAACTGCCAGGCAACGAGGATCAGCACGGACAGCGCGATCGCCACGAAATAATTGCGGTTGTTTTCCATCACTCTTTCCCGGGAGCAGCAGGGCGCTGCTGCTGCTTCTGTTTCTGCCTTGTCGCGATCCTCTCCTTGAGACCGGCCACAAGGGTTTTGAACGGCGCGTGCAACACGTCCCGTCTGGCGACAACCACATAGTCGTGTCCGGGCTCCATTGCAAACCCGGCGGATAGCCGCACCGCCTCTTTCAGGCGCCGCCGCATGCGATTGCGTTCCACGGCATTGCCGTGTTTCTTGGTAACGGTAAAGCCGACGCGGGGCTGTTCGTCCGGCATCTGCCGGTCGCGCACTTCGAGAAGGAACAGCGATCCCCTGCGCTTCTCTCCCTCGCGCACAAAAAGAAACTGCGGACGGCTTTTCAGCCGTCCGACAGCAGATTGTCTAACAGTTTTCGTCATTGCCCGTCGCCTCGGTTCCGGGCATTCACGGCCTTAGGCCGAGAGGCTTGCGCGGCCGCGTGCACGGCGTGCGGACAGAACCTTGCGGCCGCCCTTGGTAGCCATGCGGGCACGGAAGCCGTGACGACGCTTGCGAACAAGCTTGGAGGGTTGGTAGGTACGCTTGGTCATTTATTTAATACCGCGGTGTGCGGCCCTTCTTGGGTTTGCGTTAACGCAAGCAGCGTTCAAAGTCCGGCACAGCCCGGCCCTCGCGGGAAGGCAGTTTCCAGACGTGCGCGGCTTATAAGGGCAAAGCCGGGGGAAAGTCAATTGCCGGCGGACCACGGCCTTAACTGTCACAATCGTTAAAACGTCGGCCACCTGCGGTTGAGCGCGACGTGCAGATCGTCATGTTTGCCTCACCTTACGTAAGGAAAATCGCCTGATTTTCTTGGGAAATTTTGTACTTCAGAATATTAGCGGAAATTCACTCGCCTCCCGTTTGAGCGGGTTCCCTCAAAATCTAATTAACCTTTAGCGTTTACCGTTCATCTCCACGGACAGAACGGGCGTGCCGTTTTGTCGATCCTGTATCCGTGCCTTTTGGAGTTCGACGTGAAGATACGCGGCAAGATTTACCTCATCGTGGGCGTGATGGGCCTCATCTCCGTCTGCATCGGCGGTATCGCCGTGCATGTGGTCTCGGAGTTCAGCGAGAAGCTCCACCAGTATGAGAATGCCGCCGACCGCGCCTTCCTCGGCGAGCACCTGAACCGCCAGGTCACTGCCGTGGTGATGGAAGCCCGCGGCATCTACGCCTCCAAGGATATGGAAGGCGCGCAGAAATTCGCCGAAGGCATCGCCAAGGAACTGAACGGCATCGACGAGACGCTGAAGGAATGGCAGCCGATCGTGCCGGCGGAGCAGAAGCCCGCCTTCGACGCCGTCGTCGCGCGCTCCGCCGAATTCCGCACCTTCCGCACGGAAACCGCCCGCCTCGGCACGACGGTCTCGATCGCCGCCGCCAACGAACAGGGCAACAACGAGCTCAACCGCGCCAACCGCAAGGCCTTCCAGAAGGAAATCGATGCCGTCGTCCAGACGGACAACGAGAACCTGACCGCGATCAAGGCCGATATCGCCGCCTTCGAGACCCTCATGCTCACGCTGGTGCTCGGCACAGTCGGCGCCGGCCTGCTCATCGGCGGCGGCGCAGCCTTCTACATCGCGACCAACGAGCTGAGCCGCCCGATCCAGAACGTCACGCACACAATGAACCGTCTTGCCGGCGGCGACCTCGACACCGAGGTGCCCTATGCCGGCCGCAAGGACGAGATCGGCGAAATGGCCGGCGCCGTCGCGATTTTCCGCCAGAACGCCATCACCGTGCGCGACCTCAACGCCCAGGAGCAGGTGCTGCGCGAAAAGAGCGCCGACCTCCAGTCGTCCATCGCCACCGTCGTGCATGCCGCCGCCGCCGGCGATTTCTCCTCGCGCATCGGCAAGGACTACCAGAACGAGGACCTCAACCGCTTCGCCCGCAGCGTCAACGAACTCGTTGCCGGCGTCGAGGAGGGCATTGCCGAAACCCGTCGCGTCATCGGCGCGCTGGCCGAAGGCGACCTGACGCAGACCATGGACGGCACGTTCCGCGGCGCCTTCGCCGAATTGCAGCAGAACGTCAACGCTACCTTCGCCACCCTCCAGCGCACCATGCGCGAGGTGCGCGCCTCGACGGACGCGATCAACGCCAATTCCGGCGAATTGCGCACCGCTTCCGACGACCTCTCCAAGCGCACCGAGCAGCAGGCCGCAGCACTGGAAGAAACCTCCGCCGCGCTGGAAGAGATCACCGCCGCCGTCAAGAATTCGACGGAGCGGGCGAACGAGGCGACCAGCATGGTCGGCGAGGCGACGCGGAGCGCAAAACAGTCCGGCGATATCGTGCGCAACGCCATCGGTGCGATGAGCCGCATCGAGCAGGCCTCGAACGAAATCAGCCAGATCATCTCGGTGATCGACGAGATCGCCTTCCAGACCAACCTGCTGGCGCTCAATGCCGGCGTCGAGGCGGCCCGCGCCGGTGAGGCCGGCAAGGGCTTTGCCGTCGTCGCGCAGGAAGTGCGCGAACTGGCGCAGCGCGCCGCAAGCGCCGCGAAGGACATCAAGGGCCTCATCACCAAGTCCGGCAGCGAAGTGGCCGTCGGCGTGAAATATGTGCAGGAAACCGGTTTGGCGCTTTCGGACATCGAAACCCGCGTCGTCACCATCAACGACCGCATCCACGCGATCGCCACCGCCGCCCGCGAGCAAGCGACGGGCCTGCAGGAAATCAGCACCGCCATCAACCAGATGGATCAGGTCACCCAGCACAATGCTGCGATGGTGGAGGAAACCTCCGCCGCCACGCACAAGCTGAAAAGCGAGGCCGACAGCCTGGCCGATCTCATGGCGCGCTTCCGCACCGGCGACACCGTACAGCGCATGGCGCCGGCACGGGCCGATACCCGCCCGGTCGAATCACCGGCCCGCCGCATGATCGGCAACGTCACCCGCGCCTTCGGCGGCAGCCGCGCCACCGCAACGGCGGCCGTCGCGCAGGAGAACTGGGAAGAGTTCTGATCGATAGCCGGATTCCCCGGCGGGATTCTTATAACCCGGGTGCGGCGGTCGTTGGATCGCCGCGCTTTTTATTGCGGCCTGCAACGGCGTTGGAAAAATTGCCGTAATCTCCTATGATTGGCTATTGGCTGATGCCGAAAATGCGTCGTCGATCCTCGGATGGCGACGCCGTTTGCCGTTCTGCGGCGTGTCCAGGAGTTGAGTCATGGTGGACAGAGACGGGACGCCGTCCTTGACCGAGACGCCGGTGCCGGCGGTCGGCTTCCTGTCCGGGCTTTCGGGCAGGCTGCTCCTCCTCACCGCCGTCTTCGTCATGATCGCGGAAGTGCTGATCTTCGTGCCCTCGGTCGCCAATATGCGCCTGCAATGGCTGCGCGACCGCCTGAACACGGCGGCCGCCGCCAGCGTCGTCATCGAAGGCCTGCCGGACCAGGAACTGCCGCGCGCCGTGCAGCAGGAGACGCTGATGGCGACCGGCGCCAAGGCGATCATCCTGAAGAAGCAGGACGCCTCGCGCATGGTCGCCGCCGTCGAGATGCCGCCGAGCATCGATGCGGAATATGACCTCTCGGACGTTTCGACGCTCACCGCCGTCTACGACGCCTTCGACACGCTGATCTTCGGCGGCGACCGCGTCATCCGCGTCTATGGCCCGGTCGGCGAATCGAGCACGCGCATCGAACTCCTGCTCGACGAACGCGCGCTGCGCCGCGCCATGCTCGGCTATGCGCGCAACGTCTTCATCCTGTCGATGATCATCTCGCTGGTCACCGCGAGCCCCATCTTCTTCGCGCTCAACCGCCTGCTGATCCGCCCGATGCGCCGCATGACGGCGAACATCCAGGAATTCGCCGCCGATCCGTCCAACCCCGCCCGCGTGCTGAAACCCTCCGGCGGGCGCGACGAGATCGCGGTGGCCGGCATTCACCTCGCGGCCATGCAGCAGACGCTGCAACGCACGTTGAAGGAACAGAAGAACCTCGCCGACCTCGGCCTCGCCGTGTCGAAGATCAACCACGACATGCGCAACATCCTGTCCTCCGCCCAGCTGATGTCCGATCGCCTGTCGGATGTCGACGACCCGGTGGTCAAGCGCGTCGCGCCAAAACTTCTGCGCAGCATCGACCGGGCGGTGGGCTATACGAACGAGGTGCTGTCCTACGGCCGCATGCGCGAGCCGGAGCCGCGTCGCCGCTTCGTAGCCCTGCGCCCGCTGGTGCAGGAGGTCTCGGAGGTGCTGGCGATCGATGCGCGCGGCGATATCGAGTTCGTGCTTCAGGTCGAGCCCGGCCTTCAGGTCGATGCAGATAGCGAGCAGCTCTTCCGCGTCATCCACAATCTTTGCCGCAACGCGGTGGAGGCTCTGGCGCAGGATACCGCCGCCGACCGCCGCACCGTGCTCGTCACGGGGCTTCGCACCGGCAGCGTGGTGTCGATCGCCATCGACGACAACGGCCCCGGCATGCCCGCCAAGGCGCGCGACAACCTCTTCGCCGCCTTCCGCGGCTCCGTGCGCTCCGGCGGCACCGGCCTTGGCCTTGCGATCGCCCGCGAACTGGTGCTCGCGCACGGCGGCACAATCGCGCTTGTGGAAAAGGCAACGCCCGGCACGCTGTTCCGCATCGAGTTGCCCGACCGCCCCGTCCCCCTCGACGCCTTCCGCCACCGGGCCTGATCGCCCGGGCGTTGCGGGCGGCATGTGACGGCACGATGAAAAAAGTACATCTTTTCTCAGAAATCCGCTTGCAATAAGCCGGCGATCCCTTTAGGAACCGCCTCGCAGCCGGGCAGTAGACGCCTTGTTGCCAGCGCACCCGTAGCTCAGCTGGATAGAGCACCAGACTACGAATCTGGGGGTCAGGAGTTCGAATCTCTTCGGGTGCGCCATTTCTTTTCCAGATCGAATAATCTGGTCTTAGATTCCTCCCACCAAAGTCACCGGATTGTAGCAACGTTGATCTTAGTCAGCGTCTTGACGGTACTCAGAAAAGAAAAAGGGTCCGAATCCGGACCCTTCTCAGTCTCGCTCGCGATTGCTGGTCGCGTTGAGCGTCAGATCACCGTGGTCTTGATGAAGATCGAGTTCACGTCCGTGTGGGCGAGGAAGCCGTAGCCGCGGGGTTTGAGGATCTGCACGAATTCCTCGAAGCGGCCTTCGTGTTCGCACTGGATAATGGTGGGCTGGAAAACGTGGTCCATTTCCGAAAGCACGGCGGCGTCGAGGCCTTCCACGTCGACCGAGAGATAGTCGCAATGCGTGCCGTAGTGCTTCTTCAGGAAGTCGTTGATGTGCATGTTCTCGCACTCGATGGACTCGACGATATTGTCGGTGCCGCCGAAATTCTGGAACATCGAGATGTGGTCCGTTGAAATGGAGGACAGCTCGTTCTTCTCGTGGATGTGCAGCTTGATCGTCTTCTCGTGCGAGACGCTGATGGCGCAGTTGACGACGGTATCGTTGGGGCGCGCCTTTTGCAGCGTTTCGGCGAGCGACGGAATCGCCTCCACCAGCACGCCCGTGGCGCCGTAGAGCTTGTAGAGCAGGTAGGTCGCGCTCGTCTGGAACGGGTGGTTGGCGCCGATCTCGATGTAGCGGATCGAGTCCATCGACCGGCCGGCGCGGCGCATCTGGGCGCGCAGAACCGATTCGACGATGAAGTCCTCGTTACATTGCCCGTAGGTCTCGTAGATGTTCGTCGGGATCGGCGCGGGATTGATGCCGAACGTATTGCATTCGTTGGCGATGAATGGGTTCTGGAAGACGTGCCGTACGGTCTTGAGCATGCATGGTTCCTTTGTCCTGGCGAGTTCCCGTTGCGCTCAAGGCGACGGCAATCTTTCACTCCTCCTTACGGGCGCCGACTTACCTGAGGCTTGTCTGTCGCAAGGGCGGAAAGCGGACGGGATCAAATTTGGCGGTTTACGATAGTAATATAATATGATGTTTTACGTGAGCTGCTGAGGAGTTCCTTCATCGAAGAGGGCGGAGCCGTGCGCAAAAAGGGCCTGCTCGAAACCATGATGAACGGTGCGGCGGCGCATTCCAGCCATTCGCAGGTCGTCGATGCGCTCGGCAAGGCGATCGTTTCCGGCGAATTCGCGGTCGGTGCGACGCTGCCGGGCGATGCGGAGCTGGAGGCGCGCTTTGGCGTATCGCGCACCGTGCTGCGCGAGGCGATGAAGACACTTGCCGCCAAGGGGCTCATCGTGCCGCGGGCACGCATTGGTACGCGGGTGATGCCGAAGGCCGAGTGGAACCTCTTCGACGGTGACATCCTCACCTGGCATTTCGCCGTCGGCGTTGACGATGGTTTCCTCATCCACCTGAGCGACATTCGCCTGGGTTTCGAGCCGCATGCCGCAGCCTTGGCCGCGCGCCACGCGGTGGAGGCGGATATCAACCAGATGATGCTGCTCGCCGTCGCCATGGGTGATCCGGATCACACGCCGGAAAGCCTGGCGCTCGCCGACCTGCGCTTCCATCTCGCCGTCATGGAAGCTTCGCGCAACCCCTTCATGCGCACCATCGGCAGCCTCATCGAGGCGGCGCTGGCCGGCGTCTTCAAGCTGAGCTCGCCGGCCGCTGATCGCGGCAAGATCGGCGATGTCGCGGCCAGCCATATGCGCATCGTCGAGGAAATCCGTCGCCGCGACGAGGACGGCGCCCGCCGCGCCATGGAAAACGTTATCCGCGTTGGCCGGGACCGGATGATGGAGGCTTTGGGGCCGCCACAGGTCTGAAAAGGCCGCCGGCCGTGACCGATATGCCACGGCCTGCCTTGCTCATGCCGCGCGCAAGGCCGCCGCCGCACCGCTTCGCTTCAAAACCGCCCGCCGCTCCGCTAAGCAGGGGCGAATGGGTGAGGCCGCACCGGCGAAACCTGGAGAGCGGAAGGAAGCGGGGCATGACGAACCGCGAAAGGCCGCGCGTATTGCGTCGCGTGATCATGGCCGGGCTGCTGGCGCTGGCGGGTTGTGCCGGCCGGCCGGAAGGCGTGCTGCTGCCGGGCGGCGAGCCGCCGGCGGGGGTTTCGACGGTCGACCTGCTCGTCGCCACCACGCGCGCGCCATCGAAACAGCCGGGCGTGCTGTTTTCCGGCGAGCGCGGTTCCGATCTCCAGATGCGCGAGATCACGATCTCCATTCCGGCGGATGACAAGCGCAAGGTCGGCCAGGTGCAATGGCCGGAAAAGCTGCCCGCCGATCCGCTGAAGGATTTTTCCACCGTCAGCGTGACGCCGGTCGAAACCGCGCAGGCCGGCCGCGCCTGGCTTGACGGGCACCTGCCAAAGAGCCGCCGCGTGCTCGTCTTTGTGCACGGCTTCAACAACCGTTATGAGGATGCCGTCTACCGTTTCGCGCAGATCGTGCACGATTCGAAGACCGATGCCGCGCCGGTGATCTTCACCTGGCCGTCACGCGCCAGCATCTTCGACTATTCCTATGACAAGGAAAGCACCAACTATTCGCGCGATGCGCTGGAGGAGTTGCTGCGTGCGGCCGTCAACACGCCGGAAGTCGGCGAAATCACCATCATGGCCCATTCCATGGGCACCTGGCTGGCGGTCGAGACGCTGCGCCAGATGGCGATCCGCGACGGGCGCGTGCCGAAGAAGATCCAGCAGGTCATCCTGGCCTCGCCCGATCTCGACGTCGATGTCTTCGGCCAGCAGCTTCGCGCCATCGGCAATGACCGGCCGAACTTCACGCTCTTCGTCTCGCAGGACGACCGGGCGCTGACCCTGTCGCGCCGCATCTCCGGCAATGTCGACCGGCTCGGCCAGATCGATCCGTCGAAGGAGCCCTATCGCTCCATGCTGGAAAAGCAGGGCATCACGGTGCTCGACCTGACGGCGCTGAAATCCGGCGACAGCCTGAACCACGGCAAGTTTGCCGAAAGCCCGGAGGTCGTGCAGCTCATCGGCAACCGCCTGATCGCCGGCCAGACCGTCACCGATTCCGAGGTCGGCATCGGCGACCGGCTGGGCGCCGTGGCGCTCGGCACGGCGCAGACGGTCGGCAGCGCGGCCAGCATCGCGGTCTCGACGCCGATCGCCGTCTTCGATCCGGTGACGCGCAAGAACTACAACGACCAATGGCTGCGCTTCGGCAGCTCGGTTGAAAATACGGCGGTCACCGCGACGGGCCAGTAAACGGCAGGCATGGAAAAGGCGGCCCCCGCAGGGGGGCCGCCCTCCACTCATCCCGCAAGGGTCAGCGGACCCAGATGACCTCGCGGGTGCCGCGGTCGACGAGAACAGGGCGCTCGTCGACATAGATGTAGCCGTAGTTCGGGTTTTCCGGCACTTCGACGATCTGCACGGTTTCAGGGATCACGACGCCGGCCTCGACCGGGCCTTCCAGCAGGACGGGATCGAGCGGATGGCGCTCGACATAGGTGATGGTCGCTTCCGGAATGTCGCTCGAAATGCTCGCCGTCGTCTCGACCTCAGGCGCGTAGACGACCTGGCGGCTGTCCGTGCGCACGATCACCGGACGGTTGTCGACATAGACATAGGCGAGGTCCGGGTGATCGGGGATCGGGGTCAGCGTGACGGTGTCGTCGAAGCGCGTATCGGCGGTGACCTGGCCTTCAAGCACCACCGGCGGCGTCGGGTTTTCCATCACATAGACGCGGGCGTCATCCGGAACGGCGGCTTCCGCACCGATCGCGACACCCGCCACACCGCCGACGATGGCGCCGACCGGGCCGCCGACGACGGCACCGACGGCAGCACCCGCAGCGCCGCCGGCGGCACCGCCGAGAACTTCCTTGTCGCCGTCGTCCGCATGGGCGACCGTGGCGCCGATGAGTGCCAGGGCGGCACCGGCCATGAGAATCTTGCGCATGTCTTTCTCCTTCGAAAGTTGGGTTTCCCACCCCTTCGGCGGAGAGAACGGCATAGGCCCTGCGCGGTTCCCCAAGGGCCGCGCCGGGACGTCTCACGTTGTGTAACGCGCGTTAACCGGCGCCCTCAGGCAATCTCGGAATCACGCCGCGCGATCTCGTAATCCTCGTTGTGTACCTGCAACCCCTCCTCCGTCACCACGACGATGCCGTAGGCGGCTGGCTCGTCCACCGAGAGCGAGGCGTTCGGCGCGTCGAAGGGCATCGGCTGCTGGTGCACCGGGCTCTTGAAGATCGAGAAGGGAATGCCGCGATGCGAGCCGCCGATCGTGCGATGCACATGGCCGGCGAAGATGTGGCGGACATTGCCGTGTTTGAGCACAAGCTCGTAGAAGGCGTCCTCGTTGCCGAGCCGGATCGCGTCCATGCCGGTAAAGCCCGTCTTGTGCGGCGGGTGGTGCATGAAGAGGAGCACCGGCCGGCCGTCGGCGCTGTAAAGCGTGCGGTCGAGCCAGGCGAGGCGGGTCTCGCAGAGGTAACCGGCATGACTCATGGGATAGTCGTAGGGCGGCGCAAACAGCGTGTCGAGCAGTACGACGCGGCAGTCGTCAAAGTCGATCGCCTGCTGCACGAAGCCGTTTTCGTCCGGCGTCACATGGGTAAAGGTTTCCAGGAAACGCTCGCGATAATCATGGTTGCCGATGGTGATGGCGGCGGGCGGCACGAGCAGGGAGAGCAGGTCGCGCAACCGCTCGTAGGACATCGTGTCGGCGCGGTGCGTCAGGTCGCCGGTGAAGATGACCCGGTCGGCATCGGCATGGTATCGGTTGACATGCTCGATGCCGGCGAGCAGCCGCTGGTAAGGATCGAGGCCAATGATCGTCGTGCCCTCGGGCACCATGTGCAGGTCGGTGAAAACAATGAGCTTGGTCATGAAAAGGATCTCGTTGCGGGCGCTATTTCGTAGCGCGCAATGCTGTCGCATGAAAAGCAGTTGGAACAGATGACGATCTGATATATCAGAGAGTCGACACCGCCGGCGGGCCGGCAAAGACGGAGCGAGACGACATGAGATGGAAGCGCACGATCCAGTTGCTGGACGTTCATTGCGAAGGCGAGATCGGCAAGGTGGCGATCGGCGGCGTGCCGAAAATCCCTGGCAACACGATCGCCGAGCAGCTCAACCATATCAACACGGTCGATGACAGCCTGCGCCGCTTCCTCTGCCTGGAGCCGCGCGCGGCCGCGACCGGCTCGGTCAACCTGCTGGTGCCGGCCAAGCGCCCGGAGGCCGATGCCGGCTTCATCATCCTGCAGGCCGACCAGGCGCATGCCTCGTCCGGCTCCAACTCCATCTGCGTCACCACGGCGCTGCTCGAATCCGGCATCGTCGAGATGAAGGAGCCGGAGACGGTGGTGATCCTCGACACCGCCGCCGGCCTCGTCAAGGCGACGGCGACCTGCCGCGACGGGCGCTGCGAGAAGGTCAAGCTCACCATGGTGCCCTCCTTCGTCGAGGCACTGGACGTCGAGATCGACACGCCGCACTGGGGCCGCGTGCGCTTCGACATTTCCTATGGCGGCATCTTCTATGCGCTGGTCGATGTCGACCAGATCGGCACGAAGATCGAGAAGGCCAATGCCCGCGCGCTCGTCGACGCCGGCATGGCGCTGAAGGATCTGATCAACAAGTCGATGAAGGTCGTGCATCCGGAAATCCCGGAAATCAGCGGTATCGCCTATGTCATGTTCCGCGATCGCGACCCGGATGGCCTGGTGCGCACCGCCACCACCATGTGGCCGGGCCGCGTCGACCGCTCGCCCTGCGGCACCGGCAATTCAGCCAACCTCGCGACGCTGCACGCTCGTGGTCTGGCCAAGGTCGGCGACACGTTCCGCTCGCGCTCGATCATCGGGTCCGAATTCGAGGTCGGGCTTGCGGCTGAAACCGAGGTTGCCGGCCGCAAGGCGATCATCCCCACCATCACCGGCCGGGGCTGGACCTTCGGCCTGCACCAGATCGCGCTCGACCCGACCGACCCGCTCGCCAACGGTTTTGCCATGACGGACACCTGGGGTCCGCAGGCGGGCGAGATCGGCTAAAGCAATTCCAGCAAAAGTGTGCAGCGGTTTTGCGTCCGGAATTGCGTAAAGAGGTGCTTACTTTTCGGCGTAGTGCTTCTCGATGGCGCCGAGCGTGATCGGGTCGATCTCGGCATTCTCTGCGCCGGCGATCAGCTTGCGCTGGGCCAGCACCTGCTTGATGGCGAGGCGGGCATCGGCGCTGAGCTTTTCCGGCGCATCGCGCAGGATCACTTCGAGATCGACGTCACGCATCTCGAAGGCGGCGACGAGGCTGTTCACGGCCTGCTCGACATTCTTCACGATGCCGGTGCCGCTCTGCTGCATCAGGCCGAATTTCAGCTTGCCGTAGCTGTCGCCACGATCGGCGGCTTGCTTGAAGTAACCAGCGGCAGCGGAAAGATCCTGCGAAACGCCTTCGCCGGATTCCAGCATGAGGCCGAGATTGATCATCGCATCGACGCTGCCGCCCTCGACGGCCAGCCGGTAGAAGGCCGCGGCCCGGGCATTGTCCTCGGTGACGAGGCTGCCATCATCGAGCAGCACGCCGAGATTGAAGGCGGCCGTCTCATCACCGGCTGCTGCCGCTTTGTCGAACCAGCGGGCAGCCTCCGCGCCGTTGATCTCCGTGCCGATTCCGTCGCGATAGGCGACGCCGAGATTGTAGGCGCCGAGCATATCGCCCAGTTCCGCAGCCTTCTTGTAGTGGCTGAATTCGGCGGCGGGATCGCCGCGTTTTCCGAGCATGGCGCCGTAGTTCACCATCGCAACGGTGTGGCCGAGGGCCGCCGCTTCCGCATAGAGCTTCATGGCTTCGAGATCCTGGCCGGCGCGCTCCAGGGCGCGGGCAAGCTGGAAGGCCATGCGGGCACCGCCGCCGGCATTATAGGCTTCGCGGCAGGCGGAAAGGGCCGCGCCGATCTCGATATCCTCAAGCGCAACCGGCGCGAAGGCCGTGTTGCGGGTCATGTCGTAGCGGCTGCCGGCGCTGGCATCGCAGCGGGCTTCGATTGAAAGCGTGTTGGCCTGGACGCTGCCTGCGGCGCCGGAAAGCAGGACCGCGAAGAAAAGGGCGCGGCCAGCCGTCTTTACTCCTGTGGATCGCGAAATCATGATCCGTCTCCCTTCGTTGGATGACCGCACCTTAGTGGACCGGCGAAACAAGGCTGTTTCCGCGGGAACAGTGGGAGAGGGGCAGGGCGGCGCATAAGGTTTGCAGGGCAGGCGGCAAACGCGATTGACGCGTCGGCCTGTATTGGTTCAATTCCATCCGTCGGGTTTGTTCTGGCGCGAAAGGCATGTCATGCGAACGCTCAACGCTTTCTCTCCGGTCACCCTCAGCCGCCGGTTCTTCATCGCCGGCGCGGCGCTTGCGCTCACCAGCATCGGCGTCCGCGCCACGCAGGCCAATGCGATCATTGGCAAGGCTGTGCAGATCACCGGCGAGGTCACCCGCAAGCAGGCGGAGCGGCTCGAAGGCCTGAAGGCCGGCGCGAGCCTGATGGACCATGATTTCGTGAAGACCGGCAAGGAGAGCTTCGCCTCGCTCGAACTCGGCGACGATACGAGCCTGCTGCTCGGCAGCGAGACGGAACTGCTGATCGACACTTTCATCGCCGGGCAGGGCGGCGTCATCGAGCTCGGCACCGGCCAGATGGTCTTCGATCGTCCGGAAGGCCTCGCCAAGATCGACCTCACGGTGCGCACGGCCTTCGGCATGATCGGCGTGCGCGGCACGAAGTTCTTTGCAGGCCCCAGCCGCGGCGCCTTCGCGGTCTTCGTCGAGCATGGCCTCGTGGACGTCACCGGCGGCGGCGTCACGCGGCAGGTGGCACCCGGCCAGGGCGTCGAGATCGCCACCCCCGGGGCTGCGCCCGGTGAAATCACGCAATGGGGCGAGGCCCGCATCCGCGAGGCCTATGCGAGCGCCGGCATCCGTTAATCCAAGGTGAAGAGTTCCATCGTGCCGAAGCCACGGATTTCGTGGCTGCCTATGGGGCGCAACGGCCGGCTGGCTTCGCCGGCTGCGTTCGGGCCAACGCAGATTTGCGTACCCAGGAACTTGTTGGCATCCTGTAGCCGCGCGGCGAGATTCACCGCGTCGCCATGGGCGGTATAGTCGAGCTTGCCGCCGATGCCGACTTCCCCCAGCACCGCCATGCCCGTTTCCACGCCGATGCGCGTGCGGCCGAAGTCGCGGTCGAGGAAGGTCGGGCGGCGGCGCATCTCTTCGGTCAGCGTGCGGATTTCATCGGCACAGGCGAGCGCCTTGTCGACATGGCGGTCGAGATCGTCGGGCGCGTTGAACAGCGCATGCACGGCGTCGCCCACCACCTTGTCCACCATGCCGCCATGGCGCGCCACCAGCGCATTCACCTCGGAAAAATAGATGTCGAGCAGCCTGACGAGGTCATGCGGGCCGATCTTCTGGGCAAGCGTGGAAAAGCCCTCGATATCGGTGAACAAAGCCGTCACCTGGCGCTCCTCGCCGGCCACGCGGCCCAGGTCCGGATTGTCGATGTAGCGCGAGACCACCGACTGCGGCAGGTATTGCGCGAAGCGCAGGCGCGCCGTCGCTTCGGCCCGGCGCACATGGGTGAATTGCAGAAGGCCGGTGACCAGCGCCGCCGTCGCCACGATCAGCGTGACGCCGACCGCATCGGAGAGCAGCGCCGTTCGCATATAGAGCAGGACCGACGCGCCGAAGACGATGCCGACCAGCCCGAGACCGGCAAGTGCCGCCCAGAGCGGGCGCAACCGCGCGGCTGCAAGTGCTACCGCCGCGCCGGCGACAAAGGCGAAGCCCGCCTCGATCGGTATGAGGCCGGTATCGCGCATCGGGATATGGTCGGTCAGGATGGCGTTCGCCACATCCGCATGGATCTGCACGGAGGGTTCGAGCGGCATGGAGGCGCTGGTGCGCAGCCCGCCGAGATTGGGCAGGCTGCTGCCGATCAGCACGACCTTGCCGGCGATCTTCTCCGCCGGCACCCGGCCCGCCACGATATCGGCGGCCGAGAAGGTGCGGGCACCGATCGTGCCGGCGCTGCTCGCGACGAAGCGCAGGCTGCCGTCCTCGTCGAGCCGCATGATGCGCGAATCGTGGCGCAGCCAGGCCGGCGTGCCGCCCAGAACTGGCGTGCGTGCCCCCGCTGCCAGCCGCGCCGCCTCCACGCCGAGTGCCGGATAGGCCGCATTGCCGACGATCGCATAGGCCTGCACGCGGCGCACCACCGCATCCTCGTCGCCGACGAGGAAGGATGCCGCGGCGGCGGCGGCCTTGTCTTGCAGGAAGGGGCAGGAGCTTTCCGTGCCGTCGATGAACCAGAGTTCCGGCACATCCACCGGCCTGTGCAAGGCAAGCGCCGGCACCGGATGCGGCGCGCCGTCCAGCGTCTCGCCGATGAGGAAACCGAGAATGGTCGGCGTCTTGCCGATGGCACCCGCCAGCGCGGCATTCGCCGGCTCGTCCGCCGTGCAATCGGTGCTGAAGACGAAGTCGAAGGCGATCGCCGTCGGCTTGGCGGCGGCCAGCCGCTCGATCAGCGTCGCCGTCTGTGTGCGCGTCCAGTCTTTTTCCGGCGCGCTCTGGAAGGCCTTGCGGTCGATGTCGACGACGACAATCCGGTCGCTCGTCTCCACCGGGACCGTCTGGGTCAGCGCATCGAAATAGAACTCGCGCTGCCGCTCCAACGCCGTCTCGCCAAGTAAGAAGAGTGCCAGCGCACCGGCAAAGCTCGCCACGAGGCCGGCGGCAAGCGGTCTGTATCTCTTGGCGATCATGCCCCTAGTCGTCATCCGGCTCGGCGATGGTTTGCAACCGGCCGATATGGCAATGGATGATGCCCTCGTTGCGGCGGATGGCGCCCGCCTCCTGAAGCGCGAGGATCGACCGGTTGATCTTCGGCCGGCTGGCGCCGACGATGCTGGCGATCTCCGTCTGGCTCAGCGAAAGCTGGAGATTGGCGCTCTCCGGCAGGTCCTCGCCATGGATGTTGCGCAGCGTCGCGAGGAAAAAGCGCGCAACGCGGGCTTCGAGATCGTAGAGCGCGATGGTTTCGAGCTGTTCCGTGGTCTCGCGCAGCTTGGTGCAGAGATAGTGGATGATTGCCTGCGCAGCCGTCGGGTTGCGGGTGAGGACTTCCAGGAAGTCGCGCTTGGAGATGACATAGCCTTCGGTCGCGACGACGGCGGTGGCATCGGCCGACCGCGGCTGCCCGTCGAGGATCGCCATTTCGCCGAGCACCGAGCCGGCTTCCAGCTGGCGCAGCGACAGTTCCTTGCCCTGCGGCGTGATGAGCGAAAGCTTGATGCGGCCGGAAACGAGCGCAATGAGATAGGTGCCCTCGTCGCCGCGCTGGAAGATCACCGTGCCGGCCGTCCATTTGCGCAAGGAGGCGATGGCCGCGATCTCGCCGATCGTATCCTTGCCAAAACCCTCGAAAATCGGGAAGGAACGCCAGAACGCGCCGCTTTTGTTGATCTCGTTCATATCCGGTTTCCCCCGACCGCCGCTGACGAAACGAAGACGCGCCGCTCGGCTCAAATCTTCGCCCAGCCGCGGGGCGCATGCAACAGAAAAGAACGGAGAGTTCCGGGGCGGTCCCGTCTTCTACTGGCAGATGCGCACGCGTTTGGTGACGGTCTTGCCATAGGCGCCTTCCGTGCGGATGCGCTTGGTGATGCAGGTCTGCTGGTAGTGGCCATAATAGCCGTCCGCATAGCCTGTGCCGGCATGGCCGGGCGCGGTGAAGGCGAGGGACGCGGCGGCGAGCGCGAGAGCGAGGAGATAGTGGCGCATGGGGGGCTCCGGCTGGAGATTTCTGAGGCGGGGTGTCGTGTCTCGTTTGTTGCACGGCCGGGGCGAGGGTTCTGTTCCGGCGGGAACAAGGCGTCGTTCACAAAAAGCGAACGATCTGTATCCCGATCGCCCGTCTAGTTTGACGACGGAAAACTGATATCTCTCTGCCAACGCAAACAACCAAAGCCTCAGGAGCTTTCCATGCAACAGAACGTCGTCGTCCTCGTCGGACGCATTCTTCTCGCCCTCATGTTCATCACTGCCGGTTATCCGAAGCTCATCGATCCGTCGGGCACCGCCGGCATGATCGCCGGTGCCGGCCTGCCGGCCGCGACCGCGCTTGCCTACCTCGCCGGTCTCTTCGAAGTCGTCGCTGGCCTCTTCGTGCTCGTCGGCTTCCAGACGCGCATCGCCGCTTACCTTCTTGCCGCCTTCAGCGTGTTCACGGCCCTCGTGTTCCACAGCGGCGCGATCAACGTTCCGGACTTTCCGGAAGGCGCAAACGGCCTGCTCACCCTCTTCAACGGCCTTATGATGTGGAAGAACATCACGATCGCCGGCGGCTTCCTCGTGCTCGCCGCCTTCGGCCCCGGCGTCTATTCGCTGGACGCCCGTTCGGCCGCCGGCAAGACCGTCGCCGCCTAAGCATCCGCGATACTCTGATCCTCCAGAAAACCCTCCCCGGCCTCCGGGGAGGGTTTTTCGTGTCAGGCATGCTGGAAAGCCGCGTCTCTTGCTGCTATGCGCACGGTAAGACAGCCATGTGGGGAGATGCCGATGTTTTCTAATTCCTTTCCGGACAAAAACGTGATGGCGGGGCTGATGGCCCGCATGCTGTGGGAGATCAAGGCGGTGCATTTCCGCCCGGAAGAACCCTACAAGCTCGCCTCCGGCATGGCCTCCCCGGTCTATATGGATTGCCGCAAGTTGCTGTCCTATCCGCGCATCCGCTCGGCGATCATGGATTTCGCCGCCGCGACCATCACCCGCGACGCCGGTTTCGAGCGCTTTGACGTCATTGCCGGCGGCGAGACGGCGGGCATTCCCTTTGCGGCCCTTCTGGCTGACCGCCTCGGCCTGCCGATGGTCTATGTGCGCAAGAAGCCGAAGGGCCATGGCCGCAACGCGCAGATCGAGGGCGTGATGCCGGAGGGTGCCCGCGTGCTCGTCATCGAGGACCTCGTCACCGTCGGCGGCTCGATGTTCACCTTCATCGACGCGATCCGCGCGGCCGGCGGCGTGGTCGATCACGGCATGGCGCTGTTCTACTACGGCATCTTCCAGGAAGCGGAAGCCCGTTATGCCAATGGCGGCGTCAAGCTGCATCATATCGGCACCTGGCGCGACGTGCTGGCGGTCGCGCGCGAGGAGAAGCTCTTCGACGACGCGACGCTCGCCTCCGTCGCCGCCTTCTTCGATGCACCACTCGCCTGGTCGGCCGCCCACGGCGGCGTCGCGGAGCTGCCGACGTCTTAAAAGGCTCTCGCGAAAAGGCTCTGGCGCTTTCCGCCATGATCGTTTAAATCGATTGAAAGTTAGGTTGGAGGAAGTCTGATGATCCTGTGTTGTGGTGAAGCGCTGATCGACATGCTGCCGCGCACGTCGACGCTTGGCGAGGATGCCTACGCCCCCTATGCCGGCGGGGCGATCTTCAACACGGCGATTGCGCTCGGCCGCCTCGGCGTGCCGACGGGCTTCTTCACCGGCCTTTCCGACGACATGATGGGCGATATCCTGCGCGGCACGCTGAAGGAAAGCGGCGTCGACTACAGCTATTGCGCAACGCTGTCGCGCCCGACCACCGTCGCCTTCGTCAAGCTCGTCGACGGCCACGCGACCTACGCCTTTTACGACGAGGGCACCGCCGGCCGCATGATCACCGAGGCCGAGCTTCCCGCCCTCGGCGACGATTGCGAGGCGCTGCATTTCGGCGCGATCAGCCTGATTCCGGAACCCTGCGGCTCGACCTACGAGGCGCTTCTGGCGCGCGAGCACGACAAACGCGTCATCTCGCTCGACCCGAACATCCGCCCCGGCTTCATCAAGGACAAGGATGCCCATATGGCCCGCATCCGCCGCATGGCGGCGATGTCCGACATCGTGAAATTCTCGGACGAGGACCTCGCCTGGTTCGGGCTCGAAGGCGACGAGGAAGCTCTCGCCCGCCACTGGCTGCACCACGGCGCGAAACTCGTCGTCGTGACGCGCGGCGCGGAAGGTGCCGTCGGCTACACCGCGAGCCACAAGGTCACGGTGCCAAGCGAGCGCGTCAGCGTGGTCGATACGGTCGGCGCCGGCGATACGTTCGATGCCGGCGTGCTCGCCTCGCTGAAGATGCAGAACCTGCTCACCAAGGAACAGGTGGCCAAGCTCGACCAGGACCAGATCGCCAAGGTGCTGGCGCTCGGCGCCAAGGCCGCCGCCGTCACCGTCTCGCGCGCCGGCGCAAACCCGCCCTGGGCAAAGGAAATCGGGCTCGCCTGAGCCTTTCATTCGCCTGTCATCGCAGCATGGTCAAAGAGGCCATGCTCGACCACACCGCCCCAGATTCGCTTGCCGCCGCCCGGTCGAATGGCCGGGCTCCCACCATTCTTGTCGTCACCGATGCCTGGCGCCCGCAATTGAACGGCGTCGTGCACACGCTCGAAGAGCTCGCCCGCTCCATGGCGGAAGAGGGCATCGACGTCGTCTTCCTGACGCCGCAGGAATTCACCACGGTGCCGCTCCCGTCCTATCCGGAAATCCGGCTCGCCATCACCTCGAAGCGCCGCGTGCTGGCCGAGATCGAGAAGATCGCGCCCGACTATATCCACATCGCCACCGAAGGTCCGCTCGGCATGGCGGCACGCAGCGCCTGCCTCGAGCGCCGGCTGCCCTTCACCACGGCCTATCACACGCGCTTTCCCGAATTCATCAGCGCCCGCCTGCCTATCCCGGAAAGCGTCAGCTACTGGTGGCTGCGCCGCTTTCACAATGCCGGCGACGGCATGATGGTGGCGACCAAGTCGCTCGGCGCGGAAATGGCGGCGCGTGGTTTCGTGCGCATCAAGCGCTGGTCGCGCGGCGTCGATACCAAACTGTTCGATCCGGCAAAACGCCGCGACCTCGGCCTGCCGCGGCCGATCTTCCTCAATGTCGGCCGCGTCGCGGTGGAAAAGAACCTGCCGGCCTTCCTGAGCCTCGACCTGCCGGGCAGCAAGGTCGTCGTCGGCGACGGGCCGGACCTTGCCATGCTGCGCCAGCGGTATCCGGACGTGCATTTCCTCGGCCGCAAGACCGGCGAGGAGCTGGCAAGCGTCTACGCCTCGGCCGACGTCTTCGTCTTCCCGAGCCGCACGGATACGTTCGGCAATGTCATGCTGGAAGCGCTGGCAAGCGGCGTCCCGGTCGCAGCCTTCCCGGTCACTGCCCCGAAGGACGTTCTCGGGGAAGGCGGCGCGCTGTCTGAGAACCTGCGGGAGGCGGCCCTTGCTGCGCTCGACATCCCCAAGGACGTCGCCCGCGGCCGCGCCATGACCTATAGCTGGAGCGCCTGCGCGCGCGAATTCCTCGGGAACCTCACCCGCGTGCCGCGCGGTGCATTCGCGGCACGCCGTTTGAGCCTGCGGTCCTGAAAGCCGCTTAGTTTGCGGCCTTCAGCAAGGCGGCAACGAGGCCCGCCGTCGACGAATCGTGGCCTTCTGCGCTTTCCTTGCCCTCGACGACCGGCAGCAGGCCCGTCGCCAGCTCCTTGCCGAGCTCCACGCCCCACTGGTCGAACGAGTTGATGTTGAACAGCGCGCCCTCGACGAACACGCGGTGCTCGTAGAGCGCGATCAGCCGGCCGAGCGCAAAGGGCGTCAGGCTTTCATAGACCATGGTGATCGACGGGCGGTTGCCGGAGAACACCCGGTGCGGCGCGATCTTGTCTGCCTTCGCCTCGTCCATGCCCTTGGAGGTGAGCTGCGCCTTGGCCTCCTCAAGCGTGCGGCCCTTCATGAGGGCTTCCGACTGCGCCAGGCAATTGGCTATGAGCAGCTGGTGCTGGTGGCGCAGGTCCTTCTCGTGGCCGTTCGCCGCGATCATGAACTCGGCCGGAATGACCGTCGTGCCCTGGTGAATGAGCTGGTAGAAGGCGTGCTGGCCGTTGGTGCCGGGCTCGCCCCAGACGACCGGGCCGGTCTGGCCCTCGACGGGCGTCGAGTCCATCGTCACCGACTTGCCGTTCGATTCCATATCGAGCTGCTGGAGATAGGCGGGGAAACGCGACAGGCGCTGGTCATAGGGCAGGATGGCGCGCGACGGATAGCCGAGCACGTTGCGATGATAATAGCCGATGAGACCGAGCAGCATCGGGATGTTTTCGCGGAACGGCGCCTCGCGGAAATGATTGTCGATGGCATGGCCGCCAGCGAGGAACTCGGCAAAGTTTTCCTTGCCGATCGCGATCATAAGCGGCAGGCCGATCGCCGACCAGATCGAATAGCGCCCGCCGACCCAGTCCCAGAAGCCGAAGACGCGTGTTTCGTCGATGCCAAAGGCCGAAACCTTGTCGAGCGCCGTGGAGACCGCGCAGAAATGGCTGCCGACGGCGGCGTCGCCCAGCGCATCGGCGATGAATTTGCGCGCCGTCGCCGCATTGGTCATCGTCTCGATCGTCGTGAACGTCTTCGAGGCGACGATGACGAGCGTCGTTTCGGCCTCAAGCAGCTTCAGCGTATCGGCAATGTGCGCGCCGTCGATGTTGGAGACGAAATGCAGCCGCGGGCCGTCATGGAAGGGCGCCAGCGCCAGGGTCGCCATGACCGGGCCGAGATCCGAGCCGCCGATGCCGATATTGACGACGTCGGTGATCTTCTTGCCTGTTGCACCCTTCAGGACACCCGAGCGGATGCCATCTGCAAACGCGCCCATGGCGTCGAGCACGCCATTCACATCCGGCATCACGTCCTTGCCGTCAACGAGCACGGGCGTGTTGGAACGGTTGCGCAGCGCCGTGTGCAGCACCGCGCGCTCTTCCGTGATGTTGATGATCGCGCCGGCAAACATCGCGTCGCGCTTCGTCTCGACGCTGGCATTCCTGGCGAGCGCCTCCAGCCCGTCGAGCACGGCGTCGTTCACCGCACATTTCGAATAGTCGAAGAGGAGGTCGCCGAGTTTGGCGTTGAAGCGGGAGAACCGCTCCGGATCAGCCGCAAAGGTGGCCCTTATGTCTGTGGCGTTGGTATCGCGAACGATGGATTTCAGCTTTTCGACAAGCGCGTTCATCGGCGTCTTCCTTGGCTTTGGACGATGCCGGTTAGCTAGTCGCTTTGGCATGCGCAAATCAAGACCGAAAACGCGGCTTGCGCGAAAAAACTAAATCGATTTAACCCGCGCCGCCGTTTAGCCGCGCAGGTCCTTGCGGAGAATCTTGCCGACGTTGGATTTCGGCAGTTCGGTGCGGAACTCGATGAAGCGCGGCCGCTTGTAGTTGGTGAGGTTGGCCGCGCAATGCGCCTTCACGTCGGCCTCCGTCAGCGCCGGGTCGCGGCGCACCACGAAGAGTTTCACCGCCTCGCCGGAATGTTCGTCCGGCACGCCAATCGCCGCGCATTCGAGGATGCCGGCCAGCGACATCGCCACTTCCTCCACCTCGTTCGGGAAGACGTTGAAGCCGGAAACCAGGATCATGTCCTTCTTGCGGTCGACGATCTTGGTAAAGCCGTCCGCCGACATGAAGCCGATGTCGCCGGAGCGGAAGAAGCCGTCCGGCGTCATGACCTTCGCCGTCTCGTCCGGCCGCTGCCAGTAGCCGGCCATGACCTGCGGGCCGCGAATGCAGATCTCGCCGATCCCGCCAAGCGCCAGCGTGTTGCCGTCGTCGTCGCGGATCTCGATATCCGTCGAGGGCAACGGCAGGCCGATCGTGCCGGTGAATTCCGGCTTGTCGAAGCGGTTGGCGGTGGCGACCGGCGAGGTTTCCGAAAGCCCGTAGCCCTCCGTGATGGCGCAGCCCGTCATCGCCTGCCAGCGTTCGGCGACCGGCCGCTGCACCGCCATGCCGCCGCCGAGCGTCAGCACCAGTTCGGAAAGGTCTAGCTTGGAAAAATCCGGATTGTTCATCAGCGCGTTGAACAGCGTGTTGAGCCCCGGGAAGATGTGGACGCGCACCTTCGACAGTTCCTTGACGAAGGCCGGGATATCGCGCGGATTGGCGATCAGCACGTTATGGCCGCCGAGCGCGATGCCCATCAGCCCGTTCACCGTCAGCGCGAAGATATGGTAGAGCGGCAGCGCGCAGATGAAGACGAGCTGGTCCGGCCGCGCCTTCACCCGGAAGGTCGGCTCGATCCACAGCTTGATCTGCTCCATGTTGGAGAGCAGGTTGGCATGGGTCAGCGTCGCGCCCTTGGAAATGCCAGTCGTGCCGCCGGTATATTGCAGGAAGGCCGTATCTCCGGGCGCAACGCTGACAGGCTTCAGCGCGCCGCGCGCACCCTCCGCCATGACCTGCGTGAAGGGAATATGCCCCGGCAGCGACCAGGCCGGCACCAGCTTCTTCACCCGGCGCACGACGAAATTGACGATCAGCCCCTTGAGCCCGAGCATGTCGCCCATCGTGGTGACGACCACATGCTTCACCGCCGTGCGCGAAACGACCTGCGCCACCGTGCTCGCAAAATTCTCCAGCACGAACAGCGCCTTGGCGCCCGCATCCTTCAGCTGGTGTTCCAGTTCCCGCGGCGTGTAGAGCGGGTTGACGTTGACCACGACGAGGCCGGCGCGCAGGATGCCGAAGATGATCACCGGGTTCTGCAGGATGTTCGGCATCATGACCGCCACGCGGTCGCCCTTTTCCAGGCCCTGCGCCTGCAGCCAGACGGCGATCTTTGCCGACGCCGCTTCGAAATCCTTGAAGCTCAGCGTCTTGCCCATGCTGGTAAAGGCGGGACGATCGGCATAGCGGGCGCAGCAGCTTTCGACGAGGGCACCGATCGACGCATGGCCGAGCGTCGCGATCTCGCCCGCCATGCCCTCCGGATAGGAGGCAAGCCAGAAACGGCCGGTCGGTTGCGTGGAAGTGTCCTGGACTGTGGCCGACATGCATGCTCCTCCTCTTGCGCGCGGGCATCATCCGTCCCGCCGACACCGAAGGTTCCTCCAACCATCCGATGCGGACAAGATGATGCTTTTGGCGGGCGCCATCAAGGGCTATCGCTAGCTTACATTGACGTAAACGTCAATAATCAGTCGGCGCAACGTCACACAGCTTTTTTACAAGGCGGGTAATTGCGGCGGACTGCGGCGTCTCATCGCGCCCCGGCCCTAAAAACCGCGTATATGTTTAACATTCTTCTAGTAGACCTTATCTAGATGGTCCGGCCGCTTGCCGGCCTCATGGGAGTGGACGAGTTTGCTGCATTCGGAACATCGCAAAAGTGAGCCCCGGTTTCTCGGCGCGGCGCGCCCGAGCAGCGTCGCGCTCATATCTCCGATCTCGGCGGCGCGCTGGCTCCTCGTCCTCATCGTCTTCGCCGGCATCTATTTCTTCCATGGCTTCGTCGTGCCGGTGCTGGCCGCCCTCGTCATCGCCTTTGCCAGCTGGCCGCTCTATGCGCGCCTGCTCGCACAGGTGGGCGGCAACCGCACGCTCGCCGCCTCCATCGCCATCCTGCTGATCCTCGCCTTCATCGTCGGGCCGATCATGATCGCCTCGACCTATGCCTTCCACGAGATCCGCGACTGGATAGGCTGGGCGGTGGAGACGAACCGCACCGGTGCCGTGACGCCGGACTGGATCCGCGCGCTTCCGGTCATCGGCGGCTGGCTCGACATGCAATGGACGCGTTTCCTCGATCATCCGGGCGCGATCGGCGAACTGACGCAGATCGTCAGCGGCGCCAATATCGGCAATATCTACCGGGTGGCGCTCGCCGCCGGCGGCAAGGCCTTCGGCCTGCTGCTCGCCATGCTCTTCATGCTGATCGCGCTGTTCTTCATCTATCGCGACGGCCAGTCCTTCGCCGGCCAGGTCGATCGCCTCGGCGAGCGCATCCTGCCGATGCGCTGGGAGCGCATTTCACGCATCGTGCCGGCGACGATCAGCTCCACCGTCACGGGCATGACGCTGATCGCGATCGGCGAAGGCATCGTGCTCGGCGTCGCCTACTGGATCGCCGGCGTGCCGTCCGCCGTCACGCTCGGCGTGATCACCGGCATCATGGCGCTCTTCCCCGGCGGCGCGCCGCTCTCCTTCACCCTCGTCTCGGTCTACCTGGTCTCCAGCGGCTCGCCCGTCGCGGGCCTCGCGCTCTTCATCTGGGGCTCGGTGGAACTCTTCATCGTTGACAAGACGCTGCGCCCCCGCCTTGTCGGCGGCCCGATAAAGCTGCCCTTCCTGCCCACTTTCTTCGGCCTCATCGGCGGCGTGAAGACCATGGGTTTCCTTGGCCTCTTCATCGGCCCGGTCCTCATGGCGCTCCTCGTCGCCATCTGGCGGGAGTGGATTCGCGAAGTGGACGCCGCCGAGGCGCCGCCGTCGCCGATCATCCTCGACCCGTCCTCCGAGGCCGCCACGCGCATCGAGCACGAGCGCAATGTCGGCTGAGCCGGCTACATAGAGCAGATTGCGCGCGCGAAACCCCTGCTTCCGCTTGCAAATTTCACGGCCGCAACCATAGTCTCCGCTTGCGCGTCTTGCGCAGTTTCTTGGGGGACTAAAACATGACATCCGTTCAGCGGACAGGGCTCGCCGCCCTCGTCCTGGCGACCGTTTTCGCCACATCCACCACCTCGGCGCTCGCCTGGGGCTGCATCGCAGTGTCCGAAGAGGGCAGCTACGGCTACAGCTACAGCTACGACAACGAAGGGTCTGCCCGGGAAAAGGCACTGACCGAATGCGCCAACCGCACAACGGAAGAATCCGTCTGCGAAATCACCGAATGCGACGAAAGCGAATAAGCAAGAGGAGCCCGCCCCATGGGCGGGCTTCCGCACCTGATGCTGTTCGCGGAAAGCGGGGCCGACTCTCGATCGCTACGTTCTCACCAGGTTTCTCTTCGGGCTGGCCGTGTCGGGCGCACTTGCGAAGAAGCGTTTCAGTTTCAGGAAATGTTTTTCGAGAAGGTGCCAGGAAAGCCAGGCCGGAATGACGAATGCGATAATGCCGCACGTGATGTAGAGGCAGGCCGCAATCGGCTCCGGCATTCCAAGCCGCGCAAAGGGGGCCGGAGAAAAATGTGCCAGCACGAAGGGGTGAATGACGTAGAGGCCGTAGCTGTATTTTCCGAAAAAGCGCAGCCAATGGGGTTTGAACAGCAGTCCCATGCTCCCGCCTCGATAGTCTGGGAGGCACATAACCAATAGACCGCCCCAGCCGATGGCAAGAACCGAAAAGCCCAGCGTGTGCATCCAGCGGTCGGCGAACCATACCCCGTCGCGCAGCATGAAGACCAAAAGAACCAACGTCGCCGCTATCGCCGCCGCCCATGGGGCCGCCGCAAAAACACGCTGTTTCGCTGTCCGGTCTCTCACGGCCACAGCGATGAGCGCACCGGTGACCAAAGTGTCAATGCGGAAGGGCGTGAGCGTGTAGGCCGCGCCCTGCGGGATCCCGAACGCCGCCACCGCAAGCCGCCCACAAACGGCGCCGGCCATCAGCAGGATGCACAGTCCGACAAATTTTCTGCGGTTGAGAAAATAGACCGCAAAGGGCCAGATAAGATAGAACTGCTCTTCGATGGCGAGAGACCAGAAGTGTATCAGCGTCAACCACTCGACGTTGAAAAAGCGGGCGCCGCCTGCAGCGACGAAACCCCAGTTCGTCATGTAGGTCCAGGAAAACACCTGATGCTCTCGGATAAAATTCAGTTCCGGCGTGTTGAAGTATCCTGCCGCCGGCATGACCAGGAAGACAACGATTAGCGTGGCGTAATAGAGCGGGAATATCCGCAAGGTACGGCGTGCGAAAAAGTTGCTGAAGAAATTCCTGTTATCCTTGGTGTCGATCAGAATACCGGTGATCAGGAAGCCGGACAGGACGAAAAACAGGTCTACCCCGACCCATCCGATCCCTCCGGCCATATATAAAATGGACTTCTCCGCCGCTCCAAATGGGTAGACGAGCGTGAGATGGAATATCATGACCAGCAGTATCGCGAGGCCACGCAGTCCATCCAGCGCATCTATGCGGCCTCCATCCTCTGTCAGCCCGGCAACCCCATGTCTTGGCATGTGTCAAACCCTCTCCAGGCGAAACAGGCTAGCGAAGCAAAAAGTGCCGCATACTTGAGCATTGGGAGGGGATCGATCCGCTCAATTGGGTGCGCTTCCATCGATGGTACACCTGCCTGTGGCCATTGTCGGTAGTACTCCAAATGCCTACGTCGAAAGGGGAAGCTCGTGACTGCCTCGGCACGATTCTCGAAGACACGAGCCGTCGCCTGCCATGCGCGAATATGGTAGCCTCAAAGCATGACCAGTCTGTCCAGCGAAACATTTTTCAGCACGCTTCCCGTTTTCGTCGATTTCGCCGGCGTTGCCGATAGCCGGAACTACCGGGCTTTGCCGGCCGACTGGGCCTTGGCGACGGCCGATATCGTCGATTCCACCGGCACGATCGAGGCCGGCCGCTACAAGGCGGTCAACATGGCCGGCGCCAGCGTCATCTCGGCCATCCTGAATGCGCTGGGCAACAGCGACCTTCCCTTCGTCTTCGGTGGCGATGGCGCCGTGGTCGCCGTGCCGCCATCGGGGGTGGAGAAGGCGCACGACGCGCTTTCGGCGGTGCAGGCCTGGGTCAGCGAGGAACTGAAGCTGACGCTGCGCGCCGCGCTTGTTCCCGTGGCCGATATCAACGCAGCCGGTCGGGAAGTCGGCATTGCCCGATTTCAGGTCACACCGGATCTCTCCTACGCGATGTTTGCCGGCGGTGGGTCGAGCTGGGCCGAAGCGCGCATGAAGGAAGGCCTCTTCGCCGTTCCGCCAGCCCCGCCCGGCGCCCGTCCAGACTTGACCGGCCTGTCCTGCCGCTGGAACCCGATCCGGTCCCGCCACGGCGACATCGTCTCGATCATCGCAGTCCCCGTCGCACCCGGCAACCTGGAGCCGTTTCAGACGCTGATCGTCGATATCGTCGCGCTCGCCGCCGGCGAGGAGCGGGAGGGCCATCCCGTCGCGCAGGAGGGGCCGCAGATCGGGCTTTCGATGGCCGGCCTGTCGGCGGAAACGAAAACTGCGCCGAAGGACAAGCGCTTTTCGCACCGGCTGTTCATTCTGGGGCAATATTTTCTGACGGTCGCGCTCTATCGTTTCGGCATGAAGCTTGGCGGTTTCGATGCGCGGGTCTACCGGCAGGATGTCGCCCGCAACGCAGATTTCCGCAAGTTCGACGACGGCCTGAAAATGACCATCGACATCGATCCGAAAAGGCTTCGCGAGATCGAGACACGGCTTGAGCAAGCCGCAAGCGCTGGCATCTGCCGATTCGGCCTGCACCGCCAGGATTCGGCGCTGATGACCTGCATCGTGCCGACCGCGCTCAAGCGCGACCACATGCACTTCATCGACGGCGCCGCCGGCGGCTACGCCATGGCCGCCACGCGACTGAAGAAACAGATCTCCGCCACCACGCTTGAGGCAGGCACGCAAGCGTGAGGCCGCATGCCCGGCGAGAGAAGGCTTGGATCGAAACTAACCAGTTGAAAGTGAATGGTGCCGCTTACGTGACTCGAACACGTGACCCCGTCATTACGAATGACGTGCTCTACCAACTGAGCTAAAGCGGCCTGACCGGGTCCCGAAGTGTGTCGGACCGGAATGGGTGCGCTGATAACCGCAATGGGAGGAGATTTCAAGCGGGGAGTTTCAACTTCCGCATTTTTCCTTGTGCAATGCAGCGCTGTTGCCGGTTCAGGGCGTGCAGAGGCGGCCCTTCGCGGCCTGGTATTCGCGCTCCAGCCGGGCGACGAGGTCCTCGACGGGCGTGACGGCCTTGATTGCGCCGATACCCTGGCCGCAGCCCCAGATGTCCTTCCAGGCTTTTGCGCCGGTCGTGGCCTTCTCGAAATCCATCTTGGACGGGTCGGCTTCGGGCAGGTGGTCGGGGTCGAGGCCGGCGGCGAGGATGGAGGGTTTCAGGTAGTTGCCGTGGATGCCGGTGAAATAGTTGGAATAGACGATGTCGGCGGCGGCGCTGTCGACGATCGTCTGCTTGTAGGCGTCGCTGGCGCGCGCCTCGGTCGTGGCGATGAAGGGCGAGCCGATATAGGCCATGTCGGCGCCCATCGCCTGGGCGGCGAGGATTGCGCCGCCGGTCGCAATCGCGCCCGAAAGCAGCAGCGGGCCGTCGAACCATTCGCGGATTTCCTGGATCAGCGCGAAGGGCGAGAGCGGGCCGGCATGGCCGCCGGCGCCGGCGGCAACGGCGATGAGGCCGTCGGCACCCTTGCGGATCGCCGAATTGGCGTGGCGGTTGTTGATCACGTCGTGCAGCACGATGCCGCCATAGGAATGGATCGCGGCGTTCACCTCCGGCACGGCGCCGAGCGAGGAGATCACCACCGGCACCTTGTATTTCACGCACATCATCAGGTCGTGCTCCAGCCGCGTGTTGGAGCGGTGCACGATCTGGTTGACGGCGAAGGGCGCTGCGGGGCGATCGGGGTTCTGCGCGTCATGCGCGGCGAGGCCCTCGGTGATTTCCGCCAGCCATTCGTCGAGCTGGGATTCCGGGCGCGCATTCAGCGCCGGGAAAGCGCCGATGACACCGGCCTTGCATTGTGCAAGGGTCAGCGCGGGGTGCGAGACGATGAAGAGCGGCGCGCCCACGACGGGCAGGCGCAGCTTGTCCTTGAGGATCGCGGGCAGGGCCATGGTGGAAGTCCTGTCTGTTTTGACGTTTACGAAAACGTCAAAACCATAACAGCGAGAATCCGCTCTGAAAAGGGGTGGTGACGGGCTGAGGGCTGTGCAGCGGGGAGACGAGGGAATATCGGGCCGGGCGGGTTGTCTTCTTCCCAGCCGCGCAGCCGGGCACCGCACAGGCTCCCGCGCGGCGCTTATCCCCGGTGAAGCATCAGCAGTTTCTGTCGGAAGGCTTGCGCAAATTCCCCGCAAACGTTACGCAAAAACGAACGAAAGCCGGAAAGTGGAGCTCTTTCCACAGATGTGTCATGGCCGCAATCAGAAACGCGCTGGCGCGTTCCGAACGCGCCAATGCCGAAGTTCGGGCGCGCATCTACCAGTCGGCGCGCAATGCGCTGGAAGCGGGCCTGCGCAAGCAGGAGATCAACGACCCCGAGACGATCGCCACCCAGCGCCATCGGCTGGAAGCGACCATTCACCAGATCGAGGCGGAGGAACGCGCCGAACTGCACGCCTCCGCAGCCCACGAGGTGCGCGTTGAGCCCGTCGTGGAAGCGCGGCCGGAGCCGGTTCTGCGCGCCGAACGTGATGTGCGGCCCGAGCCGACGATCGACGCCGAGCCGCGCGTGGAGGAACGCCAGCCGGCCGGCGCAAGCGATCTCGGCGCCATGCGGCCGGAGCGCGGGGACGGCTTTGCCAAGAGCAGCAAGGCCACCACATCGGCAGCCGGCGCGGCGGCAGCGAGCCAGGCCTCGGATTTTCGGCCGGAGCGCGTCGCCAAGGCGCGCCGGCGCCGCGGGCGGCTGTTCTCCTTCCTGCTGGTCGTCGCGACGCTGATCGCGGCCTTCGGCGCGCTTGCCTGGTGGGTGCAGACGAGCGGGCTGCTTGATGATCTTCAGGATGGCGACGGTTCCAATCCGCCGGCCACTGTCTCCGGCGAAGATTTTTCGGGCGAGGACCCCATCAAGAAGGCTCTGGACACGCAGAGCCGCTTCTCTGCCGACTGGCGCGCGGTCTTCGCACCGGCCGATACGGCGAAGCTTTCCGCGGGGAGCGCCGGCCGTTTCGAGGCGGTGAGCACGAATGAAGGCCCCGCCGTGCGTATCACCTCCACCAATCCGGATCGCGACGGCGCGGTGCTGGTCGAGGTGTCGCCGGACGTTCTCGGCGAAATGGGCGGCAAGACCTCGACGGTGGCGCTCACCGTTCAATCGGTCAGCGGCAAGCCGGTGCAGGTTTCCGTCGAATGCGATTTCGGCTCGATGGGCGGCTGCGGCCGCCATCGGTTCACGATCTCGGAGCGCACCGATATCCTGTTCCAGGTGGAGTTCGAGGGCTCGCTCTCGCCGAGCGAGCCGGGTCATCTTCTGGTCAACAGCGATATCACCGGCGCGGATGCGAGCGTCAATCTCTATGCCGTCCGCATCCTGCCGGGCGAATGAGCCTTACTTGACGAAGCCAGGCCCCGATCCGACGATCTTGTCGTCGATCTCGCCGATCGCCTTCTTGTCCTTGCCCTCATAGTCGAGCGTCTTGAGGATGTGGCGGATCAGGTTGATGCGGGCGCGGCGCTTGTCGTTGGCGCGGATGACGGTCCAGGGCGCATGGTCCGTATGGGTCGCCTTCAGCATGCGGTCGCGCTTGTCCGTGTAATCGTCCCACTTGTTGAGCGCGGCGATATCCATCGGCGAGAGCTTCCAGATCTTGAGCGGATCGTGCCGGCGGTCGTGGAAGCGCTTCAACTGCATCTCGCGGCCGATGTTCAGCCAGAACTTGAAGAGGTGGATGCCCTCCGAGGTGATCATCTTTTCGAAGCGCGGCGTCTCCTTCAGGAACTTCTCATACTGTTCCGGCGTGCAGAAGCCCATGACGGGCTCGACGCCGGCGCGGTTATACCAGGAGCGGTCGAACAGCACGAATTCGCCGGCCGTCGGAAAGGTCGCGACATAACGCTGGAAATACCATTGGCCGCGCTCGGTTTCGGTCGGCTTGGTGAGTGCGACGATGCGGGCGGAGCGCGGATTCATGTTGGACATGGTGGCGTGGATCGCGCCGCCCTTGCCCGCGGCGTCGCGCCCCTCATAGACGGCCATGATGCGCTTGCCGGTCTTCTGCTGCCAGAACTGCACCTTGACGAGCTCGACCTGCAACGCTTCGAGCGTCTCCTCATACTCGTCGCCGTCGAATTTCTTGTCGTAAGGGTAGTCGTCGGAGCTGAAAGCCTTTTTATCGATCCAGTCGGGAAGCTTGGGATCGTCGATGTCGAACACCCGCTTCTTGTCGTCGATATCCAGTTCAACAGCCCGGCTTTCGGCTTCTTGCGCCATCGTGCACTCCTTCAGAAATTGCCCACGGCCAAGGCCGCTACACCAAGAGGTGGCCACAACCGGATTGCGAATTCAAGCGCGCCGTGAAAAACATGTCATGAAGCCGCGCTATCCATGGAGAATCGATGGAGGTGCGGAGGATACGATGCTTGCAAGGGAATGGGTGGCGGTGGCAGATCAGCGGACGGTCCTCGGCTGGCTGGCAATACAACTGTGGGGCGAACGCGTTCTCATTGCCTCGGCCTTTTTTGTCGGCTTCGTCATGTGGCTTGCTGGCATGCATCTCGGCTGGGTTTCCTTTGCCGTGCTGCTGCTCGTCATTGCAGGCCTGCTGCGCACCGAGCGTCGCATGGCGGACACCGCCATCCGCGCCATGGCGGCGGTCACCGTGCCCGTGCCGGCCGCTGCTCCGCCCGTTGCGCCGGCGGAAGACCTCTCCGCCATTGCCGCTGTGCTCGGTGCGCTCGATGCGCCGGCCGTGCTCCTGTCCGGGCGCGAGACCGTCAAGCTTCAGAACCGCGCCGCCGAGGCGATTTTCGGCGCGATCCCCCGCAACAGCGACCTTGCCGGCCGTATCCGCGCGCCCGGAATCCTCGACATGGTGCGCGATGCGATCGCCAGCGGCCAGCCGCGCGAGACGGAACATGCCGAGCGGCTGCCCTCCGAAACCGTCTATGTCGTGCGCATCGCGCCCCTCGCCGACCGCACCAGCGAGCCGCTCTGGCTCCTGACCTTCCGCGACGTCTCGCAGGCCCGCCGCATCGACCGCATGCGCTCCGACTTCATCGCCAATGCCAGCCATGAGCTGCGCACGCCGCTGGCGTCGCTGCGCGGTTTCATCGAGACGCTGCAAGGCCCTGCCAAGAACGACGTCAAGGCGCATGAACGCTTCCTGGGCATCATGCACGAGCAGGCCACACGCATGAGCCGCCTCGTCGACGACCTGCTGTCGCTCTCCCGCCTCGAACTGCGCTCAAACCTCACGCCGGACCAGACCGTCGATCTCGTGCCGTTGCTCGGCCATGTGCGCGACAGCCTGCAGCCGCTTGCCAGCGATCTTGGCATCGAGGTCGTGCTCGACCTGCCGAAACATCCCGTCATCGTGCCGGGCGACCGGGACGAACTCGTCGAGGTTTTCGAGAACCTGATCGAGAATGCCTGCAAATATGGCCAGGAGGGCAAGCGGGTGGACGTTTCGCTCACCGGCGGCGGCGAGGTGCCGGTCGAACTCAGCGTCACCGACTACGGCCCCGGCATCCCGCCGGAACACGTGCCGCGGATTACCGAACGTTTCTATCGGGTTAACGTCGAGGCCAGCCGTTCCAAGAAAGGCACAGGCCTGGGGCTCGCCATCGTCAAGCACATCCTGACCCGCCACCGCGCACGCCTCGTCGTGAAGTCCGAGGTGGGCAAGGGCACGGTGTTTACCGTGAAGTTTTGACACAAAGAATTACGGCTTCGTCGCATCGTTTAAAATAGCGAAGCAATTTCAGGTGTTTGGCGTGTCACAAATGTTTCGTCAAACTGACATAAAAGGGAGGGCGATCGGGGTTTAGAGAAGAGCCGCCGGTCAACGGCAGAGAGCGCGAAACCTGCGCTTCCCACATATGTCCTCTTCGGGAGAACCCAGATGAAATCTCTTAAGCTCACCCTCGCGGCGCTTGTCGCTTCCGCCGCATTCGCAGGCGTTGCCGTTGCGCGCGACCAGGTCCAGATCGCAGGCTCCTCCACCGTCCTTCCCTATGCCAAGATCGTTGCCGAGACGTTCGGCGAGACCTTCCCCGACTTCAAGACCCCGATCGTCGAATCCGGCGGCACGGGCGGTGGTCTGAAGGAATTCTGCAAGGGCGTCGGCCCGGACAGCATCGACATCGCCAATGCATCGCGTGCGATGAAGGCTGACGAAATCGAAGCCTGCAAGACCGCTGGCGTCACGGAAATCCAGGAAGTCAAGATCGGCTACGACGGCATCGTCTTCGCAACCGACGCCGGCAATGCCGACCTGAAGCTCGAGCCGAAGGACCTCTACCAGGCGCTCGCCGCTGAAGTCGTCGTCGACGGCAAGCTGGTTGCCAACCCCTACAAGAAGTGGTCGGAAGTCAACAAGGACCTGCCGGACGCCGAAATCGCCGCCTACATCCCGGGCTCCAAGCACGGCACGCGCGAAGTCTTCGAAGAGAAGATCCTCGCTCACGGCTGCAAGGACTCGGGCGCTCAGGACGTCATCAAGGCTGCTATTTCCGACGCCAAGGAACAGCTTTCCAAGTGCGTAGCCGTTCGTAAGGACGGTCTGGCTGTCGACATCGACGGTGACTACACCGAAACGCTCGCTCGCATCGCTGCCAACAAGTCCGGCATCGGCGTGTTCGGCCTTTCCTTCTACGAAAACAACGCCGACAAGCTGAAGGTCGCCACCATCAGCGGCATCGTTCCGTCGACCGAAACGATCGCTTCCGGCGAATACCCGGTTTCGCGCCCGCTGTTCTTCTACGTCAAGAAGGCGCATCTCGGCGTTATCCCGGGCCTGAAGGAATATGTCGAGTTCTTCACGAGCGAAGACATGATCGGCCCGGACTCCCCGCTGGTTGAATACGGCCTCGTCGCTGCTCCCGATGCAGAGCGCGAAGAAATCCGTAAGGCCTTCGTAGACGGCAAGATCATGTGATTGTCTCTGGCCGGCGCGTTCTTCGCGCCGGCCGCCCCTTCTGAGCGGTTTGCGCGCCCGGGGGCACTTCCAGCAAAGCCCGTCAGCAGCTTTGCGAAACACAAAATGACAGCGCAGATGATCTCGCCGGGAGAATTTCCTAAATGAGTATTTCCCTTCTCTTGCTCGTCGTCGCCGTCATCGGCGTGGCGGGCTATATGGTCGGTAGCTGGCGCGCCAATGCGCTTGCCGGCGGCAGGCTTTCCAACCTGCATTCGCGGCCAGGATATTACGGCTCTTTCGTTGCGATATGGGCCATGCTTCCGGCAATCGTCGTGCTGCTGGTCTGGATTATTGCCAGCCCGATTTACATCAGTTCGACCGTTCGCGCGGGCTTTCCCGAAGAGGTCAAGGCGACGTCGCAGGCCGAGCAGAACCTCGGCTACAACATGATCGGCGCCATTGCCCGCGGTATGGCGATGCTCTCGGCGGAAGAACGCGAGGCGCTGTTCAAGGACGGCACCACCGCACGCAGCCTGCTCGCCACCAAGGGCGTGCCGCTTGCCGCCGATCCGGCGCCCTACATGCTGAAGTCCGCCGATGATCTCAGCCGCATGTCGCGGGCGAGCAGCACCTTCCTGTCGATCCTCGTCGTCCTGGCCGCGGCCGTCGGCGCGTTTTTCTCCTACCGCGCCATTGCGCCGCGGTTCCGCGCCCGCAACCGCGTCGAAGGCGTCATGCTGGTCGGCCTCATCGCCGCCTCGTCGATCGCTATCCTGACAACGGTCGGCATCGTCGCCTCCATGGCAACGGAAGCCATCCACTTCTTCAACAGGGTGCCTGCCTGGGAGTTCTTCTTCGGCACGGTCTGGGATCCGCGTTTTGCCGCTGCCGGCTCGACGGACTCTTCCGGCCAGTTCGGCCTGATCCCGCTGCTCGCCGGCACGCTCTATATCGGCCTCGTCGCCATGCTGGTCGCCGTGCCGGTCGGGCTCTTCGCCGCGATCTACATGTCGGAATATGCCTCGCGTCACGTCCGCTCGGTTGCAAAGCCGCTGCTCGAAGTGCTTGCCGGCATCCCGACCATCGTCTACGGCTTCTTCGCCCTCGTGACCGTCGGCCCGTTCCTGCGCGACCTTTCCGAGCAGCTCAACGGCCTCGTCACCGGCGATTATTCCAATTTCATCCAGGCGCAGAGCGTTCTGACGGCCGGTTTCGTCATGGGCATCATGCTGATCCCCTACGTCTCCTCGTTGTCGGACGACATCATCACCGCCGTTCCGCGGGCCATGCGCGACGGCTCGCTCGGCCTGGGCGCCACCCGCTCGGAAACGATCAAGCGCGTCATCCTGCCGGCCGCACTGCCGGGCATCGTCGGCGCCCTGCTGATGACCGCCTCGCGCGCCGTCGGTGAAACGATGATCGTGGTCCTGGCCGCCGGCGTTGCCGCCCGCATCCAGCTCAACCCCTTCGAGCCGATGACGACCGTGACCGTCAAGATCGTCAGCCAGCTGACGGGCGACCTTGAATTCACCTCGCCTCAGACGCTGGTGGCATTCGCGCTGGGCATCACGCTGTTCTTCATCACGCTTTGCCTCAACATCTACGCCCTTTACATCGTGCGCAAATACCGGGAGCAGTACGAATGAGCCAGGTCTCCACGAGCCCTACTACGGCCGCCCTAGGTGCTGCCTCCAAGCCCGAACGCCGCGATATCGGCCTGCGCGGCCGCTATGCCGCCGAACGTCGCTTTCGCCTCTACGGCATGGCTGCGATTGCCTTCGGTCTGATCTTCCTGTTCCTGCTGCTGTTTTCGGTCGTCTCCAAGGGCTACACCGCATTCCAGCAGTCGATGATCACCATTCCGGTCGAGTTCTCCGAGCAGATCATCGACAAGGACAACGAGCGGGCCACCAACCCGCAGAAGCTGGTATCGGCCAACTATCCGGTCGTCGCCCGCAATGCGCTCGCCAAGGTGCTTGGCGTCGGCGAAGACGATCGTGCGGGCCTTCGCGCGGTCAACGGAATGATCTCGGACAGCGTCCGCACCCAGCTGCGCGATCTCGTGACCGCCAATCCGTCGATCATCGGCACCACACAGACCGTGACCTTCCTTGCGCACGGCGACCTCGATTCCGCCTTCAAGGGCCAGATCGATCTGGCCGTCCCCGAGAACAACCGCAAGATCTCCGACAAGCAGATCGGCTGGATGAACCAGCTTGCCGAAAGCGGCGCGCTTTCCAAGCACTTCAACACCGGCATCTTCCTGAACGGCGCATCGAGCCGTCCGGAAGCCGCCGGCGTGGCCGTCGCTGCCGTCGGCTCGCTCTACATGATGCTGATCGTGCTTGTGCTTGCGCTGCCCATCGGCGTCGCGGCCTCGATCTATCTCGAAGAGTTCGCACCGAAGAACCGCTTCACCGACCTCATCGAGGTCAACATCAACAACCTCGCCGCGGTGCCGTCGATCGTCTACGGTCTGCTCGGTCTCGCCGTCTTCGTCAACTTTGCGGGCTTCCCGCGCTCGGCCTCCCTCGTCGGTGGCCTGGTGCTGACCCTCATGACACTGCCGACGATCATCATCGCGACCCGTTCGGCGCTGAAGGCCGTGCCGCCGTCCATCCGCTCGGCAGCGCTCGGCCTCGGCGCCTCGAAGATGCAGACCGTGTTCCACCACGTCCTGCCGCTCGCCATGCCGGGCATCCTGACGGGCACCATCATCGGTCTCGCCCACGCGCTCGGCGAAACCGCGCCGCTGCTGCTCATCGGCATGGTTGCCTTCGTCGCCGATATTCCGTCGACGCCGCTCGAACCCGCAACGGCGCTGCCGGTGCAGATCTACATGTGGGCGAATGAGGCGGAGCGCGCCTTCGTGGAGCGCACATCGGGTGCTATCATCCTCCTCCTCGTCTTCCTCATCCTCATGAATGTTGGCGCCATCCTGTTGCGCCGCCGCTTCGAGCGGCGTTGGTAGAAGGACCAAACAGATGAACATGATGTCAGAAGCAGCAGTCGAGAAAGCGCTGGACAAGAAAATGAACGACATTTCCTACAAGATGATCGGCAAGGACGTTTCGGTCTACTACGGCGACAAGCGTGCCCTCTATGACGTGAACCTCAACGTCCGCCAGAACACCGTGACGGCCCTCATCGGCCCGTCGGGCTGCGGCAAGTCGACGTTCCTGCGCACGCTGAACCGCATGAACGACACGATCGAAGGCTGCCGCGTCACCGGCCGCATCACGCTCGACACGGACGATATCTACGATCCGAACATCGACGTCGTCGAACTGCGCGCCCGCGTCGGCATGGTGTTCCAGAAGCCGAACCCGTTCCCGAAGTCGATCTACGAGAACGTTGCCTACGGCCCGCGCATCCACGGCCTCGCCAAGGCGAAGGCCGACATGGACGCCATCGTCGAGTCGAGCCTGCAGAAGGCCGGCCTGTGGAACGAGGTGAAGGACCGTCTGCTGGAAGGCGGCACCGGCCTCTCCGGCGGTCAGCAGCAGCGCCTGTGCATCGCACGCGCCGTCGCCGTCAGCCCGGAAGTCATCCTGATGGACGAACCCTGCTCGGCGCTCGACCCGATCGCGACCGCAAAGGTCGAGGAACTGATCCACGAGCTGCGCGCCAACTTCACGATCGTCATCGTGACGCACTCGATGCAGCAGGCGGCCCGCGTTTCGCAGCGCACCGCCATGTTCCACCTCGGCAACCTCGTCGAGGAGAACGACACCGACAAGATGTTCACCAACCCGGATGACCAGCGCACGCAGGACTACATCATGGGCCGCTTCGGCTGACGCCATCGTCGCCGAACCCCCTGAAAATCCGAGCGCATTAAGGACACAACCATGTCATCGACCCATATTGTCTCGATTTATGACGAAGAACTGAAGTACCTCTCCCGCCGCATCTCCGAAATGGGTGGCACGGCCGAGCAGATGGTGGCGGATTCCGTCCGTGCGCTCGTCACCACCGATGGTGCGCTGGCGCAGAAGGTGATCTCGGAAGACGTCATCCTCGACACCGCCGAGCGCCAGATCAACGAGAAGGCGATCGTCACGATCGCCAAGCGCCAGCCGGTGGCTGCGGACCTGCGCGAAATCATGGGCGCGATCCGCATCGCGGCCGAACTGGAGCGCGTCGGCGACCTCGGCAAGAACACCGCCAAGCGCGTCATCGCCGTGCAGAGCTCGGGCATGCCCCGCAAGCTCACCCGCGGCCTGGAGCACCTCGCCGAACTGACGCTGATCCAGCTCAAGGAAGTGCTCGACGTCTACGCCACCCGCTCGGTGGAGAAGGCCAAGGCGATCCGCGAGCGCGACGACGAGATCGACGCGATCTACACCTCGCTGTTCCGCGAACTCCTCACCTACATGATGGAAGATCCGCGCAACATCACGCCCTGCACCCACCTCCTGTTCTGCGCCAAGAACATCGAGCGCATCGGCGACCATGCGACAAACATCGCGGAAACCATCTACTACATGGCGACCGGCTCGCAGCCCGAAGGCGAACGCCCGAAGGACGACACCTCGACGTCAGTGGTCACTGCCGACGTCACTGAAGCCTCCGAGTAAGGAGTTTTGCCTCCATGGTGCCCAGAATCGCCGTCGTGGAAGACGAGGAGGCGCTAAGCGTCCTCCTGCGCTACAACCTCGAAGCCGAAGGTTTCGAGGTCGATACGATCCTCTCCGGTGACGAGGCCGAAGTGCGCTTGCAGGAGCGCATGCCGGACCTCCTCATCCTCGACTGGATGCTGCCGGGCGTTTCGGGCATCGAACTGTGCCGGCGGCTGCGCCAGCGGCCGGAGACCGAACGCCTGCCGATCATCATGCTGACGGCACGCGGTGAGGAAAGCGAGCGCGTGCGCGGGCTCGCCACCGGCGCCGACGACTATGTCGTCAAGCCGTTCTCGACGCCTGAGCTCGTCGCCCGCGTGCGCGCCATGCTGCGCCGGGCCCGGCCGGAAGTCGTCTCGACGGTGCTGCGCTGCGGCGATATCGAGCTCGACCGCGAGACGCATCGGGTGCATCGCCGCACCCGCGAAGTCCGCCTCGGCCCGACGGAATTCCGACTGCTGGAATTCCTGATGACCTCGCCTGGCCGCGTCTTCTCGCGCTCGCAGCTTCTCGATGGCGTCTGGGGCCACGACATCTATGTCGACGAACGCACGGTCGACGTGCATGTCGGCCGCCTGCGCAAGGCGCTCAACTTCGCAAACATGCAGGACGTCATCCGCACGGTCCGCGGCGCAGGCTATTCGCTGGAAGCCTAAGCGACCCCTTTCCTCCCAAGGACGAAAATGGGCCCTTCGGGGCCTGTTTGCGTTTCGGAGTGTGGTCCGGCCCTGCACCACAAACGAAAACGGACCCTTTCGGGTCCGCATCGCATGTGCTGTCGTGGAAAAGATCACCGCATCCGGCGGCGCTCGGCCGAGGGCTGGTAGGCGAGGCGCTGGTGGTAGGTGCAGTAGGGCGAGTTGTCCGGGGACTCGTTGCCGCAGAAGTGGAAGTCGTCGTTCAGCGGGTCGCCGATCGGCCATTTGCAGGTGCGCTCGGTGAGCTGCGTCAGCTCGAGCCGGCGCGACATGGGCACGACCACGCTGTTGCCGTTGGACGGAACCGGAAGCTGCTCGCGCTGCGTCTCGAAATCCGTCTCGACCTCTTCCTTGGTAATGGTGTTGCCGGCCGGGCGCACGACGGAGCGGGCGGTCACGGCGCGGGCCTGGAAGGTTGTCGCGGGGCGCGGGGCTGCCGGCACCGGGCGCTTGGGACGCGACGCGCTCTGCGTGCCGCCGGCCTTGGCGCGGCCCGGAAGGTTCAGCCGGTGCACCTTGCCGATGACCGCGTTGCGGCTGACGCCGCCGAGCTGTGCCGCGATCTGGCTCGCGCTCAGGCCCTCGCTCCAGAGCTTCTTGAGTTTCTCGACCCGCTCGTCTGTCCAGTTCATCTCTCGTCTCCGCTCGACGCTCGCAATGCGGGAATCCCTCATCGCGTTCCGGACGGGTCCGGAATTTGAACGCCCTAACTCTTTTGGTGACTAGTTCCGCCGCATGCAGTCTAGTAATTGGTCTTTAACCTAGAGTTTGGGGGACTCTGTGACAAGAGTCGCAGGAATCCGGGCGAATCGATTTCCGAGTTTTCCCCAACTTGCTGGCTGGGTGTGACTCGATAGCGACACCTTCCGCGCGTGGCGTGAATCCTTACCTTGCGGGAGGTTCAGCACTATTTCGGGGTGCGATTTGTTGACATCCCGGCCTGAAATGCCGATAGTGCCGCATGCCGCCGAAAGGCGGCTTTTGATTTTTCTGGAGCCTGGAAAAGTCAAGCCGCGTTCACGTTTTTCCGCATCTCTTTTTCGGAGGATCCGCGCCATGGCCGATGCCGCGCCGCTCTATGAAACCTATATGCGTGCACCGCTCCGGTTCACGCGCGGGGAGGGCGTCTGGCTGATCGCCGAGGATGGCGAGCGATATCTCGACTTCGCCGCCGGCGTCGCCGTCAATTCGCTGGGCCACGCGCATCCGCATCTCGTCGCCGCTCTGAAGGACCAGGCCGACAAGGTCTGGCACCTGTCGAACCTCTATGAGGTTCCGGGCCAGGAAAGCCTCGGTCGGCGCCTGACGGAAGCGACCTTCGCCGACAAGGTGTTCTTCACCAATTCCGGCGCGGAAGCGCTGGAATGCGCGATCAAGACGGCGCGCCGCTATCATTTCGCCAAGGGCCATCCCGGCAAGTTCCACATCATCACCTTCGAAGGCGCCTTCCACGGCCGCACGCTCGCGACGATCGCCGCCGGCGGCCAGGAAAAGTACCTCGAAGGCTTCGGCCCCAAGGCCCCCGGCTTCCTCCAGGTTCCCTTCGGCGACATCACCGCCGTCAAGGATGCGATCACGGAGGAGACGGCGGCGATCCTGATCGAGCCGGTGCAGGGCGAGGGCGGCATCCGCCCGGTGCCGAAGGAATTCATGCAGGAGCTGCGCCAGCTCTGCGACGAATACGGCCTGCTGCTGGTGCTCGACGAGGTTCAGTCCGGCGTCGGCCGCACCGGGCGTCTGTTCGCCCATGAATGGTCGGGGGTCACGCCGGATATCATGGCGGTCGCCAAGGGCATCGGCGGCGGTTTCCCGCTCGGCGCCTGCCTTGCCACGAACGAAGCGGCCGCCGGCATGGTCGCCGGCACGCATGGCTCCACCTATGGCGGCAATCCGCTCGCCATGGCGGTCGGCAACGCGGTGCTCGATGTCGTGCTGGAAGAGGGCTTCCTCGACCATGTGCGCGACGTGGCGCTCGTTTTCCGCCAGGGCCTCGCGGCGCTGAAGGATCGCTTCCCCGAGATCATCGAGGATATCCGCGGCGAGGGCCTGATGCTCGGTATCAAGGCGAGGATTCCGACCGCCGAACTGCTCAAGGCCGTGCGTGCGGAAAAGCTGCTCGCCGTGCCGGCGGGCGATAACGTGCTGCGGCTGCTGCCGCCGCTGACGGTGACCGCCGAGGAGGCGCGCGAGGGGCTTGCGCGCATCGAGCGGGCTGCCGAAAAGCTCAGCGCCGCCAAGGCTGCCTGAGCACTGCCGCGACGCGCGTCACTCGTGACGCGCAAAGGTCGCGGCAGCATCAAAGGACCGGACAGACAGGACACATCATGGCCAAGCATTTTCTCGACCTTTCCGCCGTTTCGGAAAGCGATCTCCGCGTCATCATGGACGATGCGCACACGCGCAAGGCCGCCAGCAAGGCCGGCACGGAGGCAAAGCCGCTCGCCGGCAAGATGCTCGCCATGATCTTCGAGAAGCCCTCCACCCGAACCCGCGTCTCCTTCGACGTCGGCATGCGCCAGCTCGGCGGCGAGACGCTGTTCCTGTCGGGTACGGAAATGCAGCTCGGCCGCGCCGAGACGATCGGCGATACCGCCAAGGTGCTCTCGCGCTATGTCGATGCCATCATGATCCGCACGACCGACCATGCCCGCCTGCTGGAGCTTGCCGAACACGCCACCGTGCCGGTCATCAATGCGCTGACGGACCTGACGCATCCCTGCCAGATCATGGCCGACATCATGACCTTCGAGGAGCATCGCGGCTCGACGAAGGGCAAGACCTTCGCCTGGACGGGCGACGGCAACAATGTGCTGCATTCCTTCGTCGAAGGTTCGGCCCGCTTCGGCTACACGATGAAGATGGCCGTGCCGATGGGCTCCGAACCGGACGACAAGATCCTGAACTGGGCGCGCGACAATGGCGGCAACATCCTGCTCGGCCACGATCCGGACGCCATCGTCGAGGGCGTCGACCTCATCGTTACCGACACCTGGGTCTCGATGAACCAGGAACACCGCGCCCGCGGCCACAACATCTTCCAGCCCTACCAGGTGAACAAGCAGCTGATGGCGCGGGCGAACGAGAACGCCCTCTTCATGCACTGCCTGCCGGCGCATCGCGGCGAGGAGGTCACCGACGAGGTGATCGACGGCCCGCAGTCGGTGGTCTTCGACGAGGCGGAAAACCGCCTTCATGCGCAGAAATCGATCCTTGCCTGGTGCCTTGGCGCCGTCTGACGCCATCTTGAAAAACGCCGTGCGCGGCACGATCTAGGGGCCATCACGGAGCGCTGGAAGGCGCTCTCTCTGGCGCATGCCCGCTCTCTATGGAATTATCGGGCGGCAGGAGCGCGAAATCACGGTAGAACGCCGGTCTGACCGAAGCGGGGCCTCTGGCCCGGCGGCTTCCCGGCGTGCAAGGAGCAGGATGATGATGGCTGAGAATGCCCTGAAACTCGGAGAGCCCGGTTATGCCGGCGACGATCATGTCGTGCCGTTCCAGGTGGAGGGCCTCGATGTGCGCGGCCGCGCGGTCCAGCTCGGCCCCATGCTCGACGGCATTCTGGGCCGTCACAACTATCCGGCCCCCGTCGCGCGGCTGCTTGCCGAGGCGATTGCGCTCACCGTGCTGCTCGGCACCTCGCTGAAGTTCGAGGGCAAGTTGATCGTCCAGACCAAGGGCGACGGCCCCGTCGACCTGCTGGTCGCTGATTTCTCCGCGCCGGAGAATGTGCGCGCCTATGCCCGCTTCGACCAGGCGGCACTCGACGCCGCGATTGCCGAAGGCAGGACCGAGCCGCATGAACTGCTCGGCAAGGGCATCCTCGCCTTCACCATCGACCAGGGCGCCCATACCCAGCGCTACCAGGGCATCGTGCCGCTCGACGGTGACACGCTGGAAGAGATTGCCGGTGTCTATTTCCGCCAGTCGGAACAGATCCCGACCAAGGTGCGCCTCGGTGTCGCCGAACTGTTCGATCGCGATCAAGACGGCAAGGTGCGTCACCGCTGGCGGGCCGGCGGCATGGTCGCGCAGTTCCTGCCGCAGGCGCCGGAGCGCATGCGCCAGCCCGATCTTCCGGGCGGCGACGGCGACGAGGCCGGCCACAAGATCGCCGATGACGACAACTGGGCGGAAGCCAAGGCGATGGTCGAGACGATCGACGCCGACGAGCTGACGGATCCGAATGTCGGCACCGAACGGCTGCTGTTCCGGCTCTTCCACGAGCGCGGCGTGCGTGTGTACCAGCCGCAGCAGGTCTTGGATCGCTGCTCCTGCTCGCGCGAGAAGCTGAAGGGCGTGCTCGCAGCGCTGAGCGCCGAGGAGATCGCCCACACGACGGACGACAAGGGTGAGATTGAACTCACCTGCGAATTCTGCTCGACCACCTACCGCTTCGAGGCGGCGGAAGTTTTGCCGCAGTAAAAGGGGTGCACGTCCTTAGTTGAGGACGCGCGGCTGCCCTGGCGTATCCAGCGAGAAGGCGGGGATGGCGACGTCGAAGGCTTCGCCGTTCTCCGCTTCCATGCGGTAGCGGCCGAACATGATGCCGGACGGCGTTTCGAGCGGGCAGCCGGAGGAATATTCGTAGGTATCGCCTGGGCGCAGCACCGGTTGCTCGCCGATGACGCCCGGACCGTTGACCTCGTCGACCTGGCCGTTCTGGTCGGTGATGTGCCAGTAGCGCGTCATCAGCCGGACGACGACATCGGAATGGTTCGCGATGACCACCCGGTAACCCCAGACATAGCGGCTGTCGTCGGGATCGGACTGATCGGCCAGGTAATACGGCTCTACGGTCACTTCGATGTCGCGGGTAAGCGCACGATACATGGGCAAGCCTTGAACTGATTAGCTCCTGCTATTCTACAGGAATATGGTTTCGTCAAGGATAAGCAAAGAAAGCACCGGCCGCTTCGGCCGGTGCTTCCGCATTTGTCCGTTTCACGATGTCGAGGATCAGGCGTTGATCTTTGCAAGGGCGCGCGAAAAGTCCTCGATCAGGTCTTCGCTGTCCTCGATGCCGGCCGACAGGCGCACCGTGCCGGCGGAAATGCCGAGTTCGGCGCGTGCCTCGTCCGTCAGGTTCTTGTGCGTGGTCGTCGCCGGATGGGTGATCAGGCTCTTCGCATCACCAAGATTGTTGGAGATCTTGATCACCTCCAGCGCATCCTGCAAAGCGAAGGCCGCTTCCTTGCCGCCCTTCAGCTCGAAGCAGACCAGCGTCGAGCCGCCCGTCATCTGCTTGGCGATGATGTCGGCCTGCGGATGGTCCTTGCGGCCCGGATAGATGACCTGGGCAACCTTGTTGCTGTCGGCCAGGAAATCGGCGATGCGGCGGGCATTCTCCGTCTGCTGCTTGACGCGGAGCGGCAGCGTCTCGATGCCCTTCAGCAGCGTCCAGGCATTGAACGGCGACATGGCCGGGCCGGTATGGCGGAAATAGTCGTGCAGGTTCTCGTCGATCCACGCCTTGTCCGACAGCACCACGCCGCCGAGGCAGCGGCCCTGGCCGTCGATATGCTTGGTGGCGGAATAGACGACGACATGCGCGCCGAGTTCGAGCGGCTTCTGGAAGAGCGGTGTGGCGAACACGTTGTCGACGACGACCTTGGCGCCGATCTGGTTGGCGAGCGTCGCCACGCCCGCAATGTCGATGACTTCCAGCGTCGGGTTCGTCGGGCTTTCGAGGAAGAACACCTTGGTGTTCTTCTGGATCGCCGTTTCCCAGTTGGCGAGGTCGCGGCCGTCGATCAGCGTGCATTCGATGCCGTATTTCGGCGCGAGCGTCTCGACCACCCAGCGGCAGGAACCGAACAGCGCACGGGCGGCGACGATATGGTCGCCGGCCTTCAGCTGGCAGAGGATCGCGGCGGAAACGGCAGCCATGCCGGAGGCGGTGGCGCGCGCATCCTCCGCACCTTCCAGCAGGCACATGCGCTTTTCGAATATGTCGTTGGTGGGGCTGCCGTAGCGGGCGTAGATGAAGCCGTCCGTCTCGCCCTTGAAGCGGGCCTCGGCGGCCGCGGAGGTGTCATAGACGAACCCCTGCGTGAGGAAGATTGCCTCTGCGGTTTCGCCGTGCTGGGAGCGGGTGGTTCCGCCGTGAACGAGTTGGGTGGCCGGGCGCCAGGACTTGCTCATGTGATCGTTGCCTTCAAACAAAAAAACCGGCCGCAAAAGCAGGCCGGTTTTGAACCCGGCCTTTTTAGCTACTTGTTTTACGTGGCTGCAAGCCGGCCGGCCAAATCACCACGGGATAACTTTGCTAATACTGCGCGCCCGCGCTTGCGTCAATTGCCGGCATTTGGTTTTGTGCGGCCTTCTGACGGGACTTTATGATGATGGGTGGCTCTGCGGTGCGCAGCACAGGTATTCTGGCGGACAACGCCATTCGTGGCTTGTTCGACGGCGGCCGGCTGAAAAGCGAGGCCCCGCTCGACGACGACCAGATCCAGCCGGCAAGCCTCGACCTGCGCCTCGGCGCACGCGCCTTCCGTGTGCGCGCCAGCTTCCTGCCGGGGCCGTCCCATCTCGTCGCCGACAAGCTCGACCGCCTGCAACTGCACGTCATCGACCTATCGGTCGGCGCGGTGCTGGAGACCGGCTGCGTCTATATCGTGCCGCTGATGGAAAGCCTCGACCTGCCGGCCGAACTCGCGGCTTCCGCGAACCCGAAAAGCTCCACCGGCCGCCTCGATATCTTCACCCGCGTCATCACCGATCGCGCCCAGGAATTCGACAAGATTCCAGCCGGCTATTCCGGCCCGCTCTATCTCGAAATCTCGCCGCGCACCTTCCCGATCGTCGTGCGCCGCGGCTCTCGCCTGTCGCAGATCCGCTTCCGAAAGGGCAATGCGCTGCTCGGCGAAAGCGAGCTTGTCGCCCTGCATGGCAGCGACACGCTGGTGGCGAGCGACACGCCGAACGTCTCCGGCGGCGGCATCGCACTGTCGATCGACCTCAAGGGCACCGGCCCGGAAGGCCTCATCGGCTATCGCGGCAAGCACCACACCTCGGTCGTCGATGTCGACCGCAAGAACCAGCACGATATCTTCGATTTCTGGGAGCCGCTGTTCAGCCGCGGCCGCAACGAGCTGATCCTCGATCCCGACGAGTTCTACATCCTCGTCTCGCGCGAAGCCGTGCACGTCCCGCCGCTCTATGCCGCCGAGATGACGCCCTTCGACCCGCTCGTCGGCGAATTCCGGGTGCACTATGCCGGCTTCTTCGACCCCGGCTTCGGCCACGCGCCCGCCGGCGGCTCCGGCAGCCGCGCGGTGCTAGAGGTTCGCAGCCACGAGGTGCCCTTCATCCTGGAGCACGGCCAGATCGTCGGCCGCCTCATCTACGAGCACATGCTCGACGCCCCCGAAGGCCTCTACGGCACCGGCCTCGGCTCCAACTACCAGGCGCAAGGCCTGAAACTCTCCAAGCATTTTCGCGCGGGGTGACGGGCGGCCTTCCGCCTCGGAATTTTCCGCTTTACAAATGAAGTTAAACGTTTTTGTTGTCATGCAGACGTTTAATGAAGGCTGGACGCCCGAGCCGAGACGCGATGCAGCGACCGACGATCAAGACCATCGCGCAGGAAACGGGCCTTTCGATCGCCACCGTGTCGAAGGCGTTGAACGACAGCCCGCAGGTGCGGCCGGAAACCCGCGCCATCGTCGTCGCCGCCGCCGAGCGCGTCGGCTACCAGCTCAATATGCATGGCGTGCAGCTTCGCACCGGAAAAACCTACCAGGTCGCCGCCATCATGACGGCGCCCGGCCCCAAGCAGAACGAATGGGAAGGCGTCGAATACGCCCAGCTCTTGAGCGGCATCTCCTGGGCGCTGGAGGAAAGCCCCTATCGCGTCTCGCTTTACGCCGTGCGCAATTTCGAGGAGAGCCTCGCTACTATCCGGCAGATCGTCTCGCTGAAGAAGGCGGACGGCATCATCGTCTCCGGCACGCGGGCCGACGACCCGCGCGTGCGCATCATGCAGGCGGCGGATTTTCCCTTCGTCACCTACGGCACGACGATCCACAATGCGCCGCATGCCCATGTCGATGCCGACAACGAGCAGATGATCCGCCATTCCGTGGCGCGGCTTGTCGAACGCGGCCATCGCCGCATCGCGCTGGTCAACCCGATGGCGGAGCTGACCTATGCGATCACCCGGCTCGACGCCTATTGCCGGGCACTCGAAACGGCGGGCCTCGCCTTCGATCCGGCACTGGTCGCGCACGGTCCCCTGACGCCCGCCTTCGGCCGGCAAAACGTGCTGACCATGTCCGAGCTTTCCGACCCGCCAACCGCCTATATCTGCGCCAACGAGGCCTCGGCGCTCGGTGCCTTTTCCGGTTTCCATGCCCGCGGGCTGATGCATGGGCGCGACGCGGTCATCAACGCGACGGACGACCTGAACGTCAGCCAGTATTTTGCCCCGCCGATCACCACCTATTTCCTGCCGATCCATGAGCCGAGCGAGATGCTCGGCAGCTATATCCTGCGCCGCATGGAAGGCGAACCGCCCGAGGCGCTGCAGACACTCATCATGCCGAAGCTGATGGAGCGGTCGGACGACCGGCTTGCGAAATTATAAGCCGGCTAAAGAATGAAGTCGCTCTCCGTGAGGGTGATCGCCGCATCGAACCGGATGGAAAAATCGGCCTTGCCGTCGCCGTTCACGTCGCCAAACACATATGTGTCGCCGGCTTTGGTCTCATAGCGCAACTCGCCCGCCTTTTTGTGGAAGGCCTGGGTGCCGATGAAGGCGAAGGCCTGGTCGCCTGTGGATTTCGTGCTCGCGTCGATAACCTTCAGGTCGATCCTGTCGCCGTCCTTTGCCGAAAAATCGCCGACCGTATCGCGCCCAGTGGCAGCTAAGGTCGAATCCTTGATGGACTTGAAGACGAAGGTATCGGCGCCGGCACCACCCTTCAGCCTGTCGGCGCCTGCGCCACCCGTGAGCGTATCCTTGCCCGCGCCGCCATAGAGCCAGTCGTTGCCGGCTCGGCCGTCGATCCTGTCATTGCCGGCCAGCGCATGGATGGTGTCCGCAAGCTTCGAGCCGCGCAGCACATCGGCCTTCGCCGAAGGTTTTATATAAGCCGGATCGCCGTCATGGGTGCCGACCAGCCGGTCGAGATCCCGGTCCGGTGAGGCGAAGGGGATGAAACCGTCTTCCAGCACCATCTTGTTGAAGTCGGCGACCCGCTTGCTGCCGTTGATGTAGTCGACGACGAAGACCGGTATGCCCTTGTCCAGAAAATCCCGCTTCAGAGTGGCGATGGTCTCCTCGTCCGGGCGGAGCGGATTGTTCTCGTCCGCATCGCCGCGAAAGTAGAGGTCTTCCACCGCAATGCCGCCGATGGCATCGAGATAGGCTTTTTTGCGCGCGGTGTCGGAGCCGAGATCGTCGAGGATCCATGCGCCGTTCTGCGGGATCACGAAGAAATCCGGATTGCTTTCGCGCGCATGTGCGGTCAGGTCCACGATGAAATCGACCATGCGCTGCGCTGCCTGTTTCACGTTTGCCGGGTCGCCCACCTGCTTGTCCTTGGCGGAAACCTCCGCGCCCCAGAAATAATAGCCGTCGACAATATCGAGATAGGCCGCGTCAAAACCTGCCTTGACGATGGCATCCACTTCGCCGGTCTTCTGGTCGTTGAAGATGTTCTTCTGCCAGTCGGAATCCCAGTAGCGGACCTTCCGGCTCTCCGGCCAGTCGGGATTGACCGGTCCCAGCCAGTCCGGCGCTTCGCCGGTCAATCGTCCCGTCGCCGTGCCGGTGGTCGTCCAGTCCTTGCCCCAATAGTCGCGGAAGTCCGAGGCTTCGCCGATCGAGGTATAGGAGACGACGACGGTGCGGCCGCCCATGCCATCCTTCATGCGCGTGATCTCGTCTTGCGAAAACCGACCGGCATCGGTTCCGTTCCGCGAGGCGTCGATCACCAGCAGGTCATGGGTGGCCGAGGCGAGCAGGGCCGGATCAAGCGCATTGCCATTCAGGCCTTGCAGTTCGTAGCCCCAATTTTTGACCGAGACCGTCCCGGTGGAGGTGGTGAACTGGATCATAGGTTGTTTTGGCTCCGAACGAATCGATGAAATCCGGACGCCAATCTAGTATAGGCCACCGGGCATGTCGCGCGCTTGACACGCCGGGCGAACTGTTGAATGACTGCGTCGTCGCGCTGCCTTGCGGGTATGATGTAATGGTAGCCTGTCAGCTTCCCAAGCTGAACGCGCGGGTTCGATTCCCGCTACCCGCTCCAGCCGCCCGACACCGCTTCCCCATATTTTTCCTCCTTCACCGGCTGCACAACCGCGCGTGACGCATGCTGGCAAGATGCACATTACGCAAAATATAAACGTTTATATTTGCTATTGAAAACGTTTATATTCCTTGTTACCGTTTCTGCCAGGATGAGAAAGCCGCACGATCTGCCGTGCGCAAAAAAGTTGTCGAGCGCTTGCCGGGAGTGGCGGTCGCCGACGGTTGAGGAGGAAGAGATGAGGAAATTCGTTGTGACAATCGCGCTCGCCGTCTTTGCGGTAGGCAGCGCGCAGGCGGCCGATCTCGGTGGCAAGCTGCTGAAGGTCGGCTCCGATACCACGTCGCCGCCGATGGAAAGCATCGACCCGGCCTCCGGCCAGATCGTGGGCTTCGATGTCGACGTGGTCAACGCCATCTGCGCCAAGATCAACTGCCAGGCCGAATTCGTGACGACCGGCTGGGACGGCATTTTCGCGGCCCTCGACCAGGGCAGTTTCGACCTCGTCGCGTCCGGCGTCTCGATCACGGATGAGCGCAAGAAGGCGATGGACTTCTCCGAGCCCTACATCATCAACAGCCAGGCCGTGCTGACGCGCGCCGAAGATCAGGGCATGACGCTCGACATGTTCAAGGCCGAGGGCAAGAAACTCTCCGCCCAGGCCAACACGACGGATGCGCAGGTGGCGGAAGGTGTCGTCGGCAAGGAAAACGTCGTCGCCTATGACAGCTTCAGCGCCGCCATCATCGCGCTCAAGAACAAGGACGTCGACGGCGTGGTGATTAATGGCGCCAACGCTGCTGCCTATGAGCGCGAATTCGCCGGCGAACTCGTCGCCTCCATCAAGGATCTCGAATCCGATCCGCTCGGCCTCGTCTTCCGCAAGGGCGACGAGAATGTCGCGGCCTTCAACGAGGGCCTGACGGCAATTAAGGACGATGGCACGCTCGACCAGATCGTCGCCAAATACTGGGGCCTCAAGTAACGCTGTCGCCGGGAGCGCGCGGCGCGCACTCCCGGTTTTCCCCCGATCGTGACGCCGGAGGCGGGAATGTCGTTCGTCAGAAGCGTGAGGCCCAGCAATCTGGTAATCCTCGCCGCGCTCCCCTTCATCGTCTACCTGTTCGCCTCGTCGCCGGATTACCAGCGGTCGTTGCGCGCCATTCTGGGTGTCGAGCTCGGCTCGGGCGCCTTCGTGCCGGGTTTCCTGCTGCTGGCGATCGCCTTTTCCGCCGGCTTTGCCGTGCTCGTCCTATCGCGGGGAAAGGTGGCGCGGCCGCGCCTGACCATTGCCGCTGGCCTCGTGAGCCTGCTCGCGACGGCGGCCATCCTCGCGGGCGATCTCGTCCATCCCTTCATCGTTTCGGTCGTCGCGAACGGCGTCGATTCCTTCAAGTCCGACCTCGTCGTCAAGGGCGCGACACCGCGCCAGCTAACCGAAGCCGCGGACCTCTGGCTGCGCGGTGTGGAAGCCTGGCTCTGGCCGGCTTATGCGGTGCTGCTCCTCGCCGGCTTCGGCCTCACCTTCGCCGGCAGCCGCGCGCCGGTCCCGTCCGAGAGTCTTGCGCGCCGGGCGGGGGCCTGGATCGTCGGCCTCGTCAACGGCGCCGGGCTCGTCTTCGTCTTCCTTTTCGCCCATCTCGCTTTCGCCTCCGGGCTCGCGACGACCATCCGCGCGGCGATCGCCGCCTATATCCTCGCGGCCATTCTGGGCCTCGTCTGGGTCGGCTTGTTGAAGCTGCGGTATACGCGGCAAAGCCTCGTCTTCTTCGCTGCGATGACGCTCGCGCTGGCGGCGCTTTCCGCCTGGTTCCTGCTGCAGCCGCGCGACGGCTACGTGCTTGCCGGCACGCTGGAGGGCAAGATCGGCATTGTCACCAACACGCCGTCCGGCCTGATCGGCGCGGTGCGCTTCGGCCAGTACGAAGGCGGGCCGACGACGGAGACGCCGGTGCGCACCTTCGTCAGCCCGGCGCAGGCGATCGAGGCCGTCGGCAAAAAGGAAGACGTCAGCGGCGCGCTGCTGCCCGCCGCCGCGGTGCCGGCCGATTGGCCGCGCCTCTGGCAGGTCGAGGCGCTGAACGACCGCGATCGTGCGGCCGGCATCACGTTTGCCGTGCTGGCCATCGTGACCGGCCTCCTGACGCTTGGCGGCGTCCTGCATCGCCGCCATCCGCTGTCGATCGGCTCGGAATTCATCGTCGACACGATCCGCGGCATCCCCATGCTGGTCATCGTGCTCTATGTCGGCCTGCCGCTGTCCGGCGCGCTGAAAGATGCGACGGCGGGTGTCTTCGACCCGCCGAACCTCGTGCGCGGCATCGTCGCCATGGCGATCGCGTATTCCGCCTATCTCGCCGAGATTTTTCGCTCGGGCATCAATGCCATTCCGGCCGGCCAGGTGGAGGCGGCGGCCAGCATCGGGCTCAACCGCTGGCAGACGGCGCGGCTGATCATCCTGCCGCAGGCCTTCCGCATCGTCATTCCGCCGCTCGGCAACGAGCTGATCGCCATCCTGAAGGACACGTCGCTGCTCTCCATTCTGTCGATCCGCGACATCACGCAGCGCATGCGCGAGTTCCAGTCGGCGAGCTTCCTGCCCTTCGCGCCCTATAATTCGGCGGCGATCCTCTACATCCTGCTGACGCTCGCGGCCGCCAGCCTCATCAGCCTCATCGAGAAGAAATATGACGTCAAGCACCGGTGACGCCGGCACGGTGCTCGTCACCGGTGCCTCCCGCGGTCTCGGCCGGGCGCTTGCCGATCTCTATGCGGCGGTGGGCTTTCGCGTGATCGCCTGCACGCGGCAGGGGACGACCGACGCCTTGCCGCTCGATGTCGCGGACGCCGCCTCGATCGCGGCGCTCGGCGAGACGCTGAAGGGCGAGCCGATCGACGTCGTCATCAACAATGCCGCGGTCCGCGGCGATACCGGCGGCCTCGACACGCTGGAAACGGGCGATTTCCTGGAGGCGATGCGGATCAATGCGCTGGCGCCGCTGCTGGTCGCCCGCGCGCTTCGCTCCAATCTGCGCGCGACGCCGCGGCCGGTGCTGGTCAATATCAGTAGCCGCGCCGGCTCGCTGGCCGAGGGCACGATCGACGACGAGGACGGCGACTACGCCTACCGCTGCTCGAAGGCGGCGCTGAACATGGCGACGGTCAAGCTCGCGCAGGATTTCCGCAGCGACGGCATCGCCGTCATCGCGCTGCATCCCGGCTGGGTGCGCACGGATATGGGCGGGTCGGAGGCCGCGATCGACGTTGCCGAAAGTGCGGCGGGCCTGAAGGTGCTGATCGACGGAACGACGATGGCCGATACCGGCAGTTTCCGGGCCTATGACGGCGGACCGGTGCTTTGGTGACCAGATTGAATCGTGACGAAAGCGGCGCCCGGTTCTCCGGCGCTGTGAAGAATGAAGGACAGACCCGTGCATAAGCCGCTCCCCAAACAGAACCGCTTCGACACCAGCCGGCAGGACGCCAGCATGCTCGAGCTTGGCGTCTGCTATTATCCGGAGCAGTGGCCGCGCGAGAAATGGGACGAGGACGCGCGCCGCATGGTGGAACTGGGCCTTGCCTGGGTGCGCATCGGCGAGTTCGCGTGGTCGCATATCGAGCCGCAATCCGGCGCCTTCCAATGGGAATGGATGGACGAGGCGATCGAGGTGTTGGGCTGCGCGGGGCTCAAGGTCATTCTCGGCACGCCGACGGCGGCCCCACCGAAATGGCTGGTCGATCGTTACCCGGATATCCTGCCCGTTGATGAACGCGGCGTGGTGCGCAAGTTCGGTGCGCGCCGGCATTATTGTTTCTCCAGCCGGCGCTACCGTGTGGAGGCCGCCCGTATCGCCGAGGCGATGGTCCGCCGCTACGGTGAAAACCCCTTCGTGCACGCCTGGCAGACGGACAACGAATACGGCGACCACGACACGATCCATAGCTATTCGGACGAGGCGCTGCGGGCCTTCCGCGAATGGCTTGCTGCCCGCTACGGCACGATCGACGAGATGAACCGCGCCTGGGGCGCCGCGTTCTGGAGCATGCGGTACAACGCCTTCGATGAGGTGGACCTGCCCAACAATCTCGTTGAGGAGCCGAGCCCAACCCATCTGGTCGATTATTTCCGCTTCTCCTCCGACCAGGTTAAGAGCTTCAACAAGGCACAGGCCGATCTCGTCCGGAAGCACTCGCCCGGACGCCCAGTCACGCATAATTTCATGTCGCAGAATACCGACTTCGATCACTACAAGGTCGGCGAGGATATCGATATCGCCTCCTGGGATGTCTATCCGATGGGCGGGCTCATCAATGGGCGGCTCAGCGCCGAGGAAAAGGCCCGTTATCTGCGCGTCGGCGATCCGGACCAGACAGCCTTCAATCACGATCTCTACCGTGCGGTTGGCAGCGGTCGGGTCTGGGTGATGGAGCAGCAGCCGGGCCCAGTCAACTGGGCGTCCTACAACCAGTCGCCGGCTGATGGCATGGTGCGGCTGTGGACCTGGCTCGCCTATGCGCACGGCGTCGACATGGTCTCCTATTTCCGCTGGCGCCAGGCGCCCTTCGCACAAGAGCAGTTCCATGCCGGGCTGCTGCTGCCGAACAGCGAGGTGGACCAGGGTTATCTGGAGGTGGCGCAGGTTGCCGAGGAAATGGCGCGGCTGCCGAAGGGAGAGGTGCGGGAAAAGGCCTCGGTCGCCATCATGCTAGATTACGAGTCCCGCTTTGCCACTCGAGCCCTGCCGCAGGGACGCGGTTACGCTGCCTCTTCCATCGCGCTCGACTGGTATTCTGCCGTCGCCCGCCTCGGTGTGGATGTCGATTTCATCGGTCAGCATTCCGATCTCTCCGACTACAAGCTGGTGCTGGCGCCCGATCTCGTCATTCCCGATGCCAATTTCATTGCCCGGCTAAAGGCCTCCGGCGCCAAGGCGCTGCTCGGCCCGCGCAGCGGCAGCAAGACGCGTGACATGCACATCCCCGCGGATCTTCCGCCCGGCCCGCTGGCCGCATTGCTGGATTTCCGCGTAACGCGCGTGGAATCCCTGCCGGACTTCCACAGCGAGCAGGTGCTTTATGGCAATACCAGCCATCCGGTGACCGGCTGGCGCGAACGCATCCGCACGACCGAGCCGGTGCTGGCGACCTTCGAGGGCGAACATCGCCCGGGCTCGCCGGCGGTTATCGGCAATGAGCGCGCGCGGTATGTCGGGACGTTGCCGCGTGGCGAATTCCTGTCGAAGCTGATGGGCGATACGCTCGGTTGGGCCGACGTGAAAAACTTGTCCGACCTCGGCGACCTCAGGCTCGCCCGCCGCGGCAAGCTGCATTTCGCCTTCAACTACGGTAACGCAGTGGCCAGCGTGCCGGCCGCCGCGGACGCGACCTTCCTTGTCGGCACAAGGGAGCTTGCGCCGGTGGATGTGGCAATCTGGATGGAAGGGTGACGGCCGAACCGTTTATCCGGCTTCCGGTGCGGTCACCGTCTGCGCCGGGCGGTGAGTCGTTTTGTTCCAGAAGAACGGGTCGTTGCAGAGTTCCCTGACCGCGCGCCAGGCGGCAAATGACAGGAACAGCCAGTAGACCGGCGTCAGCGCCCAGCGCCAGCCCAGGGCGGCCTGCTCGCCGGGCGTCATTCCACCTCGCCCGAGGGCGACGAAGACAGCGTAGCTGCCGAAGATGTTGACCATGTCGATGGTGAACATGGTGAGCTCGAATGGCCCGACCGTATAGGCGGACTTGAAGAACAGCGACCACGTGATCACGCCGATATAGGCGATGATGAGTGGATGGGCGAGTGAGGAGAGGATGAGCCCGCCGATCAGCACCTGAAAGACGAAGCTCGGCCAGAGGCCCATCTCCTGCACCAGCCGCGAAGGGCGCCGCATCAGCACCAGCCAGGTTTGCAGCCAGCCCTTGAACCAGCGCGTGCGCTGGCCAAGCCAAGCGTCCCGCCCGCTCGGCGCCTCTTCATAGGTCGGCCGGGTGATCGTGCCGCAGCGATAGCCGAGCCGGTAGAGCCGCAGCCCCAGGTCGGCATCCTCGGTGACATTGTAGGGATCCCACCCGCCCACTTGCTGAAGCACGCGCGTGCGAAAATGGTTGGAGGTGCCGCCGAGCGGCATGGGCAGGCGGGCGGCCGCAAGCCGCGGCAGCAGCACCCGGAAGAGCCCGGCATATTCGAGCGCGAAGAGGGCGCTCAGCCAACTCTCCCGCACATTGGTGACGACGAGCGGCGCTTGCAGACAGACTATCTCCCGAGGACCGCTCTCGAAGGTGCGCCAGGCTTCTTCAAGCTGGAGGGGATCGATCCGATCCTCCGCGTCGTAGATCACCAGATATTCGCCGCGCGCGGCACCCAGCGCATAGGAGAGCGCCTTGGGCTTGGTGCGCGGCCGGCCGGGCGGCACCGCGACCACCTCATATTGCCGGCCGAGCGGTATGGCGGCCAGCGCGTCGAGCGTCTCCTGGTCGTCGGCCTCGCAGATCAGCTTGATGTCGAGGCAGGCGACCGGCCATTCGATCTTGTTCAGGGTCTCGATGAGCTGCGGCACGACCGCCGCCGCCCGGTAGAGCGCGACGAAGACGGAATAGACCGGGCGCGGTCGGGCAGGGGGACGGGCCAGAGCTCGTCCTGCCTCCCGCTTTTTGGCGACAAGCGCCACGAGACGGACCAGGAAGGTGGCGAAGAAAAGCAGGGTCGTCACGATGTGCAGGAGGATCAGGGCGAGCTTGGGCGCAGCTGTGGCGAGCGAGAGCAGGAGCGCCAACACGATGCCGGTGTAAAACCCTTGCCGCCCCCAGAGCGTGATGCGGGCGCTTGCCTCCGGCATCGTGGCAAAAAGCTGGTCCACCGTGTCGCGCACCCGCCGGTTGCAGCCAGCCTGCCAGAGGGCGGCCCGCAAGGCCGAGGGCGTGGTCGCGGCCATCATCGTGCGCAGGGCCGGCGCATGGGCAAGCCGCTCGGTGAGATAGCCCAGCCGCTCGGCGCTCGGAACGATCGCCGTCGTTGGCGCGCGGGTAGGATGGCGAAGCCGCACAACGGTGGGCTCGACGAGCTGCGTATCCACGCCGGGAAGGTCTTCGAGCTGGGTCGGGTCGATACGGGTGAGAAAGGGAAGATGCAGGATTTCGGCAAGCGCCTCGTAATAGATCTCTTCCGACACTGCACCGCTCGCCAGCAGTTCCGATTCCAGCGTCGTTCCGTGCTGGCTGGCGCGCACCAGCATGGTCGAGATCAGCGTCTTCGACAGGCCGAGCCGACGGAAGAACCGGGCTTCCGTCATCAGGCGCGGTGGGATGTGTTCCTCGCAGGGTGGGCCGCATGGCCTCGGCAGGATGCCGATTGCGGTGGCGAAAGCGATATCGTCAGGATATTCTGCCAGTCGCATGCAGCTATCGCTCCCGTTTATCGGTGCTACCCTTTTTTAACCCTAAGTTGATTGTAATGAGACATAGCGAAATTTCACCTCTCAAAATCTATGGGTTTTTTGCGCTTTGCCTGGTGATGGCGGTGATGATGCCGCGGGCCGCTGCGGCGCAGGAGCGCTCGGCGGTCGATCTGCCTATCCTGTTCGATACGCGCGAGCGCATCGCGCGGCCGGATCTCTCGGGCATCGTGCGCCTGCGGTTCCTGACCACGGTCGATTTTCCGCCGTTCAATTTCATCGACCAGACCGGCAAGCTCGCCGGATTTCATGTCGATCTGGTGCGCGAGATCTGTCGGGAATTGGCGCTGACGGAGAAGTGCCAGATCCAGGCGGTGACCTTCCCGGAGCTCGAAAAAGCGCTGGTTGACGGCAATGGCGAGGCGGTCGCCGCGGGTGTTGCCGTCACCGCCGATCTGCGCAAGCGCTTTCTCTTCTCACGCCCCTTCATGCGCCTACCGGCCCGCTTCGCCGTGACGAAGAAGGCGCCGCCCGCAGGCGAGACCGCGGCGGCCCTCGATGGCAAGCGTGTTGGGGTCGTTGCGGCCAGCGCACACGAGGCGATGCTGAAGGCGTTTTTCCCGCGCCTGAAAGCGGAAGTCTTTCCCGATCGCACGGCCCTGCTCGCAAGTCTCAAGGACGGCAAAGTCGACGCCGTTTTCGGCGACGGCATGCAGCTCGCATTCTGGACGAACGGCACGGAATCCGCCGGCTGCTGCCGCCTGTTCGACGGGCCTTACGTGTCGGAGCAGTTCCTCGGCGAAGGCCTGACGATCATGTTCCGCAAGGAGGACACGGCGATCGCCGGCGCCATCGACCATGCGCTCTTGGCGCTGTCGCGCAACGGCCGTCTGCAGGAGATCTACCTGCGTTATTTCCCGGTCAATCTCTACGGCGGTTAAGAGCAATCCCAGCAAAAGTGTATAGCGGTTTTGCGTTGGGAATTGCGGAGACACTTTAAGGACCGGCGTCCTATTGGCTCGCCCAGATGATGCGGGCGATCCAGTCGACCTCGTCCATGTCGAAATTGCGGTTCGGGTGCTCGGGATTGAGCGAGACGAGCTCGATCGTGCGCGGGCTCTGGCGGTGCAGCACCTTGGCCATGACCTCGCCTTCGCGGGTCTTCACCACGACCCGGTCGCCGCGGCGCACCTGCGCGCCGGGCTCGACGATCAGCACGTCACCGTCGCGGTAGAGCGGCATCATGCTGTCGCCCTGCACCTCCAGCGCATAGACGCCGGCCTTGCGTTCCGGCCCGGCGGGGAATTCGACCACGTCCCAGCCCTGGCCGGCGGGAAAGCCGCCATCGTCGAAAAAGCCGCCGGCGCCCGCCTGCGCGAAGCCGAGCAGCGGGATGGTGCCCGTCTGTGGCGGAAAAGCGCCCTGCGGTAGCGCGATATCGCGCGTGACGTCTGAGATCGTGAAGAACTCGTCGATCGAGGCGCCGGTCGCGTCGAGCACCTTGGCGATCGATTCCGTCGAGGGCCAGCGCTGGCGGCCGTCCACACCCTGTCGCTTCGATTTGTTGAAGGACGTGGGATCGAGCCCGGCGCGGCGGGCAAGGCCGGACGGGGAGAGCCGGTTGCGCTCGGCGAGGGCGTCGATTGCCGCCCAGATCCGGTCGTGGGAGAACATGCTGAGAAACCCTGCCAAGGCGGCGGACCGGCACGCGCCGGTCCGATTACCCGGAAGCATAGCGAAGGACGTTTTCCGAGTAAAGAAAAAAGGATTATTTTCCTGTTTCATTTCCGGACGATTTTTCGGCCGCCCGCCGCCGCGCCACCACGCTTTCGCGCCAGATGGTGAAGATGCCCGCACCCACCACGATGGCCGAGCCGACGACCATGTTGAGGTTCAGCGTCTCTCCGAAGACGGTGACGCCGACGATCGCCGCCAGCACGACCTGGAGATAGGTGAGCGGCTGCACGGCCGCAGCATCGAGCAGGTCATAGGCGCGGATCAGGAAATAGTGGCTCGACATGCCGGTGATGCAGACGATGCCCATCCAGACCCAGTCGACGGGAGCGAGATTGGTCCAGTAGAACGGGCCGATCAGCGAGATCGCCACGGCACCTGCGACGCCGATATAGAAGAAGCTTGTCGAAGCGCTGTCTTCGCGGCTGGCGAGGCGGGTCGCGATGACATAGATCGCGAACATCAGCGCCGAGAGGAGCGGCAGCAGCACGGTGAGGTCGAAGGCGACGCCGCCCGGATTGACGATGATCAGCACGCCGCAAAGGCCGACGCCGATCGCCGTCCAGCGCCGCCAGCCGACGCGCTCGCCGAGCAGCGGCATCGAAAGCAGCGCCACGAAGATCGGCCCGGAGGCCAAGATCGCCTGCGAGCGGGCGAGGCCGACGGTCGTAAAGGCGGTGATGGTGACGACGATCTGGAATGCGAGGATGGCGCCCCGCATGATCTGCAAAACCGGCCGTTTCGTCGCCGCTGCCGCCCGCAACCCGCCCGGGCTGCGCGCCCCGAGCACGATGGCGAAGGCCGCGAACGCCCAGAAGCGTATCATCGCGATGAAGACCGGCGGATAGACGCTGCCGAGATGTTTCGAGATGGAGTCCTGCAGGCTGAAAATCAGGATGGCGAGCAGGGTGAAGACATAGCCGAGTCGTTTGGAGTCCATGGTCCCGCGCATATACCCGTCACGCCCCGCTTGCACGCTGAAATTTGGCGCCCGTCTGACTTTTCGCGGCGGGTCGTTGCAGGCGCGCGGCGCGGTGGGAAAAATTTCCTTCAACCCGCGATTTTCAGCCACTTTCGCTGCAACGAACGGCGCGCTATCAAGGATTGCGCGGCTTCGTCGCGTTTTCGAGGTCCATCCCGTGCACAAGACCGTCACTTCCGGCATTTTGCTGACGTCCTTCGCCTATTTCCTGTTTTCTGTGCAGGATGCGTCGGTCAAATGGCTCGTCGCGGCGCTGCCGGTTTGGCAGATCCTTTTCGTGCGCAGCGTCACGATCTTCTCGCTCTGTCTTGCCTGGGGCGGTCGCCCGCTTCTGCGCAGCGCGCGCTATTCGCCGGTGCTGAAGCCACTCTTTTTGCGCAACCTGCTGCTCCTCGCCGCCTGGCTTTCCTACTACACCGCCGCGCGCGACCTCGGGCTCGCCGAGCTGACGACGCTCTACTATGCCTCGCCGATCGTCATGACGATCCTCTCGGTGCCGATCCTCGGCGAGAAGGTGCCGGGCTATCGCTGGCTTGCGGTGGCGACCGGCTTTGTCGGCGTGGTCATTGCCTGCGGCGTGGCGGTCAAGGGGCTCGAGCTGTCGCTGCCCGTGTATCTCGCCTTGCAGGCCGCCATCTTCTGGGCGATCGCGACGGTCCTGCTGCGCAAAACAGCGCTGCACGAGCGCACGCCGGTGCAGATGACCATATCGAGCGGCTTCTTCGTGTTCTACACGGCCCTTGCCATGCCCTTCGTCTGGCAATCGGTCTCGGCGACCGATCTTGCGCTGATGGCAGGCACCGGCGTGGTGGCCGGCATCGGCCAGTTCGCGATGTTCGAGGGCATGCGCCGGGCGCCCGTCTCGGTGCTCGCCCCCTTCGAATATTCCTCGCTCGTCTGGGCCTTTGTGCTCGGTTATCTCATCTGGAGCGACGTGCCCGGCTCGAACGTTTTCGCCGGCGCCGTGCTGATCATTTCGGCCGGCATGATCATCATTGCCAGCGAACGCTTCGCCGGACGTTTCCGGGAACGTGTTTGAGCTGTTAAGTCGCGAAACAACCAAAAGATTCCCCTTGTACTTGGCGCCAGTCAGTTGCATGCAGGCCCTATAACGATATTGTCGCCGTCCTGTGGACGGCTCTAACCGGGGGGTGGAATGCCGATATCGAACGCCGCATTCGTGCGCTCGACGATTATCCTGCTCATCGCAGGCATGATTGCTTTGCTCGGCATCGTGGGCACGTCGCTTTTGCTCGGCAGCAAGGTGCAGGCCTATTTTGCCGAACTGATCGAAATCCGCGCGACGCGCAGCGCCGCCGCCGACCTTCTGTCCACCCTCAAGGACGCCGAAACCGGCCAGCGCGGCTTCGTCATCACGGGGGAAGCGGGTTTTCGCGCACCCTATGACGATGCGCTGAAAGCCGTTTCCGAGCGGCAGAAGTCGTTGGCGGAAAAGGCTGCGCGTTTCCCCGAATATGCTGCACGCATTCCCACAATCGATCGCCTCATCGCCGACAAGCTCGGCGAGCTTGCCGATACGGTGACGGCCATCCAGGAAGGTCGGTCGGCGGATGCCGTAGCCCAGGTCAAGACGGATCGCGGCCGCATCCTGATGGACCAGCTTCGCGACCAGCTCGGCAATATCATGGACGATGCCGACCGCCGCCTTCAGGAGGGCGTGGTCGATATGCTGTGGTCGGCCGGTGCGCTGCGGTGGACGACGATCATCGGTGCCATCGCCATCATCGGCGTCATGGGGGGCGCGGCCACGGTCGTTGCGCAATATACCCGCGACATCGTCGTTGCCCGGCGTGAAGTGGAGACGCTGAACGCCACGCTGGAAAGGCGTGTCGACGAGCGTACGGAAGAACTGATCCGCGCCAACCAGGAAGTCCAACGCTTCGCCTATATCGTCACGCACGACCTGCGCGCCCCGCTCGTCAACATCATGGGTTTCACCAGCGAGCTCCAGGCTTCGCTGTCCTCCATCCAGAACTACGTGCTCGCCGACGGCAAGGCGCCGAGCGAGGCCGACATCCTCGAAGCCCGCCGGGCGGCCTCCGAAGACCTGCCGGAAGCGATTGGCTTCATCCGTTCCTCCACCAAGAAGATGGACGGGTTGATCAACGCCATCCTGAAGATCTCGCGTGACGGCCGGCGGGAACTGCGGATCGAGCGGGTGGACCTGAAGGCCTTGGTCGAAGGGGGGGCTGCCGCGGTCAACCACCAGGTCAGCGAATCCGACGGCGAGGTGACCATCGACGGCAATCTGCCAACCGTCATTTCAGACCGGCTGTCGCTGGAACAGGTGTTCGGCAACCTGTTCGACAATGCCATCAAGTACCAGTCGCCCGGCCGGCCGCTGCGCGTTTCCGTCAGCGCGCGCAATGGCGGCCGCGCCGGCTTCGTCATCGAATTCACCGACAACGGCCGCGGCATCGCGCCGGAAGACCACGAGCGGGTCTTCGAGCTGTTCCGCCGCTCCGGCACCCAGGACAAACCCGGCGAAGGCATCGGCCTTGCCCATGTGCGTTCACTGATGCGCAATCTTGGCGGTGATATCGTCATCCGATCGGAACTCGGGCAGGGGACCACCTTCGTGCTGCGTCTGCCGCCCGATCTCAGCAAAGTAGTCAGGAGTATGCAGGCATGAACGGATTGGGCAAGGAAGTCACCATCGTCATGATCGAGGACGACGAGGGCCATGCGCGCCTCATCGAGAAGAACATTCGCCGCGCCGGCGTGCACAACGAGGTCGTGCCGTTCACGAACGGCACCGAAGCGCTCGATTTCGTGCTGGGCAAGGATCGCTCGGGCCTCGCCAGCGCCGGCCGGTTCCTGCTGATCCTGCTCGATCTCAACCTGCCGGACATGTCGGGCATCGACATCCTCCAGAAGATCAAGACCAACACCCATACCAAGCGCCTGCCGGTCGTCATCCTCACGACGACGGACGACGAGCGGGAAATCCAGCGCTGCTACGATCTCGGCGCCAATGTCTACATTACCAAGCCGGTCGAGTATGAGAGCTTCGCGCATGCGATCCGCCAGCTCGGCCTGTTCTTCTCCGTCATCCAGATCCCCGAGACGCAGTAAATGAAGGAAGGTCCTGTCCGCATCCTCTATATCGACGACGATCCGATCCTCGCGCGGCTTGCCGAGCGGGCGCTTGGTCGTCTCGGTTATACAGTGCTGCATGCGGAGGACCTGGAGCGCGGCCGCGAGCTTCTCGCCGAAGGCGAGATCGATGCCGTCGTGCTCGATCACTTCCTGAAGGCGGGCACGGGCCTGTCCTTCCTGAAGGAGCTTGCGGATGCGCCGGGTGCGGTGCCGGTCGTCTATGTGACGGGGTCGAACGACGCCCAGGTCGCCGTCGAGGCGCTGAAGGCGGGTGCTGCGGACTATGTGATCAAGTCGGTCGGCGACGATTTCATCCCGCTGCTGGCCAATGCACTGGGCCAGGCGCTGGAAAATGCCGAGCTGAAGCGGGCGAAACTCAAGGCCGAGCTGGAGATCCGCCTCGCCAAGGAGCGCGCCGAAGTACTGCTCGCCGAGGTCAACCACCGCGTCGGCAATTCGTTGGCGCTCGCCGCGGCCCTTATCCGGCTACAGATGTCGAGCGCCTCCGACGAGGCCGTCAGGCAGGCGCTTTCCGAGACGCAGGCCCGCATCACCGCCATCGCCGGCATCCACCGCCGGCTCTATACGTCGGAAGACGTTCGCCATGTCGATATGGGCGCCTATCTCTCGACGCTGCTGTCCGAGCTCGACACGTCCATGCAGGGCCATGGCCGTAATGTCCGCCTCAACCGCATGCTGGAGCCGCTGCACGTGCCCACCGACCGTGCCGTCTCGCTCGGCGTCATCGTCACGGAACTCGTCACCAACGCCTTCAAATATGCCTATGGTGAGGCGGGCGGCGAGGTGCGCGTCGGCTTCACCCGCCTCGATCCGGAAAATGCACTTCTTTTCGTCGAGGACGACGGCATCGGCTGGCGCGGCGAAGGCCCGGTGCGTGGCACCGGCCTCGGCTCCAAGATCATCGGCGCCATGGCCTCCAGCCTCGGCGCCAAACTCGCCTATGCCACCCGCCCGGTGGGCACGCGCGCGGAGCTGCTGGTGCAGATGGCCGAGGCCCCGCGCCCGGCGTGATCCACACGGCAAAAGACCCGGATGCAGGGGAACATCCGGGCCTTTGGGGAGGTCAGCGGTAGTGATGCTTACTTGCAGATCTTGATCTTCTTGACGATCAGGTTGCCGTAGTAGTCGTAGGAGTGGATCTTCTTGACGAAGCAATGCGGCTTGTAGCCGTAGCTGTAGTAGCCGGCCTGCGACGGGGCGGCGAAGGAAACAGCGGCGACGAGGGCGACGGTGGCGGAAACGATGATCTTGCGCATGGGGGTCTCTCCTGATCTCTGAGGGATGAGCCTCTCTCATCCAGTGACCAGACTTTCCCACATCGCCCCGCCGTCCGCTGTTCCGGATGGAACAGGCTCTCACCGTTGACGGTTTGCGCCCGCGACCTAGCTAGAAGGCTTTCATCGTCAAGGGAGCTTCGGGCATGGAAACGCAGGAACTCTATCGCGGTCGCCTCATCGACCATATCCAGCTCGTGGTGCGCGACCTGTCGGCAAGCCGTCGGTTCTACGAAGCCATCTTCGATGCGCTGAAAATTCCAATCGGCGGCGTCGGGGAGGATTTTTTCTGGGTGGACGAATTCGTCGTCTCGAGCATCGACAGCGAGGCGGCAGCGGGCAAGCTGACCGGCCGCCACCATGTCGCCTTCCAGGCGTCCGACAACGCCATGGTCGAGGCCTTCCACCAGGCCGGCCTCGACGCCGGCGGCAAGGACAATGGCGCCCCCGGCCTACGGCCCTATCACCCCGGCTATTACGCCGCCTTCCTCATCGATCCCGACGGCAACAATATCGAGGCCGTGTATCACGGCGAGGCGCAGCGCAGCGCCCCTTCGATCAAGATCACCTTCTAGGGCGCCGCGCTTCTGCTTCGATCGGGTCAGTCCCGCGTCATGAAGAGGGCGGCTCAGGCCGCCTTCTTCTCCTGCGGTGCGAAACGGCTGTAGAAAGTCTCGCCCTTGGCGGCCATGTCCTTTAGCAGCGGTGTCGGCTGGAAGTGGCTGCCGTAGCTGGCGGCGAGCTTTTCGCAGAGCGCGACGAAGGTTTTGACGCCCATGCCGTCGATGTAGGACAGCGTGCCGCCGGTATAGGGCGCAAAGCCGAAGCCGAGGATGGAGCCGACATCGGCCTCGCGCGGATCGGTGACGATGCCCTCTTCCATGGTGCGCGCCGCTTCGAGCGCGATGGTGACGAGCAGGCGCTCCTTCAGCACCTTCACGTCCACATCGTCCGCCTTCTGCTGCGGGTAGAGGTCCTTCAGGCCGGGCCACAGCTTCTTCTTGGCGGGCTTCGGTGGGTAGTCGTAAAAGCCCTTGCCGGCCTTGCGGCCGAGGCGGCCTTCGCCCTCCACCAGCTTCGTCACGAGATCCAGATGGCGCGGATCGACGGCCTTTTCGCCGAGATCGGCGATGGCGGCCTTGAAGACCTTGTAGGAGAGATCGACGGCGACTTCGTCGTTCAGCGACAGCGGGCCGACCGGCATGCCGGCCATCTTGGCCGCATTCTCGATCATCGCCGCCGGCACGCCTTCGATCAGCATGTCATACGCTTCCGCCATATAGCGGAAGACGCAGCGGTTGACGTAGAAGCCGCGCGTGTCGTTGACGACGATCGGCGTCTTCTTGATGGCCGCGACATAGTCGAGCGCGGTTGCAAGCGCCTTGTCGCCCGTCTCCTTGCCGAGGATGACTTCCACCAGCATCATCTTGTCGACCGGCGAGAAGAAGTGGATGCCGATGAACTGGTCGGGGCGCTTGGAGTTCTTGGCAAGCCCGGTGATCGGCAGCGTCGAGGTGTTGGAAGCGAGGATCGCGTCCTCCTTCAGCACGGCTTCGATCTTCTCGGTGACTTCCTTCTTGACGGTGCGGTCCTCGAAAACGGCCTCGATGACGAGATCGGCATCGGCGAGGTTGGCATAATCCGGCGTCGGCGTGATGAGGGAAAGCAGCTTCTCGCCGTCCTCCTTCGACATGCGCCCCTTGCCGACAGCGCCGGTGACGAGGCCTTCCGACACGGTCTTGCCCTTGTCGGCCGCTTCCTGGTCACGATCGACGAGCACGACCGGAATGCCGGCAGCGGCCGTCACATAAGCGATCGACGCGCCCATGAAGCCGGCGCCGATGACGGCGACCTTCTTGAACTCCGCCTTCGGTACGCCCGCCGGTCGGCGCGCGCCCTTGCCGAGCTCCTGCATGGAGATGAACAGCGACCGGATCATCGAAAAGGCTTCGGTCGTCTGGAGGATATGGGTGAAGTAGCGCTGCTCGATCTTCAGTCCCGTCTCGAAGGGCACTTGCAGGCCCTCATAGACGCACTTCAGGATAGCGAGCGCGCCCGGATAGTTGCCCGCGGTCTCGCGGCGCAGGATCGCCGGTGCTGCCGGCCAGAGCTGCGCCGAAGCCGGCGTCCAGATGCCGCCGCCAGGCGCCTTGAAACCCTTCTCGTCCCACGGCTGCACCGGCTTCAGGCCGTCCTTGATCATCTGTTTGGCGGCCGGGATCAACTGGTCCGGCTCGACAACCTGATGCAGGAGGTTCATCGCCTTGGCGCGCGCAGCCGTCAGCGACGAGCCGGTCGTCATCATCTGAAGCGCGTCCTGCGCATTGGCAAGGCGCGGCACGCGCTGGGTGCCGCCGGCGCCCGGGAAGATGCCGACCTTGACTTCCGGCAGCGCGATCTTGACCGACTTGGCGTTCGAGGCGACGCGCCCATGGCAGGCGAGCGACATTTCGAAGGCGCCGCCCATGCAGGTGCCGTTGATGGCGGAGACCCACGGCTTGCCGCAGGTTTCGAGCTTGCGGAACAGCCAGGTCATGCGGCCGGTGGCCTCAAACAGCTTTTCGACGGCCGTCGCCGGGTCCTTGGCCTGCGCATCCTTCAAGAGATCGAAGCTCGCCTTGATCATGGAAAGATCGGCGCCGCCGGAGAAGGAGGATTTGCCCGACGTGATGACCACGCCCTTGACGGCAGCGTCGGCCACGATCTGGTCGACGATCTTGTCCAGCTCGTCCATCACCTCGATGGTGAAGACGTTCATCGACTTGTCAGGCATGTCCCAGGTAACCAGAGCAATGCCGTCGGCGTCGGTCTCGATGGTGAAGTTCGTGTAGCTCATGTCTTCCTCCCGAAATCAGACGCGTTCGATGATCGTCGCGGTGCCCATGCCGGCGCCGATGCAGAGCGTGACGAGGGCGGTGTTGAGGTCGCGGCGTTCCAACTCGTCGAGCACGGTGCCGAGGATCATCGCGCCGGTTGCGCCGAGCGGGTGGCCCATGGCGATGGCGCCGCCGTTGACGTTGATCCGGTCGTGCGGGATGTCGAAAGCCTGCATGTAGCGCAGCACCACGGCGGCGAAGGCTTCGTTGAGTTCGAAGAGGTCGATGTCGGCAAGCTGCATGCCGCTGCGGGCGAGCAGCTTTTCCGTGACATCGACCGGGCCGGTCAGCATCAGCGCCGGGTCGGAACCGATATTGGCGAAAGCCTTGATGCGACCGCGCGCCTTCTTGCCGAGGATGTTGCCGCCTTCCTTGGAGCCGAGCAGCACGGCGGCGGCGCCATCGACGATGCCGGAGGAATTGCCGGCATGGTGCACGTAATTGATGCCCTCGATTTCCGGATGGGCCTGGATGGCGACGGCTTCGAAGCCGCCCATCTCGCCGGGCATCTGGAAGGAGGGGTTGAGCGAGGCGAGCGCCTGCATGTCGGTGCCGGGGCGCATGTGCTCGTCATGGGCGAGGATGGTCAGGCCGTTGATATCCTTCACCGGCACGACGGAATTCTTGAAATAACCGTTCTGCCAGGCATGCGCGGCGCGCTTCTGGCTCTCAACGGCATAGGCATCGACGTCGTCGCGGGAAAAACCGTATTTGGTGGCGATGAGATCGGCTGAGACGCCCTGCGGCATGAAATAGGCCGGGAAGTTGACGGAAGGGTCCATGAACCACGAGCCGCCCGACATGCCGAGCCCGACGCGCGACATGCTCTCGACGCCGCCGGCAATGACGATATCGTCCGCACCCTGCGCAATCTTCGCCGCGCCAAAATTCACGGCATCGAGGCCAGAGGCGCAGAAGCGCGAAATCTGCATGCCCGGCGCTTTCGTCGAATAGCCGGCCTCGAAGGCGGCGGCCTTCGGGATGACGGAGCCCGCATCCATCACCGGATCGACGCATCCCATGACGATGTCGTCGACCTTGGCCGTATCGAGCCCGTTGCGGTCGCGCACCGCTTCCAGCACCTTGGCGGCAAGGCGGACGGACGGCACTTCGTGCAGCGAGCCATCCTTCTTGCCGCGCCCGCGCGGCGTGCGCACATGATCGTAGATGAAGACGTCGGTCATTGGTCTCTTCTCCCTAGCGGCGCCGGGCGCCGTCAAACTCGCAATGGTCGCCTGATTCTTCGAGGCTAGAACGCTTCGGCCGCCAATTCCATCGTCGTGTCGGCGCCCGCCTCGATGCGGGTCTTGCGCAGCGCGGTTTCCGGCATCAGGCGTTCCATGAAGAACTTTGCGGTGATCAGCTTGTTCTTCAAAAAGTCCTCGCGTCCGCCGGCGCCTGCCGCCAGGCCATCCTCGGCAGCCTTGGCGATTTTCGCCCACATATAGCCGACGGTGACGAGGCCGAAGAGGTGCATGTAGTCGGTCGAGCCGGCACCGGCATTGTCGGGCTTGGCCATGGCGTTCTGCATGAACCACATGGTTCCGGCCTGGAGGTCGTTCAAGCCCTTCTTGAGGTGCTTGGTGAAGAAGGCGAGCTTCTCGTCATTGCGGTTCTCCTCGCAGAAATCGCCGATTTCCTTGAAGAGCGCCATGACGGCGCGCCCCCCATTCATGCCGAGCTTGCGGCCGACGAGGTCGAGCGCCTGGATGCCGTTGGCGCCCTCGTAGATCATGGCGATGCGCGCATCACGCACATACTGGCTCATGCCGTGCTCTTCGATATAGCCGTGGCCGCCGAAGACCTGCTGGGCCATGACGGCGTGGTCGAAACCCTTGTCGGTGAGCACACCCTTGAGGATGGGCGTCATCAGGCCGAGAATGTCGTCGGCGGCCTGACGTTCCTTCTCGTCGGCGGAGCGGTGGGCGATGTCGGACTTCAGCGCCGTCCACAGCGTGAAGGCGCGGCCGCCCTCCGTCCAGGCCTTGATGGTCATCAGCGTGCGGCGGATGTCGGGGTGCACGATCAGCGGATCGGCCTTGCCGTTCGGGTTCTTCACGCCGGAAAGCGAGCGGCCCTGCAGGCGCTCGCGAGCGTAGTTGGCGGCATTCTGGTAGGCGATCTCGGCGATCGACAGGCCCTGAAGGCCGACGCCGAGGCGGGCCTCGTTCATCATCACGAACATGGCGTTAAGGCCCTTGTTCTCCGCGCCGATCAACCAGCCGGTCGCCTCGTCATAGTTCATGACGCAGGTGGCGTTGCCGTGGATGCCCATCTTGTGTTCGATCGCGCCGCAGGAGACGCCGTTCTTGGTGCCCGGCGTGCCGTCATCCTTGAGGATGAATTTCGGCACGATGAAGAGCGAGATGCCCTTGGTGCCCTCCGGCGCGCCCTCGATGCGGGCGAGCACGAGGTGCACGATGTTCTCCGACATGTCGTGGTCACCGGCGGAGATGAAGATCTTCTGGCCGGAAATCCGGTAGGACCCGTCGGCCTGCGGCACGGCCTTGGTGCGCAGCAGGCCGAGGTCGGTGCCGCAATGAGGCTCCGTCAGGTTCATCGTGCCGGTCCAGGTGCCTTCCACCATCTTGGGCAGATAGGCGGCCTTCTGTTCGTCGGAGCCATGCACGAGGATCGCGGCGATGGCGCCCTGCGTCAGGCCCGGATACATGGTCAGCGCCATGTTGGCCGACGACATATATTCGCCGACGGCGGTGTGCAGCACATAGGGCAGGCCCTGGCCGCCGAATTCTTCCGGCACCGCAAGGCCGATCCAGCCGCCCTGGCGGTAGAGGTCGTAGGCCTGCTTGAAACCCTTCGGCGTTTTGACGGTCGCGTCGTCGTTGCGCGTGCAGCCTTCCTGGTCGCCGGAAAGGTTGACCGGGAACAGCACCTCTTCCGCCACCTTCGCGGCCTCGCCGGCAATCGCTTCCACCATGTCCCCCGTCGCATCGGCAAAGCCGGGCAGGTTGTTGTACCGCTCCAGCGCCAGAACGTCGTTCAGGATGAAAAGCGTGTCATTCACGGGGGCCTTGTAGATCGGCATCTTTCGCGTTCCTCACCTATCCCACGGACATGAGTCCGGTCCTTGGCAAGGGATACTATAAAACTTTGACGTTTGCGTAAACGTCAAAACGCAAGGGCGTGGAATTTTTCGCCGGAGAGGGATGGGAGAGGAGGGGAGGCGCTGCGCCTAGGGCGCCTGCTGCTGTGCCGCAACCGGTCGCCTTTCCTCCCGAACGCCATTCTATGAGCAAATCGTTAAAAAATTTCCGCGGTGATTAACCCCTTGTTTACCACGTTTCGTGAATTGTGGCGCTTGAGGGCGTGGGATCGGGAATCAATTCGTTTCCCTCTGTGCATTCCGGGCGGCAGGCCGGGAATAGACAGGGACGATACTGTTTCCGACGGCTGACGGCGGCGGGCGAAGGCCCGTTCCGGAGTGGAAATAAAAGGGCGCAGCCGGGGCGGCAGTGCCTTCTAGGGTATCTCCCGGCAGGCTGGATGGCCGCCAAAGCGAGGCGAAAGATGAACGGATCGCGAAACCCGCAACGTCACGGCGAAAGATCCTCGCTCGATGCGCTCAATCGCACCATCGAGGGGCTCGAAGCCCGTATCGAGGGCCTGATGGCGAACGGCCGCGAGGCGCGTGGGCGGACGGACGAGCGGCTCGCGCCGCGCAGCGAAACCGCCCGCTACGAGCCGGCGCGCAACATTCCCCTGCGCGACGATCCGGTCTCCGAGATCATGCAGCGCCAGCGCGCCATCGAAGGCACGCGCGAGCGCGTCGTGCCCCGCATGGAGCGCCGCCCCGTTTCCAGCGATCATTATGCCGCCGCCCAGCAGGCGCACACCGCCTATGGCACCTCCAACGCCGGTTATGCCGCTGCCGCCGCACCGGCGCGCGCGGAAGGGTCTGTCGAGGACATCGCCAAGGCGCTCGTTTCGCTGCGCCAGGACCTGAAGAAGGACATTGCCGACGGTCTCGAGCGCGAGATGCAGTCGCTGCGCTCGGAAATCCGCGGCATCCGCCAGGTGGCCGAAGGCCGCAGCGGAAACGACGACGTGCGCGAAGAGCTGCTGCGCCTTTCCACCGGCATCAACCAGCTCGGCCGCCAGTCTGGCCAGACCGACGGGCTGCGCGTCGAGTTCGACGAGCTGCGTTCCGTGCTCGATGGCCTTGCCCGCGAGGATTCGGTGCGCCGAATGGAAGACCGTTGGAGCGGTGTCGAGCAGAAGCTCACCATTTTCGACCAGACGCGGGACGACGAGCTGGTGGCGCTTGCCTACCGGCTCGACGAGCTGAAGACCCAGATCGGCGGCCTCAGCGCCACGCCGGCCATCCATGCGCTGGAAGGCAAGCTGGAGACGATCGCCCGCGCCATCGACATGCTCGCCCGCCAGTCGCAGCCGGACGACGGCCGTTTCGTCTCCGCCGTCACCTCGCAGTTCGAGGGGCTGGATACGCGCCTCGACGAGATCAGCCGGGCGATTGCCGCCGCCGGCCGCATGCAGCAGGCATCCGTCACCGACAATCCGATGATGCAGCGCCTGGAAGGCCGCATCGCCGATCTCGCCGGCCAGCTCGACATGATCGCCCGCCGCCCGGCCCCGGTGGCGCCGGAGCAGGGCCTCGGCCTGCGCATCGAGGCGCTGGCGAGCCGCATCGAGGAAATGTCGAACGAGCGTGCGGCCCTCCGCCTGGAAGAGCGCATCGAGCAGCTTTCGCTGATGTTGGAGCAGAGCCAGCAGGCCGCACCCGCCCAGACCCAGGACAACGAAGAGCTCGCCTATTACCTCTCCGACATTTCCCGCAAGATCGACGCGCTCGACCAGGGCAGCGTCACCGGCGAGCTGGCCGAGCGCCTGGATGCACTCGCCCGCCGCATCGACGGCCTCGACGCGCCTGTGGGCAGCCCGTTCCAGGAAGATCGCTTCAACCATATCGAAGGCCGTCTCTCGGCGATCGCCGACCGGCTGGACGCGACCCGCACGGCGCCCGTCGGCGACCACGAGGCGCTGCGCGGCCTGGAAGCCCAGATCGCCCATCTCTCCACGCTGATCAGCACGCCGTCGACCGCCGCCGTGCCCGTCGAGGTCGAGAACCGCCTCGCGACGATCGAAGATTACATGGCGACCAACGACGAATATATCGTCGAGGCCGCGCGCCAGGCGGCGGAAGCCGTGATGGAAGCCTATCGCCATGCCGGCCCGGCCGCGGCCGCCTCGACCGACATGGAGGCGATCGCCGCCCTTGCCGACGACCTGCGCGTGCTCGAAGAGCTGACCCGCTCCAGCGAGGAGCGCACCGCGCGCACCTTCGATGCCCTGCACGACACGCTGGTGCAGATCGCCGGCCGCCTCGAACAGCTCGACGCCCCGCGCGAAAACTTCGGCCGCCGCGAGAGCCCGATGCCGCGCGCCGAAATGCCTGCCATGGCCATGGACATGGACCGCGGCAACGAACGCGCCTCCAGCCAGTACGGTAACGACTACCCTTTTGACGATGACGGCTTCGGCGCCGGCGAGACCCGCAGGGCCGAAGTCGCGGAGCCGCGCGAGGAAGAGAGCCGCTTCGCCGAGATCGAGGTCGAGACCATTCCGGTTCCCGAGCGGCCGGAGCCGGTCGAAGCGATCGCGGAAGAGACCGTGGCGCTTGCCGTCGAACAGCCGGCGGAAATCCAGAAGAAGGTCGGCCTGCTGGCCGGCCTGAAGCGCCGCTTCAGGCCGGGCCGCAAGGAGGCCGCTCCCGTAGTCGAGCGCCGCCAGATCGACCCGACGCCCTCGATCGACCCCACCGACGAACTGGCACCGGAAGAGGCGAACCAGCTGCTGGAGCCCGGCTCCGGCGTGCCGGACGTCCGCCGCATTCTGGAGCGCGTGCGCGCCGGCCAGGCCTCGGGCAATCGCACGGCAACGGCCGGCGAGGGCGACCGGGTGGCCGCGCAGATCGCCGCCGCCCGCCGCGCCGCAAAGGTTGCCGCCGAGGAAGCCGACACGATTTCCCGCGTTGCCCCGGCCAAGAAGTCGGACAAGGTCGCCAAGGGTGATGCGCCCGCCTCCGCGCTGTCGCGCCACCGCCGGCCGATCCTGCTTGCCGTCGGCGCCATTCTGCTGGTGATCATGTCCTACCCGCTGGTCAGCACGCTGGTGACCGGCGACGAAGCCCCGGTCGTCGTCGAGCAGACGGCGATCAACACGAACGAAGCCGCGCCGGTCGATACGGTGACGGGCACGGGCGAAGCCGTGACGGCGAACACCGCCGCCGCACTGGTTGCCGGTGAGGAGACCGTAACGGAGCCCACCGGCGACAGCGCCGTGACGGAGCCCACGGGTGACGCTGCCCTGACAGATCCCGCTCCCGTCGAGGATGCCGAGGAACGCGGCCTTGCTGGCACGGACAACGACCTGGTCATCGAATCGCCTTCGACGGAGACATCCGCGACGGGCTCCGACGCCCTGACCGCTCCGGCCACGACCGACGACGCTCCCACCGCAGGCTTCGAGCCGGTGACGACCCCGGAAGCCGAGCCGCTTGCTGAAGAAAAGGACACGACGGCCGCCACCGAGACCGCGCCGCTAGACCAGACCCAGACGGCGGCGATCGTCGTTCCGGAAGCCATCACCCCGGCCTCGCTTTCCAAGGCTGCGACCGAAGGCGATGCGCTGGCGCTGTTCGAGATCGGCGCGCGCTACACGGAAGGCCGCGGCGTCGCGACGGATCTGGCGGAAGCAGCCCGCTGGTACGAACTTGCCGCCGCACGCGGTTTTGCCCCGGCCGAATACCGCCTCGCCAACCTCTATGAAAAGGGCCAGGGCGTGGAGCGCGACCTTGCACGCGCCCGCGAACTCTACGAAATCGCAGCCAACAAGGGCAATGCGAGCGCCATGCACAACCTCGCCGTCCTGCTCGCCACCGGCATGGGCACGGCGCAGCCGGACTTCGACGGTGCGGCAAAGTGGTTCCAGAAGGCATCCGAGCTCGGCGTTCGCGACAGCCAGTTTAACCTGGCGATCCTCTATGCGCGCGGCAACGGCGTGAAGCAGGATCTGGAAGAATCCTACAAGTGGTTCGCCATCGCCGCCCGCGACGGCGACAACGATGCGGCGCAGAAGCGCGACGAGGTGGCGAACGCGATGCGCCCCGAACAGCTTTCCAGCGCCAAGGCCAAGATGGAACTGTGGAAGCCGCAGCCGCTGGACGAGAAGACCAACTCGGCCGACCTGCCGGATGAATGGGTCGGCAAGCCGACCAAGACCGCCAGCGTCGACATGAAGAAGGCGATCCGCAACATCCAGGCGATCCTCAACAACAACGGCTTCAAGGCCGGCGCGCCGGATGGCGAGATGGGCAAGAAGACGGTCGCCGCCATCAAGGCCTTCCAGAAGTCCGTCGGCCAGAAGGAAACCGGCGAGATCGACGACGCGCTGGTGACGGAACTGCTGAAGCGCAACAAGCAGCCGAGTTGATCGGCTAATCGCCGGAGAACCTGGTTCTCCGGCTTTGACCTACCCTGCGGGCATGACACTCACCACAGCACCGCGTGTCGTTAATGATACGCAAAGGTCGCTGTGGCATTTTGTATGCGCTGCACGTCTCATCCTTAAATCGGCCCTGATTTCAGGAATTATGCAGTAGAAAAATTACGTGTCGCTCCAAGATGATACGCGTCGCTCAGACGTCTTATCATGGAGGGCGGCAACGTGACCGATCCTTGTGTGATGCAAGGTGCGACCGGCCGATGGAGGGGGCCTCCCTTCCCGCGGCGCGGCGTTTCCGTGCATCCGCAGCCTGGCCGGACGAGCAAGCTCGGCGGCGGGCAGAACAGGTGAAGCGACTGCTGGATAAATCCGCGCGTGCGGGAAAAATATTGCCGATCGGGGTATCGTTGTGACTGTCTATCTGCCCATCGCAGAGCTCTCGGTGAACATCTTCATCATTCTCGGCATGGGTGCGGCCGTCGGCTTCCTGTCCGGCATGTTCGGCGTCGGCGGCGGCTTTCTGATCACGCCGCTCCTCATCTTCTACAACATCCCCCCGATCGTCGCCGTCGCGACCGGCGCCAACCAGGTCGTCGCCTCCTCGATTTCCGGTGCGCTCTCGCATTTTAGGCGCGGCACGCTCGATGTGAAGCTCGGCTCGGTGCTGCTGGTCGGCGGTCTTGCCGGCGCCACCGCGGGCATATGGGTCTTCTCGATCCTGCGCAGCATCGGCCAGCTCGATCTCGTCATCTCGCTGCTCTACGTGGTCTTGCTCGGCACCGTCGGCACGCTGATGCTGCTCGAAAGTATCCGGGCGCTGCGCCGCGCGGCGAACAACCAGCCCGTCTCGCTGCGCCGGCCCGGTCAGCATAGCTGGGTGCATCGCCTGCCGCTGAAGATGCGCTTCAAGAAGTCGAAGATCTATCTGAGCGTCATTCCGGTCATAGGCCTCGGCTTCGGCATCGGCATCCTCACCTCCATCATGGGTGTCGGCGGCGGCTTCATCATGGTGCCGGCCATGATCTACCTGCTGCGCATCCCGACAAACGTCGTCGTCGGCACGTCGCTGTTCCAGATCATCTTCGTCACGGCCTACACGACCATCGTGCAGGCGACGACGAACTATTCCGTCGATATCGTGCTGGCGTTCATCCTGATGGTGGCGGGCGTGATCGGCGCGCAATATGGCGTGCGCGTCGGCCAGAAGCTGCGCGGCGAACAGCTGCGCGCCCTGCTGGCGCTGCTGGTTCTCGCCGTCGGCGCCCGCCTGGCCGTCGATCTCGTCGCGACACCCGCCGATATCTATTCCGTCGTCAGCGAGGGGGTCTATCGATGAGAGCGCTCCTCGCCCTTCTCTTCACGCTCGGCCTGGCCTTTCCGGCCGCAGCCCAGGTGCTGGAAGACCCGCCGGTGGAGTTTCCGGAAAAGCTGGAAATAGGCATCTCGACCGACGAGATCGCGATCTCCTCGGATTTCCGCGGCGCGGACCTCACCATCTTCGGCGCCATCGAAGGCTACGACCCGGCACTGCTCACCCAGCGCAAATACGATATCGTCGTGGCGCTGGAAGGGCCGAAGGACAACAACACGGTGCGCATCAAGGAGCGCATTTTCGGCATCTGGGTCAACCGCCGCTCGATGACCTTCGAGCTCGTCCCGGAATCCTATTCGCTGTCGAGCACGCGCGACGTCGAGACGATCGCCGAACCCGCCATGCTGAATGGCGTCGGCGTCGGCATCCAGCATATCCGCCTTTCGCCGGTCGGCTTCCTCGGCGACGGCAGCAACATCACCGAGTTCCGCGAGGCCTTCCGCAGGCTCAAGGAAAGCGGCGGTTTCTACCAGCGTGATCCGGGCGGCGTGCAGTTCATCAGCGCGAGCCTGTTCAAGGCGACGGTGAAGCTGCCGGCAAGCGTGCCGAACGGCACCCATGTCGTGCGCGCCCACCTCTTCCGCGACGGCGTGTTCATCGCCGAGAAGGCGCTGCCGCTGCGCGTGATGAAGACCGGCATCGAGCAGATGATTTCGAATGCCGCCTATAACAATTCGCTCGCCTACGGCGCCTTTTCCGTTTTCCTCGCCCTCGTCACGGGTTGGCTGGCAAGCGTCGTCTTCCGCAAGGATTGATCAGCAGGCGGCTGCGGCCAGCCGCCGTGCCACGGTCGCCTCATAGGCGGCCTGGAGTTCGCCGAACACCGAGCGGGCCGGGCGTGGTGCCCCAAGATGGATGGCGCGCAGTTCTTCCATGAAATCGTCCCATAGCGCGGGACCGCCGTCTTCCAGCAGTTCCGCGCGGATCGACAGCTCTTCCGTCACCGGCAGGAAGCGCCGGCCCCAGGCGCCCATCATGGCGAAGACCGGCACCAGCGCGATGCCCATCTCGGTCAGGCTGTAGAGCGATTTCTGCTTGTGGCTCGGATCGTCCGCCTTGCTGATCAGGCCTTCCTCGACCAGCCGGCGCAGCCGGTCCGCCAGGATGTTGGAGGCGATGCCTTCGTCGGACTTCGTCAGCAATTCGCGAAAGTGGCGGCGGTTGCCGAACATCATGTCGCGCAGCACGATCAGGCTCCAGCGGTCGCCCAGGATTTCAAGCGTCAGGTTGATCGGGCAACCCGAGCGGCGGGCATCTTTCATGCGATTCTCCAAAAACTGCTTGCATAGTACAATCAGTTTCGCTATCCATCAACCAGTTGCAAATCGCAACTGGTTAAGTTTCACGCGGCAGATGCCGCAAGGGAGGACGGAAAGATGGCAAAGGTAATCGTCTGGAACCTCGTGACGCTCGACGGCTTCTTCGAGGGCGAGAAGAAATGGGACCTCGACTTCCACAACCGGGCCTGGGGGCCGGAACTGGAAAAGCTCAGCAGCGAATTCGGCGAAAGCGCCGGCCTGCTCGTCTTCGGCCGCGTGACCTATGAGGGCATGAAGGCGTACTGGACGACGGCGGAAGGCGAGGCCGAGGTAAAGAGCTACATGAACGCGCTGCCGAAGCTCGTCGCCTCGCGCACCATCACGGCCTCCGACTGGAACAACACGGAGGTGACGGCCGATATCGTCGGCGAGATCACCCGGCGCAAGCAAGCGCTCGACAAGGCGATCTACGTCTTCGGCAGTGCCGACCTGACGGACTCGCTCCTTGCGGCCGGGCTCGTCGACGAGGTGATGCTGGCGATCGTGCCGGTGCAGCTCGGCAAGGGCACGCCCTTCTTCAAGGACGGTGCGCGGCGCGACTTCGACCTCATCGAGGCTAGGACGCTTTCCAACGGCGCGATCCTGACGCGCTATGCACCGAGCACGGCCTGAGGCCGATAACCATTTCTTGAAGAGATGTGTTGAAACAAATCACGCTGCCGACCCCTTCGGACGTTAAGGGCGGATTGCGGATGCGCGATCCGCCGTCTCGTTGCGATCGAACCCAAGGGAAACAGCCATGCGAACGACCTCTCTTCTTGCCGGAACCATGCTCGCCGTAACCCTCTTTGCCGCCCCGGCCTTCGCCCAGACGGCGGAGACCGAGGAGGCCAACGCGCCGGACCAGAAGCCGGCTTTCGAAAACCAAACCCGCGCAGCCCTTCCCGCCGCGGTGCCGCAGATCAGCGTCGATGTCGTGGCGGAGGGCCTGCCGCAGCTCTGGGCGATGGAGTTCCTGCCGGACGGCCGCATACTGGTGACGACGAAGGAAGGCGCCATGCATGTGGTCTCGCAGGAGAATGGCGAGGCGAGCCCGCCGATCGAGGGCGTGCCGGCGGTAATGTCGGAAGGGCAGGGCGGCCTGCTCGACGTGGCGCTGGCGCCGGATTTCGAAAGCTCCAACCGCATCTACTTCTCCTTCTCCGAACCGCGTGACGGCGGCAACGGCACGTCGGTCGCCTCGGCTGAGCTGACCGAGGAGGACGGCAAGCTGGCGCTCAAGGACGTGAAGGTCATCTTCCAGCAGATGCCGACCTATGACGGCGACAAGCATTTTGGCTCGCGGCTCGCCTTCGGGCCTGAAGGCCAGCTTTATGTGACGGTGGGCGAGCGCTCGGACCGCGAGACCCGCGTCGGCGCGCAGGATCTCGACAAGGGCTTCGGCAAGGTTTTCCGCATCGATGCGGAAGGCAAGGCGCTCGCCGACAATCCCTTCGTCGGCACGGACGGCGCGCTGCCGGAAATCTGGAGCTACGGCCACCGCAACCTGCAATCCGCCGCGCTGGATGGCCAGGGGCGGCTCTGGACCGTCGAGCACGGGCCGAAGGGCGGCGACGAGCTGAACCGCCCGGAAGCGGGCAAGAACTACGGCTGGCCGAAGGTGACCTACGGCATCGAATATAGCGGCGGCCCGGTCGGCGAAGGCATTACGACGCTGCAAGGCACCGAGCAGCCCGTCTATTATTGGGATCCGGTGATCGGCCCCTCCGGCATGGCCTTCTACAATGGCGATGCCATTCCGGAGTGGAAGGGCGCCTTCCTCATCGGCGGCCTCGTCAGCCAGGGCCTCGTCGTGCTGCACATGGATGGCGACCGGGTGCGCAACGAGGAGCGCGTGGCCCTCGACGCCCGCATCCGCGACGTCAAGGTCGGTCCCGACGGCACGGTCTTTGCCATCACCGAGCAGCGCGGTGGCGGATCGACGATCCTTAGGCTGGTGAAGGCGAGCTAGCCGATCAGGTTGGCAAAGCGCACCGAATAGATGCGGTCGCGGCCGAGCATGTGGGCGACGAGGCTTGGCCGGTCGAAGAGGCCGGTCATCGCCTTGTGGCGGAGATCGAGGCCGCCGGTCATGATGCCGAAGGCGGGCATCAGCATGCGCTTGCCATCGGTCGCAAAACACGGACGGCGAACCGCCTTGTCGCGGCGGACGACGGTGGCGGCGGGGTGCAGGTGCCCGGCGATCTCGCCGGCCGGCGAAAGCAGCGACGGTTCGTGGCGGAAGGCGAGGCCGGCATAATGCAGTTCGTCGGCCGACTGGCCAGGCAGGTCCACGGTGCCGTCCGGATCATGGTTGCCGTTGATCCAGATCCAGTCGCGCCCGCGCACGAGCTCCGTTATCTTCGTGCGGAACATCTCCGGCAGGTGGGCGGAGCCGACGCGATCGTGAAAATTGTCGCCAAGGCTGACGACGATCGCCGGATCGTGCCGGGTGATCACGGCTTCCAGCACCTTCAGCGTCGCCAGCGTATCGTAGGGCGGCAGCAGCATGCCGCGGCGCGCGAAGGCGGCGCCTTTTTCGAGATGCAGGTCGGAGACGACGAGCAGGCGGGTTTCCGGCAGGTAGAGCGCGCCGAGCGGATCGCACACCGCCTCGACGCCGGCAACGACGGTGCGGGCCGAGACGGCACCGAAATCCTGTATCTCCATCGATGCCAGAGCGAGCCTCTGCATGCGGTCTTCAATCCCTAGATCTATGTCTCGCCCATCGCCTCGGCGATCAGGTCCTCCGCCGCTTCCGCCAGCAGCGAATCCTGCGCCTCGCCCGCCACCAGTTCCTTGCCGATTTCCAGCATGATCGGCACGGCGAGCGGCGAAATGCGGTCGAGCCGGCGGTGGGTGATGTGGCCCTTGATTCGCACCAGCATATCGCCCAATCGCTGAATATCCAAAAGCCCCGCCGCCGCATCGTTGCGGGTCGCCTCCAGCAGGATGTGGTCCGGTTCGTGGCTGCGCAGCACGTCATAGATCAGGTCGGCGGAAACGGTGACCTGCCGCCCGGTCTTTTCCTTGCCCGGATGGCGCTGCTCGATAAGGCCGGCAATCACGGCGCAATTGCGGAAGGTGCGCTTCAGCATGAAGCTTTCATCGAGCCAGGCTTCCAGGTCGTCGCCCAGCATGTCCTCGTCGAACAGGCTTGAGAGCGACGGCCGTTCGACGGCAAACGTGTAGCCGAGATCGTCGAGCGCCCAGATGGCCAGCGAATAGTCGGTGGCGACGAAGCCGAGCGGCCGCCGGCCGGCGCGCTCGAGCCTTCGGGTGAGCAGCATACCGAGCGTTTGGTGCGCCAGCCGCCCCTCGAAAGGATAGGCGACCATGTAATGCCGGCTGCCGCGCGGAAAGGTCTCGATCAAAAGCTCGTCGCGTTTCGGCAGGGTGGAGACGTCCCGTTGCAGCGCCAGCCAGTCGCGCACCTGGTCGGGAAGCGCGCCCCAGCGCTGCGGATCGTCCAGCATGCTGCGCACCTGGTCGGCGAGATAGGTGGAGAGCGGGAATTTCCCGCCCGCATAGGCGGGCACCTTCGCATCGAGCGAGAAGGCCTGGGAGACGAGACATTCGTTCTCGCGGATGCCTTCGAAACGCAGCACCTTGCCGGAGAACAGGAACGTGTCGCCGGGCGCCAGCATCTCCAGAAAATATTCTTCCACCTTGCCGAGCGACGCGCCGCCGCGGCCGACCACGCCCTTTGCGCCGCGTTTGACCATGCGAACGTTCAGCATCGGCATTTCGACGATCGTGCCGAGGTTCAGGCGATATTGCTGGGCGACTCCAGGGTTGGAGACACGCCACAGCCCGTCCACCGTCTTGCGGATGCGGGCGTAGCGCTCATAGGTCTTCAGCGCATAGCCGCCGGTCGCGACGAACTGCACGATACGACCGAATTTTTCGCGTGAAAGCTCAGTATATGGCGAGGCGGAGGTGACTTCGGCAAACAGCGCGTCCTCGTCGAAGGGCGCGGCGCAGGCCATGCCGAGCACGTGCTGAGCGAGCACGTCCAGCGCGCCTTGCCCGACCGGCAGCGTATCCTGCGCACCGAGATAATTGGCGTCGAGGGCCGCCTGGCATTCCATCACCTCGAAGCGGTTGGCGGGCACAAGGATGGCGCGGCTCGGCTCGTCCATCCGGTGGTTGGCGCGGCCGATGCGCTGCGCCAGCCGTGAGGCGCCCTTCGGCGCGCCGACATGGATGACGAGATCGACGTCGCCCCAGTCGATGCCGAGATCGAGCGTCGAGGTGGCGACGACGGCGCGCAGCCGGTTCTCCGCCATCGCGGCCTCCACCCGGCGGCGCTGGCCGACATCGAGTGAACCGTGATGCAGCGCGATCGGCAGCGTGTCCTCGTTGATGTTCCAGAGCGCCTGGAAGAGGATTTCCGCCTGGCTGCGCGTGTTGACGAAGAGTAGCGACGTCTGGTGCGCCTTGATGGCCTCATAGACCTCCGGCATGGCGTATTTCGCCGAATGGCCGGACCACGGCACGCGCTCCTCGCTCTTCAGGATGGTGATGATCGGCTTCGCCCCGCCGGGCGCGGTGACGAGCCCGGCATGGGTTTCCTGCTCCAGCGCCTGCTCGACCAGCCAGCGGCGCAGGTCCATCGGCTCGGCCACGGTGGCGGAAAGGCCGATGGTGCGAAGCCCGGGTGCCAGACGCCGCAGCCGCGCGAGGCCGAGCGACAGCAGATGGCCGCGCTTGGAGGTGACGAGCGAATGCAGTTCGTCGAAGATCACATATTTCAGGTCCTTGAAGAAGCGTTCCGCCTCACCGTTGGCGATCAGCAGCGCCACCTGCTCGGGCGTCGTGAGCAGGATATCGGGCGGGTTCAGCCGCTGGCGCTGGCGCTTGGCCTGCGGCGTGTCGCCGGTGCGCGTCTCGATCAGGATCGGCAGGCCCATCTCGGAGACCGGCTTCATCAGGTTGCGCTCGATATCGACGGCGAGCGCTTTCAGTGGCGAAATGTAGAGCGTGTGGATGCCGGTGAAGGCGGAGCCGGGTGGGATTTTTCCACGGCGCGTGAGATCGGTCAGCGCGGGAAGAAAACCCGCGAGCGTCTTGCCGGCACCGGTCGGCGCGATGAGAAGCAGACTTTCGCCGGCCGTGGCGCGGGCGAGCAGTTCCATCTGGTGCGCGCGCGGCTGCCAGCCCTTGGCCGCGAACCAGTCGGCGAAGGGTTTCGGCAGGAGGGCAAGGCCGGCGGCGGTTTCGCCAGAGATAGAATCGAAGCTGTTCACGCGTTTAAGCTAGTGACGGTCCATCGAATGTGAAGCCGCGCCCCGCGAAAAATAGGATCACATGGCAATATAGCGGTCGGCGCGGTGGTTGACGGTGAGGAACAGGTTGAGCACTACGGCACCGACGACGGAGCAGAGCACGATGAAGGGCGGGGCGACCAGGAAGGCGGCGACCAGCACCACGAGATCGAAGGCGAGCTGCACGAGGCCGGCGCGAATGCCGAAGCGCTCCTGCAGGTAGACCGCCAGCACGCCGACGCCGCCGAGGCTGGCGCGGTGGCGGTAGAGGCCGAGCAAGCCGAAGCCGAGCAGGATGCCGGCCAGCACCGCCGTCCACATCGGATCGATGCTCTCGATGCGCACGAAATGCGGTTGCAGCTCAGTGATCAAAGAGGTGAGCGAGACGGCGATGATGGTCTTGATCGTGAAAGCCCAGCCGAGGCGTTTGAGCGCCAGCACGTAAAAGGGGATGTTCACGACGGTGTAGAACAGACCGAAGCTATAGCCGGTGAGGTAGTGCAGGATGAAGGCGACGCCGGCGGTGCCGCTGGCCACCAGCCCGGCGCTGCTCATCAGGGCAAGGCCGAGCGCGGCGATCATGCTGCTCGCAAACAGGCCCTGCGCATCTTCCAGCGGCGTATGGCGGGTAGGGGTGGGGTTCCAGAAGCCGAAACGCCGTTTGTCCACGTCCATGCCTGATCTCCGATGGTCTTTTGCTGTTGTATAGCGCCGCGCTGCCGGCGCAAGCCTATGCCTGCCGGCGCGCGAGGAAGAGCAGGCCATGCACCGGCTGGCCGGCATCCTGCCGGATCACGCTCTTTTCGAGGGCGAGCAGGTCGAAGCCATTCTCCGCCATCCGCCGGCGGATGAAGGCTTCCGGATGGGCATAGCGCAGCGACGGGCGCAGCAGCGGCGCGTCTCCCTCGCCGCCATCCTCCACGGAAAAGGCGAAGAGGCCGCCGGGCTTTGCAAGTTGCGCGGCGCTCGCAAACACCTCAGCGAGATCGCCGAGATACATCAGCACATCCGCGGCGCTGACGAGGTCGGCGCGGGCTTCCGGCGCATCGGCAAAGAGGCCGCTGTCGCCCGCCGGCCGCGACAGGTCGGCCTGCGCCAGATGGTCGTAGACCGCCTTTTCCGTTGCCTTGGCCAGCATGCCGGTGGAAAGGTCGAACCCTTCCAGCCGGCCGGCATGGCTGCGGATTTCCACGCCGAACAGGCCGGTGCCGCAGCCGATATCCGAGACGAGGCCGAACTGCGCGTCGTCCTCTCCGGCGTGCTTACGCACGAGCCGGGCGAGCGTGCGGGGCACCGTGTATTCCAGCCGCTCGACCAGCGCCGTGTCGAAGCGGTCGGCATAGTCGTCGAAGAGGCGCGCGACATAGGGGCTTGGCGGGGCCGCGGGTGCCGTCGCGGCGCCGAGCACGGCGAGTTTCAGGCCGGCGCCGAAAATGTCGGTGGGGTCGAGGGCCAGGACTTTTTCCAGCGCGGCCGTCGCCGCCTCCTTCCGGCCCGATTTTTCCGCATATTCGGCGAGCCGGAACCAGCCGGCGGCCCACATCGGCACCTGCTCGAGCGCCTGTTCCATGAGTTCCTGCGCCTCCGCGAACTCGCCCGATTCCGCGAACATGCGGGCATAGTCGGCGCGACGGTCGGCGATGAGGTCGCCGGAGGAGAAATGCGGGCTCGTCATCGGGGCCTGTGGAAACGGGGAAACTGGCGGAGCTACATGGCAGGGCCGCGGCAAAAGGCAAGCGAATTCTCGAAGGCATGCCGCTTGCTTGCCGCGGGACCGGTGACAGCTTATCTGGAAGCGAACGAATTTTGGAGAATCAGCCCATGTCCAATGGCGTGAACGGGTTTCTCGGCGACACACCGCTGCGCGTGTTTATCAAGCTCCTGATCCTGTCGGTGGCGGTGGGTTTCCTGATGTCGGTCTTCGGGCTCTACCCGGACGACATCCTCTTTGCCGCCCGCGATTTCGTGGTCGACCTGTGGAACACCGGCTTCAAGGCGCTCGGCCGCATCGGTGACTACCTGCTGCTCGGCGCCGTCATCGTCGTGCCGGTCTTCATCCTCATCCGCATGCTGAGCTATCGCCGCTGACCATGGTTTCCCGACGCACCCTTCTTGCCGCTTCCGCGGCGGCCGTCGCAGCACTTGCCGCGGGCTGTTCCACCACCAGCGTGCTGACGCCCTCCGCCGGCACCGGCAGCGACCAGACGCCGCCCTCGCTCGCCCTCATCAACAAGCTTCGAGCCGAGCGCGGCCTGTCTGCGCTCGCCATCGACAAGGCGGCGAGCCGCGCGGCAATGGACCAGGCAAGCCGCATGGCCGCCGCCGGCAAGATGGAGCACAATATCGGCTTCGGCGCGAATTTCCTGAAGCGCATGAAGGGCATGGAGGTCGCCCTTCCGGCGGCGGAAAACATCGCTGCCGGGCAGGATAGCGCCGCGGACGCGTTCGACGCCTGGTATCGCTCGCCGAAACATCTCGAAAACATGCTGGGTGCCGGCTATCGCGGCCTCGGCGTCGCGGTTGTCTCCAATCCTGCAACCCGCAACCGGCCCTATTGGGCCATGGTGCTGTCGAGCTGAACAGAAGCCGGGGGCGGGGCGGGACCATGAATGCGATGGCAGCAGGCGAAAACGGCGAGGCCGGCCCCTTCGAGGTGACGCACCGGCTCGTGCTGGCGATCGCCATTCCCATGACGCTCGGCTTCCTGACGACGCCGCTGATCGGGCTCACCGGTACGGCCGTGGCTGGCCGGCTGGGTTCCGCGGATGCGCTGGCCGGAATGGCCGTCGGCGCGGTGATTTTCGATCTCCTCCTCGGCAGCTTCAATTTTCTGCGCGCCTCCACCACGGGGCTGGTTGCGCAAGCCTTCGGCCGCGGCGACCGGCGCGAAGAGCAGGCGGTCTACTGGCGCTCGCTGACGATCGCGCTCTGTTGCGGGCTGGCGATCGCGCTGCTGTCGCCACTGCTGCTCTCCGCCGGCCTCTTCCTGATGGCGCCAGGGCCAGGCGTTGCCGCGGTGACCACGACCTATTTCACGATCCGCGTGCTGTCCGCCCCCATGGCGCTCGCCAATTATGCGCTGCTCGGCTTCGTGCTCGGCCGCGGGCAGGGCACGACGGGGCTGCTGCTGCAGGCGATCATCAACGGCATCAACATCGTGCTGTCCATCACGCTGGGCCTCGGTCTCGGCTGGGGTATTGCCGGCATCGCCTGGGCCACCTTTGCCGGTGAAACGATCGGCATGCTGGCCGGCCTCCTCATCGTCGTCTCGCGCTTCGACCGGGCGCACCGGCCGACGCGCGCGGAAATCTTCGCCCGCGCGCGGTTGAAAGCGCTCTTCTCGCTCAACCGCGACATCATGATCCGCACCTTCGTGCTGATCGGTGCCTTCGCCATCATGACGCGCATCGGCTCGTCCTTCGGCCCGCTCGTGCTCGCCGCCAATGCGGTGCTGATGAACATCTTCCTCGTCGCCGGCTATTATCTCGACGGCATCGCCAATGCGGCCGAACAGCTCGTCGGTCGCGCCTTCGGCGCGAATTTCCGACCGGCCTTCGACCGCGCGGTGAAGCTCACCATGCTCTGGTCCTTCGGCCTCGGCGCCTTTACCACGACGCTGTTCCTCGTCTTCGGGGCGGATGTGATCGGCCTGCTCACCACGACGGAAAGCGTGCGGGCGGAGGCGGCGGCCTACCTGCCCTGGGCGGCGCTGACGGCGATCACCGGCGCGCTCGCCTTCCAGATGGACGGGGTGTTCATCGGCGCCACCTGGTCATCGGCAATGCGCAACATGATGCTGGCAGCCTTTGCAGGTTATCTGCTGGCGCTCGCGATCTTCGTGCCGCTCCTCGGCAATCACGGCCTCTGGCTGTCGCTCAATCTGTTTCTGGCATTTAGGGGTATTTTCCTGGCCTTGCGGCTGCCCGTGCTCGCCGGGCGGCAATTCGCCTGAAGCATTTCAGCTTCACCGGAAATGCTTCCGGTTTTTGTTTTGCCGCATTATCCGACGCCGAAGCGATGCCGCTTCGGCTGGAGATGCTCCGGCTCGTCGGGCCGGAGCGCAACCCCGGCCCGGGCGCTCGATGGTCAGAATGGCTGGTCGAGCTGGGTGTCGATGTCCCGGGCATCGAGCGGCTTTTTTGCAGGCACCGGCGTCAGCCGCACGATGCGTTCGGGATTTTCCGCCGTGGGATTTTCCGGCACGGTGCCGGGAGGAAGCGTGCTCTGCGCGATATCGGCCTTGCTGGTCCGCTCCGCCCCTGAGGTCTCAGCCTCGTTCACGTCCGCCCGGGCACGCAGCCAGTGCGAATATTCGCGGCCTTCCGGGCGACCTTCTTCTTCCCAAATTTCGTGGGCCCTTTGCCGGATCCTTTCGTTGTGATCGTCCATGGTCTTGTCCCTTCCTGCCTTTTTGGCCGTTATTGGGCGGGATCGGTGCAGGCTACCGTCGATCGTTATCGGCTTCTGCCGCGCACTCCACCCGCAGGAGAGAAACCCTGTCGGGCAAGTTTGGTTCCGTTATGGCGCTCAGAGGGGACGGTCGGCCCAATGGGCGACACGGCTGTCGCGAAGCGCGGAAATCGAGGTGATCTGCTCGCGATCACAAATCCGCGACAGCCCGCCGACGATCTCGCCGGCCAGTCCCGGACCGGCATAGACCATGCAGGAATAGAGCTGGACGAGGTTCGCGCCGGCGCGGATCTTCTCCGCCGCCGTCTCCGCCGAAGAGACACCGCCGACGCCGATGAGCGGCAGCGTCTCGCCGACGCGCCGGCGCATCTTGGCGAGCACGGTGGTCGATTTCTCGAAGAGCGGCTTGCCGGAAAGCCCGCCCGCCTCGCCGGCCTGGCGGGTGTCGCGAAGGCCTTCGCGCGACAGCGTCGTGTTGGAGACGATGAGGCCGTCGAGCGGATGGGCGAGCGCCACCTCGGCGATGTCGTCGAGACCCTCTTCCGTCAGGTCCGGCGCGATCTTCAGGAAGACCGGCACTTGGCGCCCGCTGCGGGCCGCTTCCTCCGCACGGGCGGAAAGCACGGCGGAAAGCAATGCGTGCAGGCTATCCTTCGCCTGGAGGTCGCGCAGGCCCGGCGTGTTGGGCGAGGAGATGTTGGCGGTGAAGTAGCGCGCGACGTCGTAGAAGGTGCGGATGCCCGCGACATAATCCGCCACGCGGTCGGCGCTGTCCTTGTTGGCGCCGATATTGACGCCGATCAGTGCATCGCGCCGGCAGGCCTTCAGGCGCTCGAGCGCGGCGGCATGGCCGGCATTGTTGAAACCGAGGCGGTTGATGACGGCGTCGTGCTCGACGAGGCGGAAGATGCGCGGCTTCGGGTTGCCCTCCTGCGCGCGCGGCGTCACCGTGCCGATTTCCGTGAAGCCGAAGCCGAGGCGCAGCAGCGCTTCCGGCACCTCGGCATTCTTGTCGTAGCCGGCGGCCATGCCGAGCGGATTGGGGAAGGTGAGGCCGGCGATGGTCTGCGCGAGACGCGGATCGGCTTTCGCCGGGCAGGCCGGCACGATGCCCGTCTTCAGCGCGGCAATCGACATGCCGTGTGCGGTTTCGGGATCGAACAGGAAGAGGCCCTTGCGGCCGAGCGTCGAAAGCAGCGACATCACGCATTCATCTCCGGAAACTGGTGGGCGCCATCGGGGCCGAGCGGCAGGGGCTTTTCCCAAAGCACGGCGTCAAGCGGCAGGGCGGCATAGAGATGTGGGAAGAGATCGCCGCCGCGCGAGGGCTCATAAACCAGCTTTTCGCCGAGCGCGTCGCCATCGACGGCGACCAGCAGGAGATCGCTCTGGCCGGCGAAATGGCGGGCGGCGGTCTCGATTGCCTGGGCGCTGGTGGAGAAATGGATGAAGCCGTCGGTGAGGTCGATCGCGGCGCCCTCGAAAATCCCGGCTTCCTTTGCTTTTTGCCACAGACTTGCCGGAACGATCTTGTAGATTGTTTTGGCCATCTCGCCCGTTTCTCCCTTGCCTGCCGTTCTCAACGGTAGCGCTTGCCGCAAAGAACGGCGAATGTCCACCGGCGACACGCCCGGGAACCGGTCCTTGGAGGATTTTGCATGCGAATTCGCTCTCTGCCCCTCGTCTTCGTCGCCGTCCTCCTGGCGGGCTCCGCCCAGGCTGAGGGCGAAGGCCGCTATCGCATGGACAAGACCGACAGCGGCTTCGTGCGTCTCGACACGGTGTCGGGCGAGGTTTCGCTGTGCCGGGAGCAGGACGGCCAGATCGTCTGCCGCATGGCGGCCGACGAGCGCGCCGCCTTCGAGAAGGAACTGGACCTCCTGACCAAGCGCGTCGAAGCGTTGGAAAAAGGCGGCGCAACCGGGCAAACGGCCGTAAAACCGTCACTACCCACGGATGAAGAGATTGACCGGACCATGAGCATCATGGAAAAGATGATGCAAAGGTTCATGGGCATCGTGAAAAACCTGGAGGACGGCGAGGAGGAAACCGCCCCCGGGACGGACGCGATCCCCGAAAAGACCTGACGGAGCATCCTTAGCCGGCGAAGACCGTGCCGCATCCGTCGCGAGGTCCATACTGGTCTTTGTACTCTGGGGAGGGAGCGCATGGCATCGGCACTCACGATCATCATCGCGGATGACCATCCGCTGTTCCGCGGCGCCTTGAAACAGGCGCTCACCGGAATGGCGGGCAATCCGGATATCGTCGAGGCGGGCGATTTCGAGGCGGCGCGCCAGGCGGCCACGGCCAATCCGAACGCCGACCTGCTGCTGCTCGACCTCGCCATGCCCGGCGTCAGCGGCCTTTCCGGCCTTATCTCGCTTCGCGCCGAATTCCAGAGCCTGCCGGTCGTGGTGGTCTCGGCAAGCGACGATCCGGCCACCATCCGCCGCGCGCTCGATCTCGGCGCCTCCGGCTTTATCTCCAAATCCGCCTCCATCGAAGATATCCGCGAGGGCATCGGCTCGGTGCTCGACGGCAATATCTACACGCCGGGCGGCTATGTGCGCGCGCCGGAGCAGGACAGCGAGCTGGCCGATCTCATCGCGCGCCTGCGCACGCTCACGCCCCAGCAGTCGCGCGTGCTCGCGATGCTCGCCGAGGGCCTGCTCAACAAGCAGATCGCCTACGAGCTCGGCGTCTCCGAGGCGACCATCAAGGCGCATGTCTCGGCGATCCTGTTGAAACTCAACGTCGACAGCCGCACCCAGGCCGTCATCCAGCTCGGCAAGATCGGCAGCGCGCAGGCGGCTGCCTAACCTTACTCTGCGGCGGCCCGTTCCAGCGCGGAAAACTGCGTCAGCCAGGCCCGCATCGAGGCGGGGCGCACGGGCTTGTTCTGCACGAGGATATTGTCGCGTTCCGCTTCGGCGCGCACATCCGGCGTGCGGTCTGCCGTGACGAGCAGTGCCGGCACTTCGCGTGCCGCCGCGCGCCGTAGCGTGGCGATCGCGGCAATCCCCGTGCCATCGTCGAGGTGATAGTCGGCAATGACGGCATCCACGGCGGGCGGCCCGGCCGCCACCAGCGCCTCGACCGCCGCCACCGATTCGGCCAGCGTCACCGCGCAGCCCCAACCGGAGAGCAGGAGCCGCATGCCGTCGAGGATCTTCGGCTCGTTGTCGATGCACAGCACGCGTAGGCCCCGGAGCGGCTCGTCGCTCGCCGGCACAATCGCCGGCTTGTCGGCGACAGGGCGGCTTGCGCCGGCATCGACCGGTACGCGCACCTTGAAGCTGGTGCCGCGCCCCGGCGTCGATTGCAGCTCGACGGGGTGGGAGAGCACGCGCGAGATGCGATCGACGATGGATAGGCCGAGGCCGAGGCCCGGTGCCGTGCGCGCGCCCTCGTCGAGGCGGGCGAACTCCTTGAACACCGTGCGGAATTTCGAGGCGGGGATGCCGATGCCGGAATCGAGCACCTGGATAAAGGCCTGTCCGCCCTTGCGCCGCACGCCGACCAGCACCTTGCCGGAGTTGGTGTATTTGATGGCGTTCGAAACGAGGTTCTGCACAACGCGGCGCAGCAGGTTCGGGTCCGTGCGGATAGCGAGCGACGAGGGCAGCACGGTGAATTTCAGGTTCTTCGCCCGCGCCATCGGCGCAAAATCGGTCTCGATGCGCTTAAGCAGGTCCTTGAGGGGAACCGTCTGCACGCGCGGCTTCATGGCGCCGGTATCGAGGCGTGAAATGTCGAGCACCGCGCCCAGGATGGCCTCCACCGATTCCAGCGAGGAATCGATGTTGTGGATCATTTCGCGGTTCTCCGTCTCGCCGAGCCGCTCGACGAGGGAGGAGGAATAGAGGCGCGCGGCATTGAGCGGCTGGAGGATGTCGTGGCCGGCGGCAGCGAAGAAGCGTGTCTTGCTGATATTCGCCTCTTCCGCGGCGGCGCGGGCTTCCGCAAGCTCGGTGTTGACGCGGGTCAGTTCGGCCGTGCGTTGGACGACGCGCTGCTCGAGCGTCTCGTTGACCTGTTTCAGCGCGCGGTCGGCCGCCACCCGGTCGGTGATGTCGGTATAGGTGGAAACAAAGCCCTTTTCCGGCATGGCGTTGGTGCGCACTTCGATGATGCGCTCGCCGCCCGAAAGCACCAGCGCGAAGGGTTCGTCATAGATCATGGTGCGCGTCACCGCCGCCTCGCGGTCGGCCTCCGCGATATCGCCGCGCTCCACGAGGATGTCGACGATATCGGCCAGCGGAAAGCCGACCTGGCCGACATATTCCGGCAGGTCGAGCAACTGGCGGAAGCGGCGGTTCCAGACGGTGAGGTTGCCGGCGCTGTCGAAGACGGCGATGCCCTGGTCCATCTGGCCGAGTGCTGTCTGCAGCATGTCCTGGTTATATTGCAGCGCCTCGCTCGCCTGGTCGAGCAGCCAGTCCGTATCCGTCGGCGTGTCGTCTATGCGCTGGAGCACGAGGGACAGCACGAGGCGCGCGGAGGACGAGCCGATGGCGCTGCCGAGCAGCTGTTCGGAAAAATGCACGATCGCGGCGTCCGCCGGCGCATTGTCCTCCAGCCAGCGGCCGACCTGCCGCTCATAGGTGTGGAACGAGCGCTGCATGCGCTCCTCGCCGAGATATTTGGCGATCGTCGTCTTGAGATCCTTCACCGTCACCTTGGTGCGGCGGCCGCGGAAGGCACGTTCGAGGCGGGGCTTGGAGGGGATGAAGGTGGCGGCCTGGAGCCGTTCCAGCGAGGTCGGGTTGCGCGTCAGCGAACCGACGACATAGGCGCCGATATTGACCATCATCGCGACCAGCGTCGCGTTGACCAGCGGATCGGCATTGTCGCCGGTGAAAATGGTGGAGCCCGGTAAGAGGAAGCCGAGCACCGTTTCGGCGACATAGGCATTGTCCGCCACGCCGATGCTCGGCAGGAACAGCAGGTAGGCCCAGACGACGAGGCCGGAGATCATGCCGGCCATGGCGCCGCGCGCATTGGCATTGCGCCAGAACAGGCCGCCGAGGAGCGTCGGCGCCACCTGCGATATGGCGGCAAAGGCGAGCAGTCCCATCGAGGCGAGGCCGGCATTGGCCGTCGCCGCGCGGTAATAGGCATAACCGAGCAGCAGAACGAAGAAGATCGCAAGCCGCCGGATGCGCAGCAGCATGCGCGACAGGTCGTCCTGCTGCTCGACACCGCCGATCAGGTTGCGGCGCAGCACCACCGGGATGACGATGTCGTTCGACACCATGATGGAGAGAGCGACGGAGGCGACGATGACCATGGCGGTGGCGGCGGAAAAGCCGCCGATGAAGGCGACCAGCGTCAGCACCGGCTGGTCGAGCGCGATTGGCAGCGTCAGCACATAGAGGTCGCCGTCGCCCGTGCCGTTGAAGGTCAAAACGCCGCCGATCGCCACCGGTAGCACGAAGAGGTTGATCGCAACGAGATAGAGCGGGAAGAGAATGCCCGCCATGCGCAACTCGCCGGCCGTGCGGTTCTCCACCACGGTGACGTGGAACTGGCGTGGCAGCATGACGATGGCGAAGGCCGACAGCACGATCAGCAAGATCCAGCGCGCCACCGGCGTCTCATAGCTCAGCGACTGCATGACGCGTTCGTTTTGCGACGCCTGTTGCCAGAGGTCGCCCGGCCCGTCGAACATGAAATAGATGACGTAGATGCCGATCGAGGCGATGGCGACGAGCTTCACCAACGATTCCATCGAGATGGCGAGGATCAGGCCGTCCTGGTGCTCGGTGGCGTCCGTATGCCGCGTGCCGAAGACGATGGCGAAACAGGCGAGGAAGAGCGTCACGACCAGCGGCAGGTCGACGAGGCCGCCCGAGGACGCGATGCCGAAGCCGGTCGTGTCGACCATGGCCGAGACGGAGCTCGACACCGCCTTCAGCTGGAGCGCGATATAGGGAATGTAGCCGATCAGCGAGATCAGCGCGACGACGGCGGCGACGCCCGGATTCTTGCCGTAGCGGGCGGCGACGAAATCGGCGATCGAGGTGAGGCGCTCGGATTTCGCCAGCGTCACGATGCGGCGCACCAGCGGCATGCCGAGCGTAAACATCAGGATCGGGCCGATATAGATGCCGGCGAATTCCAGGCCGTGCGTGGTCGCGAGGCCGACGCCGCCGAAATAGGTCCAGGAGGTGCAGTAGATCGCCAGGCTCAGCGCATAGACCAGCGGCCGGCCCTTGGATGTACGGCCGGAGCGCTTGGCCTTGCGGTCGCCGTAACTTGCGACCGCGAAGAGCAGCAGCAGATAGGCGAGCGCCAAGGCGAATATCAGCGAGCCCGGCATGCTTCCTCCCGCAGTCCTTCGGCCTTATTTGCGCAGAATAGGCCAAAGACGCCGGGAAGGAAATTGCGTCTAAGGTTGGGGGTGGACATGGACGGTGTGTAAACCCCTAGATATTGACAGGCCCCAGTTTCCTCCCGTGAAAAACTACACTAGGTTGCCCTTGCGTCGCAGCAAAAGGAGACCCGCATGCTCAATGAGTTCAAGGCGTTTATCGCCCGCGGCAATGTTATGGACCTCGCCGTGGGTGTCATCATTGGTGCAGCCTTCAACAAGATCGTCGAATCCATCGTCAACGACCTCGTCATGCCGATCGTCGGTGCTTTGACCGGGGGTGGTTTCGACTTTTCCAACTACTTCATCGCGCTCTCCGGCAATGTGACGGCAACGTCGCTCGCCGCCGCCCGCGAGCAGGGCGCCGTCTTCGCCTATGGCAGCTTCATCACCGTCCTCATCAACTTCCTGATCCTCGCCTGGATCATCTTCCTGATGATCAAGGGCGTGAACCGCATGCGCGCGTCGCTGGAGAAGGAAAAGGCCGCCGGTGCCGCCGAGCCAGCCCCGCCGCCGGAAGACGTGCTGCTTCTCACCGAAATCCGCGACCTCCTGAAGAGCCGTCCGGCCCTCTGAGGTTTCGCCCCTATAATGCGAATGGAAGGCCCGGTTCGCCGGGCCTTTTTACATTGCGGGCCAGCCCGTCGCGCGGGCCTGTTCGAGCGTCGCGAGCAGGGCATCGGCCGGCAAAAGCCCGAGCCGATCTGCTTGCTGCCGGAGCCAGCCGGCATGCACGAGGCGGATTTCGACCGGGATGCGCTCGATGCCGAGCGCCAGCGCCGCCGCCATGCGGTGCTTGCCGTTGGTGTGGCGGACGAGGCGGCCTTCCGCATCGATCGCCACCCCGATGTCCCGTTCGGCGAGGTCCTGCCAGAGCGTGCGCGTCCAGCGGTGGCGCCGGCCGGTCTGGCCGAGCAGGCCGAGATCGGAGTGCGGCACGATGCCATTTGTCTCGATGTCGGCGATCAGCGCCAGGTAATATTCGAAATAGTTGTCGAGCTTGTCGATCGTGTCGATGACTATGCGGTTGCGCTTGACGACGGCGCCGTCATGGATGCGTTTTGCATAGCCGCGATAGCGCTTGCCTTCGCGAAAATCCTGCCGCGTGCCGATGAGTTCCAGGATCTCCACGTGCGAGGAGGAATTTTCGAGCGGTTCGACGATCCGGCTCCAGTCGCTGCCGTCGAGAAAATGCGTGCCGATCCAGCGCAGCCGCTCGCGATCGGAAATATTGTCGCGAAGCCGCGTCGTGAGGCTCTTTGCGGCGACGGGAATGACCAGCTGTTCGCCGAAATGAAAGTGGCTTTGCGCGGCCGGGATGGCCGGGCCGCCCTCGCGATCGAGCCGCTTGACCGCGCGGTTGAACCGTCCGGCAAAACCCGCCTGAGCCGCCAGGAAATCGCGCATCGGCACCCAGTCGAGCACCTTCTGGACAAACGAAGGCGCGGGCGGCCGCGCACCGGGCGGCACCCTTTGATAGACCGGTCGTGAAAGTTTCTGCTGGTCCGTCAACCTTTGCCCGAGCCCGTTGCCCATAGCCGTCGACGCGGGTGGGCGGCAAACAGCGCGGTCATCCATGACAAATAAACGACGGTTTTGCAAAACAAGGCAGCCAAACGAGGCGTCTGTCCGGCCGAAACCCCGGAGATTTCAGGCTTTGGCGGAGCGGGATCACCCGCACCGGCCAATGCCTTTTTGTCGCCGGGCGTACCGCGCCCGCGAATCACGCCGTTGCGCCGGCCGTCTTCGTCTGGTGGATTTCGATGAGGCTCGGGCCGTTGCGCGAACCCGCCCGCTCCAGCGCCGCCGGCAGGTCGCGCACGTCCGCGAGCCGTTCGGAGGGCACGCCATAGGCGGTGCCGATGGCGATGAAATCCGGTGCGGAGGGCTTTACGCCTTCCGGCGTGATGCCGGCATCGACCATGTAGTTCTCGATCTCCTGGTAGCCGTCATTGTTCCAGACGAGGAAGACGACGCGCGCCTTCGCATCCACCGCCGAGCCGATTTCCGACAGGGAGAATTGCAGACCGCCGTCGCCGACGAGGCAGACGATCGGCGCATCCGGTTCGGCAAGGGCCGCACCGATCGCCGCCGGCGGGGCGTAACCGAGCGCGCCATAACCCGTCGCCGCATTGAACCAGCTACGCGCGCGCGGCGCATCGCAATAGTAGTTGCCGGCATAGACGGCCTGGGTGGAATCCCCGACGATGACCGCCTTCGGCAGCGCGCGGTAGACCGCGTCGATGACGCCGACTTCCACCTGCATCTTCGGCGTCAGTTCCTTCCATGCGTTCTTGCGCGCGGTTTCGGCGCGCGAAGCGCCGTTGCCGATCGGCTTGTGGCCTTCGAGGAAGCCGAGCATGCCGGCCGCCGCCGTCTTGGCGCTGGAAAAGATCGAAAGGCCGGATTGCGGCGTGCGGGCGAGCTGCGCGGCGTCGATATCAATGCGAATCAGCGTTTTCAGCCGCGGGAAACCGCCGTCGACATTGATGTCGTAGTCGGTCGGGCCGAATTCCGTGCCGAAGGCGACCACGAGGTCGGCATCGGCCAGTAGCCGGCGCACGGCTTTGAGGCTCGGGCTTGCCGGCACGCAGAGCGCATTGCCGGCCAGCATGCCGCGGGCATTGACCGTGGTGACGACCGGGGCGCCGATGCGCTCCGCAAGCTCACGGATTTCTTCTTCCGCCGTCACCGCGCCGCCGCCGGCGAGGATGACGGGGCGCGTCGCATTGGTGCAGAGGATCGCCGCGCGCTGCAGGGTTTCCGCATCGGCACGCGGACGGGTCGCGACGGCGCGCGGGAAACTGCCGGTCTCGATGGGCTTGGCCATCACATCGGTCGGGATTTCGATATGCACCGGGCCGGGACGGCCGGAGAGCAGCACGGCGAAGGCGCGCTCGACGACGAGCGGCAGGTCGGCCGGATTGAGCAGCGTGTGAGAATAGAGCGCCAGCGTCTTCATCATGCCCTGCTGGTCCGGCAGTTCATGCAGGAGGCCTCGGCCATGGCCGAGCGAATCGCGGCGGTTGACGCCGGAGATGACCAGCATCGGCACGGAATCCTGCCGCGCCTGCGCCATCGCCGTGATCGTGTTGGTGAGGCCCGGACCGGTGATGACCAGAGCCACGCCGGGCTTGCCGGAGACACGCGCATACCCATCCGCCATGAAGCCGGCGCCCTGTTCGTGGCGCGGCGTGATGTGGCGGATTTTCGAGGCGGCGAGGCCGCGATAGAGCTCGACCGTGTGCACGCCCGGAATGCCGAACACGACGTCGACGCCATTGGCCTCCAGCAGGTCGACGAGAACTTCGCCTACGGTTTTCGTGGTCATGCGCGGCGCTCCTTGGGGCTTGCGGATCGGGCGGCAAGCGCGGTGATGCGCCGGCAGGCCTCGTCGATATGGGCATCGGGTACGGTCAAACTGAGGCGGATATAGTCCTCCGCCTCGTCGCCAAAGGACGAACCCGGCATCACGGCGACCAGTTCCTCGCGCAACAGCGCCCAGGCGAAGTCCTCGCCGCTCATGCCGGTTTCGGCGACGTCGACGACGATGAACATGCCGGCCTCCGGCGGCAGCGGCACGAGGCCAGGCGCACGCGAAAGGGATGCGACGAAGCGGGCGGCGCGCGCCTTGTAGGTCTCGCGCATCGTGGCGGCGGTGGCGATCGGGTTGTCGAGCGCATAGGCCGTCATGTCTGCGATGAAGGGCTGGCCGCCGAACAGCATCGTCTCCGAAACCGAGAGCAGCCGCGTGCAGAAATCCGCAGGCCCGATCGCCCAGCCGCTGCGAAAGCCCGGGGCGGCGTGCGACTTGGAGATGGAGGAGACGACGATAGTGCGCTCGGCAAGGTCCGGATTGTCGAAGGGCGAGGCGAAGGTCGCGCCGAACACGAGCTGTTCGTAGACCTCGTCGCAGACGATCCACAGGTCATGTTTGCGGCAGACCGCGCCGATCTCGGCGATCTCGTCAGTGCTCAGCACCGCGCCGGTCGGATTGTGCGGTGTGTTGAGCAGCAGCACGCGGCATTCCGGCGTGATCGCCGCTTCGAGATCGGCCGCCTTCATGTGGAAACCGTTTTCCGGGCGCAGCGGCACGGCAATGCGCTCGGCACCCGTCGACCGGATGACGCCTTCATAGGTCGCATAGAGCGGGTCGCCGACGAGCACGGCATCGCCCGCTTCCACGAGGCCGAGCATGACGGCGAAGAGGGCGGTCTGGGTGCCGGGGAAGCAGAGCACGTTGGCGGCGGTGACGTCGCTGCGGCGCTTGCTGTACTTTCGCACCAGCGCATCGACGATGGAGGGTTCGCCGCGGCCGTTGGAATAGCGGTAGCGGCCGGCATGCATGGCGCGCACGGCCTCGGCCAGCAGCACCGGGTCCGGCGGCACGTCCGGCTCGCCGATGGTGAGCTCGATGATCGGCTTGCCCTCGGCCTTCATGCGCCTTGCTTCGGCATGGATGGCCCATTTTTCCGAGCCGAGATTCTGAAGCCGGTCTGTGATGGATGCATAGCGCATGGCCGTTCTCCGCATTTCTATTGATGTCGTTTAGGTTCGGGCGCTCGTCGCGTCGGCCGGCCTCAGGCGTAGTCCCAACAGCGTTTCGATCGAGTTGAGCGCGATCTCGACCAGCTCGCTCTCGCCGAAAAGTTCGCCGGCGAGGCAGCCTTCCAGCCACAGCCCGTCGAGCAGGCCGTTGATGGCGATGGCCAGCGTTCGGCAGCGCTCCGGAGAAGCATCCTGGCCGTGCTCCGTCAGGAAATCGGCAAGCAGGCTTTCCAGCGCGTTACGAAAGCTCAGATAGCCTTCGCGGTGGATGGCGGCGAGTTCGGGATCGACGCTGACCCGGCTGATGAACGAGGCCCAGAGCGAGAGGCTGCGGCTGTTGGCGACCGGTTCCGTCAGGTTGATGACGATGAAGTCACGCAGCCGCGTTTCCGGATCACCCGTCACCCGCTCGGCCTTTTCGGTGAGCCGGCCGATGACGATGCGATAGGCCTCCTGAAGGATATGCTCCTTCGACTGGAAATAGTGCCGGATGAGGCCCGCCGTCACCCCCGCCTTGATGGCGATCTGCCGGACCGTCGCACCCTCAAGGCCGTATTCGGCAATGCAGTCGAGCGTCGCCTCGATCAGGTCGTGGCGGCGTTCGGCTTCTGGGGCGCGATGAAAGGTCCGGCGGGCCATTTTTCCTCCGTTAAGCCGCGCGGCGCAGCACCGGCCGCGTCAGGCAGGTCGGGCCGCCCTCGCAGGCGATGCACAGCGCATCCGCCTCGAAGGTCTCGACGGTGCAGCCGGCCGCTTCCATCGCCGCCTTGGTGGCCGGGAAGCCTTCCACCATGATGACCTCGTACGGCTTGGTCGGCAGAACGTTGAGCGACAGGCCGTTGCTGGCGTGGAATTCGTCGGCCGGCGCTTCGATGAGGCGGATGCCGCGCTTCTTGAGCAGCTGGTAGAAGGCCGCCGGCAGCAGCGGCGCGAAGACGAGCGCCAGGTCTTCGGCAAGCGGGCTCATCACGCTCATCAGGTGCAGGCAGGCCTCCTCGCCGTGCCAGAGTGGCAGGTCGTAGGCGAGCACGGTGATGCCGTGCGGCGCGAGGATGGCGGAAATCTGCTCGATGCCTTCCTGGTTGGTGCGCACGCCGCGGCCGATGACGAGCGTCTTGGCGTCAAGCCAGATGCAATCGCCGCCTTCGACGGTGCCTTCGCCCTGGATGCGGCCGAGGATCGGAATCTGCCGCTCGGCATAGGCCTTTTCGTGCAGGGCCGTCTCGGCGACGCGTAGCGGCTTGCCCATGCGCAAGAGGATCGCGCCATGGTCGGACATCAGCGACGGGTCATGGGTGAACATGGCGTCGGCAAGGCCATCGCCCTCATCCTCCAGCCAGATGATCTCGGTGCCGGATTTTTCGACCAGCTCGGCGAAGGCCTTGTACTGGTGCACGGCGCGCGCGCCGTCGAAGGTCGGCCCGTAATGCCACTTGGCGGCGTCGGCCCCCTTCAGGCTCTCGCCGGGGCGGCGCATCAGAACGCGCATCAGGGGGGCCGACATTTCCTGCGAACCGTAGGCGGTCATTCAATGCTCCTGCTGGAAATTTGATCATGGGTGGGCGCTGCCAGAAAAGTCAGCGTTTGACCTATTATACGCTTGAATAATTTCTTAACAAGTGCCACGATGCTTTCCACAAGACGCCACGACGGGCCGAAGATGCCCGCGGGAACGCTGAAAAACAGGGGAAGTTTGGCATGATCCATGCATCGATTTTCCGTGCGCTGGAGACCTCTCCACGATGACGGAACGCGCCGAGGCTATCGCGGTCAGGGACCTGCACAAGCGCTTCGGGCCGCTTGAAGTTCTCAAGGGCGTATCACTCACCGCGCATGAGGGCGATGTCATCGCCATCATCGGCGGTTCGGGTTCCGGCAAGTCCACCTTCCTGCGCTGTATCAACATGCTGGAGCTGCCGAGCGCCGGATCGGTGACGATCCATGGCGAGACGATCGCCATGAAGAAAGACGGCCATGGCGGCATGACGCCATCCGACCGCAAGCAGGTGCAGCGCCTGCGCTCCCGCCTGGGCATGGTGTTCCAGAGCTTCAATCTCTGGCAGCATATGACCATCCTCGAAAACGTCATCGAGGCGCCCGTGCATGTGCTGGGCGTCAAGAAGGACGAGGCGATCAGCCGCGCCGAGGCGCTGCTGCGCCGCGTCGGGCTCTATGAGAAGCGCGACGCCTATCCCGCCTTCCTCTCCGGCGGCCAGCAGCAGCGCGCGGCGATCGCCCGGGCACTGGCCATCCAGCCTCATGTCATGCTCTTCGACGAACCGACTTCCGCGCTCGATCCCGAACTGGTGGGCGAGGTGCTCTCCGTCATCGGCGACCTCGCCAAGGAGAAGCGCACGATGATCCTCGTCACCCACGAGATGAAGTTCGCGCGCAACGTCGCGAGCCACGTCGTCTTCCTGGCGAACGGGGTCATCGAGGAACAAGGCCCGCCGGACGAACTGTTCGGATCGCCGAAATCGGAGCGGCTGAAGAAATTCATCAGCTCCATCCACTGAGAACCAAAAAAACCAACAGAGGGAAAATCATGAAGAGTGCCTTGAAGACAATCGCCCTTGCTGCCGCGATCGGCCTTGCGGCCATTTCGGGCGCGGCTGCCCAGCAGGTCCGCGTCGGTTTTGCCGCCGAGCCCTATCCGCCCTTCACCTCGCCGGATGCCTCCGGCAACTGGCAGGGCTGGGAAGTGGACTTCATGAAGGCGATCTGCGCCGAAGCGAAGCTCGACTGCGTCATCACGCCGGTCGCCTGGGACGGCATCATCCCGGCGCTGACCACCAACAAGATCGACATGATCATCGGCTCCATGTCGATCACGGCGGAACGCCTCCAGACGATCGACTTCTCCGACAAGTATTACAACTCGCCTCCGGGCATCATCGGCGCCAAGGACGTGAAGTTCGACGCGACGCCGGAAGGCCTCTCCGGCAAGACGCTCGGCGTACAGGTCGCGACCATCCACCAGGTCTATGCCAACAAGTATTTCGGCGAGGCGGGCGCTACGGTCAAGGAATACCAGACGCAGGACGAGGCCAACAACGACCTCGCCGCCGGTCGCATCGATGCGGTGCAGGCCGATTCCATCGCGCTTACCGACTTCCTGAAGACCGAGCAGGGCGCCTGCTGCGACATGAAGGGCACCGTGAAGGACGATCCGGAAATCCTCGGGCTGGGCGTCGGCGTCGGCCTTCGCAAGGGCGAGACGGAGCTGAAGGACAAGATCAACGCCGCCATCAAGGCGATCCGCGCCAACGGCACTTATGACGAATTCTCGAAGAAGTATTTCGACTTCGACGTCTACGGCGGCTGATAGTCTGCCCTGTCCCTGATGCCGGCGGCACTTGCCGCCGGCCTTTCTCCTCGAATGGACACGAGACCCCATGGCCGATGCCGGATCGCTGATCAACTGGAGCCTGCTTGCGCTTGAACCGCCCGGCTGGGGCGGGGTGATGCTGGCGGGGCTCTGGCAGTCCCTCCAGATTGCCGTCGGCGGTTATGCGCTCGGCCTGATCCTCGGCACCGGCGGCGCCATGGGCAAGCTCTATGGCGGCCCGGTCACCAAGGACCTCCTGGAGGTCTACACCACGCTTGTACGCGCGGTGCCGGAGCTCGTGCTGATCCTCATTCTCTATTATGCCGGCACGGACGTGCTGAACCAGCTGTCCGCGCTCGTCGGCTTCGGCCCCGTCGATATCAGTGGCCTTGCGGCCGGCATCTTCGTCATCGGCGTCGTGCAGGGCGCCTATTCCACCGAGGTTCTGCGCGGCGCGATCAAGGCGGTGCCGGCTGGGCAGATGGAGGCGGCGCGCGCTTACGGCATGTCGCCGTTCCAGGTCATGCGCCGCATCACGCTGCCGGCCATGCTGCCGCATGCCATTCCCGGCCTCTCCAATCTCTGGCTGATCGCCACCAAGGACACGGCCCTTCTCGCGGTGGTCGGCTTCAGCGAGCTGACGCTGGTCACCCGCCAGGCGGCGGGCAGCACCAAGGCCTACCTGCTGTTCTTCTGCGCGGCCGGCGTGCTCTACCTGATGATCACGCTGGTCTCCAATGTGCTGATCGGCTTCATCGAGCGGCACTACCGGCGCGGCATGGCGAGGGCCGCCTGATGAGCGACCCGACCATCACCGCCCTCGCATTGACAGACCTGCCGACGAAGAAAAGCATCTTCAAGCCGCATCGCATCGTGCTGATGGCGATCGCCGCGATCCTCGTTTTCTGTATCGTCTGGTTCATGCGCTGGGACTGGGTGCCGAAATATTCCGGCCGCCTCGCCTATGGCGCCGGCGTGACGCTGCTGATGCTGTTTTCGACGGCGATCCTCGGCTTCATCCTCGCCGTGCCCATCGGCCTGGTGCAGGTGACGGGGCCGTGGCCGCTCAAGGTGCTGGCGCGGGTTTTTTGCACGGTCATCCGCGGCACGCCGCTGCTGTTGCAGCTCTGGCTGCTCTATTACGGCCTCGGTTCGCTCTTCCCGCAGTTCCCGGAAATCCGCAATTCCTTCCTCTGGCCCTATCTGCGCGAGGCCTGGCCCTATGGCGTGGCGGCGCTGACGCTCTCCTTTGCCGCCTATGAGGGCGAGGTGATGCGCGGCGCCTTTGCCGGCGTGCCGCCGGGCGAGCTGGAGGCCGCGCGCGCCTATGGCATGAGCCCCTTCACCGTCTTCCGCCGCATCTGGCTGCCGCGTGCCGTGCACCGCGCCCTGCCGACGCTGAACGGCGAGACCGTGCTGCAACTGAAGGCGACGCCGCTGGTGGCGACCATCACCGTCATCGACCTCTATGCCGTCATCTCCAAGGTGCGGCAGGAGACCTACATTACCTATGAGCCGCTGCTGCTGCTGGCGCTCATCTATCTCTGCCTGACCGCCATCCTGGTGGTCACCTTCCGCTACTTCGAGAGCAAAATCCCCACGCGTGGTGCCTGAAATGACGATCCATACGACGCTGCAAAATTCCATGCCCGAAATGGTGGCGATCCGTCGCGACCTGCACGAGCACCCGGAACTGGGCCTGGAGGAAGTGCGCACCTCGGATGTCATCGCGCGCCATCTGGAAAGCTACGGCTACAAGGTCACGCGCGGCCTCGCCAAGACCGGCCTGGTCGCGACGCTGGTAAACGGCACCAGCCGCAAGTCGATCGGCATCCGCGCCGATATCGATGCCCTGCCGATCTTCGAGGAGACCGGCCTTCCCTATGCCAGCAAGACGCCGGGCAAGATGCATGCCTGCGGCCATGACGGCCACACGACCATGCTGCTCGGCGCGGCGAAGGCGATCGCCGAACGGCGCAATTTCGACGGCACCGTGCACCTGATCTTCCAGCCGGCGGAGGAGAATTTCGGCGGAGCGAAGATCATGGTGGAGGAGGGGCTGTTCGACAAATTCCCCTGCGACGCCGTCTTTGCGCTGCATAACGAGCCGGGCCTGCCCTTCGGCCAGTTCGCGCTGCGCGACGGCCCGATCATGGCGGCGGTCGACGAGGCGCGCATCACGGTGAACGGCGTGGGCGGCCACGGCGCGGAGCCGCAGGAGACGCTGGACCCGATCGTCGGCGGCGCTTCTATCGTCATGGCGCTCCAGACCATCGTCTCGCGCAACATCCACCCGCTCGATCCGACGGTGGTGACGGTCGGCTCCTTCCATTCGGGCTCCGCCAGCAACATCATCCCGAGCCGCGCCGAAATCGTCGTCGGCATCCGCTCGTTCGATCCCGCGGTGCGCGACGAGCTGGAGCGCCGCATCCGCCTCATCGCCTCGCGCCAGGCCGAAAGCTACGGCATGACGGCGACGGTGGATTACCAGCGCTTCTATGATGCGACGGTCAACCACACGGCCGAGACGGACCTGGTGCGCCAACTCGCCACCCGCTTTGCCGGCGCCGACAAGGTCGTCGACCTGGAGCGGCCCTTCATGGGCAGCGAGGATTTCGCCTATATGCTGAAGGAACGGCCGGGCACCTATTTCTTCCTCGGCGGCAAGGGCGGCGAGAACGACAAGTCGCTCCACCACCCCGGCTACAACTTCAACGACGACCTGCTGCCCATCGGCGCCGCCTTCTGGACGGAGCTTGCCGAACACTATCTTCGGGCCGTCTAAGCGACACAATTCGAACACAATCAAGGCACGCCGGAGCGGGTCTTTCGGCCGATTTTTAGGGCGTCACACATTCGTGAAGCCCTTGAAATCGGCACGGCGGATTTTTACCGCCACAATCATTAACGGCGCAGCGTCTCGCTGCACCTTTTCCGCGCATGACCTTCGATCGTGCGAGAGCGTTAAGATTTCCCATTTGAAATCAGAATATTGCTGGCGTGCCAGTTTTGCAAACAATCCGTCCATCCGGACGGTTTGTTTGTTTTCATGCGCCTTCGGTTGTGCTCCGCGAGCCCGGTTTTCATCGTTCAATAAACGTTGACGCCTGTTTCCAATTTGAGACCCTTCCATCCTTCAATTTGAGGGACCATCTTTATTTCACGAGAGCGACATAACGCTCCCGGAAGACTGATGGGAAACGACGATGTCGAAGCGCGCCGACCGAAAGACCGCCCTGGGCGCTCCAGAAAAGCGCTCCGCACCGACCCCGCCACCAGCGCGCGATGTCACGCGGCCGCGGTGAAATTCGCCCGCCAGTTTTGAAGCAGAGACATATCAAAAGCGCATAGAAAAAGGACCACCACAATGACCAAGACCCTTAACACGACCTTTGCCGCCGCCCTTGTCGTCGCCTCCGTTTTCGGCGGCACCGCAGCCTTCGCCGGCGGTGACGGCGACTACTATTCGGGTGTCTCCCGCGAGCCGACCCAAAGCCAGAAGATCGACCGCTTCACCACGCAGAGCATTCGCAACGGCGATGCGGTGACCAGCACCCGGAGCACTGAAAATATCGGCCCGGCCAACGGCGACTACTACCGCGGCGTCGACCGCAACGACCGCTGACCCGGCATTTCTACCCAATACTCCTCCCAGGACTGAATCAGGACCATTACAATGACCAAGACCCTCAACCTTGCCTTCGCCACCACGCTGGCGGCCGCCACGCTCTTCGGCGGTTCTGCCGCTATGGCCGGCGGCAGCTACTACGACGGCATCTGGCCCAGCGCGAAGCAGGACCGGATGATCGAGGAAAAGCGCCAGAGCAACCAGCGCGCCTATTCGGATTATACGAGGCAGGACGTCCGCGCGAAGCGCGTCGGCCCCGCCGATGGCGACTATTATCCGGGCCTCGACAGCTCCACGCTGGCCGATCGCTAAGCGGCAAAGCCCTTTCGTCATTCCACTCTCGAAGCTCCCGATGCGAACCGGGAGCTTCGCGCGTTTAAGCCGGCGGCGGCCGAAATGCCGCACGCGGGCGATTGTCGCGGTGCGGCAACGTGGGCCGCGCCGCCGAATTGACCTTTGCCTGTTTTGCGCCGCATTCTTTCGTGCAGCCGCAGCGTGCAGTCACCTGCGGCAGCCTTATGAAAGGACGCGGTCCATGTTCGAATCGCTGGACGCAACGCTGCTCGCCCGGTTTCAGTTCGCCTTCACGGTGTCGTTCCACATCGTCTTCCCGGCCTTCTCGATCGGCCTTGCGAGCTATCTCGCCGTGCTGGAAGGCCTGTGGCTCTCGACGAAGGACGAGGTCTATTTCGCCCTGTTCAATTTCTGGAAGACGATCTTTGCGCTCGCCTTCGGCATGGGCGTCGTCTCCGGCATCGTCATGTCCTACCAGTTCGGCACGAACTGGAGCGTCTTTTCCGACAAGGCCGGGCCGGTCATCGGGCCGCTGATGGGTTACGAGGTGCTGACGGCCTTCTTCCTGGAGGCCGGCTTCCTCGGCGTCATGCTGTTCGGCCTCAACCGCGTCGGCCCGAAACTGCATTTCTTCGCCACCCTCATGGTCGCCGTCGGCACGCTGATCTCGGCCACCTGGATCCTCGCCGCCAATTCCTGGATGCAGACGCCGGCCGGCTTTGCGGTCAACGATGTCGGCCAGTTCGTGCCGGTCGACTGGTGGGCGGTGATCTTCAACCCGTCCTTCCCCTACCGGCTCGTGCACATGGTTCTCGCCGCCTATCTTACGACCGCCTTCGTGGTCGGCGGCGTCGGCGCCTATCACCTCTTGCGCGGCGATGCGCCGAAGCGCGCCAGAAAGATGTTCTCCATGGCCATGTGGATGGCGGCGATCGTCGCGCCCATCCAGATCTTTGCCGGCGACATGCACGGCCTCAACACGCTGGAGCACCAGCCGGTCAAGGTGATGGCGATGGAGGGGCACTACCAGAGCCATCCGGACGGCGCGCCGCTCATCCTCTTCGGCATACCGAACTCGGCCGAGCAGCGCGTCGATTACGCCATCGAGATCCCGAAGCTTTCGAGCCTCATCCTGAAACATGAACTGAACGCCCCGCTTGCCGGCCTCGATTCCGTGCCGAAGGAGCTGCATCCGCCGGTCGGCATCGTCTTCTGGGCGTTCCGCATCATGGTCGGTATCGGCTTCGCCATGCTGAGCATCGGGCTCTGGTCGCTGTGGTCTCGGTGGCGGAGCACGCTCGGCGAGAACCGCTGGCTGCACCGCGCCGCCGTCCTGATGGGGCCCGCGGGCTTCGTCGCCGTGCTTGCCGGCTGGGTGACGACGGAGGTCGGCCGCCAGCCCTATACGGTCTACGGCCACCTGCTGACGGCGAATTCCGTGGCACCCATCGATGCGCCCGCCGTCGCCACCTCGCTCATCGCCTTCATCGTGGTCTACTTCCTCGTCTTCGGCGCCGGCACCTTCTACATCCTGCGCCTGATGGGCCGCCTGCCGCGCGATCCCATGCCGGATTTGCAGGACGGTCCGCTCCGCACCGCCGGCATCACGCCCGCCATCGCCACCAAAACCGGGAGCCACCACCATGGCGCTTGACCTTCCCTTCATTTGGGCGGCCATCATCGCCTTTGCAGTGCTCGCCTATGTCATCCTTGACGGCTTCGATCTCGGCGTCGGCATCCTCTTCCCCTTCTTCAAGGAAAAACACGACCGAGACGTGATGATGAACTCCGTCGCGCCCGTCTGGGACGGCAACGAGACCTGGCTGGTGCTCGGCGGCGGCGGGCTGATGGCCGTCTTCCCGCTCGCCTATGCGACGATCCTGCCGGCGCTCTACATGCCGCTCGTGCTGATGCTGCTCGGCCTCATCTTCCGCGGCGTCGCCTTCGAATACCGCTGGCGCACGAAGCGTGGCGAATTCCTTTGGGACATCGCCTTTGCCGGCGGCTCGATGGTCGCGGCCTTCTCGCAAGGCGTGGCGCTGGGCGCGCTGGTGCAGGGCATTCCGGTCGCCAACCGCGCTTATACCGGTGGCTGGTGGGACTGGCTGACGCCGTTCTCCATCGCGACCGGGATCGCACTGTTGGTCGGCTATGCCCTGCTCGGCGCCACCTGGCTGGTGATGAAGACGAGCGGCCCGCTTGCCGAACGCGCGCGGCGCTACGCGCTCAGGGCAGGCATCGGCATGCTTCTGGCCATGGGCATCGTTAGCCTGTGGACGCCCTTCCTCGAACCGCTCTATTTCGAACGCTGGTTCGGCTGGCCGACCGTCATCTTCAGCCTGCTGGTGCCGCTGCTCGTGCTCGGCTGCTTCGCGCTGCTGATCCACGGCCTACGCACGGAGCATGATTCCCGGCCGTTCCTCGCCGCCCTCGGCCTTTTCGTGCTCGGTTTTGCCGGCATTGGCATCAGCTTCTACCCCTACATCGTGCCGACCTCGCTGACGATCTGGGAGGCCGCCGCGCCCCATGAAAGCCTCGCCTTCCTGCTGGTCGGCGCGGTCGTGCTGGTGCCGATGATCCTCTGCTACACGGCCTATGCCTACTGGGTCTTCCGCGGCAAGGTCGATCCGGAGGAGGGCTATCACTGATGACGGAGAATTCCACCGCGCGAAAACTTCTATGGTTCGTGGGGCTCTGGGCCGGGGGCGTGCTGGCGGTGACGGTCGTCGGTTTTGCCATCAAGCTCGCCATCGGCACGTAACCTAACGTAACGTTAAAATAGCCAGCTTCGCGCCAGCTTATATGCCTAGGTTCCGCCTCGGCCAGCATGCAGGCCCGCAAGTGGAAGACAGGACCGCACCCTCCTTTCGCTTAACCCCCGGGCCTGCATGTGGCCTAGTGTCTCGCGACAGAGAGATACCTTTCCCCCCAAACATTCCTCTGCTATCCGGTTGCCCATGAAGGAGACCGGCATGGCGAAGACCGCGGCAGACTGCACGACGATGACGGACATCCGAGAAAACATCGACCGGGTCGACCAGGCGCTGATGGCGCTCTTCGCTGAACGCTGGAGCTTCATCAACCGCGCGGCCGAGATCAAGGTCGGGCTCGGCATCCCCGCCGACGTGCCGGAACGCGTGAAGGAAGTGCGCGACAACGCCCACCGCAACGCGACAGGCCACGGGCTCGACGGCGATTTCTACGAAGGGATCTGGGCTGAGCTCATCCAGCACGCCATCGAGCATGAAAAGAAGCTGCTCGGCGAGGAATAAACCTCAGAGCTGGTTGCGCTTGCCGAGGTGATCTTCCCAGTCGAGCGCGGTGCGCACGATGAAGGCGAGGTTGTCATGCTCGGGCTTCCAGTCCAGCTCCTGCATCGCGACCGACGGATTGGCGACGATGAGCACCGCATCGCCCGGCCGGCGGGCGGCAAAACGCACCGGGAATTCCACGCCGGACACCGCCTTCACCTGCTCCAGCACCTCCAGCACCGAGAAGCCGCGGCCATAGCCGCAATTGGCGACGATCGAGCCGCCGCCGGCCCGCATGCGCTGCAAGGCCTTGAGATGCGCATTGGCAAGGTCGGTGACATGGATATAGTCGCGCACGCAGGTGCCGTCCGGTGTGGGATAATCCGTGCCGTAGACGTCCATGCCGGCGCGCTTGCCGAGTGCGGCTTCGCTGGCGACCTTGATCAGATGCGTGGCGCCCGCCGTAGACTGGCCGGTGCGCCCGCGCGGATCGGCGCCCGCGACGTTGAAATAGCGCAGCGCCGTATAGGTGAAATCATGCGCGGCGGCAGTATCGCGCAGCATGATCTCGGTCATCAGCTTGGAGGAGCCATATGGCGATTCCGGCCGAAGGGCAGCGCTTTCCAGCACCGGCTCGGTTCCATCCGGCGTGCCGTAGACGGCAGCGGTGGAGGAGAACACGAAATGCGGCACCTTCGCCGCGACGGCAGCCGCGATCAGCGCCCGTGACTTGACCGTGTTGTTCTCGTAATAGGAGAGGGGATCGGCGACCGATTCCGGCACGATGATCGACCCGGCGAAATGGATGATCGCATCGATGCGGTTTTCCGCAAAGATCGTCGAAAGCAAGGCGGGATCCGCGATGTCGCCCTCGTAGAACCGCGCCTCGGGCGCCACGGCCCAGCGGAAGCCGGTGGAAAGCCGGTCGAGCACGACGACCTCTTCCCCTGCATCGACGAGCGCCCAGACCATGTGGCTGCCGATATACCCCGCGCCACCCGTAACCAGAACCGCCATGCCAACCTCCGAATCGTCCGAATGGCAGGCATATCACCCCGCACACCGGCCGGACGCAACCCCGCGCACGCCCCTCGCTCTAAAGGATAGACGAAATGTCCGACCGTTTCATCGTGCTCTCCGGCTGCTCCGGCGGCGGAAAATCCACCCTGCTCGAAGCGCTTCGCCAGCGCGGCCATGCCGTCGTCGAAGAACCCGGCCGCCGCATCGTGCAGCAGGAACTGGCAACCGGCGGCAGCGCCTTGCCGTGGCAGGACCTTACGGCCTTCGCCCGCCGCGCAATCGACATGGCGCTCGCTGATAGAGAGGCAATGCAAGACCACCCCGGCCTCGTCTTCTTCGACCGCGGCCTGATCGATGCCGCATCGGCGCTTGAGGCGCATAGCGGCGAACCCGTGCTGGCCGCGCTCGCGGCTGAACATCGCTACAACCGATTGGTTTTCCTCACCCCGCCATGGCCGGAAATCTACGCCGGCGACCCGGAACGCCGACACGGCCTCGACGCCGCAGTCGCCGAATACGATCGCCTCAAAGACGTCTATCCGGCGCTCGGCTACGAGGCGATCATCCTGCCGAAAGTGACGGTCGCCGAACGTGCCGATTTCGTGCTCCGCCACCTGTCCTGATGGTCAGCGCGCCGCGATATAGCGGGCGAGGCGATCCGCGGCTTCCGCCACGTCCTTCGGATCGCGCAGGAAGCAGGCGCGCATGAAAAGCTCGCCGCCCGGTCCGAAGGCCGTTCCCGGCGCGAGGCCCACATTGGTGCGATCGACGATGTCGAGTGCCGTGAGCCGCGAATCCGTGACGCCGTCGATCTTCAGGAACGCATAGAGCGCCCCATCCGGCTTCAGCGTTTCCACCCGGTTGGTGGCGATCAGCGCATCGCAGAAGACGTCGCGGTTCTTCGCCGCCTTGTCGATATTCCCCTGCACGAAGGCATCGCCCTCGTCGAGCGCCACGATTGCGCCCTGCTGCAGGAACTGCGGCACGCCGGAGGTGGAATATTGAATGAGGTTTTCCAGAACCTGGCCGATTTCCGGTGGCGCGACGATCCAGCCGACCCGCCAGCCCGTCATCGACCAGTTCTTCGAGAAGGAATTGACGAAGACGACCCGGTCGCCCTCTGCCATCACATCGAGGAAGGACGGCGCCCGCCCGCCCGCATAGTGATAAAGCGCATAAATCTCGTCGGCCATGATCCAGAGGTCATGCCGCCGTGCGATCGCCAGCAGATTGGCAAGGTCTTCGCGCGTCGCCGTCCAGCCGGTCGGGTTGGAGGGCGTGTTGACGAAGAGCACGCGCGTCTTCGGCGTGATCGCCGCCTCCACCCGGTCGAGATCCACCTGCCAGCGCCCGCCGGCAAAATCGAGCGTCACGGCGATGGGGTTCGCACCGGAAAGCTCTGCCGCCGCCGCGAAATTCGGCCAGGCCGGCGTCAGGTAGACGACATCGTCGCCCGGCGAAACGAGCGCTTCGATGGCAAGCTTGATCGCCTGCATGCCGGAGCCGACCACGTAAAAATGCTCCGCCGGCAGCGCCGCGCCGAAGCGACGGGCATAGTAGCGCGAAAGCGCCGAGCGCAATTCCGGAATGCCCCGCTGCCAGGTATAAAACGTCTCGCCGCGCAACAGCGCATCGGAGGCGGCGCGGGAAATGAACTCCGGCGTCGGCAGGTCCCCTTCGCCCACCCACAGCGGGATCAGCCCCTCGCGCCCGCGCGCATAATTCACCACCTCGACGATCCCGCTTTCCGGCGCCTGAAGCGATCGCGGGCTGAGGCTTTCGATAAGGGTCATGCAAATCACTCCGGCAAGATCTCGCCCGCGCAGGGGCGGACAAGCTCTAGCCGGTTTCGTGCGCCGGTTCACGCCAGTTTATCTGACGCTCCCATTGAATTCATTGATGGAAGCGCTTGCATATTTGAGAGGCCGCATCGGCTGGTGTCGCCGTTCCGCCACGCGCCGCGAAAGCAAGCGCGAAAAGAGGCGCGACAGGGCATCGAGCCCCTGCCATTCCGGCCGCTCCAACGGATCGGCAAGCGTCTTCTTGCGTTCATCGTTCCGCCTTGCGGCGGCATCGAATGCCATCATCCATTCCGGGCTCATGATCTGCTCCTGACAACTTGTTTCGTGTAGCAGGAGAGATAGGCGGGTGCGCCGGGGGATCGTAGACGCAGGCATGAAACGGCCGTTTCACCGGCGTTCGATGCGGGCAGGCGAACTTTCCGCTATAGTCCGACCCATGGCGTGGAGACGAACGTGAACGAAGTCGACTGGGACGATCTGAAGCTCTTCTATCATGTGGCCGCGGAGGGCGGCCTCGCCGGCGCCTCCATGCTGACAGGCATCAGCCCGCCGACGATCGGCCGCCGCATGCTGGCGCTGGAACGCACCATGGGCCGCACCCTGTTCATCCGCAGCCAGCAGGGCTACCGGCTTGCGCCCGACGGCCAGATCCTGATGGAACATGTACAGACGCTGCGCAAGACCGTCGCAGACATAACCCAATGGCACGGCGATGCCTTCACCCTGCCGATCGTCTCGATTGCCGGCGATATCTGGCTTTCCGGCTTCGTCGCGGAAAATACCGCAGCGCTCCGCCACGCGGGTGACGCTTTCCGTCTCTGCTGCAAACGCTGGCTGCCGGAGGACGACCTGACCTTCCGCCGCGGCACCGTGGCCCTCTTTGCCGCCGCGCCGAAGAGCGGCAATTTCGCGGTGCGCCGCACGGTCGATGTCGCCTATTGTGCCTATCGCGCGGTCGCGGCCGACGCCAGCGACGACCTGCCCTGGATTTCGATCGGCACGGAAGTCGCCTTGTCGGAAGTCGAAAAATGGGTGTTCCGCCATCGCGAAGGCCAGATCCACACCTGGACCAACGCGCCCGAACTCCTGCCGAAGCTAATCGCCGGCGGCGCCGGCCGCGGCGTGCTGCCCGCCTATCTCGGAGACAGCATGCCCGCCCTGATGCGGGAAGGCGAACTCATCGAAGACCTCACCCACCCCATCTGGCTCGCCGTCAACGACGACGACCGCCAACGCCCCGAAGTCCGCACCACCCTCGACCGGCTGGCAGCGCTGCTGAAGCGCAACGAAGCGCTGTTTTCCGGAAACCAGCCCAGGTTCCCCGCCGCGCGGGTCGTTCCGCGAGCGGCGGAGTAGAACGCCTAGTGCGTCGTCGGCACGTCATCCTCTTCCAGGAACGACCGTATGCCATCCCGCGCCACGGTGGCCAGGAATTCATCGAAGGCCTCGCGGTCCGTGGCGAATGGCTCGTCCCATTCAAACAGGTCCTCGTTCTGCGTGACGACCTCCAGCTTCCAGTCGTTCTGCGTGCCGGCCGGCCTGTAAATATCGACGAGCACGGTGATGTCCTCTTCGGTATATTCCCCGGAGAGTTCGGAATGTTCCAGTTTCGGTTGTTTGGCCACGGCAGAATATCCTCGAAAAGCGCGTCTCCCGACCAGGACACCCTCGGCGCCCTCATCAGGGAATGCGACAGAACAGGACGGCCAGCGTGATCTCGCGGCAGCAACGTGACGTCAATCGGTCGCCCGACCCCGATCTAAAACTATCGGCAGTCGCGTCCAAACCGGTTGTGGCAGACGCAAAGCATTTCGTCCACCCTTGTGCGTGGAGGGCGCAGAGGACGCGTAGTAAAACAACGTCTGTCAGCGCAAATAGACTCAAATTTTTTGAAAATTTCAATGATTTTAATGGCTTAGAGTGGTGCCCGGAGGCGGATTTGAACCACCGACACGCGGATTTTCAATCCGCTGCTCTACCAACTGAGCTATCCGGGCATCTGGTGGATTTCATCTCTGAAATCCGTGGGGCGTTTGGTTGCGCCCCGGAAGCGAGCGGGGTTATAGCATCTTGCAAAAATGTGTCCAGCCCTGTCGGCGGTTTTTTGCGGGAAAAATGGCGGGCTTTTCAAATATCGGAAAAGATTAGGTTTTCTTCGTGTGACAGCGACTGTCACACGTCGTCTTCGTCGGCTTTCGCCTCGTCGTCGGCGACGGGGATGGCGTAGGAGCCGGAGAGCCAGCGGTTGAGGTCGACGTCGCGGCAGCGATCCGAGCAGAAGGGATAGTGCTCGCGCGCGGAGGGGCGGCGGCAGATCGGGCAGGGCACGGCCTTGCGCAGCGGCGCGACCTTGGCGACCGGTTTTTCGTTCTCACCGCTCATGTCAGGCGTCCGCCCAGCCGGCATGCACGTCGAAACCTTCGCCGGAGAGCAGCGTGAGCGTCTCGTAGAGCGGCAGGCCGACGACATTTGTGTAGGAGCCGACCAGCTTGACGACGAAGCTGCCGGCAATGCCCTGGATGCCGTAGCCGCCCGCCTTGCCGCGCCATTGGCCGGAGGCGAGGTAGCGTTCGATATCGGTGGTCGACAGTCGCTTGAAGCGCACCTTGGTATCGATGACCTTCTGGCGCACGGTGCGGTCCGGCGTGATGAGGCACACACCGGTGAAGACGCGGTGGCTGCGGCCGGAGAGGAGATGCAGCGCGCTCGACGCCTCGTCGATCATCTCCGTCTTCGGCAGGATGCGCCGGCCGACCGAGACGACCGTGTCGGCGGCCAGGATATAGCTGCCGGCATAGGCTGGGTCGCCCTTGATGGCGGCAAGTGCCGCCTGCGCCTTGCCGGTCGACAGGCGCCGTGCCAGCGAGCGGGGATGCTCGGAGCGCTTCGGCGTCTCGTCGATATCCATCGGCATCAGGCGCGTGGGCTCGATGCCCGCCTGCGCGAGCAGCTCGACGCGGCGCGGCGAGCCGGATGCAAGGATGAGCTTGTCGTTCTGCGCCATGGGGTCTCCGGGAAGCGCCTTGAAAGAAAGACGCAGCCCTTGGGCTTACTTGAAACGGTAGGTGATGCGGCCCTTGGTGAGGTCGTAAGGGGTCATCTCGACCAGAACCTTGTCGCCGGCGAGAACGCGGATGCGGTTCTTGCGCATGCGGCCAGCAGTGTGCGCGATGATCTCGTGCTCGTTTTCGAGCTTGACGCGGAACGTGGCGTTCGGGAGCAGTTCCGTCACGATGCCGGGAAATTCGAGGACTTCTTCTTTTGCCATCTTGTGATGTTATTCCTGTAGGGTGGATGAGGGCGAGCCGGATGCCCGCCTCGAAAAATTTGCCGGAAACTACACAATCCCCGGTCCTTTGTGAACACCGAAGCGCCGGCTTTCTGCATTTGCTGGAAATCGGCCTGTCTGGCGCCTATCCTGGGGCCTTCAAACGCTTCTCTATCAGCATTTTCAGGAACTCGCGAACCTCCCGGTAGGAGGAGAGGATCTGCTCGCGCGTGCCGGTCGCGACCGTCGGGTCGGGCGTCGGCCAGTACATGACGCCGACGGCCATGGAGCGGGTGAGTTCGAGCGCCGCATGATGCGCCTCGGGCGCCAGCGTCACGATGAGGTCGAAATAGTCGTCCTCCAGCTCGTCCAGCGAATGGGGCGAATGGCGACCGAGCGACAGGCCGACCTCGTTCAGCACGGCATCGACGAAGGGATCGCGCTCGCCGGGACGCACGCCGGCGGAGGCGACATAGGTGCCGGGCAGCAGGCTGCGGGCGATCGTCTCGGCCATCGGCGAGCGCACGGCATTCATGCGGCACATGAAGAGGATCGAACGGGGCGTTCGCGACTTTGCTTCCTCGGGTACGGGGGAAACACCCTCCATCCGCTCACCCGCGCCAGTAGAGAACGCAGACGAGCGTAAACAGGCGGCGGGCGGTGTCGAAGTCGAATTTGATCTTGCCCGAGAGACGGTCCATCAGCGTCTGCGAGCCCTCGTTGTGGATGCCGCGCCGGCCCATGTCGATCGCCTCGATCTGGCTGGGCGTCGCCGAGCGGATCGCCTGGTAATAGCTTTCGCAGATCATGAAATAGTCCTTCACGATGCGCCGGAACGGCGTGAGCGAAAGGATATGGGTGGCGACGGGATCGCCCGCCTCGGTGCGGATGGCGAAGACGAGCTTGGAATCGAGAAGCGAGATATTCAGGCGATAGGGGCCGCCGGCATGACCGATCGGCTCGAAGGAATTTTCCTCGATGAGGTCGAAGATGGCAACGGCGCGCTCGTGCTCCACGTCCGGCGTGGCGCGACCGATCGTGTCGTCCAGCACCACGTCGCAGAGGCGGAAACTGCCACTCGTGCCCATCGCCTATCCTTCCCGGTTGAGCCGGATGGCGACCGAACGGGCATGGGCGCCGAGCCCTTCGGCTTCGGCAAGCGTGATGGCGGCGGGGCCGAGCGCGCGAAGCTGATCCGGGCCGAGCCGCAGGATCGAGGTGCGCTTCATATAGTCGAGCACCGAAAGGCCGGACGAGAAGCGGGCGGAACGGGCGGTCGGCAGCACATGGTTGGAGCCGCCGACATAATCGCCGATGACTTCCGGCGTGTGGCGCCCGACGAAGATGGCGCCGGCATTGCGGATTTCGCCTAGCAGCGCATCCGGATCGGCGGTCGCGATCTCCAGATGCTCGGCGGCGATACGGTTTGCCAGCGGAATGGCCTTTTTCAGGTTCGGCACGATGATGACAGCGCCGAAATCGCGCCAGCTGGCCGCCGCGGTTTCTGCGCGCTCCAGCGTCTTCAGCTGGCGCTCCACGGCGGCTTCCACCGCTTCGGCCAGCGCCAGGCTGTCGGTGACGAGGATCGACTGGGCGCCGACATCGTGTTCGGCCTGGGCGAGCAGGTCGGCGGCAAGCCAGTCCGGATCGTTTTCCGCGTCAGCGATGACGAGGACCTCGGAGGGGCCGGCGATCATGTCGATGCCGACGGTGCCGAAGACGTGGCGCTTGGCGGCGGCGACGAAGGCGTTGCCGGGGCCGGTGATCTTGGCGACGGGGCGGATCGTCTCGGTGCCGTAGGCGAGTGCCGCGACAGCCTGCGCGCCGCCGATGCGGTAGATCTCGTCGACACCGGCAATGCGCGCGGCCGCAAGCACGGCCGGGTTGATCTCGCCGCTCTTCGCCGGCACGACCATGACGACGCGCGGCACGCCGGCTACCTTGGCCGGCACCGCATTCATCAGCACGGAGCTCGGATAGCTCGCGGTGCCGCCCGGAACGTAGAGACCGACGGCATCGATCGCCGTCCAGCGCGAGCCGAGGCCCACGCCGATATCGTCCTCGTAGATGTCGTCCTTCGGCCGCTGGCGGGCGTGGTGTTTCTCGATGCGCTGAGCGGCGAGTTCCAGGGCGGCGATGATCTTAGGATCGACGGCGTCATAGGCCTGTTCGATCTCCTCCAGCGATACGCGCATGGAAGTCGTCGCAAAATCGAGCCCGTCGAATTTTTTCGAATAGTCGGCAAGGGCCGCATCGCCGCGGGCGCGCACATCGTCGATGATCGTGCGCGCGATGGCATTGACGTCTTCGGAGACTTCCCGCTTGGTCGTCAGGAAGGCAGCGAACCGGCTTTCGAAATCGCTGCTCTGGTAGTCAAGTCTGATCGCCAAGTCGTCCGTCCCTGTCGTCTTCCGGCGAAAAATCGCCGGCGCCTGCCTCAAACCGCCGGATGGCGGGGTTTCAAGCTGGTTTCCCATGCTCCGCCGGTATCTGCAAGCTGAACTTCGACGCATTCCACATCGAGCGCGACGGAGGCATTGCCGGAGAGCACGAGTTCCAGCGTGCCGTCCGGTCCTTCATCCTGCGGCGTGAAATTGACGGCGAGCAGGGAGAAGACGCTGTCCTTGTCCTTCCGGTCGATCCCGAGCGAACGCACGGCATTGACGCGCTTGAAGGCGACCACGGCGCGGCGGCGCTCGAAGGCCTTGCCGCGGCCGGTCGCCGTTTCCCAGACGAAGCGGTTGACGACGACGGAAAAGACGTGGTGGCGGGCGTCATAGGAGAGGCCGTCGGTCTTGAAGACCGCGTCCTGGAGATGGGCCGAGACGACGGACAGGTCTTCCGTGTCGAGGGCAAGCAGTTTCAGGCTGTCCATAAGTGTCCTTCCCGGGGACGCCGCGGGTTGCGGCATCCCGATCTTCCATCACGAGATAGGACGGTACGCGGCGGACTGCAACTCCGCCGCGTTTCGAAGATCAGTCGCTGACGCGCTCGACCACGGCGCCGCAGCGCGTAAGCTTCTCTTCCAGCCGCTCGAAGCCGCGGTCGAGATGGTAGACGCGCGACACCATGGTCTCGCCTTCCGCCGCAAGGCCGGCGATGACAAGCGAGACGGAGGCACGAAGGTCGGTCGCCATGACCGGTGCGCCGCGCAGCCGCTCGACGCCCTCGATCTTGGCCGTCTGGCCGGAGAGCGAGATCTTCGCGCCGAGGCGGGCCAACTCCTGCACATGCATGAAGCGGTTTTCGAAGATCGTCTCGGTGATGTGCGAAATGCCGCTGGACTTGGTCATCAGGCCCATGAACTGCGCCTGCAGGTCGGTCGGAAAGCCGGGGAAGGGGTCCGTCACCACGTCGACCGGCTTGATGCCGCCGCCGTTGCGCACCACGCGCAGGCCGCTTTCCGTGGAGGTGATCTCGGCGCCGGAGCGGCGGATCGCCTCAAGCGCGGTATCGAGCAGGGAGGCATCGGTGCCTTCCAGCACGACATCGCCGCCGGTCATCGCGACGGCCATGGCATAGGTGCCGGTCTCGATGCGGTCCGGCAGCACGCGGTGGCGGGCGCCGGAAAGCTGGTCGACGCCTTCGATGGTGATGGTGGCCGTGCCGGCGCCGGTGATCTTCGCGCCCATGGCGTTCAGGCACTTGGCAAGGTCCTGCACTTCCGGCTCGCGGGCGGCATTGCCGATCACCGTCGTGCCGCGCGCAAGCGTCGCCGCCATCATGAGGACATGAGTGGCGCCGACCGAAACCTTCGGGAAGGTGTAGCGCGCGCCGATCAGGCCGCCCTGAGGGGCCGTCGCCTCGATATAACCGCCGTCGATCTCGATCTTGGCGCCAAGCGCCGTCAGCGCCTCGATGAAGAGGTCGACCGGCCGCGTGCCGATGGCGCAGCCGCCCGGCAGCGAGACGCGGGCCTTGCCTTCGCGGGCAAGCAGCGGGCCGATGACCCAAAACGAGGCGCGCATCTTCGAGACCAGCTCGTAGGGCGCCGTCGTGTCGACGATGTTGCGCGAGGTGAAGTGGACCGTGCGGGAATAGCCTTCCCCCTGGCGCTCGCGGCGGCCGTTGACGGAAATGTCGGCGCCGTGGTTGCCGAGGATGCGGATAAGCTGCTCGACATCGGCCAGATGCGGCACGTTTTCGAGCGTCAGCGTGTCGTCGGTGAGCAGCGAGGCGATCATCAGCGGCAGCGCAGCATTCTTGGCGCCGGAAATCGGGATGGTGCCCTTGAGTTCGTTGCCGCCTACAATTCGGATGCGATCCATGTGCGATTACGGGCCGGGCCCGCCTTTCTCAAAGAATTTCGGCTTTCGGAGATGGCGGCCTCTTTAGAGCATCGCGATCGAAAAATGAAGTCCATGCCGACCGCCCGCCTTTTTTCGCGCACCCGGTTCGCAACCACCCCCGCAGCCTTCAAGGTGAAGACCCGCTCGACTAAGCGTCCGATTCGTCTTTTTTTGCGGCAGGCATGCCGCCGGGTAGCCCGACTGTCTCATCCGCCGCGCCCGCGCGGCGCGAACGCGCCTGCTGCTTGCGGCGCTGGAGATTGTCGCGCAGCGTCTTGGCCAGCCGCTCGGCGCGGATCTCCGCTTCCGTGCGGATCTTCCCGCTCTTCTTGTCGTCATTACCACTCATACCTCTCCTCTTAGCGAACTTGCCCGCGGGAAAAAAGCGTGGTCCGTGTCAGATTTGTTTCGACAATCGCCACATCGGCGCTTGCGCTGCCCGATCACCTGTGGCAATAGGCCCTCGCTCACGCGAAAGCGCCTTCCGCTTCGCAAGATGCTGCTATAGCTCAGGGGTAGAGCACTCCCTTGGTAAGGGAGAGGCCGAGAGTTCAAATCTCTCTAGCAGCACCATTTCTTCCCCTTGAAATGATTGAACATATTGGAATTGCTTGAGTTCTGGCTGTCCCACCGGTGCACAATGAGCACTTGTAGTGCCTTCACCTGTCCTCATCGGCAGAAGCTCTTATTTTTAAGACCAGATCGACAAGATTGCCAGCAGCGAACGGCTCCGGGTTTCGGAACGAGTCGCTGCGGCCGAGTTCCCGCTACTGGCATAGCGCGAACTCGGCGCTCGGCCCACTTCTGGGGGCGGCGGATTTTGAAGCATCGCCGAGCCAGAGATCTCTATATCATGAATAGGTATATGGGCGGGACGCCTATGGCGAGAAGGCCGGCCACGACCAACGCCGCCGCGGCCAACAAAGTCCGATCGTTCTCTTTATGCTGGCTGACCTGTTTCATGAGGTTGCTCGCTTGGTGCTAGGACTGCTCGTGAACACTCATCTAGCTCCGTTGTTCCGGCCTCACGCTCCGCGAGTCTCAATAAATATTCTAATCCGCTAAAGCGCGTGGAACGCCTACCGAACGATTAGAAAGCGATTAGAGAATTGGTGCATCGCATTACGCCGTATGGATGATGCCCGCCGGGCGTCGCTTGAGCGACCATGCAAAGGTCGTGCTGGGAGCACTCTTCCAACAATTATCCAGGAAACCGAGAGCAATTGGGGTTCGTGGATTCGATCTACTGGCTGGCTGGTCGCCTCGTGCGTCTCACGCTGCATTGAGAAATGTGGTGGAGCACCAGGGCCAAGCGTATGCAGAGGATCCGGACCCGGCTGATGGCGCGTGGAAGGGCGTAAACCGATGCGGCTCCCTTTAGCGCCATTTTGATTGGATCGTGCCGTTGACCCAAAAGATCAATCTCATGGGTATATGTCTGCTCGCAACCTTCATCGTCATTTTTGGATCCGTGTTGATGACCTGAGACCCATCGTCCCTCCAATTTTCAGGAGAGTCTTGGGTTTTCAATCTGACCTTATGCGGCCTGTTTTTC
>NZ_JBXAFY010000003.1:0-716287 GCF_058793575.1 Shinella sp. GW835-FHT14H05 | reverse complement strand
GCCGGCGGCATCACGGAATGCCGCAAGATCGCGGCGATGGCGGAGGCCTATGACGTGGCGCTGGCGCCGCATTGCCCGCTGGGTCCGATCGCCCTTGCCGCCTGCCTGCAGGTCGATGCCGTCTCCTACAATGCCTTCATCCAGGAACAGAGCCTCGGCATTCATTACAACAAGGGCAACGACATCCTCGACTACATCTCCAACAAGGCGGTGTTCCATTATGCGGACGGCTTCGTGTCGATCCCGCAGGGGCCGGGCCTCGGTATCGAGGTGGACGAAGCCTATGTCATCGAGCGGGCCAAGGAAGGCCATCGCTGGCGCAATCCCGTCTGGCGCCATGAGGATGGCAGCGTGGCCGAGTGGTGAGGAGAGCGGATATGGCTGGACGTCTTGAGGAAAAACGGATCGTCGTCACGGGTGCGGCGCAGGGCATCGGCCTTGCCATCGCTGAGGCCTTTCTTGGCGAAGGCGCGAGCCTCTTCCTGATCGATCGCGACGGCGACCTGCTTGCGGCGGAAGCGGAACTGCTTCGGGCAACCGGTGGCCGAGTTGCCTATGCGTCGGCGGACATAACGGACGCAGATGCCATCGGGCGTGCCATAGCTACGGCGACCGAAAACATCGGCCGGCCGAACGCGCTCGTCAACAATGCCGGCGTCAATGTGTTCTCCGAGCCTCTAAAACTCTCCGATGCCGATTGGCAGCGCTGCTTCGACATCAACCTCAAGGGCGCTTGGAATTGCAGCAAGGCCGTGCTGCCGGGCATGATCGAGGATGGCGGCGGCGTCATCCTCAACATCGCCTCGACCCATGCCTTCACCATCATCCCGCACACCTTCCCCTATCCCGTCGCCAAACATGCGCTGCTCGGCATGACCAAGGCCCTCGGCCTCGAATATGCCGGGCAGGGGGTTCGCGTAAATGCGCTGGCGCCCGGCTACGTGCGCACCCAGAAGGCCGTCGAATACTGGAACAGCTTTCCCGATCCGGTGGCGGCGGAAGCGGCGACGATGAAGCTGCATCCCGGCGGCCGCATCGCGACGCCGGAAGAGATCGCCAAGGCCGCGCTCTTCATGGTTTCCGACGAGTGCCCCTTCATGAACGCCACCTGCCTGACGGTGGATGGCGGCCTGAGCGTTTTGCACCACCCCTGAGCGGCCACCTTTTTCAAACCATCCGAACCTCCGGTGCACCTTCGCCGGAGGTTTTTCTTTACTCGCTCCTTGCTTGACCAAGAATAACTCCGATTATATGAGAATAAGAAAATCGGCATCACATGGAAGCGAGGAGGGGACATGTCCCGGAAATTGCGGTCGCAGCACTGGTTCGGCGGAATGGACAAGGATGCGTTCATTCACCGCAGCTGGATGAAGAACAACGGACTGCCGGACGACGCCTTCGATGGGCGGCCTGTCATCGGCATCTGCAACACCTTCTCCGAACTGACGCCCTGCAACGCGCATTTCCGCGGGCTGGTCGAGCATATCAAGGCGGGCGTGCTGGAGGCGGGCGGCCTGCCGCTGGAATTCCCTGTCTTCTCCTGCGGCGAATCGAACCTGCGACCGACCGCCATGCTCTTCCGCAATCTCGCCTCTATGGATGTCGAGGAGGCGATCCGCGGCAATCCGATGGATGGTGTCGTGCTGATGGCGGGCTGCGACAAGACCACGCCGTCGCTGGTCATGGGCGCCGCCTCCTGCGACCTGCCGTCCATCGTCATTTCCGGCGGGCCGATGCTGAACGGGCGGCTGAAGGGCCGCACGATCGGTTCCGGAACCGATGTTTGGAAGTTTTCGGAAGATGTGCGTGCCGGCGTCATGTCGCAAAAGGATTTCCAGGCCGCCGAAAGCGCCATGTCGCGCTCGCCCGGCCATTGCATGACCATGGGCACGGCCTCCACCATGGCCTCGATGGTGGAAGCCCTCGGCCTGGCCCTGCCCGGCAATGCCGCCTATCCGGCCGTCGATGCCCACCGGGCGCGGCTGGCGCGGCTCACCGGGCGCCGGATCGTGGAGATGGTCGCCGAAGACCTGCGCCTGTCGCAGATCCTGACGCGGCAGGCCTTTGCTAATGCCATCCGCATCAATGGCGCGATCGGCGGCTCGACCAACGCCGTCGTGCATCTGCTGGCGATCGCCGGTCGGATTGGCACCGAACTGACGCTCGACGACTGGGACAATTTCGGCCGCAACGTACCGACGATCCTCAACCTGATGCCATCGGGCGCCTATCTGATGGAGGATTTCTGTTATGCCGGCGGTCTTCCCGTCGTCATGAAGGAGATCGCTGACCTCTTGCATCTCGACGCCCTGACGGTGACCGGGCAAAGCGTCGGCGCCAATATCGAGGGCGTCGAGAACTACAATGACGACGTCATCCTGCCGCGCGACAAGGCACTGACGGCAAGCGGCGGCATTGCCGTGCTGCGCGGCAATCTCGCGCCCGGCGGCGCCATCATAAAACCCTCCGCCGCGACACCGGCGCTGATGCAGCATCGCGGCCGAGCCGTCGTCTTCGAGACGATCGACCACTACAAGGCGCGTATCGACGATCCCGCGCTCGAGATCGACGAGACCTCGATCATGGTGCTGAAAAACTGCGGGCCGAAGGGTTATCCCGGCATGGCCGAGGTCGGCAACATGGCGCTGCCGCAGAAACTGCTGAAGCAGGGCGTGCGCGACATGGTGCGCATCTCCGATGCCCGCATGTCCGGCACGGCCTTCGGCACGGTGGTCCTGCACACAGCACCCGAAGCCGCCGTCGGCGGCACGCTGGCACTGGTCAAGGATGGCGATTGGATCGAGCTCGACGTCGCGGGCCGCAGGCTTCATCTCGATGTCGACGAGGCCGAACTCGCGCGCCGACGGGCGGCCTGGACAGCGCCGGTGCCGGCGATGGCCGGCGGCTACCAGGGCCTCTATGTCGAGCGCGTCATGCAGGCGGATACGGGCGCCGACCTCGATTTCCTCGTCGGCAGCCGCGGCCACGCGGTTCCCCGCGAAAGCCATTGAGGAGGTGTCGATGAACGATTTCCGGGTCGAAGACCTCCACGGCATCCACGCCATTCTCTACGCGCTTTTCGACAGCGAGGAGAGGCTCGACCGCGCGGCGATGCGGCGACAGACGGAAATATGCCTGGCGAGCGGCGCGCACGGCATGGCCGCGCTCGGCCTCGCGACGGAAGCCGCCAAACTGGATGAGCGCGAACGCATGGCGGTCATGGATTGGGTGGTGGAGGATACGGCCGGCCGCGTGCCCGTCGCGCTGACGATCTTCGGCGCCTCCATCGAGGAACAGGTGCGGCAGGTGCGACATGCCACCGACGCCGGTGCCGACTGGCTGATCCTACAGCCGCCCATGGTCGGCGCCTATTCCGCCGCCGAATATATCCGCTTCTTCGGCCGCGTCGCCGACCGCACCGACCTCCCGCTCGCCATCCAGAATGCGCCGGCCTTGATGGGCCGCGGGCTGACGGCCGCCGACATCCGCGAACTGGTGCGCCAGCACCCGAACATCCGCCTGGTGAAGGGCGAAGGGCCGGTCGTCGACATCGCCCATCTCATCGAGGTGACGGAGGGCCGGCTGCCGGTTTTCAACGGTCGCGCCGGGCTGGAACTCCTGGAAAACCTGCGCATGGGCTGCCGCGGCCTGATCCTGGCGCCCGATTCCATCGATCTTGCCGTGCGCGCCTACGAGTTCTTCTGCGATGGCTGGGACGAACACGCGGAGGAGGAATACCGCCGCATGCTGCCGGGCGTCGTCTTCACCATGCAGGGCATCGAGAACCTCATCTGCTACGGCAAGCGCCTGTTCGGCGCGCGCGCGGGCATAGAAATCCACGACCGCGCGCCGGCGATGCGGCCGACATCGGTCGGCCTCGACATGACCCGGCGTTACGCGGCCACGATGGGTGGCTTTCCCGAATAGGGGCGACGGTCTATGAACGGAGACGAGAAGCAGGGGAGAGGGCGCGCATGAAGGTTATCGCTCGGGAGGATCGCGGCCTGCCGGCCCGCATCGCAGGCGATATCGGCCGGCGCATCACGCTTGGCGAGTTGAAGGTCGGCGACACCCTGCCGAAGGAAGCCGATATGCTGGCGGGCCTCGGCGTCAGCCGGACGACGCTGCGCGAAGCGCTGAAAATCCTCTCGACCAAGGGTTTTATCGAGGCGAAACCCCGCCTGGGAACGCGCGTGCGGGCGGCCGAGCACTGGAATACGCTCGATCCGGTCGTGCTTTCCTGGCAGGGCGACGCCGACGACCAGGAGGCGCTCGCGGAAGAACTCTTCGAGATCCGCCTTTCGATCGAGCCGCTGGCCGCGCGGCTGGCGGCCCGGCGGGGCTCGGCGCGCGAACACGCGCAGATCCGCGCCGCCTACCTGCGCATGGCGGAGGAGCGGGCCGGCCTCGAAGAGGCGATCGAGGCGGATATCGACTTCCACCTGCAGATCTTCCAGGCGGCGCACAATCGTTTCCTGCTGCCCGTCGCCTCGGTCATCCGCGCCGCCCTGTCGATCAGCATTCCCAAGACGATGGCGGCATCCGGCGGGTTCGGCCAGTCGCTGGCCCAGCACGAAGCGATCCTCGTTGCCATCGAAGCGCGCGACGAGGAGATCGCCGCCGGCACCGCCGCGACCCTGATCGCCTCAACCTACAAGCGGAATTTCCAGACGGCCTGAGCGGGTGCCAGAAAAAAAGAAGCCCCGCACGAAGCGGGGCAGCGAGCGCCACGGTTTGGCTCCCAATGACGCGGGGAAGCTCGCGGGTTGCGCGAGTGGTATCCGGATAAGGTCTCGCCCCTGCGCAGGGAAGGTCTGATTCGGCGATTCCGGTACGCCTGTGCAAATAAATTGCATCGTCGTACACTTTTGCCCGCCCCTTGAGCAAAAAATGCCTACGCAATGGGCAGATCAGGAGGCTTCCTTCAGGATCGCCGAGAAGAGCGGGTCGAAGGCGCGGCGGATGGGTTCTGCGGCGGCGCCGAGGGCTACGGCCCAGGGGCCGATCATGCCGAGTTGCAGGCGCGGCAGCGCGCGGCCCTGACGGTCGGCATTCGAAGGGATGAGGGGGAACATTTCGGCGAAGAGGCGCTTCGCCAGCGGTTCGGGCGCGCTGCCGGAGAGGATGACAGTCTCGGGGTCGAAGATCGTCTCGACCATGTGCACCGCATGGCGCATGTCGGCGGCGGCGCCCGCCAGCCACTCCAGCACGCGCGGATTGTCTGCCAGCGTCAGCCGCTCGACTTCGGCATAGGCTTCGGTGGTCGCCGAATCGAGGCCGAGATGGTGGAAGAGCGAGGCCAGCGAGGCACGGTGCTCCAGCGGCGACTGCACCCCGCCGCGCGAAAACAGCACCATACCGATCTCGCCGGCATTGCTGTTGCTGCCGGTATAGAGCTCTCCCCCGAGGATGAGGCCGGCGCCGATGCCGTAGCCGAAATAGATGCAGACAACATGATCGAGGCCGTCGGCCGAACCGTTCATCCGCTCTGCCGTCGCGCAGGCGCTCGCGTCGTTCTGAAGGCTGGTGGCAAGGCCGGTGCCGGCGGCAAGCGTTTCCATCAGCGGGAAATCCTGCCACTGCGCCATCATCCAGGTATCGTCGTCGGAGGGCTCCAGCCCGAAAGGCCCCGGCATCGCCACGCCGAGCCCCGCAAGCCGGTGCGCCGATTCCGGAATGCGGGCGGCAAGATCCTGGCGCACGGTCTCAATGAGGCGCAGAATAAGCTTGCTGCCTTCCGCGGGGCCGCCGGGCGGCAGGTTCGCCATGGCCCGCGCAACCTCGCGCCCGAGCAGGTCCACGGCGACGACGCGCGTCAGGTGACGGTCGATCTGCACGCCGAGCGCAAAGGCCCCCTCGGGCACCAGCCGATAGGGCGTCGAAGGCTGGCCGCGCGCGCCGCGCACCACATCCTCCGAGGCGACGAGACCGTCCGCCTCCAGGCTCTCGATGAGGTTGGAGACGGTCTGCTTGGTGAGCCGCGTGGCGCGGGCGAGATCGGCGCGCGAAAGCGGCCCGTTCAGGCGAATGGCCTCAATGAGGACGCGCCGGTTGTGCGCGCTGGTACCTTCCTGATTGGTTCCACTCTTGGCCCGGATCGTCCGCAGTTCGTTCATCGGCACTTCCCTCTTGACACCATTTGAATAATACAGAACATTTAAGTCAAGCCATTTGACTTAATAAGAGACCAGAGAGTTTCAGGGAACGGCGGGGCCTGGTGGCGCGCCGAGACGACTTCACAAACAGGAGGACGCAATCATGTTGAAATCCATAAAGAAGACCTTGCTCGGTGCAGCGCTGATTGCGGCCGTTTCCGCACCGCACGCCTTCGCGGAGACGACGCTCAACGCACTCTTCATGGCGCAGGCCGCCTATAGCGAAGCCGATGTGCGCGCCATGACCGACGCCTTCACCAAGGCGAACCCGGACATCAAGGTGAACCTGGAATTCGTGCCCTACGAAGGCCTCCACGACAAGGCCGTGCTCGCGCAAGGGTCCGGCAGCGGCTACGACGTCGTGCTGTTCGACGTGATCTGGCCGGCCGAATATGCGACGAACAACGTGCTGGTGGATGTTTCTGGCCGCATCACCGACGACATGAAGAAGGGTGTTCTGCCGGGCGCCTGGACGACCGTCGACTATGACGGCAAGTCCTATGGCATGCCGTGGATCCTCGACACCAAATACCTGTTCTACAACAAGGAAATCCTCGAAAAGGCCGGCATCAAGGCGCCGCCGAAGACCTGGGCCGAGCTCAGCGAACAGGCGAAGGTGATCAAGGACAAGGGCCTGCTTGCCACGCCGATCGCCTGGAGCTGGTCGCAGGCCGAGGCCGCGATCTGCGATTACACCACGTTGGTCAGCGCCTATGGCGGCGCGTTCCTGAAGGACGGCAAGCCGGCCTTCACCGAGGGCGGCGGTCTCGAAGCGCTGACCTACATGGTCGACAGCTACAAGTCCGGCCTCACCAACCCAAACTCCAAGGAGTTTTTGGAAGAGGACGTGCGCAACGTCTTCCAGAACGGCGAGGCGGCCTTCGCGCTTAACTGGACCTACATGTACAACATGGCCAATGGCGGCGAAGACAGCAAGGTCAAGGGCAAGGTCGGCGTCGTGCCGGCGCCGGGCGTCGAGGGCAAGAGCGAGGTTTCGGCCGTCAACGGCTCGATGGGCCTCGGCATCACCGCGACCAGCAAGAGCCCGGAAGAGGCCTGGAAATACATCGTGCACATGACATCGCAGGAGACGCAGAACGCCTATGCGAAGCTCAGCCTGCCGATCTGGGCCTCGTCTTATGAGGACCCGGCCGTCACCGCCGGCCAGGAAGAGCTGATCGCCGCCGCCAAGCTCGGCCTTGCCGCCATGTATCCGCGCCCGACCACGCCGAAATACCAGGAGCTTTCCACGGCCCTGCAGCAGGCCATCCAGGAAGCCCTGCTCGATCAGGCCTCGCCTGAAGATGCCCTGAAGTCGGCTGCGGAAAACAGCGGCCTCTGATCACTCGGACTTGCGGGCGGCTCCGGCCGCCCGCACACTGACCACCCAGACGATATGAAGAGGACGCTATGTCCAGCACCTGGATGACGACCCGGGCATGGCTGCTCATGCTGCCGATTCTGGTGATCATGATCGCCGTGATCGGCTGGCCAATGATCGATACGGTCCGGCTGTCCTTCACCGATGCCAAGCTCGTCGGCACGGGCGGCAGTTTCGTCGGCATCGACAACTATGTGAAGATGCTGTCGAGCAGCAATTTCCAGCGCGCGCTCTATGCTACCACCTGGTTTGCCGTGGTCTCCGTGACGGCGGAAATGGTGATCGGCGTTCTCGCGGCCCTCCTGCTGAACCAGCAATTCTATGGCCGTGCCGTGTTGCGCGCCCTGCTGATCCTGCCCTGGGCCTTGCCGACCGTCGTCAACGCGACGCTGTGGCGGCTCATTTACAATCCGGAATACGGCGCGCTGAATTCCGCGCTGACGCAAATCGGCCTGCTCGACAGCTATCGCTCCTGGCTCGGCGAGCCTGGCACCGCCATGACGGCGCTCATCGTCGCCGATTGCTGGAAGAATTTTCCGCTCGTCGCCCTCATCGCGCTTGCCGCCCTCCAGGCCGTGCCGCGCGACATCACCGCCGCCTCGCTCGTCGATGGCGCTGGTCCCTTCAACCGCTTCCGCTTCGTCATCCTGCCCTATCTCGCCGGTCCCCTGATGGTGGCACTGGTGCTTCGCACCATTGAGGCCTTCAAGGTGTTCGACATCATCTGGGTGATGACGCGCGGCGGCCCGGCCAATTCGACGCGCACCCTGTCGATCCTCGTCTACCAGGAGGCGTTTTCCTTCCAGCGTGCCGGCTCCGGCGCCTCGCTGGCGCTCGTCGTCACGCTCATCGTGACGGTGCTGGCCGTCGGCTACGGCATGCTCGTGCGCCGCACCGCGGGGAGCGCCACCTGATGGAACGCCGCAGCCTCCTCGTATCGATCCTCATCCACGGCGCAGCCCTGCTGCTCGCCGCCGTCATCCTTGCGCCGATTTTCTGGCTGTTCGTGATGAGCATTTCGCCCGCTGCCGATCTCGTTGCGCGACCCTTGAAGTGGTGGCCGAGCGAGATGGATTTTTCGCGTTATGCCACGCTGCTCTCGACCATCCCGAACAGTGCGGGTGCGGCCTTCGTCGCCTCGCTCGTCAACAGCATCCTCGTCGCCGGCATGGCGACGATCGCGGCGATCGCACTTGCCGTCCCGGCCGGCTGGGCCGTGTCGCGCACGCCGTCGATCGGCTGGTCGCTGTCGCTGGTGATCGCCACCTACATGCTGCCGCCGGTGGCGCTTGCCGTGCCACTCTATATGGCGCTCGCGACCTTCGGGCTGTTGAATTCGGTGTTCGGCCTGGCGCTCGTCTATCTCAGCATTCTGGCGCCCTTCACCACCTGGCTGATGAAATCCGGTTTCGACGGTATTCCGCGCGAAATCGAGCAGGCGGCGATGATCGATGGCGCGAGCCTCTTTGCCACGCTGCGCATCGTCACCCTGCCGCTCGCCATGCCCATCGTCGCAACCTCGGCGCTCTTCGCCTTCCTGCTCGGCTGGGACGAATTCTTCTATGCGCTGCTCTTCACCTCCGACCAACGCGCGCGGACGCTCACCGTCGCCATTGCCGATCTCGCGGGCGGCCGGGTTTCCGACTACGGGCTGATCGCCACGGCCGGGGTGCTCGCCGCACTGCCACCGGTGCTGGTCGGCCTCATCATGCAACGTGCCCTGATTTCGGGCCTCACCAGCGGTGGTGTGAAAGGATGACGATGAACACGACGACACGGCCGGAAGGCCTTCAGGCAATCGACCGGGAAATGGCCCGGCAGCACGCCGATGCGCTCGCCTCCTTCCGCAACAATCGCGAGATGGCCGAAAAGGCCGCCGCCAGCCTCAAGCGCACCGGCAAGCTCTTGCTGCTCGGCATGGGCGGCTCGCATGCGGTCGGCCGCGCCGTCGAGCCGCTCTACCGGCGTCTCGGCATCGAAGCGATCGCCCTGCCGCTCTCCGAACAGCTCGGCGCACCGCTCACGCTTGACGGCCGCACGGTCTTCATCACCTCGCAATCCGGCGAAAGCGCCGAGGTATTGCGCTGGTTCGACGAGACCGGCGGCAATGCCGAAACCTTCGGTTTCTCGCTGGAAGGCAGCTCCTTCCTCGCCCGCACAGCGCCCTGCCTCGTCGGCGCTGGCGGCACCGAGCAGGCCTTTGCGGCAACGCGCAGCCTGACGGTGAGTTTTGCGTTGCACCTCGCCATCCTCGCCGCTTTGGGCGAAGACTCGGCACAGGCGATCAGCGCATTGGAAAACCCGGAGGATCCTGCAATCGATGAGGCGCTTGCGACGCTCTCCGACGTGCGCTCGGTGGTGACATCGGGACGGCACTTGCAGGGCCTCGCCGAGGCCATCGCGCTTGGTCTGACGGAACTCTCGCGTGTGCCGTGCTTTTCGCTGGAGGGCGGGCAGTTGCGGCATGGGCCGATGGAAATGCTGTCGCCGGAGATGGGCGTCATCCTGTTCCGCGGCGACGATGCGACGGCAGATCTCGTGACAGCGATGGCGACCTCGGTGGTCGAGGCCGAGGCGAAGCTGGTGCTGTTCGACGCTTCCGGCCGGCCGCCGGTCGCGGGCGCTGCAACCATCACCTTCCCGCCGCTCGATGGCCTCGCCGCCGTCTTCGCCATGCTGCCGACCGCCCAGCGGCTGATGATCGCCTTCGCCGCCGCGCGCGTGGACAATGCCGGCACGCCGGTGCGCTCGACGAAGATTACCCGGAGTGAATGAGTGAGACCGCTTGCCGTCGTCGGAAATGTTAATGTCGACCTGATCATGGGACCGGCTACCCCTTGGCCGCAGCCGGGCACGGAGACCATCGTCGACCACGACGAGTTGCGCGTCGGCGGCTCGGCGGGCAATTCGGCACTCGCCTGGATGGCGCTCGGCACGCCCTTCGAGATCGCCGCCAGCATCGGCGCCGACCAATTCGGCACCTGGCTGGCGAAAGGGTTTGGCGATCATGCGCGGCATTGGCCGGTTCATGGTGACAGCACGACGCTCTCCGTCGGCATCACCCATCCGGATGGCGAGCGCACCTTCTTCACGACGCGCGGGCACCTGCCTCTGTTCAGCCTGGAAGATGTCCTTGCCGTGCTCGATGGCCCGAGGCTTGAGGGCGGCATCGCGCTTCTCTGCGGTTCGTTCCTGACGGAGAAGCTGGTGGAGGACTACGACCGCTTCTTCGACTGGGCGGATCGCCATGATATCGCGGTGGCGCTCGACACCGGCTGGCCGCTGGATGGCTGGACAGAGCGGAACAAGGCGGCGGCAAGGAGATGGCTGTCACGCTGCCGGATCGTGCTGTTCAACGAGGTGGAGACGACGAGCCTTGCGGGTGTCTCTGACCCGGCAGAGGCGGGCCAAGTCTTGCGGCAGGGCATGCCGGCGGACGCGATCGTCGTGGTGAAATGCGGGCCGAACGGCGCGATCGCCGTCGACGCGAATGGCACGATTTTCCGCGCCGATGCGCCGCGCGTCACCGTCGTCGATACGATCGGCGCGGGCGACGTCTTCAATGCCGCGTTTCTGGCATCCTTTGCGGCCGGCGAGGGGCTGGAAGCCAGTCTTGCGGCCGGCATCAGCATCGCCTCGCGCGCCATTTCCACCCATCCCAGAACCTACGTCCCCACCTTGCAGGAAGCCGTGGCATGAGCACCCTGACAATCAGCGCCATCCGCAAGAGCTACGGCACCGTCGAGACGCTGAAGGGCATCGACGTCGCGCTCGAAAGCGGCGAGTTCCTCGTGCTGCTCGGGGCGTCCGGCTGCGGCAAGTCCACGCTGCTCAACATCATCGCCGGCCTCGCCGAGCCGACCAGCGGCGACATCCGCATCGACGAGCGCTCGATCATCGGGGTGCATCCGAAGGACCGCGACATCGCCATGGTGTTCCAGTCCTATGCGCTCTATCCCAATCTCACCGTGCACCGGAACATCGGCTTCGGCCTGGAAATGCGCAAGGTCGACAAGGCCACGCGCGACCGGGCGGTGCAGGAGACGGCGAAGCTGTTGCAGATCGAAAACCTGCTGGAGCGCAAGCCCGGCCAGCTTTCCGGCGGCCAGCGCCAGCGTGTCGCGATCGGCCGCGCACTCGTGCGCAATCCAAAGATTTTCCTGTTCGATGAGCCGCTGTCGAACCTCGACGCGAAGTTGCGTATGGAGATGCGCACCGAGCTGAAGCGCCTGCACCAGTTGACGAAGACGACGGTCGTCTACGTGACGCATGACCAGATCGAGGCGATGACGCTCGCCACCCGCATCGCCGTGATGCGCAACGGCCGCATCGAACAGCTCGACACACCGGAAACCATCTACAACCGTCCGGCAACGCTTTATGTCGCGACCTTCGTCGGCGCGCCGCCGATGAACCTGCTGGCGGGAGCGACGGACAGGGGTGGTGTGCGGATCGACGGCACGGATATCGCCGTGCAGGTGGCGGGCCTCGAAAGCGTTCCGCCGGGCCGCCGCCTGGTGCTCGGCATCCGGCCGGAGGCGATCGGGACGTCCGGGCAGGGGCTTCCGCTTGCGGCGCGCTGCGAAGTGGCGGAACTGACAGGGCCGGAGCTTGTCGTCACGGCCACCATCGGCAGCCAGCGCCTCGTCGCGACCCTGCCGGCCTCGACAAAAATCAAGCCGGGCGACGAAATCGCGCTTAGCGCCGATCCCGCCCTGTTCCACGTCTTCGACGCGGAAACAGAAGAGCGCCTGAACTGACGGCCTAATTGGCGGCGGCAAAGGCCTCGGTGATCGCGGCATAGACACGCATCATCGCCTGCGCGCCGCCGGCGGCAATATAGAAGTCGCCGGACGGCAGGTAGACGACCTGGCCTTTCTGCCACGCGACGGTCTGCGCAACGAGTTCGTTGTCGAGCGTGATTTTTGCGTTCTGGTCGTTGGAGCCGATCGCGGCCGCGCGGTCGAGCACGATCAGCCAGTCCGGGTTCGCCTCGCGGATGAACTCGAAGGACACCGCCTCGCCATGCGTCGCCGCCTGAACGTCCGAGATCGCCGCCGGCAGGTCGAGCGAGCGGTGTAGCCAGCCGAAGCGTGAGCCGGGGCCATAGGCCGTGACCTTCGGCCCATTGGTCATGACGATCAGCGCCTTGCCCTTGCCGGCAACCGCGGTGCGGGCCTTTTCGACGGCAGCATTCAGTTCCTTGACCGCGGCCTCCGCCTCGGTTTCCTTGCCGAACAGGCGGCCGTAGGTCGTAAGCCGCTCGCGCGCCTGCTCCAGCAGGTCGTCGCCGTCCATCGTCATGTCGATCGTCGGGGCCACCTGCATGGTTGCGTCCACCTTCGTCGAGGAACGGCCGCCGAGGATGATGAGATCGGGCGCGAGCGCGCTCAGCGCTTCGAGGTCCGGCTCGAAGATGTCGCCGACGACTGTCGCGCCGTCCTTGAGGTGGGAAAGCTCCTGAAGGTAGAGATTGGATGGCAGGCCTGCCGGCTTGACGCCGAGCTTGTCCAGCGTATCGACGGCCGCGATGTCGAAGACGGCGACGGTCTCGACCGGCGTCTTCACGGTCTTCGGTCCGGCTGCCGTGCCGATTTCGAGTTCGGCGGCAAGCGCAGTGCCGGCGGCAAGGAGCGCAGCCGTCAGCGCGAGGAATTTCAAGCAGGCCTTCATCTTGGTCTCCGGTAGGGCGGTCCCGGCGGCAAGCCGGGACCGTATCCGTCAGAACGTGGCGCGCAGGCTCACGATGAACGAGCGTCCGGGCTGGTAGAGCGGCGTCACCTCGCCGAACTCCTGGCCGTAGGTGGCGCGGTCGGAATAGGTCTCGTTGAAGATGTTCTTCACCTCGGCGCGCAGCGTCAGGTTCTGGTGCGTCGGCGGCTTGTATTCGACGAAGCTGTTGACGACCTGATAGGCCTTGAAGGCGGGGCTGCCGTCCGGAACCTTGTCGTATTTCGGTGCAAGCTCCACGTCGCCGCCGACGGTCAGGCCCCAATCGGCGAAGGTGTGGGCGGCCGAGACGGTGATGATCTCGCCGACCGGCGTCGTCAGATAGGTGCCTGTATCGGAATCGGCCGGCTTGCCGTCGATCAGCGTGTCGATATTGGCGTATTTAACGCGGACATAGCCATCCGCCCAGTCATAGCCGGCACCGATCGAAAAGCCTTCGGATTCGACCTGGCGCGCCGCATAGGCATAGGCGTAGCGCGCGGCGCGGGCGTTGTCCATTTCGGTGCGGAACACCGAGCCTTCGAGCGAGAAGCCGTTGTACTTGGCGACGAGCCCGACCGTGTAGTTGTCCGATGTTGTCGGCTCCGGCTCGGGATCGTAGGTCCAGGCCGGGTTCATGATGAAGTTTTCGGCAAGCGGAATGCCGGCCCATACGTGGGAATAGCCCGCCTTGGCCGTCAGATATTCCGGAATGATGTCATATTCGCCGGAAATGTTGCCGCTGACGCCGGAATTGTTGAATTCCTGGCCGCCCGTGCCCGTGAACCACTGATGGTCGGCACGTCCGCCGAAGGAGAGCCGGGCGCGCTCGAAGGGCTCGAGCCGCGCCTGCACATAGGCGCCGAGATTCTTCGCCTTTTCCGTCGCCGGCTCGAACAGGTCGTCGAGTTCCGCCTTGTCATCGTAGAAGTCGATGCCGGCGGTCACCGTGCCGATCGCAGTGTGGAAGCGGTTTTCGAACTTGCCGTTGAACGTGCCCGTCGTGCCGGTGACGTCATAGGTTTCCGGCACCGTGCCGGGCTTGAGATAGACCTTGGTGGCGACGTCCGTTTCACCATAGGCGAGCACCAGCTTCGGATCCCACCAGCCTTCCGGCGTGGCGTCCGTATAGGTGAAGACCGTGTTCTGGCGGTCGAGCCGGTAGTCGCGGATCAGCGGCTCCCAGGGCTTTGCGCCGGTCGTCGAGCCCATATTGGCGCGGAACGGGCGCGGCGCCTCGTCCTTGATCGCCTCATGGCTGATCTCGATGCGGTCGCCGCTCTCGAATTCATAGGCGACCTTGCCGATGCCGCTCAAGAAATGCGTGCGCGTGCCCAGCACCTCGTCGCCATTGCCGGCAGAAAATTCCTCGCCGCGGCCGATGTTGAAATAACCGAGATATTCGAAACCGTCCCGCTTGCCGAAGGTCGAAAGGCCGGTGGTGAAGATGTTGCCGTTGGTGTTGAAGCTCGAATTGACGAAGCCGCCATAGCCGTTGCCGTCGAGGAAGTCGCCGACATCCTTGGTCTCGTAGACAATGGAGCCGGCAAGCGCACCCGGGCCGGCATCGGCCGGCGCCACGCCTTCATCGACACTGACGGCCTTCAAGAGCGTCGGGTCGATCAGGGTCGTCGCATTATGGTGGAAGACCTTGTTGTTCTGACGGCTGCCGTCGATGGAGATGGCGAGGTTGGTTTCCTCGATGCCGTTGACATAGACCTTCTGCGACATGGGCAGCGAGCTGCCGACCTTGACGCTCGGCTCCTCGCGGAAGACATCCTGGATGGTGGCGGGGTTCTTGCGCGCCAGATCCTCGGAGGTGATGTTGAGCTCGCTGACGTCACCCTCGCCGACCTGCTCGCCTTCCACGGTGATGCGGTCGAGCGTCGTCGAGCCGTTTTCGACGGAGCCGGTGACGAGTGGCGAAAGATGCTTGGACGTGACGATCGCCGTGCCGTCCGGGGTGATCGAATGCTGCGTCTCGGTGCCTTGCAGAAGCGCTGCAAGCGCCTCCTTTGGCGTGAACGTGCCCTTCACCGCCTTCGAGGTCACGCCGCGCGAGGTGGCGGCGGCAAGCGACACCTGGAGGCCGGACTGCCGGCCGAAGGCATTGAGGGCGGCCGCCAGCGACTGCGCCGGGATATCGAAGGCCATGGCGCCGATGCGGGCGGTTTTCGCCTGGGCTGCCGCCGGCTGCACGGCCGCCTGCGGCAGGCTGAACAGAAGTGCCGCCGCGGTGGAAACCATCAGCCTGGTGAAGAAGACGGTGCGCACACGCCCCTTGGCGCGCGTCGTGGTCGATCGATCGCTATGCAAACGCATTTTACCCCCGGTGTCATACCTCGGAATGCGCTGCCCCAGGCGCGCATTCCCGGTGCAGAGACGACCGCCTCGGGGATATTTTTCACGCCCTCTGCAATTTTCCTGATTTTTTCCGAAAAGTTTTAGGGATCATCAGAAACGCGTGACGATGCGGGCATAGGCGGAGACCGAGCGAACCTTACCGCCAAGCGGCTGGACGAGGGCGACGAGCGCGCGATCCGGGTCGCGCAGGTCATAAAGCCCGGTGACGCGCTGGCGGCCGAGCGCGCGGTCGGGCACGCTGATCCAGGCCGGATGATAACGCCGCAGCCTCGCGACGACGCTGTCGACGGTGACGTCGTTGACGAAGAGCAGGCCGTTGCGCCAAGCGCCGATTTCTTCGAGCGGCACGGTGGCGTGGGTGATCAGGCCCGTCTCGCCATCGACAGTTGCCATGTCGCCCGGCGCCATTTCGGCAACCCCGCGTGCCGCGCCCTCGCCGGAAATGCCGACCACGCCGCGGGCGAGCTGCACCGTCGTCGCCGCATCGTCGAGCGCGACGTCGAAGGCCGTGCCGAGCACGACGACCTTGGCATTGCCGGCATCGACGGTGAAGGGGCGCTTGCCGTCATGCGCCACGTCGAAGAAGGCCTGGCCGGAGAGAAGGCGCACATGGCGGCCCTGCGGCGTCAGGTCGACATCGATGGCGCTGTCGGCGGAAAGGTTGACCGCGCTGCCATCGGCGAGCTTCACCACCCGGCTTTCGCCGGTGCCGGTGCGGAAATCGGCCTGCAGCCAGATCATCAGGGCAGGTGCGGCCAGCACCAGCAGGAGGGCGGCGGCGAGCGCGAACACCGCGCCGGTGGCCCACATGCGCCGGCTGCGGCGGGGCAGGGCGGGTGCCGGGCGGGCCGGCCACAGGTCGGCATGGCGCGGCTTCACCTCGCCGAGCGCCTCCCAGGTCGCGAGCGCGGCGCGCCAGGCGGAGCGGTTGGTCTCGGTGCGCGCCAGCCATTCCCCGTGTTCGCGCAGGGTTTGCGGACAATCGGGGTCGGCCTTCAGCCGCAGCAGCCAGTCCATGGCCTCTTCCACCGCGCGGCGCTTTTCGCTGTCGTCCTGAATCAAGATATACCCTATGCCCCGGCGCTCCGTGCCGTGCACGGTTCTAGCCGAATATCGAATTGCTGCGTAGGGACGATTTGCGCGCGATTTTTTTTCACGGCGGGCGCCTGCCCGTCACGAGGCGCTGCCGAGCTTGAGCGTGATCTCCACCAGTGCGGCACGCACATGGCGGTGGGCGGTGGCGACCGAGATGCCAAGATGGGCCGCGACCTCCTCCAGCGTGTAACCGCCAAACCGGTGCATTTCGACCGCCACGCGCACATCCAGCGGGAAGCCGTCGAGCACCTCGGTGATCATGCGCACCTCGTCGGACAGCAGCACCGTCTCCTCCGGCGTCTCGATGGCGCGCGGCATGGACCAGAACGGCGGCTCCGTGTCACGCTCCCGCATCTCGATCTTGCGCCGCTTGATGAGGTCGAGGCACAGGTTGCGCACGATGCGGTAGAGATAGGCGAGCGTCTGGCTGGCCGAGGCGCCATAGGCATTGGCCGGCGAGAATCGCAGGAAGGCATCCTGCACGATATCCTCCGCCGCCTCCCGAGAGCCGAGGATTCGCGTCGCGTAGCGAACGAGGGCAGGGCGGTGGGTCGCATAGAGCAGCGAGGTGGCATCTCCCTCCGTCACGGCGCGGTCCTTCTACAGAAAAGCAAAACGCCGCCGCGGCGCGGAGACCGGCGCACGAAACACCCACGATCTTCGGCATCGCCAAGCGCCGCCGCCATTGCCACCCTTTCAAATTCCATCGGCCGTGCTCATGCCGGCGACTGCTTCTGCATGAGAAATAGCTTAACTTGATTTGCATAGTCAAGTTTACCTCAATGAAAAATGGCCGGCTTCCCTCGTCGGGAAAACATGAGTAAAGACGTTATGTTTTTGACGGGGCGGGGCGCAGGTTCCGGCCGCCGTCCAGGGATGAAAGGGAAGGCCATGCTCGAATCCGCCGCCTATCTGGAAACCGCCAGCGGCTCCAAATACCTGGTGCAGCTCTGCAAACATTTTGCGCACAAGATCACGGTTTCCTATTCGGAAACCCATGGCGAATGCCAGTTCTCCTGCGGCACCAGCCTTCTCGATGCGGATGAAAAGGGGCTTCGCCTGGTCGCGACATCCGAGGACGAGGAGGGCCTTGCCCAGACGCAGCACGTCATCGAATCGCATCTCCTGCGTTTCGCCTTCCGCGAAGAACTTCAGCCGCTCGACTGGCGGCGGCAGGATGCGTCTCAAACCGCGACATGACTGCTGCCGCCGCAAAACCGCGTCTGCCAAACGGAACGATCGCGGGCCTCGGGCTCGCGATGCTTTTCGTGCTGAGCCTTGCCGTCGGCGTCAGCCCCTTGCCGCTGAACAGAGTGCTGAGCGATCCGGAAGCGCTCCAGCTTCTCGTCGTCAGCCGCCTGCCGCGCACGCTCGCAGCCGTGCTGTGCGGCGCCGGGCTGGCGATCGCCGGGCTGATCATGCAGACGCTGTCGCGCAACCGCTTCGTCGAGCCGGCCACCGCCGGCACGGCCCAGAGCGCGGAGCTCGGCATCCTCCTCGTCACGCTTCTCTTCCCCGCCGCCGCCCTCTGGGAAAAGACGCTCGTTGCCAGCGGCGCGGCGCTTGTCGGCACGTCGGTCTTCCTCGCCACCGCCCATCGCCTGCCGCCGGCGCAGCCCTATCTCGTGCCGCTGTTCGGCATCGTCTATGGCGGCGTCATCGGCGCCGCGGTCACCTTCGCCGCCTGGCAGGCCGACCTCCTGCAATTCCTCTCCGTCTGGACCAATGGCGACTTTTCCGGCGTGCTGCGCGGGCGCTACGAACTTCTCTGGATCGCCGCGCTCATGGTCGCATTCGCCTGGTTCGTCGCCGACCGCTTGACGATAATGGCGCTCGGGCGCGAGGCGAGCATAGGGCTCGGCATCGATTATGCCCGCATGATGCAGATCGGCCTCGTCATCGTCTCCGTCATCACGGCGCTCGCCGTCACCGTCGTCGGCATGATCCCCTTCGTCGGACTGGCCGTGCCCAACATCGTCTCGCGGCTGATGGGCGACAATGTGCGCGGCACGCTGGGCTGGGTCGCGGCCGGGGGCGCGGGGCTGGTGCTCGCCTGCGACATTGCCGGCCGCCTCATCCGCTACCCTTACGAAATCCCGGTCGGCACGGTGATGGGCGTGGTCGGCGGCGCAGTCTTCCTCTGGCTCATCTTCCGGGGACGCGCGCATGGGTGAGCGTCGTCTTCTCGGCCTTGGCGTCGCGGCCCTCCTCGCCGCAGTCGCATTCCTGGCGATCGGGCTCAGGGGCAACATCGCCTTCGTGCTGGAACTGCGCCTGCTGAAACTCGCGGCCCTCGTACAGGTCGGCGTGGCGATCGCCATTTCGACGGTGATCTTCCAGACCGTCACCGGCAACCGCATCCTGACGCCCTCGATCATGGGGCTCGATGCGCTCTACCTTTTCGGCCAGATGCTGATGGTCTTCCTGCTTGGCGGCGTCGGCTACGTGGCGCTCGATCCGCAGCTGAAATTCGGCATGGAGGTTGTTCTGCTGATGGCGCTCGCCGCCGCATTGCTGCTGCCCATGTTGAAAAGCCGCCTCGACATGGGCCTGATGCTGCTCGCGGGCGTCGTCTTCGGCGTGCTGTTCCGCAGCCTCCATTCCCTGCTCGCCCGCCTCATCGACCCTAACGAATTCGCCGTGGCGCAATCGGCAAGTTTTGCCAATTTCAACGCCGTGCGCACCGACCTGCTGGTCTTCGCCGCCATCGTGACCGTCATCGCCGCCATCATCGCCTGGCGCGCGCGCCATGTGCTCGACGTGATATCGCTCGGGCCGGATACCGCGACCGGCCTCGGCGTCGGCTGGGCCGGAACGGTGACCGGGCTGCTGCTCGTCGTCGCAGCCCTCGTCGCCGTCTCCACCGCGCTGGTCGGGCCGGTCGCCTTCTTCGGCCTGCTGGTCGCCGCCCTTGCCGAACGCATCGTCGACAGCCGCCGGCACGGCCTGCTGCTGCCGGCCGCCGCCTTTGCCGGCATCATCGTGCTCGTCGGCGGGCAAACGCTATTCCAGCATGTGCTTGGCAATGCGACGGCGCTGGGCGTCGTCATCGAGTTCGTCGGCGGGCTCGTCTTCCTCCTGCTGCTGGTCCTCGGGAGCCGCAAATGATCCGCATCGAAAACGTCTCCTTCAAGCACCGGGCGACGCCGATCCTCACCGATATCACCCTGACGATCCCGAAGGGCGGTGTCGTGGCGCTGATCGGCCCGAACGGCGCCGGCAAATCCACGCTGCTCTCGCTCGTCGCCCGGCTGCATCCGCTCCAGGCGGGCGCAATCGAGATCGACGGCCTGCCGGTGAACACGACACCCGGCCGCGAACTTGCCAAGGTAATCGCCATCCTGCGGCAGGACACGGCGGTCGCAAGCCGGCTCAAGGTGCGCGAACTCGTCGGCTTCGGCCGTTTCCCGCATGGCCGCGGGCGCCTAACCGAAGCGGACCATGCCATCATCGACGCGGCCATCGCCCAGTTCGACCTAACCGATCTCGCCGACCGTTTCATCGAGACGCTTTCCGGCGGCCAGCGCCAGCGCGCGCTCGTCGCCATGGTTTTCGCGCAGGGGACGGATTACCTGCTGCTCGACGAACCCCTGAACAATCTCGACATGTATTATGCCCGCGAACTGATGCGTTCGCTGCGCAAAGTCGCCGATGAGAAGGGCAAGACCATCGTCATCGTGCTGCACGACATCAACCAGGCGAGCGCGCACGCGGACCGCATCATCGCCATGAAGGCGGGCCGCATCGTCGCGGACGGCGCGCCGGCCGCCATCCTGACGCCGGACAGACTGGAAACCGTCTTCGGCTTCCCCATGCGCGTGGAGACGATCGAGGGAAAACCCTTCGTGTTGCACCAACTCTAGACTTCTGCTGTTGACTATCACCCCGGCCCGTTCATCTTGCTCGGCATCCCATTGACGCAGAGGCAGGCATGACCGACCAGACCCGAACAGCGCTTATTGCCGGCGGGGCCGGCGGCATGGGGGCGGCGATCGCCGCGCGGCTTTCGGCCGCCGGCTACGCGGTCGCCATCGCAGACCTCGCCGGCGAACGCCTGACGGCGGCGGCGGAAAAGCTGCGCGCCGAGGGACGCGACGTGCTTCCAGTACCGCTCGACATGCGCAAGATCGCCTCCTGTGCCGCCGCCGTCGAGGCGGTGCTGGGCTGGCGGGGCCGTCTCGACGTGGTCGTCAACGCCGCAGGCGTCTGGCGGGAGGGCGAGGCCGGGACGATGACGGAAGACGACTGGGACATCGTCATGGACGTCAACCTCAAGGGCGCGTTCTTCCTGATCCAGGCTGCCATTCCGCATCTCGGCCCCGGCGCCTCGATCGTCAACATCGCGTCCGATGCCGGCCTCGTCGGCAACAATGGCGCATCGATCTACTGCGCCTCCAAGGGCGGGCTCGTGCTGCTCACCAAGGCCCTGGCGCTCGAACTCGCGCCCCGCCAGATCCGCGTCAACACCGTCTGCCCGGGCGACGTCGCGACGCCGATGATCGAGTTCCAGGCGGAGCGCTACGGCGGCGGCGATCCGGATGGTTACAAGGCGAAGCTGCTTTCCAACTATCCGCAAGGGGCAGCGGCGCGGTTCATACGGCCGGAAGAGATCGCCCGCATGGTCGCCTATCTCTGCGAGCCGGACGCGGCGCCCATCACCGGCGCAGCGCTGTCCATCGATTTCGGCGTGACGGCCGGTTACTGAGGAGGGGCGGATGCAGCGCAGGACGGCGATCATCACGGGCGCGGGCGCCGAAGACGGCATCGGCTTCGCCTGCGCACGAAGCCTCGCGGAAGAGGGCTTTGCCGTGCACCTCGTCGCGACGAGCGAGCGCATTTTTGCCCGCGCGGAGGCGCTGCGCGGCGAAGGTTTTTCCGCGACGGGCTATATCTGCGACCTGACGGTGAAGGCCGAGGTCGAAAAACTCCGCCAGGTGACGGGGCCGGCCGGGGTGCTCGTCAACAATGCCGGCATGGGCAGCGTTTCGGAGCCGGCGCTCCAGCGGACCTTCGTCGAACTGGAGGAGAGGGATTGGGACCGCGGCATCTCGGTGAGCCTCAAGACCACCTTCCTCGCGACCCGCCTCTACCTGCCGGATATGCTGGCTGACGGCTACGGCCGGATCGTCAACGTTGCCTCGGTGACCGGACCCTATGTCGCCAATCCGGGCGAGACGGCCTATTCCGCCGCGAAGGCCGGGATGGTGGGGCTGACGCATGCGCTGGCGCTCGAAGCCGGCCCACACGGTGTCACCGTCAATGCCGTTGCGCCCGGCTGGATCGAGACTGGCGCCTCGACCGATGACGAACGCCGCGCCGCACGCGCCACCCCCTGCGGGCGCGCCGGCCGGCCGGACGAGGTCGCCGCGGCCGTCGCCTTCCTCGCCTCGCCGAAGGCGAGCTATATCAACGGCGCCGTGCTCGTGGTGGACGGCGGAAACATCCTCCAGGAACGCAAGGCCTGAACCGCCTTATACTCTGGGGACGAGCAACAACACGCGCCGCAGGCGCCAAGACCGGAAGGTTTTCCATGACGTCTCCCTGGCCCGACATCGGCACGCCACTTGAACAGATCCTCACCCCCATGCCTGTGATCGACGAGGACCGGCTCGCCGCCAACATCCGCCTCGCGCAGGCCTATTTCGACGAGCACGGCAAGGCCTTCCGCCCACATATCAAGACGCACAAGATCGTCGCGGTGGCCGAGGCGCAGCGCGCGGCCGGCGCCGTCGGCATCAACTGCCAGAAGATCAGCGAGGCGGAGGTTTTCGCCGATGCCGGCTTCGAAAATATCCTGATCACCTACAACATTCTCGGCGCGGCGAAGCTGGCGCGACTGCGCGCTCTGCACGAGCGTGTGGCGCGCCTCAGCGTCGTGGCCGACAGCGTGACGACCGTCGACGGCCTCGCCGCCGCCTTCGATGCCGGCCGCCCGCTGACCGTGCTCGTCGAATGCGATACGGGCGGCCGGCGCTGCGGCGTGCAGACACCCGAAGCAGCGGCGGAGCTTGCGGCGCGCATCGCCGCTGCTCCCGCTCTGCGCTTCGGCGGCATCCTCACCTATCCAGCACCGGGCGGCGCGACGGCGGTGGAAGCCTTCATGGCCTCGACCATGGCGCTGCTCGCCGCAAAGAGCATCGACTGCCCGGTGCGTTCCAGCGGCGGCTCGCCGGACCTGTGGAAGGCCCATCTCGTGCCCTCGGCCACGGAGCACCGCGCCGGAACCTATGTCTATAACGACCGCAGCATGGTGCGTGCCGGCCATTGCACGCGCGGCGATCTCGCCATGCATATCCTCGCCACCGTCGTCTCGCGCCCGGCGGAAGACCGGGCGGTACTCGATGCCGGCTCCAAGGCGCTGACCTCCGACCTGCTCGGCTTCAGCGATTTCGGCGAAATCGAGGGCTACGAGGGCGCGCGTATCGTCTCGCTCTCGGAAGAACATGCCGTTATCGACATCGGCGATTGCAGGAAAAACTTTCCCGCCATCGGCAGCGTGGTGCAAATCGTGCCCAACCATACCTGCGTCGTCAGCAACCTTTTCGACCGCATGGTCTTCCACCGCAACGGCGTCGTCACCCGCGTGGAGGACGTCGCAGCGCGCGGCACTGTGTGGTGAGTTAGACAAGAAGCATCGAAGGAGAAACGCCCATGGCTGAAAACGACGCACCCTTTTTCATCGAGGATACCGACGAGGAGGAAATTTCCTCCGATGTCGCCGGTGTCGGCAACCTGCTCGCAACCACGCATATCCCGCTGCGCGCCGATGGCTCGCTGGAGACCGGCGATATCCGCACGCAGAGCATCGCCACGCTGGAGAGCCTGAAGAACTCGCTGGAAAAGGCCGGCAGCAGCCTTGCCGACGTCATCCACCTGACGATCTATCTGACAGACATCGCGGAGCGCCCGGCCTTCAACGAGGTCTACTGCTCCTATTTCAAGAAACCCTATCCCGTCCGCTGCGCCGTCGGCGTCGCAGCACTCGCCGATCCCGGCATGCGCGTGGAGATAACGGCGCTCGCGGCCCGGCGCGCGCGGTGAACACAACAGGGCGCGCCGCCGGCTGGGCGGCGTGCATATTTTCTATAAAATTAGTATATTTCAGAAAGCCGTGCCTGCACCGCCGCGTTGACCTTTGTTATCTCTATGGACATCCGGGGTCTCAAGCGGAGCGGACACGATGAATGTGCATGCCGACAATACTCTTTTCACCATACGCGATACGCCGGTGATAGATCATCCGGCCGATGCCGACCACCTGAAGGCAGCGCTGCGCACGCTGGGCGGCGGCGTCAGCATCATCACGGCGGGCGAGGGCGAGGCCCGCACCGGCGCCACCGTCACCTCGGCGACGGCGCTTTCCGTCGAGCCGGCCCGCATGCTCGTCTCCCTCAACCGCTCCTCCTCCACCTGGCCCGTCGTCGAACGCTTCGGCCATCTCGGCATCAATATCGTCGGCGCCGAGCACGAGGCGCTCGCCAACCAGTTCGCCGGCCGCGGCGGGCTGCGCGGCGCCGAGCGCTACCGCGGCGGCGAGTGGACCACCGCCGTCAGCGGCGCGCCGTTGCTCGTCGATGCGGTGGCGGCGATCGATTGCGTCGTGGAAGAAGCGATCGAGCGGCACAGCCATATCATCGTCATCGGCAAGGTGCTGGCGATCCGCATCGGCAACGGCCATTCGCTGCTCTACCAGGACGGACGCTATCATGCCGTGTCCCGCTAAGGGCTGAGCCGGCCACCCAACCAGAAATCACTACTGCCATGACCCGCCGCGGGCGGGACCGCGAACCTGTGGCCTGAAATGGCCCTTCGAAATGAAGTGAAAGGAAACGAGATGACACGCAAGATCAGGCTTGGCGCATTTCTTCCCGGCGGCGGCCAGCACGTCGCCTCCTGGCGGCATCCGGACCAGCCGGCCGACGGGGCGACCAGCTTCGAATTCCACAAGCGGCTGGCGCTCACCGCCGAACGCGGCCTGTTCGACGCCTATTTCCTCGCCGACAATCTCGCCATCGGCTTCGGCGGCGCCCGTGAAGGCGGCAATGCCCGCATCGCAGGCTTTGAGCCGGTGACGCTGTTTTCCGCGCTCGCACCCTTCACCAAGAACCTCGGCTTCATCGCCACGGCCTCCACGACCTACGAAGAGCCCTACAACACCGCGCGCAAATTCGCCTCGCTGGACCTGATCTCGGGCGGCCGCGCCGGCTGGAACGTCGTCACCACGACCGGCGATCCGACCGCCCAGAATTTCAACCGCGAGACCCAGCTTCCGCATGCCGCGCGCTATCGCCGCGCCGCCGAGCATGTCGACGTGGTCAAGAAGCTCTGGGACAGCTTTGAGGACGACGCCTTCTTGCGCGACAAGGAAAGCGGCGTCTTCTACGACCAGGAGAAGCTGCACGAGAGCGAACACCGCGGTGAGCATTTCCAGGTGCGCGGGCCGCTCAACATCGCCCGCTCGCCGCAGGGCCATCCGGTCATCGTGCAGGCCGGCCAGTCGGACGACGGCCGCGGGCTTGCCGCCGCCACCGCGGAAGTGATCTTCACCGCCCACCAGCACATCGGGACGGCGCAGGAATTCTACCGTAACATCAAGGCGCGCGCCCGCGGCCTCGGCCGCAACCCGGACCATATACTCATCATGCCCGGCGTCTCCGCCTTCGTCGGCCGCACGCTGGCGGAGGCGCGCGAGAAATACGATCGCCTGACCGCGCTGATCGTCGAGGAGGACGGCGTCGGCCTGCTCAACGGCCTGACCGGCGGCACGCTGGATCTCCGCGGCTACGATCTCGACGGTCCTCTGCCGCCCGCACCGCCCACCGAAGGCATGAAGAGCCGCCAGGCGCTGATCCGCCAGATCGCCGACGAGAACAATTTCACCATCCGCCAGCTCTACCAGTGGATCGCGTCTGCCCGTGGCCACTACACGATCGTCGGCACGCCGGAGACCATTGTTGACACGCTTCAGGAATGGTTCGAGAACGAGGCCGCCGACGGCTTTAACATCCTGCCGCCATGGCTTCCGACCGCGCTCGACGATTTCGTCGACCTGGTCATCCCCGAGCTCCAGCGCCGCGGCCTGTTCCGCACGGAATACGAGGGCACGACGCTGCGCGAAAACCTCGGCCTGCCGTTCCCCGTCAACCGCTGGGCCGGCGCGCGTTCGGCCGCCCAGGCCGCCGAATAGGGAGGCGTCCATGTCCTACGAAAACGTCAACTCCACGCTCGGCGCCGATTTTCGCCTGCGGCCCAGCGCCACGCCGCGATTCGCCAGCCAGGTGCAGGCGTTCGTGTCGCCGCTCCTAGCCCGATACGGCATCGTGCTGGGCTTCCTCGCGCTCTGGCAGATTGCGAGCACGCAAGGCTGGGTCAATCCCTCCGTTTTCCCGCCGCTGCACCTGATCCTCTCCGCCCTGTGGGACAGCCTTGCAAGCGGCGCGCTGCTCGATGATATCGCCATCAGCCTCCAACGCTCCGGCATCGCCTTTGCCGCCGCCGTGGTGATCGGCATCCCGCTCGGTCTCGTCATGGGCCAGGCGCGCATCGTCGAACAGGCGCTCGATCCACTACTCCAGTTCTTCCGCCAGACCTCCGCTCTCGCGCTCTACCCGGTCTTCATCCTGCTGCTCGGGCTGGGTGAAACCTCGAAAGTCTTCGTGATCTTCTGGGCGACGCTCTTCCCGATCCTGCTGGCGACGATCGGCGGCGTGAAGGAGGTCGATACAAAACTCGTCGAAATGGCCCGTACCTATGGCGCCGGCCGCCTGACGATCTTCCGCCGCGTCGTGCTGCCGGCCTCGGTTCCCGCGATCTTCGTCGGCCTGCGCCTCTCCGCCACCACGGCGCTGCTGCTGCTGATCGCTGCCGAGATGATCGGCGCCAACAAGGGCATCGGCTTCCAGGTGATGAACGCCCAATACAACTTCCAGATCCCGCTGATGTTTGCCGCGATCCTGCTGCTCGCGCTTCTCGGCCTCGTTGCCAATGCAGTGCTCGTTCTCCTCCAGCGCAGGCTCTGCCGCTGGGCGCAGCCGAACGCCTGATCCCTTACCCTCTTTGTCAAAGGACACCGCCATGACCTTCCATTCGCGAAAACTTCTCCTCTCCGCCGCCTTCCTTCTCGGCTTTGCCGGCGCCGCTTCGGCGGAAGAGGTCAACCTGCGCTACCTCGCCAGCCAGGGCGGCCTGACCGCCCATGAACTCGCCGCCGAGCTCGGCTATTTCGAGGGAACCGGCATCACCATCGAGAATGTCGGCTATGCGGCCGGCGGCCCGGCCTCGTTGATCGCGCTCGCCTCCGGCGACGTGGAGATCGGTAGCGCGGCGACCTCCGCCGTGCTCAACGCGATCATCAGCGGCAACGACTTCGTCGCGGCCTACCCGTCGAACGGCATCAACGACGAGGTCCAGTCGATCTTCTACGTGCTGGAAGATAGCCCGATCAAGGACATCAAGGACATTGCCGGTAAGAGCATTGCCGTCAACACGCTCGGCGCCCATCTCGACTACACGATCCGCGAGGCGCTGCATTCGGTCGGCCTGCCGACGGACGGCGCCAACCAGGTCGTCGTGCCAGGTCCGCAGCTGGAACAGGTGCTGCGTTCCGGCCAGGTCGACATTTCCGCCTTCGGCTACTGGCAGACGACCTTCGAGGGCGCGGCACGGAAGACCGGCGGCCTGCGCGCGATCTTCGACGATACGGACGTGCTCGGCGAGATCGCCGGCGGCTTCGTCGTGCTGAGCCGCGATTTCGTGAAAGCGCATCCGGAAGCGGCAAAGACCTTCGTGGAACAGTCCGCCCGCGCGCTCGACTATGCCCGCGAACATCCGGAAGAAACCCGCCAGGTCTTTGCAAAGGCTTTGAAGGAACGCGGTGAAAACCCGGACATCGCACAATATTTCCGCGGTTACGGCGTGCGTGCCGGCGGTCTCCCGGTCGAGCGCGACGTGCAGTTCTGGATCGACGTTCTGGTGCGCGAGGGCAAGCTGAAGGAAGGCCAGCTCGCGGCAAAGGACGTGCTCTACTCGCCTGACACAGCCACGAACTGAGGCACGACCATGAGCCTTTCGCCCGCAACGCTGCGCGGAGAGGTGACGATCCGTCACCTCTCGAAATCCTTCACCCTTGATGGCCGACCGCTGCCGGTTCTGGCCGATGTTAATTTGCAGGTCCGCTCGGGCGAAAGCCTCGCCATCGTCGGCGCCAGCGGCTCCGGCAAGACGACGCTGCTGCGCATTCTGGCCGGGCTGGACGATGCCGATAGCGGCGAGGTGCTGATCGACGGCCGGGCGGTCAAGGGCGTCGGGTCGGAACGGGCCGTCATCTTCCAGGAGCCCCGCCTGCTACCCTGGCTGACTGTGCTCGAAAACGTTGCCTTCGGCCTCGATACCCGCGGCGTGAGCCGGCAGGAGGCGAGAAGCCGGGCGCGGCGCTATGTTCAGCTCGTCGGTCTCCAATCCTTCGAGAACGCCTATCCCCGCCAGCTTTCCGGTGGCATGGCGCAGCGCGTCGGCATTGCCCGGGCCCTTGCCGTCCAGCCGGAAATCCTGCTGCTCGACGAGCCGCTCGGCGCGCTCGACGCCATGACGAAGATCAGCATGCAGCAGGAATTGACCCGCATCTGGCGCGACGAGGACGTGACGACCATTCTCGTCACCCACGATCTGGAGGAGGCGATCTACCTTGCCGACCGCATTCTCATCCTGCCGCGCGAGAAGAACGCCGAGCCGCGGCTGATCGAAATCGACCTGCCGCGCCCGCGCGACCGCAGTTCGCCGGAATTCGTGCGCCACCGCGAGGAATTGCTCCGCCTCTTCGGCCTGCATTGAACCTGGCATTTGACCCTGCCCGCTCCGGCCGATAGACGAACGTCATCCGGCCGGAGCGGGCTTTTTCGCGCCCGGTCGACGGACAAACCTTTCGACGGGGGATCCCATGACCGATCTTTTCGACGCCGCACCGCGCACCGGCTCTATGCCACTTGCGGCCGAACTGCGCCCGGCGACGCTGGACGACGTGATCGGGCAGGAGAAGATCATCGGCGAGGGATCGATGTTGCGGCGACGCATCGCGGCCGGCCGGCTCGGCAGCATCATCCTCTACGGCCCGCCGGGCCTCGGCAAGACCTCCATCGCGCGCGCCATCGGCAATATGCTGGGCAAGAATTTCCGCCCGCTGCACGCCGCGCACAACAACGTCGCCGACATTCGCAAGATCGCCGACGAGGCGCGCATGCGCCCGACGCTGCTGTTTGCGGACGAGGTGCACCGCTTCAGCGCGACGCAGCAGGACCATCTGCTGGCACTCTGCGAGGAAGGCGTCGCCGACTTCATCGGGGCCACGACCGGCAATCCCTACCACACGCTGACACCCGCACTCATCTCGCGCTCGACCATCCTCAAGCTGGAGCCGCTCGCCATCGAGGAAATGGAAGAGGTCGTGCGCCGCGGCCTCAGCCATCTGGCGCAGCGCGACATCGCGGTGGTGCTGGAGCCCGCCATGCTGCGCCGTATCGCGGGACGCTCCGGGGGTGACGCGCGCCGGGCACTGACGGTGCTGGAAAGCCTCGCGGTCGGGCACGCGCCGGGCAAGCCGGTCGTCATCACCGAGGCGATGATCGAGGAGGCCTATGCGGCAGCGCCCGTCAACCACGACCGGTCGGGCGACGCGCATTACGACGTCGTCTCGGCCTTCGTGAAGTCGATGCGTGGCTCCGACCCCGATGCGACGCTCTACTGGCTCGCCCGGCTGATCCATGGTGGGGAAGACCCGCGTTACGTTGCCCGCCGCATCATGATCCATGCTTCGGAGGATGTCGGCCTTGCCGATAACACGGCGCTCCAGACGGCGGTCGCGGCGCTGCATGCGGTAGAGAAGATCGGCTATCCCGAGGCGCAGATCATCCTGGCCCATGCAGCACTGCACGTCGCGCGGGCGCCAAAATCCAATTCCGCCTGCCGCGGCATTTCGCTGGCACTCGCCCATGTGGCGAAGGAGGCCCCGTCCTCCGTGCCGATGCATCTGCGTGATGCGCACTACAAGGGTGCGGCCGCCCTCGGCCATGTCGGTTATGCCTTTCCGCACGATGACGGGCGCGGCTGGAGCGATCAGGCCTATGCACCGGACGTGTCGCGCGGCAGCTTTTACCAGAGCGACGCCCGCGATGCGGCGACCTTCGAGCGGCGCGCCGACGAACATTGGGACCAGGTGACCGGCCGGCCGACACCGCGCCGGTTCGGACGCTAAGCCTCGGTAAGCCCCGCCCGCACGCGATTGACCACCGTCCAGACGAGCAGCACGCAGGCCATCGGCTGGATATGCCATGTCCAGGCCGGCAGCGTACCGAAACCCGCGACCAGCGCCCCGAGCGCGCCGAAGAGAAGCGCGCGATCGCTCTTGCCCATCGGCCCCTCGTAGCTGCGCCCGTTGCCATGGGCGACGCCGAGCACGCCGGCAAATTCCGTCAGCGTCGCGAGGAAGACGATGGCCATGAACCACGGCAGAGAAAACGGCGCCACCAGCGCGAAGGGGATGTAGAGCGCGGCATCGGAAACCACATCGGTAATCTCGTTGAGATAACCGCCGAGCGGGCTCTTCTGGCCGTGCTCGCGGGCCAGCATGCCATCCACCGCATTGAAGGCCATGCGCAGGAACATCCAGACCGGCACGAGCGCGAAGAGCGCGGGCGCGGGGTTCACGACGAGGAGTGCGCCGATCGCCACCGAGACGACGGCGGCGATCAGCGTCACCTGGTTGGCGGTGACGCCCATGGCCGCCAGCCGGCCGACAAGCGGGCGAAGCATATTCTGGAAGGACGATTTCAGTTTATAGATCGACATGAAAGCTCGAATCCGCTCGATTGCGCTCAACAAATGCAGACGCAACGCCATGAAATCAACTGCAAACATGGCGTCTCATCCGTATAGGTGGGGTGAGCTTTGCATGGGAGAGGGACAGAATGATCGAGAAGGCGTTTGCGAGCCATGATGGCGTGGAGCTTTTCTACCGCGCCTGGCCCGCCCGTTCCGGCACTGCGAAGGGCGCGATCGTGCTTTTGCACCGCGGCCACGAGCATGGCGGCCGGGTGGCGCATCTCGTCGAGGAACTCGGGCTCGACGATTTCGCATTCTACGCCTGGGATGCCCGCGGCCACGGCCGGTCGCCCGGTGAACGTGGCTATTCCCCGTCCTTTGCCCATTCGGTGCGCGATCTCGACTGCTTCGTGCGCCATATCAGCGAGACCGGCGGTTTCGCGACGCATCAGATCGCCGTCGTCGCCCAGAGCGTCGGCGCCGTGCTGGCGTCCACCTGGGTGCACGATTATGCGCCGCACATCCGCGCGCTGGTGCTCGCCTCGCCGGCCTTCGATGTGAAGCTCTACGTGCCCTTCGCCAAGGAGGGCATCGCGCTCTGGCAGAAGCTCAAGGGCACGTTCTTCGTCAATTCCTACGTCAAGGCGCGTTTCCTGACGCATGATCCCGCGCGCATCGCCTCCTTCGAGAGCGACCCGCTGATCACCCGCCCGATCGCCTCCAATATCCTGCTGGAACTGTACGAGGCTGCCGACCGGGTGGTCGCCGATGCGCGCGCCATCACGGTGCCGACGCAGCTCCTCATCTCCGGCAGCGACTTCGTCGTGCGCCATGCGCCGCAACATCGCTTCTTCGAAAATCTCGGCAGCACGGTCAAGGAACGCCACGTCCTGCCCGGCTTCTATCACGACACGCTCGGGGAAAAGGACCGGGCCAATGCGCTGGAGAAAGTGCGCGCCTTCCTCACCGCCCGTTTTGCCGAGCCGCCGGTGGTGGCGGATGTCCGGCAGGCGCATCTTTTCGGCTATACCCGCGACGAGGCCGACCGGCTGGCGACGCCGCTTTCGTTGTTTTCCGCGCGCGGGCTCTATTGGGCGATGACGCGCGCCTCGATCCGCTTTGGCGGCCTGTTCTCCAAGGGCATCGAGACGGGCGTGAAGACCGGCTTCGATTCCGGCTCGACGCTGGATTATGTCTATGAGGACGAGGCGCGCGGGCTCGGCCCTGGCGGCCGGCTGATCGACCGGCAATTCCTCGATGCGATCGGCTGGCGCGGCATCCGACAGCGGAAGGTCCATCTGCAAGAGCTGATCGGCACGGCACTGTCGCGGCTCAAGGCGGAGGGTAAGCCGTTGCGCGTGCTCGACATCGCCGCCGGCCACGGGCGCTACGTGCTCGATGCGGTGGCGGCATCCGAGGCCAAGCCGGAAAATATCCGCCTGCAGGATTATTCGCCGATCAACGTGGAGAAGGGCACGGCGCTGATTGCCGAGCGCGGCTTGCGGGACATCGCCGCCTTCCATCGCGCCGATGCTTTCGACGGGGAGGGACTGGCGGCCACCGAGCCGCGGCCGACACTCGCCATCGTCTCCGGCCTCTACGAACTCTTCCCGGACAATGCCCTGATCGAAACCTCGCTTGCCGGCCTGGCGCGGGCGCTGGAGCCGGGATCGCTGCTCATCTATACCGGCCAGCCCTGGCACCCGCAGCTCGAAATGATCGCCCGGGCGCTCACCTCGCATCGCGGCGGCGAGGCCTGGATCATGCGCCGGCGCACCCAGCAGGAAATGGACCAACTCGTCGCTGCCGCCGGCTTCCGCAAGATCGAGCAGCGCATCGACAAATGGGGCATCTTCACCGTGTCGCTGGCCGAGCGCGTCTGAGGCGAGCATGGGGGAGGGCGTCGCATCCGTTCCAGCCGTCGACCGCCGCGCGGTTTTCCGCGCAGCTGCCCTGTGGCTCGTCTTTCTGGCACCGTTCTTCTACCTGACCTACGGCACGGCGAACTGGCTTGCCTCGCAGAAGACCGACGTGCCGAACCTCGCCTTCGGCTGGGAAAACCACATTCCCTTCATCGCTTGGACGATCCTGCCCTACTGGTCGATCAACGCCTTCTACGCGCTCTCGCTCTTCGTCAACGACACACCGACGGAGGTCGGCCGGCTGGCGCGGCGGTATCTGACGGCGCAGGTCGTCGCCGTCCTCTGCTTCATCGCCTTTCCCTTGCAGGCGATCTTCGTGCGGCCCGAGACGGATGGGCTGCCCGGCTTCATGTTCGATGTGCTCGGCGGCTTCGACAAGCCGTTCAACCAGGCGCCGTCGCTGCACATCGCGCTGCTCGTCATCATCTGGGATCACTGGCGCGTGCGGCTGCGCGGCAAGGCGCTCGCGCTGTGGCATGTCTGGAGCCTGCTGATCGGCGCTTCCGTGCTGACCACCTGGCAGCACCACGCCATCGACATCCCGACCGGCGCGCTGCTCGGCCTCTTCGCGCTCTGGCTTTTCCCCGCGGAAAAACCTTCGCCGCTCGCCGGCTTCCGCCGGACAGACGATGCCAAGGCGTGGCGCCTCGCGACCTATTATGCCGCCGGCGCCGCGGCCTTCCTCGTTTTGACTGTGCTCGCGACGCTCGATTCGGGAGCAGGTCTGCTGTTGCTCTGGCCGTCCCTCGCACTCGCCATCGTCGCGACCGGTTTTGCCGGCGCCGGTGTCGGCGTCTTCCAGAAGCGAGCGGATGGCCGCATCAGCCTTGCGAGCCGCTGGCTGCTCTTGCCCTACCGGCTCGGCGCGCGTGCCAATGTCCGGTGGTGGACGCGGCGGCTTCCGGCGGCAGTGGAGATCGCGGACGGCGTCTTCCTCGGCCGGGTTCCAAACCGTGAGGAACTCGCAACCTATGCCGCTGTCATCGATATGACGGCCGAATTGCCGGGCGTCGTGGCCCCCGGCCTCGCCTGGCATGCCTTCCCGACGCTCGACCTGCTTCCCGTCTCGGCCGCGCGCATCCGCGAAGCGGCCCTTGCGGTGGAGGAAGCCCGGCGGCACGGCCCGGTCCTCATCTGCTGCGCGCTCGGCTTCCAGCGCAGCGTCGTCGTCGCGGCCTGCTGGCTGATCCGGTCGGGCCTTGCGACCGGCGGCGCCGCGGCCGTCGCCCAGATCAAGGCCACAGAGCGTCCGGTGCATATCGCGCTCGAAACCTATGGTGTCATCGAAGAGGCCGCGCGATGACCGAATGGACCGCGGTGACGGCCGATGCGACCCGCCGCCTGCGGCGCAATGGTTTCATTGGCGGGGCGGTGGCCCTGCTGATCCTCGCCATCGCTCCACCGACGGCCGGTGCCCATGGTTTTGCCGCGCCGCTCGCCTGGTGGCTGCTGCTCGCCTTCTGCCTGGTGCCGCTCGCCCTGTCGGTCCACCTGCTGTTCGACGCCGCGCTGTTCCGGCTCGCCGGGTCGCATGACGAGGAGGCGGTTGGCCTCGCCGCAATGGACGGCGTGCTAGCCCGCATGGAGCTTCGCACCCGTGACGGCGCATCGGCACCTTTGGCCACCCGCCTAGCAGGCTGCCGCCGGCTCCTCTGGCTGCAACGCATATCGCTGCTCATCGCCGTGGCGCTTTACGCCATCCTGCTCATCGACTCTACGGATGGAGCCTGCCTATGCTGAGCGGCGGCGGCGCCTCCGTGCTGCAAGTCGTGTCCGGCGCAGCCCTTGCCGGCCTTGCCCGCATCGTCACCGGCGTACGGCCGATCTGGGCCGGATCGGCGCCGACCGGCCGGCAGCGCATCTATTTCGCCAATCATGCAAGCCATGGCGATTTCATCCTCGTCTCCACCTGCCTGCCGCCCGGCGAGCGTGCCCGCACCGCCGCCGTCGCCGGCGCCGACTACTGGAATGCCGGCCCCGTCCGCCGCGTCATCGCGAAAAAACTGCTGCGCACGGTCCTCGTCGAGCGCAACTGGGTGGAGCGCACGGCCGATCCGATGCAGGTGATGCTCGATGCGCTTGCGGCCGGCGAATCCCTGATCTTCTTCCCCGAGGGCACGCGCAACATGACGGAGGAACCGCTGTTGCGCTTCCGCTCCGGCCTCTACAATCTCGCGCTCGCCCGGCCGGATGTCGAGCTCGTTCCCTGCTGGATCGAGAACATGTCGCGCGTGCTGCCAAAGGGCGCGGTGCTGCCGGTGCCGCTGCTCTGCCGCGTCGTTTTTGGCGCGCCGCTCACCTTGGGAGAGGGAGAGGACCGTAAGGTCTTTCTCGATCGCGCCCGCCAGTCCCTACTCCTGCTCGCGCCGCAAAAGGATGTTCACCGATGAGCGACGACACCACCCGCCTCTTCCTGGGCCTCGTCGCCGTGCTCGTAACGGCAAGCCTCGTCGCCGGTGTGCTGTCCTACCGCAGCGAAAAACCCCTACCGGCGACGCTCGACAATCTCAATGCGCGCATCAAGGCGTGGTGGATCATGGTGGCGGGCATCAGCATCGCCTTTCTGTTCGGCACGGGCGGCGTCATCCTGCTTTTCGCCTTCGTCTCCTTCGCGGCCCTTCGCGAATACGTCACCCTCACCAACACCCGCCACGCCGACCGCTGGACGCTGCTCGGCATGTTCCTGATCGTCATTCCGGCGCAGTATTACCTGATCTGGATCGACTGGTACGGGCTCTATTCGATCTTCGTGCCGGTCTACTGCTTCCTTGCCATGCCGGCGCTCACCGCCATTCGCGGTGACACGTCCCGCTTCCTCGAACGGGTCAGCGAGCAGCAATGGGGCATCATGCTGTCGGTCTATTGCATCAGCCATGTTCCGGCGCTGGTGACGCTGCCCATTCCCGGCAACGAGGGCCGCGGCCTGCTCCTGATCGCCTTCCTGATCGCCACCGTCCAGGGCAGCGACGTGCTGCAATACATTTTTGGAAAGCTCTTCGGACGCCACAAGATCGCGCCCAATGTCTCGCCGTCCAAAACCTGGGAAGGCCTGCTCGGCGGCATTTTGAGCGCCTCGGCGCTGGGCGCCGGCCTCTACTGGCTGACGCCGTTTTCGCCGCTCGAAGCGGGTGCCCTTGCGGGGCTCGCCTGCATCATGGGCTTCTTCGGCGGCCTCGTCGCCTCGGCCATCAAGCGAGATCGCGGCGTGAAGGACTGGGGCCACATGATCGAGGGCCACGGCGGCATGCTCGACCGCGCCGACAGCCTCGTCTTCGCAGCCCCCGTTTTCTTCCATATCGTGCGCTACGCTTGGACCTGACCCAATTCGGGATTGCACTCAAAAAGTGCATCTTCGTATTAACCATAACCGCTAGCCGAATTTTAGAGAGTTTTGCACATTCTTGGTTCTCGCTAGGCGTGCGGAATTTAACGCGAATACACGCGTTATGCGTTCGCGCCGCCCGTCTCCGGGGTATTTGAATGCGTGTCATTTCGTGCCTGGTGGTCGAGCACAATTTATGGCTCGTCCTGCTTGCCCTCCTCGTCGGTATCGCCGGAAGCTGGGTGACGTTCCGCCTGTTTCGGCAGGCACAGGCGCGAGAGGGGAGGCAGCGCGCGGGCTGGGTGCTGTTGGCCTCGCAGGCGGCGGGCTCTTCGATCTGGTGCATGCATTTCATCGCCGTTGTCGCCTATGACGCAGGCGCGCCCATAACCTTCGATCCGGCGTGGACGATGGTCTCACTCTTCGTCGCAGTGGCCGGGTCGACCTACGGCCTGTGGCTGGCACTCTCCCCGTCGCTGCGCGCAGCACCGGAACTGGGCGGGGCCATCGTCGGCCTTGCAATCTCTGCAATGCATTACAGCGGCATGTTCGCCTTCCGCATCGAGGGCACGATCGAATGGGAAGCCGGTTACATCCTGCTCTCGCTGATTTTCGCAGTTTTGCTCGGGGCGTTGACGTTTCGACAAGCGGTAAAACCCCTCGTGAAGAATGCCGGCCTGCTGCCCGTCGGGCTTTTTGTGCTCACCGTCGTCAGCCTGCATTTTACCGGTATGGCAGCAATCACGGTGACGCCGGCCGCAGCCGCCGAAAATTCGGCGGCATCCTCGGCGCTTGCGGCTTTCGCCGTCGTGGGCGTCGGCATGCTCGTGGCGGGTTCCGGCGCCATCAGCTACCTCATCGACGAGCAGACTTCGCAAGAGACGCTGAAGCGCCTCAGGCAACTCGCTCTACACGATACGCTGACTGGCCTGCCGAACCGCCCCAGCGCCCTCGACCATCTCGACAGCGAGTTGGCGGCGGCAACCCGGACGGGCCTGAAAGTCGCAGTCATCGGCATCGATCTCGACCGCTTCAAGGAGATCAACGACGTGCATGGCCACAAGGCGGGGGATGACGTTCTCGGCACGATCGGCCGGCGGCTGGCCGCGTTGCTGGAGGAGGGGGAATTCATCGCAAGGATCGGTGGTGATGAATTCATGGCTGTGAAGCGTTTCGAAGAGCGATCTCAGCTCGAGGTTTTCCTCGCCCGTCTCGACGCGGCACTAACCGCTCCGCTGCGCATAGGCAGCACGGATCTGGCGAGTGCCGCAAGCATCGGGGTCGCGATCTATCCAGACGACGCGGCCGATCGCGAAGGGCTGATCTGTCATGCGGATGTGGCGATGTACCAGTCCAAGACCGACCTTACGCATCGCATCTCCTTTTACGAAGCAGAGATGGAGCGTGCGATCCTGGAACGCTATGCCCTCGTGCAGGATCTCGGCCGGGCGTTGGACCTCGGGCAGTTCGCGCTGCACTATCAGGTGCAGAAATGCGTCGCTACCGGCGAGGCCGTCGGCTACGAAGCGCTGTTGCGCTGGCGACATCCGCGGGAGGGCTACATTTCGCCCGCGGTCTTCATTCCGATCGCCGAGGAAACCGGCCATATTATCGCGATCGGCGAATGGGTGCTGCGCACGGCTTGCGCGGAGGCAACAACGTGGGAGCTGCCGCACAGGATCGCCGTAAATCTTTCGCCGGTTCAATTCATCAATGCCGATATACCGGGCCTGCTGCAGAACGTCCTCATGGAAACAGGGCTTCCGCCAGAGCGGCTGGATCTCGAAATCACGGAGTCGACCTTCATCGCCGACAAGGCGAAGGCGCTGCATGTCCTGCGCCAGATCAAAGCGCTCGGCGTCAGCCTGTCGATCGACGATTTCGGTGTCGGCTATTCCTCCTTCGATACGCTGCGCAGCTTTCCCTTCGACAAGATCAAGATCGACGGCTGCTTCACGCGGGATGCGGAGCACAGCTCGGAAGCGCGGGCGATCGTCCGCTCCGTGCTTGCGTTGGGCCGGAGCCTCGGCATTCCAGTTCTGGCAGAGGGCGTCGAGACCGGAGAGCAGCTGGCATTCCTGCGCATCGAGGGTTGTGTGGAGGCGCAGGGATATCACCTTGGCCGCCCGGCGCCTATGGACAGGAAACGGACGGCGATAGCGCTCGCCGGTTGAGAGCGAAGCGGCGGTGGAGAAGTCGTTGGCCGGTGCCGCCGATACGCAGCGCGCGCTTGCGGGGTTCCGCCACCCGCCGCTCTACCAGACCTCTTACGGGCGCGGCTACGGCACGCTCTATACGGCGCTCTACCGGCCGCTCGACGCCTCAGCGTAACTGGTTTGGCCCGGTTCGGTGTGGCGGCAGTCCTGTGAAAAATTCGAGGAGGTGGTGCGCATCATCCGCTTCAACGACGGGATTCGGGCGGCTTCGCGCCGACGTTCAAGCAGGGCGCAGTCAGCCGTTAACGCTAGGGGGAAGACGTGAAAATAGTGGTTCTGGGGGGCGGTGTCGTCGGCACCGCTGCGGCCTGGTATTTGTCGAAGGACGGCCATGACGTGACCGTGCTGGAACGGCACGAGGATGTGGCGCGCGGCACGAGCCAGAGCAATGCCGGCCTAATCTCGCCGGGCGATTCTACCGCCTGGGCCTCGCCCGCGGCCCTCACCACCTCCGCACGGCGCACGATCTCTTCCCCGGCGCGATCGATGAGAAAAAGGCCGTGTTCTGGTCGGGCCTCCGGCCGATGATCTCGGGTTCCGTGCCGGTGCATGGCGCGCGCTACGAAAACCTCTTCCTCGATACAGGCCACGGCCATGTCGGCTGGACCATGGCCTGCGGTTCGGGAAGACTGGTCGCCGATCTGGTATCTGGCCGCAAGCCGGAGATCGATACGGCGGGCGTGCTCTAAAGGAACTGACGCGATGTCCGACCCGTAAATCTCGATCGACCTCGCCCGCATCGAAAAGAATGCCCGGACCGTCGTGGACCTCTGCCGTCAAGCCGGCATCACGCCGCTTCCCCTGCTGCTCGCCGGCGGCATGCCGAACGGCGTGAACAACCTGCGCATCGGCGAGGCCATCCTGCAGGGCGGGCGCGATACGTTCCTGACCGATCCCTGGGAGGCGCTCAACCGCGATGCCTTCGAACTCACCGGCGAGCTTCTTGAGGTCAAGACGAAACCCTCCATGCCGATCGGCCTTTCCGGAATCGACGCTTTCGGCAATGTGCCGGTCTTCATCGACGAGGGCGACCGGCTGCGCGGCATCGCCAATATCGGCCGCGAGGATGTGATCGCCGAAGGGCTGATCCCGACGCGGCCGGGCGTGCGCGTGCTCGGCGCCTCCAGCGACCATCTGGTGCTCGATCTCACCGAGGCCGAACCGCCCTTGGCTGTCGGCGAGAATGTCAGCTTCCGCATGAATTACGGCGCGCTGCTGACGGTGATGACGTCCGAATATGTGGAGAAGGTTCCGATGCGGGATGTGCAGGAGGCGGGCGAGGCGAGGACCTTCGCGATCGAGACGGATGCGATCGGCGGCGCGCTGGTCGTCGTGCAGAACATTGCCGAGCGCATCGAACAACTGGGCTTCGAAAAGGGCACCGGTGAAAATGCGCTGGCGCTCTCCGTGTGCGCCCGCCGGCGCGATGTCATTCGTTTCGTGCAGGAGGCGGGCCGCCGGCACGATGCACTGGGCATGATCTGGATCGATTCCGATGCCGCGATGATGCCGGACGAGGGCGCGGAGGCGCCGGCGGAAAACGCCGTGCTGCGCCGCATGCTCACCCGCCTGCCGCCGCATGTCGCACCGGAAAACATCGTGCTGATCGGCCTGCGCAATGCCGCACCGGAAGAGGTCGCGGCGCTGAAGGCATCCCGCATGCGGGTCTTCACCATGGCGGAAATCGATGCCGTGGGGCTGCGCCAGGCGATGCGCGAGGCCATCGCTCTGGTCTGCGCCGGCACGCGCGGCTTTCATCTCTGCTATTCGCCGACGGCCACCGACATGTCCGACTGGAGCGGCGGCATTGACGGCATCACGGTGCGTGAGACCCATTCGGCGATGGAGATGGCAGCGCTCAGCGGCAAGTTGCGCTCGCTCAGCATTTCCGGCATTGATGCCGCGCTGCCATCGCCGATCGGTGCGGAATGCGCCAATTTCATCCTGTCGGCTTTCGGCAAGACCATTCTCTGATCACAACAATGGGAGACCTTTCATGATCAAGCGTATCAAGCCCGGCGCGCGCTTCTGCCAGGCCGTCGTCGTCAACGGCATCGTCACCACCGCCGGCGTCACCGGCGACGGCACCGACACGGTTGCCCAGACCCGCGACATTCTTGCGACGATCGACGGCCTGCTGGCCGAGGCCGGCTCGTCCAAGGCCAAGCTGATCAGCGCCAATATCTGGCTGCGCGACATCGCCCATTTCAGCCAAATGAACGAAGTCTGGGACCAGTGGGTCGACAAGGACAACCTGCCGGTCCGCGCCACCGTGGAAGCCCGCCTCGCGGCCCCGGAACTGCTGGTCGAAATCCAGGTCACCGCGCTCGTCTGAGCCTTTTGACATCAATCGAAAGCCGAGGCTGCCAACGCAGCCTCGGCTTTTTTGCGTTCAGAGCCCCTTCAGCACGTCGCCCAGCGCATCCACCAGCAGGTCAGCATTCTCGCGGGAGAAGACCAGCGGCGGGCGGATTTTCAGGACATTGGCGTTGGGGCCGGAGGCGCTGATCAGGATGCGGCGCTCGCGCAGGCCGTTGACGATGCGGGTCGTCAGCGCCGCGTCGGGGCTTTTTGCCGCCGGGTCGGCAACTATCTCGACGCCGATGAACAGGCCGGAACCGCGCACGTCGCCGATCGCCGGATGGGAGAGGCTTCGGAGGCCGTCCATCACGTACTGGCCGACATCCAGCGCATTCTGTTGCAGGCCTTCGATGCGGATCGCGTCGAGCACGGCCTTGCCGGCAGCGGCAGCGATCGGATTGCCGCCGAACGTGTTGAAGTAGCGCGCCCGCGGACCGAAATCGGCAATGACCTCCGGGCGCAGCACGATGCCGGCCATCGGGTAGCCGTTGCCCATCGGCTTGCCGATCGTCACCATGTCGGGGGCGACGCCATGGCGCTCGAAGCCCCACATGGCTTCCCCGGTGCGGCCGAAGCCAGGCTGCACTTCGTCGGCAATGAACAGGCCGCCGGCCGCATGGATTGCGTCCACCGCCGGTTTCAGGAAGCCCTTCGGGCCGGCGAAGATGCCGTCGCTCGAAAAGATCGTGTCGGTGATCAGCATGGCCGGCTTGATGCCGTGGCGCTTCAGGTCGGCGATGGCCGCCGCAACATCGCGGCCGAACTTTTCCATCACCTCGTCCGGCGAATGGCGATAGCTGTCCGGCGCGGGCACGGTGCGCACATGCGGGCCGAGCGTCACGGATTCGCCGAGCGAGGGTGAAAACTCCGCCACCGCGCTCGTCAGGCCGTGATAGGCGAGCTCCGTCGCGATGATGCCGGTGCCGCCGGTGACGTGGCGGGCGATGCGCACGGCAAGGTCGTTCGCCTCGCTGCCGGTGCAGGTGAACATGGCCTGGCTGAGGGCTTCCGGAAACGTGGCGGTCAGCGTCTCGGCATAGTCGATGATGCCTTCGTGCAGGTAGCGCGTGTGCGTGTTGAGCACGGCGGTCTGCCTGGTGATCGCCTCCACCACGCGCGGATGGCAATGGCCGAGCGAGGCGACATTGTTATAGGCGTCGAGATATTTTTCGCCGGCCGCATCATAGAGGAAGACGCCTTCGCCGCGCACCAGATGCAGCGGCTTCTCGTAAAACAGGCGGTAGGCGGGGCCGAGCACCTTTTCACGGCGCGCGATGAGCGCCCGCTCGGTCTCGTCCAGCCGTTCGAAATCGGCTCGCGAAAACGCATTTACCATCGACATGATTCAGCCCTCGGAAAGGTTGGGCACGAGCTGCTTCAGCCCGGCCGGCGTCAGATCGGATATGTTTTGCAGGCCGCACCAGGCGGTGGCGTGGTTGCGCATGATGTAGTCGCGGTTTTCCGGAAACCGTGCGGACCGCCATTCTGCGATGATGATCGACATCGCCAGCCGCGACCGGGTGAGGAGCGGCAGAAGCTTGACCTCTGCCGGCTCCAGCGCGCGGGCGGACAGGAAGCCTTCAAGGAACGCCCCGATCCGCGCCGCCCAGTTCTCCGTCGCGAGATGATAGGAGAGCGCGACGGCGAGATCGTTGATGAGAGGCGCGTGCACCATGTCGCCGAAATCGATGATGCCGACGACCGTGGTTGGAGCCGCCGGATCGAGCAGGATATTGTGCGGGTTGAAATCGTTGTGGATGATTTGGCGGCGCCGGAGCCCGGCAATGGTGGGAAGCGCGCGCTCGAATTCGGCAAGCACGGCCTCCGCCTGCGCCCGGCGCTCCGGCGCGACGTGATCGACGACGGCGGCGAGATCGAGCGTGTGGGAGATGTCCCACATCAGCTTGCCCGCCGGCGGGCGCCCGTCATAGTCCTCAAGGCCCCGCCCCAGCTCGGCGAGCGCGCGGCCGACATTGCGGCTCTGCGCCTCGGTGGCCGGCGTGCGGTACTGCAATTCGCCGCCGAGGAAGGTGAGCAGGCGCATGATGCGCGGGCCGTCGGCGGTGGAAAGCGTGTGGCTCGGTGCGCCGTCCGTCGTCAGCACCAGCCGCGGCACCGGCACGGCAGGTGCTGCGCAGGCGAGATGCAACAGCGCGCCATCCTGGAATTCCAGCGCCGCCGGGTCCTCGGCGGGATTAGCGATCTTCAGGATGAAATCCGTCCCATCCGCGCGGGTGAAGAGAAAGGTCTCGTCCCGCTCGCTGGAAAGCCGCTTGATTGTGCCGCTCTGGCCATAGACACTCAGCACCGCGGCTTCGGCATCTGCGAGTGCTGTCGGGCTCCACGTCGCCGACATGGAATCGGCCTTCTTGGCGGCGGGCGCTGGTTTCGTCATAGTGGCTCCGTTGGCGCGGTTTTCCGCATTTCCTCGACGTTCACCTTGAAACACGCCGAAAAAGATGCATCAAGTATCTTATTAGTCGATTTTGCGGACCAGTTCCATGCCTGAATTCACCACACTGGACCATGAGAACCTCAACTGCGTCGTTTATGGCGCACTGTGCGATGCCCTCATGCAGGGACGGTTCCAGCCCGGCGACCGGCTGAAGATCCGCGACCTGGCGGAACAGTTCGGCACCAGCGTGACCCCGATCCGCGACGCCATCCTCCGCCTTGCCAATGACGAGGCGATCACCTTCCGCTCGCCGCGCGACATCCGCATTCCCGAAATGAGCGAAAGCCGCTACCGGGAAATCCGGGCGATCCGCGTGCGGCTGGAGGGGCTTGCGGCAGAGACGGCCGCGCAAGTGGCGACCAGCGCGGATATCAGGGCCTTGGAAGGCATTTTGCTTGAAAACGAGCAGGCTATCGCGGCCGGCGACCGGCTGAGAGGCACGCAGCTCAACCAGGCTTTTCACTTCATGCTGCCGCAGATCGCCGGGCTTCCGGTGCTGAACACCATCCTGCGGCGGCTCTGGTTACAGATGGGACCGAACATTTCCGATGCCTATATAGAAGGCGGACGTGCGATGATCGACCATCACTATCCGGTCGTCGAAGCGCTGAAACGGCATGACCCGGCCGCCGCTTCGATGGCGATCGTCGACGATATCCTGCTCGGCGGCAAGCCGATCCTCGAACGCATCGAGCGCGGCACGGAGCGCAAGGTTCGCCGGGCTTGAGCTTTAAAAAGAAGGCTTGCATTTCGAAAACCGCCAATTACGATGCATCAAGCATCAAAGGAGACTGGGCGCATGACCGAAGAACGCCGCACCATGCTGCTGACCGGGGCGAGCCGCGGTATCGGCCACGCGACGGTCAAGCTGTTCCAGTCGAAGGGCTGGCGCATCCTCACCGTCTCCCGCCAGCCGTTCTCCGAAGACTGCGCCTGGCCATCGGCCCGCGAAAGCCATATCCAGGCCGACCTTGCCGATCTCAGCCAGATCGACCGGCTGGCGGCGACCGTGCGCGAGCGCCTGCCGAACGGCCGGCTGCATGCGCTCGTCAACAATGCCGGCATTTCGCCGAAAGGCCCGGAAAAGAGCCGCCTCGGCGTGATGGGCACGGATGCGGATGTCTGGACGCATGTGCTGAATGTCAATGTCGTCTCGACGGCGCTGATCGCCCGCGCTCTCATGCCGGAGCTCGAAGCGGCGAAGGGCTCGATCGTCAACGTCACCTCGATCGCCGGAACGCGCGTTCATCCCTTCGCGGGGGTCGCCTATGCAGCGTCGAAGGCGGCCCTCGGCTCGCTGACGCGCGAGATGGCGCATGAATTCGGCAAACGCGGCGTGCGGGCGAATGCGATTGCGCCGGGTGAAATCGAAACCTCGATCCTGTCGCCCGGAACGGACGCGCTGGTGGCGGCGGAAGTGCCGATGGGGAGATTGGGCGAACCACGCGAAGTCGCGGAGACCATCTATTTCCTGTGCACCGAGCCGTCCTCCTACATCAACGGCGCGGAAATCCACATCAACGGAGGGCAACACGTCTGACGCCTGTCAATCGCGGGAAAAATCCCGTTGACCGGCAGGGACCGGAATGCATCAATCGGCTGGAAACGCCCCGGGGAAAGGGCGCGACGGCCGGAGAGGCTGCAAAACCGCCGATACGCCAAAGGCGAGGGTGGTGCGAGCAGTCCGCAGGAGTTCGTCATCGGGGCCGGCATCACACCGGTTCCTTCACAAACGAAGAAAAGGGGAATGTCATGAAAACGAAGATTCAATCGGGTGTTCTTGCCGCCGCGGCAATCCTGCTGTCTGCAAGCCTTGCCTTGCCGGCTTTCGCCCGCGACCTGACCGTCGTCTCCTGGGGCGGCAATTATCAGGATGCGCAGCGCGACATCTACTTCAAGCCCTTCGCGGAAAAGTCCGGCAAGCCGGTGCTCGACGAAGCCTGGGATGGCGGCATCGGCGTCATCCAGTCGAAGGTCAAGGCCGGCGCGCCGAACTGGGATGCCGTGCAGGTGGAAGCCGAAGAGCTGGCGCTCGGCTGTGCCGACGGCCTCTATGAAAAAATCGACTGGGACAAGATGGGCGGCAAGGACAAGTTCCTCGACAGCGCCGTCAACGACTGTGGCGTCGGCGCCATCGTCTGGTCCACGGCGATCGCCTATGACGGCGACAAGCTGAAGGAAGGCCCGGCCTCCTGGGCGGATTTCTGGAATGTCGAAAAATTCCCCGGCAAGCGCGCGCTGCGCAAAGGGCCGAAATACACGCTGGAATTCGCGCTGCTCGCCGATGGCGTGTCGAAGGACGAACTCTACGACGTGCTCGGCACGGATGAAGGCGTCGAGCGTGCCTTCAAGAAGCTCGACGAGCTGAAGGCGAACATCGTCTGGTGGGAATCGGGCGCCCAGCCGCTGCAGTTCCTCGCCTCCGGCGAAGTGGCCATGACGTCCGCATATAACGGCCGCATCACTGGCATCAACCGCACGGAAGGCAAGAACTTCAAGGTCGTCTTCCCCGGCAGCATCTATGCCGTCGATAGCTGGGTCGTGCTGAAGGACGCCGAAAACAAGGACGCCGCGCAGGACTTCATCGCCTTTGCGAGCCTGCCCGAGCACCAGGCGAAGTTGCCGGAATTCGTCGCCTACGGCCTTCCGAACAAGGATGCGGCTGCCAAGGTCCCGGCGGAGTTCGCCAAGGACCTGCCGACCGATCCCGCCAACATGACGGACTCGATCGCGCTCAACGTCGATTTCTGGATCGACAATGCCGAAACACTGACCCAGCGCTTCAACGCCTGGCTGGCCCAGTAAGAACATCCATGACGAAGGGCGCCGCCGGCGCCCTTCCTGTCTGGCCGGATGCGTTCCCGCGGGGGTCCCGAGGGACGTGTCCTTCGCCTCTAGCGATGGAGTCTTTCGTGGCCGAATTCATCCGCTTCGACCGCATCACCAAATTCTACGGCCCGCTCTGCGTGGTCGAAAACCTCGATCTCGGCATCGGCAAGGGTGAGTTCGTCAGCCTGCTCGGCCCCTCCGGCTCCGGCAAGACGACGCTCCTGATGATGTTGGCGGGCTTCGAGCAGCCGACCTCGGGTAACATCGTGCTGGACGGCACGGCGATCAACGACGTGCCGACGCACAAGCGGGACATGGGCGTCGTCTTCCAGAGTTATGCCCTGTTCCCGCATATGTCGGTCGGCGAAAACGTCGCCTTCCCCTTGCAGATGCGCGGGCTTGGCAAGGCGGAAATCGCCCAGCGCGTGACCCGCGCGCTGGACATGGTGCAACTGTCGGCCTTCGTCGATCGCCGGCCATCACAGCTTTCGGGCGGCCAGCAGCAGCGCGTGGCGCTGTCGCGCGCGCTGGTCTTCGAGCCGCGCGTCGTGCTGATGGATGAACCGCTCGGCGCGCTCGATAAGCAGCTGCGCGAACAGATGCAGCTCGATATCCGCGACCTGCACCGCAGGCTCGGGCTGACGATCGTCTTCGTCACGCATGACCAGTCGGAAGCGCTCACCATGTCGGATCGGGTGGCGGTCTTCAACAAGGGTAAGATCGAGCAGATCGGCACGCCGCGGCAGGTCTATGACGAGCCGGCGACGCGTTTCGTCGCGGAATTCATCGGCGAGACGAACCTGGTCGAGGGTGTCGTCGAGGGCGTGCAGGGGCAGGAGGCGACGGTGCGGCTGTCGTCGGGCGCGCAGATCGTCTCGGCCGTGTCCGGCAGCGTCGCCTCCGGCCAGCCGGTGCTGCTCTCCATTCGGCCGGAACGGGTCGATCTCAGCGAGACGCGCGGCGACCAGCGCAACTGCCTGGAAACGGAGGTCACCGATTCCGTCTACCAGGGCGATCATCTTCGCGTGCAGCTGCAGAATGCCGCCCATCCGCTGATCGCCAAGCTCGGCCGCCGCTCGCGCGAATTCGCGCCGGGGACGCGGGTCTATGCGGCCTTTTCGGCCGGCGACTGCCGGGTCATCGCGCAATGAGCGCGGGCTCGTCACGCACCGGGCGCTCGCTGATCCTGCTGGCGCCATTGCTGATCTTCCTCATCGGCTTCTTCGTCTGGCCGCTGTTCAGCATGATGTCACAGGCGGTGTCGGATCCGGCCGTGCTGCGCCTGCTCCCCCGCAGCGCGCAGGTGCTGCCGGACTGGGACCGCAAGTCGCCGCCGACCATGCCCATGCAGGCGGCGCTGATGGAGGACCTGAAGGCCGTCGACGACGACCAGGCGCTCGGCGACATGGTGCGCCGCCTCAACAGCGCCCGCTCCGGCTTCCGCACGCTGATGTCGAAGACGACGAGTGCGCTTAACGACGTCGAAAACCCGCCCGCAGACCTCGTTTCCATCGACAAGCGCTGGGAGAGGCCGGAATTCTGGCTGGCGATCGCCGATGCGCTGTCGCCGCTCACCGACCGCAACCTGCTCGCCGCCGTCGATCTCGGCCGCAATGCCGCGGGCGATATCGAGCACCTGCCCGCCGACCAGTCCGTCAACCGGGTCATTCTCGTGCGCACCTTCTGGATCGCCGCCCTCGTCACCTTTTTCTGCGCCTGTATCGGGTTCCCCTATGCGATCATCGCGGCGTCGCTCGACGGCTGGAAGCGTGACCTGATGCTCGGCGCCGTGCTTCTCCCGCTCTGGACCTCGCTTCTGGTGCGCACCGCCGCCTGGTTCATCCTGCTGCAGGAACAGGGCCTCATCAACGATCTCCTGCGCGCGATCGGCCTCATAAACGCGCCGCTGCCGCTGATCTTCAACCGCACCGGCGTCATCATCGCCATGACCCATGTGCTGCTGCCGTTCATGGTGCTGCCGATCTATTCGGTGCTGATCACCATCCCCAAGAACCTGATGCCGGCGGCCGCGTCGCTGGGCGCGCCGCCCTGGCGGGCGTTCCTGCGCGTGCTGCTTCCCTTGAGCCTGCGCGGCGTCGCCTCCGGCAGCCTGCTCGTCTTCATCTCAGCGATCGGCTACTACATCACACCGGCGCTGATCGGCGGGCCGGGCGACCAGATGATTTCTTCGATCATCGCATTTTACGCGACGGGCTCTGCGAACTGGGGCATGGCCGGCGCGCTCGGCGTCGTGCTGCTCGTCGCCACGCTGCTGCTCTACAGCGTCTATGCACGGCTCTCCAGCGACGAACCGGGGAGGCGCTAGGCCATGCCGATGAAACTCGCCAAAGTCACCTTCGCAACGCTGACGATCCTCTTTCTCGTCGCCCCGCTCATCGCCATCCTGCCGCTCGCCTTCACGTCGAGCGTCATCCTCACCTATCCGATCCCGTCCTGGTCGCTGCGCTGGTTCGAGGAACTGTTCACGGCGGATGCCTGGCGCCGCGCGATCATCAACAGCCTGATCATTGGCACGGGCACGACGCTGCTCGCCACCGTGCTCGGCACCGCGGCCTCGCTCGGCCTGCGCAACCGGCTGATCTTCTTTCGCGGCTCGATGCGCACGCTCTTCCTGCTGCCGATGGTGGTGCCCGCCGTCGTGCTCGGAGTCGGCATGCAGGTGCTGCTCGCCGGCTTCGGCCTGACGAACAGCTATGCGGGCGTGATCATCGCCCACACGGTTGTCGCCGTGCCCTTCGTCATCGTCAGCGTTACCGGCGCGCTGGCCGGCATTGACGAGCGCGTGGAACTCGCCGCCCAAAGCCTGGGTGCCGCGCCCATCACGGTCTTCCGCCGCGTGACACTGCCGCTCGCCATGCCCGGCGTGCTCTCCGGCGCCGTGCTCGCTTTCGCGACCTCGCTCGACGAGGTGGTGTTGACGCTTTTCGTTGCCGGCCCCAACCAGCGAACGCTGGCCCGGCAGATGTTCTCCAGCATCCGCGAGAATATCAGCCCGGCGATCGCCGCCGCCGCCTTCCTCTTCATCGCCGCGACGGTCCTCATCGGCCTCGTCGTGGTGCTGTCGCGCTCCATGCTGGCCAAGCGGCGCTAGCGCTTCAGCACGGCGGCAAGGACGTCATAGACGCGGGGCTCCAGCGTATGCGCGACGTTGAAGCGCATGAAGCCCGCGGCGTTCTGCGAAACGCTGAACACATTGCCGGGGGCGAGCACAACGCCCTCGGCAACGGCGGCCTGCGCCACCTCGCCGGAATCCACCCCCTCCGGCAGCCGGCACCAGAGATAGAAGCCGCCGCGCGGCGAAAGCCACGGCTCGATACCGAGCCGCGACAGCCGGTCGGCCGTTTCGCGCCGGACACGCACGAGTTTGCGTCGCAACTCCTCCATATGTTTGCGATAGCCGCCGCCGGCCAGCATATGCGCGATGATCTCGCTGGACATCGGGCTCGGGCCGCCGAAATTCGTGGCGATCTGCAAGTCCACCAGCCCCTCGATCCAGTCCGGCCGCGCCGCGATGTAACCGCAACGCGCCGAGGCCGAGAGCGTCTTGGAAAAACTGCCGATGCGGATGACCCGGTCGAGCCCGTCGAGGGCCGCAAGCCGGGTAGACGGCTCCGGCTCGAAATCGGTAAAGATGTCGTCCTCGACGAGGATCGTCTCGCCACCCGCCGCGGCATTCAGCAGGCGATGGGCGACCTGCGGCGAAAGGGTCGCGCCGGTCGGGTTGTGGATTGCCGAATTGGTGATGTAGAGCCGCGGCCGCACGGCATTCAGCACGGTCTCGAAGGCCGCGACATCCGGCCCCGATGGCGTATAGGGCACGCCGACGACCGTCACCTGATGCGCCTTCAGCAAGGCCTGGAAATTGAAGTAGCAGGGGTCGTCGATGAGCACCGTATCGCCGGGGCGCAGGAGGAAGCGGCAGATCAGATCGAGCGCCTGCGTGCCCGAGCTCGTCAGCATCAGGTGGTCTGGCCCCGCCTCGATGCCTTCCTCCGCCAGCCGCCCGAGCAAGAGCCGACGCAGCGCCTGAGATCCGCGCGTGCTGCCGTAATAGGAAAGCAAATCGCCGTCGCTGCGGGCAAGGCTGCGGATCGCGCGGCGCAACGCCTCGTCCGGCATCCAGTCCGCCGGCAGCCAGCCGCAACCGGGTTTCAGCACCGCGGCATCAGCATCGAGCGATTGCCGCGACACCCAGAAGGGATCGACCGCGCGCGCCTTCGGCGTCTCCGCTTCCGCCAGTTTCAGCGGATGCAGACCCGCATTCGAGACATAGAACCCGGACCCGCGTTGTGCCCGGATCAGCCCTTCCGCCGCGAGGCGATCATAGGCCTCGACAACGGTGGAGGGCGAAACCCCCATGGACGCCGCAAAACGCCGGATCGAGGGAAGCCGGTCACCGGGCGCCAGGGCGCGGCTGGCGATCCGGCCGCCGATCGCCGCCACGACCTCGGAAATCCGGGTTCCCGCCGCAGCGTCTCTCGCGAAGTTTGCCTTCATTGTACTGGTCCTTGAACACATACAGTTCTTTCAAATTGTACTGCTCCGTTCCTGTTTCCGCCAGCCCCACGCATGTACGAAGGGTGCGAATGCGAGGTGTTATGAAATCATCCATGGAAGGCTGGGGCAGCGGGCTCGTCGGCGTCATCATTTTCAGCGGTTCGCTGCCGGCAACCCGTGTGGCCGTATCGGATTTTTCGCCATTGTTCCTGACCTCGGCGCGCGCCGTCATCGCCGGGCTGCTGGGCGCGGCACTTCTCTTGGCGCTGCGCCAGCCGAAACCCTCGCGCGATGCGCTGTTCTCGCTGACGATCGTGGCGCTGGGCGTCGTCGTCGGTTTTCCGATGCTGACCGCGGTGGCCCTGCAATATATCACGTCCGCCCATTCCATCGTCTTCATCGGCCTTCTGCCGCTGGCGACCGCGATCTTCGGCGTGCTGCGGGGCGGAGAGCGGCCGAAGCCGCTGTTCTGGCTGTTTTCCGGCATCGGCAGCGCGACGGTGGTCGGCTTCGCGCTCAATTCCGGCGCAGAGGTCTCGCTTGTCGGCGACCTGCTGATGGTCGCCGCGGTCGTAGTATGCGGGCTCGGTTATGCGGAAGGCGCGAAACTTTCGCGTACGCTGGGCGGCTGGCAGGTCATCTCCTGGGCGCTGATCCTCTCGCTGCCGCTGATGGCGATCATCGCGCTCATCTCGCTGCCGCAGACCTGGGCCGGCATCGATGGCGGCGCCTGGGCGGGGCTCGCCTATGTCTCGGTCTTCAGCATGCTGATCGGCTTCGTTTTCTGGTATCGCGGCCTGGCGCTCGGCGGCATCGCCGCAGTGGGGCAGCTACAGTTGCTGCAACCCTTCTTCGGCCTGCTGCTCGCCGCCTTCCTGCTGCACGAAAAGGTCAGCCCGCTGATGGTCGTCACCACGCTTGCCATCGTGCTCTGCGTCGCCGGCGCGCGGAAATTCGCACGCTAGAGGGTCAAAGCGAGGCTGTGATACCGCCGTCGACATAGAGGATGTGCCCGTTCACGAAGGAGGAGGCATTCGAGGACAGGAAGATGCAGGCGCCGACGAGTTCCTCGACCTTGCCCCAGCGGCCTGCCGGTGTCCTCTTTTCCAGCCAGTCGGAGAAGGCGGGATCGGCGACGAGGGCGGCATTCAGCGGCGTGTCGAAATAGCCGGGCGCAATCGCGTTGCATTGCAGGCCGTATTTCGCCCAGTCGGCTGCCATGCCCTTGGTGAGGTTGCCGACGGCGCCCTTGGTGGCCGTGTAGGGCGCGATGCCGGGGCGGGCGAGCGCGGTCTGAACGCTCGCAATGTTGATGATCTTGCCCGCGCCGCGCGTGATCATGTGCCGGGCCACGGCCTGGCCGACATTGAAGACGGTCGAGATATTGGTCTTCAACAGCCGCTCGAAGGCATCCGCCGGAAAGTCCTCCAGCGCCGTACGATGCTGCATGCCGGCATTGTTGACCAGGATATCGATGGTGCCGACCTCCGCCTCGAAACCATCGACGGCCGCGCGCACGACCTCGTGGTCCGTGGCGTCGAAGGCGAGCGTGTGTTTCGCCCCGAGACTTTCCGCCGCTACCGCCAGCCTCGCCGCATCGCGCCCGTTGAGGATGACTTCGGCGCCCGCCGCCGCAAGGCCGCGCGCGAGCGCAAGGCCGATGCCCTGCGAGGAGCCGGTGACGAGGGCGCGTTTGCCCGTCAGGTCGAAGAGTTCGGTGCTCACGGTTCCTCCCGAGGCGAAGTCGATGAGGCCACCCTGCATCAGACTCGCCGCGGTGGCAAATGCGGCCGCTTCGGAACGCACAAAGGTCGGTGCAAGGAATGGAGCCAGCGGGGGAAATCTGCTATGGCTGTGTCGTGAGCCGTCCTTGCCCGCGACGATCGTGTCCGGCAAAACGCTCTGGGAGATCTGGATGGCGGTGGATGTTCGGACGTCGAAGGATGTGAGCGGGGCCGCAAGTCCCAAGGCGTTGCGCGTCGGCTTTATCTTGTCGAAGAGCTTTACGCTTTCCGCCTTCGCGCTGTTCGTGGATACGCTGCGGCTGGCCAGCGACAGCGAGGACCGCTCCCGGCGCGTCCATTGCGACTGGGACGTGCTCAGCAGCACGCGCAATTTCATCTCCTCGTCGAGCGGCATCCAGGTTGCCCCCACCGCGCCCTTCGCCGATCCCTCCTGTTTCGACTATATCGCCGTCGTCGGCGGCCTCTTGAAGGTCGACGAGCCGATCGACAGCTATGCGCTCGCCTATCTGCGCAAGGCGGCGAATGCCGGCGTCGGGCTGATCGGCCTGTGTACCGGCAGCTTCATCCTCGCCGAAGCCGGCCTGCTGAAGGGGCACACGGCCTGCGTGAGTTGGCTGCACCACCGCGAATTCCGCGGCCGTTTTCCCGATATCGAGGCGACGTCGGAGCAGATCTTCCGCTTCGACGGCAAGGTCGCCACCTGTGCCGGCGGCAGCAGCGTCGCCGATCTCGCAGCCACCCTCGTGCGCCACCATGTCGGCGAGGCGGCGGAGCGCAATGCGCTGGAAATCCTGCAGATCCGCCACCGCCGCGACGCCACCGACCTCCAGCCGCGCAACCCGCTCGGCCTCGAAGCGCGCGACCGCCGCGTGCACCTTGCCATCATGATGATGGAGCAGCACACCGAAGACCTGCTGTCGATCGACAGCATCGCCACCATGACGAACGTCTCCCGCCGCCAGCTCGAACGCCTGTTCGAAAGCGACATGGGCGCTTCGCCGAGCGCGATCTACATGAAGATCCGCATGGCGGCGGCGCTCAACATGGTGGTGCGCACCAACAAGCCGCTGATCGAGATCGCGCTCGAAACCGGCTTCGAGAGCCTGTCGCACTTCACCCGCCGTTTCCGCGCCGCCTTCGGCGACACGCCCTCGCAGATCCGCCGCGACGGCCGCCGCCAAGCAGGCTGAGGAGGGCAAGCTGACGGGCAACTTTTCCGGCCGCTTGGAACCAAGCCGCCCGCCAGCCGTTCGGTCTCCATTGCTGATAAGGAGACCGTAATGGCAAGCAACGACGTTCAATCCCAGATTTCCGCTCTTCGCGCAGAAATCGCCGCGCTTCAGAAGGACCTCGGCGAACGGGGCAGCGAAGCCTATGACACGATCCGCGATCGCGCCGGCAATGCCGTCGAGGCTGCCCGGCCCGCTGTCCGTTCGGCAACGAAATATGTGCGCAACGAAGGTGCTGCCGTGGCCCAGGCCGCACGCGAGCATCCGGCCGCACTGTCCACCGTGGTGTTGACGGCCGGCCTTGCCGGTGTCGTCATCGGCTATCTGCTCGGTTCCCTCGAAAGCGAGCCGCCGCGGCGCCAGCAGCGCTGGTTCTGAACTGGAAAAGCCCGGCACTGCCGGGCTTTTTCATGTGCTTCAACAAACGAAGGCAAACCATTGCCTCCGCTTATTCTTACCGGTGCCGCAGGCCGAAGAGGTAGCCGATAAACGCGGCGCCTGCGAGCGTGGCGAGCGGATTGGCCTGGATCGTCTGGCGGATATCCTCGCGCAGCGATTCCGCCTTGGCGACGGCAAGCTGGCCGGTGCCTTCGGCGATCAGCCCCGCGGTTTCCTTCAGCCGGCTGATTTCCGCCTTCAGCACTTCGATCTGTTCGCTGACCGTCGCTTCCGCAGCCGCCGCACGGGCATCCTCCGAAATGCTATCGCCACTTTCAACGACACCAAGCGTGCGCTTGCCGGTGCTCTTTTCGTCAGCCATGGACATGTCTCCTGGATTTGATGGAATGGCATGAGCAAGAACGACCGCCGCGCCCGTTGGTTCCAGCCGATGATTCAAACTGTGATCTTTCCCCTGCGACTCAGTGATTGACTCTCGCGCACTTTGAGAACAAATAAAGAACAAACCTTCTCAAACTCGGGAGCTGCAACGCCGATGTCTGCCTCCGCCGCCCATGCCGTTGTCGCCGATCTGCGCGACCGCATCCGGCAGTTCGATGGCCGTGCCGCGCGTGACCGGGCGGTGCTGCCCTTCGGCGTGCCGGACATAGACGACAGGCTGCCGGGCGGCGGGCTGGCGCTTGCGAGCCTGCACGAGGTCTGCGGCGGAGGCAACGATGCGGTCGAGGGGGCGGCCGCCATGCTCTTTGCCGCCGGCATCGCGGCGCGCACCAAGGGACAGGTGCTCTGGATCCTGACCCGGCCCGATCTTTTCGCGCCTGCACTCGCGCAGGCGGGGCTCGCCCCCGGCCGCGTCATCTATGTGGAGGCGGGCGATGAAAAAAGCCTGCTCCTCTGTTTCGAGGAGGGCCTGCGCCATGGCGGGCTCGGCGCGGTGGTGGCGGAGGTGGCGCGATTGTCGCTGACCGCCTCGCGCCGCCTGCAACTGGCGGCCGAGGCCGGTGGCACGCTCGGCATTGCGCTGCGCCGTTTCAAGCACCGGTCGGAGGAGAACGCCTTTGGGCAGCCCTCTGCCGCCGTGACGCGCTGGCGGGTGGCCGTCCGGCCGTCCGTCGCCCTTCCCGTGCCCGGCATCGGCCGGGCGCAGTGGCTTTTGCAACTCGTGCGCTGCCGGGCCGGCGAGGCGGCAGACTTTGACGTGGAGGCACCCGATGCCGAGGGTCGTATCGCTTTTTCTTCCCGGCTGGCCGATCGATCGTCTGAGGCGGGCGCTTGGCGCCGCGGCACCTCCGCCTGACAAGCGGCTCGTGCTCGTCGGCCGGGAGGGCTCGCGCCGCATCCTGACCGCCGTGAGCAAGCCGGCGGAACAGGCGGGCCTGCGCGTCGGCATGCCGCTCACCAAGGCCCATGCGCTGGTGCCCGAGATCGTGACCATGCCGGCCGATCCCGCGGCGGATGCATCGGCACTGGAGCGCCTGTCGCTCTGGGCCTTGCAGCACTATGCGCCCATCGTCGCGCCCGATCCGCCGGATGGCCTGGTCATCGACACGACCGGCGCCGACCATCTGCACGGCGGCGAGGAGCGCATGCTGACCGGCCTCGTCAACCGCCTCGCGGCCTCCGGCATTTTTGCGCGCGCGGCGGTGGCGGATAGCTGGGGTGCCGCGCATGCCGCCGCCCGTTTCCTTGCCGATCCCGTGCGCGTCATTGCGCCGGGCACGGTGGGCGAAACCGTCGCGCCGCTGCCGATCCTCGGGCTGCGGATACCGCCGGAAACCGTGACAGGCCTGCGCGTGCTCGGCTTCGCCACTATCGGCGACGTGCTGGCCGTGCCCCGCGCGCCGCTGGTGCTGCGCTTCGGCCCGCTCCTCGGCCGCCGGCTCGACCAGATCCAGGGCACGATCTCGGAACCTGTCGATTCGCTGCGCGATCCCGATGTCGTGACGGTCCGCAAAGTGTTCGGCGAGCCGATTGGCGCGCCCGAAACCATCGCGCGCTACACGAAGGGCCTCGTGCACGATCTCTGCCAGGCGCTGGAAAAACGCGGCCTCGGCGCCCGCCGGCTCGATCTCCTCTTCCACCGCGTCGACAGTTCGCTCCAGGCGATCCGCGTCGGCACGGCACGCGCCGTTCGCGACGAAGACCGCCTCACGCGGCTCCTCTCGGACCGTATCGAGACGATCGATCCGGGTTTCGGCATAGAGATCATGGACCTGACCGCCACGCTTGCCGAACCGCTCGTCCTGCAACAGGCGGTCTCCTCGCTGATCGAGGAGGAGCAGGCCGACATTGCCGGTCTCGTCGACGTGATCGCCAACCGCATCGGGGCCGCCCGCCTTTACCGCATCGCCCCCGTCGAAAGCGACGTGCCGGAACGCTCCTTCCGCCGTATTCCGCCGCTAGCCCCCGATGTCGGCACGACCTGGCAGAACAGTTGGCCGCGCCCGGCGCGCCTGCTGGCCCGGCCCGAGCCGATCGAAGTCATGGCGCTCCTGCCCGACCACCCGCCCGCCTCCTTCACCTGGCGCGGAAAGCGCCGGCTGGTGAAACGCGCCGACGGCCCCGAGCGCATCTTCGGCGAATGGTGGAAACGCGACGCCGAACTCGCCGCCGTGCGCGATTATTTCCAGGTCGAGGACGCCGCCGGCGAACGCTTCTGGCTCTTCCGCCCGGGCGACGAACAGCAGGTGACAGCCGGCCTCGGCCGCTGGTTCCTGCACGGAATTTTCGCATGAAGCCGCGCTACGCAGAGCTCCAGGTCACATCGCACTTCTCGTTCTTGAGAGGGGCAAGCAGCAGCGCGGAATTGTTCGCCCAGGCAAGCGCTCTCGGCATTGAGGCCCTGGCGGTTGTCGACCGCAACAGCCTTGCCGGCGTCGTTCAGGCCCACAGGGCGGCGAAGGAGCTGCCTGCGGACGCCAACATCGTGCGCCTCATTGTCGGTTGCCGGCTCGACCTTGTCGATGGCATGTCGCTGCTCGTCTATCCGACCGACCGCGACGCGTACGGGCGCCTCTGCCGCATGCTCACCATCGGCAAGAAGAAAGCGGGCAAGGGCAAATGCCATCTCGACTGGTCGGACGTCGTGGATTGGAACGAAGGCCTCATCGCCGTTCTGGTCCCCGACGAGGCGGACGAGACCGCGGCCTTCCAGCTCCGCCGCATGCGTGAAACATTCAAGGACCGCTGCTATCTCGCCCTGACGCTTCGCCGCCGGCCAAACGATCAGCTCCGCCTCTTTGACCTCTCCAACCTAGCCACGCAATATCGCGTGCCGACCGTCGTCACCAATGACGTGCTCTACCACGAACCAGGCCGGCGGATGTTGCAGGACATCGTGACCTGCATCCGCCACAACGTGACCATCGACAATGCCGGCTTCTTGCGCGAGCGTCATGCCGACCGCTACCTGAAACCCCCGGAAGAAATGCACCGTCTCTTCACGCGCTTTCCGGAAGCGCTTCGACGCACGCTTGAGGTTATGGAGCGTTGCCAGTTCTCACTGGATGAATTGCAATACCAATATCCCGACGAGAAGGAGTATGCCCACCTTACGCCACAGGAGGCACTGGAGAAATACACCTGGGAGGGAGCCGCGAACCGATACCCGGACGGCGTGCCGGATATCGTCTGCAAGAAGCTGAACTATGAACTGCGTCTCATCGAGAAGATGAAGTATGCCCCTTACTTCCTGACAGTGAACTCGATTGTCCGCCATGCCCGATCGATCGGCATTCTTTGCCAGGGCAGGGGATCGGCGGCAAACAGCGCGGTGTGCTACGCTCTCGGTATTACCTCAATTAATGCAACCAACAATGGTTTGCTTTTCGAGCGGTTCGTTTCGGAGCAGCGCGGTGAGCCACCCGACATCGACGTCGATTTCGAGCATGAACGGCGCGAAGAGGTCATCCAGTGGGTCTACGATACCTATGGCCATGATCGCGCTGCGCTTTGCGCCACGGTCATCCGCTATCGCTCCCGCGGCGCCATGCGGGATGTCGGGCGTGCACTCGGCATGCCCGAGGACGTGCTCAAAGCCTTGTCGTCGCAGGTCTGGGGTTGGTCCAACGATATTCCGAAGGCACAGATCGAAGATATCGGCTTTAATGTCGACGATCGACGCATCCGGCTGTTGGTAGAGCTCTCCCGGCAATTGACCGGTGTGCCGCGCCATCTTTCCCAGCATCCCGGCGGCTTCGTGCTGACCCGTGATCGGCTCGACGATCTCGTGCCGATCGAGCCTGCCGCCATGGATGATCGCCAGGTCATCGAATGGGACAAGGACGATGTCGAGTTCCTGGAATTCATGAAGGTGGATGTGCTGGCGCTCGGCATGCTGTCCTGCATGCGCCGGGCTTTCGAATATCTGGAAGACCTCAAGGGCATTCAAAAAGGCCTCTGGAACATTAGCCTGGATGATGAGCCAACTTACGAGATGATTTCCAAGGCAGATACGCTCGGCACCTTCCAGATCGAGAGTCGGGCGCAAATGTCCATGTTGCCAAGACTTAGGCCGAAAGAATTCTACGACATCGTCATCCAAGTGGCGATTGTCCGGCCCGGCCCGATCCAGGGGGACATGGTGCATCCCTATTTGCGCCGTCGTCAGAAGTTGGAAAAACCAGATTATCCTGATGACGAAAACTTAAAGAATGTCCTCAAAAAGACACTGGGTGTGCCCTTGTTTCAGGAGCAGGCCATGCAAGTGGCTATTGTTGGGGCCGGCTTTTCAGCCGGCAGGGCCGATCAGTTGCGGCGGGCTATGGCGACCTTCAAACACACGGGTGGCGTCGATAAATTTCGGCAAGAACTCATCTCTGGCATGACCAAGAACAATTATCCAATCGAATTCGCCGAACGTATGTGCCGCCAGCTCGAAGGCTTCGGCTCCTATGGTTTTCCGGAAAGCCACGCCTATAGTTTCGCCATCATCGCCTACGCCTCCGCGTGGATGAAGTGCCATCACCCGGATATTTTCTGCGCAGCGCTGCTCAACTCGCAACCCATGGGCTTCTACGCGCCGGCGCAGATCGTGCGCGATGCGCAGGAGCATGGGGTGGAGGTTCGGCCGGTCTGCGTCAATGCGAGCCGGTGGGATTGCACGCTGGAGCCGACGGAGGACAAGAAGCGCTTTGCAGTACGGCTTGGCCTCAAAATGATCAAGGGTCTCAGCAATGCGGAGGCCGGAAAACTCATCTCGAAGCGCGCCGACGAACCTTTCGTTTCCGTGGACGATCTCTGGCGTCGCGCCGAACTGCCGGTGTCACCCCTTGTCGAACTGGCCGAGGCGGATGCCTTTCGGCCGTCGCTGGGGCTAGCCCGGCGCGAGGCGCTCTGGGCTATCCGTGCTTTGCGCGACGAACCGCTTCCACTCTTCGTCGCGGCAGCTGAAAGGGAGGCGGCGGTGATCGCGGAACTGGACGAGCCGGCCGTTGCGCTTCGCCCCATGACGGCTGGCAACGAGGTCGTCGAGGACTATGGCCATGTCGGGCTGACGCTGCGGGCCCATCCCGTCAGCTTCCTGCGGGAGGATCTGCAACGGCAGAAAATCCTCCCCTGCCATGTCGCGACGAACCTGCGTGACCGGACCCGGGTCGAGACGGCCGGCGTGATCCTCGTGCGCCAGCGGCCGGGTTCAGCCAAGGGCGTCATCTTCGTGACGCTCGAAGACGAGACGGGCATTGCCAACCTCGTCGTCTGGAGAAGGGTTTTTATCGCTTATCGCAAGGTCGTGATGGGCGCGTCCATGCTCGGCGTGAAGGGCTATATCCAGCGAGAGGGGGAGGTGGTGCATGTGGTGGCCCAGCACCTGACGGACCTTTCCGGTATGCTCGCCAGCGTCGGCCATCGGGACGGGCCGTTTCCCCTACCGCATGGGCGCGGCGACGAGTTCCACCACGGCAGCCCGCCACACGATCCGCGTGGCGCGCCAAAACTTGTAAAACCGCGAAATCTCGTCGACGGCTACGGCCATATCGATGAAATCCGCGTCAAATCCCGCGACTTCCACTGACCGGCTCACATGAAGTCGCGCGGGATCGCCTTTTCGAAGGTCTTCTCGAAAACCTGTGCCTCGCCCTCGAAGGCGCGCACGCTTGCCGAGATCAGCCAGTCCGTCGCGGTGCAGGCGATGGTCGCCGTCGAGACCGTGCGCACGAACCAGCCGGGGCGCTGCATGTCGCAGGTCCAGACCGCGGTGCCGGTCATCGAGAGCGGGTCGTTTGCGGCGATCGACCAGAGTTCGTCGCGCACCTGCCGCGTGGCGAGCCCGGTGCCGGGATGCTCATAGAGGCCGGTGTCCTCGTAGATCGAATATTCGGTGAGGCCATTCGTCAGGTCGCGCTCCACGCCGCGCGCCGTTTCGCCGGGCGCAAGCTCGGTGTATTTCGGCAGCGGATCGGGGTTTTCCGGCTCGGGAAGCGCGATGACACGATGCGCGCCGAGCTTCGGCAGAGCAAGGCCGAGCGAGGCGAAGTCGATCGTGACGCCGGCATCCGTCGGCGGCGGCAGCACCATCGGCCAGTAGGCGGTCGAGAGCGACAGGCGGATGCGATGGCCGGCGCGGAAGCGATAGCCCATCGCGTCGAGCACAAGGCGGATGCGGGTTTTTTCGCTACGCGGCATGGCCTCCGGCGCGGCATTGCCGCCCCGATGGGCGAGGTTCACGACGCCGAAGGTGACGCGCGTCGCCGTACCGTCCGGATGCACGTCGACGAGGCGGGCGCAGAGATTGGCAATGTCGGCCTCCGTCGCGACATCGAGTTCCAGCACCGGCTGGCCGAGGAAGTCCTGGGGCTCCGCGAGCGGCGGCGTCTCGATGACGAGCGAACCGGCATCGTCGAGCCGCTGGTCGAGCGCCATTTCCGCATCCGGCTTCAGCGTGAACCACTCGCCGGCCATGATGCCGGTGTCGAGCGGCGATTTCAGAAAGCGGTCATGGTCGACGGCGCCGGCAATCGGCATGCCGGGCGCGAGCGTGCCGTATTGTTCCACGTAGAAGGTCGCCATGTCCGGCGTCTGCCAGCTATCCTTGGCGATCCAGAAACCGGGGTCGTTTTCGCGGCGCAGCGACGGGCGGGCGGCGTCCTGGATATAGGCGCGCACCTGCGGTGTGTTTTCCGCGCCGTTCTCCTCGCCGCGCAGCCAGCGGTTCCACCAGGCGATCGCCTCGGTGTGGAAATCCATGCGGGGCTTCGGCCAGGCGAAATGCGGGTATTTGTGCACCCATGGGCCGATGAGCGCTTTTGCCTTCTCGCCAAGACCTTCGACGGCCTTCAGCGGCGTGCTGCGATAGCCATCCGCCCAGCCAGCAATGACGAGCGCAGGCACGGGGAAGCCGGCAAAATCCTCTGCGATCGAGCCATGTTTCCAGAAGGCGTCGCGGCGCTGGTGTTGCAGCCATTCCTCCAGGAAGAAGGGCTCGTTTTCCAGCCGCTCCAGCCACATGGCCTTCCAGCAATCGCCGACGATCTCGGGATCGGGCGAGCGCGACTGGTAGGCGAGCATGGTGGCGGCCCAGGAGAGCTGGGCGGAAAGGTGCGTACCGTTCTTGTAATGGATGTCGTCGTTGTAGCGGTCGACGGTGGAGGCGATGGAGATGACGGCCTTCAGCGCCGGGGGCTTGAGTGCCGCGACTTGCAGGCAATTGAAGCCGCCCCAGGAGATGCCCATCATGCCGACCGCGCCGTTCGACCAGGGCTGAGCGGCGATCCAGGCGATGAGTTCGCAGGCGTTTGCCAATTCCAGCGGCGTATATTCGCCATCGATGACGCCGTCGGATTCGCCCGAGCCGCGGATATCGACCCGCACGCCCGCAATGCCGGCGGCGGCGAAGACCGGATAGGTCGATTCATCGCGCGGGCTCGTTCCATCGCGCTTCCTGTAAGGCAGGAATTCGAAGACGGCGGGCACGGGATCTTGTTCCGCACCCTCCGGCATCCAGATGCGGGCGGCGAGCCTCGTGCCGTCGGCAAGCGTGATCCACTGGTTTTCGATGACGGTGAAGGCGCGGTCTGTCATGGGAAATCCTCTCGTGCGCCTCTTTATGGCGGGGGCGCGCGGGGCGGGCAATATGGTTGTTTTGACCTTGCATGTCGCTTTTGTCTTGGCGCTTGCCCACCCGGAAAAACTCGCCTACGAAAAATGGGGGACAAGCAGGGAGGGGCGCCATGCAGGATCGACACGCGGCTTTTGAAGACCGGACGCGGCTGGACGACCCCGAGCGCGCCTATCGAATCCTGATCGCCGACCTGATCGGCCTTCGCTTCGATGCGAATGGGCGGCCCGACCACGGCAAGGTGCAGGCCCATATCGAGGCGCACGGCGGCACGTTCCATGATGGCCCCTATGCGGGCGGGGCCTTGCCGCCCGGCATCCATTTCTTCTACCAGCCGGACCTGAGCACCAAGGACGACATCCTCGCGCAGACCGCCCATGGCCAATATGACGCGCTGATCGCCGCGGCGACCTTCATTCCGATGCAGGCCCTGTTCCCGCTCGGCGGCGTGCGCATCGGCGCCGGCACCGGCAATATGGGCTCCGCCTCCTGGGGCGGCGGCGATGGCGAAGGCGGCGTCGCGCCGCTGATGAACACGCCCGGCATCAACAGCCGCGCAACGGCGCAGATGGTGATGAAGGCGGTGCTCAAGGTCACGCCGGACCTGCCGGTCGACCTGCTTCACCAACGGGTCGTCGCCGGTGATTTCGATACCGGCCGCGACCTCAAGTCCTATCCGACCGGCAAGCTGGAAGGGCGCCGGATGGCGGTGCTCGGCTATGGCAATATCGGCCGCGAGGTCGCCAAACTCGCGCGCGCCTTCGGCATGCATGTCGTCGTGCACGCGCGGGCGAAACACCGGCAATGGATCGAGGCGGAAGGGTTCGAGCACGCGGAGACACCGGCCGCGGCGGCGCAGGGGGCGGATGTGCTCTCCGTCCATGTCGGCCTTGGCCGGCTCGATGCGGTGACGCGGGCTTATGCCAATGCCGGGATCGTCGGCGAGGCCGTGCTGTCGGCGATGAACCGCGGGGCGGTGGTCGTCAATTACGATCGCGGCGAGGTGGTGGATGCGGGGGCGCTCGACCGGGCGCTGGCGGCGGGGCAGGTGCGCCATGCGGCCATCGACGCCGACCTCTTCAAGGATGCGGAAAGCGGGGCGCTCAGCGGGCCGATGCTGCCCTATCTTACGCTCGCCGGCCGCCATCCCGGCAAACTCGAACTGCTGCCGCATGCGGCGGCCGATACGGACCATCCCTCCCGCGTTGCCGGCGCCTGCCAGGCGGTCGACCAGATCATCGATGCCATCCGTTACCGCCGGATCAGCAATCTCAAGGGCGGCCTGCCGGATGGCTATGTCGATGCCGGCGCGAAGGTGCCGCGCGGCATCGGGCGCGTGAATACCCTGACTTTGGCGGCGGCAGTCGCCGACCGGCGCTTTGCCGAGCTGCACGGCGTCTCCCGCGAAATCGCCGATACGCTGGAGGCGATCGTCGAAGCCGTCGACGAGGGCATGACGCACCAGCCGGCGAAGGGCGACGTGATCGCGCTGACCCATCTGCTGCTGCGCCAGCGCCTGCTCCTTGAGGCGCTGGGACTGGATGGCCCTGCGGAGGCTTAGGACGCGGCGGGAACTTTCGCCTTCACCGCAAGTTCCTTCCCTGACGCGAAAATCAGGGAGTGCTGCCATGACCCACCAGCAAGACGAACGCGGCGATCCGCTGACCCGCACCCACGATCCCGCCCGCAAGAACTATGCGGCGCAGGAAACCCGCCAGGGCCGCCTTGGCAAACCGATGCTGAAGGTGCTCGGCATCAGCCTTGCGCTTGCAGTCCTGGTATGGGGCGGTGTCGAGATTTGGGGCGAACAGGTCGATCCGACGGTCGACACCGAGCAGACGTCCTCAACCTCGAACGGCACGTCGACGCAGGATACGATCGACAATACCGTTCCCGGCGGCGGCGAGACGGTTCCGACGGAACGCGACCCGACTTCGCAATCCGGCACCGGCGGCGACAGCCAGAGCGTCACGCCGGACGGGACGGCCAACTGACCTCGATGAGGCCGGTGCCTAAAGGTGCCGGCCGTATTGCTGCATGACCGCCATCAGCTGGTCGTGCCTTATGGCATCGATGCGGAAACGGTCATGCGGCGTGCCGCCGCTGTCTTCCGCCGCCAGCATGGCGTTGATCACAGCTTCCTCCACACTCTCGACCGCCGCCAGATAGACCGGGTCGAGATGCTCGTCGTTGACCATGTCGAGGTTGAGCATGGCCTGTGCCTTGTGGGCCATCGGCTGTGAATTGGCGGTCGAGAAGGCGAGGAAGATGTCGCCCGAATTGTTGCCGCCCGGCGTGCCGTTGCGGCCGATGCCGATGGCGGCGCGGCGGGCGAGGCGCTTCAACTGGTGCGGCGCCATGGGGAGGTCCGTGGCGATGACGACAATGATAGATCCACGCTCCTTGAGCTGGCTTTGCGGCGTGTTGTCCTGCAGGTGTTTGCCGACCGGCACACCGCAGATCGTCAGCCAGTCGCGTTGGCCGTGGTTGGCCTGCACCAGCGTGCCGACTGTATACTCTCGATCACCGACGGTGACGATGCGGGAGGCAGTTCCGGTGCCGCCTTTGAAGCCATAGGTGATCATGCCGGTGCCACCGCCGCAATTGCCCTCCGAAACGGGGCCGCGCGACAGGTTTTCCAGCGCCGCGCGCACGTCCGCTTCCGTTACCGGCATGCCGTTGATGTCGTTCAGCACGCCGTCATAGGTTTCGGCGATGACGGGCATCAGCCAGAGGAAATCACCCACCTCGTAGGTCGAGGCGTAGCGCTCCAGCATCCAGCGGGTCGTCGCGTGATGGGTGATGCCGACGCCGTGGGTATTGGTGATCATCACCGGGCCGAGGAAGGTGCCGCCGTCCTCGATCCAGTGCGTGCCTGTCATCTCGCCGTTTCCGTTGAAGCGGTGCACGCCGGCATAGACCGGGATGGGCGTTTCGCTGTCGGCATACGGCAGGATGGCGGTGACGCCGGTGCGCACCGGCAGCTTGCGGCCGGGGCGCGGGGTTTCCTCCCGGATGGTCTGGAAGCCGACGGCGATGCCCTCGACATCCGTGATGGCGTTGAAGGGGCCGGTGCGGGCGGTGAAGGGCAGGCCGAGGTCGCGGGCGCGGGGTTTTGTCTGGGTCATGGTCATTTCTGCCGGGAGCGGAGGTAGAGGCCGAGCGAGGCGACGACGAAGGAGAAGGTCAACATCATCACGGCGATGGCGTTGATCTCCGGCTTGATGCCGCGCCGGAGCATGGCGAAGATGAACATCGGCAGCGTCGTCACATCGACGCCCGCGATGAAATAGGTGATCACGAGGTCGTCCATCGAGATGATGAAGGCGAGCAGCGCGCCGCCGACGATGCCGGGCAGGAGCTGCGGGAATACCACCCTGCGAAACGTCGTCCATTCATTGGCGCCGAGATCGGCGGACGCATGCTCCAGCGTGCGATCCATGCCGGCGAGCCGGGCGGAGACGACGATGAAGACGTAGGAGATCAGGAAGGTGCACTGGCCGATGATGATCGTCGTGAGGCCGAGATTGACGCCGGCATTGACGAAGAAGATCAGCAGCGCGATGCCGAGCACGATATCGGGCATCAGCATCGGCATGAACATGACGACGCGATAAAAACGCCGGCCGAAGAAATCGAAGCGGTAGAGGGCGATGGCGATCGCCGTGCCGAGCACGGTGGCGATGGTGGTGGTGGAGGCGGCGATCATCAGGCTGTTCCAGACGGCCTGAACGAGCTGGTCGGTCGATTCGATATAGAGCGCGCTTTCCGAAACCGCCGTCTTGAAGCCGAGGACCTGAGCGTACCATTCGGTGGTGAAGCCGGTCCAGGTCATCATGTTGACCGGATTGGAATTGAACGAATAGACCGCGATCAGCACCAGCGGGATGTAGATGAAGGCGAAGAAGAGCGCGGTGTAGCCGATGAGGCTGCCGCGGGCGAGGGAGGCGATGATCTTCATGGCCGGCCTCCCTCAGCGCCCGGTCGCGGCATCAATGCCGCGGCGGCCGGACACGATGACATAGGCGAAAAGCAGCACCAGCATCACGCACATCACCATCATGGCAAGCGCCGAGCCGAAGGGCCAGTTGCGCGCCGCGAGGAACTGCTGCTCGATGAGGTTGCCGAGCATCATGACCTTGGCGCCGCCAAGGATGGCCGGCACGACGAAATTGCCGAGCGCGGGAATGAAGACGATCACCGCACCGCCGGCAATGCCGGGCGCCGTCAGTGGTAGGATGATACGCAGGAACGTGCGGATCGGCCCGGCGCCGAGATCGAGCGAGGCGCGCACCAGCGTCCAGTCGAGCTTTTCGACACTGGCATAGACCGGCATGAACATGAACGGGATGAAGATATAGACCATGCCGAGAATGATCGCGCCGTCCGTATAGATCAGCTCCAGCGGCCGGGCGATGACGCCGGTGTTGAGCAGCACCGCGTTGACGAGGCCGGTCTGGCGCAGGATCAGCACCCAGATGAACAGCCGCACGATCAGGCTGGTGAAGAAGGGCAGGGTGATGAGGAACAGGCAGAAATTCTTCCAGCGCTCGGAAAGCCGGCTGATGCAGAAGGCGGCCGGGTAGCAGACGATAAGCGTGGCGACGACGGTGAGTGCCGAGATCTTCAGCGAGCGCAGGAAGATCGCGATATAGACCGGATCGAAATCCTCGAACATCGGGTCGGCGAAACCGAGGATGCGGCCGTAATTGTGCGGATACCAGGTCCATTCCACCCCGCCGTAGAGGCCGGGCGCCAGAAAGCTCGTCACGATCATGATGGCGAGCGGACCGAGGAAGAAGACGGCAAGGAACAGCGAGACCGGCCCGAGAAGCAGGCCGAGTTGGGCGCGGCGGCGAAAGGCGATCGACGACATGTCAGGCGGCCTCCGCCGGGATGAGATGGACGGCGGCCGGATCATAGGCGAGACGCGCGCGGCGCGACTGCTCGATCTCGCCGACGAGGTTTCGACGCGTCGCCGGGATTTCGGCGATCACCCGCCGGCCCGTCGCGGTGCGGCCGAACAATTCGAAGGTGGAGCCGACGAAGACGATCTGTTCGAGATCGACGTCGAGGCTCGGGGCGCTGTCGCCCTGCTGCGCGAGGAAGAACTGTTCGGGGCGGATGAGGGCGGTCGCCGTGCCTGTGGTTTGTGCCTTGGCATGCGAAATGGAGAGGCCGTCCTTCGTCAGGAGATGTCCGCCAACCGCCTCGCCTTCGAATAGATTGCTGGCGCCGACGAAGGTGGCGACAAAGCTGTTCTTCGGCTGGTCGTAGATGGCACGCGGCGTATCGAGCTGCTGGATGCGCCCGCCCGAGAGAACGGCGACCCGATCCGACATGGTCAGCGCCTCCTGCTGGTCGTGCGTCACGAAGATGAAGGAGATGCCGAGTTCGTGCTGGAGCGTCTTCAGCTCGATCTGCATGGCCTGGCGCAGGTTCTTATCGAGGGCTGACAGCGGCTCGTCGAGCAGCAGCAGTTTCGGGCGGGCGATGATGGCGCGGGCAAGCGCCACGCGCTGCTGCTGGCCACCGGAAAGCTGGCGCGGCTTGCGGCCCTCCATGCCTTCGAGCCCCACCATACGCAGCGCGTCGGCGACACGCCTCGTGCGCTCCGCCTTCGCCACACCGGCGACTTCCAGCGCATAGCCGGTGTTCTCGCCGACGGTCATATGCGGGAAGAGGGCATAGTTCTGGAACACCGTATTGACCGGGCGGCGATAGGGCGGACGGTCCGTCATATCCTCGCCGTCGATCAGGATGCGCCCGGCATCGAGCTCGACGAAACCGCTGATCGCCTGAAGCAGCGTGGTCTTGCCGCAGCCGGAAGGACCGAGCAGCGTCAGGAATTCGTTGCGGCTGACATCGAGGTCGATCGCATCGAGCGCCGTCACGGTCTGGCCTTCGGGCGTGGCAAAGGCCTTCGCCGCCTTTTCCAGGCGGACTATGGAATCTCGCATCGTCGTTCCCCATTATGTTATAAAAATAACGCTTGTGCGATTTAGATATCTGGATACCATTTGTTCATCCAAGTCAACGGCCGAAAGAAGCCGGGACAGGAACAGGCGGCGCAAAGGAAAGCGCCGGGGCCACGCGGGCCAACCAACAGAGGAGACTATCGATGATCAAAATTTCCAATGCCGGCGCATCCGGCCTTCGCGCATGGACGCGCCAGACCGCTTTCTCGCTTGCCGCCCTCGTGGCCATGGCGGGCGTGGCAAATGCCACTGAGCTCAACATCTACAACTGGGGCGAATACATCAATCCGGAGGTTTTGAAGAAATTCGAGGAGGAGACCCAGATCAGGGTCAACCTCTCGACCTATTCCTCCAACGAGGAAATGCTGGCAAAAATCCAGGGTGGTGCAACGGGCTACGACATCGTCTTTCCGTCCGTACACATGCACGACATCATGGCCAAGCTGGACCTGCTCGAAAAGACCGACATCAACACCTATGAGGGGTTCAAGAACATCGACCCCGCCTTCCTGCGCGCGAAAAGCGACCCGAAGGGAGAATATTGCCTGCCCTATGCCTGGGGTTCGGTCGGCATCTTCTATAACCGCACGATCCTCGGCAAGGACATCACCGGCTGGAAGGACCTGATCGAGACGGTGAAGGCCAAGGGGCTGAAATTCACCCTGCTCGACGACATGCGCGAGGTGCTCGCCGTCGGCCTCATGCTGAACGGCCACAAGATCAACTCAACCGATCCGGCCCAATTGCAGCAGGCGGCGGAAACGATCATCGCCATGAAGCCCTATGTCGCGGCCTTCACCTATGACACGCGGCCGATGGTGCAATCCGGCGATGTTGCGGCCGGCCATTTCTTCGTCGGCGCCATGGTCGATGTCTTCGCCGACGATAAGGATCTCGGCTACGTGATCCCGGAAGAAGGCGGGACCATGTACCAGGAGGACGTCTGCGTGCTGAAGAGCGCGCCGAACAAGGAGAACGCCGTCAAATTCCTCCAGTTCTACACGCGGCCGGAGATCGCGGCGCTCAATGTCTCGCAGCAGACCAATGGCACGGCCAACGTGCCGGCGCGGGAATTGACCCCGGAAAAGATCAAGAATAGCAAGGAGATCAATCCGCCGGCCGAGACCATGGCGCGTCTCCAGATCTTCGAGGATCTTGGCCCGGCGCTCCGCCAGCTCGACCGTGTCTGGACGCGGGTGAAGACGGCGCAGTAATGGCGTGACTATCCCGCCCGTCTTCGGACGGGCGGTCTTTTTGGGGGAGGGCGACGTGTCGAAACGCATTCTGAAGCTCGTTCAGTCCGACGACCTCCGGCGGTCCAAATCCGACAAGCTGATCGCCAACTATATCGAGCGCAACATCGCCGATCTGCCCTTCGAGACGGCGCGCTCCATCGCCCAGCGGCTGGAACTTTCCCCGATGACCGTCGGGCGGTATCTCCGCCGCATGGGTTTTGACGGCCTCGACGAGCTTAAGGGCGAATTGCGCCGCGGCAGCTCCAACCCCGCCTGGCAGGTCAAGGGCCAGGTCGACCGGCTGGAGCAGGACCGCAAGGAAGGAAAACTTCTCGCGGGCCTCATCCAGCAGCAGATCGACAATCTCGGCCAGATCTACGAAATCACCAATGCGCCGGAATGGCAGCAGACGATCGATGCGCTGGTCGGCGCAACGGAGATCTATGTCGCCGCCTACCAGAACGTGCGCGGCATCGCGCAGTATTTCGCGAGCCAGCTTTCCTATACGCGGCCTCGCGTGCAATTCGTCGACGGGCTGAACGGCACCTATTCCGAACTGCTGGACGGCTCCGTCGAGGGGCGCCTGCTGTTTCTGCACGACGTGCGCCGCTTTGCCGCCAAGGCGCGGCCGCTGGCGCTGGAGGCGCGACGCGCGGGCGTCAAGGTCGTGCTCCTGACAGACGAGTTCTGCCCCTGGGGGCCGGAGGTCTCGGATATCTGCCTCATCGTGCCAGGCTCGCACGGGCCGCTGTGGGATGGCGCGGCCACCATGACCGCCGTCATGGACCTTATGCTCTCCAACATCATCGTCGTGATGGGCGAGGCTGTGAGCGAGCGCGTCGACACGCTGACCCGCCTTCAGGACGTCTTCGGGGATTTCGAGAGCTGAGCGCCTTGACGCTGCCGACTGCCGGGGACTAAGGATGGGATGACGGTTCCCTGAAGGATGACTCCCAGGGGATTAATAGGGAACACGGTACGGACGACCCAACAGGGACCCATTCCGTGGCTGCCCCCGCAACTGTAGGCGGATTGCCGCCTGTCCTCGGACGCGATTTTCGCGTCATGCCACTGCGGTTTTCCGCGGGAAGGCAGACAGGCAGCAGATATCCGTGAGCCAGGAGACCTGCCGTCATAGCAACAATCCAAGTCACGGGCGGGGATGCCCGGAACGGAGACGCCATGACGAACCTGCCTGCCGTACCTGGCAGACCTTCCCTCGTTTTCTCCCGACCGCGATCGATCCGCCCCCTTTGGCGCGTCGGCTGAGGCCGCACGCTTTCATTCATCCGGGAGAAATACATGACCCTGTTTTCTGCGGCCGCGCGGTCCGCATCGCTGCTCTCGCTCGTCGCCGGCTCTGCGGCGCTTCTGCTTTCAGCCTACACCGCCGCGGCGGCCGAGACGCAGTATCCGCTGACGCTGCAGAATTGCGGCCGTCCGGTCACCTTCCAGAAGGCGCCGACGCAAACCGTTTCGGTCGGCCAGAGCTCGACCGAAATTCTCTACATGCTCGGTCTTGCAGACCGCGTGGTCGGCACCGCGCTCTGGGTCGGCCCCGTTCTGAAGGGCTATGAAGAGGTCAATGCCAAGATCGATCGCCTCGCGGACAATGACCCGAGCTTCGAGAGCGTGCTCGGCAAGAAGCCGGATATCGTCACGGTCCAGTTCCAATGGCAGATCGGCCCGGAAGGCGTGGTCGCCAAACCCGAACAGTTCGAGGAGCTTGGCATTCCGGTCTACACATCCCCGTCCGATTGCGTCGGTAAGGAGAACAGCGCCGCAAGCGACGGCGTGCGCCATCAGGTCTTCACGATGGACCTCGTCTATCAGGAAGTGCGCGAACTGGCACAGATCTACAACGTACAGGACAAGGGCGAAGAGGTCGTTGCCGAACTGAAGGCACGCGAGGCGGCGGCCCGCGCCAAGGTCGCGGCTGCGGATGGCAAGCTGTCGGCCGTGTTCTGGTTCTCCAGCGCGGCTGATTCCGATCCCTATGTCGCCGGCAAGAACGGTGCGCCCGGCTACATCATGTCGGCATTGGGCATCGACAACATCATCAAGACCGACGACGAGTGGCCGATGGTGGGCTGGGAAACGATCGCCAAGTCGGGTCCGACGATCATCGTGGCCGGTTCGATGGAACGCCGCCGCTATCCGCTCGACAGCCTCGAGGCAAAGCTCGACTTCCTGAAGACCGACCCGGTGGCAAGCCTGATGCCGGCCGTCAAGAACAACCATGTCTTCGATATGGACGCGCAGGCGATGAACCCCACGATCCGCACGATCGAGGGCATCGAGCAGCTTGCCGATGCCATTGAAAAGGCTGGTCTGGCGAAGTGATAGCGGAACGCCCCCTCTTGTTCCGCACGGGCGCCGCTTTCGCGGCGCTCGTCCTGCTGGTCGTCGCGCTCGGCGTCGGGGCCGCCGTCGGCGAGACGGCGATACCGCTCGATATCGTCGCGAAGACGGTGGCGAACCGCCTCTGGCAGGCGGGGCACGCAATCGAGCCGATCGATGAGGGCATCATCTGGAACTACCGGCTGAGCCGGGCGGTGGTCGCCGCCTGCTGCGGCTCGGCGCTGGCGCTCTGCGGCGTCATCCTGCAATCGCTGCTGCGCAATGCGCTCGCCGATCCCTATATCCTCGGCATTTCGGCGGGGGCGTCCACCGGCGCGGTCTCCGTCGCCATTCTCGGCATCGGCGCGGGCGCCTTGACGCTGCCGGCCGGCGCATTCCTCGGCGCAATCGTCGCCTTCGGCCTTGTCAGTGCGCTTGCCGTGCGGGCAGGGCGGGGCACCGGCGCGATCATCCTTGCCGGCATCGCCGGCTCGCAGCTCTTCAATGCGCTCACCTCCTTCATCGTCACCAAGGCCGAAAGCGCCGAACAGGCGCGCGGCATCATGTTCTGGCTGCTCGGCAATCTCTCCGGCGTGCGCTGGCCGGATGTCTGGCTGGCGCTGCCGGTGGCGATCCTCGGCCTTCTCGTCTGCCTGTGGCATGCCCGCGCGCTCGACGCCTTCACCTTCGGCACGGAATCGGCCGCCTCGCTCGGCATTCCGGTGCGCCGCGTCTATATCGTGCTGATCGCCATCTCCGCGCTGATGACGGCAACCATGGTGTCGATCGTCGGCTCGATCGGCTTCGTCGGCCTCGTCATTCCGCATGCCGCGCGCATGGTCGTCGGTGTTCGCCATGGCCTGCTGCTGCCGGCTTCCGCGCTCATCGGCGCGATCTTCATGATCGCGGCAGACGTGCTGTCGCGCGTCATCATCCCCGGCCAGGTGCTGCCCATCGGCGTCATCACGGCGCTGTTCGGCGCGCCGGCCTTCGCCCTCATCCTCAGCCAGCGGAGATCGGCGCTATGACGCTCTCGGCAAATGGTCTCTTCTGGTCGGCCGGCGGCACGACCATCCTGTCGGATGTCTCGCTCGACGTGCGCCCCGGCGAGTTCCTCGGCATCATCGGCCCGAACGGCTCCGGCAAGACCAGCCTGATGGCGCTGATCGCCGGCATCCGCAAGCCGCAGCGCGGCGACGTCCTGCTCGGCGGCAGGCCCTTGCAGGCGCATGGCCGGCGCGAGATCGCCCAGCGCATCGCCTTCGTCGAGCAGCAGGCGGAGACGACCGAGCGCATCACCGCCCGCCAGGCCGTCGAGCTCGGCCGCACGCCGCATCTCGGCGCGCTGACGCCCTGGTCGAAAGCGGACGATGCGATCGTCGACCGGGCGCTGGAGGAGGTCGACATGGCGCATTTCGCCGATCGGCTCTGGCACACGCTCTCCGGTGGCGAGCGGCAGCGGCTGCACATTGCCCGCGCGCTCGCGCAGCAATCGCCGATCCTGCTGCTCGACGAGCCGACCAACCATCTCGACATCGGCCATCAGATCGGCCTGCTCCAGCTGGTGCGCGAACAGGAGCTGACCGTGGTCGCAGCCCTGCACGACCTCAACCACGCCGCCATGTTCTGCGACCGCATCGCCGTCATGCAAGGCGGCCGCATCGTGGCCCTCGGCACACCCGCCAAGGTGCTGGAGCCAGAGCGCCTGCACGATGTCTTCGGCGTGACCGTTGACGTCGAGCGCGACGGCGCCGGTGGCTGCGTCATCCGCTATCGCCGTCCCGATCCGCGGCCGCCGCGCCTGAAACTCGTCGCAGGCGAGGGAAACTGATGCACGGAGCCCTCCCCAACAGCCACCTCAAGGAAGACATTCGCGACTACTGGTCGCGACGGTCCGAAACCTTCGACCTCGCCTTCGGCCACCGCATTCCGGAAGGCCCGGAATTCGATGCCTGGGCGGCAGCGATCCGCGAGCGGCTCGGCCCGCAACCGCGCCGCGTGCTGGAGCTTGCCTGCGGCACGGGGGAGGTGACGCGCCTGCTGCTGTCGCTCGGCCACGAAGTGACGGCGCTCGATTTTTCCGAGGCGATGCTGGAGGTCGCGCGGCGAAAACATGCCGGCGCGAAGGGGCTGCGCTTCCTGCTCGCCGATGCGGAAAACCCGATGGAGCCGGACGAAAGCTATGACGCGATCGTCTGCCGCCACCTGGTCTGGACGCTGACGACGCCGCAACACGCCTTTGCCGAATGGCACCGCATGCTGAAGCCCGGCGGCACGCTGCTGTTCTTCGATGGCGACTGGGCGGCACCCACCCGGCTCGGCCGGCTGGCAAGCCGCGCCATCGCGGTCATCGACAGGTTTGCCGGCGTCGATCCCCACTATGACGGCGCGATGAGCGAGCGGCATGCCAGCATCATGGAGCGGCTTCCCTTCGGAGACGGCCTCAGCGTCAACCGCGTGCTGCCGCTGCTGGAAGCAGCAGGCTTTCGCAACATGACGATCGGCTCGCATGCGCCGATCGCTGCCGCGCAGCGCCGCACCGCGGATCTGCGCAACAAGCTGCGCACGCTGCTTTACCGCCGCTTCATCCTCTGCTGCCGGAAATAACCTCGGGCTCCGGCTCCACCGTCAGCTTGACGCGATCGGCGGCAAAACGCGTACGGGAAAACTGGATGGGCGTGCCGTCGAGGTCGGTATTGGTGGCCACCGCCACGAGGATGATGGCACCTGGCGAGAGCTTCAGTTGCCGCATGTCGTCGCCCTCGGCATGGATGGCCGATATTTCGGTGGAGCGGCGCACATAGTCGGGAAGGCCGAGTTCGCGGAAGGACGCGGTGATCGACCGGGTCTTCTCGTAAGCCTCCGCCATGCCGGCGAAACGGTCGGCCGGGAAGTAGCTCGTCGAGCGCGAGATCGGCCGCTTGTCGGCGCTGCTGACGATTTCCAGCCGCACGCAGCGTGAACCGGCCGCCAGCCCCAAGGCTTCCGTAACGATGGCCGGTGCGGCTTCCGTCGCAGCATCCAGCAGCTTGCCTTCGAGATCGCGCGCCTGGTTGCCAAGGCCCTGCGAAAAACGCGTGCGCCGCGAAATCGGGAAACGCAGGCGGTCGCGCCGCTCGATGCGGGTGCCGATGCCCTGGATCGGCCGGACGATGCCTTCTTCCGTAAGCGCCGCCATGGCGCTGCGCACCGTATGCCGGTTCACGCCGAAGCGGCCGGCCAGCACCACTTCCGGCGGCATCATGCCGGTCTCGTCGAAATCGCCATTGTTGATCGCAAGCCGCATGCGATCCGCGATCTGGCGCCAAAGCGCCACGCCCGATTGTCGTTCCACCATTTTCGCCCCCGCGAATACCCTCTGTCACACCCTTGTCATTCCCGCCCAATAAGACAAGACTTAGATGTTCGGTTGTCTAGATTAATAGACATTTGGAGAGATGACAATGACATCAACACAGAAATCTGCCGAGAGCGCCGCGAAAGGCGCGGCCGGCGAGCGGCAGAGGGCGATGGGCCTGCTGGCGAAGGCGAGCCGCGCGGAATTGCAGGCGGCCTGGGACGCGATTGACGACAAGCCGGCCGTCCAGCCCGTGCGCGGGCCGGAAACCGGCCTCGTCATGGTGCGCGGCCGCATCGGCGGTGGCGGCGCGCCGTTCAATCTCGGCGAGGCGACGGTCACCCGCGCCAGCATCCGGCTGGAAGACGGCACGGTCGGCCACGGCCAGTCGCTCGGTACGGACCCCGTCAAGGCGCGGCTTGCCGCGACATTCGATGCGCTCTTCCAGCAGCCAGCCCGCAAGGCGGATGTCGAAACGCTGCTTGATGCCATTGCGGCGCGCATTGCCGACGAGGACGCTGAAAAGGCGCGTCAGACGGCCGCCACACGCGTCGATTTCTTCACCATGGTTCGGGGAGAGGACTGATGTCACTCGATACGCTCGCCTTTGCCGGCGGCTTTGCGCAGCCGGTGTTCGAGGCGCAGGCCGTCTTCCGCACGCTGATGGACTGCATGGCCCGCCCGGGCACGATCGGCCAGGTTGCCGCGCCCGTCATGCCACCGGCACCGCTCAACGCCGCCGCCGGCGCCGTCGCGCTCACCCTCTGCGACCATGACACCACCGTCTGGCTGACGCCGAAGCTCGGCGCCTCGGCGCTGCCCGGCTGGCTCGCCTTCAATGCCGGCGCAACGCTGACGGAGGAGCGCCAGAACGCCCGTTTCGCTTTCGTGGAAAAGGGCGCGATGCTGCCCAATCTCTGCCTCTTCGCGCAGGGCACGCAGGAATATCCGGATCGTTCCACGACGCTCGTCGTCGAGATCGAAGCTTTCGAAGGTGGCCGCCCGCTCGTGCTGACCGGCCCCGGCATCCGCACGGAAGAAGAGATCGCACCGCTCGGCCTGCCGGACATGTTCCCGCATTTCTGGTCGGAGAACCGGCAGAATTTTCCGCGCGGCGTGGACCTGATCCTCGTTGCCGGCGACCGGATCCTGTGCCTGCCGCGCACCACCGTTCTTCGCGTGAAGGAGGCCTGAGCCATGTATGTTGCCGTCAAGGGTGGCGAAGCCGCCATCTCCAACGCCCACCGCCTTCTCGCCGACCGCCGCCGCGGTGACCGTTCGCTGCCGGCGATCGGCATCGAGCAGATCGTCGCCCAGCTCGGGCTCGCCGTCGACAGGGTGATGGCGGAAGCCTCGCTCTACGACCGGGCGCTTGCGGCCCTTGCCGTCCGGCAGGCGCGGGGCGACATGATCGAGGCGATCTTCATCCTGCGCGCCTATCGCACCACGCTGCCGCGCTTCGGTTATTCGAAGCCGGTCGAGACGGGCGCGATGCTCGTCGAGCGTCGCGTTTCGGCGACCTACAAGGACCTGCCGGGCGGCCAGCTTCTTGGGCCCACCTTCGACTATACGCACCGCCTTCTCGACCCGTCGCTGCTCGGCGACGAACCGGTCGACACGGCCCTCGAACGCGACGAGCCCGGCGAGCCGGTCATGCGCGTCTCCGACATCCTGGCCCGCGAAGGCCTCGTCGAGGATGATGGCAACCTGCTGGAGGGCCATGTCGCGGGGGATCTCACGCGCGAGCCGCTGGAATTCCCGATGGCGCGAGACCTGCGCTTGCAGGCGCTTGCCCGTGGCGACGAAGGTTTTCTGCTGGCGCTCGGTTATTCCACCCAGCGCGGTTATGCCCGCACCCATCCCTTCGTCGGAGAAGTGCGCATCGGCGAGGTCGAGGTGGAGCTGGACATGCCGGAGCTCGGTTTCTCCGTCTCGCTCGGCCGCATCCAGGTTACCGAATGCCAGATGGTCAACCAGTTCAAGGGCTCGGCAAAGAACCCGCCGCAGTTCACCCGCGGCTACGGCCTCGTCTTCGGCCAGAGCGAGCGCAAGGCCATGGCCATGTCGCTGGTCGATCGCGCTCTTCGCGCCGAAGAATTCGGCGAGGACATCATGGCGCCGGCGCAGGATGAGGAATTCGTAATTTCCCATTCGGACAATGTGCAGGCGACCGGTTTCGTCGAGCACCTAAAGCTGCCGCATTACGTGGATTTCCAGGCTGAACTCGATCTCGTGCGCCGCATGCGGCGGGAATACGAGGAGCGGGCCGACGCCGTCATGAGGGATGCCGCCGAATGAGCTCAGTCCTTCTCACGCCGTCGCGAAAAGACGCCGACGGCAACCAGTATCGCGATCATGATCACGATGAAGGTGGTCAGTTCCATGTCCTCCTCCTTTCCCAGCAGGAAACGACCCATGACTCCTGATGTTCCGACGAGCGCCGGGCTCGCGACCTATAACTTCGCCTATCTCGACGAACAGACGAAACGCATGATCCGTCGTGCGATCCTCAAAGCGATCGCCATTCCCGGCTACCAGGTGCCCTTCGCAAGCCGCGAAATGCCGATGCCCTATGGCTGGGGCACCGGCGGCGTGCAAGTGACGGCAGCGATCCTTGGACCGAAGGATGTGCTGAAAGTCATCGACCAGGGCGCCGACGACACGACCAACGCCGTCTCCATCCGTGCCTTCTTCCAGAAGGTGGCGAATGTCGCGGTGACGACGAAGACCCGCGAGGCGACGATCATCCAGACGCGCCACCGCATTCCGGAAGAGAAGCTCACGGCCGGCCAGACGCTGGTCTACCAGGTGCCGATCCCGGAACCCTTGCGCTTCCTTGAGCCGCGCGAGACCGAGACGCGCAAGATGCATGCGCTGGAAGAATACGGCTTGATGCATGTAAAACTCTACGAGGACATCGCCAAGAACGGCCATATCGCCACGACCTATGCCTATCCGGTGAAGGTCGAGGGGCGTTACGTGATGGACCCGTCGCCGACGCCGAAATTCGACAATCCGAAGATGCACCGCTCGGAGGCGCTCCAGTTGTTCGGCGCCGGCCGCGAGAAGCGCATCTACGCCGTACCGCCCTATACCGAAGTCGTCAGCCTCGATTTCGAGGATCATCCCTTCGAGATCCAGACCTTCGACAAGCCCTGCGCTCTGTGCGGCGCGGAGAATGTCTATCTCGACGAAGTGGTGCTCGACGACAAGGGCGGGCGGATGTTCGTCTGCTCCGACACCGACCATTGCGAGGAACGTTGCGCCAATGGCCACCGCGGCCATCTCGCCTATAACAAGGAGGCCGCCGAATGACTGACGCCCCTCTGCTCAAAGTCCGTGACATTTCAAAGTTCTACGGTGCGCGCATCGGCTGCAAGAATGTCTCCTTCGACCTCTGGCCCGGCGAAGTTCTGGCGGTGGTCGGCGAATCCGGCTCCGGCAAGACGACGCTGCTCAATTGCCTTGCCACCCGCCTGATGCCGAGCTCCGGCGCCGTCGAATACCGCATGCGGGATGGGGAAATGCGCGAGCTTTCCCGCATGAGCGAGGCGGAGCGCCGCTTCCTGATGCGCACCGACTGGGGCTTCGTGCACCAGAACCCGGCGGATGGCCTGCGCATGGCCGTCTCGGCCGGCGCCAATGTCGGCGAGCGGCTGATGGCCGTCGGCGAGCGGCACTACGGCAATATCCGCGAGACGGCCGGCAACTGGCTCGGCCGCGTCGAGATCAGCGTCGACCGTATCGACGACCAGCCACGCGCCTTTTCCGGCGGCATGCGCCAGCGCCTGCAGATCGCCCGCAACCTCGTGACCTCGCCGCGCCTGATCTTCATGGACGAACCCACGGGCGGCCTCGACGTCTCGGTGCAGGCCCGCCTGCTCGACCTGTTGCGCGGCCTCGTTCAGGACCTGGGCTTGTCGGCGATCATCGTCACGCACGACCTTGCCGTGGCGCGCCTGCTTTCGCACCGCATGATGGTGATGAAGGACGGCGTCGTCATCGAGCAGGGGCTGACCGACCGCGTGCTCGACGACCCGCGCGAAGCCTATACCCAGCTCCTCGTCTCCTCGATCCTTCAGGTGTGACCATGCCGACCCCTCTCGTTGTTTCCGAAGTGGCGAAGAGCTTTACAATGCATCTTCGCGACGGCATCCGCCTGCCGGTGATGTCGAATGTCGCCTTCTCCGTGAAGGCCGGCGAATGCGTCGTGCTGGGTGGTCCGTCCGGCATCGGCAAGAGCTCGCTCTTGAAGATGGTCTACGGCAACTATGCCGTCGACAGCGGCCAGATCCTGATCGAACATGGCGGACGCCTGCTCGATCTCGCGACCGCCGATCCGCGCACGATCCTGTCGGTGCGCCGCGCCACACTCGGCTACGTCAGCCAGTTCCTGCGCACCGTGCCGCGCGTCGCGGCCGTCGATGTCGTCGCCGAGCCGCTGCTCGGCCGCGGGACCGCTGCGGCGGAAGCGAGGGAGATCGCGGAAGCGATGCTTGCCCGCCTCAACCTGCCGCGCGAACTCTGGCAGCTTCCGCCCGCCACCTTCTCCGGTGGTGAGCAGCAGCGCGTCAACATCGCGCGCGGCTTCATCACCGATCACCGCATCCTGCTGCTCGACGAGCCGACCGCCTCGCTCGACGCGACGAACCGCGCCGTCGTCGTCAGCATGATCGAGGAGAAGAAGGCGGCCGGCGTGGCGTTGCTCGGCATCTTCCACGACGAGGACGTGCGCGAAAAGGTCGCCGACCGCATCGTGGATGTGTCCGCCTTTTCACCGCGAAAGGCCGCCGCATGACCAAGCTTTCCGAAACGCCGCTGATCCATCCGACGGCGAAGGTCGCGGAGACGACGCTCGGCCGCTATACCGAGATCGCCGAGCGCTGCCGCATCAGCGAGGCCGAGATCGGCGACTATTCCTACATCATGGAGGATGGTTCGGTCTGGTGCGCGACGATCGGCAAGTTCGCCAACATCGCCTCGTCGGTCCGCATCAACGCAACGAACCATCCGATGTGGCGCGCGACGTTGCACCACTTCACCTATCGGGCCAACGATTACTGGCCCGATGCCGAGCCCGAACCGGACTTCTTCGCCTGGCGGCGCGAGCACCGCGTCACCATCGGCCATGACGTGTGGATCGGCCACGGATCGACGGTTCTGCCCGGTGTCACAATCGGCAATGGCGCTGTCATAGGATCGGGCGCGGTTGTCACAAAAGACGTCGAACCCTACACGATCGTCGGCGGCGTGGCGGCGAAAGTCATCCGCGAACGTTTCCCCCGAAACATCGCCGAGCGCATGGAAAAACTCGCCTGGTGGGACTGGGATCATGCCCGGTTGCGCACCGCTTTGGACGATTTTCGCAAACTTGACGCAGAAGCCTTTCTTGCCCGTCACGACGGGTAAGAGGGCGCGCGAGAAGCCGGAATTTCAGCCCTGTGGACTGTAATCTTTCCGACATGAAACTGACATTGCCGCTTCATCAACAGCGTTTACAGCCAGTCCCGAAAACGACACTGCCCGACTTTGGGCTCAGCCTGAAAAAAGAGGGATCCGCCATGTTCCGACTGAAGAATGTCACCCGCCGTTTCGGCGAGCGCGTTGCGGTCGACGATGTGACCTTCGACATCCCGCAGGGCCAGATGGTCGGCGTCATCGGCCGCTCGGGCGCCGGCAAGTCCACCATGCTGCGCATGATCAACCGTCTGGCCGATCCGAGCGAAGGTTCGATCCATTTCAATGATATCGAGGTCTCGTCGCTGCGCGGCTCCGGCCTGCGCAACTGGCAGCGCGACTGCGCCATGATCTTCCAGCAGTTCAACCTGGTACCGCGTCTCGACGTTCTGACCAACGTGCTGCTCGGCCGCCTGAACCACCGCTCGACCACGCTCAGCATCCTCAACCTCTTCACCCGGGAAGAGCGCATCATGGCAATTGCCGCGCTCGAACGCCTCGGCATCGAGCAGACGGCTCTTCAGCCGGCCGGCACGCTCTCCGGCGGCCAGCAGCAGCGCGTGGCGATTGCGCGTGCGCTGATGCAGAACCCGAAGATGCTGCTCGCGGACGAGCCGATCGCCTCGCTCGATCCGCTGAACGCCAAGATCGTCATGGACGCGCTGCGCGACATCAACGAGCGCGAGGGCATCACGGTCATCACCAACCTGCACACGCTCGATACGGCGCGCGCTTATTGCGAGCGCATCATCGGCATGGCGCATGGCCGCGTCGTCTTCGACGGTTCGGCGCGCGAGCTCGATAGCGAAGCGGTGCGCACGATCTACGGCACGGGCGCAGATGGCGCGGAAATCGACGAGAGCATGACCTCCACGGCGATCCGCAACCCCGCCAAACAGGACAACATCAAGGAATCCGCCAGCCCGACACCGCTGGCACTGGCCGGGCTTTAAGCTCCCCGCCAGGATCGAAGGACCCGCGTGAAGGGTCATAAACTTCCAGCCGGCAAAGCCGGTCAAACAGGAGAGAGACCATGCTGAAGAAAGTTCTTCTCGGCGCCGTCGCGCTCATCGCGCTCGCCGGCCACGTACAGGCTGAAGACCTCAAGGAATTCCGCGTCGGCATCATCGGCGGCGAAAACGAAGCGGATCGCCTGCGCAACTACCAGTGCCTCGGCGATCACCTGAAGGCCGACCTCGGCTTCGAGAAGGTCTCGTTCTTCCCGGCTGCCGACTATGACGGCGTCATCCAGGGCCTGCTCGGCGGTACGCTCGACTACGCCGAACTCGGCGCTTCCGGCTATGCCAAGATCTACCTCGCCGACCCGAAGGCTGTCGAGCCGATCCTGACGACCGTCCAGACCGACGGCTCGACTGGCTACCACTCGATCATGGTCGCTCGCAAGGATTCCGGCATCACCAAGCTCGAAGACCTGAAGGGCAAGAAGCTCGGCTTCGCCGACCCGGACTCCACCTCCGGCTACCTGATCCCGCTCGTCACCCTGCCGGAAGCCATCGGCGGCCCGGTCAAGGAATATTTCGCTGAAACTGGCTTCGGCGGCGGTCACGAAAACCTCGTCCTCGAAGTGCTGAAGGGCACGTTCGATGCCGGCACGACCTTCGGTTCGGGCGTTGGCGAGTTCAAGGACGGCTACACCTCCGGCAACCTCTACAAGATGGTCGAGAAGGGCATTCTCGACATGAACGACCTCGTCGAAATCTGGAAGTCGCCGCTGATCCCGAACGGCCCGATCGTCGTTCGCAGCGCGATGGCTGACGAGACCAAGGCGAAGTTCAAGCAGTTCATGCTCGACCTGCCGAAGAAGGACGCAGCCTGCTTCTCCGCCGTCATGGGCGGTGACTTCACCTCGTTCACGGAAGTCAACGTCGACTTCTACAAGCCGATCATCGACGCCCGCAAGGCAACGATCGGCGGCTGATCGCCATACGGACATCGGCGCCGGCCGCACCCCGGCCGGCGCCTCTGTTTTTTGAACAAGCCGGGATAGACCATGGCCACGAACACGCTCCACGACGGCTTCAGCGAGAAGGGCGCACTGATCGAGCGACACTGGCAGGAGCTGAACGCGCGCCGCCGCCTCTATACCTGGCTGGGCCTCGCCATCCTTGCGGTCGCACTCTCCGGCTCGCTGTGGTTCGCCAACGAGACGAATGCCGGCAAGTTCTTCGACCGGCTGCCCTATCTCTTCGACTTCGTCGGCGACATGGTGCCACGCGATGGCTTTGAGGTCTTCCGCGCACTGTTCGACCTGCCGTCGCCCTATGACGATGGCAGCTTCAAGTACAATTATCCCGAAGGCCGGCTCTACATCACCGAGAGCCTCTACGTGCCGGAATATTTCCACAAAATGCTGGAAACGCTGAACATCGCGCTGTTCTCTACCATCATCGGCATGGTCTTCGGTTTCCTGCTCTGTTTCCTCGCCGCCAAGAATCTCGTCGCCAACCGCCTGCTGCGCGGTTTCGTGCGCCGCTTCATGGAAATCCTTCGCGCCTTCCCGGAAGTCGTGCTCGCCGGCTTCTTCCTCGCCATCCTGTCGCTCGGGCCGCTTCCCGCCGTCATCGCCGTGTCGATCCACACGGTGGGTGCGCTTGGAAAGCTGTTCTTCGAGGTCGTCGAGAATGCCGACATGAAGGCCGAGGAGGGGCTTCGCGCCGTGGGTGCGAGCTGGGTGGAGCGCGTCTGGTTCGGCATCGTGCCGCAGGTGCTGCCGAACTTCGTGAGCTATTTCCTGCTGCGCCTTGAAATCAACGTGCGCGCCTCGACCATCATCGGCGCCGTCGGCGGCGGCGGCATCGGCGAGCTGCTGCGCCTATCGATCGGCCAGAACCACCAGGCGAAGACGCTCGCCATCGTGCTGCTTCTCCTCATCACCATCATCGCCGTCGACCAGTTTTCCGCCTGGCTGCGCCGCAAGCTGGTCGGCGATCATGCCTTCCGGCTGGCTCAATAGGAGTGCGCCATGACGACCCTCAATTCCGCACAGATGGATGAGATCGCGGCACGCCACCCGGCCGTCTTCCACCGCTCGTTCTGGCAGCGTTTTCGTATCGCCATCATCACCGGCGGCTTCGTGCTCTATGCGCTCTACTGCTGGTGGTTTTTCGCGATCGGCCATGTGCTCGGCACCGCGAACTGGAACATTGCCGGCACCTATCTCGCCGACTGGGTCTCCTACGAGGTCCGCCCGGAAGTGGCGATCGATCCCGATGGCGCGATGAAGCTCACTTATCCGCGCTTCTCGCCGCTCGGCCCGAATGCCAAGCCTGACTGGGTCGAAATCGAGCTTGGCACGATGACCCGCACGACGCCTGCTGCCGGTGCCACGACCACGACGGAAAAGAAGCCCGCCTCAATGGGCTTCATGGGCGAAGGCGCCGTCATCGGCGGCTCGGCTGCTGCGGCCGAGGGCCTTGCAACGGCGACGACGCGCGAGGAAGAAGTGGTCAAGCGCGCGAAGATCACGCTCAATTCCACGACGAGCGTCGAGGTCGTGCCGGAGCGCGTGACGGTCCAGCATGCCGGCGAGACGCTCGTGGTGGACGTGGACGGTTCCGAGGTGAAGCCCGAAGGCACGCTGCCGGCTTGGGCGACGCAGAAGACGCCGGGCCAGAAGATCACATTGGCCTTTGGGTTTGCCGGCTGGGGCGAGATCGAGGCGGACGATGTCTCGATCCGCAAACGCTTCCTCGGCTGGGCGAATTTCCTGTTCGACACCAACTCGCCCTTCCACGGCAAGTCGACGTCTGACGTGGTGTCGCTGATCACCTCGGGCGAGCGCATCGACCCGAAACAGTCGAACCTGTCGCTTGCCTGGGACAATATCCTCTACAATTCCGAATGGCAGCATCTCGACGTCTGGACCAAGCTGCTCCAGACGATCGTCATGGCCTTCGTCGGAACGCTGTTTGCGATGCTGCTCGCTTTCCCGCTGGCGTTCCTCGCGGCGCGCAACATCACGCGCAACTGGTTCTCCAACCAGATCACCAAGCGCCTGTTCGACTTCCTGCGCTCCGTCGACATGCTCATCTGGGCGTTGTTCTTCACCCGCGCCTTCGGTCCCGGGCCGCTCGCCGGCATGTCGGCGATCTTCTTTACCGACACCGGCACGCTCGGCAAACTCTATTCCGAAGCGCTGGAAAACATCGACGACAAGCAGCGCGAAGGCGTGAAGTCGGTGGGGGCGGCACCCGTCGCCGTGCAGCGCTTCGGCGTGTTGCCCCAGGTCATGCCGCTCTTCGCCTCGCAGGCGCTTTACTTCTGGGAATCGAACACCCGTTCCGCCACGATCATCGGTGCCGTCGGCGCCGGCGGTATCGGCCTGAAGCTCTGGGAGGCGATGCGCACGAATTCCGACTGGGAGAACGTCGCCTACATGGTACTGCTGATCCTCATGGTGGTTTTCGTCTTCGACGGCATATCGAATGCGCTGCGTTCCCGCCTGATGGGCAAGCCGTCGCATTGATCGGCGTGGCGGCATGATGCTGCCACACGAATCCCTACAAGATCCGATGCCGCCGATCCGGCGGCATGACTTGAATTTTATAGGAATGAGCCCTTGCGTTACGCCCTCTATTTCACCCCGCCTGCAAGCGACCCGCTGACCCTTTCCGCCCAGCGCTGGCTGGGGCGCAATGCGTTCACGGGTGCAGCCCTGGAGCAGCCGGCCGTGGGCGGGTTCGACGCGGCGACGCTTTCGGGCCTCACGGCAGACCCGCGCCGCTATGGTTTCCACGCCACGATGAAGGCGCCCTTTGCGCTTGCCGAAGGCCGCAGCGAGGCCGACTTCGTGGCTGAAATCGGCCGGTTCGTCTCAGAAACCGAGCCGTTCGACATTCCGGAACTCGTCGTCGGCCGGCTCGGCTCGTTCTTCGCGCTCGTGCCGGGCGACCAGTGCGACGCGTTGCAGAGCTTTGCCGGCGAAGTCGTGCGCCGTTTCGAGCGTTTTCGCGCGCCGCTGACCTCGGCAGACATTTCCCGCCGCAAGCCCGACGAACTCACGGCCGCCGAGCGCCAGAACCTGGTGCAGTGGGGCTATCCTTACGTGTTCGACGAGTTCCGCTTCCACATGACGCTGACGGGGCGCGTTCCGGCCGAGCGCCGCGATGCCGTCGAACGCGTGCTTCTCGACCAGTTCGCCGATTTCCACGGCCGGCCGCTAACGATCGCCGGTCTGGCGCTCTTCCGGGAGCCGTCGCGCGGCGCTGATTTCACCGTCCATTCGCTCTTCCCGCTCGCAGCCGCAGCCAACAGAAAGACCGCCTGACATGACCCGCGAAACCGTTCTCTCCAATGCCCGCATCGTGCTTGAGGACAGGATCCTCGACGGCACGCTGGTGTTGCGCGATGGCCTGATCGCCGACATCTCCGAAGGCTCCTCTAATGAGGGCGAGGACATGGAAGGTGACTTCCTCATCCCCGGCCTCGTCGAACTGCACACCGACCATCTGGAAGCCCACTATTCGCCGCGCCCCGGCGTGCGCTGGGGCCTGACGGCCGCCATCCAGTCACACGACGCCCAGGTCGTGACCTCCGGCATCACCACCGTCTTCGATTGCCTGCGCATGGGCTCGGACGAGGACGGCGGCTTCGAGAAGGGCGAGATGCGCGCCATGGCCAACGCCATCGCAGAGGCGCAGAACGAGGACCGCCTGCGCGCGGAACACCTCATTCACCTGCGCTGCGAAGTCTCGACCGACAACGTGCTGGAACACTACGAGGAATTCGAGGATGATCCGCTCGTTCGTCTCGTCTCGCTGATGGACCACGCGCCTGGACAGCGCCAGTTCCAGACGCTGGAGCAATATATCCTCTACTACAAGAAGAAGCGCGGCCTCACCGACGACGAGTTCGACGCCTTCTGCAAGCGCCAGCAGGACCTTTCCGCCCGCTATGCCAAGCCGCACCGCGATGCGATCGCCGCCTCCTGCGCCGCCCGCAACATCTCGGTCGCGAGCCACGACGATGCGACGCTGGAGCATGTCGAGGAGGCGATCGGCTACGGCATCCGCCTTGCCGAATTCCCGACCAGCGTCGAAGCCGCGAAGGCCTCGCATGGTGCCGGCATGAGCGTGCTGATGGGCGCGCCGAACATCGTGCGCGGCAAGTCGCATTCCGGCAACATCGCCGCTCGCGACCTCGCCAACATCGGCGTGCTCGACGTGCTGTCCTCCGACTACGTGCCGTTCAGCCTGATGCACGCGCCCTTCATCCTCGCCGATGAGGGCATGGACCTGCCGAAGGCCATCAACATGGTCTCGACGACCCCCGCCCGCACGGTCGGCCTCGATGATCGAGGCGCGATCGCCAAGGGCCTGCGCGCCGATCTCGTGCGCGTGCGCCGCCCCTCCGGCGTTCCGGTCGTGCGCTCCGTCTGGCGCCAGGGCAGGCGCGTGGCATGAGCCTCGACGCCGAAGCCGCCGTCCGCCAGCCGCCTGTCGTTGCTGCCGGCACGATGGTCGTCGTCGTCGGTCCGAGCGGTGCCGGCAAGGATAGCGTGATGTGCTATGCGGCGCGGCATTTTGCCGAAGAGGCCCGTGTGCGCTTCGTTCGCCGCGTCATCACGCGCCCGGCCGATGCCGGGGGGGAGGAGCATGAGGCGATCGACGCGGAAGGGTTTCGCACACGCGCCGCCAAGGGCGGCTTCGCCGTCTCCTGGGAGGCGCATGGCCTGTCCTACGGCATCCCGCGCGAAACGCTGGACGCGCTGGCGACCGGCGTGACGCTCGTTGCCAATGGCAGCCGTTCGGCCTTGCCCGCCTTCGCCGATGCCTACGCGCGGCTGAAGGTCGTGGTGATCACCGCGCGGCCGGACATTCTTGCCGCCCGGCTTGCCGCGCGCGGCCGGGAAAGTGCGGAGGGCATTGCAAAGCGTCTCGACCGTGCCGTGCCGGAAATTGTCGTCGCCGCCGATACCGTCGTCATCGACAATAGCGGCGCGCTGGAAGAGGCGGGCGAGGCCTTCGTCTCGCTGCTCGTCTCCGCACTCGCGCGCGAAGACTGATTCAGTCGCCCTTCAGCGCTTTGTAGGCGGCGAGTGCGTGTTCGCGCGCCTTGCCGTGATCGACGATCGGCTTCGGATAGGTTTTCCCAAGCTCGACGCCGGCCTTCTTCAGCGCACTTTCCGGCGCATCGAAGGGCTTGTGTATCCAGGCCGCATCGAGCTTCTCCAGTTCCGGCACGAAGGTGCGGACATAGGTGCCGTCCGCATCGAATTTCTCGCCCTGCAGGATCGGGTTAAAGATGCGGAAGAAGGGCGAGGCATCGGCGCCGGAGCCCGCCACCCATTGCCAGTTCGCCGCATTCGAGGCCGCATCGGCATCCACCAGCGTATCGCGAAACCATTCTTCCCCACGCCGCCAGTCGATCATCAGGTGCTTGATCAGGAAGGAAGCGGTGATCATGCGCACGCGGTTGTGCATCCAGCCATGTTTCCAGAGCTGCCGCATGCCGGCGTCGACGATGGGATAGCCCGTCTGGCCGCGGGTCCAGAGCTTGAAGTTCTTGCGAGCCGCTTCCCAAGGGAAGGCGTCGAAACGGTCGTTCCAGTTTTTTTCCGCAAGCTGCGGGAAATGGAAATGCAGGTGGTAGCAGAATTCCCGCCAGGCGAGTTCCTTGCGGAAATGCACGACGTCCTCCGCCGGCGCCCTCAGGCCGCGTGTGGCATGCCAGATCCGGGCGGGCGAGATTTCGCCCAGCGCCAGATGTGGCGACAGCATCGACGTCGCGTCGATCGCGGGATGGTCGCGATCTTGTTTGTAACCGTCGATCGCGCCGTCGACGAAGCTTTCCAGCCGTTCGCGCGCCGCCTCCTCCCCGGGTGTCCAGACATCGGGGAATGCGGCCGCCCAATCCGGCTTCTTCGGCAGGAGGTCCCAGTCGTCGAGCGTCTCGGATGCAGCGGTCTTTCGGAGGGAAGTCAGTTTCTCCGGCGCGTCGATCGGCTCATGCGGCTCGCCCTCCCGCTCCAGCGCCTTCCAGAACGGCGTATAGACGCGATACGGCTTTTTCTCCCCGGTCATCAGGCGCGTCGGGTCGTGCAGCAATTGTCCGGCGAAGCTTTTGGCGGCAATGCCGCGCCCCTTCAGCGCCGCCTTGATCTCCGTGTCGATCGCGATGCCCGCGGGATCGTGCCGGCGGTTCCAGTGGACGGCGTCGGCGCCGGTCTCCTCGATCAGATCGGCAAGCACCGCATCCGCCGCACCGCTGCGCAGCACCAGCGGTGAGCCGAGCTTCTGAAGCGTCTTGCCGAGCGAGGCCAGCGAATGATGCAGCCACCATTGCTGCGCACCCCCGAGCGGGCCTGTTCCGGCTTTTTCCGGCTCGCGGATGTAGAGCGTGACGATGGGGCGCCCCGTCTCCACGGCGGCGGCGAGCGCGGCGTTGTCGTCGACGCGCAGATCCTTGCGGAACCAGACGATGACCGGATTTTCGCTCGCAGCCATCTCTTCAGCTCCTTTTCGGCAGGGGACGGGTTAGGATGAACAGCACGCTTCCCGACAGGATGAGCGCGACCGTTGCGGCGAGAAGCAGCGAGGGCTGCGTGCGGTAATAGAAGAAGCCGTAGCTCGCGACGATGAGGCAGACGGAGACGATTTTGGCGCGCGCGGAGATGGCGCCCTCGCGCCGCCAGTTCTGGAGCGGCGGGCCGAGCGTGCGGTGGTTCAGCAGCCACTGTTCGAGACGCGGCGAGGAGCGCGAAAAACACCAGACGGCGACGAGCAGGAAGGGTGTCGTCGGGAGCAGGGGCAGGAAAGCGCCGATAATGCCGAGCGCCGTCATCAGCAGGCCGGCCAGCATGTAGAGCGAGCGCACGGGGATCCTCGTTCAAAAAAACGTGTTGCCGTTCAGATAGAGTGCTTTGCGCCCGCCTCCAAGGGGCCATCGTACCGCAACGGGTGGAACGAACATCTTCCTCGGGCATTCCTTGCGGACGGAAACAGGGCAGGGCGAGGCGAATGTTGGACGATATCGACCGCGGAGACGAGCATGCCTGGTGGACGACGCAGCGCGGCGCCTCGCCGATCGTCGGCACCGCCATCCACAATGGCCACGCCGTGCGCCAGAACCTCCTCTTGAACATGGCGCTGGACGACGACGAGCGGTTGCGCGAGGAAGACCCGTTCACGGCCGAAACCATTCGCGGCCTCAGCAATCGCATCGTCTTCCACCGCTCCCGCTTCGAGATCGACCTCAATCGCGCCCGCGATGGCGCCATCTACCTGCGGCCGGAACAGGCCTGGGGCCTGAAGGTCTGGCGCGCGCCGCCCTCCGAAACCGAGCTTGCCGAAAGCCTCGCCGTGCACGATGCCTATTACGGCATGCTGGAAAACTATCTTCGCGGCGTGGAGGCGCAGCACGGCCGCTTCGTCGTGCTGGACATGCACAGTTACAACCACCGCCGCGCCGGCCCCTCGGCACCTCCGACCGAAGCAAGCGATGCGCCGGAAATCAACATCGGCACCTCCTCGATGGATCGGTCCCGATGGGCGCCGGTGGTCGATGCCTTCATGAACTTCGCCGCCGATTTCGATTTTCTCGGCCGCCGGCTGGACGTGCGCGAGAACATCGCCTTCGAGGGGCGTGGCGAGCAGACGCGCTTCATCCACGAGCGTTTCCCGCAAAACGGTTGCGCCATCGCCGTCGAATTCAAGAAGGTCTTCATGGACGAATGGACGGGCGCGCCGGACTGGCAGGCGCTTGCGGCCCTTCAGGCGCTCGTCGCGGGTGCTGCGCCGGTGCTCGAACGGGCGCTGCGGGAGGTCGCATGAGCCCAGCGAAGGCGGCGCGCAAGCCGCGCCAGAAGCAGGAAAAGATGCTTGTTCAGGACGTGATCGAAGCGCTCGAAGCCGGCAAGCCGGTGCGGCGCGACCTCGAAGGCGGGCGCCTGCATATCGACCGGCCACTGCCGTTTCTCTGCCTGCATGTCGGCGAGCCGGACACCCATGTCGTGGCGCGCGAGGTCGCCGCCGCGAACGCCTCCTACCTCGTCACGCCGCGCATCGAGGACGCCGTCGAGCTCATCGCACCGATTGCCGCGGCGCTGCGCAATAAATTCGGCACCTTCGTGCTGCTCGACGTGGACGAGTTGCAGCGCGACCGGCTGCTGTCCGACGATGCACCATTCCTCCAGCCCTTCGAGGTCATGCTGTCGGCGACGCGCCAGCCCGCAGCCAGGCGGGCGATGGAGGCGTTCGAGACGGCGGTTGAGGCGTTCGAGGCCCGCTTCCGCACGCCGCATGTCGAGCTCTGCGCAGCGGAGGACGATCCCTGTGCACGGCCGGAGCTTCTGAAGCTCAAGCTGCCGCTTCTGACGCTGCGCTTCGCGCCGATCTACCGCGTCACAGGATCCGACGCCACCTATCCGGACCTGCGCGAGCGCCTCGTCGACAATTTCCTCGACGCCGGCCTGCGCGCCTTCGCGGCCTTTCTGGAGGCGGACGGCTTTCCGAAACCCGCCACCTACCGGGCCTTCGGCCGAAAGGCCTTCATCGACGCGGTCGAGCGGGCCGACCGCGGCATGGACGATGTCGCCTCCAGCTTTGATTTCCTGCTTGCCGTGACGCCGATCAACGCCAATGCCGCCTGGCAGGAGTTCAAGGCGAACCAATACGACCGGCCGCCACGTTTCCTCTACCGGCCGCTGAACCTCCTGGTGGAGGGGCAGAAGCGCCGCCTCTACTCCATTTCGCTCGACCGGCTCGAAGATCCCGTCCTGCACCAGATCTACCGCGAAAAGCAGCAGGAGCTCGACCTGCAATTGACGCTGATCGGCGCGCGGGAGAAGGCGCGTTTCGTCGAATTCGGCCGCGCGCTCTACGGCCCCGTCGAGCCGTCGCTGCGCAAGGCAGCGGCGGAAGTCCTTCATGGGACGGGGGACGCCAAGCGCATGCCCGCCGCGGCCGATGACGACGAGGTGGTGGATTGCTTCTATGTCGAGCGCAAGGCGCGCTCTATGATGATGCACTACCACCAGAATTATGACGGTTTCGACGCGGCGATCGAACTGCGCGACGACGTGCCGGCCGGCCTGCTCGTCTCCGGCCGCCGCCTGCTGATTTCACGGCGCACGCGCATGATGCGCCACCGCGTCGATGCGCTGTTGAGCCACGAGGTCGGCGTGCACCTGCTCACCTATTTCAACGGCTCGGCGCAGGGCTTGCGCGTCTTCCGCACCGGGCTTTCCGGTTATGAAGGCATGCAGGAGGGGCTGGCGGTCTTCGCCGAATTCCTTGCCGGCGGCTTCACGCCGGAGCGGCTGCGGCTGCTCGCCGCCCGCGTCGTCGGTTGTGACCTGATGCTGGCCGGCGCCTCCTTCGTCGAGAGTTTTCGCACGCTGACGCAGGAATACGATTTCGACGCCGAGACCGCCTTCGGCCTGCTGCTGCGCGTCTTCCGCGGCGGCGGGCTCGCCAAGGACGCGATCTATCTGCGCGGGCTGCTTTCGCTGCTGAGCCACCTGAAGGGCGGCGGCGCGCTCGATCCGTTCTGGATGGGCAAGATTTCGGCAGGCCATTTCAGCGTGATGGAGGAACTCGGCGCCCGCGGCCTGCTGAAGGCGCCGATCCTGCGGCCACTCTGTCTCGAAACCGATCGCGGGCGCGCAAGGCTGGAGCTCGCCCGTGCCGGACTGACACCCCTGACAATGCTCGAAGCTTGAGGAGAGCAACCATGCGTATCGCCTTTTTCGTCAATTCGATCGAGGGGGAAACCCCGACCTATACCACCACCGGCCTTGCCATGGCCGCACTCGCGCGCGGGCATGAGATCTGCTACGTGACGCCGGGCGATTTCGTGCTCAGGGCAGATGACAGCCTGTCGGTGCGCGGCCGCGTGCTGCCGGGAAAACGCTACAAGAAGGCGGAGAGTTTTCACTCGGCCCTCCAGGGCGATGACACTGCCATCGAGACGATGGACACGAGCGATGTCGACGTGCTGTTTCTGCGCAACGACCCGTCGCTCGATGCCGATGACCGGCCCTGGGCGGCCCATGTCGGCGCGATGTTCGGCCGGCTTGCTGCCGCGCGCGGCACCATCGTCGTCAACGATCCGGACGGGCTGTCGCTGGCGCAGAACAAGCTCTATTTCCAGGGTTTTCCGCGCGCCGTGCGGCCGGAAACGCTGATTTCCAAGAGCATCGACGAAATCCGCGCCTTCATCGATGGGCACAAGGAGGGCGTCATCATGAAGCCGCTGCAGGGCTCCGGCGGCAAGAACGTCTTCAAGATCGGCTCACCCGACGAGGCGAACCTCAACCAGATCTTCGAGGCCGTCAGCGGCGAGGGCTACCTGATCGCGCAGAACTACCTGCCGGCCGCGACCGAAGGCGACATCCGGCTCTTCCTGATGAACGGCCGCCCGCTGGAGCGGGACGGCAAATATGCCGCGATCCGCCGGGTGCCCGCGAAGGGCGAGGTGCGCTCGAACATCCACGCGGCAGGCACGGCGGTCTCCGTCGAGATCACACCGGAAATCCTTGCGATTGCGGAAATGGTGCGGCCGAAACTCGTCGAGGACGGCATGTTCCTCGTCGGCCTAGATATCGTCGGCGACAAGATTCTGGAGATCAACGTCTTCACGCCGGGCGGCCTCAACGTGATGTTCGATCTCTACGACATCGATTTTGCCGACAGCATCATCGCCGCGCTGGAGCAGAAGGTCACCCAGCGGGACGCCTATGCGGGCGCGATCACCAACCGGACGCTGGCCACCCTCTGAAGGCTATCAAATAGGCTTGCTGTTCGCCGCGCCCTTGGCCGATTTCGCTTTTGCGGCGGCCTTGGCGGCGAGCGGCTTTTCGGCGCTGGCATCCGCCTTCTTCTTCGGCTTGGCCTCGGACTTTTTCGTCTGCGCCTCGGACTTTTTCGTCTGCGCCTTCTTGGAGATCTCAATCAGCGGCTTTTTCGCACTGGCCGGCTTGGGATCCTCGGCGAGCGCCACGCGCTCGAACTCGTCGCGCTCGCGCGCGGCCTGTTCCCAATGTTCGGCGTCCTGGCCATGCGGCCGGCCGGCCTCTTCCCAGATCGCATAGGCTCGCTTGCTGATCCATTCCAAACGCACATCCGACATCGCTAATCCCCGTTCAAGAGTTGCCCGTTCAAGGGTTGACTGACGCCATGTCGCCGATGTGCCGCGCAGGATGTGCAGGCAGGACAGGGACACGGAACTCGCTGGAGGGCCGGGAGCGTTCGACCGGCAGGTCCAGATATTCGACGCACCATACGCTCCGGGGCAAGGCCCTTCCTGGAGCAGGTCTGCTTCATGCGATTCGCAAGACTAGAATGCGCTGAAAGCGACAGGGCATCAAGCCGAGCCGGCCGCGGCATCCTGGCCTTCAGCCCGCATGGTAAGAAAATCATGCCCCAGGTTGCGGCAAATCGGCGTAATTTTGGAAAAGTTTCATGCTGGCGGGTGGACAGTGTCGAGCCCGCCAACGTATTGTCCGGATGAGAGAAAATTCAACGCGGACGACGAAATCGAGAGGCAGGGCGTTTGGCAGCAACAGGGCAACAGCATCGACCGGTTCGTCGGGCTTTCCGCCTTTTCTGCGCCACGTTCACCTGTCTTTTGCTGTTGATATCCACGCTGTCCGCACCTTCTGCCGTCAGCGCCAGCTCGAAACTGCTTCGTTACGGCACGCAGAAGACTTTTGGTCATCCATCTGCACTTGCCGACCTGGAGTGCCGCAAGCGCCCCGTCGCCGGCAAGGTCACGCCGCTTGACGGCGGCGACGGCATCGGCTGTCCGCCGGCGCAAGGCATTTTGCGCGTGGCGGACGCGGACGTCGCTGTCGCCATCGTTCCGCAGTGCCGCTGCGGTAGCGGCCGCATCGAAACGCGCGGGGCCCGTGCCCCTCCGTTCCATTTCGCCTGACGACCGCTTCGATCGTCCCGTCGATCGCGCGCGGTCTTCCCGATGTCGCCGGCATGCCGGCGTGAGAAGCTCTGACGTAAAGCGATCGATTTAAACGATGACAGGTGAAATGATTCTGGTCCTGCTGGTCTGCCTTCCCTTCGCGGGAAGCCTCGCCGCGACCATTCTGCTGCGGACGGATTCGCGGGTGCTCGCGGCGCGCATGGCGGGCGTCGTCGCCTTTGCCGGCTTCGTCATGACGGCGGTGCTCTACCCCGCGGTGCGCGATGGCGGCAAGGTCCGCGTCGATCTGCAATGGCTGCCGCAGCTCGGCCTGAACGTCACGCTGCGCATGGACGGCTTCGCCTGGCTCTTCGCCATGCTCGTCACCGGCATCGGCTGCCTCGTCGTGCTCTACGCGCGTTATTACATGTCGGAAGAGGACCCGGTCCCGCGCTTCTTCTCGTTCCTGCTCGCCTTCATGGGCTCCATGCTCGGCATCGTTCTGTCGGGCAACATCATCCTGCTCTCGGTGTTCTGGGAGCTCACTAGCATCTTCTCCTTCCTCCTGATCAGCTACTGGCATCACAATGCCGCCGCGCGTGACGGCGCGCGCATGGCGCTGACGATCACCGGCATCGGCGGCTTCTGCCTGCTCGCCGGCCTCATCGTGCTCGGCCACATCGCCGGCAGCTACGATCTCGACGTGGTGCTGGCGGCCGGCGACAAGATCAAGGCCCATCCGCTCTACCTGACGGCCCTGGTACTGATCCTCATCGGCGCCCTGACCAAGAGCGCGCAGGTGCCGTTCCATTTCTGGCTGCCGAATGCCATGGCCGCGCCGACGCCGGTCTCGGCCTACCTGCATTCCGCGACCATGGTGAAGGCGGGCGTCTTCCTTCTGGTGCGCTTCTGGCCACCGCTGTCGGGCACCTATGAATGGTTCATGCTGCTCGGCATCGCCGGCATCAGCACGCTGATCCTCGGCGCCTATTTCGCGATGTTCCAGCAGGACCTGAAGGGCCTGCTCGCCTATTCGACGATCAGCCATCTCGGCCTCATCACGACGCTGCTCAGTCTCGGCAGTCCGCTTGCCGCCGTCGCCGCGATCTTCCACATGGTCAACCACGCCACCTTCAAGGCCTCGCTCTTCATGGCCGCCGGCATCATCGACCACGAAACCGGCACGCGCGACATGCGACGATTAAGCGGGCTCTTCAAATACCTGCCGATCACCGGCACGCTCGCCATGGTGGCGAGTGCGGCCATGGCCGGGGTTCCGCTCCTAAACGGCTTCATATCCAAGGAGATGTTCTTCGCGGAAGCCGTTGAAACGCACGCAGATTCCGTGCTCGACCGCATCCTGCCCTATGTCGCGACGCTGGCCGGCGCCTTCTCCGTCGCCTATTCGCTCCGCTTCATCCACATGGTGTTCTTCGGCCCGCCGCCCGTCGACCTGCCGAAGCCCAAGCCGCACGAGCCGCCGCACTGGATGCGCTTCCCGATCGAGTTCCTGGTGCTCGCCTGCCTCGTCGTCGGCATCATCCCGAGCCTGTCGATCGGCCCGTTCCTGCATTCCGCCGTCGTCTCGGTGCTGGGCGAGCGCACGCCGGATTACAGCCTCGCTGTCTGGCACGGCATCAACACGCCGCTGATCATGAGCATGATCGCGCTCATCGGCGGCGCGGCGCTCTATGCGGTGCTGAAGGATTATCTCGCCAAATGCGATGACGGGCCGCCGCTGTTCCGCCATCTCGGCGGCCAGCGCATCTTCGAGCGCGTGCTCGTGACGGTGTCGTGGAAATGGGCGCGCTGGCTGGAAAGCCACCTCGGCACGCGCAATCTCCAGCCGCAGCTGCGCCTCGTCGCAGCCGCGGGACTGCTTGCCGGCGTGGTGCCGCTCTATCTCGCCGGCTTCACACCAAAACCGCCGGAATTCGGCGATGTCGACCCGATCTTCGCCGCCGTCTGGTGCGTCGGCGCCTTCTGCGCGCTCGCCGCCGCCTACCAGGCGAAGTATCACCGGCTTGCAGCCCTCGTCCTGCTCGGCGGCGCCGGCATCACCACCTGCATCACCTTCGTCTGGCTGTCGGCGCCCGACCTCGCCATCACCCAGCTCCTGGTCGAGATCGTCACGACGGTCCTGTTGCTGCTCGGCCTGCGCTGGCTGCCCAAGCGCTCGGAAAAGGTCGACAACTCCGTGTCGCTTGCCGCGCGCAGCCGCCGTTTCCGCGATTTCCTGCTGGCGATCTCCTGCGGCTTCGGCATGTTCATCTTCTCCTACGCCATCATGAAACAGCCGGTTCCGGACGCCATCGCCAGCTATTTCCTCGAAAAGGCCTATACGGAAGGCGGCGGTCGCAACGTCGTTAACGTCATCCTCGTCGACTTCCGCGGCTTCGACACGATGGGCGAGATCGCGGTGCTCGCCATCGTGGCGCTGACGGTGTTCGCGCTCCTGCGTCGTTTCCGTCCGGCGGCCGACAGCATCGAGAAGCCGGAGCAGCAGCGCATCCAGAACGCGTATGACGCCGAACGCCCGGAACGCTCGGCCGGCGACACGGTGCGTGACTACCTGCTCGTGCCCTCGGTCATCATGCAGTGGATGTTCCCGGTCGTCATCACCTTCTCGGTCTATCTCTTCCTGCGCGGCCATGACCTGCCGGGCGGCGGTTTTGCCGCCGGCATCACCATGGCGATCGCCTTCCTGCTGCAATATCTGGCGGGCGGCGTGCGATGGGCGGAGGACCGGTTGCGCATACTGCCGCTGCGCTGGATGGGCTTCGGCCTGCTGCTGGCGGCCGCGACCGGCATCGGGGCCTGGTTCCTAGGCTATCCGTTCCTGACATCCCATTCGCAATATATCGAGGTGGCGTTCATCGGAAAGGTGCCGGCGGCGACCGCGCTGCTGTTCGATCTCGGCGTCTTCTCCCTCGTCGTCGGCGCGACGGTGCTCATCCTCATCGCGCTCGCCCACCAATCCATACGCACGCATCGGGTCCGCAATCTCGACGCCACAAAGGCGGAGGAAGCCTGATGGAACTCGTTCTCGCAATCGGCATCGGCGTCATGACCGGCTCGGGCGTCTGGCTCATCCTGCGCCCGCGCACCTACCAGGTCATCATCGGCCTGTCGCTGCTCTCCTACGCCGTCAACCTCTTCATCTTCGGCGTCGGCGGCGTGAAGTCCAATGCCGCACCGCTGCTCGGCGAGGGCGTCGACATCTCGACGCTCACCGATCCGGTGCCGCACGCCCTGGTGCTGACCGCCATCGTCATCGGCTTTGCCACGACGGCGCTCTTCCTAGTCGTGCTGCTCGCCGCCCGCGGCCTCACCGGCACCGACCATGTCGACGGCAGGGAGCAGCCGAAATGAGCGGCTGGCAGCAACACCTCATCATCGCGCCGATCCTCATCCCGCTGGTCGCCGGCGCGCTCCTCCTGTTCTTCGACGAGCGCGAGCGTGTCGTCAAAGCGATGATCAGCGTTGTCTCCTGCCTGGCGCTCGCCGCCGTGGCCATCACGCTGTTCCGGCTGGCAAATGGCGGCAGCGGCGAAGGCGGCTTCGAGGGCGTCTACCTGCTCGGCAACTGGCCGGCCCCCTTCGGCATCGTGCTGGTGGTCGACCGCCTCTCGGCGCTGATGCTGGTGCTCACCTCGATCCTCGCCATTCCGGCGCTGGTTTTCGCGCTCGCCCGCTGGCATGCGGCCGGCGCGCATTTCCACACGCTGTTCCAGCTCCTGCTGATGGGCCTCAACGGCGCGTTCCTCACCGGCGACCTGTTCAATCTCTTCGTCTTCTTCGAGGTGATGCTGGCCGCCTCCTACGGCCTGCTGATGCACGGCTCCGGTTCCATGCGCGTCAAGGCCGGCATGCACTATATCGCGGTCAATCTTGCGGCGGCGCTGTGCTTCCTGATCGGCGTCAGCGCCATTTACGGCTCCGCCGGCACGCTCAACATGGCGGATCTCGCCGTGCGCATCGGCGAGATCGAGGGCGAGCGGCGCATGCTGCTGGAAGCGGGCGCCGGCATCCTCGGCATCGTCTTCCTCATCAAGGCCGGCATGTGGCCGCTGAATTTCTGGCTGCCCGGCGCCTACAGCGCCGCGACCGCACCCGTTGCCGGCATCTTCGCCATCATGAGCAAGGTCGGCATCTACGTCATCCTGCGCCTGTCGCTGCTCGTCTTCGGACAAGGCGAATCCGCCGGCCTCGGCCTCAACGTGCTGCTCTATGGCGGCATGGCGACCATCGCCTTCGGCACGATCGGCGTGCTCGCCTCACAGGCGCTCGGGCGGCTTGCAAGCTATTCGGTGCTCGTCTCCTCCGGCACGCTGCTTGCGGTGCTGGGCCTCAGCAACGGGCAGGTCACGGCGGGCGCGCTGTTCTACATGGTCAGTTCGACCATGACGATCTGCGCCTTCTTCATGCTGATCGAGCTTGTGGAACGCGGGCAGGATGCCGGCGCCTCGGTTCTCGCCGTCACCATGGAGGCCTATGGCGATGCGGACGAGGAGGAGCGGGAGGTCGAGGTCGGCATCACCATGCCGGGAACGATCGCCGTGCTCGGCATCTGCTTTGCCGCCTGCGGCATCCTGCTGTCCGGCCTGCCGCCGCTCTCCGGCTTCGTCGCGAAATTCGCCATGCTCACAGGCATGATCGGCATGAACGCCCAGGAAGGACCGATCGCCGCCTCCGTCTGGTGGATCGTCGGCCTGCTCATCCTGTCGGGCCTCGCGGCGCTCATCTCGATGACCCGCGCCGGCATCCGCACCTTCTGGGCGTCGATGGAAGGCACCGTGCCGCGCGTGCTCGTCATGGAAATGGCGCCGGTCATGCTGCTCATCGCCCTGACGCTGACGCTGACGATCAAGGCCGGCCCGGCGATGACCTATATGGAGGAGACGGTGCGCAACCTCCAGCAGCCGGCCACCTATATCGACGCCGTCATCAACGCGCGCCGCGCCGGCGTGGCGGAGGCGAGCGGGCCGGACGGCGGGGGAGGGCTCTGACATGCTCCCCTATCCGCTCCTCAGCGCCTCGCTCGTCCTCATGTGGCTGGCCCTCAACGGCTTCACGATCGGCCAGCTCATCCTCGGCTGCATCGTCGCCGTGCTCGCCTCCTGGGGCATGGCATCGCTCCGGCCCGCTAAGCCGCGCCTGAACAAATGGTATCTGCTGCCCAAACTCGTCGGCATCGTGCTCTACGATATCCTGCGCTCGAACATCGCCGTCGCCTCGATCCTGCTGACGGGCGGAAAGCGCAACCACAAGTCCGGCTTCATGACTGTGCCGCTCGACCTCGAAAACCCGACGGCGCTCGCCGTGCTCGCCGTCGTGGTGACAAGCACGCCGGGCACCGCCTGGCTCGAATACAATTCCCTGAACAGGACAGTGCTGATCCACGTGCTCGACCTCGTCGACGAGGAGGAATGGCGGGTGCTGATCAAGACGCGCTACGAGGCGCTGCTGATGGAGATTTTCGAATGAGCCACATGATCCTCGCCTGGTCCGTCACCATCGCGCAAATCATGCTCGCGCTCGCCATGGCGCTCGCGGCAATCCGCATGTCGCGGGGTCCGCGCGCGCAGGATCGCGTGCTGGCGCTCGATACGCTATATGTCAACTCGATGCTGCTGCTTATGGTCTTCGGCATCCGCACCGGCAAGGTCATCTATTTCGAGGCGTCGCTGGTCATCGGCATGCTCGGCTTCGTGGCCACCGTGGCGCTCGCCAAATTCCTGATGCGCGGGGAGGTGGTCGAATGAGCACGATCGAACATGCGGGCGACCTGCCGGCCTGGGCCGCGATCGCCGTCTCCTTCTTCCTCGTGGTGGGCGCAGGCGTCACGCTGATCGGCACGATCGGCTTCACCCGCCTGCCGACCTTCTACGAACGCATCCATGCGCCCACACTCGGCACGAGCTGGGGCACCGGCGGCATCGTTATGGCCTCGATGATCTTCTTCACAGTGCTCTCCACGCGGCTCGTCGTGCATGAAATCCTGATCGGCATCTTCGTGACGGTCACCACGCCGGTGACGCTGATGCTGCTCGCCCGAGCGGCGCTCCACCGCGACCGGGCGGAGGGCAATCCGGAGGTGCCAGCCGAAGCGCCGGTCGACCCCGCAAACGAAGCCGAACAGCCCGCACCGGCCGAGTAGCAGCCGGAGGCCCTCAAGCCTTCAGTGCTGGTCGAGTGCTCGCGTGAGCGTGAGCGCCGCGATGGTGCAGATCGCGCCGGAGATCAGGTAGCCGCCGATGAAGATGATGCCGAAGCTGCTGGCGAGGCCGAGCGCCACGAGCGGCGCGAAGCCCGCGCCGAGAAGCCAGGCGAGGTCGGAGGTGAGGGCGGCACCGGTATAGCGATAATATTGCGTGAAGCGCGAGGAGACGGCGCCGGAGGACTGGCCGAAGGTGAGGCCGAGGATGAAGAAGCCGATCAGGATATAGGCATCCTGGCCCTTTCCGCCGGCATCGAGCAGGAACGGCGCGGAAAAGCTGAAGATCGCGATCAGGATGGCGCCGAGCATCAGCTCGTTGCGCCGGCCGATGCGGTCGGCGATGAAGCCGGACAGCACGATGCCGACGGCGCCGAGTGCCGCACCCGCAACCTGCACCCAGAGGAACTGCGCCGCCGACTGGCCGCCGAAGAGCGTGATCCAAGAGAGCGGGAAGATCGTGACGAGGTGGAACATCGCGAAGCTTGCGAGCGGCACGAAGGCGCCGAGCACCACGTCCATGCTGTGTTTGCTGAGCATCTCGAAGATCGGCCGGGCCTGCAGTTCCTGCGCCTCCATCGCCGCGCCGAATTCCTTGCTGGCGACGATGCGCAGGCGCGCGAAAAGCGCCACAACGTTGATCGCGAAGGCGACGAAGAACGGATAACGCCAGCCCCAGGCGAGGAAATCGGCCTCGGAAAGGCTGGAAACCATGTAGCCGAAGAGGATGCTCGCCAGCGCGAAGCCGATCGGCGCGCCGAGCTGTGGGATCATCGCGTACCAGCCGCGGCGATTCGGCGGCGCGCTGAGATTCAACAGCGAGGCGAGGCCGTCCCACGCTCCGCCCAGCGCAAAACCCTGGCCCAGCCGGAACAGCGCCAGCAGCGCCACGGCCCAGTATCCGAGCGTCTCGTAGCCGGGCAGGAAGGCGATCGACGCGGTCGAGCCGCCGAGGATGACCAGCGCGACCGTCAGCTTGGTGCCGCGGCCGTAGTTGCGGTCGATCCACATGAAGACGAAGGAGCCGACCGGGCGCGAGAGAAAGGCCAGCGGAAACAGCGCGAAGGACATCAGGGTCGCGGCGACCGGATTGGGCGCGAAGGGGAAGATGAGCTTCGGGAAGACGAGAATGGAGCCCAACCCGTAGACGAAGAAGTCGAAGAATTCCGAGGTCCGGCCGATCACCACGCCGATGGCGACGCTGCCCGGCGACAGCGGCTTGTCGTCGTCGTGCATGCGGCGGGCGTCTCGCTCGAGACCGGACGATGTGGGGTTGCTGGCCGAGCTCATGAACTTCTCCACGGGGATTTGCGTCATGTCGTTAGAATGTTGACCAATCGGCGCCCGATATCAAGGACAAGACGCAGAAAGCCCGCGAGCCGGCCTCAATTGACAACAAACATTTCTATTGGGCTAGTACAAACGCGCATCGACAGAAAGCCCCAACTTCACTAGCCTACTGCGACAGAATGCTGCGCTGCGACGAACGACCTCATTTTCAAGCGTGGCCGCACCCGCCTATTGCCGACTAGACAGAACACAAGTTGAGGCCGAAATGCCGAAGCCATTCAGTTTAGCCAGACGATCGATCCTGTTCACGCTGATGCTTGCGACGCTTTCGGGGTGCAACATGGTCGTCATGTCGCCCTCCGGCGATATCGCGGCGCAGCAGCGGGACCTGATCGTCATCTCGACCTTCCTGATGCTGATCATCATCATCCCTGTCATCTGCCTGACGCTCTATTTCGCCTGGCATTACCGCCAGTCGAACACGGCGGCCAAGTACGATCCGGAATGGCACCACTCGACAGGCCTCGAAGTCATCATCTGGTCGGCGCCGCTTGCCATCATTATCGCGCTCGGCGCGATCACCTGGGTCAGCACCCACAAGCTCGACCCTTACCGCCCGCTCGACCGGATTGATGCCGCACGGCCGGTCACCGAACAGGTAAAGCCGATCAATGTCGAAGTCGTGGCGCTCGACTGGAAGTGGCTGTTCTTCTATCCGGACTATGGCATCGCCACGGTCAACGAGATGGCGGCCCCCGTCGACGTGCCGATCAATTTCAAGCTCACCGCCTCGTCGGTGATGAACTCGTTCTACGTGCCGGCACTCGCCGGCATGATCTACACCATGCCGGGCATGCAGACCCGGCTGCACGCCGTCATCAACAAGCCCGGCGAATATGAAGGCCTGTCGTCCAATTACAGCGGCGACGGTTTTTCGCACATGCGCTTCAAGTTCCATGGCGTCGACCAGGCGGGCTTCGATGCGTGGGTCGCCCGGGTGAAGCAGAACGGCACGATGCTCAACCGCGACGCCTACCTGAAGCTCGAAAAGCCGAGCATCAAGGAGCCGGTCCGCTACTACGCCACCGTCGAGGACGGGCTCTACGAGGCCGTGCTCAACATGTGCGCACGCCCCGGCCAGATGTGCATGAAGGACATGATGCATATCGACATGATGGGCGGCGCCGGCGTCGAGAGCCATGAGAACCGGGCGAAGCTGGAGCACGACAACCGCCATGCGGCGGAGGAGACGCCCGGCGCCACCTTCCCGGAAACCGGCAATCCCGCACGCAGCGAAGAGCCGGCAGAGGGCGTCGAGGAACGGCAGGAGGAGCCGGCCACGATGAACCACGACATGCACAAGATGTAACGGGACCTCACCGCGCTCGCCGGTTCCGGCGGGCGCTGAGAGACCTCACGAGCGGCCCTCACGAGCCCTGGGGCTCGCATTCGAAAGATATTGGACAACCCATGTTCGGTGACATCAGCCTCACGCAATTCATCTTCGGACGGCTTACCTGGGAAGCGATCCCCTATCACGAGCCCATCCTCGTCGTGACCTTCGCAGTCGTGGCGCTCGGCGGCATCGCGCTCCTCGGCCTCATCACGAAGTTCAAGCTCTGGGGCTATCTCTGGCACGAGTGGTTCACCAGCGTCGATCACAAGAAGATCGGCATCATGTACATCATCCTGGCAATCATCATGCTTCTGCGCGGCTTTGCCGATGCGATCATGATGCGCATCCAGCAGGCCATCGCCTTCAACGGCAACGAGGGTTACCTCAACCCGCACCACTACGACCAGATCTTCACCGCGCATGGCGTGATCATGATCTTCTTCGTGGCGATGCCCTTCGTCACCGGCTTCATGAACTATGTCGTGCCGCTCCAGATCGGCGCACGCGACGTCTCCTTCCCCTTCCTCAACAATTTCTCCTTCTGGATGACGACCGGCGGCGCGATCATCGTGATGATGTCGCTCTTCGTCGGGGAATTCGCGCGCACCGGCTGGCTCGCCTATCCGCCGCTCTCCGGCGTGGACTACAGTCCCGGCGTCGGTGTCGATTATTATATCTGGGGCTTGCAGGTGGCGGGCGTGGGGACGACGCTTTCCGGCATCAACCTGATAGCTACCATCGTGAAGATGCGCGCCCCCGGCATGACCTTCATGAAGATGCCGGTCTTCACCTGGACCTCGCTCTGCACCAACATCCTGATCGTCGCGACCTTCCCGATCCTCACCGCGACGCTCGCCCTGCTGTCGCTCGACCGTTACGTTGGCACGAACTTCTTCACCAACGACCTCGGCGGCAATCCGATGATGTATATCAACCTCATCTGGATCTGGGGCCATCCAGAGGTCTACATCCTCGTGTTGCCGGCCTTCGGCATCTTCTCCGAGGTGGTCGCCACCTTCTGCGGCAAGCGCCTCTTCGGCTATGCCTCCATGGTCTACGCCACCTGCGTCATCATGATCCTCTCCTACATCGTCTGGCTGCACCACTTCTTCACGATGGGCTCGGGCGCCTCGGTCAACGCCTTCTTCGGCATCACCACGATGATCATCTCGATCCCGACGGGGGCGAAGATGTTCAACTGGCTCTTCACTATGTATCGCGGGCGCATCCGCTACGAGGTGCCGATGCTGTGGACGGTCGGCTTCATGATCACCTTCGTCATCGGCGGCATGACCGGCGTCATGCTGGCCATCCCGCCGGCAGATTTCGTGCTGCACAATTCGCTGTTCCTGATCGCCCACTTCCACAACGTCATCATCGGCGGCGTGCTGTTCGGGCTGATGGCGGGCCTCGTCTACTGGTGGCCGAAGGCCTTCGGCTACAAACTCGATCCGTTCTGGGGCAAGATGACCTTCTGGTTCTGGCAGATCGGCTTCTTCTTCGCCTTCATGCCGCTCTACGTGCTGGGGCTCATGGGCGTCACCCGCCGCGTCAGCCAGTTCGAGGACCCGTCGCTGCAGATCTGGTTCATCATCGCCGCCTTCGGCGCCGGCCTGATCGCGCTCGGCATCGGCTCCTTCATCGTCCAACTGGTGGTGAGCTACCTCCGACGCGACGAGCTGCGCGTGATCTCTGGCGATCCATGGGACGGCCGCACGCTCGAATGGTCGACGTCCTCACCGCCGCCGGACTACAACTTCGCCTTCACGCCCGTCGTGCACGACCATGACAGCTGGTACGACATGAAGAGCCGTGGCTACGAGCGTCCGCTCGAAGGCTTCAAGCCGATCCACATGCCGAAGAACACCGGCACGGGCGTCATCCTCGCCGGCATCAGCGTCGTGCTCGCCTTCGCGATGATCTGGTACATGTGGTGGCTGGTCGCGCTCTCCTTCATCGGCATCATCGCGGTGTCGATCGCCCATACGTTCAACTACAATCGCGATTTCTTCATCCCTGCCGAAACGGTGGCGGCGACCGAAGACGCGCGTTCCAAGCTGCTTCAAGAACGGACCTGAGCCATGAGCGCGACCCAAGTCCAGCAAACCGACGAAAAGCCGCAGTTCTACCTGACGGAAGACCATCACCCGGAAAACAGCACCATGCTGGGTTTCTGGCTTTACCTGATGAGCGACTGCCTGATCTTCGCCGTGCTCTTCGCCACCCACGGCGTGCTCGGCCGCAACTATGCGGCCGGTCCGTCGCCGGCCGATCTCTTCGACCTCAACATCGTCGCAATCAACACCGCGATGCTGCTGCTCTCCTCCATCACCTACGGCTTCGCCATGCTCCAGATGGAGCGCAACGCCAAGATGGAGACGCTGGTCTGGCTCGGCATTACCGGCGTGTTCGGCGCGATCTTCCTGGCGCTGGAACTCTACGAATTCTACCACCTGATCCACGAGGGCGCCGGCCCGACGCGCTCGGCCTTCCTGTCGTCGTTCTTCACGCTGGTCGGCACGCATGGCCTGCATGTCACCTTCGGCATCATCTGGCTGATCACGCTGATGGTGCAGGTCGGCAGGCACGGCCTGATCCCGGAAAACCGCCGCCGCCTGATGTGCCTGTCCATGTTCTGGCACTTCCTCGACGTCATCTGGATCGGCGTCTTCTCCTTCGTCTACCTTCTGGGAGTGATCGGATGAGCCCGAACCACGAAAGCGCCGCTGATACCCATCACGCCCATAGCCACGGACATGATGCCGGCCACGGCTCGTTCAAGGGCTACATGACGGGCTTCATCCTGTCGGTGATCCTGACGGCCATTCCCTTCTGGCTCGTCATGGCCGGCGTGCTGGACAGCAAGCTGCTGACCGCCGTCATCGTCATGGGCATCGGCGTCGTGCAGATCGTCGTGCACATGGTCTATTTCCTGCACATGAACCCACGCTCGGAAGGCGGCTGGACCATGATGGCGCTGATCTTCACGCTGATCATCGTCGGCATCGCGCTCGCCGGTTCCCTCTGGGTCATGCATCACCTCAACCAGAACATGATGCCGATGACCCACGAGATGATGAAGAACATGCCCTGACGAAGGCGCCATGACCGCTGACCCGCAAGCCGCAGGGGAGGGCGCCTCCTCCTCGCGCGCCAAATGGCTTATCACGGGCTTCCTGCTCGTCCTCGTCGCTGTGTTCCTGGCGCTCGGCACCTGGCAGGTGCAGCGGCTGTCCTGGAAGCTCGACCTCATCGCGCGCGTCGAAAGCCGCGTCCACGCCGATCCTGTGCCGGCACCGGGCGGGGCGGAATGGCCGGCGATCAGCCCGGAAAAGGACGAATACCGCCACGTCACCGCTACCGGCCTCTTCCAGCACGACAAGACGGTGCTGGTGCAGGCCGTGACGGAGCGCGGCGCCGGTTTCTGGGTGCTGACGCCGCTCCTCCTGCCGAACGAATCGACCATCGTCATCAACCGCGGCTTCGTGCCCGCCGAGAAGCGCGATCCCGCCGCGCGCGTGGCAAGCGAGATTGCCGCTGGCCCCGTGACCGTGACCGGCCTGCTGCGCCTCAGCGAACCGGGCGGCGGCTTCCTGCGCGCCAACGATCCAGCAAACGACCGGTGGTTCTCCCGCGATATCGCCGCCATCGCTTCCGCCAAAGGCCTGAGCAATGTGGCGCCCTACTTCATCGATGCTGACGCGACGCCCAATCCGGGCGGCCTGCCGGTCGGCGGGCTCACCGTCGTCGCCTTCCGCAACAGCCATCTCGTCTACGCGCTCACCTGGTATGCGCTGGCCGTGATGAGCCTGGCTGGGATCTATCTGGTCCGCAAGCAGCGGGCCGCGTGACGCTCCTCCGCAACTTGGCGCTTGCCGAGCCGCCCGCGCGAAAATATGAAGGCGGAAATCATATTTGCGAGGACCTGCTTTCCATGAGCGCATCGGCGGCACACGCAACCAGACCTTCCACCGCTCCGGCCTCCGTGTTCTCCCTGCACGATGTCGGCATGGAACTGGAGGGGCGGGCGCTGCTGCGCTCGATCTCACTGGACATCGTCGAAGGCCGCTCGGTCGCGCTGATCGGCCATAACGGATCGGGCAAGTCGACGCTGCTGAAACTTCTCGGCCGGCTTGCCACGCCGACATCCGGCCGCATCCGCTTCGAGGGCCAGCCGCTCGAAAGCTGGGACCGCCGCACGCTGGCCCGCCGCCTCGCCCACTTGCCGCAGTCCCTGCCGCTGGCGCCGGGCATGCTGGTGAAGGAACTGGTGGCGCTCGGCCGTTATCCCTGGCACGGCGCGCTCGGCCGCTTTTCCGCCGAGGACCGCCGCAAGGTCGAAGAAGCGATCGAACTGACCCATCTCGGCCCGCTCGCCGATCGACTGGTCGATAGCCTTTCGGGCGGCGAGCGCCAGCGCGCCTGGATCGCGATGCTGGTGGCCCAGGACGCCCGCTGCATGCTGCTCGACGAGCCGATTTCCGCCCTCGACATCGCCCATCAGATCGAGGTCCTCTCGCTGGTGCGCGACCTGACAACGCAGAAGAACGTCACCATCGTCACCGTGCTGCACGACGTCAACATGGCCGCGCGCTACTGCGACGACATCGTCGCCTTACGCGGCGGCGAGGTGGTCTCGATCGGCACGCCGGAAAGCATCATGACCCCGGCGGAACTCGATCGCATCTTCGGCGTCGCGATGGACGTGGTGCGCCAGCAATCCTCCGGCCGCCCGCTCGCCTTCGCGCGCTAGCTTTTCTTGTTGACGAAGCTGGCATTGCCGAGCCCGGTGCCGATCGTCACCGCGGCCCAGCTTTTCACGTCCTTCATGCGCGGCACCTCCGAAAGGCCCTGGACGACGGCATCGTTGTGCATGATGACGAAGGTCGGCTGGTCGGTGATGCGCGGAATGGCGGTACGCAGCGCCTCCGGCAGGTTGAAATGCGTGCTTTCCCAGTTGCCGCCCGGCAGGTTCTGCCCGCCGCGGGCAATCGATCCATCAGCCGCGATGATGCCGGGGCAGCCGATGCCGATGACCGGCGCGAGCGCCAGCTTGGCCTTCTCGGCCTTGGCGATCAGCGCCTCGATCATGCGGACGAGATATTCGATAGTCGCGGTGCGGCGGGGTTCGTCGTCGGCATGGCGCCAGAGCTCGGATTTCCAGACCTTGGCCTTGGAGAAATCCGCCTTTTCGCCGAGGTTGAGCTTGACGACGCCGGCACGGATGTTCGTGCCGCCGATATCGACGGCGAGGATCGCGTCGTGCCCCTTCAGCATCCAGGAGGGAATGAGGTGCACGGCGCCGATGAGCCCGGCCTCGTCCGGATGGTGGGCGATCGGCTTGAGCGCCACCTTCAGGCCTTCCGCCTTGAGCAGGATCTGGGCGCGCGCGATCGCCATCATGCCGACCTTGCTGTCGCGAAAACCGCCGCCCACGGCAATCGTTTCGGTATCCTTCCAGGAATCCTCCTTCATGTAGCGGGCAAGCACGTCCGCGAGCGTCTTCGCAAAGTCGCCGATCGCCGCCATCACGAGGGCGGCCGCTTCCGATTCCGGATCCTTCAGCAGCGCATCGACCTCCTTCTTCGAGAGATCGTCGGTCGGAACGCCGCCGAGCGGATCGTCGCCGCCTTCGCGGACCCGCTTGCGCCAGTCGTTGATCGCGTCGCGGAAGGCGCCCTTGTTGGCCCGGTCGCCGATGAAGCCGTCCTTGTCGCGCCGTTCGAGATTGTAGCTTGCGACGGTCACCGTCGGCAGCTCTTCCGCCCCGTGGGTGACGGGCGCCTCGTTCTCCTCGACCAGTCGCGATTTCTGTTTGGCCATGTCCGTTCCTTTGTTGATGCGAGACCACAATGCGCCCGGTAAAAACTTGTTCCTGCCGGGAGCGCGAACATCTGCCCTTGCCGGGAGGCAATCGCGATCTACTTGCTGGTCGATGAGCGAACAGGAAAAATTGCGGCCGTCCGATGCCGCAACCCGCCATCTCATCCGCCGTCTGGTCGAGGAGCCCGATCGCTGGGCACTCTTCCTCGACATCGACGGCACCCTCATCGATCTCGCGACGACACCGGATGCCATCCAGGTGCCATTGTCGCTGCCCGGCACCCTGGATGCCGTCTCCGCCCGGTTGCGCGGCGCGCTGGCGCTGGTGACGGGCCGCAGCCTGCCCTATGCGGACGGGCTCTTCGCGCCCTTCCGCTTCCCGATCGCCGGCCTGCACGGCGCGGAATTCCGGGGCGCCGACGGCGAGACCTCGATCGTCACGCAAACGCCAGCCTTTACCGCGCTGAAACAGCGTCTTGTCGAGCAGACGGCCTGGATGGAGGGTGTACTGATCGAGGACAAGGGTGCGGCCGTCGCCGCGCATTACCGGCTGGCGCCCGCCTATGACACCGCGCTCGAAACGATGATGCGCCACCTTGCGGACGAGGCAGGGCCGGACTGGGTGCTGCAACCCGGCAAGATGGTCTTCGAAATCCGTCCCGCCCGCGCCGACAAGGGCGACGCGGTCGCCTCCTATCTGGAGCAGCCGGCCTTCGCCGGCCGCTTGCCCATCACGATCGGCGACGACCTGACGGACGAATCCATGTTCGCGCTGGCGAATGCCCGTGGCGGGCAGTCGATCCGGGTCGGCTCGCTTTCCACGGCCACCTGCGCGCTCGCCAAGGCCTCGTCGCCCTCGGCCATCCGCTCCGCGCTTGCCACCATCGCCACCGCGCACGAGCAGAGGGCGGCATCCGCCTCCTGATCATCCGGAACAGAAGCGGCTTTCACGCCTTTCCCCTCCGGCAAAGGGAGACCAAGATGAAACACAAACTTCTGGCCAGCGACGCGGGCGAACGCACCTTCATTCTCGTTCTCGACGAGGGGGACGAGGCCTTCCGCTGCATCGTCGACTTCGCAGAAAGAGAGGGCGTTACGGCCGCCTCGATCACCGCGATCGGCGCGTTCCGTTCGGCGACGATCGCATTCTTCGACTTCGAGACGAAAAGCTACGAGAAGATCCCCGTCGCGGTCCAGTCGGAGGTGCTGAGCATGCTCGGCGATATCGCGATCGACGACGAGGGTAAGGCGAGCCCGCATCTGCATGTCGTGCTGGGCCTTTCCGACGGCAGCACGAAGGGCGGTCATTTCCTGGAGGGCTATGTTCGGCCGACGCTGGAAGTCGTGCTTCGGGAAACGCCGGCCGATCTCAGGCGCAAACACCGCGCCGATCTCGGCATCGCCCTCATCGACCTTGGTTAGTCCGGGTTGCCGGATGCCTCTTTCCAGAGGGAAACCAGCGGCCCGGCAGCGCCATAGAGCGGATCGCTGTGGGGAACGGGCAGGGTGGCGATGATCTTCAACTCTCCGGGCGTCGCCGCCGCCGTCTCGATATCGGCATGCTGGCCCGGCGGATAGCCGCCGACCACGAGGAAATCGTCGCTGGCGGAAATCCGCATATGGCCGGTGCCGGCCGGAAGCACCAGGCAATCGCCCGCGCGCACCTCCAGCGTCGCGCCGTCAGGCCCGCCGATCAACAGTTCGGCCTTGCCCTCGGCGATGCCGAGCACCTCATGCGCCCCGACATGATAGTGTTGGTAGGAGAAGACGCCGTTTCGCCAGAGACCCTGCCAGCCGGCATCCGAAAAACGGCGTTCGAAGCCATGCGCGCGATCCCTCTCCGCGGCAGTAAAAACCTGCCTGTAGACCAAGACCGGGAGGAATGGATGGTTCGGCACCCACTCGCTGGCGGGGAAGAAGTGTATCTCCGGGTTCGTCATCTCGACCTCGTTCGCCGCGTTCCGGCGTCTTTATACCGCCAAACTGCCCACGCGACCGAATGTTCCGGGAACCGACGGCGCCATGCCGCATTAGGGGTTCGAACGGAGATACTCGCCATGGACAACAAGGACCGCCTGATCCTGGCGCTGGCCGCACTTCTGCGGGCCGAGCGCGAAACCCGCGGCGCCCTGCTGGAGGTGCTGGAGGAGGATTCCATTTCGCGCGAAACGCTGATGGCGATCCTGTCTGACCCGATTCCGATCGTCACGCAGGAGGACATCGCGTTTGCCGAACGGTTCGCGCTTTCGAAACACCTGCCGATCGAGAGGAAGAGCTGATGGCGCCGCGCTCCTTCTGGAAGGGTTATCTCAAGCTCTCGCTCGTTACCTGCCCGGTGGCGATGACGCCGGCAATTTCCGAGGAGGACAAGGTGCGTTTCCGCACCCTGAACGGCAAGACCGGCAATCCCGTCGTCAGCCGCTATGTCGATGGTGTTACCGGCAAGGTGGTCGGCGAGGACGACGAGGTGAAGGGCTATCCGCGCGGCGAGGACGACTACGTCATGCTGGAGGACGAGGAGATCGAAGCGGTGGCACTGGAAAGCACCCGCACCATCGACATCGAGACCTTCGTGCCGCGCGAGACGATCGAATGGATCTGGTACGACGCGCCGCATTATCTAGTGCCGAACGATACGGTCGGCGAAGAGGCGTTTTCGGTGATCCGTGAAGCGATGGCGGCGACCGGCACGGTCGGCATTTCCCGGCTGGTGCTCTATCGCCGCGAGCGGGCGGTGATGCTGGAGCCGCGCGGCAAAGGCATCGTGCTGTGGACGCTGCGCTACGGCGACGAGGTGCGCGAGGAGAAGGACTATTTTACGGGAATGAAGGCGGGCAAACCGGAGGCCAAGGCGCTGACCTTGGTCAAGACGCTCATCAAGGAGCGCACGAAGCCCTGGGATCCGAAAATGGCAGACGACCCGGTGCAGGACCACCTTCTCGACATCATCGCCACGAAGAAGAAGGGCCGCAAGCGCCCGGCCAAGGCGAAGACGCCCCCGCCAACCTCCGGCAATGTCATCAACATCATGGATGCGCTGCGCAAGAGCATCAAGGCCGAGGGCAAGGGCAAATAGGCCTCAGCCCTTCGCCTTGCCCTTTGCAGCCTTCAGCGGCTCCGCCGCAGCCTTGAATTCCGCCCAGGGATCGGCTTCGAGCGCCTGAAGTCGCGTCGGTGTGTTTTCAACGGTGAAATAGGCGGGGCCGATATCCGGGCTGAGCTCGTTCCAGGCGAGCGGCATGGAGACGGCGGCACCGGGGCGGGCACGGGTGGAATAGGGGGCGACCGCTGTCATGCCGCGCTGGTTGCGCAGGTAATCGATCAGGATCTTGCCGCCGCGTTTCGACTTGGTGATGGTCGAGACATATTTGTCCGGGCTGTCCTTCGCCATGGCGTCGGCAATACCCTTGCAGAAGGCCTTGACCGCCGGCCATTGCGCGGAGGGTTTCAGCGGCGCGACGACGTGCAGGCCCTTACCGCCGGAGGTCTTGACGAAGGCATTGAGCCCCGCCGCTTCCAGCCGCTTGCGGGTCTCCTCGGCCGCCTCGATGATTGCGGGCCAATCGACGCCTTCGCCGGGGTCGAGGTCCATGATGATGCGGTCCGGCCGCTCCCAATCGACAAGGGTCGAGCCCCATGGGTGGATTTCCAGCGTCGCCGACTGCACGAGACCGAGCAGCCCGTTGAGATCGTTGATCGCGACATAGGGCTCGTCATCCTTCTCCGCCGGGTCCTGCACCTCGACGATATTCGCGTTGATGCCCTTCCAGGCGTGTTTCTGGAAGAAGGTCTGGCCGTCGATGCCGCTTGGCGCGCGCAGCAGCGCGAGCGGTCGGCCGACGATATGCGGCGCAATATAGCGCCAGACCTCGGTGTAATAGTCCGCGAGACCCTCCTTGGTGACGCCCTCGTCGGGCCAGTAGACCCGGTCCGGATGGGTGAGGCGCACGGTGCGGCGCGGCGGCTTTTCGTCTTTCGGGGTGGTTTTCGATCTGGGCACTTCGGCGACAACCTCCGTTGCGGGCTTGTCTTCCCTCAAACCGCGGAAGGAAGCATGCCGCAGATGCCCGTCGCCCGTCCAGGCGCGAAATTCGACCTCCGCCACCAGTTCCGGCCGTACATAGCGCGCCTGCCGCGCCTCATCCGCCGTCAACTGCCGGCCGAACGGGCTTTCGTCCGTCCGCATGCGGTTCAAACGCTTGAAGAGATCGGCGGCGACCGAGGCGCTGAAGCCGGTTCCGACACGGCCGACCGGTTCGAGCTTCCCGTCCTTGTAGACGCCGAGCACCAGGGAACCAATGGCCTGGCGCGATACCGAGGAGGGCACGAAACCGCCCACCACAAATTCCTGGCGTGCCGAACATTTCGATTTGATCCAGCTCTTGCTGCGCCCGCCACGATAGGGCGCGTCGCGCAGTTTGGAAACGACCCCTTCGAGGCTCAGCCGGCAGGCATGGCGCAGCACGAGCGCGCCGTTCTCGTCGAAATGGCCGCTGTAACGCAGCGTGCCCTCCGTGCCGGGCACGAGCGCGTTGAGCACGGATTTTCGCTCGTCCAGCGGCAGGCGCGTCAGGTCGTAGCCGTCGAGATAGAGGAGGTCGAAGACATAGAAGACGAAGCGGTCGTCACGCCCTTCGCTGAGATCGGCCTGCAGGGCGGAAAAATCGGAAGCGCCGGCGGCAGTTTCGACGACAAGTTCGCCGTCGATGATCGCCGTGCCGAGAGGCAGGTCGCGCAACGCCTCCGGCACCGCCTTTCCGAATTTCTTCGTCCAGTCGAGACCGCTGCGGGTGAGCAGTTTCACCCGGCCGGCCTCGATGCGGGCCTGGAGTCGGTAACCGTCGAACTTGATCTCGTGCAGCCACCGTTCGCCGGCAGGCGGGGCGGCGGCAAGCGTCGCCAGCGTCGGGGGCAGAAAATCCGGAAGCTTTGCCTTGCGGGCGCCGTTAAGGCCGGAGGGATCGGGCACGGGGGGCGTCTTGACCTCCGGCGCTGCCTTCTTGGCCGCTTTCGGCTTTGCAGATTTCCGGATGCGCCCCGTCTTCGACGACCAGCCCGGCGCCTCACTGGCGACGTCCGCGATCTCCCGTCCCGTCTTCACCGATTCCGGCCGCTCGTTAAGAAGGCCGTCCTCGCCGTCCGGCATGGCGAACTCGTCGTCGCCTTTGATCAGCAGCCAGTTCTCGCGTTTCTCGCCCGGCTTGCCCTGCATGCGCACGAGATGCCAGCGGCCATGCAGCTTCTCGCCATCGAGCTCGAATTCTAGATGCCCCTTGGCATAGGCCTTCTTTGCATCGCCAAGCGGCTGCCAGGTCCCGCGATCCCAGACGATCACCGTACCGCCGCCATATTCGCCCTTGGGGATCGTGCCTTCAAAGTCGCCATAGGCCAGCGGATGGTCCTCGACATGCACGGCGAGCCGCTTTTCGCTCGGCACCAGGCTCGGGCCGCGCGTCACCGCCCAGCTTTTCAACACACCGTCCATTTCGAGTCGGAAATCGTAGTGCAGGCGGGTCGCGTCATGTTTCTGGATGACGAAGCTGTTGCCGCTCTTGCGCCCCTTGCGGCCCTTCGGCTCGGCGGTCGTCTTGAAATCCCGTTTCTGTCGATAGACATCCAGCGTCGCCATGCTCAGCCTGCCTTCTGCCGGCTGGCGGCCGGCTTGCGTGTGGCGGTTTTCTTCGCACTGCGCTTTGCTGTCTTGCCGTCTTTGCCCGCGCTCTGCCGCAGTGCTTCCATCAGGTCGATGACCTTGCCCTCGACCTTCGGTTTCTGCGGCTTGATCTTGCGGCCCTCGATCTTCGCCTTCACCACCTCGGCCAGCGCCGCATCGTAGCGATCATCGAACTTCTTCGGATCGAAGCGGCCGCTCTTCGTCTTGATGATGTGTTCGGCCAGTTCCAGCATCTCGCCCTTCAGCTTGATGTCCGGAATTTCGGAAAACGTCTCCTCGGCGGAGCGCACCTCGTAGTCGTAGTTGAGTGTGGTCGCGATGAGGCCGTCGCCGTGCGGGCGGATCAGAACGGTGCGCACCCGGCGGAAGAGCACGGTCTCGGCGAGCGCCGCCACCTTCCGGCTCTTCATGCCCTCGCGGATCAGGGTGAAAACCTCCTCGGCGTGCCTGTCGGCGGGCGCAAGGTAATAGGGTTTGTCGAAAAACAGGTCGTCGATCTCATCGCAGGCGATGAAGGCCTCGACATCCATCGTCTTGTCGCTTTCCGGCACCGCGGCGGCGACTTCGTCCGGGTCGAGCACAATATAGTCGTCCTTGCCGGTCTCGTAGCCCTTCACCTGGTCGTCGCGCTCCACCGGCTTGCCGGTCTCGCTGTCGATGAATTCGCGGCGCAACCGGTGCCCCGTCGCACGGTTCAGCATGTGGAAGGAAATACGCTCATTCGTCGAGGCGGCCGTGTAGAGGGCGACCGGGCAGACGAGCTCGGCCACCTTCAAAAAACCCTTCCAGTTCGCTCGTGGCGCCACGCTGCCGCACTCCCGCTCCAAAACGGAAGCAATGCCGGCCGGCGTCATTTGTTCCGGCTTTTTCCAGCGTCGGGAACCAAAGTCGTTTCCAAGACTTTCCGCGCAGAACGAATTGACGTCACCAAGGCAAGGCAGCAGATCGTGCGAATTGAAGAGTTTCCGTTGCGCGTCCCAACCGAAGACACGCCGTCCGCCATCATCCGCCCCGGATGCAATGTCTGGCGCACGGCGAAAGCCGACCGGCTGAGCGTGCTCGTTGACGGCGAGGCCTATTTCCGGGCGCTGGAAAGCGTGCTGGAACAGGCGCAGCGCGAGGTGTGGATCATCGGCTGGGACTTCAATCCGGATATCCGGCTTCGGCCGGACGACCCGCAATCGCCGACGCTTGGCGCCTTCCTGCTGAACCTCGCCGAAACGCGTCCGTCGCTCACGATCCGGGTGCTGATCTGGTCGATGGGGCCGATCTATTCGGGAAAATCACTCAAAATGTTCCGCAAGCGGCGGTGGTCCTCCCATCCGCGCATCGTGCTCGCCTTCGACAACCGGCATCCGCTGCGCGGATCGCACCACCAGAAGATGGTGGTGGTGGAAGACCGCGTGGCCTTCGTCGGCGGCATCGATCTTACGGCGAAACGCTGGGACACCAGCGAGCACCGCGTCGAGGACCCCCGCCGCGCGCTGCCATCCGGCGAGCGCTATGAGCCGGTGCACGACATGCAGGTGGCGCTCGAAGGCGACGCCGCGCGGCTGGCCGGCGACATTGCGCGCAGCCGCTGGCTGTTTGCGACGGACGAGGCGGTGGCGGCTTGCGGGACGGACTCTAACGTGCGCCTCGACGGCATCGTCGCCGACATGACGAACAGCACCGTCGCCCTTGCCCGCACCGAACCGGCGCTACGCGGCCGGGCCTGCTGCACGGAGGCGATGGACCTCACGCTTGCGGCCCTGTCCGCAGCGCGCCGGCATATCTACATCGAAAGCCAGTATTTCGCCTCGAAGAAGGTGTGCGACGTGCTGTGCGAAAAGCTTGCAGACCCGGATGGCCCGGAGGTCGTGGTGATCTCGACCTTGAGTTCGCATGGCATGATCGAACGCATGGTGCTCGGCGCGAACCGCGATCGTTTTGTCCGGCGGCTTCACCAATGCGATAAATTCGGCCGCATGCGGGCGTTCTATCCCGTCGTGCCGAAGCCTGATGGCACGGAGCAGGAAATCGTCATCCACTCGAAAGCCCTGATTGTCGACGACATCTTCCTGCGCATCGGCTCCTCCAACCTGAACCAGCGCAGCGAGGGACTGGATACCGAACTCGATATCGCGATCGAAGCGCGCACGGAAGCTGAACGGCGGAGCATCGTCGCGCTGAGGGACCGGCTGTTGGCGGAACATCTCGATGCGGACCCCGCAACCTTTGGGGCTGCTGTCCGGACAGAAAGCTCGCTCGTCACGGCCATCGACGCCTTCAACACCCGTGCGCGCGGCCTGCGCCAGTTCGAGGCCGCTAAGGGCGAGGGCGCCACCGAGCCGGTTTTCGGCACGGGGCTGGTCGATCCTGTCGCGCCGTGGTGGCCGCTCTCCACCTTAGTGGATTCCCTCCGCCTTCAGCTCGGGCTGTTGCGCAGGCCGGCGTCCTCGTTCGGTCCGAGCAAGGCTTCGCTGGCCAGCAGCGAAACGAGCCCGAGCGGAAGCGGGATGAAGAAATAGACGACGCGGAAGGCGATCAGCGCGCCGATCGACGCCGAACCGCCGAGCAGGAAGCCGATCGTCGCCTCCAGCACGCCGAGCCCGCCCGGCACATGGCTGACGAGCGCGGTGAGGTTGCCCACCACATAGGCCGCCGTCGTTTCCATATAGCCGGCGGCACCCGCGAGGAGCTGGTGCAAGGAGGCGGCCACGAAGGCGAAGTTCAATGTTCCCACGGCAATCTGCAAGGCAGCGATGCGCGGCGTCGGCAAAGCGAAGCGCCAGCTCCGCACCTTGAGTTCCCCACGCACGAAGGCGGAAAGCGCCAGATAGCCGGCGCCGAGCGCCAGGCAGAAGGCGCCGAGTGCGACGGAGGCCACTGTGCCAAGCCCGGCCACCTTGCCGGCCGTGCCAGGAAGCAGGATCAGGCAGAGGCCGGCGAGCGTGATGAGGCCAAGGCCGACCGTCACGCCGCAGAAGACGATCAGCTTGGCGATCTCCTCCGCAGTCAGGCCCCAGCGGGAATAGAAGCGATAGCGCACGGCACCGCTGCTGAGCGCGGCGACACCGACATTGTGGCCGATCGCGAGACTGGTGAAGGAGGCGAGGGCTGCGCGCGGATAGGCGAGCGGCTTTTCGACATAGCGCAGGGCAAGGAAGTCGAAGAGCGTCAGGCAGAAATAGGAACAGGCGGCGAAGGCGAGTGCGAGCGCGAAATTCGTGCCAGGGATTTCGGCGATCGAGCCGGTGATATCCGCCCACGAATATTGGCTCAAGGTCCGGTAAACCAGCCAGCCGGCGACGAGGACCGCGCAGGCGACCAGCGCGTGGAGGATATGGGCTCGTTTCATTCGCATGATCTTTCCTGACTCTGTCAAGGCGGAACGAAAACGGGGCTTTTCGTGTTCCCGGGGGTGCGAAATATCGAAAGGAACGGCATGGGCAGACGCCTCAGGATCGCGACCTACAATGTACATAGCTGCTTTGGCACCGACCGCCGGCTCGATCCCGGCCGCATCGCCGAGGTGATTGCGGAATGCGAGGCGGATATCGTCGCGCTGCAGGAGGTCGACGTGGCGCGCGCCCGCAGCGGCGGCATTGACCAGGCACAGACGATCGCCAACCATCTCCGCATGGTCTCGCACTTCCATCCGGCCCTTCACCTCGAAGAAGAGCGTTATGGCGATGCGCTACTGACGGCGCTGCCGACCCGTCTCGTCAAGGCCGCCGGCCTGCCGTCACGCGGCGAGCCGCGGGGCGCGCTCTGGGTCGAGGTGCCGGTAGGGGACGTGACGTTGCAGGTTTTCGTCACGCATCTCGGCCTTTTCGGCGCCGAGCGCGTGCGCCAGACGGAGGCCTTGATGGGGCCGGGCTGGCTCGGCGCGGAGATGGCGGAAACGTCGCGCACCATTTTCGTCGGCGATCTCAATGCCATCTCCCGCTCCGCCTCCTATCGCATGCTGGCGCGGCGTCTCACGGATGCGCAGATCGCGTCGGGCGGTAAGCCCAGGGCGACGTTTCCCTCTCGCCTGCCGCTGCTGCGCATCGACCATATCTTCGTCGGCGCGGGCATCCGGGTGCGAAAGACCTTCGTGCACAACAGCCCGCTCGCACGCCGCGCTTCTGATCACCTGCCGCTCTGCGCAGATCTGGAAATCGAATAGGCGGACGGCTCCGGACAAATTGCGTGCGGTCGGGAACTTCCGCGCGCAAAAGCCATTTCACCCCTTGCCTTGAAGGGAGGGCAAGATGGAACAACACGCGAATATCCAGTTGCATTTCGACGTTCTGAGTTGCCGGGCGCTGCTGTCCTGCGAGGGCAAGGATTATGTGCTGCCGGATACTTATCCGAGCAAGGAGGCTGCGCAGGCCGCCGCCCAGAAGTTCGCCTGGGAGAAACTCGGGCTGAAGAGCCGCCGCGCCAACAAAGCCTCCGACCTCGCGATCTGGCTGCGTTAACCGCCGGGCCAGTAACGGTCGTCGGCGAAATCCGCCGGAATTGGCCGGAGCGCGGAAAGCGTGCTGGCGACGAACTCGATCTGCATCATGCGGTAGCGCGTGGCGCTTGGCACCGGGCGACCGGTTGCGAGCGCACGCAGGCGATGCGGATCGTTATCGCCGGCCGCAAGCCGGCGTTGCGCTTCCCGCATCACATCCTCGGTCGTCGGCAACGTTCGATCGCGCGGGTTGATGTCCGTTCCGCCAACAATCCTGAACCGCGCCTGCTCCATGTCCTGTATCTCCGGAATCTCTCCCGGAAAAAGCATCACGCAGCAAGCTTGTATGAGGCTGGCAGGTCGGGCGCGAAACCGCGCCCGGCCGTTAACATATCATGCCACCTTCTTCTGCGCGGCGGCGTTGACGGCGCTTTCGGCGAGCGTGGTCAAGGCTTCGTCCGTCTTCGATTCTTCCTTCAGCGTCGCATCGAGCAGTTTTGCCGCGTCGCGGTGGCCGAGCTGTTCCGCCCAGGCCTTCAGCGTGCCGTAGCGGGTGATCTCATAGTGCTCGACCGCCTGCGCGGAGGAAATCAGGCCGGCATCGAGGGCGGCCGTGCCCTTGAAGTCCTCGATGATTTCCTCACCTTCGGAGAGGATGCCCTGGATCGCCTCGCAGGTCTTGCCCTGCGCGCGCTTGCCGATCGCCTCGAACACCTGCTGCAGGCGCTCGATATGGCCTTCGGTTTCTTCCTTGTGTTTTTCGAAGGCCTTCTTCAGCGCCGGCGCCTGGGCGGCACGGGCCATCTTCGGCAGCGCCTTCACGATTTGCCGCTCGGCGTAATAGATGTCCTTCAGCGTATCGTAGAACAGATCGTTGAGTGTCTTCTCAGCCATTTCGATGTTCTCCTTGATTGGGCTCCGGCGAGCGCCGGACCGGACAACAACCGGCTTGTCCGCGCGATGTTCCGCGCATGCCGCAAAATTGCGTGCGCTTGCCCGATGCCGGCATTTGACGTGGTGCCGCGGCGCCCTATTTCTGGTCGCGGTCCCGGGCGCGATCGACAAGCCGGACATGTTTGGCCGGACAAGTTTGGATGGACGGGATCGATTGCGGTTTTCGCGGGAAAGCTGCGCTAATAGGATTGCCACCTGGCGATCGGGAAAGAGGTATGAATGGCGTCGCAACATGATGGGCAGCATCCGTTCCTGAGCGGAGGCGGCGATGCCGCAAGCCTGATCGTCGCCTTCGACTGGTCCACAACGCCGCTCGGCCCCATCGGCGGATGGCCGCAGAGCCTCAAGACCACGGTGAGCCTGATGCTGCGCTCGCCGGTGCCCATGGTGCTGCTGTGGGGCGAAGACGGCATCATGATCTACAACGAGGGCTATTCGGTGTTTGCCGGCGGGCGGCACCCGGAACTCTTCGGCAGCAAGGTGCGGGAGGGCTGGCCCGAGGTCGCCGACTTCAACGATAATGTCATGAAGGTCGGCCTAGCCGGCGGCACGCTCGCTTACAAGGACCAGGACCTGACGCTCTACCGGCACCGGGGCGAGCCGGAGCAGGTCTGGATGAACCTCGACTATTCGCCGGTGCTCGGCGAGGACGGCCGCCCCGCCGGCGTCATCGCCATCGTGGTCGAAACCACCGCGAAGGTGAAGGCGGAGGAGCGGCTGAAATCGGAGGGCGAGCGGCTGCGCCAGATGTTCGAGCAGGCGCCCGGCTTCGTGGCGACGCTCGCCGGGCCGGACCATGTCTTCGAGATCGCCAACAATGCCTATCTCCAGCTTGTCGACCACCGCGAAATCCTCGGAAAGCCCATCCGCGAGGCGCTGCCCGAGGTCGTGGAACAGGGTTTCGTCGCCCTGCTCGACCGCGTGCTCTCGACCCGCCGTCCCTATGTCGGCAGGGGCTCGCGCGTGCTGCTGCGCCGCCGCCACGACAGCGCGCCCGACGAACGCTACCTCGATTTCATCTACCAGCCGGTCTTCGACGAGGCCGGCCGGGCGACCGGCGTCTTCGTGCAGGGCCACGACGTCACCGAGCAGCGCGGCGCCGAGGATGCGTTGCGGGAGAGCGAGGCGCGGTTCCGGCTGGCGGCGGACAATGCGCCCGTCATGCTCTGGATGGGCGACGAAAACGGCAGATGCCTCTACCTGAACGCCGCGAAACGGGAATTCTGGGGCGTCGCACCGGAGGACGTCGCCGGCTTCGACTGGAACGACACCGTCCACCCCGACGACCTGCCAGGTCTCGTGGAAACGGTGGGCGACGCCATGCGCCGGCAGGTGCCGTTTTCCGTGGAGGCGCGCTATCGCCGCAAGCTCGGCTGTTACCGGCTGCTGCACACGGAGGCCCAGCCGCGTTTCGGCGCGGGCGGCGAATTCATGGGCATGATCGGCGTCAATGTCGACGTCACCGAGGTGCGCGCTGAGGAAATGCGGCGCAATGCGCTGATCGAGCTGGCCGACCGGTTCAGCGAACTGACCGAGCCCGCCGACATCGCCTTTGCAGCGGCCGAGACGCTGGCGAAGGTGCACAATGTCAGCCGCGCCGGTTATGGCACCATCGACCTCGTCGGCGAGACCATCACCATCGAGCGTGACTGGAACGCGCCAGGCGTCCACACGATTGCCGGCGTGCTGAAATTCCGCGACTATGGCAGCTATATCGAAGACCTCCGTCGCGGCGAAACCGTCGTCGTCACGGATGCCGAGACCGATCCCCGCACGAAGACGACCGCAGACGCCCTGAAGGCGATCAAGGCGCGGGCCTTCATCAACATGCCGATCACCGAGGCCTCAGGCCTCGTCGCGCTGCTCTACCTCAACCATGAGGAAGCGCGCGAATGGGCGCCGGGCGACCTGGATTTCGTGCGCGACGTCGCCGCGCGAACCCGCGTTGCCGTGGAACGGCGCCGCGCCGAGCAGAAGCTCGAACAGCTTGCCAACTCGCTGGAGCGCCAGGTCAGCGAGCGTACCGCCGAGGTCAACCGCCTCTGGCGCAACGCGCGCGACCTGCTGGTGGTAACCGGCGAGGACGGCACGATCCGCTCGGTCAACCCGGCCTGGTCGGCGGTGCTGGGTTTTCCGGCGCGCGAAAGCGTCGGCCGGCGCCTCGGCACCTTCGTCTGGCCGGACGATGCGGCAATGTTCCTGACAGGCGACCGGCGTACACCGGACCTCGACGTGCGCTTCCGCCATCTCGACGGATCGGCGCGCTGGATCTCCTGGCGCATCTTCGTCGAGGAGGGGCTGACCTTCGCCTATGGGCGCGACGTGACGGCGGAACGGGAACAGGCCCGCGCGCTGGCCGACGCCTCGGAGCAGCTGCGCCAGGCGCAGAAGATGGAGGCGATCGGCCAGCTCACCGGCGGCGTCGCGCATGATTTCAACAATCTTTTGCAGGTGATATCGGGAAATCTTCAACTGCTGAGCAAGGACATTGCTGGCAATGCGCGGGCGGAACAGCGCGTCGCCAATGCCGTCGCCGGCGTCGGTCGCGGCTCCAAGCTCGCCAACCAGCTCCTCGCCTTCGGCCGCAGGCAGGCACTGGAGCCGAAGGTCATCAATATCGGCCGTTTCATCTCCGCGCTGGAGGACCTGCTTCGCCGCACGATCGGCGAGGCAATCGAAGTCGAGACGATCCGCTCCAGCGGCCTGTGGAACACCTATATCGATCCCTCGCAGATCGAGAACGCCGTGCTGAACCTCGCCATCAATGCACGCGACGCCATGAACGGCATCGGCAAGCTGACGGTGGAGGTGGGCAATGCCTATATCGACGACACCTATGCCCGGCACCATCCGGATATCAAGCCCGGGCAATATGTGCTGCTCGCCGTCACCGATACCGGCGAGGGCATGACCGCCGAGGTGCTGGAACGCGCCTTCGAGCCGTTCTTCTCCACCAAGCCGGTCGGCAAGGGCAGCGGGCTCGGGCTCTCCATGGTCTATGGTTTCGTCAAGCAGTCGGGCGGGCATGTGAAAATCTACAGCGAGCCGGGCGAGGGCACGACGGTGCGCATCTATTTGCCGCGCTCGAAGGAAGAGGAAGACCGGCTCACCGATATCGACTACGGCCCGGTCACCGGCGGCACGGAGACGATCCTTGTCGCCGAGGATGATGACGAGGTGCGCGCCACCGTCGTCGAAATGCTGGGCGACCTCGGCTATTCGGTGCTGAAGGCGCGCGATGCGGCGAGCGCCCTGACGGTCATCGAAAGCGGCGTTTCGATCGACCTGCTGTTTACCGATGTCGTCATGCCGGGGCCACTGCGCAGCCCCGATCTCGCCCGCAAGGCGCGCGAGCGCGTGCCGAACCTCGCGGTGCTTTTCACCTCCGGCTACACGGAAAATTCGATCGTGCATGAAGGCCGGCTCGATGCCGGCGTCGAACTCCTGTCGAAACCCTATAGCCGGGAAGCGCTGGCGCGAAAAGTGCGCGCGACGCTGACGGGCCGCAAGAAGGCGGATGCCGAAAGCCCGGCCGGCGAGGGCCAATCCGGGGAAGGGGCGATGAAGGCCAGGACGCTGAAAATCCTGCTGGTCGAGGACGATTTCCTGATCCGTCTCAATGCCGCCGATCTGCTGCAGGAACTTGGCCACGACATCGTCGAGGCGACGACCGCGGAAGAGGCGCTGCCGCTGTTGAAGGCCCACGCCTTCGATATCCTGCTGACGGATATCGGCCTGCCGGCCATGCCCGGAACGGAGCTGGCCACCCTTGCGCGCGAGGAAAACCCCGCCATCGGCGTCGTCTTCGCCACCGGCCATAACAGCCTGCCCAGCATTCCCGGCGACCGCCCGGCCATCCTCCTGCAAAAACCCTACGATTCCGCAGCCGTCGCGGCCGCCCTGGCGGCTGCCTGAACCGAGATTGCGCCGATCGTTCCTGCGACGCTGATCGCAAAAGTGGATTGCCAATCCATGCTCTCTATCTTTAAGTGTGCAATTACTGATTCACACTCATAGATTTAGAACTGGAGCCGAAATGGGTGTCCTGGGTGCTCTGCCGGAAGGTCTCGTCTGCCGCCCGATCGAGGACGCCGATTGGCCCGGCGTCATCGATTGCCTTGCCCGGGGTTTTCCCGAGCGCGCGCGGCAGCATTGGGAGGAGGCCCTTGCCCGCATGGCCCGGCGGCCGGCCGTCGGCGATTTTCCGCGCTATGGCTATGCGCTCGTGAGCGAGGGGTGGGTCGTCGGCGTCATGCTCACGCTCTACTTCCACCATCCGGGCGTCGAGGCCGTCCGCTGCAACCTTTCGAGCTGGACGGTCGACGAGGATTTTCGCGCCTATGCCGGCAAGCTGGTCATGTCCGCACTGCGCCGCCGCGAAGATTCCCAGGGCTCCGGCGCGAGGTGGTTCGGCCGCAAGACCAGGGTGAATTCACCGGATGACGGTGGAGAAGGAAGCCGTAACCAAACTCTACCAATAGATGTATTTTTTCGCCGAGGCTATTTCGGAAACTCTTGTCGATACCTGCCACGGACCATCCCGCTGATTGAAGTGACTTACACCGTGCTACCATGAGATTTAAGCAGATCGTAAATATTTGGTTAACTGGTAAATATTGAATTAAGTTTTATAAAAGCTGATCTTTGCAAAGCTTACGGAAGAAGTCGGGAAACAATGCACTAAAAAAATCTGATATTTATTCTGAATCCACAAAAGCCTGAGAACGAGATACATCTATAGCGCGATTAAAGCGCACCCAGAACAAAGGTTGAGCCAACTCGCGCGTAGGGCGAGTTGAATGCTACCCAATTACTCACACGCTCAACGCCGTCATACACCTGAAAATCGCCTATAGATTGTATGTCATTTGACAGCCATCTACCAGCGCCAGCCTTCCGGCCGGCCGATTGGGCGAAGCGTGCCCTCGATGGCGCCGCCGATCGACAGGGCGTCCTCGTCGGCGTAACGCCGGCCGACGATCTGGAGGCCGACGGGCAGGCCGTCCTCGGCCAAGCCCACGGGCACCGACAGGGCGGGACATTGCGGGAGGAGGTTGAACGGACAGGTCATATCCAGCCCCTGGAAGCGACCGTCCGGCAGATCGGCGACATAGTCGTTGTCGTTCGCCTCGGCCGAGGGCGCGGTCACGGCGCAGGTTGGGCAGAGCAGGGCGTCATAGCGGGCGAGGATGGCGGAAAGGTCCTTCCACATCGCGGTGCGCAGCAGTTCCACGCGCTTGTATTGCGTGGCTCCTATCGTGCGACCGCGTTCGATCAGCTCGACGACGAGCGGGTCCATGCGCTCGCGGTAGGCTTCGAGCGTCTCGCCGAAAAACGCCGACATGAACACGCACCACAGATCGTACCAGCCGTCATTGACCGCCCGCGACCAGCCGAGATCCACGGTTTCGACGATGGCGCCGGCGACGCGGATCTCATCGACCGCCGCGAGAATGGTGGACCGCACCGGCGCCTCCACGCTGTAGTAGCCAAAGTCGAGGGACAGTGCGAAGCGGCGGCCCGCGAGATGGCCACAGCGCGCCTTTTCCGGCGAGAAGGGCAGGGGCAGCGAGGTGATGTCCGCGTCATCGGGGCCTGAAGCGGCTGCCATGAAGGCGACGGCATCCTCGATGGTGCGCGCCAGCGGGCCGAAATGCGAAATATTGTCGAAGACGCTCGGCAGGATCGTCATGGGAATGCGCCCGAGGCTCGGCTTGAAGCCCACGACGCCGGAAAAGGCGGCGGGGATGCGCACGGAGCCACCCATGTCGGTGCCTTCGGCAAAGGGCACGACACCCGTCGCCACCGCCACCGCTGAGCCACCCGACGAGCCGCCGCAGGTCCGCGAAACATTCCACGGATTGCGCGTGATGCCCCAGCGCGGGTTGGCGGTGAAGCTGGAATGGGCGAATTCGGGCGTCGTCGTCTTGCCGATGAGGATGGCGCCGGCGGCTTCGAGCCGGGCGATGCACAACGCCGTCTCGGAGGGAACCCAATCCTCCTGCGTCCACGACCCGAGCGTCGTGAGATCGCCGCGGGTGGGCGTGAGGTCCTTGGCGGCGAAGGGAACACCGATCAGCGCGGGGGTTTCGGCGCCGGATGCGACCTGCCGGTCGGCCTCCCGTGCCGAGGCCAGCGCGGCCTCTTCCCGCAGGAGCGTGAAGGCGTTTAGCGACTGGTTGACGATCTTCGCACGCCGCAGGGATTCGGCCACCACGGAGACGGCCGAAAAAGCACCGGCACGAATGCCGGCCGCGATTTCCGTTGCCGGAAGATCGAGCGGGTGAGCCTGCGATGCGGCGCGAGAAACAGTCTGCATGGCGGCGGACTCCGTGCTAGGTCTTGGTTTCGACAAACGGGGGTTGGACTTGGTAACGAAAGCGGGCCTGACGGGAAACCATGCCGACCTGTGGAACGCGGGGATCGCAGATGCGGTATCGGCGCTCGGCGAGCCGGGTTTCCCCGAGGCACTCGAGGGCGCGCTGCGCCACCTCGTGTCCTTCGAGATGATGAACGGCTTTGCCTATGCCGCAAACGGCAAGGCCTTCGATCTCGACAACGATCGCATCGTCGGCGACCGCACCACCATCGTCGAGCATTATCTGGCCGGCGCCTATATTCTCGACCCGTTCTACGATGCCGTCCGCAATTCGCCGCAGCCGGTCGTGCTGGTGATGCGGCGGCTGGCACCGGACCGCTTTACCGAGACGGAATATTACCGGCGCCACTACCAGGCGACGGGGATCGTCGACGAGATCGGGTTCATCCTGAAGCTTCAGCATGTCGATGCGGTGCTGTCGCTCTCGCGCATGGGCAAGGTGCCATTTTTTTCCAAGCGGGACATCGCGCGGCTGGAGAGTGCCGCACCGCTGGTGCGCGCTCTTGCCGAAAAACACTGGCATGCCGGGTTCCAGCCGCAGGCCGGTGAGGCGAATGCCGCGGCGACGATCAGCCATCCGTTGCTTTCGAAACGGGAGCTGGAGATCGTGACCCTTATCCTCAAGGGTCACTCGACCTATTCCATCGCCGCGACGCTCGGGCTTTCGCCCAATACGGTGAAAGTGCACCGCCGGCAGGTCTATGCAAAACTCACCATTTCCAGCCAGGCGGAACTCTTCCATCTCTTCTTGAGCCGTCGCTGACTATTCGACGAACTCCACTTCGGGCGGTGCGGCCTGGAAGAAGCGGGTGAGATAGGCGAGGTAGCAGACGCCGATCGCCAGCCAGATCACGCCGAGCAGCTTCGCGTGCCCATCGAGGTTCCACAGCAGGAACAGGTCGCAGACCGCGCCAACGGCGGGAAGGGCAAGCCCGAGAAGCGGGCCGAGCGGCCGGACGATCGGATTTTCCTTCAGGTAGAGCGCGATCACCGAGACGTTGACGGCGGTGAAGGCGAGGAAGGCGCCGAAGTTGATGAAGGACGTCGAGGTGGTGATGTCGAGCGTCAGCGCGAGCAGGCCGACGATGCCAACGACGACGAGGTTGAGCACGGGCGTGCGCCATTTTTCATGCAGCTTGCCGAAGATGCTCGCCGGCAGCACGCCGTCGCGCCCCATGGCGAAGAGCAGACGGCCGACGCTTGCCTGCGCCGCAAGGCCCGAGGTGAACTGCGCGACGACAAGCGTGGCGAGGAACACCGTGACGAACAGGTCGCCGCCGATCATCAGGGCGATTTCCGATGCGGCGGAATCGACGGAGGCGAATTCGCCGCCGGGGTGGGCGAGCTGGGTGATATAGGCCGAGCCGGTGAAGATGATGCCGCCGATGACGGCAATGATCATGATCGCCTTCGGCATGGTGCGGGTCGGATTGCGGGTCTCTTCCGTCAGCGTGGAGACGGCATCGAAGCCGAGGAACGAATAGGCCGCGATCGCGGCCCCTGCGACGGAAGCACTGAAGGGCACGCCGGCCTCGAAGAACGGCCGGACCGAGACGAGGCCGGATGCGCCGTTGAGGGCGGCGACATAGCGGGCTGCAAGCGCCACGAAAGCGACCAGGACCGCGAGCTGCACCAGCATGAGCACGACGTTCACCCGGTTGGCAAAGGCGATGCCGATGACATTGACGGCAGTCGTCAGCACGATGAAACCGACGATCCAAAGCCAGGCCGGAACCGCCGGAAAGGCCGAGCTCAGATAGGCCGCACCGATCAGCCAGATGACCATCGGCAGGAAGAAATAGTCGAGCAGCACGGCCCAGCCGACGAGAAAGCCGGCCCCGGAATTCAGCGACTTGCGGGCATAGGTATAGGCCGATCCGGCAACCGGATAGACCTTCGCCATGATGCCGTAGCTCGCCGCCGTCAGGAAAATCGCCAGCGCGGCGATGAAATAGGCCATCGCCGTGGTGCCCTGGCTCGCCGAGGCGAGAGCCCCGAACGTGCCGAAGACGATCATCGGCGTCATATAGGCGAGACCGAACAGCACCACGGACCACAGGCCAAGGGTGCGGTCTAGTTTGATGGTATTTTGCGTCATGTTCCCCTCCTCAGAAGACAGGCCCGAAGGGTCGGGGAAACTGCCGGCAAAGCCAATAACCCTGGAGGGTTACCGCAGCCCGGCTCGCCTCACCGCCATTTGTAATGCAGGCGCACGCCCTGGCCCAGCGCCTTCGCGCTGACCAGCGTCGGGGTGGAGCGAAACCCCGTGGCAGGGAAGAGCGGACGCCCGCCGCCCAGCATTTCCGGGATGATGTAGATCTCGATTTCATCCAGTGCATCGCGCTCCAGGAACGCCATCTGCAACTTCCCCCCGCCGAGCATCCAGACGTCGCCGTTGTCGAGCGCGCGGAGTTCGGCGATGAGGGCGTCGACGTCGTCTCTGACCTCCAGAGCGCCCTTGGGATCGGGGATAGGATTGGACGTGACCACGATGACGCGTTGATCTGCATAGGCCCAGGGCGAGGGTTCTTTCGCAATGAAATCATAGGTGCCGCGGCCCATGACCACGGTGCGGATGCGCTTGATGAAGAGGCGGTAATCGTGTTCGCCGAGGTTGTCGCTGTCATATTTGAACAGCCAGTCGAGCCCGTCATCCTCTGTCGCGATGTAGCCGTCGAGACTTGCCGCGATGTAACCCAGAATTCTCGCCATCGAACGCTCCTCCTTTACATAAATGAACATACGTTTATAAAAAGAATCATGACGAGAAACAAGACCATTTCCGACGAAGCGGTGCTCGATGCGTTGCTGTCGCTCATTCTCACCATCGGCCCGGACAACCTGACTTTCGCCAAGGCGGCGGGGGCCTGCGGGCTGGCGCCGGCAACCCTGGTTCAGCGCTACGGCGATCGGCAGGGCCTGGTCCGGTCGATCCTGCTGCGCAGCTGGGATCGTCTTGATGCGGATACGACCGCGGCAGATGCCGAGCTGCCCGTGACCGTTGCAGGCGCCGTCGATCTGCTGATGCGGCTGATGCCGCCGGAGCTTGCGGACCAGAACGCCAGCGACGGGCTTCTGTTGCTTCGGGAAGACGTGCGCGATCCCGTGCTGCGGGCGCGGGGTGCCCGGTGGTCACGGCAGATCGTCGAGGCGCTGGGGCGGCGACTTGCCGCCGAGCCGCAGGAGGCGGAGCGTCTCGGCTGGCAGATGGCATGTGTCTGGCAGGGTGCTCATACCTGGTGGGCATTCACGCAGGCCGAGCCCTTCGAGACGGCGATGCGCCGCGTGCTGGAAGACTGGTGCCGCTCCGTCATTCCCAAACAGCTCGCGAATTAATCCCCTTGATTGCCGCTTGACAGAGCAAGCGCGCCGCATAATGCTAAGATGTCAGACCAATTTGAGAAGCTGACACGAACAGGGGAATTGGCATCATGCCAACCGAGCCGAGCGACAGGCCGCAGATCGAGCCGTTGCCGCCCATCGACAGGGCGCGACAGGTGACCGAGGCCGTGGCGTCCTATATCGACCGCGCGAACCTGCAGGCCGGCGACCGGCTGCCGGCCGAGCGCGAGTTGATGGCGGCGCTTGCCGTTGGGCGTTCGACGATCCGCGAAGCGATCCGGCATTTTCAGGCGCTCGGCGTGATGGAAAGCCGTAAGGGTAGCGGCACCTACCTGCTGAAGCCGGTGACGAGCGCCACCGTGCACATGCCGCTTTCCTTCGATGCAATCCACCTGCGCGACGTGCTGCTCCAGACGCTGGAGGTCCGCCGCGGTATCGAATGCGAGGCCGGCATGGTGGCGGCGCGGCGGCGCACGGCGGAGGATCTCGTCAATATCGAGGAGAAGCTCGACGAGATGGAGCGCGTGCATCTCGCCAAGGGCACGTCCGGGCCGGAAGACCTGGCCTTCCACCTCGCGATCTACGACGCCACGCACAATCCGCTGTTCAAGCAGCTTCTCGAACAGATGCGCGGCGCCTTCGAGCGGTTCTGGGAAAAGCCGTTCAACCGGCCGGATTTCGCCCGTCGCTCCTTTCCTTTCCACCGCACGCTCTTCAACGCCATCGCCGCCGAAGACCCCGAGGCTGCGCGGGCGGAAACCTTAAAAATCCTCGCCGTTGTCGAGGAAGACATCAAGGACATGTCCCGATGATCAACGGAGCCGATCCGTTCGACTTTGCCTCCCTTATCGTCGCCCATGACGAGGCGAATGCCTTCGAGGCCGTGGTGCCGCCGATCGTTCAGACCTCGCTCTTCACCTTCGGCAGCTATGACGAGATGGTGGCCGCCTATCGCGGCGAGATCGTGCGCCCCATCTATACGCGCGGCCTCAACCCGACGGTGCGGGCCTTCGAGGACATGCTGGCGAAGCTCGAAGGCGCCGAGGATGCGCTGGGATTTGCAAGCGGCATGGCGTCGATTTCGTCCACCGTGCTCACCTTCGTGGAACCGGGCGACCGCATCGTCGCGGTGCGCCATTGCTATCCGGATGCCTTCCGCCTGTTCGGCACGCATCTGAAGCGCATGAAGGTCGAGGTGACCTATGTCGACGGGCGCGACGAGGAAGCGGTTGCGAAAGCGCTGCCGGGCGCAAAGCTGCTCTATCTGGAAAGCCCGACGAGCTGGGTGATGGAGGCGCATGATGTCGGCGCGCTTGCAGCCCTCGCCAAGCGCCACGGTGTCGTCAGCGTCATTGACAACAGCTGGGCGAGCCCGATCTTCCAGCGCCCGCTGACGCTCGGCGTCGATCTCGTGCTGCATTCGGCTTCGAAATATCTTGGCGGGCACAGCGATGTCGTGGCCGGTGTCGTGGCCGGATCGAAGGACCTGATCGGCCGTATCCGCTCGGAGGCCTATCCCTATCTCGGCGGAAAACTTTCGCCCTTCGACGCCTGGCTGCTGGTGCGCGGGCTGCGCACATTGCCGATCCGCATGAAGGCGCATGAGGCCTCCGCGCTCGACATCGCCAACCGGCTGCAGGCGCTCGACATCGTCGACAAGGTGTTTCATCCGGCGCTCGCCAACCGCCTGCCGCCGGGGCTCACCGGCACGTCCGGCCTGTTCTCCTTCACCTTCCGCGAGGGCATCGATATCCGCGCCTTTGCCGATCACCTCCAGCTTTTCAAGCTCGGCGTCTCCTGGGGCGGGCATGAGAGCCTGATCGTGCCGGGCGAGGTGGTGTTGCAGCAGAAGGCCCAACCGAATTCCGCGCATGCCTTCGGCATCGATGCGCGGTCCGTGCGTCTCCATGTCGGCCTGGAGGGAACCGAGGCCCTGTGGAGGGATCTGGAAGCGGCGATAACAGCCGCATCCGCAAACTGACGTCAAACATCAGAAGCAAACCAGAAAAGAGGGAACGACCATGAAGAGACTTTTGACTGCCGCTCTCATCACAACGCTGATGGCATCGAGCGCATTGGCCGATACCACGCTGAAGCTCGTCGAGGTGATCACCAGCCCCGAGCGCACCGAAACGCTGAAATCCATCGTCGGCAAGTTCGAGGCCGCCAACCCCGGCACCAAGGTCGAGATCATCTCGCTGCCCTGGGGCGAGGCCTTCCAGAAGTTCGCGACCATGGTCTCGGCCGGCGAAGTGCCGGATGTCATGGAAATGCCGGACACCTGGCTGTCGCTCTATGCCAATAACGGCATGCTCGAAAGCCTGGAGCCCTATCTCGCGAAGTGGGAACACACCGCCGGCCTGACGCCGCGCGCGCTGGAACTCGGCCGCGACATCAAGGACACGGCCTATATGCTGCCCTACGGCTTCTACCTGCGCGCCATGTTCTACAACAAGAAGCTGCTCGCGGAAGCCGGCGTTTCCGAGCCGCCGAAGACCATGGACGAATTCGCGGAAGCCTCGAAGAAGGTTGCGGCCCTTCCCGGCAAATACGGCTATTGCCTGCGCGGCGGCCCGGGCGGCCTCAACGGCTGGGTGATGTTCGGCGCCTCCATGGCCGGCGACAACAAGTTCTTCAACGAGGACGGCACCTCCACCTTCAACAGCGAAGGCTGGGTGAAGGGCCTCACCTGGGTGGTCGATCTCTACAAGAACGGCTACGCGCCGAAGGACAGCGTCAACTGGGGCTTCAACGAGATCGTCGCCGGTTTCTATTCCGGCACTTGCGCCTTCCTCGACCAGGACCCGGATGCGCTCATCGCCATTGCCGAGCGCATGAAGGCCGAAGACTACGGCATCATGACCATGCCGAAGGGGCCGGGCGGCAAGACCTTCCCGACGATCGGTTTCGCCGGCTGGTCGATGTTCTCCTCCAGCGCCAACAAGGACCTGTCCTGGAAGCTGATCGAGACGCTCGAAGGGCCGGAAGGCAATATCGAGTGGAACAAGCGCACGGGCGCGCTGCCGGTGCACACTTCGGCGGAAAAGGACCCGTTCTATGCCAGCGAGCAGTTCAAGGGCTGGTTCGCCGAGCTTGAGGACAAGGACGCCGTGCCGACCGTGATGCCGACGCATCTCGAAGAGTTCGCCTTCTTCAAGGATTCGCTGGTCATCAAGACCTCGCAGGAAGCCCTTCTCGGCGACATCACGCCGGAAGACCTCGCCAACCAGTGGGCGGACTACCTGACCAAGGCACAGCAGAAGTTCCTCGCCAAGAAATAGGCCGGGGAACCTCCGGGCGGAGATACGAGGCTCCGCCCGGAGCCATCTTTATGAGACGCCGCGCAACCCGAGAACGGAAGCGAGACGATGACCATTGCTGCCCATCCGCAAGCCGTGCGACCGCTTAAAAAGCGGATCGCCGACGCGTCGGAGCCCTATCTCTACAGTGCGCCTGCGCTGATCCTCATCATCACCGTCATGCTGGTGCCGCTGGCGCTCGGCATTTCCTATGCGTTCCGCGATATCCAGCTTTTGAACCCGCTGTCCGGCGGCTTCATCGGGCTCGATCATTTTCGCGCGCTGAGCGAGGACCAGGCCTTCTTCCGCGCGCTGCGCAACACGCTGTGGTGGACGGGCGCCTCGGTTTTCCTGCAATTCCTCTTCGGCCTCATCCTCGCGCTGCTGCTCGACAAGCCCTTTGCCGGCCGTGGGATTGCGCAGGCGCTGGTCTTCCTGCCCTGGGCCGTGCCGAGTTTTCTGGCGGGCCTCAACTGGGCCTGGCTGTTCAATCCGGTGATCGGGCCGCTGCCGCACTGGATGTATGCACTCGGCATCATGGACGCGCCGGACAACATCCTCTCCAACCCGCATCTCGCCATGTGGGGGCCGATCGTCGCCAATGTCTGGTGGGGCATTCCGTTCTTCGCGATCACGCTGCTGGCAGCGCTTCAGGCGATCCCGCGCGATCTCTATGAGGCCGCCAGCATCGATGGCGCCGGGCCGGTCCAGCGCTTTCTCTCGATCACGCTGCCGTTCCTGGCGCCGACCATCGCGATCACCATCCTGCTGCGCACCGTCTGGATCTCCAACTTCGCCGACCTCATCGTCGTCATGACGAACGGCGGACCGGCAGACCGCACGCAGATCGTCGCGAGCTACATCTTCACGCAGGCCTTCAAGCGGCTCGATTTCGGCTACGCCTCGGCCATCGCGCTGGTGCTGCTGGTGCTGCTGCTCGCCTATTCGATGCTGATCGTGCTGCTGCGCCAGACGCTGCTGAACAAGGGCTGACACCATGCGCACCAGCAAGCTCCTCCTCACCGTCGCGCACCGCCTCGCCATCCTCGCCTATATCGTCGTGGCGCTCTTCCCGCTGTTCTGGCTGCTGAAAGTCTCGGTGACGCCGAACGACCTGCTCTACAGCGAGGGCGTGCGCATGTGGCCGTCGCGCGCGACCTTCGAGCACTATGAATTCGTCATCGCCCACAGCGCCTTCCCGACCTTCTTCAAGAACAGCCTGATCGTCGCGGGTTCCACGGCCATCGCGGTGACCATTCTCGCCTCGCTCGCCGGCTATGCGCTGTCGCGCTTCAATTTCCGGGCAAAATACTGGATCGTCGCACTGATGCTGATCACGCAGATGTTCCCGCTCGTCATGCTGGTCGCACCGATCTTCAAGATGCTCTCGCCTCTGGGGCTGACCAACAGCCTCACCGGCCTCGTCATCGTCTACACCGCCTTCAACGTACCTTTCGCCACCTTCTTGATGCAGTCCTTCTTCGACGGCATTCCGAAGGACCTGGAGGAAGCGGCCATGATCGACGGGGCGACGCAGTTCGTCGCCTTCCGCCAGATCATCCTGCCGCTGACGCTTCCCGGCATCGCCGCGACGCTCGGCTTCGTCTTCACCGCGGCCTGGAGCGAGTTGCTCTTCGCGCTGATGCTGATCTCCGGCAACGACGCGGCGACCTTCCCGGTCGGGCTATTGACCTTCGTCTCGAAATTCTCGGTCGATTTCGGGCAGATGATGGCAGCGGGCATTCTCGCGCTCATTCCGGCCTGCCTCTTCTTCCTCCTCATCCAGCGCTACCTCGTGCAGGGCCTCACGGCCGGCGCGGTCAAAGGCTGAAAGGGTCTTTCATGGCTTCCATCGATATCCACGGCATCCGCAAGAGCTTCGGCACCTTTCCCGTCCTGCACGGCGTCGACCTCACCATTCGCGACGGCGAGTTCATCGTGCTGGTCGGCCCCTCCGGCTGCGGGAAATCGACACTCTTGCGCATGATTGCCGGCCTGGAGGACGTCACCGCCGGCGAAATCCGCATCGATGGCAAGCGGGTCAACGACCTCGCGCCGAAGGACCGCGACATAGCCATGGTCTTCCAGTCCTACGCGCTCTACCCGCATATGAGCGTCGCCGACAACATGAGCTACAGCCTGCGGCTGCGCCGCTCCACCAAGGAAAAGATCGCCAGCGCCGTCGGCAATGCCGCATCGAAGCTCGGGCTCGATCCGCTGCTGGAGCGCCGTCCGCGCGCGCTTTCCGGCGGCCAGCGCCAGCGCGTCGCCATGGGCCGCGCCATCGTGCGTCAGCCGAAGGCCTTTCTCTTCGACGAACCTCTGTCCAACCTCGATGCCCGCCTGCGCGAGCAGATGCGCGCGGAAATCAAGAAGTTGCACGGCGACCTTCGTGCGACCTCCATCTACGTCACCCACGACCAGATCGAGGCGATGACGCTCGCCGACCGCATCGTCGCCATGCATGCCGGCGTGGTTCAGCAGGTCGGCACGCCGCTCGACCTCTACGACCGGCCGGCCAATCTCTTCGTCGCCGGCTTCATCGGCTCGCCGGGCATGAACTTTTTCGAGGGGCGCTACGTCGCCTCGGGCGAGGGCACGGAGCTGCAACTGGCGAATGGCGCGACGCTGCCGCTCGGAAAACGAACCGGCATCGAATCAGGTTCGGTGGCGACGCTCGGCATCCGCCCGGAACATGTCGTGATCGCGGATGGCGGTGCGCTGGAGGCGAAGGTCGACCTCATCGAGCCGACCGGTTTTGGAATCATCATGCACGTCACCATCCACGATATTCCGATGAAAATTTTTACGCTCGACCGGGCGATGCTCAATCCCGGGCCGAACGTCCGCGTCGACCTGCCACAGGACAAGCTTCACCTCTTCGGCGCGGAGGGCACACGAGTGGATTGAAACGAGATCGTGAAGACGATTTCCGTCCGTTCCAAAGACAATGTTAACCTTCATTTCCTAACCATCTACGCATCCCTATCGGCAATGATCGTCGAGTTTGCAGGTTCATGCGTATTTCCAGAACAAACTTCTATCCCATCCTAGAGACCGAAGGGGAAAGCGACGCGCAAGCGCCGTATTATACCCATGAAAACAATGCCTTGCCGGAATTTATGCCGGAGGCTGAAGAGTGGCATGCGGCAGACGAGCCGGTTGCCAACGATGAGGACTACCGCCCGCGATTCCGCTCGCCGGCGCTGAGAAGCTACGACCCCGGCCAATATGCCGACGGAAGCTGGGAAAGCCATTTCTACATGGCCCCGAACGTCCGCTTCACGCGCACCCCGGACAAGGTCGCCGCCAAGATCGAAGAGGCGGCCGCCGAAGAGGTGCAGCAGGCCGAAGCCGTCATCGAACAGGCGGCGCCTGCCACGAAACTTTCCGAGGCGGCACAGCTCTCCCAATCGGAGCTGCTCCAGCGCCTGCGCGAAGCGCTCGACGAGCGTCGCCGGCGTTTCGAGGAACAGCAGGCCGCCGTTCCGGCCGAGCCTGTGCCGCCGTTGGTGCAGGCCGTCGTTGCCGCCGGCACGACCGGCACACCCGCCGATGCCGCCGTGGTCTACAAGCCTGCCACCCCGTTGCCCACACCCGTCGCGGTCGCAAAGCCGGTCGCCAAGGCGGATGTGCGCGCCGCGATCAGCCGGTTCGCGCATCTCTCCGACCACGCCTTCTGGGAAACGCTGGTTCCGGACGAGGATGCATCCGAAATACCGGTAAGGAAGGCTGCCACCGTCGTGCGCATGCCGGCGCCGACACCCGCGCCGCCAGTCGCCGTCGCCATGCCCGTGCCTGTGGCCGTGCCGGCGAAAAAGCGGGACGAGCCGAATTCCATCACCGCGCTCTTCCGGGTCGTCGAATGCCGCCCGGCCGTTGCCCGCCAGCCGGTCACTGAAACCATTGTCGTCGCCGTTCCCGAGGTGAAGGCCGAGCCGGTCAAAACGCCCGTCATCGAAGCTGTGGCGGAAGTCGTCCCGGTCGCCGCCGAGATCAAGCCCGCATCGGTCGTCATCAACCCGGCCGCCGTCGTCGAGCCAGTGCGCGAGATGCCGTCCTCGGTGCTCTCCCGCGCCAAGCCCTTCCAGGTCACCCTGGCGGCACCTGCCGGCGATGCCTACGAGTACCCGCCGCGCGAGCTACTGCAGGAGCCGCCGCGCACCGTCGGCTTCGTGCTGACGCAGGAACAGCTTGAGCAGAATGCGGGTCTTCTCGAAAGCGTTCTTGAAGATTTCGGCGTTCGCGGCGAGATCATCCATGTCCGCCCCGGCCCGGTCGTCACGCTCTATGAATTCGAGCCGGCGCCGGGTGTGAAATCCTCCCGCGTCATCGGCCTTGCCGACGATATCGCCCGCTCCATGTCGGCGCTGTCGGCCCGTGTCGCCGTGGTGCCCGGCCGCAACGTCATCGGCATCGAACTGCCGAACCAGACGCGCGAGACGGTTTACTTCCGCGAGATGATCGACTCGGCCGATTTCGCCAAGTCCGGCTACAAGCTGCCGATCTGCCTCGGCAAGACGATCGGCGGGGAGCCGGTGGTCGCCGAGCTCGCGAAGATGCCGCACCTGCTCGTCGCCGGCACCACCGGTTCGGGCAAGTCCGTCGCCATCAACACGATGATCCTGTCGCTGCTCTACCGGTTCCGCCCGGAAGAATGCCGCCTGATCATGGTCGATCCCAAGATGCTGGAACTGTCGATCTATGACGGCATCCCGCATCTCCTGACCCCCGTCGTCACGGATCCCAAGAAGGCCGTCATGGCGCTGAAATGGGCGGTGCGCGAGATGGAGGACCGCTACCGCAAGATGTCGCGCCTCGGCGTGCGCAATATCGACGGCTACAACAACCGTGTGGCCGGCGCGCGCGACAAGGGCGAGACGATCACCATCAGCGTGCAGACCGGCTTCGATAAGGGAACCGGCGAGGCGATCAACGAGGAGCAGGAACTCGCCCTCGACCCGATGCCCTATATCGTCGTCATCGTCGACGAGATGGCCGACCTGATGATGGTGGCCGGCAAGGAAATCGAAGGCGCGATCCAGCGGCTTGCCCAAATGGCGCGCGCCGCCGGCATCCACCTGATCATGGCGACGCAGCGCCCTTCGGTCGACGTCATCACCGGCACGATCAAGGCGAACTTCCCGACCCGCATCTCCTTCCAGGTCACCTCGAAGATCGACAGCCGCACCATTCTGGGCGAGCAGGGTGCCGAACAGCTTCTCGGCCAGGGCGACATGCTGCACATGGCCGGCGGCGGGCGCATTTCGCGCGTGCACGGTCCCTTCGTCTCCGACGAGGAAGTCGAAAAGGTCGTGCTGCACCTGAAGGCGCAGGGCCGTCCGGAATATCTGGAAACGGTGACCGCCGAGGAAGAGGACGACGAGGACGAAAAGCCGGCCAGCGGCGGCGCGGTCTTCGACAAGAGTGACATGGGTGCCGAAGACGGCGACGACCTTTACGAAAAGGCCATCAAGGTCGTCATGCGCGACCGCAAGTGCTCGACCTCCTATATCCAGCGCCGTCTCGCCGTCGGCTACAATCGTGCCGCCTCGCTCGTCGAGCGCATGGAGAAGGAAGGCCTCGTCGGCCCCGCCAACCATGTCGGCAAACGCGAGATCATCAGCGGCGAGCGGGGCAGCTTCCAGGCACCGCCGGAAGCCGACGACGCGGAATGAGATTTTCCCGGCCGCATGTGCCCAGCGGCCGGGCAATTGTCCTACTTATTTGAATGCGATGGATTTTTGCCATGTCCACGGGAAATTTATTCCACGCGCGCCATTTAATCGATTTGGCTTACAGTGCCGTCTTTGAGGCCTGTTGCATATGGCGGACGATGTGTGAATAGTGCCGCCGACCCGTGAAGACTGCATCCAAGGAGGACAGGAATGGCATTGATCACCATGCGGCAATTGCTCGATCACGCAGCGGAAAACGACTACGCACTGCCCGCATTCAACGTTAACAACCTGGAATATATCCAGGCAGTCATGCGCGCGGCGGATGCGACGGATTCCCCGGTGATCCTGCAGGCGAGCCGCGGTGCGCGTGCCTATGCCGGCGACGCCTTCCTGCGCCACCTCATTCTCGGTGCCGCCGAAGAATACCCGCATATCCCGGTCTGCCTGCATCTCGACCATGGCGACCAGCCGTCCACCTGCATCTCTGCCATCACCAACGGCTTCACCTCCGTCATGATGGACGGTTCGCTGCTCGCGGACGGCAAGTCGATCGCCAGCTACGACTACAATGTCGACGTCACGGCGGAAGTCGTGAAGATCGCGCATGCGGCCGGTGTGTCGGTCGAAGGCGAACTCGGCTGTCTCGGCAACCTGGAAACCGGTGCCGGCGAGAAGGAAGACGGCCACGGCTTCGAGGGCAAGCTGACCCGCGAGGAACTGCTGACCGATCCGGACCAGGCGCTCGACTTCGTCTCCAAGACCGGCGTGGACGCGCTGGCGGTCGCCATCGGCACCAGCCACGGCGCCTACAAGTTCACCCGCGCGCCGGACGGCGACATCCTGTCGATCGAAACGATCGCCAACATCAACAGGAAGCTGCCGAACACGCACCTCGTCATGCACGGCTCGTCTTCGGTGCCGCAGGACCTCCAGGATCTCTTCACCACCTATGGCGGCGAGATGAAGCAGACCTGGGGTGTGCCGGTCGCCGAAATCCAGAAGGCGATCCCGCTCGGCGTGCGCAAGGTCAATATCGACACCGACCTTCGCCTCGCCATGACCGGCACGATCCGCAAGAATTTTAAGGAAAAGCCGGACAATTTCGACCCGCGCACCTACCTGAAGCCGGCGACCGCCCGCATGACGGAAGTCTGCCGCGAGCGCTTCGAAGCCTTCCGCACCGCCGGCAAGGCCTCCAGCATCCGCGTCAAGCGCCTGCCCGACATGGCCAAGTTCTACGCCACGGCATAAGACTTTCGCCCTCCCGGCACCATCGGGAGGGCGATTTTCCTGGCGGGCGGCCGCCGTCGCGCTGAATCCGCATTGACAGCACTTCCCTATCATTTATGCGTGAATATCTCATTCATACGAGTGCAGCTCCGCTCTAACGTTTCCGTTGCGAGCGGGTGTGCCGCCTCGTAAAAGGATGTGATCCCGGAACAGCCGGACGGTGCGAGGACGGACAGCATGAGCGTGAACCAGGCCCTGACGATCGCGGACCTCAAGAACCAGGCGCGCCGCCGTGTGCCAAAAATGTTCTTCGAATATGCGGATTCCGGCGCATGGACCGAAGGCACCTACCGCGCCAACGAGGACGACTTCCACAAGATCAAGCTGCGCCAGCGCGTGCTTGTCGACATGACCAACCGGTCGCTGGCAAGCGAGATGATCGGCGAGAAGGTCTCCATGCCCGTGGCGCTCGCTCCGACCGGCTTCACCGGCATGCAGCACGCCGACGGCGAGATGCTCGCCGCGCAGGCCGCGGAAGAATTCGGCGTGCCCTTCACGCTTTCGACCATGAGCATCTGCTCGATCGAGGACGTGCGGTCCGTCACGTCAAAACCCTTCTGGTTCCAGCTCTACGTCATGCAGGACCGGGATTTCGTCCTCAACCTCATCGACCGCGCCAAGGCGGCCGGCTGCTCGGCGCTGGTGCTGACGCTCGACCTGCAAATCCTCGGCCAGCGCCACAAGGACCTGCGCAACGGCCTCTCCGCGCCTCCGCGCTTCACGCCGAAACATCTCTGGCAGATGGCGACCCGGCCCTTCTGGTGCCTCGACATGCTCGGCACCAAGCGCCACACCTTCGGCAACATCGTCGGCCACGCCAAGGGTGTCGGCGACCTCTCGTCACTGTCCTCCTGGACCTCGGAACAGTTCGATCCGCAGCTCTCCTGGAAGGATATCGCGTGGATCCGCGACCGCTGGGGCGGCAAGCTGATCCTCAAGGGCATTCTGGACGAGGAAGATGCCCGCATGTCGCTGGATAGCGGCGCGGACGCCATCATCGTCTCCAACCATGGCGGCCGCCAGCTCGACGGCGCCGCCTCCTCGATCAGCATGCTGCCGCGCATCGTCGACGCTGTCGGCGACAAGATGGAAGTCCATCTCGACGGCGGCATCCGCTCCGGCCAGGATGTGCTGAAGGCACTCTGCTACGGCGCCAAGGGCACCTATATCGGCCGCCCCTTCCTCTACGGCCTCGGCGCCGGCGGCAAGGCCGGCGTCCGCCGCACGCTCGAAATCATCCGCAAGGAACTCGACGTGACCATGGCGCTCTGCGGCGAGCGGGACGTGAAGAATCTCTCGCGCAACAACCTTCACAAGGATTTGTGACGGCGCCTCAGCCGCCCTCGAACCCCTGCAACACATTCACCGCGTTGACGCCGAGCGCATCGACGGCGTAGCCGCCTTCCATGACGAAGAGGGTGGGCAGGGCGAAATCGGCGATGCGGCGGCCGATGATGGGGAAGTGGCCGGTCTCCAGCTTGAATTTCGAGATCGGGTCGTCTTTGAAAGTATCGACGCCGAGCGAAATGACGAGGGCGGTCGGGGCGTAGGCGCGGATCTTTTCGTGGGCGTCTTCGAAGGCAGCCTGCCATTCGGGCCAGGCGGTGCCGGCGGGGAGCGGATAGTTGAGGTTGTAGCCTTCGCCCTTGCCAGTGCCGCGCTCGCGGGCGTAGCCGAGGTGGAAGGGGAATTCGAAATCCGGGTCGCCGTGCAGGCTGGCGAGCAGCACGTCGTCGCGGTCGTAGAAGATCTCCTGCGTGCCGTTGCCGTGGTGGTAATCGACATCGAAGATCGCGACGCGGGCATGGCCTTCGTCGAGGAAGCGCTGGGCGGCAATGGCGGCGTTGTTGAGGTAGCAGTAGCCGCCGAAGAAATCACGGCCGGCATGGTGGCCCGGCGGGCGGCAGAGCGAGAAGGCGGCGCGGTCGCCGGCAAGCACGGCGTCAGCACCGGCGAGCGCGGTGTCGGCGGCACGCTTGGCCGCTTGCCAGGTCGTTTCGGTGATCGAGCCGGCCATGTCGAAGGAATAATAGGAGAGGCGGGCGTCGAGGCCGGAGGGCGGGGTATCGATCATCGGCATGGAGCGATGGCGCCAGCTATAGGGCCAGACCTCGCCGTCGCGGCCGGCGGCGCGCCATTCGGCAAAGACGGTTTCGAGGAAATCGACATAGTCGCGCGTGTGGATGCGCTCGATTGCTGCGCGCTCGTAGGACGGCGGCTCGATGACCGGGCCGAGGCCGACCTCGTTTACGCGCCGGAGCACGATTTCGGCGCGCACCGGCTTTTCGAAGGTTTCGACGATACGGCCGAAGGAAAGCTCCATGCCGCTGTGATGCAGGTGATGGTCTGCCGTGTAGAAGGTTTTCATCAGACGGTTTCACCATAGAGCGTGCGTTCGAGCGCCGTGACTTCGGCTGCGAAACGGCGGTATTCGGCGCGCTTGAGGGCGAGGAAGACGTGGTGCAAGCGCTCGCCCAGCGCCTCCTTCAGGAAGACGGAGCGGGTCGCCGTCTCGATGGCGCTGCGCCAGTCCGGCGGCAGGTCGTCGCCCGCGGTTTCGGCATAGGCTGTGGTCTCGGGGCCGGGATCGGTTTTTGCGAGAATGCCCTTGCGCATGCCGGCGAGCACCGTTGCGCCAACCAGATAGGGGTTGGAATCGATGCCGGCGGCGCGCTGTTCGAGATGGCGGCCGGCGGGAGAGCCTGCGGGAATGCGTACGGCGACGCTGCGGTTGTTGGTGCCCCAGGTGGGCGTCGTCGGCGCGTAGCTTTGGGCCGCGAAACGGCGCCAGGAATTGAAATGCGGGGCGAAGACGAGCATGGATTCCTGCATCGTCGTGAGCAGGCCGGCGACGGCGTGTTTCAACAGGGGCGAGAGCGCCTCGCCCTGGTCGGCGAAGCGGTTATCGCCCTCGGCGTCGGCGAGGCTTGCATGCACATGCATGCCGGAGCCGGCGCGGCCGGCGAAGGGTTTTGCCATGAAGCAAGCCATCATGCCGTGACGCACGGCAAGGGCGCGGATCAGGCGCTTGAGCATGACAATATCGTCGGCGGCGCGCAGCGCATTGCCGTGGCGGAGCGTCAGTTCAAACTGGCCCTGGGCATATTCGGAGATCATCGTCTCAACGGGCAGGCCCTGCGCCTCCGCACCGCGATAGACGGCGTCGATGAAGGGCTCCAGCCGGTCGAGTTCCGTCACGCCATAGACCTGGATGCCGTCCGGCCGCTCGCCGGAGAGCGGCAGGCGCAGCGGCTGGAATTGCCCCTCAGCGGTGCGCTCGCGATCGAGCAGGTAGAATTCCAGCTCGTAGGCAAGAACGGGATGGAAACCGTCGGCTTCGAGCAGGCTGACCTGGCGCGCCAGCGCATGGCGCGGGTCGCAGGCCATCGGCGCGCCGTCGAGTTCGAACAACGAGAGGCGCAGTTCGCCACGCGGCGGCGAGGTCCAGGGGAGCGGCACGAGCGAGCCGGCGACCGGCCAGGCGCGGCGGTCGGCATCACCATCCGACCAGACGAGGCCGGTCTCCTCGACATCCTCGCCGGTCACGTCGAGACCGAGGATGGAGCCGGGCAGATGCCGGCCGGAGCGGAAGATCGGCAGCAACTCGTGCCGGCGAATGATTTTTCCGCGCGCAATGCCGTTGAGGTCGATCAGGACGAGATCGAAGGCGGTGATGTCCGGATGGGCGGCGAGGATGGCTTCGGCCTCCGCAATATCCGCGGCCTCCGGCGGCCGTGTGGCGAGATCGCGGCTCACGCGGCAGCCCTCCGTTCTGCGAGGCGGCCGATGACGGTCGCAAAGGCCTCGACGAGGCCCTCGGCCTGTTTTTCTGAAAGCGCCGGGCTGACCAGCACCATGTTGTGGAAGGGCGTCAGCAGGTAGCCGAGGTTCAGCATGGAGAGGTGCAGGGCCGCCTCGATCGTGTCGGAGGCGGCCGCACGGGCCTCCTCGGCATTGCGCACGGGCTCGGGTGAGAAGACGACTTCCAGCCGGGCGCCGACACGCGAGACCGTCCAGTCGAGGCCGGCCGCGGCGATCGCCGCCTTGAAGCCTGTCTCGATGCGGTCCGCGCGGGATTGCATGATGCGATAGGCCTCCTGGGTCATGACCTGCTCCAGGCAGGCGCGCAGGCAGGCGAGCTGCAAGGCGCTGCCGGAAAGCGTGGTGCCGATGCCGGAATGGCCGTGGCCGCTCTGCTCGCGGCGGATGACGTGCAGGCGATCGGAAATCGCCTGGCTCATGCCCCAGACGCTGACCGGAACACCGCCGCCGATCGGCTTGCCCATCACGATCAGGTCGGGATCGAGGCCATGCACCTTCGTGTAGCCGCCAAGGCCGGTGGAAATCGTGTGCGTCTCGTCGATGAGCAGCAGCGTGCCGGCGTCGCGCGTAAGGCGACGCAGCGCGTCATGGAAACCCGGCGCGGGCGGGATCATGCCGCAATTCGTCATCACCGGTTCGGCGAGCACACAGGCGATATCGTGGGCCGCGAGCGCCTTTTCGAGCGCCGCCTCGTCGTTGAAGGGGATGGAGACAGTCAACTCGCCGAGATCGCGGACTTGTCCGAGCAGGTTGCGGCGGGAGATGGTCTTGCCGTCGACGAGATCGACCAGCGTATCGTCCACGGCGCCATGGTAGCAGCCATCGAAAACCAGCAGTTTGGCTCGGCCGGTCACGGCGCGGGCGATGCGGATGGCGAAACGGTTGGCGTCGCTCGCCGTGGCGCCGAGCTGCCAGCGCGGCAGCCCGAAGCGCTCGACGAGCAGGCGGCCAACGGCCTGCGCGTCAGAGGAGGGCAGCATGGTGGTGAGGCCGCGTGTGCCGGCATTCTTCAGCGCTTCCAGCACAGGCGCCGGGCCGTGGCCAAACATCGCGCCGGTATCGCCAAGGCAAACATCCACCACGCGATTGCCGTCGATGTCGACGAGTTCGACGCCGCTCGCCTGGTCGACGACCATGGGGAAGGGGGTCGGCCAGTCGAGCATCCAGTGCTGCGGCACGCCGTCGAAGAAGCCCGATGCCGCTTCGTCATGCGCGGCTGCGCAGCGCGGCCGCCGCGCGCGAAAAACCTCTGCTTCCGCCTCGATGAGCGCGCGGGCGCGCGCCTCCAGGTTCGCCCTCTCCATGCCGTACCCCCAATGAAATGTGATCACATATTGGTTGATGTGATTTCAAGTGTCAAACGACAAGATGGCTACAAAGCGCTGACGATGCGCAGCCAGTCGTGCACGGAGGTGGCCGCCTGTCTGTCGGCGGAGCCACGGGCATGCGGTATGCTGCCGCCCATGTCGCGCACCTCGCTCGGGCTCATGCCGAACTGGTGGCGGAAGGCGCGGGAGAAGGCGGAAATATCGGCAAAACCGCAGGCATAGGCAATCTCGCCGACGGTGCGATGCCGCTCGTTCGCCAGCATGTCGAAGGCGGCGCGCAGGCGGCGGGTGCGAATATAGTCCGTGACACCACCGATCGGCTCGAACAGCCGGTACAGCGAAGCGCGCGACAGGCCGAACATCTTGCACAGATGATCCGGGCCGAGATCCGGCAGCGCGATGTGCTGCTCGATATAACGGCGGATCTGCATGATGACGGCGCCGCGCACCGTGGGCGAGGGAAGGCTGCGATCGGCGACCTGCGGGCCGACAAGGTTGGTGACGAGATTGGCGGTGGCTGTGACGATCGCCGGCGCTTCCTCCTGGCTGATATCCGCAAGGTCTTCGAAAAGGGCGCGCAGGTGGCTGCCGATCAACCGGGCGCTGCTTGTCGATCGCTTGAGGAGGAGGCCGTGCAGGGCATCGTTCTGCGCATCCTTGCTGAACAGCAAATGGCGCGGCAAAGCGAGGGTAAGGTTGCGGCAATACTGTGTCTCGGCATGCATCGGGCGCGAGAGGTCGAAGATCGAGATGTCGCCCGCCTCCACCAGCATCGTCTCGCCGTTGACGGTGCGCACATCGCTGCCCTCCAGCGTCTTCTGCACAAAGATAAGGTCGAGGCCGCTGCGGGCGATGCGCTCCGAATCACGGGAAAAGGTATAGGTGGTGCCGAGCAGATCCGCGACGAAGAACACAGCCGGCCCCATGAAATAAGTCGAGAGCCCCGCGCGGAAATCCGTAATCTTTTCAGGTGTCGCCATGGTCGTGCCGAAGACGGGATCGAGCGTCTCGGCGAAGAGCTGGCTTTTGCGACGACAATCCGCGCCGGCTTCGGCAAGCACGGAGTTGGATGGCAGCTTGGCAGCAGAACTCATTCTCTCTCACGATGCTGGGACAACGGACAACATGCCTATCAAAGGATGGGTACGGTCGAAGGTTCCCGAAAATTCACCAGCGTACCGCAATTGAAGGCTTGGCAAGGCGTCTCATTCTTTTGTCCCCCCGTCTCATATTGCGGGTTGCGCTAAGTAATACAATTGACAGTTTCCCCGCACTGCAACCCCATGGAAAATAAAGGGTCCATTCGGGCCTGCGGCACCGTGACAAGAACATAACAAGGCGTGCCGATTCGTATTTGGGGTACAGCAGGCATGGACCAGATTTCTTTTGACGATGGCTCGGTGGCATTCAAGGTGCCGCCGTTCGAATTCTTGAGCGCACCCGGTTTTGCGGAGACGAGGGACCGGCTGATTGCCGGCAAGCTCGCGCTCTATGAAGGCAACCACCTGTTCAACCGGCTCATCCTCGAAGAGGGCCGGTTCCTCTGTTATCTCGCTGCACTGTCGCTCCATGCCAGTCAGGACATGGCGCAGCCCTCCACCTGGCTGACGCTCGGGCGTCTCCAGCGCGAGGTCACAGAGCTCGGCGTCGCCAGCCGGAACCGGGTGGAGGCGCAGGTCTCGTGCCTGCGCAAATACGGCTTTCTCACGCAGCAGCCACACGCCTCGGATCGGCGGGTGCGCCTGCTTGTGCCAAGTGCTGCCCTTCTGGCGCGCGATGCGGGCATCCTCGGGCTTCTCGTCGACGGATTGTCGGATTTCGGGCTCTCGCCGACGGATGGACGCAGGGGACCGCTGCCCGCGGAACTGCATCGCGGCATGCGGCGCGCCACGCTGCCGCTTCTGCCGGGCCTCAGCCGCATCATTCGCCGGCATCTGCCGCTGGCGCCGTTCTTCGCCCATGATTGCGGCTACATGATCCTGCTTCTTCTGCTGCGCGGCGGCCGGGAAAGCGGCGACAACACCATTTCCACCGGCTACCAGCGCCTTGCCACGCAGACCGGCGTTTCGCGCACCCATGTCCGCCGTATCGTCGAAGCCGCGCGCGATGCCGGCCTTTTGACCACCACGGCCCGCGGCGGCCACGATATCCGCCTGACGCCGACGATGTGGCATGCCGCAGACCGCTGGTTTGCCGACAAGTTCGCTTTGACGGACCTGCTTTTACGCGAGGCGGGAACGCAGGTGCAGCCCGCCGCGGCCGCCTAGCCCGCGGAGCCTGCGGCGGCGAGAAGGATCGCCAGCAGCACATGCGTCAGGTGGTGCAGCGTCTGGTCTGCGCCGAAGAACCACCAGAATGTCGTCTGGCCCGGCGTCAGTTTCTGGCGCCGCGTCGCGATGCTTTTCAGCCGGTCGATGGTTCCATGCACCAGGGCATCGGCGAGGCCGAGCCAGGCAAGCGGCGGCGACACGACGAGGAAGAGCATGGCGGTGATCACGCCGTGCACGCTGGCATGGATCGCCAGCGGCTTGAACCAGCCCACCGGCCGGTCCTTACCCACCACCATCCGGCTCGTCTGGAAGACGAAATCCGCCAAAAAATGTTTGACGAGGAACGCCACCGAGGCGGCGGCGATCCACACAGTCGAGATCTGGTCGGGTATATCGATCATTCCGCTCCCGTCCGATCGACAGACGGCCTTATCGGCCGCCTGCCTCGATGATGCCCTTGGTCAGGCTGCCCGTCGCCGGATAGAGCGGAATGAGGCAGGCCTGGAGCGCATGATAGATGTCGCCCTTGCCGGCGAACAGAGTGTAACTTGGCAGAAGATCCTCGGTGAGCTCCTCATGCCAGCCGCCGCGGTCCTGATCGAGGAAATGGCGAGCAATCGAATCCCAGATCTTCCGATACCAGGTCTCGTGGAAATCGCTCGGCAGGTGTTCCGCCAGGAAGGCCGCGGCCCCCACGCCCTCGGCCATCGGCCACCAGAGCTTGTTGCGCTTTGCCGGCTCGTCGTTCCAGTCGAGCGTGTAGAAGAAGCCGCCCTTTTCCTTGTCCCAGCCGAGCGCGATGGACTGTGCGAAGAGCGCCTTGGCCGCTTCCGGCATCCAGCCGTGCTTCTTGCCGCCCAGCGCATAGAGCTGGAGGATGAGGCGGGCCCATTCCAGCCAGTGGCCGGGCGTGGTGCCGGAGGGGCGGAACATCTCGTTACCGCGATACTCCTTGTTGAGCACCCAGTTCTCGTCGAAATGTTCCGGCACGCGAAAACCATTTTCGCCGGCGCGGCGGCGGATAACGAGGTCGGCGATGCTTTCCGCCTTGTCGAGATAGCTCTTCTCGCCGGTGGCCTCGAAGGCGGCCATCAGGGCTTCCGTCAGGTGCATGTTGGAGTTCTGGCCGCGATAGCCGGGGACCGGCGTCCAGTCGGCATCGAATTCTTCCGCGATCGCACCGTGTTTGCCTTCCCAGAAGCGCCGCTCCAGGATTTCGGTAACATCCGCGATCATGCGGTCGGCATCCGGGTGGCCGGCGAGCTTGGCGCTGGACGACGCCAGCAGCACGAAGGCGTGGCCGTAACCCTGCTTGCTGGCATCCAGCAGGCCGGAATTGTCGAGCGACCAATGGTAGCCACCGCGCTCCTGGTCGCGGTGCTTCTCCCAAAGATATTTCATGCCGTGGTCGACGATATCGTCGGAGCCGGGGCGGCCGAGCAGGCTGCCGATGGCGAAGCAATGCACCATGCGCGCGGTCGAATGGATGCCGCGCACCGGATTGCCGGGATTGAGCGGACGACCGTCCGCATCGAGCTCGTGGAAGCCGCCGACCGGATTGAAGGCCCGGTTCTGGAAGAAATCGAACAGGCGGTTTGCTTCCCGCCAGAGCCATTGGCGGTGATAGTCGCGCTTGCGCCAAGCCGTGCCAAGATGTCCCGTTGCGCCCATGATGCGTTCTCCTTTTTGATCGGTCCGCATTTATCGTGCCCTTGAGCCTCGGACAGCCGGAGCGCGGGGAGAGATACCGTGGCGTGAAGATCACGCACGGCCCGCAACGCTCGCAATGACGGCTGGCCTCGACAGGTGGGGAGGGGATTTATGGCCCAGAACGGCTGGCGTCGCAACCCACGCTCAGGCGGGTTTGATGTACCAGCCCCAGGGCTCGTCGCTGTTGAAGGAGGTGATCTGCTTGACTTCCAGATAGTTGGCGAGGCCCCAGCGGCCGAGTTCGCGCCCGATGCCGGACTGCTTGTAGCCGCCCCACGGCGCTTCGGTGAAGGTGGGCTGCGAGCAGTTGATCCAGACGATGCCCGCGCGAAACGCCCGCGCCACCCGCTCGCAGCGCGCCTTGTCCTTCGACATGACGGCGGCGGCGAGGCCAAAACGGCTGTCATTCGCCATGCGGATCGCGTCCGCCTCGTCCTTGAACGGCTTTACGCAGACGACCGGCCCAAAGATTTCCTCCTTCCACACGAAACTGTCCTCCACCATGTCGGTGAGGATGGTCGGTTCGAGGAAATAGCCGGTGTCGAACCCGGCCGGGCGCCTGCCGCCGCCGGCAACCGTCGCGCCCTCCGCCTTGCCGCGTTCGATTGCGGCGAGCACCTTGTCATACTGACCCTTGGAGACGAGCGGGCCGAGCAAGGTTCCCTCCTCAAGCCCATTGCCGATGCGGATCTTTGCCGCTTCCGCGACGAGCCGCTCCAGAAGCGCCGGATAGAGGCTTTCCTCGACCAGCACGCGCGACGTGGCGGAGCAGACCTGGCCCTGGTTCCAGAAAATGCCAAACAGGATCCACTCAACCGCCTTCTCGATATCGCTGTCGGCGAAGACGACGAAGGGCGACTTGCCGCCGAGTTCGAGGCTGACATTCTTGATGTCGCGCGCCGCCGCCGCCATGATCTTCGCACCCGTCGGCACCGAGCCGGTGAACGCGAGTTTGTCGACGCCGGGATGCTGGGAGAGCGGTTGGCCGGCCTCGGGGCCAAGCCCCGTGACGATGTTGAGCACGCCCGCCGGAAGCCCGGCCTCCGTGACGATAGCGCCGAGTTCCAGCGCGGTGAGCGGCGTCAGTTCGGAGGGTTTCAGCACCAGGGTGCAGCCGGCGGCCAGCGCCGGCGCCACCTTCCACGAGGCCATCAGCAGCGGATAGTTCCACGGGATGATCGCGCCCGCGACGCCGATCGGCTCGCGCACCACCTTGGAGGAGAAGCGCGGCTCGGAAAGCGCGATCGTCTCTTCCGGCTTGTCGTCCAGTTCCTCGGCGAGGCCGGCATAGAAGGCGAAACAGCCGGCCGTATCCTCCATGTCCCAGACCGCTTCCGGCATCGGTTTGCCGTTGTCGATCACTTCGAGGCGAGCGAGGTCGTGTTTGCGGGCGAGGATGATCTCCGAGATGCGCCGCAGCACGGCGGCCCGCTCCTTGCCGGACATTTTTGGCCACGGGCCTTCATCGAACGCCCGCCGCGCCGCCTTCACCGCGGCATCGATATCCTCGGCCGTGCCGGCCGGGGCGTGATGCACGACCTCTTCGGTCGCGGGATCGATGACCGGGAAAGTGCCGCCCTTCGCAGGCGATACCCATTTGCCGTCGATGAAGAGTTGTTCGCGCATCCCCTGTCTCCCGTTCTTTAGCTGGAGGCCCGTACTGCGCCGGTCGCGACACGCACGATTTCCTCCGCCGCCAGCGTTACGCCCGCCGCCTTGTGCATCTTCGCTGCATTCGCCTTCAGGCGCGTATGCATCGCCGTATCGCCGAGCAAGCCTTCGATTGCGGCCGCAAGTTCGGCATCACCCCAGTCGTATCTTGCGAGCCGCTGGCCGACGCCGGTTTCGGCGGCGCGCGCCGCATTGTCGTGGCCGTCCCAGCAATAGGGCATGACGAGCGACGGCACGCCGTAATAGAGCGCCTCGCAGAAGGAATTGTTGCCGCCGTGGTGGATGAAGAGGCCCGCTTGCTCGACCACCGAGGGCTGCGGGAACCAGCTGTCGATAAAGACATTGTCCGGCACCTCGCGATAGTCGTCGCGCCAATGCCCGGCATTGACGAGGAAACGGTATGGCAAAGTGGCAAAGACGCCGATCATGCGCTTCATCATCGCCACGTCCATCGCGCCGAGCGAGCCGAAGCTCGTCAGCACCAGCGGCGCCTCATTATGACTGGCAAAACGCGGCGGCGTATAGGGCGCCTCATCGCGCACGCAGCCGTCGAGGAAGACGAAGGTTTTCGGATCAAGTGGCTGATGGCGCTCGTGCCGGATGATTTCTGGCGCGAGCAGCAGGTTCAGCCAGGGCGACGGGTCGAGGAAGTTCGGCGCCGACGGTGCCTTGAGGCCGCAATCGGCGAGGAAGCCGGCGAACCGCTTGTGCGCCGGCGCAACGGTCTTTTCATAGCCAGCGGCGAAGGTTGCCCAGGCCGCGCGTTCATCGTCACCGCGGCCGGAAAGATAGGGCGGCACGTTGTCGTCCGGAATCTCGGTCTCGGCACAGGAGACGATGCGGATCCAGGGCACGCCGGCATTCGCGATGGCCGGGAACATCACGACGTTGTCGAGCACGATCGCATCGGGCTTCAGGCGGCCGAGAAGCTGGCGCAGCGGCTCTTCCACACGCATCGCCGTGTCGACGATCGCCTCCCAGGTCGGGCCGACGTAGCTTTCGAGCTGGTCGAGCGGCGCCTGGCGGAAGGCATCCTGGTGGCGTTCGATGAAATCGGTCCAGTCGGTCGGCGCGCCGGCCTCGGCGTCCGAGAGCTGATATTCGGCAAAACCATATTCGGCAAAGACGCCGGAAAACCCCGGATGGCAAATAAAGACCGGCCTATGGCCCAGACGCCGCAGCTCCTGCGCGATGCCGACGCAGTTCAGCGCCGCGCCGTAACTCGCTTCAGGAAACAGGGCGATGGTCTTTGCTGGCGCCATGGGGGCTAACGCACGACAAGCTTGAAGGCGGGGGGAACGCCGCGGCCGGCAAGCCGCGGGCGCTGCGATTGGGAGAGCTGTATATGCACACGCATCAGATCGGCGGCAAGCTCCATTTGGCCGCGCTCGATTTGCTCAAGGATCTGGATATGTTCGAGATTCGACTGCATCAGCCGGAAGGCGTTGACATGGCCGGCCGGCGGGCTGGCGCGGCGGCGGCGATGGTGGTTGACGAGCGCTTCGGCCATGAAGGGATTGCCGCAGGAGCGTGCGATCGAGAGGTGGAAATCGAAATCCGTCCTGTCGAAGAGTTTTCGGTCGAAGCTTGTCTCGTTCATGCCGCGCAGGATGAGCATGGACTGGCGCAGCGCCGTCATCGCCGGAATGTCGCGCTTGAAATCCGGCAGCGTCAGCGCGAGCGGCTCGGTCGCGAGCCGAAACTCATAGCTCTTCGCCGCCGCATCGCCGCTGATCGCAAACTGCTTCAGCAGCCATTGCTGCCCAGCACCGCGCTCGGCAAGATTTTCCTCCGCCAGTTTCATCAACGCATTTTGTACCGTCTGGCGCGAAACGTCGTAACGACGCTGGAGAGCGGCGACCGTCTGGTTCTCGGTGATGCGTCCGGCGGAAAGATCGCGCAGGATCGCGGCGTAGATTTCACTCTCGCCATCGCCCTCCGCTGTGTCCTCGAGGCGTGCTGTCGCCACCGGGTCCACGGCCAGAAGATACCCGCCCTCGGCATCCGCCGTCACCACGCCACGCTCGGCAAGTATCTGCAAAGCCTTGCGGATCGGCGTTCTGGAGACATTGCAGAGGGAGGCCAGCGCCTGTTCGGCAAGCCGCTCGCCAGGCGCCATGCCGCGCTCGCCGGCGACGTCCAGTATTTTTTGCGCCAGTTCGACATGGCGGAAATTGGTGCGCTTAGGCTCCGGGGTCATCTGCGGCATCTCACATCCATCACCGCGCATGCTGCCCTTTGCGCCCGCTTTTCGCAAGTCCGCCGCACGCGGATTTCGTTTCCGTGCACAAAATCGCCAAAGCCTATTGACGTATTTTTTTTATAAATAATACTGCCACTTCGACAGGAATGAGACCGGAGAACCGGCGCGCCCGTCGAAGAGGTTGGAACAATCGAACAAGGGAGTCTTCCGTGAACGCGAAGAACCGACTGACTGCGACCTGCGCGGCCGCGGCACTCATTGCCGCAAGCCTTGCGGCGGGCGCGGCCTCCGCCGCCGATCTCGTCATCTCGAACTGGGATGGCTACATGGCGCCTGACATCGCCGATGCCTTCAAGGCCGCGACGGGGCTGGAGATCGAGGTGGTCAACCACGCCACCAACGAAGAGGTCATGGGCAAGCTGATGGCGAGCGGCGGCAAGGGCTACGACGTCGTCTTCGTCTCCTCGCCGTTTGCCGAAATCCTGAACGGACAGGGGCTCGCCGAGCCGATCGACAAGGCAGCCGTACCGAACCTCGCCAATCTCTATCCCGAAGCGACCACGCTTGCCTATGACCCCGGCAACACCTTCTCCGTGCCCTATACCTGGGGCTCGACGGGCCTCTGCTACCGCTCCGACCTCGTGGAAGGCACGCCGGACAGCTGGATGAACCTGCTCCAGCCGACCGACGCGCTGAAGGGTAAGACCACGATGCTCGCGACCGACCGCTGGCTGATGGCCGCAGGCGAGCTTGCCAAGGGCTATTCGGTCAACGAGAAGGACCCGGCGAAGCTGGAAGAGGTCAAGAACCTCCTGGTCGAGGCGAAGAAGACCCTGCTCGCCTATGACGACACGACCTTCTATTCCAAGCTCGTTTCAGGGGAAGCGTCGCTGGTGCAGGCGTGGGACGGCTGGTGCAACTACGGCATCACCGAGAACAAGGCCATCAAGTTCGTCGTGCCGAAGGAAGGTTCCGACCTCTGGATCGACACGATCGTCGTGATGAAGAGTTCGGAAAACAAGGAAGCGGCGATGAAGTTCATCAACTTCATCCTGGACGCCAAGAACCATGCCTGGGCCGCGCAGAACATCCTTTACAAGGTGCCGAACAAGGCCGCGATGGAAAGCCTCGACAAGGCGCTGGCCGAGCAATATCCGAACATGGCGATGGCGCCCGCCGACCTCGTGAAATACGAGCTGCTGCGTGACCTCGGGACCGCGCAAAAAGACTATTCGCGCATCGTGAGCGAGATCAAGGCCGCGAACTGATCGCGCGTCCCTCCCGTGGCGGTTTGTGCCGCCACGGGCAATTCCAGTCCTGAAGCCATTGATGCGCGGGTGCCGGTTGCGGCCCCGTGGGAGTGAAATAGTGTCCTTCAACGCCACCAGACCGACCCTGCTCGCCGCGCCCGGCGTCGCCTGGCTCGTCGCCTTCATGGTGGTGCCGTGCCTGCTGGTGCTGAGTTACGCCTTCTTCCAGCGCGGCGTTTGGGGTGGGGTGGAATATACGTTCACGCTGGAAAATTTCGCCCGCGTCGTCGATCCGCTCTACGCGAAGATCTTCCTCAATTCCGCCCGCATCGCGCTGACGGCGACAGTCGTCGCGATCCTCATCGCCTATCCGGCCGCCTACGCGATCTCGCGCGCGCCAAGAATGACGCAGCCGATCCTGCTGTTCTTCGCCGTGCTGCCCTTCTGGAGCAACTACCTGATCCGCACCTATGCCTGGATCGTGCTGCTCAACCGCGAAGGCCTGATCAACAACCTGCTGCGCACGCTCGGCTATACGGGCGAGCCGCTCTCGATGCTCTATACCGAGAGCGCCGTCATTACCGGCCTCGTCTACAACTATCTGCCCTTCGTCATCCTTGCGATCTATTCCACGCTGTCGAGGCTGAATCCGGAGCTGATGGAAGCCTCGCGCGATCTCGGCGCCGGCCCCGTCCGCACCTTCCTGCGCGTCACGCTCCCGCTCACCCTGCCGGGCGTGGCCGCCGGTGGCGTCTTCGTCTTCGTGCTCTCCATCGGCAATTTCGTGACGCCGGCACTGCTCGGCGGCGGGCGGTTCCAGATGGTCGGCAATCTCGTCTACGACCAGTTCCTGACCGCCAACGACTGGCCCTTCGGCGCGGCGCTGGGTGCGGCCCTGATCCTCACGATGATCGTGCTTCTGCTGTTGCAGGCCCGCGCCAGCGCGCATGCCTCCGGCGAGCGGAAAGGGGAGGCGGAACGATGAGTGCTGCGCTTTCCAGCAAGCTGCCGGGCCGCATCGTTCTCGTGCTGGTCTTCGGTTTCCTCTACCTGCCGATCGCCGTGCTGGTGCTGCTCTCCTTCAACGACAGCGGCCTGCCGACCTCCTGGTCCGGCTTCTCCACCCGCTGGTACGGCGCGCTGCTTGCCAATACCGATATCCTGCGCGCCGCCTGGAACACGCTGATCGTCGCCGTCTTCGCCACCGTCATCTCGACGGTGCTCGGCACCCTGTTGGCGCTCGGCATGGAGACGCGGCGGCGCAAGAGCAACGGGCTGGAGGCGCTCGCCTTCGCGCCGATGGTCATTCCCGATATCGTGCTCGCCGTGGCGCTGCTCACCTTCTTCTCGCGCCTCGGCCTGGCGATGGGCCTGCACACCATCGTCATCAGCCATGTGATCTTCGACCTCGCTTTCGTCTGCTCGGTGGTGCGCGCGCGGCTGAAACATTTCGACTTCTCCATCGTCGAGGCCTCGCGCGATCTCGGCGCCTCCGGTTGGACGACCTTCTGGCGCGTCACCTTCCCGGTGCTGCTGCCGTCGATCGTCGCGGGTGCGCTGCTCGCCTTCACGCTGTCGGTGGATGAATTCATCATCGCCTTCTTCACGGCGGGCGCCGGGCGCTCGTCGATCACCCTTCCCATGCAGATCTATTCGATGATCCGCTTCGGCATCACGCCGGAGGTCAACGCGCTCGCCACCATCGTGATGGGCGTCAGTGCGACGGCGCTCCTGATCTCGCAATGGCTCAACAAAGAACAGCAGGTGCCATGAATTCATCGAGCAACCCGATCCTGCGCATCGAGGGCGTCGGCAAGTCGTTCGGGCCGGTGACGGCCGTCGACAATGTGTCGCTCGATATCCGCGAGAACGAGTTTTTCGCGCTGCTCGGTCCGTCGGGCTGCGGCAAGACCACGCTCCTGCGCATGCTCGCCGGCTTCGAAAGCCCGAATGCCGGCCGCATCCTGCTCGAAGGCAAGGATATCTCGCCCCTGCCGCCGGAAAAGCGGCCGCTCAACCTGATGTTCCAATCCTACGCGCTGTTTCCCCATATGACGGTGCGGCAGAACCTCTCCTACGGCCTCGAAATGGAGCGGCTCGCCAAGGCCGAAATCCGTCGCCGGGTCGACGAGACCATGGCGATGACCGACCTCACCCCCTTCGCCGACCGCAAGCCGGAACAGCTTTCCGGCGGCCAGAAACAGCGCGTGGCGCTCGCCCGCGCGCTGGTGAAGCGCCCCAAGGTGCTGCTGCTCGACGAGCCGCTCGGCGCGCTCGACAAGAAGCTGCGCGAGCGCATGCAGCTTGAGCTGAAGCGCATGCAGCACGAGGCCGGCATCACCTTCATCATCGTCACGCACGACCAGGAAGAGGCCCTGGTGATGGCCGACCGCATGGCGATCCTCAAGGATGGGCGCCTGTTGCAGGTCGGCGCGCCGGAAGAAGTCTATGAGCGGCCGGCCGACCGGTTCGTGGCGAACTTCATCGGCGTGATGAATTTCATCGACGGTAAGGTGGGCGCCGATGGGCTTTTCGCGGCAGAAGGCCTTCAGGTTAAGGCCGCGGGCGCAAAAACCGGACCGGCGACGCTCGCCATCCGCCCGGAAAACATCGTCATCGGGCCGCCGGGCGATCATCCGGTCGCCGGCACGATCACCGATATCGCCTATCACGGGCTCGACCGGGTGCTGCATGTCAAAACGGCCGCTTCCGAAACGCCGCTTCAGATCCGCATTCCCGCAAACGGGGCGGGCAACTGGAAGATCGGCGACGCGCTGAGCCTCAAGATCGACCCGGCGAAATGCCGGCTCTTCAATGCATAAAGAGGGAAACACCATGTCCAAGACGATAGCATTCTTCCCGGAAGCGGCCTTCGGCCCGGCGCTGAACTCCGTCGGCATCGCCCAAGCCGTAGAGGCACTCGGCCACAAGGCGGTCTTCCTGTCCGATCCCGGCTTCGTCTCCGTCTATGAAGGCTATGGTTTCGAGGCGCATGCCGTGAACCTCTCCGAGCCCATGCCGGCCGAGCAGATGGCGAAATTCTGGGAGGATTTCATCAACGGCCACATCCCGAATTTTCGCAAATCCCCCTACGACCAGGTCGACAACTATGTGAAGGACTGCTGGACGGCGATCGTCGACAGCGCCAAATGGGCGCAGAAGGATCTGCCGGGCGTGCTGGCAAGGATCAAGCCGGACCTCATCTGCGTCGACAATGTCATCCTCTTTCCGGCGATCAAGCAGTTCGGCAAGCCCTGGGTGCGCATCATCTCTTGCTCGGAAAACGAGATCGAGGACCCGAAAATCCCGCCGCATCTTTCCGGTTGTGGCGAGAAGGATTTCGCCGGCCATGCCGCCTATCGCGATCACTTCAACGCGGTCATCAAGCCGATCCACGACGATTTCAACGGCTTCCTGGGCGAGAACGGCGAGGCGGCCTATCCGATCGGCCAGTTCTTCGAGGCCTCACCCTTCATGAACCTGCTGCTCTATCCCGAGGCGGTGAAGTTCGATCGCGAACATCCGCTCGATCCCAAGCAGTTCCAGTATCTCGAAGGCTGCGTGCGCAAGGAGAAGCCCTATGAGGTGCCGGAATTTGCGGAGAACAACGACAAGCCGCTGCTTTATATTTCCTTTGGATCGCTCGGGGCAGGGGACACCGATCTCCTGAAGCGCCTGATCGCGACGATCGGCAAATTGCCCTATCGCGCGTTGGTCAATGTCGGCGACTACAAGGATCAGTACGAGAACCTGCCGGGCAATATCATCGTCGACAGCTGGTTTCCGCAGCCCTCCGTCATCCCGCAGGTCGATGCGGTCATCCATCACGGCGGCAACAACTCGTTCACGGAATGCCTCTATTTCGGCAAGCCGGCGATCATCATGCCCTATGTCTGGGACGGGCACGACAATGCGACGCGCGTCGACGAGACCGGCCACGGCTTCAAGATGCCGCGCTACGACTGGACGGACGCGGACCTCGCGGCAAAGCTCGACGCCTGCGTCAACAACCCGACCATGAAGACGCGCCTCGCCGCCACCAGCGCGCATATGCAGGCGCGCAACGGCCCGAAGAAGGCGGCCGGCATTCTCGACGAACTCGTGAAGACGGGCGCCTACCATGGTTGAGACGACGAATTCCTCCGCCCCGCACATCTACGGAGCCACCACCTTTTCCGACCTCGTCGACTGGGGCAGCCAGCCGGACAGTCTTGAGGGGCAATCCCATTCCTCCGGCCGACTGGTTTTCAAGGGGCCGAACAACCAGCCGGAATCCGGCATCTGGGTCTGCACACCCGGCCGCTGGCGGCTGTCGATCCCGCGCGACGAATTCTGCCATTTCGTGGCGGGCAGGGCTGTCTATCGCTCGGATGACGGCGAGGTGATCGAGGTCGACGCCGGCACCGTCGTGCTGTTTCGGGCCGGCTGGACCGGCGAATGCACTGTCATCGAGACCATGCGCAACATCTACATGCTGGCCTGACGCAAGAAGAAACTGAAAGGAAACCCCCAATGACCGCGACACCCCTGATGCGCAAGCCGCTGGAAGAAACCGACCTCAAGGACTGGGGCGTCATCCCCACGATGATCGAGGGCGAAAGCCGCACCTCCGGCAAGGTCATCTACAAAGGCCCGAATGGTGAATCCGAAAGCGGCCTGTGGATCTGCACGCCCGGCAAATGGTTCTGCCACGTCACGAGCGACGAGTTCTGCCACTTCCTCGAAGGCCGCTGCACCTATGTGCATGAAAGCGGCGAGGTGATCGAGATCACGCCCGACACCGCTGCTTTCTTCCCGAAGGACTGGAAGGGCGAGTGCACGGTCCATGAGACGGTGAAGAAGGTCTACATGATCCGGTAGCAGGACACCCCTCATCCGCCCCTTTCGGGGCACTTTCTCCCCGCCACGGAGAAGGGGAGATGTGACCGTAGAGGGGATGTTCGCCAGGGCCGCACATGCGGCATCCCGCTCTCCCCTCGGGGAGAGGGCAGGGTGAGGGGGGCTGCTGCTCCCGCCGACAGCAAAGGAAAATGCCATGTTCAACCCCGCCGAACCCGTGTTCTACCGGCATCCGGCCTATCTCCCGAGCACCGGCCAGCGCCACACGGTGATCGACCCGGCGACGCTTGCGACTGTCGGCACCATCGCCGATACCACGCTGGCGGAGATGGAGACGGTGCTGGACTCCGCCGCAAAGGCGCAGCGCGACTGGAAGCGGCTCGATGCCAAGACGCGGGCGACCGTCCTCCACCGCATTGCCAACCGCATCGAGGCGACCGACATGCGGCGTTGCGCGGAACTGATGTCGCGCGAGATGGGCAAGCCGTACCCGGAGGCAATCGGCGAGGTGGCGAATTGCGCCGGCGCCTTCCGCTATTTTGCGGAAATGGCGCGCGACGAGGCGGGCAAGGTGGCGGGCACGACGCAGGCCGGCTCCTTCCAGCATGCGCGTTACGAGGCGCTCGGCACCAGCGTGCATATCATGCCGTTCAATTTCCCGATCCTGCTGATGTGCTGGACAGTTGCCGCGTCGCTTGCCTCCGGCAATGCCTGCATCATCAAGCCGGCACCCGCGACCACGCTCTCCACATTGGAATTCATGGCTGTCTTTGAGGCCTTGCCGGATGGTTTGATCGCCTGCCTGCCGGGCGGCGCCGAACTCGGCAGCGCGCTGATCGCCTCGCCCAAAACCCATGCGGTGGCCTTTACCGGCTCGGTTGCCGCGGGCAGAGCCGTGGCGATGGCGGCGGCGGGAGAGATGAAGCCGGCGGTGATCGAGGCCGGCGGGTCCGATCCGATGATCGTCACGGCACATGCGCCGCTCGACGTTGCAGCCGCCGGCGCCGTGACCGCTGCTTTCCACATGTCCGGCCAGGTCTGCACTTCGGCCGAGCGTTTCTTCGTCGTCGATGCGGTGCACGATGCCTTCATCGAAAAATTCACGACGGAGACGAAGCGGCTGCGCATCGGCAACGGCCTGACCCGCGCAGAAATCGGCCCGCTGGTGAGCGAGGCGGCACGGGCGAAGGTCATCCGGCTGGTGGAGGATGCGAAGGCCAAGGGTGCCACCGTCGTGATCGGCGGAAAGATCCCCGAGAGCGAGCCGATCGGCTGGTTCTACGAGCCGACCATTCTCACCGGCTGCACGCCGGACATGGCGATCCTGCGGGAAGAATGTTTCGGCCCCGTCGCGGCGGTCATGCGGGTCGCCGATTTCGACGAGGCGATCGAGCGGGCGAACGACAGCGAATTCGGCCTCGGCGCCTCCATCTTCACCACCTCGCTGGAAGAGGCGATGGAGGCGGCGGACCGGCTGGAGGCGGGCATGGTCTGGGTCAACAATCCGCTGATCGACAACGACGCGCTGCCCTTCGGCGGCTGGAAGAAATCCGGCCTCGGCCGCGAGCTTTCGAAACTCGGCCTCGATGCCTTCCGCCGCTCCAAGATGGTCATCATCGACCACAAGCCGACGATCCAGAGCTGGTGGTATCCCTATCCGGACGACTGGTTTTACAAGGAGGGCGGGCGCAAGCACGTCTGACACAAGCACGTCCGAAGCAGGCAATTCTTTGAGGAAAACACAATGATCATCACCCTTCTCGGCGGCGCGGGTTTCATGGGCGCGGGCATCGTGCGCGACCTCGTTTCCGACCGCGCCATCATCGATATTACCATCATCCGCCTCTGCGACGCCTCGCGGGAGAAGATGGAGGCGCTGACGAGCGAGCTCGGCGACCCGCGCATCACGCTCGTCGATCTCGACGTGACGAACCCGGACGCGCTGAATGCGGCGATTGCCGGCGCAGACATCTGCATCAACTGCGTGCCGACCCTGCTCGGCTTCCAGATGAGGATTTTCGAGGCGGCACTCGCCCTCAAGGTGCCCTACATGGACCTCGGCGGCCTCGGCACCTACACCGTCAAGCAGCTTGCCGAGCACGAGCGCTTCAAGGCGGCGGGCGTGCCGGCGGTCATCGGCTGCGGTGCGGATCCGGGCATGTCGAACGTCATCTGCCGGGCGGTCGCCGATGAACTGGACGAGATCGACAGGATCAACCTCTACTGGGCGGCAGAACTCACCGGCGATGAGAACCCCGTGCTCGTGCCGCCCTACAGCGTCTCGACCGTGCTTGCCGAATATGCCCATCCGAGCACGCAGTTCTATGATGGCAAACATGTCGAATGCGCGCCGATGAGCGGCAGCGAATTCCTCGACCTGCCGGAGCCGTGGGGGCGCTGCGAATTCCTGCATTCGCCGCATTCCGAGCAGCTCACCGTGCCGCTCGCCGACGGCATCCGCGAGAAGGGCATCCGGGAGTTCTCCTGGAAGCTGCACCTGCCGCATCGCGAGCACGAGGCGTGGATCGGCCTGGTGAAGGCCGGCTTCGGTGATTTCGACGAGCCGGTCGAGATCGGCGGCGTCAAGGTCAAGCCGCTCGATGTGCTGAACAAGGTTATCGAGCGCAACATCCGCAGGAACGCTGACAAGATCCCGGCGCAGGACAGCCACGAAATCCATTTCGCCATCGGCCGCGGCCGGAAGGACGGCGTGGAGCGCACCGTTCGGGTCGAGGTGACGGTCTCGCCGGATCCGATGTATGGACCCTATGTCGATGCCTGCACGTCGATGAACGCTTCCATCGCCGCGCAGCTCATTCTCGCCAATCCGAAGAAGCCGGGCGTGCACGCGCCGGAAAGCTATTTCGACGTCGCGACCTATTTTCCGGAACTGGAAAAACGGAAATTCCGCATCGCAAAAATTGTCTCATGACGAAAGTGTGAAAGGCGAATTCACGAGTGTGGCGAAAATGAGAAAAAATACCCTACCAATCTTATAGGGATAATATATAAATCATCTCCAGAGAACGGGCGGGCATGAATGTCCGCCACGGAGAGACTGGAAAATCCGGCCTCCACAGCAAGGGATGATTGCGAATGAGCAATGCGAAACTCGGCGGCCGTTCCACCTATGGTTCCTTCAGCGCAACGAGCGACCGTAGGGCGCGCCGCGCAGAGCGGCAGGTCCTGGTGAGCAACATCGCCGTCGTCGTCGCCTTCCTCTTCGTCAGCGCCGTCGTCTTCGGCCTCGTCGGCTGACACTCCTTTCCCCTGATTTCAGATCCAAATCTCGGTCTTGTGCCGCTAAACTTGAGCGGCCCCTTCTCAGCTTGTCGATACGGCGATAAGAATCGCCGCTGAGCGTCGAACGCACGCTTGGCTGTTGAGGAGGCCACGATGCCGCACGTCATATTGAAAATGCTCGAAGGTCGCACGGAAGAGCAGAAGCAAGCGCTCACCGAAGCGCTGACAAGGGCCGTGACGGAATCGTTGGGCTGCGGCGAGGATCTCGTGTCCGTCGCGATCGAGGATTTCAAGGACGAGGAGTGGATGGCCAAGGTCTATGGGCCGGACATCCAGGAGCGCTCCGCCACGATATACAGAATGCCGGGATACGGCCCCGAAGCCTGATATCCGCCGGATCGGCAACTCATGGTATTCAGGTTGTCCGATTCCGCAGCAAAGCCCGCCCCATGAGCGTTCCGACGACCCATCCTTTCGACTTCGATCCGACCTATGGCATGACGCTCGAACAGCTTCTCGCCATCCGGCCGCCCCCGGCGCCGGAGGGTTTTGAGGCCTTCTGGGAAGGGCGCTATCGCAAGGCGCTTGCCATCGACCCGATGCCATCCCTTAGTAGCAGCACGGCAAGCCATCCGGACTGGCAGGTCAGCGACATCGTCTATACCTCGACGGGCTCGTTCCAGATCGGCGGATGGCTGCTTGTACCCCGCACGGGCACCGTCCGGCGCGCCCTCGTGGTCGGCCATGGCTACGGTGGCCGCGAGCAGCCGGATTTCGACATCCCGGCCGAGGAGACGGCGATCCTGTTTCCGTGTTTCCGGGGATTGTCGCGCAGCGCAAGGCCGCCGATTTCTGAAAGCCCGGCATGGCACGTCCTCAACGACATCGACAAACCCGACGACTACATCATCGCCGGTTGCGTCGAAGACCTGTGGCTTGCCGTCTCCGCGCTCATCCGCCTTTTTCCCGAGACCGCCGGGCATATCGGCTATAGCGGCATCAGTTTCGGCGGCGGCATCGGGGCGCTTGCCATTCCCTTCGACGAGAGGATCGACCGTGGATACCTGGAAGTGCCGACATTCGGGCATCGGCCGCTGTGGCTGACCTTGCCCACCACCGGCAGCGCGCAGGCCGTGCAGATCTACCAGCGGCGGCATCCCGACGTGCTTGAAAATCTGCGCCTGTTCGATGCGGCGACAGCGGCATCGCGCATTAGCGTGCCGATGCTGATGGCGCCGGCGCTTTTTGATCCCGCAGTGGCCCCGCCCTGTCAGTTCGCCGTCGCAAATGCACCGCCGAAATTTAACGAAAGTTTCATACTGGACGCAGGTCATTTCGACTACGTTGGCGCCGCAGCACAGAGAGCTTTGTTGCGAGAGAAGATTGGAAAACTCTTCAAGGCGCCATGAACCGCGAATATTTCCGCTGGTACAGCCCCAGGCTTCATCGCGATATGGAACTCCTGGTATTCGGCCACGCCGGTGCCAAGGTGCTGATGTTCCCGACACGGGACGGGCGGTTCTGGGAATATGAACAGCTCGGCATCGTCGGCAGCCTCGGCGACAAGCTCTCGGCCGGCCATCTCCAGCTCTATTGCATCGATGGACTGGCCAACGAGAGTTTTTACGGTTCCCACCGGCATCCCGCAGATCGCATCCGGCGCCATGCCGCACTTGAGGATTATATTCTCAACGAAGTCCTGCCGTTGATGGCGCAGAAGAATGCGCATGACTGCACCATCGTGCAGGGATGCAGCCTCGGGGCCTATCAGGCTGCCAGCCTGGTGTTCCGCCACCCGCATCTGTTCCGCAAGCTCGTCGCCTTTTCAGGCCGCTATGACCTGACATTGAAGGTGGAAAGCTTCGACGACCTCTTCAGCGGCTACTACGACGACACCATCTATTTTCACACGCCGACGCATTTCCTGCCGCAGCTTTCCTGCGACTGGCGGCTGGACAGGCTCAAGCAGGTGGACATCGTCCTGACCATCGGCAACGAGGATCCGTTCCTCGACAACAACCGCCATCTCAGCCAGGTGTTGACCGACAAGGGCGTTGGCCACCGGCTGCATTTCTGGGACGGCCGCGCCCACCGTGCCGGCGCGTGGCGCAGGATGGCGCCGCTCTATATTTAAGCGGCGCCTGGCAGCACTTTTCTAAAGTGCCGGAGCCGCCACGGGTCTCTTGAAGCGCAAGCCGAGCACGAGAGGCACGCTGATCGCGTAAACGACGACGACCGACAGCCAGATCGCGCCCGGCCATTGCTCCCTGACGACGAAATAGAAGCTTGAGAATCCCAGCGGGGTGACGATCGAGGCGAGGCTTACGGCCGACGCCAGCACGCCCTGGAACTGGCCCTGCTGGCTCTCGTCCACCTGGCGGGTTGCGAGAGACTGCAACGCCGGTACGCCGATGCCGCCAAGCGCGAATACCGGCATGATCGCGAAGATCATCCAGCCTTCCGTGGCGAAGGCCATGACGATAAGCGCCACGCAGGCGCCGGCGACGCCCGTCAGGATGGTGGCACGCTCGCCGAAATGTTTGACGGCAGGGCCGGGAAGTAAGGCCTGAGCAAGCGTCTGGCAGACACCGAAGGTGCCGAGCGAAAGGCCGATCCAGAGCCCGTTCCAGTGGAAGGTGTCGCTGCCCCAGAGCGCCCAGCAGGTGCCGTAGACCTCGCCGGTGGCGCTGAAGACGAAGAAGATGATGACGATCGGCAGCAGGCGCTTCATCGAGAAGACCCAGCGCAGCGGTCGGAGCGGATTGAGCGCCGCGAGGTCGATCCTCTCGCGGGTCGGGATGCGCGATTCCGGCAGCGCGAAGAACGCCAGCAGGAGATTGCAGCCGTTCAGCACGGCCGCGGCGACGAACGGCAGCCGCAGCCAGTAATCCCCCAGCGCGCCGCCGAGCACGGGACCGATGATGAAGCCCATGCCGAACATCGCGTTGAAGAGGCCGAAGCGGCGCGCGCGTTTGTCCTCCGGGGAAATGTCGGTGATGTAGGCGGTCGCGACAGAGATATTGGCGCTCGTCAGGCCGGCAATGGCGCGGCCGAGCAGCAACATCCAGAGGCTGGGCGCAAAGGCGAGGAACAGGTAGTTGATGGCCGCACCGGCGAGCGAGATCAGCAGGACCGGGCGCCGGCCGAGCCGGTCGCTCAGCGAGCCGAGCACCGGTGCGAAGATGAACTGCATGATCGCATAGAGCGCCGTCATGAGGCCGATGGTGGGCGCCACGTTGTCGGCGTGCGTCACCTCCTGCAGCAGCGAGGGGAGAATGGGAAAGATGAGGCCGATACCGACGGCGTCAAGGACAATGGCGGTAAAGATGACAATGAGGGATTTGTTCATAGCGGGTTCCGGTCGACGCAAGCGCACGACGCCGCGAGGCGCGGATGACTTGCGATTGGGCCTGAGGGATCTCAGGCGATGGGTTTCTTGGGAACGCTGGCCGAACCATGCTTAAAAACGCATGGAGGGCGTGTGCTTGGCCGCCTGGACGACAATTCGTCCACCTGTTTACTCCGCCACGGAGGCGGATCGAGGGAAGCAGCCGCTTTTCGCGACAATCGCCATTTACGCCTGACGGCGGTGCGCGGCAAGTCCCTTTTTTATGAACAATACGACCCGGTGTCGCCTCTGCCGAGGCCGGCCCGTTCATGGGCCGGCCGCGTTATCTCGTGTCGCTCACCCCACCCATCGGCGAAACAGGACGCTGGCATTCACGCCACCAAAACCAAAACCGTTGGAAATGGCATGGTCGAACGCCATCGCCCGTGCCCGGCCACTAACGAAGTCGATCCCCTCAGCGGCAGGGTCGGGCGTTTCGAGGTTCAGGCTCGGCGGCGCGATCTGGTCGCGGAGCGCGAGCAGGGTGAAGATGGCTTCCAGCCCGCCCGCCGCACCGAGCAGGTGCCCGGTTGCGGATTTCGTCGCGCTCACGGCGATCCGGCCGTCGCGCCCGAACACCGCCTTGATGGCCTCGATTTCACCCCTGTCGCCCACGGGCGTGGAGGTGGCGTGGGCATTGAGGTGACCGATGTCCCGGGGCGCGATGCCCGCCTGCGCGATGGCGAGTTCCATGGCGCGCCGCGCGCCCGATCCGTCCTCCGGGCCGGAGGTGATGTGGTGGGCGTCGGCCGTCGTGCCATAGCCGACGAGCTCCGCGATCGGTTTCGCCCCGCGCGTCAGCGCGTGGTCCAGCGCCTCGATCACGAGGATGCCGGCGCCTTCGCCCATGACGAAGCCATCGCGATCGGCATCGAAGGGCCGCGAGGCGCGCTGCGGCGTCTCGTTGAAACCCGTGGATACGGAGCGTGCCGCTGCAAAACCGCCCAGGCTGACGGGGTTGATGCAGGCTTCCGTCCCGCCGCAGATGGCGATGTCGGCCTCGTCCGCCCGGATGAGGCGTGCGGCGTCCCCGATCGCCTGGACACCGGCGGCGCAGGCCGTCACCGGCGTGCCGATCGGCCCTTTGAACCCGTGGCGGATCGAGACCTGGCCGGCGGCTAGGTTTGCCAGGAATGAGGGGATGGTGAAGGGCGATAGCCGCCGCACGCCGCGCTGGTCTGCCGTGCGCACCGCTTCCGAAATCGCCGGAAAACCGCCGACGCCGGTGGCGATCACCGTGGCCGTGCGTTGTTGTTCGCCCGGTGTAACCGGCTTCCAGTCCGCCTGTTCCAGTGCCTCGGCCGCCGCCGCCAGGGCGAAGAGGATAAAGCGGTCCATCTTGCGCTGATCCTTTGGCGGGACGGTCCGGTCGGGGTCGAAGCCGGCCGCAGGATCATCCGCCAGCGAGGGCACCGTTCCGCCGATCTTGCAGCCGAGATCGGCGACGATGTCTTCGGGAAGACGCCGAACCCCCGATTGTCCGGCAAGAAGTCGCGACCATGTCGCCTCGACCCCTGCCGCCAAAGGGCTGAGCGCGCCCATTCCCGTTATCACGATGCGACGCATTGCTGCTCCTGACTGTGCGACAGGCGCGCCCATCCGCTTTTACTGTCGTTACGCATTTCAGATCTCCTGCGTGAGAATTCAGGCGATCGCCGGTTGGGCGGCGTAGCGCGCGGCGGGGCTTGAGTGCGAAAGATTGGGCTTGAGCGCCACGCGCGCGGCCTCGAAGCGCTCCCAATCGGCGGCGTCAGGCAAGGCGGGAATGGTCACCAGTTCCCCGGCGGCGAAGCCGGCGAGGGCGGCGTCGACCATGGCCGTGGCCGGCATGACGATTTCGCCCGGCAGATGCTCGATCGGTACGCCCGCAACCGCCCAGAAATCGGTCGCCGTAGCACCCGGCAGCACCGCGTGGATGCGCACGCCTTTGTCGGCGAGTTCATGGTGGAGGGATTGGGAGAAGGCGAGGACGAAAGCCTTGCTGCCGCCATAGACGCCGTTCAGCAGTTCGGGCGCAACAGCCACGATGGACGCGATATTGACGATCGTGCCGCCGCCGCGCGCCACGAAGGCAGGCGCCGCGGCATAGGTCAGCCGCGTCAGCGCGGTCACGTTGAGGTCGATCATGGCCTGCATCGCGTCCACATCGCCGTCGAGCAGCGGTGCGGCGGCGCCGACGCCGGCATTGTTGACCAGCATCGTAATGCTCTGGTCGGTGCGGAGCACCTGTTCCACGCGCCGCAGGTCGTCGCCGCGGCCAAGGTCCGCCTGCACCACCTCGACCGATCGGCCGGTGGCATCGCTGATCGCGGCGGCGAGGCTCCTCAGCTTGTCGGCGCTGCGCGCCACCAGGATCAGGTCGTAACCCTGCTTGGCCAGCCGGTCGGCATAGATGGCGCCGATCCCCGACGATGCACCCGTGACGAGCGCCGTACCCTTATGTGTAGTCGACATGTTGGATCTCCTTGAAGGCCCGGACCAGTTCCAGGGCATGGGAGGAGAGTAGGCCGCCTTACCATTGTCTCAAATGTCATATATGCCACTATTAAGGACATAGCCCACGAAGAGGACAGACCCGTGTTGAGGATCGGTTTCGTATTGTCGCCCGACTTCCAGATGATGAGCCTCGCGGCAGCCTCGGCGTTCGAATTCGCCAATCTCACGGCCGGCGAACCCCTCTACTCGATCGATTTCCTGTCCGCAGAGGGCGGCCCGCTCGCCACCTCGCTGGGCAACACGATCGACACGAAACCGATCGGCGGCCTCGGGCACGACACGCTGATCTTCGGTACGGGTGTCGCTCTTCAGCCCACGCCGCCGGCCCTCGTCGCCTTTGCACGGGAGGCGTTTCATACGACGCGCCGCGTCGCGGCGATCTGCGTTGGCGCCTTCGTGCTCGCCGAAGCGGGGCTGCTCGACGGCCGGCGCGCGACGACCCATTGGCTGGCAGCCCGCAAGCTTCAGGCGGCCTATCCGCGGATCCGCGTCGAGGAGGACCGGATCTTCATCATCGACGGTTCGATCTGGACTTCGGCGGGTATGAGCGCCGGCATCGACATGGCGCTGGGCATGATCGAAAAGGATTTTGGTGCGGACCTGGCGCAGTCGGTGGCCCAGCGCCTCGTGCTCTACCATCGTCGCGGCGGCGGCCAGTCGCAGCATTCCGAACTGCTCGCGCTGACCCCAAAATCGGATCGAATCCAGACCGCGCTGACCTATGCGCGAAGCAACCTACGCTCCTCGCTGAGCGTGGAGGAGTTAGCCGAGGTGGCGCATCTGAGCCCCCGCCAGTTCAGCCGCGCCTTCCGGGCGGAGACGGGCCAGACCCCGGCCAAGGCGGTCGAGAACCTGCGGCTGGAGGCGGCACGCATGATGATGGCGCAGAGCCGGCATCCGGTCGACGTGGTCGCCGCCGAGACCGGCTTTGCCGACCGCGAGCGAATGCGCCGCGCCTTCGTGCGCACCTTCGGCCAGCCACCCCAGGCGATCCGCCGCAACGCCCGCGGCGCGATGGCGGAGGATATTCCAGGCTAGGGCAGTTCGCTCTCTCGATCAGCGCATCTGCTGATGCGTGGCCGCACCCACTCGACGAGATCTTGAAGATATCAAGTTCCATACGATTCCCCGATCTGCGTTTCACGCCAGACCACTTTTTCCATGGCTGAAGAGTAATGCAGCAATTGTTCCATAATTCAGCTTATGTGACTCATAAACCTCGATCGGGTGGATTCAAGGATGAAGTGCGACTTGCAACAGATAACAACGGTTTATCGCTTGCAAGGAACGAACCCTGAAGCGCACCCACTCCCAGATTGATCTGGCGTCGCAGCATTTGCAAGAGCGACCGTTCAACTCTCGATCGAAGACCAGGTTGGAGTGTTTGCTGCTGCGCCACCAATCCTTTTCGTCTGGCAAACGTCCTTGTCGTGGCGATATTTACTGGAAAAGGCAGCTTGTTGCTCATCGGCAGGCTGCTCTCGCACGCCGTTCCCAATAGGCCTATTGATGGATCCATACCGCTTAGCATGACAGCGATTCGCCCGTACAATGGTCTTGCAAAGATTCGCGTTCCCGATCGCGGTGGCTGCCTTTGACAAATCGAATTTGTGAACGCCACACGGCCAATCAAAAGAATGGGAAACCCGAACGGGTCCGGAATTTTTTCTTAGGAAAATTGGTTTCACATGACGGCAGCCTATCTTGAGAAACTGAACGACCGTCAGCGCGAGGCAGTCGAGCATGGCATTGGCTTGCCCGATGGAGTCACCGGTGGCCCTTTGCTGATCATCGCCGGCGCAGGCTCGGGCAAGACCAACACGCTGGCCCATCGCGTGGGCCATCTCATCGTCAATGGCGCCGATCCACGCCGTATCTTGCTGATGACCTTTTCTCGCCGCGCCGCTTCGGAAATGGCGCGGCGTGTTCAGCGCATCTGCCGGCAGGTGTTCGGCGAAAATGCTGCGGTCATGACCGACGCCATGGCCTGGGCCGGCACCTTCCATGGCATCGGCGCACGGCTGCTGCGCATGTATTCCGAACAAATCGGCCTCAACGTCGATTTCACGATCCATGATCGCGAGGACAGCGCCGACCTGATGAATCTCGTTCGCCATGAGCTTGGATTCTCGAAGACGGAAAGCCGCTTTCCGACCAAGGGGACGTGCCTTGCTATCTACTCGCGAGTCGTCAATTCCGAGAGTTCGATCAACGAAGTCCTGAAGGCATCCTATCCCTACGTGCTGGGGTGGGAGGAGCAGCTGAAGCAGCTTTTCGCCGGCTATGTCGAGGCCAAGCAGATGCAGAATGTCCTCGATTACGATGACCTGCTGCTCTACTGGGCGCAGGTCATGTCTGACCCGGAGCTTGCCGACGATATCGGTGGGCGCTTCGACCACGTTCTTGTCGACGAGTACCAGGACACCAATCGCCTGCAGGCCTCAATCCTGATGGGTCTGAAGCCGGGCGGTCGCGGCCTGACGGTCGTGGGTGACGATGCCCAGTCGATCTATTCTTTCCGCGCCGCGACCGTGCGCAACATCCTCGACTTTCCGAACCAGTTCTCGCCGAAGCCGGCCGATGTCATCACGCTCGATCGCAACTATCGCTCGACACAGCCGATCCTTGCCGCGGCCAACGGCGTGATCGACCTCGCTCGCGAGCGCTTCACCAAGAACCTCTGGACGGACCGAGAATCTGAACAACGGCCCATGCTCGTGACCGTGAAGGACGAGACGGACCAGGCGAACTACATCGTCGAGCAGGTGCTGGCGAACCGCGAGGACGGCATGACGCTGAAGGAACAGGCCGTCCTGTTCCGCGCTTCCGATCACAGCAGCACCCTCGAGGTTGAGTTGACAAGGCGCAACATTCCCTTCGTGAAATTCGGGGGGCTCAAATTCCTAGACAGCGCGCATGTCAAAGATCTGCTTGCTATCCTGCGTTTTGCGCAGAACCCCCGCGATCGGATGACGGGTTTCCGCCTTCTTAAGCTATTGCCGGGGGTCGGCTCGCAGACGGCAGCGAAAATCCTCGACACGATCAGCGCTGATCCTGAGCCCTTGCTATCGCTTGCCGAGATCCCGCCGCCGCCCAAGACAGGCGAGGCCTGGCCTGCCCTCATCACGCTGCTTTCCGGCCTGAGGAACGCCGATAGCGGGTGGCCGGGCGAGGTTGCGACGGCGCGGTCGTGGTACGAGCCTCACCTTGATCGTATCCATGAAGATGCCGACACCCGCAAAGCCGATCTCCTGCAACTCGAGCAGATTGCGGGAGGCTACCTAAGTAGGGAACGGTTTCTGACCGAGCTGACGCTCGATCCGCCGAGCGCGACCAGTGATCAGGCGGGCGTTCCGCTTCTCGACGAGGACTATCTGATCCTTTCGACGATCCATTCCGCCAAGGGTCAAGAATGGCGCTCGGTCTTCATGCTTAACGTCGTCGACGGCTGCATTCCGTCCGATCTCGGCGTAGGCACGACCGCGGAGATGGAGGAAGAGCGACGTCTGCTCTACGTCGGCATGACTCGAGCGCGCGACAATCTTTCGCTCATCACGCCGCAACGGTTCTTCACCCATGGCCAGAACGCTCAGGGTGACCGCCATGTCTATGCTTCGCGGACCCGGTTCATTCCCGTGACCTTGCTGCAATATTTCGAAGTGACGAGTTGGCCGAAGGTCTCTGCCGCCGCCAGCGAGCGCAGCGCCCGGCAGATCAGGATCGACGTGGGTGCCCGCATGCGGTCCATGTGGAAGTGAAATGAGCTATGAGATCCAAACGATAGTCAGAAAGATCATCCATGTGGACATGGATGCCTTCTATGCGTCTGTCGAACAGCGCGACAATCCGGAGCTTCGCGGCAAGCCCGTCGCCGTCGGCGGGTCGGCCGCGCGCGGCGTTGTTGCCGCGGCGAGCTATGAAGCCCGCGCCTTTGGCGTTCGCTCGGCACTTCCCTCGGTGACGGCGAAACGGCGCTGCCCGGACTTGATCTTCGTGCCGCCTCGCTTTGATGTCTACCGTGCTGTTTCCAAGCAGATCAGGGAAATTTTTGCGGAACACACAGACCTGATCGAACCCCTATCGCTTGATGAGGCCTATCTCGACGTCACGGACAACAAGCGGGAGATTTCTGTCGCAACCGAGATCGCCACCATGATCCGGGCGCGCATCAAGGAGGTCACCGGCCTCAACGCCTCCGCAGGCATCTCCTATTGCAAGTTCCTCGCCAAGATGGCATCGGACCTCAACAAGCCCAACGGCCAGGCGGTGATCACGCCGAAGAATGGACCGGCCTTCGTTGAGGCGCTCGCGGTGAAGAAGTTCCACGGCGTTGGGCCGGCGACCGCCGCAAAAATGGAGCGGCTTGGGATCCTGACCGGTGCAGACCTCAAAGCGAAATCGCTTGCCTTTCTTCAGGAGTATTTCGGCAAGTCAGGCGCTTGGTACTATGATATCTCCCGCGGCATTGATCGTCGGGCAGTCCAGCCGGATCGACCCCGCAAATCCGTCGGCGCAGAGGACACGTTCATGGTCGATATCTTCGACCTCGATGCTGCTCGAAACGAAATCGCACCGCTCGCAGCCAAGGTCTGGCGTCATTGTGAGATCAACGGCGTCCATGGCCGTACAGTGACACTGAAAGTCAAATACGCCGACTTCCAGATCATTACCCGAAGCAAAACAACCGCGGCGCCGATTGGCGCGATGGGTGTTCTCGAAGCCGTCAGTCAGTCCCTTCTTGATCCTCTGTTTCCCACCGAGAAAGGCATCCGTCTGCTCGGCGTGACGCTTTCGTCTTTCGTTGACGACGAGGCAAGCGATGCGGACCAGCTCGAACTGCAAATCTAGGTGATTGACCTCTGGCGCTCCCAGCATTGCCACTGACACAATGTTAATTCGAAACGGTCTCGAAATGATAGGGATCGTAGACTACTGCGTGGTTAGCCTTGTTACATCGGCGATGAACACCCGCAGTGAACATCTAGGCGGCCGTGTCTCGACTGTAGAACATCCTCGCCGACGCCTCGAGTACCGAGCGATGTTTCGTTGCGTCGAAGGCGCCCGCCGGAAATGTCTCGATAAGATACTTAGCGAAGGCCTCCTTCGCACCATCTGACAGGTCAAACCACGGTTGCGATGTAATTCCTTCGAATAGTAATTTAAGGGCGCTTAATTCTTCCGGCTGAAATGCTGTCTTGACGAAAATGTGGTCCACGAACGCCTCCTCAAAATATGAGTCTACGTAAGAGACCCCATTGCAATTTCAAAAGGTTGCCACCCTATCGTCCCAGAAGCTGGCTCGGTCGCTACAGCCTGTTCGACATCTCGAGACCCCTTTCCAACGTCCCAAAAGAGCGAATAGCACCTGCGACGAGGATATCGTAGCCCGCCTCCAAGACGGCGGAAAGGTTCTTCGAGCCGACGTGCGGATGACCGACCGGGACGGCATGCGCCTTGCAAATGCGCACGATTTCCGTCATCGCCCGAACGACATCGGGGTGTTCGTACTGGCGCGGATAGCCCAACTCCTGGCTCAGATCTCCCTCCCCGATCATCACCGCGCCAATACCGGGAACTCGTGAGAGGATTTCGTCGAGATTGTCGATCGCCAGCGTGTCCTCGATCATCAGGACCACGAGTATTTCACCCTCTGGTGCCAGCGGCCACACATCGGCCTTGCGGTAATATTCGTCGGTGCCAACGCCCCAGATGCGCGCAGCGGTTCCCGGACTGTCGCCGCGAAGACCCGCGGGCTCGTAGCCCGGTACGGATTTCAGCCGCGGATACCGGCAAGCCGAGACAGCATTGTAGGCCTGTTCCGCCGTGCTGACATGTGGCCAGACGATGCCGAAGGCACCCATGTCCAGCGCCTGCTTTGCAAGCCACTGGTTCATTTCGCCGCCATTGGCGGGAATGCGCACGATCGGGGTAACGGCGGGCGACGGCAGGCCGGTCGCGATCGCGCGCGGGGCATTGACCATATATTGCAAGGTGTCACGCAGGCGCACGGCATCCCATGGCCGATGCTCCATCTCATAGATGACGCCGTCATAGCGCGCAGCGCTTACCCAGAGCGCGGCTTCGGGTTCTGCCGGAGCGAAGGTGGCGAAGGCCTTGCTGCCGGATTCCAGTGTGCGGATAAGCTGGTTGAGGCGGGTCATGGTGGGTCCTCCTCTTAACGTGCAATAAGCTGGTTGAGACGGGGGAAGACGCGCCGGGCATTACCCTCGAAGATCTTGCGGCGGCCATCCTCATCGAGATGGTCGAGACGATCGATATAGCGCTTCGTGTCGTCGAAGAAGTAGCCGCTGTCCGGGTCCACGCAGCGCACCGCGCCGTGCATCTCGGAGGCGAAAAGAACGTTATCGACTGGAATGACCTCGGCCAGCAGATTGATGCCGGGCTGATGGTAGACGCAGGTGTCGAAGAACAGGTTCTCGCCCATAATAACCGCCGGCTCTGGGCGTTTCCTGTCAAGCGCCATGCCGCGGTAGCGGCCCCAGTGATAGGGCACCGCTCCGCCACCATGCGGGATGATCATCTTCAGACCGGGGAAACGCTCGAACAGATCGGACTCGAGGATCTGCATGAAGGCGGAGGTATCGGCGTTGATGTAATAGGCACCGGTAAAATGGTGATTGGGATTGCAGGATTGGCTGACATGGATCATCGCCGGTACACCAAGTTCCTCCAATCGCTCGTAGAGTTTGAACCACCATGGATCAGTGAGCGGCGGCTCCGTCCAGTGGCCACCGGACGGGTCGGGATTGAGGTTGCAGCCGATGAACCCCATCTCCTCGACGCAACGGTCGAGTTCCGGGATTGCGTTTTCCGGCCGGCAACCCCGGGATTGCGGGAGCTGGCAGACAGGGGCGAAGTTTTTCGGATATAGATCGCACACCCGTCGAATGAGATCGTTGCACACGCGGGACCATTGCTGGCTCATCCGCTCGTCGCCGATATGATGGCCCATACCGCCGGCGCGCGGCGAAAAGATCGCGAGATCGGTCCCGCGTTCGCGCTGCATGCGAAGTTGCGTCTTTTCCAGGCTCTCGCGGATTTCGTCGTCGGTGATGACCGCGCCTTCACGCCCGCCAAGCTGCGACAGGTCGCCTTTCGCGTCGATCTGCGCTTTGCGCCAGCCTTCGTGCTGCGCAGGTGCGGTGGTATAATGGCCGTGGCAATCGATGATCATCGTCCGTCTCGCATGTTGTGTGGAAAAATCAGGCGCCGAGCGCAGCGGTCGTTTCGTCGAACAGCTCATCGACCGACAGACGGCGATCAATCAGGCCGTCGAACAGGGCGAAGTCGATGATTGCCTCCAGCGAAGGGCGTAGCGCAGCAAGTGTGAACGGCCGCATCTGCCGCCCTTGATCCGAGGGAATGTCGCGATCGCGGCTTTCAAGCAGTAAGTCGTAGAGCGCACGGATCACGTCCGGCCGCTGACGGCTGAGATCGGCCCGCGCGACGAAAATGTGGTTCATCGGCACGATGCCGGTTCGGTAGTTCCAGTCGGACGCGGCTGCTTCCGGGTCGGCGATCACCGGCTGCAGACGCGGGTCATCCGGCTTCTTGTTGCCGAGGATTGCCGCATCGACATCACCGTCGAGCAGCAGTTGGGACAGTAAGCGATCCTCGATCCGACTGACATTGTCGGGCTCGCGATACTCGGCCATATGCGCGTCTTCTTGTGCGATCCAATGCACATCCTGCGGTGACACGCCATATTCGGTGCGCAGGATGCCGCGCACCCAGGTGACCGTCGTCTGCGTGTAGGAGCGAATACCGATGCGCTTACCAGCAAGGCCCTGCGGCAACAGCGTGCCGCGCGAGGCGTCATGCGCGAGCGTATGGTGCTGGAACCGTCCGCCGATCGGAGCCGGCAGAAGCAGTAACGGGCGCCCGAGCGCGCGCGCCTGCAGATAGGTGACGATGGCAAGCTCACCGCAATCGAACCGGCCCTCACGGACCATCGGCTTGAACCCGTCATGCGTGATCTTAAAGCTGTCGTCGAAATCGAAACTCAAAAGCTCGCTTTTCAGCGTCCCATCCTTGAGCGAACGGGTACTGGGATTGTCGCCAAGAAGCGTGTGGAGACGCACCTTGCCTTGGCTGGGATAGGATCTCGGTTCGAACACGGACGCCACCTGAAGGATCAAATTGGTCAAAGAAATGCCGTCCGCCGCAGAGCGGTCGGCAGGGACTAGTGGCCCCGGCGCCCGAGGGCGCCAGGAGATTGTCTAGAAGATCAGAGAAGCTTGATCGCTTCCGCCGCCAGCGACATGTCGACGGTCTTGTCGAAGGGGAGCTTCTCCTGTTGCACCTTGACGCGGATGTTCAGGTCCTGAACGTAATCCACGCCTTCAGGCGTAATTTCGAGGTCGTTGGCGAAGGGTTGGTTCTCCTGCATGAATTTCCATTGGAACTCGGATGCAGCGTCAAAATCGGCACCCGTTCCACTCAAGGCAGTGCGGCGCGCCTCTTTGAAGGCTTCGAGTGAATCGGGACTCGATACGTGGCGAAACAGGGCTGCATAGGCGGCTAGCGTGTGCACCAGCAACTCCCGCTTGGATGTGATCGCATCATCGGATGCATAGCCGCCTTGGAACGGGAATTCCTTGAGATCGATCCACATACGGCCGCCTTCGACGATGTGGACGCCCTTTTCCTCGGCGATCGGAATGTTGTCGATCTGGCTCGAGCCTGCATCGACGACGCCTGCGACAATCGCCCGGAAAACGTCGGCGCTGCTTCCAACATTGGCGAATGTCACCTCATCGGGGTCGACACCGTTCTTGAGCAACAGGGCGAGTGTCACCTGGTGCAACTGAGCGCCGATCGCGCCGATGCCGATGCTTTTGCCACGCAGGTCGGCGATCGACTTGACGTCGGGATTCTTGCTGAAGATTGCTTGCTGACCATAACGGACGGAGCCGTTCACGAGCTTTACCGCCGCACCCTTGCTGACTGCAGGGAAAAGCTGCGAAAAGCCGGAAAGCGGGCACAGATCGATATCACCCGCAAGGACACTGCCCATCAGCTTGTTACCATCCTGCACAAAGGTCAGATCGGCGGCAAGACCAAACCGCTTCAGGAAACCACCCTGCTGCAGCAGCGTCTGCATGGTGGTGGCGAGATTACTGGAGGCGGTGGCAATGTTTACGTGACCCGAGAAGCCGGACTGCGCCCAGCCGACACGTGCGACGAGCATGCCGCCTGCAAGACCTGCGGCTCCCGCGAGGAAATTTCTGCGACTGATGGTGTAGGATTCCTGTTTCATCTGGGTCCTCCCTGACCGTTGAAATGGAAATGAAGCATGCCGGGCATTCGGCTTGCGGGTCTGCGGAGAGCTACGGCACGCCGCAGGACGCCGCCGTCCGGTCTAGTCGTCCACGTAGCGCCAGGGCGCGAAGTATTTGTCGAGGCTTCTCAGCGCGATCGTGAGCGTCACGCCCAGCAACATCAGCACGAGGATCGGCACGAACATAGATGCGGTGTCGTACTGGTTGCCGTATTTCACGATCATCGCGCCGAGACCGTTGATGGCGGTGTAGAACTCCGCGACGACCATTCCGATCAGACCGCGGCCGATACCAAGCCTCAGACCAGTCATCATGTAAGGCAGAGCTGATGGCAGGATGATCTTGCGAAAGATTTCCGGTTCGGTCGCATCGAATGCCGCGCCGACATCGATGAGGTTGCGGGGAACGTTCTTTACCCCGGCAATCGCATTGATGAGGATCGGGAACACAGTCAGCAGCGTGACGATGAAGATCTTGGCGCTGTCGCCGAGACCGAACCAGATGATGACGAGCGGAACAATCGCCACTTTCGGCGTGCAGTAAAGGGCATTGACCAGCCAGTCCGCCGCGGCCTCGACATAGCGGTAACGACCGATCAGAAGACCAAGTGCAAGGCCGATGATCGTTGCAAGGCCAAAAGAAATCGCGACGATGCGCAGGCTCGAATAGGTAGCGCTGATCAGTTCACCTGATGCGGTGAGGCGCACGGCGGCTGCGGCAATTGCCGACGGATAGGACATGAACAGCGGATCGACTTGCCGGCCAAGGATTTCCCAGCTGCCGACCGTAAACACAATCGAAGCGAGCCGTACGGCCCACAGGTGGGATTTTTTGACCTTTGGCGGCTCGATGTCCTCGTAGTCGATATTCGGCACAGGATTGGTTTCAGTAGTCTTGGCCGAACCTATGTCGAGCTCGCCGGATATGGATTGTACTGTCATTGTTCTGTTCCCTTCGATTTACGCCGCGACAGCGGGAGCCGAGCGGATCAGCTCCCACATGCGGCCGCGCAATTCCTGGAAACGCGGGTCGCCGCGAAGCTCGGGAAGCGGCGGGCGGGGGTGGTCGAAGGGAATATCGATCACTTCCTTCACCCGACCCGGCTTTGCAGCCAGAACGATGACGCGATTGCTGAGATAGATCGCCTCGTCGAGGTCATGGGTGACGAAGATTGTGGTTTTGCCGACCTCCTGTTGAATTCGCAGAAGCTCTGCCTGCAAAACCTCGCGTGTCTGTGCATCGAGGGCGCTGAAGGGCTCGTCCATCAGCATGATGGCCGGGTCGATAGCGAGCGCCCGCGCAAGGTTGACACGCTGCTGCATGCCGCCGGAAAGCTCGTGCGGAAACTGCTCCTGTGCATGGCTGAGACCGACGAGCGCAAGCAGGTCCTGGGCCTTCTCGCGGCGCTTGGCCGGCGGGATGTTCTGCAGCTCAAGACCGAACTCCACATTGGCCCGTGCAGTGCGCCAGGGAAGCAGGCTTGCCTGCTGGAAGACGAAGCCGCGGTCGCGCCCAGGTTTGACCACCACTTTGTCATCGACCTTCACGTCGCCGGCATCGTGGCGGATGAGCCCCTGGATGATCCTGAGAAGCGTTGTCTTGCCACAGCCGCTCTCGCCGATGATCGAGACGATCTCGCCTTCGAAGATGTCGAAGCTGACATTACGAAGCACGGGCAGGAAACTGTCAGGCGTCCCTCCCCCTCCGCGGATTCGAAAGGTCTTCGAGACCTTCTCCGCGGATAGTTTGATCCTGTGTTCCATTGGTTCCTCCTCCAATAGGTCCAAGCGGCTCAATCCCTAAGAGAAGGGTACAGCTTTTGCGCGGTTGTCGAGAAAATCGCGTCTCGATCGCCGTCGGTCAGCGACGAGAGGGCGATTTTCATGTCGTAGAGATTCTCCTTGAGCACGCCTGCGGTTGCCGGATGGTTCGAGCCCCAGGCAATGCGGTTCGCCCCGAAGACGGAAACGAGCTTCGGAAAGAAGGTCTCGCAGCTCGCCGGCGCCTTGCGTGCCTCGCGCACACCGCGCGGCGTCAGCTTCAAGTAGATGTTCTCGAAAGCGGACAGAGCGAAAAGGCTTCGTGCTCCATTGTAGGGCGGGCCATCCTGCACGTCGGGCCGGCCGAGATGATCCAGGATGATGTTGACCCCTGGAAAACGCTTGGCCATGCCGGCGACCTGCGCATGCCCGGACGGAACGGTCTGGATGCACACCGGCAAACCGAGTTCGGTGCACAAGGCCCAGGCTGGGAAGGATGCCGGGTCGTCCAGCGCATTATTGTCAAAGGACTTCGTGCTGCCGCCACCAGTGAAGAGCCGTACGCCGCTCAGGTTGCGCCCGACCCAGTAGCGGATCTTTTCTTCCGCGTCCGGCGCCGCCATGTCGATGGCTCCGACACCTGTAAAACGGTCGGAATGATGCGCCGTCGCATCGGCGACATAGGAATTGTCGTAGCCGTAGCAGGTCGAGGGTTGCACGACGGCGGCCTTGCGGACGCCCGCCTCGTCCATCGCCTCGATAAGCTGCTCGATCGTGAGCGACTGATGGCGGGACCACTCGGAGCGCTCACCGAAGATCGGTGCATGCGGATAGCGCTGCTGGTCGTCTGAAATGATATGAGGGTGGATGTCTATGACTGGCACGTTCATTTTGATCCTCTTGTCGCCCCGCCGAACGCGGGACCGGTGACGAAGGACAACACCATTCGCCGAGATACTTTGAGGAGGGGCTGGGACGACGAGCGGCATAAGATCGCTCATCAGCAAGTCTGAAGCAGTGCCTGGCTTGGCGCTTGCGCGAACAAATTTCTTTGAAGCGATTGGCGCTGGGCCGGCGTTTTCGGGACCTCCTCCGTCCGAAAACGTCCTGCGACGACACGATGTACGTTACGCGCAGTCGGTGGAAGTTCTCCAATTGGAATTGGTCTGCCCCGTATAAAAAAAAGCAGAAGCACCAACGACGGCGATCGCCGTCTCGGGATGCTCAACGATTGCCACTCCCGGAGAAGTTTGAAGCCTCCGCACGAAGAATATTGAGAAAACGCGCCTGGACAGGTGTCGGTACCCATCCCTGCCGCATTGTGACGCCCTTCTCTTGCGAAGCGAAGGGAATGGGGGAATCGATGACGTGTACCAGCTTGAGCATAAGCGCGGTGTCAGCTTCATGGCGGCTGACGAGCGCCAGCCGGTCGCTCGAGTTCAAAACCGCGAGGATCGTGTTCAGCGAACTTGCCTCGATGCCGAGCGTTGCCGTGACGCCAAGCTTGCGCAGCAGCCAATCGAACTGGCTGCGGCGCGGGCTGCCCGCCTTAGGCACGACCCAGTTATAGACGCGGAGATCGTCGGCCGTAACGCTGGACCGCTCCGTCAGCGGATGCCCGCTTCGGCAGATCAGGCAGTAGGGGTCCGTGAACATCATTTCTGTCTGTAATTCATCCGCGGTATCACCCGCCCTCAGCACACCGAAAATCAGATCGATCTCACCGCGACGCAGATTGTCGATCTGCATGTCGTATGGGGCGTTGGTTACATATACCTGCGCATCCGGGACCGCATTCGTCAGCTTTGCGATCGTCGTGCCTATAAGATAGGCGCCGGACATCGGCAGCGTGCCGACCAGCACGCGCCCGCTTTCGACGCCGTCCAGAAAGCGGATATCGTCAACCGCCGCGTCCATCTCACGAAGCGCGAGAGCAAAGCGGCGCGCCAGTTCCATGCCGGCGCCATTCGCCTGCTGGCCGTTCTTCGACGCCGTGTATAGGGAGACCGAGACGTTGGCCTCCAGCTCGCGCGCAGCGCGCTGCAGCGAGGCGATCGAAACACCGATATCACGCGCCGCCTGCGAAAACGAATTGCGCCCGGCGATTGCCATCAAGCAGCGGATCTGCGTGCTCGTAATATTGCGCACAACGGCAGGATTTGCCTGCCCCCGGGACAAAGTGGCGATGGCAGCCTCGATCTGCGCCAATGCCCGCCTGACGCGTTTGAGCAATACGTCTCCGGCTGGAGTTGGAAAGGTGCCGTTGCGCGACCGGTCGAACAGCGGGCATCCATAACGCTCCTCCAGCACGGAAATCGCCTGCGAAACCGCAGGCTGGGAGAGCCCCACATCCTCTGCTGCGCGGCTGACACTGGCATGCTTCGCAACGGCCTCCATCACACGCAGATGCCGAGGATTGGGCAGTGCGGGAAGGCCCGTATGCAGTGTGTCGAGATCGTCCAAATCCTTCATGATGCGCCCTCCCAGGCATCGAGGTATCGCTACCAACAAATGGCCACCCTTCACAAAATCCTATGCCACGCAGTCTCTCAAGGCATGGCCAGGTCTGTGGCTTTATGGGGATTTGCCGATTTTTTCGGCCGTTCCTTGCCTCTCCTCCCCATCAGCTTATGCCAATTCTTCTCCATTCACCAAAGAAGGGTTCAGATTTTTTTTATGGACATTGTGGCTGTTCGAATTTGTTGAGGACAGGCAATTGCCGCACTGTTCCGACATCGGGACTGTCCTCCTTCCGCCTTTCATGGCCTGGGCTGATACCACCCGATCAGGGAGGAGCCTGACCATGAACCCGTATTGCAGCAGCAAGTGCACCGCTCGTACGAGCCGGCATTGGATTAGCTGATGAGTACCCTTGGCGTTGAGAGCGCATTGCTCGTTTCGCATGATCGGCTCGCAGCGCTGGCTGCCGGCATTCTCGCGGCAAGCGGGATGGGCGACGGGGATGCGGCGACCGCAGCCAACCTGATCGTCGAGGCCGACCTTTGCGGAGCGGATGCTCACGGCGTTTTCCGTCTTCCGGACTATTCCGCGCTCCTTCGGAAAGGCCTCATCAATCCCCGCCCGTTGGTAACATCGGATATACGCGGCCCTGCGGTCGCGCTTGTGGATGGCGATGGCGGCATCGGCCATCTCTCGGCCTTGCGCGCGGCAGAACTGGCGGGCGAGCTTGCGCTGACAGCGGGCGTCGCCTGGGTCGGCGTGAGACGCTCAAACCATGCGGGCGCAACGGCAATCTACGCCGAACATATCGCCCGCAAAGGCCTTGTTGGCATATGCGCATCTGTTGCTGCCGCCAACCATATGGCGCCGTGGGGTGGCGCTGAGCCGCTTCTCGGCACAAATCCGCTGGCGATTGCCGTCCCGTCGGCGGGCCAAGCGCCCTTCGTATTGGACTTCGCGACATCAGTGGCCGCGTTCGGCGCCGTGAAGACGCTTGCCATGGCCGGCCAAAGCTTGCCGGGTGGTTGGGTTCTCGATCGCATGACGGGCGAGACGCTTACCGATCCCACAAAGCTTTCACAAGGCACGCTTGCCCCCATCGCCGGACATAAGGGCAGCGGGCTCGCCCTCGCGATTGGGCTTTTAGCCGGCGTGATGAGCGGCGCGGCGTTCGGCCGCGACATACGCCCCTTCGATCAGCCCGCCGACGCTCCGGCGGATGTCGGCCATATGGTCATCGCCGTCGATCCCGGTCGCTTCATGCAACGGGCACAGTTCGAGGCCGAAGTCGCCCGCCATCTCGATAGTTTTGCCGAAAGCACGCCAACACTTGGGGCAAGCGCTGTTCGCTGGCCTGGTGCCCGCCGCGCCGCAATATGTGCCAAACGCTCGGAGGGAGGCATCCCGCTCGACCGCAGCGTCGCGAAACGACTTGCGGACCTTGCGCACCAACTCGATTGCCCGATCCCCTTCTCGCTATAAATCGCAACAGCTACAGGAACAGACAATGTCCGACGTGCCCAAGTATTTCATGTACTTCCCCGGCAATTACCGATGGTCTTCCGCCTTCATCAACATGCTTGGACGAACCCCCTATGGCGGCACAGACATCAGCGAGTTGCACAAGGTTGGGCGTCAATTGCAGGGGAAAAGAGCGGACGATGACGAGGCCTGGTTCAATGCCTTTATCCCCGTCGCGGATGAAGTGCGGCAGCGCGGCGAAGCCTTCGAGGCGTCCGGCCATCCGGTCTCGGCCGCAGCATTCTATCTGAGGGCATGCCACTATTATCAGATGGGCGAACGCTTCCGCACGCCCAAAGACCAGCGTGCGCTCGATGCCTATCGCACTGGCGTCGAATGCTTCCACAAATTCGCGGAACTGGGTGACTACAAGATCGAGATCGTCGAGGTTCCCTTGGAAGGCGGCAGCCTGCCGGGCTATTTCGTCCCGGCGCAGAATGCGAAATCCGAACGGACGCCCTGCGTAGTCTTCTTCGACGGCCTGGATGTGACCAAGGAGATTCAGTTCGTGCTCGGGGTGCCTGACCTCATCAAGCGCGGCATCTCGGTTCTCGTCATGGACGGCCCCGGCACGGGCGAGGCGATCCGCTTCCGCGGCCTTCATCTGCGCCACGACTACGAAGCCGCCGGCGGCGCCTGCATCGATTACCTGGAAACGCGTGAAGACGTCGACTCGAAGAAAATCGGCGTCGTAGCCATCAGCCTCGGCGGATATTACGCCCCGCGTTGCGCAGCCATGGAGCCGCGCTTTGCCGCCTGTGTCGCCTGGGGTGCTATCTGGGATTACCACGCGGTGTGGAAGCGCCGCATCGAAGCCTCGTTCAACGCCTCCATGTCCGTGCCGGGCCACCACATCACCTGGATCCTCGGCGTAGACACCCTCGAAGAGGCACTCGAAAAGCTCGAGCCTTTCCGGCTCGACGGCGTCGTGCAGAACATGAAATGCCCCTTCCTCGTCACCCATGGCGCGGATGACGAGCAGGTGCCGCTCAAAGACGCCCAGGCCCTTTTCGACGCCATCGGTTCCGCGGACAAGACCATCCGCGTCTTCGATGGCGAGGAAGGCGGGGCACAGCATTGCCAGCGCGACTATCTCACTTACGGCACCGCCACGATGTGGAGCTGGTTCGAAGACAAGCTGGTCCATGGCCGTTGAGCGATACGGCCACGACAAAGCCAAGTCGGGGCCAATCCTTCTTAGAATACAAGACATGGAGAAGCGTGATGAGCGTGAACAGCTCCGCCGCCACCATCGCCACGCCCATCGCTGCCATCCACGGCCTCATTCGCGATGCGATGCGCGCCTGCAACCTGTCCGCTGCAGACGCTGACCGGGTCGCGGAGTTGATGGCAGAGGCGGACCTAACCGGCGCCGATGGTCATGGCATCTTCAGGCTGCCGCAATATGTCCGCCGTATCCGTGGCGATGCGGTTAATACAACACCCGATATTCGCGCCGAAATACGGGGGCCATCCGTTGCAGTCGTTGATGGCGATAACGGCATGGGCCATCTGGTGATGAGCAAAGCGGCCGAGACTGCCATTTCTCTCGCTCGGGAAACCGGCATCGGATGGGTCGGCGTGCGAGGATCGAACCATGCCGGCCCCGGCGCGCTTTACGCCGAGATGCCGGTGAAGGCCGGAATGATCGGTATCTACTCCGCCGTTGCAAGTGCAAACCACATGGCCGTCTGGGGCGGCACGGAGGCGTTGTTGGGAACGAACCCCCTTGCGGTGGGTATCCCCGCCGGAAACGGCCCTCCCGTGCTCCTCGACATCGCAACGACCGTCGTGTCCTATGGCACGGTCAAAGGGCGGGTCCTTCAAGACAAACCCCTGCCGGAGGGCTGGATGGTCTCGAAGGAGGATGGAGCTCCTTTGACCGACCAGACGCGCACGGCTGACGGGGTGCTTCTTCCCATCGGCGGATACAAGGGCAGCGGCCTTGCCCTTGTCCTGGGCATTCTGGCCGGAACTCTCAATGGCGCCGCCTTTGGCAAAGAGGTCATCGACTTCAACGCCGACAACACGTCGGCCACCAATACCGGTCATTTCATCCTTGCGCTGGATATTGCACGCTTCATGCCACCGGACGTATTCGCGGCGGTGCTGAGCGAGCAATTGGCCAACCTGCGGTCCGGCCAGACAATCGCCGGCATGCGAATCCGCATGCCGGGTGAGCAACGCACGGCGCGCCGCGCAGAGCGCTCGTCGACGGGTGTTCCCCTCGCCGCCCCTCTCCTCACGCAACTCGATGCGCTTGCTACCGAGCTCGGCATTGCCACGCTTAGCGCAAGGGTGTGACGATGGAGGAGAAAGCCATCGTCACCACCAACCCCGCAACCGGCGCGGAGATTGCCGCATTCGAACCCCATGACGATGCCTACGTAGACAGGGCTTTGACGGCGGCGGCGGATGCACAGAAGGCGTGGCGCAGAGTGTCGGTCGACGATCGCGTCAAGCTCCTCGCCGGCATGGCGCGTGTTCCGCGGGCGGGCAAACCGAAATATGCGGCCCCGATCACGCAGGAAATGGGCAAGCCGATTGTGGAAGCGGAAGCCGAGATCGAGAAATGCGCCTACAATTGCGATTTCTACGCCACGCAGGCCGGCAAGGCGCTGAAGAAGCAGGTGCTCGAACTCAGCGGATCGGACGCGTTCATCGTGCTCGCCGATGCCAATCCGGACGAGGCTGTCGCCGTTGCTGTAAAAGCACGCTACATCAATGTCGGCCAGTCCTGCGTCAACGCGAAGCGCTTCATTGTCGAGGACAGCATCGCCGATCGTTTCGTCGCGCTATTTTGCGCAGGGGTTGCCAAGTCGAAGGTCGGCGACCCCACCGAGCGCGACACCAATATCGGCCCGATGGCGCGCGAAAACCTGATGGCCGCACTTCACGCGCAGGTCGAGAAGACAATTGCTGCCGGTGCCGAACTGAAGGCCGGCGGCGCGCCGGTCGACCGTCCGGGCTATTTCTATGCGCCGACCGCGCTCGATCATGTAACGCCCGACATGGTCGCCTTTTGCGAGGAGACGTTCGGTCCCGTCGCCGCGATCATCCGGGCAAAGGATGCAGAAGACGCTGTGCGGCTGGCGAACCAGACCGAATTTGGCTTGGGATCGGCAATCTGGACGCGGGACATCGCCCGCGCACGCACGCTTGCCCGTGACATCGACGCCGGTGCCGCCTTCATCAACGGCATGGTCGCTTCCGACCCACGCTACTCCTTCGGCGGCATCAAGCGGTCCGGCTACGGGCGCGAACTTGGCGTCTACGGCATCCGCGAATTCGTCAACATCAAGTCCGTCTGGATCGGTCCAGCCAAGCCAGCAGCATGAGGAGACCAAGCATGACCGGAGCCGCCATCCTTCGCCCGAGAGAGATGAAGACCAACAACCGCGGCGGCGGCGCGCGCACCACGCCATTGGTCACCCGCGCCTGCGGCTCCACCAGCATGATCAACGGCATCACGGCCTTCGATCCGGGGGCGGCGATCGGGCTGCATAGCCACAATTGCGAGGAAAGCGTCATGGTCATCGAAGGCCGGGCGATCGCGGAGATCGACGGTGTCGAACATCAGCTCGATACCAACGACACGACCTGGATCCCCGCCAACGTCCCGCATCGCTTCATCAACGCCTCGGACAAGCCCATGCGCATCTTCTGGACCTATGCCTCCATCGACGCAACACGCACCATGATCGCAACCGGCGAAACCCGCTCGATCGACGCCGAGCATGGGAAGGCCAAGACATGACCCCTGCTGGCGTGCTCGACCGATAAGCCGATCACACCACAGCAAGGCAGGGAAAAAGCTGCGCCCAGAGTGCCGAGGCATAAAATGCCCCTAGTGTCGAAGCGGCGAGACTACATCTTGTCGGGTAGAGATTTGGCCAACTCGTCGATCGCCAGCCGCACGCTGAATGGCAAATGCGCTGTCTTCATCCATACCGCATGCACAGGATATAGAAACGGCCTCTCGGTCGGCAGCACATTGATGAGAGTTCCAGCCTCTAGCCTGTCCTTTACCAACCACAGCGGCAGCCACGCCAAGCCTTCGCCGTCGGCCGCTGCATCGGCGATCGCATTTAAATCGTCAAGACGCAGACGTCCGGTAACAGAGACCTTAGCATCCGGTTCGGATCCACGTGGAAAAACCCATGGAGCGACAATCCCCGAGCGGCGGTAGAGAACCACCACATGCGCCGCGATGTCAGAAATCGTCTCCAGCGTCCCGTTCGCTTGGAGATAGGCGGGAGATGCGACGACGATCATCTTCTGCGTGGCAATCCGTCGGGCGATGTGGTCCGTCCTATCCTCCAGTTCCCCGGTACGTACGGCGAAGTCATACCCCTCTTCCGCGAGGTCGCTGATGCGATCGGTGAAGGATAGGTCAAGTTCGAGCCCCGGAAAGCGGCGCGTCAACTGCAGCAGTATGGGCGCCACGCAGCGTCTTCCGAAATGGACGGGCAAACTCACCCTCAGTCGCCCGCGGGGTTGTGTCAGATCCCCGGCGACCAAGGCGTCGGCGGAATCCACCTCAGCAAGGATCGAACGGCATCGCGCGTAATAAGCTTTGCCAGGCTCCGTCAAATTTTGCTTTCTCGTGGTGCGATGCAGCAGGGTAATACCGAGCCGATCTTCGAGAAATTTTATGTGCTTCCCCACCATCGGCCCGGAAATCTCGAAGGCGTCCGCAGTTGCAGCGAACGACCCGAGGTCGACCGCCTTGACGAAGATTGCCATGCTTGTCAAACGGTCCATATTCATAACCACTGATTATTTCTGACATAAAGTATTCGTCATTTATCGCGAGGTCCGCATCATTCATAGATCATTCCAAATCATTATTTCGGAGTGACCCTATGGCACGCGCTATCGTATTCCACCGGCACGGCGGACCGGAGGTCCTGCAGATCGAGGAAATCGACATTCCGGGGCCTGGCTTCGGCGAGGTTCGCATTCGCGTAAAGGCCTTGGGGCTGAATCGTGCCGAAACATTGATACGGGCGGGTACTTATATCGAAACACCGACATTGCCTGCCCGGCTGGGGCTTGAGGCATCCGGCGTTGTCGATGCCGTCGGCGCAGGCGTCGACGGGTTCTCGTCGGGCGATGCGGTCAGCGTCATACCTCCTATATCGATGACCACTTATCCCACGCACGGCGAGTTTGCCGTCCTTCCCGCCAACCATGTCGTCAAAAACCCTGCGAACCTTGGCTGGACGGAGGCTGCGGCCGTCTGGATGCCCTACCTGACCGCCTACGGCGCCCTTGTGGATTTGGCACAACTGCAACCGGGCGAACCCGTCGTCATAACGGCGGCATCGAGCAGCGTCGGCATCGCGGCGATCCAGATTGCCCGCAAGATCGGCGCCGTCCCTGTAGCACTCACCCGCACATCGGCGAAGCGGCAGGGACTGCTCGATGCGGGAGCGGAATATGTGATCGCAACGGCCGAGGAGCCGCTTTCACAGCGGCTGCGGCAGATTACAGGATGTGAGAATATCCGGGTCGTTCTCGACGCGGTCGGAGGCCCCATGGTCGGCGCTCTGTCGGATGCCATGTCAAAAGGCGGCATCCTCATTGAATATGGTGGTCTCGACCCGCAGCCGACGCCATTTCCGCTGCTCGCAGCCTTGTCGAAGACCCTGACCCTGCGCGGCTATCTGGTGCACGAACTCATTCGGGATCCGAACCGGCTGGAACACGCTAAGGCTTTTATTGTCGATGGCCTGGCCTCCAGCACACTTGTTCCGACAATCGCCAGGACCTTTGCGTTCGATGATATCGTGGAAGCTTACCGCTATCTCGAATCGAACAGTCAGTTCGGTAAAGTCGTCGTCACTCTTTAGACGCGAGGCTATCCGACGCCTCGATAGGCGCGATGAAATCTGTATCGGAACAAAACCCACCGTTCGGAGTTCACGACCCAGCGTGATGTCATAGACAAGGTGGAATCCGTGAAAGAACGATGCGAGCAGCGGACAAAAGATGATCAAAATGTATTGGCAATTGCGGCGTTGTTTATAGCAGATCTTCCGGTTTGAAGCGTCCAGATGTGACTCTTGTGAGACTCCACTTTCGTGCTCGCATGAGCAAAAACTGCTATTGAGCTGGCCCAGCAGTGCAGCCTTGCCCTTGCCCGACAAGATGGGAGCGCATAGATTCCACGACGATTTTTGTGTTCGATCCATCGCTTAAGACGTGTTTCGTTGCGACGCCGCTTTGGGGAGATGTTGGCGGTCCCACTTTGGAGGAAAGATTGGCAGGTAGCGAACGACGCTTTTCTCTCAGGAGACGCACACAGGCGGCACATGAGCGACTGGACGCTTCCGTGGGCAGTTTCAATACCGTCGACGAATATGGGCGCTATCTGACGAGCGTGAGCAGGTTCCGCGCTGCAATGGAGGGCGCGTTGCAGCATGTCGTCTGGCCGGCCGGCTGGTCCTGGCGCCCGATAACGCTTGCAAAGTCTCTTAACAGAGACGCTATCGACCTGGGCTTGCCAGCGGCTGGAAATGCCGCTCACGACATGGACCTGAATGACCACAGTGTCTTGCTTGGTGCGCTTTATGTGCTGGAAGGCTCCACGCTTGGAGCCCGAGTTCTTCGCCAGCGGGCGGCTGCCCTCGGCCTTGATGAGGCTTTTGGAGCGCGGCATCTCGCCGTTATGTCAAAGGACATAGCGCAGTGGCAGTCCTTTCTCGTACTCTTGGACGAGGCCTCTGACTTCGATATCGAGCGGGCGGCCACGTCTGCCAATGCCGTCTTCGCCCTTGCGCTGCAATGCTTTGAAAGTGAACTTCTTGTCGCCGACTGAACCCGTCAATCTCGATACCTGCGATCGCGAGCCCATCCACATACCAGGCAGCATTCAGTCGCACGGATGCCTTCTCGCCTGTGATATCGGCCTGACGACCATCGAGCGAGCTTCCGAAAACGCACGGACCGTCCTCGGCTATGACGGTGATCTTCTCGGCCGCGATGTCGGCGACGTGGTCGGACAACAACTGCTACACGACCTGCGCAACGCGCTCGCAACCGTCTCGACTGCGTCGCGGCCAGCGCTTCTTCTCGACATGGTGTGCGGGGAGCGTGTGTTCGACATTGCCATCCATCACCACAAATCCGCGGTCATCGTCGAGTTCGAACAGGCGCCTTCGATTGGCCAGCCCCTGCATATCGCACGCGAGATGATCGGCCGCATCAGCGACATCACCGATGTCGACCGTCTCGTGCAACGGGCAGGTCGGATCGTTGCCGGCGCGACCGGCTACGACCGCGTGATGATCTATCGTTTCGAGCAGGACGGTTCAGGAAAGGTCGTCAGCGAGACAAAACGCGCCGATCTTGAAAGCTTCCTCGGCCAGTATTTTCCGGCGAGCGACATTCCACAGCAGGCGCGCGCGCTGTACCTCAAGAACACGATCCGCGTCATCGCCGACGCCAGTGGCGAGCGAGTGCCTGTCAATCCACTGCTGGATGCGTCCGGCGAGCCGCTCGATCTCAGCTTCGCGCATCTGCGCAGCGTTTCGCCTATCCATTGCGAATATTTGCGCAATATGGGTGTCGCGGCCTCTATGTCGATCTCCATTATCCTCGATGGCGCCCTTTGGGGCCTGATCGCCTGTCACCACTACTCTCCCCAAGCCCTGCCCATGGCGCAACGCGTGGCGATGGAGGTGTTCGGCGAGTTTTTCTCGCTTCATCTCAAGTCACTGAAGGAGCGCAAGCGGGTCGCGGCCGTTGCCGGTATCCGGGAGGCGCTCGATCGTTTCCTCATTCTTTCGTCCCACCATGAAAATGTCGGTGAGCTTCTGAGGCAGAGCTTGCAGGAATTCGCCCAACTCCTGCCAAACGACGGCATCGGCGTGATGTTTGACGGAAAATGGGCCGGCTATGGCACCACTCCGCCGGACGAAGCGGTCCCCCATCTCCTCGAGTTCATCAGGATCATCAGCGAAGGTCGTGTATGGGCAACCCACGCACTGTCGCAAAAATTGCCGGAGGCTGCATCTTACAGCGATCGCGTGTCCGGGGTGCTTGCCATTCCGCTCTCCCAAACAGGATCGGACTGCCTCCTCTTCTTTCGAAAGGAGCTGGTGCAAACCCTCGACTGGGCGGGCAATCCGGAAAAGACCTACGATACCGGCCCCCTCGGTGACCGGCTCACGCCGCGCAAGAGCTTCGCGATCTGGAAGGAGACGGTGAAGGCCCAAGCCCAGGCCTGGACGGATGCGGATCGTGAAATTGCCGACATTGCACGCATCTCCATCGTCGAAATCGTGCTGAGGCACAACGAACTGATGGCTGGGGAACGGCGCAAGTCCGAGGTGAGGCAGCGCATGTTGAACCAAGAGCTCAGTCATCGCGTGAAAAACATCCTGGCTGTCATCAAGTCGCTCGTGACGAGCCCGCAGCAGCACAAGAGCACGCTCGAAGACTATGTCGCCACCCTTCAAGGTCGCATCGAAGCCCTGTCGGTCGCCCATGACCAGGTGGTTCGCGGCGATGGCGGTGGCATTCTCAGCGATCTCCTGCAAGCAGAGCTTCAGCCCTACCGATCGAAAGCATCGACCGTGAGCCTTGCTGGGCCGGCCGTATGGCTCGACAGCCGCGCATTCTCCGTCATGGCGCTGGTGTTTCACGAACTCGCGACGAATGCCGCTAAATATGGCGCGCTTTCCGTCGCTTCGGGTATGGTGGACGTTTCCTGGTCGATGGCGAAGAATGATGCTTGCGAAATCCGCTGGCGCGAGCACGGAGGCCCTGTCGTGCATGTGCCCTCCCGCAGCGGCTTTGGCAGTGCACTCATCGAGCGAAGTGTTCCCTACGACCTCAATGGCGAAAGCGCGATCCGCTTCGAAGCATCCGGACTGGAGGCAACATTCAAAATTCCCCCTCCCCATGTCAGGCTAACGGCACCAGGCTCGGGAATGGCGGTGCGGTTGGAGGAGGATGCCTCCCCTCGCCCAAAGGGGCTGAGTGCAACAGATCCTTCGGTCCTCATCGTCGAGGATCAGATCCTCATTGCCCTCGATCTGGAAGCCATGCTTGCCGACGAGGGGTTGTCGCAGGTCGCCACCACCAGTTCCGTCAAACAGGCAATGGCGCAGATCGAAGCCAGTCCACCCGACTTCGCCATCCTGGACATCAATCTTGGCGCCACGAATTCCTTCGCGGTTGCCGAGGAGCTGAGAAAAAGGGGCACTCCCTTTGTATTTGCGACTGGCTACGGAGAGGGCGCTGAACTTCCTGAGACACTGACGGGTGTGCCGATTGTCCGAAAACCCTATAACCGAAATGCAATTGTTACAGCGCTCTCGTCGCTGATCGAAAGGCGCCGTTCAAAATAGGGGCAAGCTCATCACGAGCTTGAGGCCGATCAGTGCTGCCTGACTGCTATAAACGATGACGGATCGAGTAACCGCCACGATTCAATGGACGCCAAACAGAGGCGCATTGACGGGTTCGGGAGGACCGTAAAAATGGCATTCAGCGTGAGCTCCAAAGGCGTATACGCAATCGCGACAACACCTTTTCTCAACGACGGATCGGTCGATTTTACCTCTATCGATCGACTGACGGACTTTTACGAGGAAAGCGGCTGCACCGGCATCACGATACTCGGGATCATGGGCGAGGCGCCTAAATTGGAGCCCGAGGAAAGCCGTGCCATCGTGAAGCGGGTGGTTTCCCGAGCCAAGGTCCCGGTCATCGTTGGCGTTTCGGCTCCCGGCTTCGCAGGCATGCGGTCTCTGGCACGCGACTCCATGGAGATGGGAGCTGCCGGCGTTATGATCGCCCCTCCGCCGGCGCTGCGAACCGATGACCAGATCGTCGGTTATTTCGCAGGCGCGGTGGATGCCATTGGAGACGATGTGCCGTGGGTGCTGCAAGATTATCCGCTTACCTTGACGGTCGTTATGTCGCCGGGCGTGATCGCGCGGATCATGACGAACCATTCCTCCTGCCTGATGCTCAAGCACGAAGATTGGCCGGGTTTGGAAAAAATCTCGACGTTGCGCAGCCTGCAAATTGCCGGCGAGCTCAGGCCATTCTCGATTCTCTGCGGTAACGGAGGCATGTTCCTGGATTTCGAACCGGAACGTGGGGCCGACGGCGCGATGACCGGCTACGGCTTCCCGGACATGTTGACGGAGCTGATCGGCCTTTTTGCCGCCGGGAAGCGGGATGAAGCACATGATTTCTTCGATGCCCACCTGCCGCTCATCCGTTACGAACAGCAGCTCGGCGTGGGGCTCGCCGTCCGCAAGCATGTCCTCAAACGCCGCGGCGTCATCACGACCGATACTCAGCGCAAGCCCGCTCAGTCGCTATCTTCGACTGCCAAGGCGGAGGTGGATTATCTGTTGTCTCGCCTTGCGCGATATGACAAGCGCGCCGCGCTGTAGGCATTGACAGGGAGCCGAAAGGAGCGGCTAAAACCCTGAAGTGCTGCTATCGCCTGTGATGAGGCAGGTACGGTTTCTGATTGGCGATGGGTCAATCCCTGAAACGCAGGGTGCCGCCGGCTCTATCTGCGGCGACACCGCACACGGTTTCCCGGGTGCGGTTCGCAAGTTCAGGGCTTCCTAATCCGGATGTCATTCTCCTGCGGGCGCGGCAACAAGCTTGCCCGCCTTCTGATCGCGCTCATCATTGGTGACAAAGAGCGAAAGAATGACAGAGACCATGCAGAACCCGGCGATCACCAAAAGGCCGACGGTGAAGTCACCCGTCGCATCCTTCGAATAGCCCATGAGCCATGGCGATATGATTCCGCCGAACTGCGCAAGCGAGTTGATGAGCGCGATTGCGCCGGCACCCGCCAAACCACCCAGGAAGGCGGTCGGCACCGTCCAGAAGACCGAGAGAGCTGACCAAAAGCCCATGATGCCGATCGACAGGGCGATGATCTTGAGCACGGGGCTGGCGATAAGCGCTCCGGCAGCAATACCCAGCGCGGCAACCAGACAGGCGAAGGCGAGATGGAAGCGGCGCTCCAATGTGCGATCCGAACTGCGTGCCCAGAGTTGCATGCCGACCAGGGCTCCGAGAAATGGAATGGCACTGATGAAGCCGACCTGGATATTGCTCAGGCCGCCGAATCCTTTGACGATCTGCGGAAGCCAGAAGCTCATGCCCCAATTGGCCATGACAAGGCCGAATTCCAGAACGGCAAGCATGAGGACCTTCCGATTGAGCAAGGCCTGCCAGAAGGTGAAATTGCGGACCTTCTGCTTGGCCTCTTCCTCGGCCTTCAGCGTCTGCGTCAGCCACGTCTTCTCCTCGCGGGTCAGCCAGTGCGCATCCTCGGGACGATTGGTCAGGAAGATGAGGCAAATGACGCCGAGAATGACGGAGGGGACTGCCTCGATGATGAACATGAGCTGCCAGCCGGCGAAGCCGAATGCCGTAAAGCCAAGCAACCAGGCGGAGACCGGAGCGCCGACCACGCTGCTGAACGGACTGACAGCCATGAGCTGTGCGAAGGTCCGCGAACGGTACTGTGCCGGATACCACTGCGCGAGATAATAGATCATGCCTGGGAAGAAACCGGCCTCGGCAAGGCCCAGAGCGAACCGCACAGAATAGAAAGTAAATTCGTCCCAGACGAACGCCTGCGCACCAGACAGGATGCCCCAGGTGATCATGATACGAGCGATCCAGATCCGGGCACCAAAGCGGTGCATCAGGACATTGGATGGCACTTCGGCCAGCACGTAGGAGACGAAGAATATGCTCGCGCCCGTCCCGAAAGCGGTTGCGGTGAACTTCAGGTCCGCATTCATCGTCAGCGCCGCGAAGCCGACATTGACGCGGTCGATCACGTTGAAGAAGTAGCAAATGAACAGAAAGGGCATCAGTCGCCAGGCGACCTTGTTGATAGTGGTCCTCTCCACAAGCGTAGTCATCGGTGTTCCTCCAAAAACCGGTAAGCCCAACATTTGCTTCGAGCCGGTCTCGCGACGCAAATGCACTCGATCACCACGGTCACTCCCCACCATGGGTCTCTGATAATCTCGATATGCGTATTTTCCCGACTAGGCGGCAGGGGGCTTTGCCGCTGCCTCGCGGCCCTTGATCAACGCCGCAAGCGCCCTCATGGTTGGCACAGCGATGCCGAGTTCATTGGCATAGCGGATCACGGTTCCGTAAATGTAATCCACTTCTGTTAGGCGACCCGCGGTTAGGTCAGCCAGGACACTGGCCTTGTTGTTTCGTGCCGCACCCGACAGGATTTGGTCGAACGTTTTCGTGCGAGCCGCTGGATCCAGCACGACGCCCTTTGCCGCTGCGACCATCGCCGCTTCCTCCATCGCTGCCTCTGCGACGGCGCGGAGTTCGGGGTGCTCGATCACCTCACCGAGTGTCAGCCCGGTGGTGCCGCTTGTGCCCGCGAAGGCGATGTTGACGAGCAGCTTGGACCATTTTTCGCGCAGGATATCCTCGCTCGCGACGATCTTGAGGCCGGGTCGCGTCAACACGGATGCAACCCGGGTCGCGCGCTCCGAGGCTCCACCCTGAAGTTCTCCGATATAGCTCGGCAGATCTGCAAAACCACGGACGACACCGGGCTCTTCCAGCATCGCCGATTGGGCGGTTAGTCCCATCAGCATCTGTTGGGGACCGACAATGCCGCCGATCTCGTCTTCACTGCCCATACCATTCTGGAAACTGATGCCGACGGTCTCTCCGCCCGAAAAGAGGTGCCGGACACTGCCCGCCGCTGCCTTGTTGGCGGTCGCCTTGCACTGGAAGAAGACGACATCTGCACGCTGGACTTCGGCACCGTTCGGCACGGCACGCATCCTGATATGGCGATCGCCCCCGAACCCGACGACCTTCAGGCCGTCACGGTTTATGCGATCGACATGGTCCTGCCAGACATCAACCAGTGTGACATTCAGACCGCCCTCCGCCAGAAGCCCGCCAAACAGGCATCCCATTGCGCCGGCACCGACAATGACAACCGCCGGATTCTCGTAATTCGTCATTTCGGTCCCTCCCCAGGTACGCTCAATTTGCTGGAAACCACGGTGCGGGCGCCCGCGCGGCCTGGTCCGTCACCACGTCGATCACCACGGGTCGCTCGGCTGCGAACGCCTGTGACAAGCATTCCCGCAAATCCGAAGGATCAGTGACGCGCATGCCGATGCATCCGAGATTCTCGGCGATCCGTGCGAAGTCCGTGTTCCTGAATTCATAGAGATCGGTCGGGTGTCCCGGCCGACTGCCATAGTTTCGATGGATCGCATCGATGCATTGTCCAAAACCGCTGTTGTTGTTGATCACGGTCACCGTGTTGATGCCGCAGCGGCGCGCCGTCTCAAGCTCGCTCATGTGGTACCAGAAGCCGCCATCGCCCGTAAAACACAAGACGGGTCGGTCCGGCGCCGCGCATTTTGCACCAAGAGAAGCAGGAAAACCCCAGCCGAGCGAGCCGGCTGCGCGGATATAATTCTGGCTCTCATGCTTCAGATCGACCAACGCCCCGGTCCAGATTCCAGCATAACCGGTGTCGGAAACAAGGATGCCGTTTTCGGGCAGTGCTTCAGTGATCTCACGGCAGAGACGCTCGGGCTTGATCGGCATAGCGTCGCTCGTGCAAGGGCCGTCATACGCCTCGTCCCAAGCTTTGTTGAGCGCACGCCAGTGTTCGGTCCACGCCTGTCGCTGCACCGGCTCCTGCAAAACTTCGGTCAACTGTTCAATCGACGTCCTCGCATCACCGCAGATCGAAACCGTGTTGGGATAGTTCCGCCCCAGCTCGCGCGGATCGATGTCGATCTGGATGACGGGCGTGCCCACAGCGGGGATTGTCCAGTTTGCAGTGACCTGATCGCTCGTCTGCGTGCCGACGAGGATGACGAGATCGGCCTCGTGGACGGTGCGATTGGCGGTCCATCGCGAATAGGTTCCGATGACGCCCACCGAGAATGGATGATCACCCCGAATGATATCCTTGGCATTCAGAGACGTTGCGACCGGGATGGCATGCTGCTCGGCGAGGCGCCGGATCGCGGCGCCCGCATCGGAGAGGCGCGCGCCTCCTCCTGCAAGAATGACGGGGCGCTTCGCCGCTGTCACGAGGCGTGCCGCCAGCGCGATGCCGTCCACATCGGCGCCGGGACGATGCGTGGGATAGCTGGTAAAAGGCGCATCGACGATGACGTTCGAGACGCCCGTCGCCGTTTCAATCAGTTCCCCCGCAAAACCGCCGGCAATATCGAGGTGCGCCGGTCCGGGCGAACCGGACATCGCCTCACGGAGCGCCTGCCGGAGAAGGCGCGGCAACTGCTCGAACGTCTCTACGGCCGCGTTGAATTTCGTGACCGCCTCGAACATCGATCGGTGGTCGATCTCCTGATAGGCGTTGCGGTGTTGTGCATGCGGCGCCTTCTTGCCCGTGAGTGCAAGCACAGGCGATTTTCCGAGAAACGGGTCCTGGCAGGCAGCGGCAAGGTTCGCGGCACCCACCGACTGGGCCAGGCAGACACCAGGTCGCCGGGCTATGCGCGCATAGCCATCCGCCATGTAAACGGCGGCGGCCTCGCTATGGGCCAGCACGCGTTTCACGCCCAGCTCTTCCAGCCTTATCAGCGTTTGACGCAGCACCGACTCCATGAAGAAGACGTGGGTAACGCCATAGCCTTTCAGCGTCGAGGCGATTAGCTCCGCTCCCGACGTTGTCGAGGCCTCTATCTGTCTTTCGGCGATGGTCATGTCCTGTCTTCCGTTCGCGTTGCTGCCGCAAAGTCGCCGTGCATCACGGCCGTACCTTCTCGACGACTTCAAAAATCGTGCCTCCCACCCGGTCGGAATCGACATAGGCGAATCCGGTCCCGTCTGGACGTGTGAAGCTCTGCGTGATCGTCAATCCCTTGCGGCTGGCCTCGTCCATCGCCGTGGCGAGGTCGTCGACCTCGAACCCGAGATGGTGCAGACCCTCGCCGTGCTGTTCCATGAAATCCTTCTGGATCGTCGGCCCTTCGCCAAGTTCGATGAGTTCCAGCATCATCGGACCGAGCTGGGCAAAGGCGCGTTTGCCGCTGTAGCCGGCGACCTTTCCGTAGTAGGTGGCGTCCTCGAAGCGGACATCTCGATAGGTGAACGGACCGATTCCGAAGGCGTCGCTGTAGAACCGGACCGTCGCAGCGATGTCCCTCACACAGATGCCTACGTGATAGAGCCGTGCGGGATCGAAAATCCGTGCATCCTGCGGACCGAGCGGTTCAGAATGCTGACTTTGGCGGGTGTCGTTCATGGTTCTCTCTCCAGCCGCGATCAGGCGCCGCGCACGCGTCGAAGTTTGAGGGGATCTGCTTTGGGTACCCAGGGGCGCTTCCGGACTTCAGCCTCGTTGAGGTCGGCACCCAGGCCGGGCTTCTTTGGCAGCGTCAGATAGCCGTCCTTGATCTCGAGCGGTTCGGTCAAAAGGTCATCGCGCCATGGAACGCTGTCGACATCGACCTCAAGGATCTTGAGGTTCGGCACGGCGGCGCAGAAATGCGCGCTCAGCAGCGTCGATAGATGGCTGTAATAATTGTGCGGGGCGACCGGCGTTTCGCAGATATCGGCGAGCGCCGCGATGCGCCTCGATTCGGACAGGCCGTTCCAAGCTACGTCAACCATCGCTACGTCCACCGCATGGGCGTCCAGGAAAGGCTTGTATTGCCGCATCGTATAGAGGCTTTCGCCCGAGCAGATGGGTGTGCGTGCGGCGTTCCTCACCTGCAGAAGTGCTACGGGATCGTAGCAATCGAGCTCCAGCCACATCAGATCGAACTGTTCGACGAGGCGGGCGATGCGAATGTTTCCGTCCGCCCGGAAATTGAAGTTGAGGTCGAGGGCAATGTCGACCGTATCGCCGACGGCATCGCGGAACGTCCCGAGCAGCTTCTCGATGGAACGGCAGGTCTCGGTCGTGACGTTTCCGTCGGCGCTCCAGATCGTCGACGCAGGCTCCCCCGGCACCACCATGTTGGTCTTTAGTGCGGTATACCCGCGCTCCACGACTTCCGCACCGAGTTCGGCAATATCGCCGAGCGAGCGGAGCGGCATCGAACCAACCATGTCGGGGTAGAGCGCGCGATAGGTGCCGCAATGGCTCCAATATACTCTGATTCTGTCGCGGATCGGCCCGCCGAACAGTTCGCTGACCGTCACGCCGAGCGCCTTCGCCTTGATGTCCCAGAGCGCGATCTCGATGCCAGCGATCGCCTTCTGTACCACGCCCCCGAGGTTGGGGCGCGTCAGCCGGAACATTTGCCAGTACAGGGCTTCGACCGCGGAAGGGTCCGAGCCCACGAGCAGCGGCTTCAGGTCTTCGACACAGCCAAGGATTCCGTAGGGATTGACGCGATTGTCGCTGCATTCGCCATAGCCGACAATCCCCTCGTCGGTCTGGACCTTGATGAATATCCAGGGCCACCAGCCACCATCGCATAGAAGCGCTTCGACATTGGTGATTTTCATGCGATGCCTCCCCTCATCATTCCCACCTTTCGAACATCGGCGGACGCCAGCGGCGCCCGCCGACCATTCATCCTCACGCGACCTTGCGTTCCGATGCCTTGAGCTGGTCGGGGAAAGCAAAGATCGTCGTCAGCTCCGAGACATCCTCAATGTCGTCGAGCGTTTCGATGATGCGCGAAGCCTTGTCGGCCTGCTCCTGCGAGAGGACACCGACGAAATCTATCGCACCCTGGTACTTGCCGCCGATGTCTTCGCGAGAAGCGGGATGGCCCGCATCTCCCCGGGCGAAGACGCACTCGCGCTTGAGAACCGTTCCGTCTTTCTTTGTGACCGTGATAATGGCGGGCTGCGGGAAGTAACCGCGTTCCCATTCGGGGTGAACCTTCATTGTCACCTTCCGGCGGATTGCGGCGTAGCGTGGATCATGAGCCGCCTCGTCGGTGAAGGATACCAGGAAGACCGGTTGCTCGATGAAGCAGGCGGCCATGGCATGCTCGATGCTGAAGCGCGTCTGGGCGGCTGTGCGGGGATCGGCGTACTTCATGTACATCGCAAAGGTGTGGTTTACTTCGACCTCGATGCTTTCCACCGCATCGATCGTCAGCTTCTCTGCCGCGATAAGGTCGGACATACCGTCGATCGTCCGCTGGAGCAGCCCGCAGCATGGATATTTGCGAATACCGATCTCCGCTGTCCGAAATCCTTCGACCAGCTCGAAATCCGCCATCCCGCCGATGAGGTCCGCCATTCCGCCGACGCCTTCGAGAATACCGGGTGCACCGTCCAGGCCCAGCTTGGCGAGCGTGGCAGCGCAAATGCCGTTGCGAGCGGCGAACCCTGCCTCGAATGTGTGGGCGCCCATGCCGGCCTGCTTGACCAGGCCCGTGCCCTGCGAAGCACCAATGCTGATGGCATTGAGTGTCTGCTCACGGTCGAGCTTGAAGAGCCTGGCGGCCGCCGCGGCATTGCCGACAGATGCGAAGACGGCGGACAGCATCCAGCCCTTCGCTCCGGCGTCGGCACAAGCCACTCCGAGCTTTCCCGCAACTTCATATCCGAGAACGAACGCCTCGATGGCCTCGCAGCCCGTCATCCGCTGATGCTCTGCGATGGCAAAGACCGGTGCAAGAACGGTGAGCGTATAAAGCCCCTCTGGAAAGGCGACATCCTCGAGTTCGGTCGCATGCGCCATGGTAGCGTTCGCCGCCGCCGCTGCTTCGAGCGTCGTCTTGAATCCGCCGCCAAACACGCCGGCCTGCTGGCTGCTGGCCTGCTGCCTTGCATAGGCCGTCGCGACCCGCCCGATCGGCAGGATCGAACCCGCCAGCGTGGACGACATATAGCCGCTGACGATGTCCTTGACATGTGAGACGAGATCCGACGGCAACTGCTCATACTTGAAGTCGTGCACGTAGTCAGCGATCTCGCGGGTGGTTTTCAAACCCATTGTTTTTCCTCCATTTTTGCACACAGGTGGGCTTTCCGGCGCCGGTGGGCGCAGGCTCGTCCGATCTTCCTGAGAAGAAGACTCAGTTCGGCTTCGGGCCGCCGTTCAGCGACGGCCCGGTCGTCCCCGGAAAACCATCGATCGAAGGATGGTCAGCCGGTGGATGCCAGTTCATTCCAGTAGAGGTCCGTTTCGCTAAATCCCATGCGCCGCGAAATCTTCAGCGCGGCATTGTGGATCAGCGCCCCGTAGTATTCGAGTTTGTCCCGGTCCACCCGGGAAGCATGAGTCGTGATGCTGACGCCGGCAATCACTTTGCGGGATCGCGAGTAGATCGGGGCACCGACGCAACGTACGTCTTCAACATTCTCTTCGTCGTCCAGAGAAAACTTCCGCTGACGCGTCGCCTGCAAATCCTTCATAAGTTCCGCGCGGCTGGTGATCGTGTGCGTGGTTTTCTTCATCAGGGGCGAGTCGTTGAGGAACGTCAGAAGTTCAATCTCGGGCATCGCTGCTAGAACGGCCTTGCCGATTGCCGAGCAATGCATCTCGACGCGTGTACCAAGCTTTACGATGGCGCGCAGATAGGCCTCACCCTGCAACATGTCGAGAAAGACCATCTGGCCGTTGTCTTCGACCGCGAAAAGGATCGTCTCCCCGATGAGTCCGTTCAGTTCTTCCAGTGTCGGCCGCGCCGCCTTCAGGAGATCCGATTCCGAAAGCGCGGCCAGTGTGGTTTCGAGGATCCCCAATCCGATGCGAAAGGATTTCACCTGATCGTCAGCAATTTCGAGCGCCCTTTTGTGCACCAACGTGTTGACGATACCGAAAGCGCTCGTCTTCGGAATTCCGGTCTTCTTGCATATCTCGGAGAGGGTCAGCGGCCTGCTTGAAGCGGCGATCAGGCTGATGATGTCGATTGCACGAACGACTGCTTCGTTGAGTATCAAAGCCAGTTCCTCCCTCTACTTCATCGGCCTCCACCCCTTGGGTTTCTGTCCCGATACAAACAATAAGAGGAACAACCGTCCGGCATGTCAAATAGAAAATCGAATATTGTTCTATATTTCGACTGCCATTCCAAATACAGAACGATGTGACCCGCATTCGGAGCAATTGGTCGGAAATCCGCCCTGAGTCCCCTCAGCGCCCATCAGGTCATACCTCCGCTAAGCATCGACGGAAGCGCCGAGCACTGAACCGATCAATCCCGGGAACCGCGCCTCTAGGTCGTCGTGGCGGATGCTGAGTCGGCGGCCGCGGCCCAGGGGCTCGTTGCGGATGACACCCGCCTCGCGCAGAACCTTCATCAAATGCGACTTGGTCGATTTGGGCATCGAAGGGTCGGAGAGATAGCATTGCGCCATTTCAAGCGGTCCATCGGAAAGCTGGCGTACGATGGCCAGGCGCTCCGGATCGCTCAAGGCGAAGAGCACGTCGGTCAGCCGCAGATCGTGGCGGGCGGGGTGGTGAAGGTCGGTATCGGACGCCATGGTTCGAATTTAGTTGAACCGTCGTGAAAATGATAGTAGAGAATTGTTCGAAATTATTCGAACTATCAGGTGCACCTTGACGGATATGACGCAATCCATGCCGCTGCGCAGCCTCACGGGCTTTCGCATTACCCTTGCCGGAATGGCCGTCATGATGGCTGGCGCCAGCGCGCCCTCGCCCTTCTATCCCGTGCTTCAGCAGGAGATCGGCTTTTCGGCGGCGATGCTGACCGGCATCTTCGCCGTCTATACCGTTGCGCTGCTCGCATCCTTGCTTGTTACGGGATCGCTGTCTGATCACGTCGGCCGGCGGCCGGTCATATCCGGGGGCTTTGCGCTGATGGCGCTGAGCCTGCTGCTGTTCTGGCAGGCGGGCGACGTGGCCGGTTTGATGGTGGCGCGGGTGCTGCAGGGCATCGCGGCTGGGATGCTGCTGTCGGCGCTCTCTGCGGCGGTGGTCGATTTCGAGCCGCAGGACAGGCCGGGAAGCGCCTCGGTGTGGAACTCGGTTATTCCACTGGGTGGGCTTGCGATAGGGGCTCTCGCGGCGGGCATTTTGATGGACGTCACCGAGATGGCGGAAGCGGATGTGTTCGGCACCCTCGTCGCCGCCTATGTGCTGTTTGCCGCGGTGATCTGGTCCATCCCCGAGACCGCGCCGCGGCATGGGGGTGTATGGGCCTCGCTTCGGCCGCGGATCGGCGTACCAGCTACGGCTGCCAAGGCCTTCTGGCGGAGCGCACCGGCCGTTATTGCAGGCTGGGCGACGGGTGGGCTCTATCTTGCACTCGGCGCGCCGATCATCCGGCACGTCTTCGGCGCCGAGCATCATCTGACGCAAGCGAGCGTCATCGTGCTGCTCTGCGCTGCCGGCGCCGCCGCCTGTTATGCCGCGCGCGGCCATTCCTCGCGGCAGGTGACGCTTTACGGAACCACAGCGCTCTCGATCGGCACGGCATTGACACTCGCTGCGATCGCCTGGCAGTCCCTGCCGGCCTATCTCGCCGCCCTCGTCATTGCCGGGACCGGCTTCGGGACATGCTTCTACGGCGTGTTGCGGTCCATCGTCCCGACCGTTCGACCAGACGAGCGCGGCGAACTCTTCGCCGCCCTGTTCACATTGAGTTACCTTGCCTTCGGCCTACCCACCCTGCTGGCCGGCATCGCCGTCGGCGCTTTCGGCCTGACGGCGACGACGCTCGGTTATGGCACGCTGATCGTGTTGTTCTCGGCGGCGGCGGGCCTGCTGCGGAAGTTCGGAACGTCGTCTTGAGTTTGTCTAACTGGATTCGTAGCGGGTTGGCACACAATCAGATTCACGCGGCTGGTGTTGGCCGCTCCGCACGTCATATCAGCTATCCTCAAAGCACCTTCGACAAGAATTCCTTCGTGCGCGGATCGCTCGCCTACTCTGCCCTGCCGGAGTGGGGTGTCTACGCCGACTACAGCCCAAAGTATCCTTGAACTGATACCATCACGAACCGATGGTCGGGCGCGGAGCATGTGGCCGCTGCGACATCCTCTGTTTTTCGGTGATCGATGGTCGGAGAGGCTGGACGATAAACGTCACCGTTTGGTTCAAAAATGAAGTGCGGCTTTGGGAAAAATAATCGCCGAAGTTTCTATCTTCCCTGCCCAAGCTTTGCGGGCCAAATAAGAAAGGTCGGCGCGCCGGAGCGCGCCGCCTCGTGTTCAGCCAACCTTGAAGGAGACCTCGTCGACACCGTCCACATGGGCCACCATCACGTCGCCCTTGACGATTGCGCCGACGCCGGCGGGGGTGCCTGCGTAGATGAGGTCGCCGGGTTGCAGGGTGAAGAGGCGTGAGAGGTAGGAGATCATTTCCGGGACTTTCCAGATCATCTGGTTGAGGTCGCCCTCCTGGCGGGTCTCGCCGTTGACCTTGAGCCAGATCGCGCCGTCCGTCGGGTGTCCGACCTTTTCGACCGGATGGACGGGGCCGCAGGGCGCGGAGCTTTCGAAGGCCTTGCCGGTCTCCCACGGGCGGCCGAGTTTCTTGGCCTCCCCTTGCAGGTCGCGCCGGGTCATGTCGAGGCCGACGGCATAGCCGTAGACGCAATCGAGCGCCTTATCGAGCGGGATGTTGTCGCCGCCGCTCTTCAGCGCCACGACGAGCTCAACCTCGTGATGCACGTCGTTCGTCTCGGCCGGATAGGGGAAATCGGTGCCGGGCAGGACAAGCGTATCAGGGTTCTTCTGGAAGAAGAACGGCGGCTCCTTGTCCGGGTCGTGGCCCATCTCGATGGCGTGGTCGGCGAAGTTGCGGCCAACGCAGTAGATGCGGTGCACCGGGAAGAGCGCCTGGCTGTCGACGACGGGCAGCGCGGGGACGGCTGCCGGCTTGAAGACGTAAGCGGCATTGATGGAGGACATGTCGTTCATTATCGCGCTCCTGCGTAATATTCGATGCGTTTTTCAAAGAGTTCCACGGCCGCGGACAACAGCATGGCTGCCGCGAAGAGGATGATTGTCAGGGCCCAGAACCGCTCCATGTCGAAGGAGCGGGAATAGAGCTCGAAGAGTTCGCCATACCCGATAATCGACACGAGGATCTGGCCGATCACCACGCCCTTCACCCCGCGGATGAGACCGATGCGGATGCCCGCGAGGATTTCCGGAAGGGCGGAGAGCAGGATGATCTTGGAAAAGATCGTGATGCTTGAAGCGCCGTAGCAGCGCCCCATTTCGATCAGCGACGGCGGCACCTGCATGACACCGGCCCGTGCATCGAGCACGATGATCCAGACGGCGAAGAGGAAGACGGTCACGACGACCGTCGTCTCGCCAAGGCCGAAGAGGATCATCAGCACCGGCACGAGGGCGGAGAGTGGCGCGCTGACGAACATGTTGACCCAGAGGCCGAAGATGTTGTCGACGATCTTGAAGCGTCCCATGGCGATGCCGAGCGGTACCCCCACCCCGATCGCCAGCGCCATGCCGACCAAGAAGGATCGCAGCGTCACCAGCGAGGCGTTCTGCCAGGAATTCGTCGCGACGAGCTCGAAGCCGGCCGAAACGATTGCACTCATCGGCGGGATCAGGAAGATCACATCCATCCGGCCGACGACTTCCCAGACGAGCGCCCAGAACAGGAGCGACGTCATCATGGGGACCTTGAAGCCAAAGAGTTTCATGGCGCCCTACTCCGCATACTGCCGGAGGCCCTGCCAGATCTCCTCCACCACATCGAGATAACCCTTGTCGCGCCGGATGACGTCCGGTGCGGCGGAGCGATCGATATTGGGTTCGATGATCTGGGAGACGCGGCCGGGACGCGGCGAGAGCAGCACGATGCGGTCGGAAACGTAGACCGCCTCCTCGATCGAGTGGGTGACAAAGAGGAAGGTCTTGCGCTCCTTCTCGACGAGCTGGAGCAGGTCTTCCTGGAATTTCCGGCGGTTCTGCTCGTCGACCGCGGAAAAGGGCTCGTCAAGCAGCAGCACGTCGGCATTGACCGAGAAGGCGCGCGCGATGCCGACGCGCTGACGCATGCCGCCCGAAAGCTCGTGCGGGTACTTTTCCTCGAAGCCGGAGAGGCCCACTTCGCTAATATAGTGCTTGGCGATGCGGTGGCGCTCCGCCTGCGGCACGCCCTTCAGTTCCAGGCCGAAGCTGACATTGCGCAGCACGGTCGCCCAGGGCATCAGCGCGAAATCCTGGAAGACGAAGGCGCGCTCGGGGCCGGGGCCGGTGACGACCTTGCCGTTGATGCGGATCTGGCCGGAGGTGGCGGGCACCAGGCCGGCGATGATCTTCAGCAGCGTGGTCTTGCCGCAGCCGGACGGGCCGAGCAGCGTCGTCAGCTTGCCGCGCTCGAATTCGAGATTGATGCCGCGCAGCGCCTCGATATCGCCGTAGCGCTTGCAGATGTCGCGCACCTCGACGATGGCATCGGACGTGGCGGTTCCGGATTGTTCGGCCGCGCGGGCCGGCATGGGATTGGCCATGTCACTTTCTCCTCTTTTCGGGACGCAGGAAGCGGACCTCGACATATTGCAGGACGGCAAGCGTGATCGTCGAGACGGCGATGATGGAGGCAACGGCCGCGTACATGTGGGCGTAATTGGCGATCGAGCGGTGGTAGGTGATGAGGTCGCCGATGCCCGTGGGCGTGATCAGGAGTTCGGCGAGCATGACGCCGATGAAGCCGGCGGCGATGCCGAGGCGCAGGCCGGCAAACAGCACGGGCGTCGCATCCGGAATGATGATCTTGAAGATCTGCTGCAAGCGCGTGCCCTGAAACGAGCGGCACATGTCGACGAGCGACGGATTGACGTGGCGCACCGCCTTGTACGAGTTGAGCACGATCACCGGCAGCGCCAGCATGATGACGGCAAGCGTCTTGGCAACGAGGCCGATGCCGTAGACGAAGGTGACGAGCGGCACGAGCGCTGCCATCGGCGCTGCCTGGAGCACGATGAAGACCGGCGCCAACAGCCACTCCGCCTTGTCGGACAGGCCCATGGCGATGCCGAGCCCGATGCCGAGCACCGCGGAGACAGCGACGCCGATGAGGAGCGGCTGGAAGGTAATGGCATAGGCCGGCAGCAGCGTGCCGTCGAGCGTCATTTCTATCAGGGCTGCGAAGGTTTCAAGGAAGGTCGGGAAGGCGAAGCTGATCGGGACGCGGCCGGCGATTTCCCAGGCGGTGAAGAGAATTGCGAGCGACAGCACGACCCAGAAGGACTTCCGGCGCCGGGCGAATTCGGCGAGCGTTTCGACGATGGTGGAGGAGCCGCTGCCGGCTCCTCCCGTCGCGCTCACCTTGTGGGGTGTAGCGGCCATGTGCATTATTTGGTTCCGATTTTGGCAAGCACCGCGTTGAGTGCCGTGAGGTCCCAGAAGTCTTCGACCTTCAGGTCCGCGGCCTTGCCTTCGAGCGCGCCGGAGACGGTGTAGAAGTCGAAATCGTCCTTCGCGGCATCCTCGCCGCCGCCGTTGAGCGGCAGGGTGGCTGCGGCTTCGGCAAAGTACGGGTCGATGTCGGCGACCATTTCCGGCGTCGCATCCGGCAGCAGCTTGTATTTTTCACGCAGCGCAATGGTCGCCTTCGGGTCCGCCGCGACCTCGCGCCAGGTGGTCAGGATCGCCTCGACCAGGATTTCCACGTCCTTCGTGTTCTTGGAGAGATAATCGGTATTGGCAAAGAGCGCCTCGTCGGTCGCGGCCACCTCGCCCAGCGGCAGGAAGGCGAACTTGCCCGGCGCTTCCTTTTCCAGGATGCGCTTGCCGGAAGAATCGACGATCGTCGCCTTGACGTTGCCCTGAAGCAGGGCGCCCGTGCGCACTTCCGCACCCGGCACGTAGGAGATGTTGGAATAGGCGATGCCGTTCTTGTCGGCCATCAGCTGCATGATCGCCTCGGTGCCGGAGCCGCGCGAATGCACGGCGATTTCCTGGCCGTTGAGATCCTTCCACTCCTTGTAGAATTCGGTGTTGACCACCGGGTAGAACTGGAGCTTGGAGAGTTGCAGGAAGATGCGGATCGGCGCCTTCACCTTCTGGAGCAGCGCATAGGGGCCGCCGATGCCGATATCGGCCTGGCCGCTGACGACGGCCTGTGCGGCGATGTCTTCGCTCTTCAGGAACGTCACCTGCACGTCGACGCCCTTTTCCTTCGCGCGTTCCAGCGCCGCAAGCAAATGGAGGGATTCGACCGTCGCGATATCGCCGAAAGCAACACGCATCGGATCGGCGAAGGCCAATCCGGGCACCGCGGCAGAAAGGCAAAGTGCGGCGGCGACCGCGGACGCCCTCATTCGTCTGGCAAACATGTTCATTTTTCTTCCTCCCAAAATCGGGTTCTCCCAACCCAATATAAAACCAATTCTTCATTAAACGAGAATTGTGTCAACCAATTAAACATGCTGCGATGCGGGATCGGCAGGCTACTTCTGGCCTCTAATTGATTTAATATATTGATTTTACGCTATAAAAATTTCCGACTTGAGGTCTCGATAACGGCGCGTTGACAGCAGCCAATATGTTCAATATAAGCAAACCAATCCTGAATTGGTTCGGACTATACCATGCTTGAAAACACCGATGCCACCGTGCTTTCCCGGCTCAGAGACTTCCTTGCAACGGCGCAGCTCGCCGAGGGCGGACGCCTGCCGCCGGAGCGCGACCTCGCGGAATCGCTGGATGTCGGGCGCAGCGCGCTGCGCAAGGCGCTGGCGACCTTGCAGGCGGAGGGCGTCGTCTGGCGTCATGTCGGCAAGGGGACCTTTACCGGCGAGCGGCCGATCGACACCGTCGCGGACATCAATGCCATGGTGCAGCGGACCAATCCGCTGGAGGTCATGGGCGCGCGCATCGCCTTCGAGCCGGAGGTCGCGCGCTGCGCCGCACTCAACGCCACGCCGAGCCAGATCGCCGAGTTGCGCAGCTGCATGCTGAAGGCGCAGCAGGCGCCGACGTGGCGGCTCTATGAGCAGTGGGACAACCGCCTGCATCGCTTGATCGGCGAATCCTCGCAGAACTCGCTGCTGCTCGGCCTGCTCGACACGTTGAATGCGGTGCGCCGCGCCGTCACCTGGGGGCGGCTGCGCGACACGCCGGTCCGCCCGCCGCCGGACCACCATTCCTTCGCGGAACATGAGCGCATCGTCGAGGCGATCGCCAACCGCGACGGCGCTGCCGCGGCGGATGCGATGCGCCGGCACCTGCGCAGCGTCGAGGGCCATATGCGCGACATGCGCTGAACGAAATCCGAGGAGGGGCGGCAAAAGCGGCCCAAGGGAGAACATGGAATGACGAAGATCAAGGTCGCCAACCCGGTCGTCGAGCTCGACGGCGACGAGATGACGCGCATCATCTGGCAGTTCATCAAGGACAAGCTGATCCACCCGTATCTCGACGTGGATCTGGACTATTACGACCTCAGCATCGAGAACCGCGACGCGACGGACGATCAGGTAACGATCGATGCGGCGCATGCGATCCGCAAACACGGCGTCGGCGTAAAATGTGCCACCATCACCGCCGATGAGGGACGCGTCGAAGAGTTCAAGCTGAAGAAGATGTGGAAGTCGCCGAACGGCACGATCCGCAACATCCTCGGCGGCGTCATCTTCCGCGAGCCGATCATCTGCAAGAACGTGCCGCGCCTCGTACCCGGCTGGACCAAGCCGATCATCGTCGGCCGCCACGCCTTCGGCGACCAGTACCGCGCCACCGATTTCAAGTTCCCCGGCAAGGGCAAGCTGACGATGAAGTTCGTCGGCGAGGACGGCAAGGAGATCGAATACGACGTGTTCGAAGCGCCGTCCGCCGGTGTCGCCATGGGCATGTACAACCTCGACGATTCGATCACCGAATTCGCCCGCGCCTCGCTGAACTACGGCCTGCAGCGCAAGGTGCCGGTCTATCTTTCGACCAAGAACACCATCCTGAAAGTCTATGACGGCCGCTTCAAGGACATCTTCCAGGAGGTCTTCGACAAGGAATTCGCCGACAAGTTCAAGGAAGCGAAGATCTGGTACGAACACCGCCTGATCGACGACATGGTCGCCTCGGCGCTGAAGTGGTCGGGCGGCTACGTCTGGGCGTGCAAGAACTACGACGGCGACGTGCAGTCCGACATTGTCGCCCAGGGTTTTGGCTCGCTCGGCCTCATGACCTCCGTGCTGATGACGCCGGATGGCCAGACGGTGGAAGCGGAAGCCGCGCACGGCACGGTGACGCGCCACTACCGCCAGCACCAGAAGGGCGAGGAAACCTCGACCAACTCCATCGCCTCTATCTTCGCCTGGACGCGCGGCCTCGCGCACCGCGCCAAGCTCGACAACAATGCGGAGCTGGCGCGCTTTGCCGACACGCTGGAAAAGGTCTGCATCGACACGGTCGAATCCGGCTTCATGACGAAGGACCTCGCCCTTCTCATCGGTCCCGACCAGCCCTGGCTCTCCACCACCGGCTTCCTCGACAAGATCGACGAAAACCTCCGCAAGGCCATGGCGGCCTGAGCCATTCCAACAAACGGCGGGGCACCCTCCCCGCCGTTTCGTTCAAGTTGGCGGCAGGACCCGGCAGGCGACGACAGCACCGGCAGCGTCGAAAATGTGGATATCCTGGCGGCGCGGCGTGAAGCGGATGTTCTGCCCGCGCGTCAAGGCGCTCTCGCCATCCGCCTTGACTAGGAATTTTTCGCCGTGGCCGGACAGGTCCACGTAAAGGATCTGCACATCGCCGAGGTGCTCTACCAGATCGATAGTGCCGGAGAAGGCCGGATCGGATGCGTCTTCCCCAGTGGTCCGGGTGTTTTCCGGGCGGATGCCGATGCTGATCGTTTCGCCCTTGGAAAGCCTCCCCTGCCCTTCCTCGATATCGAGGAGAAGACCGCAGTCGAGCTGGCAGCGCGCGACCTCGCCCGAGCGGTCGATGATCTTTCCCTTCAGGATGTTCATGGCCGGCGAGCCGATGAACTGGGCGACGAACAGGTTTGCGGGTTTCCTGTAGAGTTCGGTCGGCGTACCCACCTGTTCCACATAGCCGTCCTTGAAGACGACGATGCGGTCGGCTAGCGTCATCGCCTCCACCTGGTCATGGGTGACATAGATCATCGTCACATCAGGCATGCTCTGCTTCAGCTTGGCGATCTCGATGCGCGTTGCAACGCGCAACGCCGCGTCGAGGTTGGACAGCGGTTCATCGAAGAGGAAGACGCGCGGATTGCGCACGATCGCGCGGCCGATCGCGACGCGCTGCCGCTGTCCGCCCGATAGCGCTTTCGGCTGTCTTTGCAGATATTTGTCGAGTTGCAGGATCCCGGCGGCGCGGCGCACGCGCGTGTCGATCTCGGCCTTCGGCGTGCCGGCGATGCGCAGACCGAAGGCCATGTTCTCGTAGACGGTCATGTGCGGATAGAGCGCATAGGACTGGAACACCATGGAGATGCCGCGCTTGGAGGGCGCGACGGCATTCATCCGCTCGCCGGCGATGACGAGGTCGCCGGAGGTGATGCTCTCGAGGCCGGCAATGGAGCGCAGCAGGGTGGATTTACCGCAGCCGGATGGGCCGACGAAGACGATGAACTCGCCCGATTTTATGTCGAGATCGATGCCGTGCAGGACTTCGAGATCGGCATAGGCCTTGCGGATGTTTCTCAGCGACAAATCGACCATCGTTCCCATTCCATTTTCTTGATTTCACCCTTGCGGGCAGCGCGCCGTCAGGGGGCGAGCCCGGCGAGGAACCGCGTCAGTCGATCCGGTTTCCGGTTGAGGATTTCGAGATCGTTCTTTCGCCGAATGGCCCGGCGCACGACCTTCGCGCCGACATAGCGGAAGGGTTCGGGCGGCAGCTTGGTGCGGTTGTCAAGGCCGACCAGTCCGCATCGGGACCAGGCGTCGTCGCGGCCGAGAACGAGGCTCGCCATGATGCGGCCGGCGACGGGCGCCTGCGCAATGCCGGTGCCATTAAAGCCCATGGCGTAGAAGATGTTCGCGTGGTCCTTGAGATGTCCGAAGACCGGCAGGTGCTGCGCCGTGCAGTCGATCGGGCCGCTCCAGTCGTAGAGAACGGGCACGTCCTTGAGCTGCGGATAGACCCGGTGCAGTTCGCGGATATTGTCCGCCCCCGCATCGCCGCTGCGGTTGAAACGACCGTCGATGTGATCCCGATAGGCGATGCCGCCCGTGCCGCGCCCGAAGATGACGTTGCCGGCCGGCGTTCGCTGATAATAGAGCACGTGATGCTGCGCATCGCAGATCGACGCACCGTCGACCCAGCCGATCCGCTCCAGGATATCCGTCGCGGGTGCGGTGGCGATAACCTGGCTGCTGACCACGTAGAGATAGGGGTGCAATTCCGGGATAGCGGAGAGCCAGGCGTTCGCGGCAAGCACGACCTTGCCGGTGGACAGCGCGCCCTTCGCTGTGCGCAATTGCGGTCGCGGACCCGGAGCGATTTCGATGACTGGGCTGTGCTCGTGGATGACGATGCCCTTGGATAGGGCGAGCTGGCGCAGGCCGAGGGCGAGTTTTGCCGGCTGCACAGTGCCCGCCCTCCTCTCCATGATACCGACATAAGATGCGGCAGAGCCCGTACGGCGCAAGATGTCGGCGCGCTGGAGCGGCTGGAAGCGCACTTCGCCCAACGAACGGCTGAGGGCCTCGGCTTGCGCCCATGCACCTTCCTGCGCAGTCGAACTTGCCGTCCACAGCCAGCCGTCGAGCCTCAGGTCCATGTCGATGGTGCCGGAGGCCTGCAAGCTGTGCAGTTCCTCGATGGCATCAGCGGTCGCCCGGCAGAGCATGAGCGCATCGTCCTCGCCGACTAGCGCGCGCAGCATGTCGATTTCGGCAAACCAGGTGTGGACCTGCCCGCCGTTGCGGCCGGAGGCGCCGGAGCCGCAGAAATCCGCTTCGAGCACGGTCACCTCCGTCTGCGGAGACTGTTCCTTGATTCGGAGCGCCGTCCACAGGCCGGCATAGCCGCCGCCGACGATCGCCACGTCGCAGGTCTCGCTTCCCGACAAGGGCGCGGTGACGGCGTCCGCATCGATGCTTTGCAGCCAGAAGGAGCGATCCGCCTTCGCCGCCGTCACGGGCGGCCTCATCGTGATAGTGTTCATGCTCAGGCCCTCTGTGCCGTGCGGATGACGCCGTCATATTTGTCGAGCAGCCATTGCGGGATCGCGAGGATCGGCTGGGGAAATCCGCCGAGATGGGTGCAGGTTTCCGCAGCCTCGGCCGCAGCTCGCTCAAGGGCGGCTTGCTCCGACTGGTTTTCGAACAGGCGCGACACGACGAAACTCGCGATGAACCTGTCCCCCGCGCCGCAGGTATCGACCACCGCCACCGGCACCGAGCCCGCGGAAAACAGGGCGCTGCCGTTGTCATAGAAGGAGCCGCGCTTGCCGCAGGTGATCACGACCTGGCGCGCGCCCGCCGCCCTGAACCGTGCTATCAGCGGCTCGACGGGCTCCGCCGGATCATCCGGGCCGGAGGCGAAAACCAGCGGCACGCCTTCCAGGGAAACGTCGAAATGCCGTGTGGAGACGTCGATGCTGAACGGCGCGCCATCCGCAACGAGCCGGCGGACCAATCTTTCGCTGGAATTGGTGCCGAGATGCACCCAGTCCGCGTGGCGCAGTGCCGCATAGCGTTCGGTGCTTGGAACATATTCCTCCCCGACGCCGAGGGATTCGAGGAGAAAGCGCCGCTCACCGGCATCATCGGTCAAAAGCGTGACGGCCGATGAGCCCGGGCGTATCTCGATGTCGCCGCGGTCGAGACCCGCATCCTCGATGGCACCGAACATGATCTCGGCTTCCTCGTCGAGACCCAGCGCGCCGAAATAGCGGGCGTTCAGTCCTTGCCGCCGCCATTGCACGGCGACGTTGAGGGCGTTGCCGCCCACGGTGACGAAACCCTTGGTGAGATAGGCGTCTAGGCAATTGTCGCCGACGGCGATCAGGGTGGGATTGGCCTTGTTCATTCTATTTCCCGATGCCTTCGGCCAGCCCTCGGATGAAGAAGCGCTGGGCCGCAAAGAAGGTGATGACGATGGGAAGGGCGGAGAGCGTCATCGCCGCGAAGACGACGGCATAGTTCGTTCCATGCTTCGCCATGATGGAGGTGAGGCCGACGGGCAGCGTCTGGAGGTCCGCGCCGCTGGTGAAGATCATCGCGAAGAGATATTCGTTCCACGCGAAGAGGACGTGCAGGATCACGCAGGACACCAGGATCGGCTTGCAGAGCGGCAGCGTCACGCGCCAGAAGATTTGCCCCTCGCTGGCGCCATCCATGATGGCCGCCTCGTCCAGATCGCGCGGCAGCCCGAGCATGTAGGCGCGGATGAGGAAGGTCGTGAAGGGAATGCGAAACGCAGTGTAGAGGATGATCAGCGCCCAATAGGTGTTGTAGAGGCCAAGATCCTGCATCATGCGCACGAGCGGGATGACGGCCACCGTCGGGCTCAGCATGAGGCCGCCGAGCACGATGCCGACGAAGAACGGCTTTCCGGGCAGTTTCGAGCGGGTCAGGCCATAGGCTGTCCAGGCGCTGACAAGCACCGTGCAAACGGCCGACCCGAGCGTGACGATAACGCTTGTCGCGATATAGTTCCGGATACCCTGGTTCCAGGCCGAAATATAGTTCGCAATGCTGAAGCCGCTCGGCAGCGCGAAGGGGTTGCCGAAGATTTCGGCATTGGTCTTGAAGCCGTTCATCGCCATCCAGAACAGCGGATAGAGCACAACGAAGCCGAGGCTGATGAGGAAGGTGACGAGGCAGGTCTTCGCGAGAACGGCGACGAAGTCTGTGCGTTCGGTTTCCCGCGGGTGATGGGAGACGCTCACAGATCGACCCTCCGTCTCTTGGTGTACCAAAGCTGCGCGAAGCCGGTGATCAGCGTGATGACGAAAATGACCGTTGCGATGGCCGCGCCATAACCGAAGTCGTTTTCGATGAAACCCTGCTGGTAAAGCCATGTGCCGAGCACCTGGCTGCTGTTGTTGGGCCCGCCGCCGGTCATCACCATGACCTCGTTGAAGACCTGGAAGGCGCCGGTGATCGTGACGATCACCATGAGGCCGGTCATTTCGCGGGTGAGTGGGAAGGTGATGTTCCACAGCCGCCGCCAAGTCCCTGCCCCGTCCATGATCGCGGCGTCGTAGAGTTCGCGCGGGATTTTCTGGATCGCGATGGCAAAGAGCAGCGTCGAATAACCGAAACCCTGCCACTGGCTCATGACGATGATGGCGTAGATCGCGGTTCCTTCCTCGCCGAGCCAGGCGCGCGACCAGTCCGCAAGCCCGATTTGCGTCAGCGCCGAATCCAAAAGGCCGATATCGGGTTGATAGATGAAATAGAACAGGAGGCCGGTGACGGTAATCGAGATGGCCGAGGGCACGAAGTAGACCGCACGCCAGAACCGACGCCATCTCTCCTCGCTCAGCCCCTCGATGAGGGCCGCCAGCACGAAGGCGCCGAAAACCTGGAAGACGACGGAGATGACGGCATAGAGCGTGTTGTTGACGATCGCCGTCCAGACGACCGGATCGCCTTGCAGGCGACGGTAATTGTCCAGTCCAATGAAGGCGGTCTCGCCGGTGAAGATGTCCTGGTTCTTCGTGCTGACGATGAAATTGTCGATGATCGGGTAGTAGACGAACCAGAGGATCAGGACGAAGGCGATGAGGACCCAGCGGAACGACAGGACCCCGGCGACCGGGCCGAACCGGTCTTTGTCGACCCGGCCCGGCCCGGTGAAGCCGATTTTGGCGGCTTCACCTTCGTGTTCATGCTTCATGACAGCCATTGCAGGCCCTATCCCTTATTTGGACGAAGCCGCCGCTTCCTTGACGCGCTCCATGACCTCTTCGGGGCTCATGGTGCCGCCGACCAGCGCCTGCAGGCCCGAGAGCCAGGCAGCCGCCACGCGCGGCGGATTGGCGGTATCGAGCCAGGGCATGAGATAGGAGGAATCCGCGATCACTTTCAGGCCATCGACGACGGCCGGGTTCATGCTGTCGGCGGAATAGCCGCCGACCGTGGCACTCGGCTGGCCGTAGGGCGGCGCAGAGAGAACCTTGCCGTTTTCAGCCGAAGTGACGAAACGCATGAAATCGATCGCGAGCGGGATGTTCTTCGAGGCCGCGCTGATCATGTAGCCTTCCGGCGCGCCTTCGATGGATTTGACGTCGCCCTTGGCATCGGCAGGCGCCGGCAGCTTGAAGAAACCGAAATCCTCCCGCTTCAGCGCGCCTTCGGCCGTTGCCTGATCGAACTCGATGATCTCCTGATAATACATGGCGGCCTTGCCGCTGCCGAACTGCTGTATGGCAGAGGCATAGGACGAGCCATTCGTGCCCGATCCGTCGGAGCATTCATCGATCAGCTTCTTGAACTGCGTCAGGCTGACGACATAACCGGGATCGGCATAGTCGGCCGTGGCCGGAACGAAATCCTTCTCGAGCGTCGCCTGCGGCACGTTATAGGCGAGCAACTGGCCCGCATAGTGCACGCCCGGCCAGCCTTCCTTGTTGCCGAAGGAGACCGGCGTCACACCCGACTTGCGCAGCGTCGCGCAGGCGGTCAGCAGTTCATCGAAGGTCTTGGGTTCGGAAACACCCGCCTTTTCGAACAGGCTCTTGTTGTAGCCCATGAACTTGGCGTCGAGGTAGAGCGGAATGCCGTAGAGCTTGCCGTTGTACTGGAAGGCGGAGACCGCGGCGGTGGCGAGCGTCTTGCCCCATTCGGTGTCCGGGCCGATGACCGACGTCAGATCGACGGCGCGATTTCCGCGCACGAAATTCTCGCCCCAGCTTCCCGTCCAGGTGAAATAGACGTCCGGCAGCGAATTGGATGCGACGAGCGCCTTCGTTTTGCCCTTCACGCTGTCGTCGCTCTCCTGGATGAGTTCGACCTTCACTTCCGGATGAAGCTTTTCATATTCCTTGGCCGCATTGACGAAGAAGGGGGAAAGCTGCTGCAGGCCGAATTTCGTCAGCACGCTGACCGTGCCCGAATATTCGACCGTCGCGCTGGGGTCGGCCACGACCGGATCGGCAGCAGAAGCGCTGCCGACGGCGCCGATGACGAATGCTGCGACGGCAAGCGATCCGAGACTCGTCGTGCTCAAGAAGGTGTTGGCTTTCATTTCGCAGTTCCTCTCTGTTGTCTTTGGTTTCTTGGGGGCATGCAAAAGTCTGGAGCCCGGTCCGGCGTCACCGCCGGACCGGGAAAAACTCAATATTCGACGCGCTTGTAATAGCGGCGCGTCGTCAGCGGATGATCGCGCAGGACTTCCAGATGGGCGCTCAGGCGCTCCAGCATCGTGGCCAGGATGACCGGGGAAATCAGGCTGCGGGTCTTGGCGGAAACGCCGGCAAGGCTGGCGGAGGCCGCATCGAGCACGCGCACCTTGTCGGTGTAACGCTTGGCGAAACTTTCCACCCGGTCGGTCAGCGGCCGGCAGGCGTCCTCGCCCTTGAAGATGAAGAGGCTGACGCCCGGTTCGACGAGCTCCAGCGTGCCGTGGAAGAAGTCGGATGCCTGGACCGGACGGGTGCGGATCCACTGCATTTCCTCAAGGATGCACATGCCGTAATAGTGGGCTTCCGGCCAGACGGAGCCTGCACCCGTGAAGATGTGATAGGTCTCGTCCTTGATGTCGTGGGCAAGCGTGGCGGCATCCGCCTCGTAGCTTTCCTTCACCGCGACCAACAACTCAGGCAGAAGCTTGAGTTCGGCGACGGTCGCGTCGAAATCGGGGTATTCGCCGCGCTCGGCCAGAAGCGCCAGCACGATGATCAGGGTTTGCAGATAGAACGATTCCGAGGACGTGTCGTCTTCGGCAAAATTGGTGAAATTGTAGTCGGCGTCGCGGCCGAGCGGCGTGTCCTTGTGGCCGGTGAGCGACAGCGTCTTCACGCCCCGCTCCTTCAGGAAGGCGAGAAGCTGCACGCTTTCCTTGGTCGTGCCCGAGAGCGACGGCAGCACGACAAGCGCCTTCTCGTTGAGGCCGGCCGGCGGCTCCAGGACGACCTGCGCGGAATAGGCCGCCGAAACCGGAAACACGGTCGAAACGCGCGCAAGCTCGATGGCCGGCTGGGTGAGGAACTGCACGCCGCCGGTTCCCATGAAGAAGATGCGTTCCAGACCGTCGTTGAGCAGATCGCGCATCAGGGCGCGCACGTCGTCGGCGATGGCGACTGCGCCGCTTTGTATCTTCACAAAGCGATCTCTATCGAAGTTGAGCATTAGAACCTTCCCGTTTTGCGCTCCGCCAAATCGCTGTCGAAGCGGGATGGCGCCAGTGCGAAAATGATCTTTGAGACGATGTGAGATCGATCTCATATCTATTACCGCACAAGAATTTTGCGCTGGCAAGTGGGGTTCCGGAATTTTTTCAGGGCTTGTTTACGACGCTCAGCCGCCGCTTCGCCGACTGACGGAGCCGCGCACTATCAGCTTGGTTTCAAAGCGGATTTTCTGGAGGGGTTCGTTTTTGCCGGAGAGCCTGTCGAACAACAGGCGGGCCGCCGCACGGCCGATTTCCGAGACGGGCTGCGAGACGACGGTGATCTGCGGATCGGTGAACGTGGCCAGATTGAAGTCGTCGAAACCGATCAGCGAAACGTCGTGCGGAATGGAAATGCCCATGGAGCGGAAGGCGAGAAGAGCCCCCTGCGTCATCAAACTGTCGACCGTGAAAAGCGCCGTCGGCGGGTTTTTCTGGCTGAAAAGACGGATTGTCGCGTCGACCGCATGTTCCACCGTGGATTGCGAGACGGAGACCATCCGGTCGTCCGGCGCGATACCGGCGGCGGCGAGCGCTGCCTGGTATCCGCTCATGCGCTCACGCGAGGTGAAGATGCGCATGTCGTCCTGCAACAGCCCGATGCGACGGTGACCCATCCCGATGAGATACTCGACGGCCTTGCGCGCGCCACCCTCGTTGTCGACGAGAACACTGTCGCAATCAACGCCCTCGGCGACGCGGTCGATCAGCACCAGCGGCACGTTTTCCGCAATCAGACCCTGCAAATGGGCGTTGTTGTCGGCCGATGTCGGCGCGACGATGAAGCCGCGGATGCTGAGCGACTGGAGGCTCGCCAGCAGGGAGATTTCCTGCGCCAGTTCTTCCTCGCTGCTGCCGATGACGAGATTGTGCCCCCGCTCGCGAGCAAGCACCTCGATATCGTGCGCGATGCGGGCGAAGAACGGGTTCTGGATATCGCCGAGGATGCAGCCGACAATCGGCAACTGCCCGTTGCGCAGAGCCTGCGCCAGGCGGTTGCCACGATAACCGAGCTGTTCCGCCGCCGCCTGAACCTTCTGTGCGGTCTCGTCGCCGACATAGCCGTAACTGTTCAGGGCGCGGGCGGCGGTTGCGCGCGACACCTTGGCCAGCGCCGCCACATCCTTCAAAGTCGCCGGTTTCCGAACCATTTCACCCTTCGCGATCACACAAGCAGGATTCTCCTTGTAGCTTCGGGTGACCGCTTCGCATAGGTCACGGCGCTGCGGAAAGGCGATCAGGACTTGCCTTGTATTTCCGTCTCTCGTGCGGAGCTCAGAAAATCCACGCCCAGGACAAGCGCCGCGCCGATGGCATAGGCCAGGACATCCCACCAGTCCGGCGTCGCCCCCAAGACGATGCGGAGAATTCGGTTGGGTATTTGCACATCAAAGCTGGCGAGAAGGAGTTGTACCAGTTCCACCGCAGCGCCGGTGGCAAAGGCGATTGCAGCTATCGAACGGGCACTCGCGTTTACCACGGCCCGTATGGCGTAAAAGACCCATGCCACAGCCAGCACATCGCCTAGAAAGCTGCGAACCCAGCCCAGATCCCGGCCGAACGTCGCCAGCAACACCAAAATCACGAACAGGAGGGCAGCGCGCAGGAAAGACGCGGGATCGAAGCGTAAACTCATGGTCACGATCTAGTCCGCTCGGGTTCGGCTGTCGAGTTCCCGCCCCGTCAGGTCGGGATTGCAATCCTCGCAATCAACCCGTTCGGATGTCGATCAAGCAGCTCCAGTTTCCCAGCGTGGTCCTGCACGATCTCGGCGACGATGGAGAGGCCGAGGCCGAAACCGGCGCCGGTTCCTCCGCGGGCCGCATCGACTTTGTAAAACGGTTCCAGTACCCGGCTGCGATGCTCGGCGGGAATGCCGGGGCCGTCGTCGACAACATCGATCGTCGCCATGCCCGCGCTTGCGCCGAGCTCGACGTGGACGCTGCTGCCGAACTTGGTCGCGTTTTCGCACAGGTTCGTCACCGCGCGCGTGATTGCGAGCGGCTTGAAATTCGCGATCAACCGGGCCGGTCCGCGATAGGTAATATCATGGCCGATGTCCTCGAATTCGTCGCACACCGTCTGGATGATCGAGGCGAGGTCGGCGCGTTCAAACGCTTCGGTCCGGTGGTTGTCGCGCAGATAGCTGAGGCTTTCCTTCAGAAGACGGTCGATGCGCTCGACATCGGCGAGCAAGGCCTCCCGCACCTCCTCCTGGTCCACGCGCTCGACGCGAAGCCGCAGCCGGGTGAGCGGCGTGCGCAGATCGTGGCTGACGCCGCGCAGCATTCTTGTGCGCGAATCAACCATCGTCGAGATGCGTCTTTGCATGCCATTCAGCGCGCGTGCCAGAGCCACGATCTCCTCGCTTCCACGCTCCTCGAACAGCGCCGGGCCGACGGAGAGATCCGCCCGCATTGCCGCCGCCGCAATGCGGCGCAACGGACGCGTGATCGTCCAGACAGCGAAGGCGGAAAACAGGATCATCAGGATGACAACCGCGAGAAGGTAGTTGGAACCCAAATTCAAGGCATCGCCGCGCAGGAAAGGCCCCGGCAGACTTTCCAGAACCAGCATCTCGCTGTCGTCGATCTTGGCGGCGATGATGCGTTTGCCGTCGATGAAGGTTCGCCAGCCCCCAAGCGGCTCCGCGCCGTCGTCCGGGGGAAACAGCCAGTCCACGACCACGTCGACAAAGGGCTCGGTGGGCGACGATGTGGTGAACTGCTGCGACAGGGAGAGAGGACGAATCGAGAATTTCCAATCGCCGCGATTGGCGATCTCCAGAATGGTCACGCGTTCCGATGGCTTGGCTTCAGCCAGCACCGAGCCGATCGCGGAGACGCGCTCGGAAATATTTTCGAGGTCGATGATCTTGAAGTCCGAACGCATCCAGCGCTCCAGCGCGGAGCCGGCGGAGATGACCATGACGAGGGCGAGAAAGACGATGATCGTGATCTGTCCATGAATCGTCGAAATCAACTTGGATAAGCGAAACCTCAACGCGCCTCCTCCCGCAGGCCTTCGCCGCGCACAAACTCTGCCTGTCCAACCGACCCTGTCATCGATAGGGTAATGGAAACAGGTCCGCGCGGCCAAACTGCGTTACGTTTTGTGTCGATTTATTAAGGCCGGCCGGACATCCGCTGATCCGACGCCATCGCCCGCCGGCAACAAACCGTAACATAACAACATCCAGTCCAATCCTGATCCATGAAAAGACAAGGAGGTTGCACACACGGTTCGCCGCTGCGGCCGGCATCCCGTGTCAAATCACTGGAGCACTCATGTTTTGTACCAAGTATATCGACTGGCGCCTTACCCGGAGCGCGCTGTTCGTCACGTTCACATCGCTCGGAACGGCATCCACCGTGCTGGCTGCCGATGCCAGCCTCGCGGACCAGGCACAGGAGCCGCCCTTCGACCAGGAGCGGTTCAACAACGAGGCCGTCAAACCGAGCTGGAGCCTCATCATCGGTGCCGGCGGCATCTATGAACCGGAATATGAAGGCGGCGACGAGTTCAAGGTCAGCCCCGTTCCGCTCGTCATCTTCACCTATGGCGAATGGCTGGAGATCGATCCGACAGGCGCAACCATTACCGCGCTTCGCAACGGCGGCTTCTCGCTCGCGGGCAAGGTCGGTTATGAAACCGGGCGCGACCAGGATGACCATGACCGCCTGAATGGCCTCGGCGACATCGACTTCGCCGCGACCGTCGGCGCCAAGGCGGCCTATACCTGGAACGCCTTCGAGTTCTACGCAACGCTCGACCAGACGATCGAGGGAAGCGAGAGCCTCATCGGAACGGTCGGCGTCGAATATTCGGCGCCCGTGACCGAACGGCTGATGGTCAGTGCCGGGGCGGAGGTTGTCGTTGCCAACGACAAGCACATGCAGGCCTATTTTGGCGTGAACGCCGCGCAGGCGGCCGCATCCGGCCTTTCCGAATACAAGGCGGAAGCCGGTATCAAGCGTGTCAACGTATCGGCATCCGCCACCTATGGGCTCAGTGAAGACTGGTTCGTGCGGGGCGAGGCGGCGTTGGGCATCCTGACCGGAGACGCCGCCGACAGCCCGATCGTGGAAAAGAAGCTTCAGCCCTCGGCCTCGATCTTCGTCGGCTACAAATTCTGATTGAAGCGATCAAAGAAGCCGGAGCAATTCCGGCTTCTTGCCCACAACAAGTGGTCAGGATCAATCGACATTCACGTCAGGCCGTGCCGAAAATGGTGAGCTTCCGCGATCCGGAGCGCAGCGTACTTTTGGTACGTGAGCACCGGAAGCGCGGAAAATTGCCGTTTGCAGGCTGGCATGGGCTGAATGTCGATTGGCCTTAGGATTGCTCGACCCGGGCGGTGAACATGTAGCCGCCGAGCCGCACCGTGTGCAGCAGCGCCGGCGTCTTCGGGTCCGCTTCGATCTTCTGGCGCAGTCGGCTGATATGCACGTCGATGCTGCGCTCGATCGGCCCGGCAAGGCCGCTATGGGTCAGGGACAGAAGCTCTTCACGCGTGATGATCCGGCCGGGGTTCCGGCAAAAAGCCAGCAACAGATCGAACTCCGTCGTGGTCAGCGCCACCCTGGCATTGCTGGGATCGTGCAGCTGCCGGCGCAGCGGATCGATCTGCCAGCCATCGAAGCGCAGCTTGCGCTGATCGACATTGTTCGCCAGGCCGTAGGACGCCCGCCTCAGAAGGCTGCGGATACGGGCGACGATCTCCCGGGGGCTGAAAGGCTTGGTGACATAGTCATCGGCGCCCACTTCCAGCCCGACGATGCGATCGATCTCTTCCCCGAGCGCCGTGAGCAGGATGATCGGCGTGGTCTTCTCCGAGCGGATGCGCCGGCAAATGCTGAGGCCATCCTCACCGGGAAGCATCACGTCCAGGATGATCAGGTCGAATTCGTTGTTGCGCAGCAGGGATTGCATCACCCGCCCGTCTTCCGCGACGGTCGCGATCATTCCGCTCTCCTGCACCGTCAGCGCGAGGAGACTGCCGATCTCCGGATCGTCTTCGACAATCAGGATTCTTGCATTTGCGGAACTCGATTGCATTCTCGTCTTCCCAACCTGAACGCGCATATAATGCTTATCACGCGGGCGACAAACATTTCGCTTTGTTACGTTTTGTTGCGAGGAAATGGGGCGGCTGCGCGGCAGTCGCTAGAACGGCAATGTCCAGAAGACCGGCAGCAATTCCGCCGCCTGACCCATCTTGATGAGCTCGATGCCCAACCAGGCGGCCAGGAAGACGGCGCCGTCCTTGAGGCCGCTGACGGCTTTTACGGAGCGCAGGGGAGTATCGTCGGCTTCCCGCCAGAGCGAGAAATCCGGCAGGAGTCTTGGTGTCACCTGGCGATAGTGCTCGAAACTGTGGCCATAGCGGCTGGCGAGGAAGGCCTCCTCGCCCCGCATCGCCATCTCGAAGGCGAAATAGGCGATGCCCGTCATCGCGACCATCGACAACAGGCTCTCCGTCTGCGCCCCGAGCCCGGCAATCCCGATCAGGCTGAACAGGTAGAGGGGATTGCGGGTGATAGAATAGGGGCCGTCGGTGACGAGCTCAGCATTCTTGCGGCCGCCGATATAGAATAGCGACCACACGCGACCGGCAATGGCCGTGAAGATCGCCAGCAATCCCGTCAGCTCGAAGAGGGAACTAACAAGCGGCGCCCCGGGAGGCGACGCCGTCACGGCCAGCAGTGCGAACGCGACGGCGCCAAAGAGGCAAAGCGTATTGATGCGGTATTGCTGCAGGAAGGGAGCCCGGGCCTCAGCCATGATCCGTCTCCCCTGCCCGCTTGCCCGTAGCTGGGTGCAGTTTCCGTGATCGGCAAACGACGAAGAGCATGTCGCAACATCCGTGCTTGAAGGAAAGTCGATGGATTTCCTTCCCACGGGCGTGGCGGCACCGGCTTAAAGATTTGTTTCGACGGATTAAGAAGTTGTACGCCTTATTGCGTCTCGGCCGGGCGGACCATTGGTCCGAACGTCCGGCTCACGCGGTCGCCCAGGCCGGACATGACCAGGTGCAGCGACGGGATCACGATCAGCGACAGCACCGTGGACACCAGCAACCCGCCGATGACGGCGATTGCCATGGGCGCGCGAAACTCGCCGCCGTCGCCCAATCCGAAGGCGGAGGGCGCCATTCCACCCACCATCGCAAGCGTCGTCATGACGATGGGGCGCACCCGCTCCAGGCAGGCCTCGACGATGGCCTCCGTGCGGGAAAGCCCATGCGCCTCGCGCTCGATCGCGAAATCGAGCAGCATGATGGCGTTCTTGGTCACGATGCCCATCAACATGAGGATGCCAATGACCACGGGAAGCGACATCGCATTGCCGCTGAAGAGAAGCCCGGCGGCCACGCCGCCGATCGACAGCGGAAGCGAGGCGAGGATGGTCCATGGCGCCAGAACGCTGCGAAACAGCAGGATCAGCACGATGAGGACCAGCATGATGCCCGATCCCATCGCCACGAAGAAACTCTCGAAGACATCACCCTCGGAATCGGAATCGCCGGTCGCCTGGAGGCGCACACCCTCGGGAAGGGCCTTCACGCTCTCCAGCTGCATCAGCCGGTCGAGGCCTTGTCCCGATGTCATGCCGTCCTTCAGGTCCACGCCGATCTCGATCCGGCGCTGGCGATCGAAACGATCGATCGCGGCGACCGTCTCGTCGAAGCCGATGTCCGCCACCGCGGACAAGGGGATATGGTTGCCCTTGTCTGATGGCACGGACAACATTTGCAGGATCGGAAGCCGGTCGCGTGCGTCAGGCGAGAGCACGACGCGTATCGGGATCTGGCGGGAGCCGTCGATGAAGCTCGCCAGCCTGCTGTCTGTGTCGCCGATCGTCGAGAGGCGGATCGTGTCGGCGATCGCGGCGGGCGTTACGCCAAGCAGCGCCGCCTTGTCGGTCAACACGGACATGCGCAGTTCCGGGCGCGTGGCGACATTGTCGCTTGCGGGCTTGACGAAGCTCGGGTCGCCGGACATCTCGTTCAGGATGGCATCGGCGGCCTGTTGCACCGCTTCTCCATCGCTTCCCAGAACAGCGAAGGACAGGTCGCGGCCGCCGCGATTGTTGAGGAACCTCAGGCGCACGTCGGCGATGGAGGCGAGCTTGTTTTCCATGCCCGCCTCGACAGCGAAGGAGGAGCGGTCCCGCTTCGTCTTGTGCACGAGGTCGATGAGGATCACCGCATAGCGCAGATCCTGCTGCCCGTTCATGCTCGCCCCTGCGCGTGCGAAAACACCCTCGACCTCTGGAAATGCACCCGCGCGAGCCGCGATCTCATCGGTGATGGCGCGGGTCTCTTCCAGCGTCGCGCCCGGCGGCAGCTCGACAGTCAGCGTCAGCCGGCCCATGTCCTCCTCCGGCAGGAAGGCCGTCGGCACCGATGCAAGCGACATGACGGAGAGCGCGAAAAGGCCGAAAGCGCCGCCGATCGTCGCCCATCGCCAGCGCAGGCTCACCCTCAACAGGCTCTGGTAGGCCCGCAACATGGCACCGTCGCGCGCCTCCGTTCGGGCGCGGCTGATCATGAAATAGGCGGCGAGGATGGGTGTTATCAGCCGGGCGACCAGCAGGGAGAAGAACACGGCGATGGCGACGGTCAGGCCGAATTCACGGAAATAGAGGCCGACGATGCCGCTCATCAGCCCGACGGGCGCAAAGACAGCGATGATGGTCGCGGAAATCGCGATGACGGCAAGCCCGATTTCATCGGAAGCGTCGAGCGCGGCCCGATAGGCGGATTTGCCCATGTTGCGATGGCGGACGACATTCTCGATCTCGACGATCGCATCGTCGACCAATATCCCGGTCACCAGCGTGATGGCCAGCAGGCTGAGAATGTTGAGCGAAAAGCCAAGAAGGTCGATCGCGAAGAAGGTCGGGATGATCGACAAAGGCAGCGCCACCGCGGCAACGATGGTCGCCCGCCAGTCGCGCAGGAACAGGAACACCACGACGATGGAAAGCGCTGCGCCCTCCAGCAAGGTGTTCATCGCCGAGCGGTAATTGCCCTTCGTGTAGGAGACATTGTCATCCACCAGCCGGAACTGGACGGCCGGGCTCTTCGCCGCCAGTTCCGCGACGGCGGCAGCAACGACTTCCGCGACCCCTACCTCGCTGGCGCCCTGCGAGCGCGAGACGGCAAAGCTCACGATCTCTTCACCGTTCAAGGTCGCAAAGGACCGCGGCTCGGCGATGGTGTCGCGAACGCTTGCAATGTCCGCAAGCCGCACGGAACTGTCTCCGGCAAGCGCTAGACGTCGTTCGGCAAGGCTCGAAACGGTCTCGGCGGAGGCGGCGGTCGTCAGGACCTGTTCGCGGCCGTTGATCTCCTGGCGCCCGCCCGATCGCTCGAGCTGGCTCTGGCGGATCGTTTCATTGACCGCGCCGGCGGTCAGTGCCAGCGCCTGCAATTTGTCGGCGTCGAGTTCGACGCGGATCTCCCGGTCGCCGCCACCGATGCGCTCAACCCGGCTGACGCCGCGCAATCCCTGGAGATCACGCGCCACCACGTCGTCGACGAACCACGACAGGTCCGAGACCGTCATGTCCTGGCTGAAAACGGCGTAGGTGACGACGGACTGGGCTTCCTCTTCCAGCCGTTCGATTACGGGCTCGTCGATGCCATCAGGCAGGTCGCCCCGCACGCGCGCTACCGCATCCCGGACATCGTCCATCGCGCGGTCGGGCGAGACCAGGCCGAGCTCGAACTCGACGGTGGTCACCGAGCGGCCCTGGTCGACCGTCGATGTCAGTTCCTTGACGGCAGGCAGGGATGCGACCGCGTTTTCGATCGGCCGCGTCACTTCGGTTTCGAGTTCGACCGGCGTGGCGCCGGACTGCTCGACGGTGATGCGCACGAGCGGGGTGACGATCGCGGGGAAATAGGTGACGGGCAACCGGGAGAAACTGTAGAGCCCTGCAACGGTCAGCACCACGAAGAGCAGGAACGACGGCAGCGGGTTTCGAATGGCCCAGGCGGAAATATTGGCGTTCATCACCGGATCTCCCTCGTTTCATCGACGCTCGGCAGCGAGGCCGCCAGTCTGTCCGCCGGAGCGACATCCAGCGTGGCGACGACCGGCTGAACCCTGTCCTGCGCCTTCAGGAACCCGCCCGCTTTCAGGACCACCATCTCCCCGTCATCGACGCCGCGCGTGATCTCCACCAGGCCGCCCTGACGGGCACCCACCGTTACGGGCCTGACATCCACCGCGCCTTCCGTTACGACGAAGATCGTGTCCGCGCCGCGCACGGTTTTGACCGCGCTTCCCGGAAGAAGAATGTTTTGGCGTTCGGAAACATCGATGCGTCCCTGCGCGAAAACGCCGGGTGTGAGGCCTTCCCGCCTGTCGAGCGCGATATAAACCTGACCGCTGCGGGTCGCGGGATCGAGCTGCGCGGCCTTCAGCCTCAGCGTGCCGGAAACGGGATCCTCGTGGCCGGGAAGGGTCACGGCCGCGCGCATGCCATTTTGCAGGCGAACGAAATTCGTTTCCACCACGGAGGCGACGAATTCCATGCTCCCCTCCTCCGCGATGAGGAACAGCGGCGTGGCGGCGTCCGACGTCATCGCGCCGAGGCGTGCCGTGCGGCTGAGGATGAGCCCGGCCATCGGAGCCCGCACCGTGCTGCGCTCGATCGTCAGCTCGATTTCCGCGCGTTCGCGGGTCACCAAAGCGGCTTCCGCCTCCGCAAGGGCCAGAGACTGACGCGCCAGGCCCAGTTCGGCCGCCGCCCTCTCATGGGCGTTGCGGTGCTGGTCCAAGACCTGTTGCGAGATGACGTTTCTGGCATGCAGCACGCGGCTGCGCTCGAAAACGCTGGCGGTTTCCGCTTCCGTCACCCGCGCCACATCCACCCGGGCGGCCTCCACCGCGACAGCGGCCTTGGCACGCAGCATGCTGACGGCATTGCGATCGAGCCGCATCCGGGCGTCGGTCGTGTCGAGCACGGCGAGCGGCTGGCCCTTTTCGACATACTGCCCGACCTCGACGAGAATCTGCCGTATCTCCTGCCCCTGGATGAAGGAATGCACCTGCACTTCCTCGCGCGACACCACCGAGCCGATGACGGAAACCTGCTCGGTCACCGTGCTCTGCCGGGCGACGACGACGGTCACCGGCATCTGTTCCTGGGCTTTCAGCGTCACGGGGCAAGACAGCAGCAGGACGCCCAGCAGCAGACGGGCGCGCGTTGAATGTGAGCTGGATTTTTCACGCATGAAACCACCTTCCGATTGATCCGAAGGCACATCGCCCCGGCATGATCCGGATCAAAGGCTACCGATCCAGGACGCTGCCGGTGTTTCATCGCATTACGAAAGATTGCGTTTGGGCAGCGCGTGCTAGCGTTTCTGCTCCGCGCCCGCCTTGTCGGTCCAGGAGGGCGGCATGCCGAGTTGCGCGCCGGCAAAATTCTTCAGGCCGGGCGCCCGGCCGAACCGTTCGCATGCAAGATATTTGGGCTTGCCGCCCAGATTGGATTTCAGCTTCTGCGAGGACGGCAGCTTCGGCAGGCCCTTGAACGGCGTCTTGCCCGTGACGAGCATCTTTGAAAAATCGTTGCCGAAACTGCTTGCGAGCGAATAGGCATCGCCGACCTGGGACACCCGCGCATCCGTGGTCAGGGAATTCGCACCCTTGGCCCAGACCATGGCGCCGAGCTGCTTACCCTCCCTGGTCGTCGCCTCGGCCTCGACGGCGAGCCCACCGAGGCCGAAGGGCAGTCTCGGCACGCTCACGGGAAGCACGAAGGAGGAGCCGAGCGAGGCGACCGTCGAGACGCCGGCGACCGTGGGATTGGTCGGCACGATGCGGACAATGGTGGCATGGACGACGAGGTCCGCATCCTCCTTCCGCTCGACGACCGCGAACCGGTCGCTGACGCCGATGCACAGCGCGCGGCTGATGGCGTTCGCCACCAGGGCTTGTTCCGAGGATTTTTGGGTCGACAGTGCGGCGGTCGGCGAGATCCGGGTCGGCTCGATGTAGACCGTGCGGATCGTGCCGAGGTCACCGGGCACGGCCTTATACTTCGCCTTTCTCAGGCGCCCGTCGACCGGCGTGAGGCCTTCATAGGATGCCAGCGAATTCGCCTGCTCCAGCGGCACCGAGGCGCACCCGCCAAGGATCGACACGACGAGGCAGGGCAGAAGCGCGGCACCGAACACTCGGTGCTGGCCAAGGGAAAGAGGTAGCATTTTCAGTCTCCTGTCGGTATTTTTTAAAGTGAGGACGGGCCGGTGCATTTATGGCGCCTGCTCCAACGGCTGGGCGATCCTCAACGGCTCGCTGAAGGACGGCCTGTCTTTCCACAGGCTGCCGCTTGCCGCTTTTGCATAACCAAGATTGTAGACGGCGCGCATGTAGTTGGTGTTGAACGGGTCGGTCATCTTGTATGGGACCTGCGTATCTATCGAGGCCACATGAAACCGGATGCCGGTCTTCTGGGCATAGACATAGGTGGCGAGCAGCGCGCTGCGCGTCTGCGCCTTGATGAGAGCGGAATTCGCCCGCGCCATGACGGCAAACGTGTTGTTCGTCGTCGTCGAGAATTCCGGAATGAGCGTATTGTTGACGATGATGAACATGTTGAACTTGAAGCCTTTTGGCCAGTCGACCTTGTCGGAGCTTGCCATCCAGCCTTCGGGGATCGTGAGGATCTGGGAGGCCGAACCGCCGTCGGAATGCATCTCCTCGAATGCCCTGCCCTCGGATGTCGCCTTGATGAGGACGGCGGGATAGAGGCCGGGGATGCTTGCCGAGGCGATGATGACGTCCTGGAACAGTTTCAGGGCATCGGCCCGGCCGCTATTGGCGATGGCGCCCATGTTCCAGATCACCGCCCGCTGGGAATCGAGGTTCGAGGTCAGGACAAGCAGGCGCCGACCCTTGCGATGCTCCGCAGCGATCTTCGCCAGAATGTCGCGCGTCAGGTAGCGCTCCACCATCGTGCGAAGCGGCGCCTGCTTCAGGAGGCTCGCGCCGAGCAGGCCCTTCGGCAGGAAGTCCGCATCGATCAGCTCTTTTGCGACGCCGCTCGTATAGAGGTCGACGAGGGTGTCGTCGTAGGCGGAGCCGAGGAAAGCGTAAGGCGCAATTAGCGCGCCCGTGCTGACACCGCTGACGATGTCGAACTGCGGTCGCCCGCCCTTATCCGACCAGGCCTTCAGCGCGCCGACGCTGAAGGCGCCGCCCGCGCCGCCACCGGACAGGACGAGATAGTTGATTTCGTTGCGGGCCGGGACCGGCAGCCAACCCCGCGCATCGGGCAGGTCTCGCCCGGTATCCGCATAGATGCGGATATGCTCGAAGCCCTCGATCGTCGCGTTGGCCGCGGCACGCGGCCCGTAGGCGATGCGGTCCGGCGCCACGCAGCCGGCGAGGAAAACCAGCATGAGGATGGCAATGCATCGAAGCACGTTCACCGCTCTCAGGTGAAGAAAGAAAACGGCTGTCGAGCGCCGATAGAGCTTTGGTTTTCAGCCGCAGCAGGCCGCCGTTGTGTCATGCCAAACTTCCTTCGAAATCGCATCTGATGGCATTAGGTCTGATTCATCATTGCCTTGGGTTTCGTGTTGTTAAGAGATATTGGCGCGCACCGGCTTTTGGCGCCTGGCAACAAAACTTCACCAAACGCCTTGGTTTCGTCCCCGTTTTGACATCGCGAGGTTTTGTGCCGCGGCTATCCAAACGGCAGCAGAACGGAGATCACGATGGCCGAGCGCGAAATGACGATGGCAGAGATCCTGAAGGACCCGCTCATCCGGCAGATGATGCGGGCAGACGGAGTGTCCTTGAGGCAGATGCGGCAACTGCTGCGCGACGCAGCCCGTGCCCGGGCGGCCGAGAGGCACGCCTGCGCCTTTCCGGGGATGGTCGCACGGGAGAGGGCTTCGCCAAGGCCGGAGGCTTAGGCGATGGCCTTCCTTTTGGCGACGAAGCGCGTGCTGCTTTGAACCGAGATGGCCTGGATCGCCGGCAGATGTATCGTTACGCGCAGGCCATGCGGCAGGATATTCTCCATTGCGAGCGAACCGCCATGGCCTTTTACGACTTCGTCGGCGATCGAAAGCCCCAATCCGAAACCGCTATTGGAATTCGGCGACCGCGCCTCGTCGGCCTTGAAGAAGGGCTCCAGCACTTTTTCCTCAAGCCCTTCTTCAAGGCCGGGGCCGTTGTCGCTCACGGTGATCACCGCGCCGCCTTGCGGATTGCTGCGCAGTTCGACGCTGACGACCGTGCCGAACCGCACCGCATTCTCCACGATGTTGGTGATCGCGCGGACAAGCGCTTTTTGCCGGCACAGATATCCGAGCCGCTCGGGTCCGCTGTAGCGCACCGTATGGCCGAGATCCCAGAATCCCGAGGTGATCGTCTGCAGCAGGCTGGAAATGTCAACCTTTTTCATCGGCTCGGCGGTCGCATTGCTGCTCAGATATTGCAGGCTTTCCTCGATCATGGTGGTCAGCGTGTCGATATCCGCGAGCATCGCGTCGCGTGATGCCGGGTCCCTGGAGCGCTCCACGCGCATGCGCAGCCGGGTCAGCGGTGTTCGCAGATCGTGGCTCACGGCCGTCAGCATCCGCGTCCGGTCGTCGACCATTTTACGAATGCGTCGCCGCATGTTGTTGAGCGACGTCGCAAGCGTATGGAGTTCCTTGGCGCCTTCGGCCGTGAACAGCTCATCCTCGTTGTCGTCGAGGCGCAATCTTTTTGCCGCATCCGCAAAACGCACGAGAGGCGACGTGATCATGCGCCCCATGTAGAGCACCAGCAGAAGCATCGGCAGCATCAGGATGGTGAGCTTGGCGACGAATTCCAGAACCAGGCTGAGAAACGAGGGGGAATCGTAGGCCTTGGAGAAGCCGATGACGAGGGCACGCTTGGCATCAAGGCGCACCGCCACCGAATTGTGCCGCTCGCTTCCCGGCGGGTTTTGCAGCGCCACCGCCTCGAAATCGTCAGGCAGGAGGCGGCGCAGCTCGTCCGAGACGGCATGGGTATCCTCCTCGCGCGCCTGCGCTTCGCTCGCGGCACTCCACGGCACGACCGTCAATTCGAGGCCGAGAGGCGCGCTGGAGCGCACGAGATCCTGCACCTCGGGATTGTCGCCCGCATTCCTGAACTGCGTGACGATCATCTCGATTTGCGTGCGCCTGACCATCAGCAGCTTCTCATTGTAGAAAATGAGAGGCTCGGGAAGCATGGCAATGATAAACACGATGATCACCGGGATCGGAAACAACGCCACCGCTATGAACTGCCACCGTATGGACGCCTTGCGAAAGCGGTCGATCATGTCTCTACCTCCACCTCCGGCGTGAAGATGTAGCCGCCGAGGCGAACGGTTTTAATGAAAGTCGGGTCCTTGTAGTTCGGCTCTATCTTCTGGCGGACGCGGCTGACATGCACGTCGATGCTGCGCTCTACAGGCCCGGCGGATCCGGCATGCGTGCGGGTCAAGATGTCCTGCCGCGTCATGACGCGCCGCGGGTTCTGGCAGAAGACGAGCAGCACATCGAATTCCGCCGTGGTGAGCGACACATGCACGCCGTCGCTGTCGGTCAGTTCGCGGGTGACGGGGTCGATCCGCCAACCGGCGAATGTCATGCTTTCCAGGCTCGGCTTGACCTGCATCGAATAGGACGAACGCCGCAGGAGCGCCTTTACTCTTGCCAGCAACTCCCTGGAATTGAACGGCTTCGTGACATAGTCGTCCGCGCCCAGCTCCAGCCCGACGACCCGATCGATTTCTTTCGAAAGGGCTGTCAGCATGAGGATGGGTATCGTATCGGACGACCGGATTCGCCTGCAGATGCTGAAGCCATCCTCACCCGGCAGCATTCCATCCAGGATGATAAGCTGGAACTCCTTCTTTCTCAGCAGGCGGTCCATTTCGAGCGCCGAACCGACCGCCTCGGCGGCGTATCCAGCCTCCCGCATAAGCTCGATGAGCATGCTCGCGATATCGCGGTCATCCTCGACGACGAGGATGCGGGCGGACGCCTGGGCGAGAACATTGCTCGCAGTGTTGTTCATGACCTCAGCCATTCCTGTCGCCCTCCCGGCAAAGACTATCCCGCTCGCCATCGTGGCTGTCAGCAACAATTGTGTTTATTTTTGTTGCTGCGGCTCCGCCGTTGCCGCGCCTCAGAACTTGTAGCCCACGAACATCATGACGGACGGCTGGGTGTCTTTCTGGACGATGGGGCTGTTTTTCGCACCGCCGGTCAGGATGACGAGTTCCGTCTGGCTCCTTACGAACCAGTTGCCCGTCTGTTTTGTCTCGGAAGACAATGTTCACTCCTGGGTGCGTTAGCATTCTACAGGCCGCAGGGGCCGCGGGGCGAACATTGGTGGGGATTCGCTTTGGGATGGGTTTTGTCTTGTTAAGAGATGTTTCTCCCGCACCTGCCAAGGCAACAACTCCGAGCAAACGTTAATAAGTCTTAAAACCATGCTGCCGGGGGAGCGGCTAGTTCCAGGCAATGGCGTCGTCGAATTGCCGACAGCGCGTTTGCATTGCCCGGAGAGCTCCATGTTTTCATATCGGATGCCGTCGCATGAGTCGGAACACGTCAAGGCCTTCCAGCTATCGGATGTCCAGGACATCCGCCCCGCCGTTTCGATCATCGTGCCGACGCTGAATGAAGCGGAGAACATCGACCGCATCCTCGGCGACATCGTCGACAGCGTGCGTGAACACTTCAATTTCGAAATCATCGTCACGGATGGCGGATCGACCGACGGCACATGCGAAAGCGCGAACCGCTGGGAAAGGCGGCACCCCGTTCGCCTGGTCAGGAACGACGGTCCCGGCGGACTGGCGGAGGATGTGTTTTCAGCAGCGGCAAAGGCGCGGTTTCCAATCCTCGTCGTTCTCGACGCGGACGGCAGCCACCCGGCGAGCTCCATTCCGGATCTCGTTCGCCCTCTCTCGTCCGGGCGCTTCGACATGGCCGTCGGCAGCCGCTATGTCGAAGGTGGGCGCACCGTCGGATGGCCGCTCCACCGCCGCCTTCTCTCCCGGCTCGGCGGCGCATTCGCCTCGCCCTTCACCGACGTGAACGATCCGCTTTCGGGCTTTTTCGCCGTGAAGCGGGACCGCCTGCTGGCCGCCGGCTCCCATGCCGAAGGCTTCAAGATCGGACTGGAGGCAATTTTCGCCGGTGGCGACGCGCTGACGGTCACCGAGGTCCCGATCTTCTTCACCGACCGGGTCAAGGGGAAATCGAAGATCGGCGCGCGCCAGTTCGCGGCCTATCTCGGCCAGCTGGTGCGGTTTTCCAGGGGAACGGACACCTCGGACACCTTTCATCGTTTTGCGGTGGTGGGCTTTGCCGGCTTCGTGCTGGATTTCGCCATCGTATCGATGATGCGCATTCTTGGCGCCGACATCACCGTCGCGCACATGTCCGGTTTCTGCTTTGCGGCCCTCTTCAACTACCTGGCCCACGCGGAATGGTCCTTCAAAGACCGCGCAGGCAACAGCACGCGGTTCGCGCGTTTTCTGCTTCTCTCCGTGCTGGCCCTGGCGATGCGCGGCGGCTTCATCGCGACAGCCTCGGACCTCGGGCTTCCCTTCCTGTGGGTGCTGATGTTGGGCATCGCCGGCGGCGGTATCGTCAGCTACGTCGGAAACGAATTCTATGTCTTCCGCAGCGATACGTTCCTGCCGTCGACGACCCGTTGGAAACTCGCCGCAGTCGCCGTTGCCGTCTATGTCGTCATGATCCGGATCGTCTACCAGGGCAGCATCGACCTCATCCCGCAGGAAGCCTATTACTGGAATTATGCCCAGCATCCGGCCTTAGGCTATCTGGACCATCCGCCGATGGTCGCGTGGCTGATATGGCTCGGCACGTCGATCTTCGGAGACTCCGAGTTCGGCGTGCGTGCAAGCGCAATCCTGTGCTGGCTGCTGACGGCGTTCTTCCTCTTTCGCCTTACCGACAACCTGTTCGGCCGCACATCGGCCTTCCTGGCCCTGCTGCTCGTGTCCATCCTCCCGTTCTTCTTTGCGATAGGCACCGTCATGACGCCGGACGCGCCGCTGACGGCTGCCTGGGCGGGAGCCTTGTATTTTCTGGAGCGCGCCTTGATCGGACGGCGCCGAAGAGCCTGGCTCGGGGTGGGCATCTGCATCGGCCTCGGCATGTTGTCGAAATACACGATCGCCTTGCTTGGGCCGGCGACGATCGTTTTCCTGATCATCCATCCGCAATCCCGGCACTGGTTCCTGTCGAAATGGCCCTATCTCTGCGCAGCCATCGCCGTCGCTTTGTTTTCGCCCGTGATCCTCTGGAACGCCACCCACGACTGGGCGTCCTTCCAATTCCAGGGAAGCCGGCGATGGCTGGCGGATATCCGCTTCTCCACGCACACGCTTTCGATGTTCATCACGGCATTGCTTGGTCCCGTCGGGCTCGCACTGGCAGGCATCACGATGGCCAGACTTCCGCGGCTTGCCGACCATCTCGCCATGCGCGGTGCTGCCACATTCATCCTTGTCTTCACCCTCGTCCCGCTGTCCGTCTTCCTTGGTTTCAGCCTGCTGCACGGCGTCAAGCTGAACTGGACCGGGCCGCTCTGGCTTGCCCTGCTGCCGGCGATGGCGAAGATCGTTGCAGACGCCGTGAAACAAGGCCGCAGGGCACGGCTGGTCGCGGCGTTGAAAGTCGGCACGGCGACGAGCATCCTTTGCTTCGCCCTGTTCCTGCACTACCTGGCGCTGGGCCTTCCTTTCATCGGCTATTCCGGCACCTTGCGTGGCCTGCCGGTCGCCTGGGAGGAATTTTCCGCCGGCGCCGAGCAGATCAGGGCCAAGGTCGCAGCCGAAACCGGATATTCGCCGCTGCTCGTCGGCATGGACGCCTACAATATCGCGAGCCAGCTTCGCTTCTACGGCCAGGGGCGAACGGCGCTGGACGACATCACCAGCCAGAATCTTTTCGGACAGAACGGCCTGATGTTCGCCACCTGGCACGCCGGGAAGGCATCCGCAGGCCGCGTCGTCATCCTGTACGGCCTGAAGGAAAACAGCGTTTCCGGCGAAGGGTTCGCAAAGTGGTTCGACACTATCGGCCCCGTCGAGAGACGGGCCGTGCAGAAGAATGGCAGCGTGGCGGGCACGTTCTTCTATCGCGTGGGCTACGGATTTCGCCAGCCAACTTAATCTATCTTAACCGAACTTGACCGCACTTCACATGCGATCCGCTACATCCGTGCGAGCCTTCCCAAAAATCGAAAGGAAACCCGCACGATGCGACCGACACCTCTTTTTCTTGCGCTTTTCCTCGGCGTGAATCCCGTTTCTGCCGCCGAAGCCGCGCTCGCGCCACAGGATGAGGCGGCGGTCGCACTCACCGTCGCCGTGGCAAAACCCGTGGAACGCCAATGGCCCGAAACGGTGCCGGCCAGCGGCTGGCTGAAACCCTGGCACGAGGCGATCGTCGCCGCGGAGACCGGCGGCCTGCGCGTGACCGATGTGCTTGTCGACGTCGGCTCGGTGGTCTCCAAGGGACAGCCCCTCGTCCGGCTTGCCGACGAGGCCGTGCGGGCGGAACTGCGCAAGGAAGAGGCGGCGCTGGCAAGCGCCAGGGCGGACCTCGCCAAGGCAAAGGCCAATGCCGACCGGGCTCGCCGGATGCAGACAAGCGGCGCGCTCTCGGATGAGAAGATCACCGAATATCTGATCGCCGAACAGACGGCGACGGCAGGCGTCGACGTGGCGCAAGCCCTGCTGGACAGCCAGGCGATCAAGCTGGCCCAGACGATCATCGTGGCGCCCGACGACGGCTTGATCACGTCGCGCTCCGCCCAGCTTGGCGCCGTCGTTTCGTCCGGCACGGAGCTGTTCCGCCTCATCCGCCAGCAGCGCGTCGAATGGCAGGCGGAAGTCTCCGCCCGCTATCTGCCGCGCATCAAGGCGGGCCTGACCGCCACGATCGTCGGTCCCGATGGCCGACGCGTGAAGGGAACCGTCCGGCTCGTCGGGCCGACGGTCAGCACCGATACCGGACGCGCGCTCGCCTATGTCACGCTGCCTTCCGAGGCCCGCCCGCCCGTCGGCCTCTACGCCACCGGCCAGATCGAGCTCGATAGCACGCCGGCCCTCACCGTACCGGAATCGGCGCTCGTGCTGCGGGACGGCATCAGCTACCTCTTCACGGTGGATGCGGGCCGGCGCACATCCCGCATCCGCGTGGAGACCGGACGCCGCAAGGACAACGAGGTGGAAATCCTCTCCGGCGCCGATCGCGCGGCCGATGTCGTGACGGCCGGCGGCGCGTTTCTCTCGGACCGCACACTCGTCCGGGTGGAGGAAACCATCCGATGAACGTCTCGGCCTGGTCGATCCGCAATCCCGTTCCCGCCATACTCCTGTTCATCCTGCTGACCGCGGGCGGCCTCCTCGCCTTTGACCGGCTGGCGGTGCAGAACTTTCCCGACATGGTGCTGCCGACGATCAAGATCAACGCCACGCTCGAAGGCGCGGCACCCGCCCAGCTGGAAACGGAAGTCGCACGCAAGATCGAAGACAAGCTCGCCGCGCTGAGCCTGCTCGACCACATCACGACGACGATCACCGACGGCTCGGTCTCCATCACCGTCTCCTTCCAGCTGGAGAAGGACAGCGAGGCGGCGCTGAACGAGGTGCGCAACGCCGTCGACAGCGCAAGCGGCGACCTGCCTTCGCAGATGCAGACGCCCGGCGTGACGAAGGTCACCGTGCAGGGCTCGCCTCTCCTCACCTATGCGGTGCGTTCCACCCAGCTCGACGAGACGGAACTCTCCTGATTCGTCGACAATGACATGACGAAGGCGCTGCTCGCCGTCCCCGGTGTCGGCGAGGTCAGCCGGCTCGGCGGTGTCGACCGCGAGGTGCATGTCGATCTGGACGCCGGCATCATGGCCTCGCTCGATCTGAGCGCGGCGACTGTTTCCGATCGTCTGAGGTCGATGCAGTCTGACACCTCCGGCGGCCGGGCGGAGATCGGCGGGGCCAAGCAGGCGATCCGCACGCTCGGCGCCGTGTCCTCGATCGAGGCGCTGAAGGCGCTGCCCATCCCGCTTCCGAGTGGCCAACTGGTGCGGCTCGACGAGATCGGCAGCGTGACGGACAGCTTTGCCGACCGGTCGTCGATCGCCTATCTCGACGGCGAAGCCGTGATCGCCGTCCAAGTCAAGCGTTCGAACGGGTTTTCGGACACCGGCGTCGCAGCCGCCATCGAAACGGCGATGAAGGATTTTTCCGCCGCCAATCCCGATGTCGAGATCGTCGAGGCCTATAGCACGATCGGACCGATCGTCGAAAACTACGACGGCTCCATGAACATGCTCTATGAGGGCGCGATCCTGGCGGTCGTCGTGGTCTGGCTCTTCCTGCGCGACTGGCGGGCGACTTTCCTCTCGGCGGTCGCGCTGCCGCTCTCCGTCATTCCGACCTTCCTCGTCATGTATTTTGCAGATTTCAGCCTGAACACGGTGACGCTGCTGGCGCTTTCGCTGGTGGTCGGCATCCTCGTTGACGACGCGATCGTCGAGATCGAAAACATCGCCCGCCATCTGCAAATGGGCAAAACGCCGAAGCAAGCGGCCCTCGAAGCAGCGGACGAGATCGGCCTTGCCGTCATCGCCACGACCTTCACGCTCGTCGCGGTCTTCCTGCCCACCGCCTTCATGAGCGGCATTCCGGGCCTCATCTTCCGCCAGTTCGGCGTGGCGGCCGCCGTTGCAGTTCTCGCCTCCCTGCTCGTCGCACGCCTGCTGACCCCGATGATGGCCGCCTACATGATGAAGGCGCATCCCGTCTCTGTAAAAGACGGCTGGATCATGCGCACCTATATGGCGCTCGTGAAGACCTGCCTCGGCCATCGCAAGCTGACGATCCTTGGTGTCTGCATCTTTCTCGCCCTCTCGCTTTCGACGATCACATTGCTGAGCACCAGTTTCCTGCCCGCGTCGGACGATGCGCAGACGCAGGTCACCCTGACACTGCAACCCGGCAGCACGATCGAGCAGACGGACAGGGCCACGCGGCGGGCAGCGGAAATCGTGTCCGGCCTGCCCGGCGTCACCCGTGTGTTCTCCGCCGTCGGGAGCGTCTCATCCGGCGACCTGCTCGATGCGTCCACGACCGTCGATACGGCTACGGCCTCGCTCGTCGTCGACCTCAAGAAAATCGGCGAACGGGAGCGCACGCAGAGCGAAATCGAAAACGACATCCGCCAGGCCCTCGCCGTTCTTCCGGGCATCAGGGTGGAGGTCGGCACGGGCGGCAACGGCACGACGCTTCAGATCACGCTTGCCAGCGACGATCCCGATGCACTCGACCGGACCGCCGGCGCGCTAGAAGACCAGTTGCGCACGCTCCGGGGCATCGGAGCGGTCACCTCCAGCGCCGCCCTGCAGGCGCCCGAAATCCAGATCATCCCGGATCTCGACCGCGCTGCGGCCCTCGGCGTCACAGCGGAGGCGATCTCTGACGCGGTTCGCGTCGCGACGAATGGCGACTACGCCGTCGCACTCGCCAAGCTCAACCTGCCGCAACGACAACTCGCCATCCGCGTCCGGTTCGATCCCGGCAATCGAACGACACTCGACGATATCGCCAACATCCGCGTTTCCGGTAGCCGCGGCAGCGTCGATCTCGGCTCCGTCGCCGATATCCGCATCGGCGGCAGCCCGTCGGAGATCAGCCGCATCGACCGGTCACGAAACGTGACGCTGTCTCTCGAACTGAACGGGCGCTTCCTGGGCGACGTCTATCGCGAGGCCCAGGAAGCGCCCGCACTTCGCGACCTTCCCGATGGGGTAAAACTCGTCGAACAGGGGGAGCTGGAGCGCAGCTCCGAGCTTTTCGGCAGTTTCGCCATCGCCATGGCGATCGGCGTCTTCTGCATCTATGCCGTCCTGGTCCTGCTCTTCCACGATTTCCTCCAGCCGCTGACGATCCTCATGGCGATTCCGCTGTCGCTCGGCGGCGCCCTCTTGCCGCTGGTCGTCACCGGAACCGGCTTCTCCATGCCGGTGGTGATCGGCCTGCTGATGCTGATGGGCGTGGTGACGAAGAACTCGATCCTGCTGGTAGAATACGCGATCGTCTCGCGCCGCGCCGGTCTGTCCCGGTTCGACGCCCTCGTCGACGCCTGCCACAAGCGTGCCCGCCCGATCGTCATGACGACGATCGCGATGGCCGGCGGCATGCTGCCCGTGGCGCTCAGCCTCAGCGGCGGCGACGGAAGCTTCCGCCAGCCGATGGCAATCGTCGTCATCGGCGGCCTGATGACCTCCACCCTGCTCAGCCTCGTCGTCATCCCGGTTATCTTCACCTTCGTCGACGATGTCCTTGAGATGCTCAAGCGGCTTGTCGGGGTTACGAAAGTGGCGCCGTTTGACCATGCTCGCAGCCGAGCGTGACCGTTTCGGCGAACGCACCCTGCGTGCCCGAGAAGAAGGCGGTGGTGTGACCGATGTCGTAAGCAGGGCTTGCCGTCACAGACGCGGCCGGACGAAGCGTTGCTCCATGACCTGTCTGCCCCACTGAGCGCCAGATTGTTCTTCTGTACACCTGAATCCAAAAGCCTCGTACAGGTGGCGGGCAGCCAGAAGACCGCTGAACGTCCAGAGATGCGTTTCCGCGAAACCCTGCTCGTCCACGAAACCGAGCGCGGCGGAAAGCAGCTTGCGGCCCACGCCGCCGCCACGCACACCCTCATCGACGATAAACCAGCGCAGGTGCGCTTTGTCTTCGCCAAGGTCCTCACCGTCGATCGCAACCGAGCCGATGATCTCGCCACCACGCGTCGCGGTCCAGATCGCATTGCGGGGGCTTTCCAAACGGTTGCAGAATTCAGCGAGGCCGCCGGCAACGACACTCTCGAACTTTTGGCCGAAACCGGATGTCCTTGCATAATAGAGCGCGTGCATTTGGGTGATGCGGGCGATGAGGCCGGTCTGGTATCCCTGGACGATCTCGATGGCGGGAGCCGCAATCCCTTCGCCGGCCGCAGCACCAAGTGCCGCCGTGTAGAGCCGCAGACCATCCAGCACCGTGCGCTCCTGCCCCGTTTTCAAATGGCCGAGGGCATTGGCAACCTGCGCGCCCGCATAGGCATGGATCGCCTGCACGCGCTGTCTGCCGGCGGGTGTCAGCGAAAGCATCTTGACGCGGCCGTCCTCTTCCCCCGCATCCTCGCTGACATCGCCAGCTTCCACCAGCTTGCGCAGCATCCGGCTGACGCTCGACTTTTCGAGACGAAGGCGAACCCCAAGCTCTCGCGCGGTCATGCCGCCCTGTTCGATCTCGATCAACGCATGGACGGCCGACGGAGACAGATCCGTCCCAGCAAAATCGCCGCCCATAAACCCCCATTCGCGCACCATCGAACGCGAGGCGGCGCGGATTTCTTCAACCAGGCGTGGGGAGGTGATCATTCAGGACTCTCAATTAATATGGTTGCATGATACAACTATATTAATTGAGAAAGCAAGGACGCAGAACTTCGAAGTTTGCCTAAGGAGACAGCCGCTAGACACATCGGAGGCGACGGCGCGCAATCCTTACGGAAGAGTCGATCTCGCCGCTTCTTTGCCGATTTCCCTGGCCGACTGCTGGTGCGCCATGATGAAGGCCTTCGCGTGGCGGGCCAGGTCCTCGCCGTCCGTCCAGAGGTTGCGCCAGATGCCGAGGATGCCGCAGAGGGGCTGGCCGACGACGGTGGAGGAGAAGGATTCGAAGACGATGGGGCCGGCATAGTCGATCCGGGCGAGCCCGTTGAAGATCGCCACGAAATCCACCGAGCCGGCGCCGAGATAGCCGCGGTTGGATTCGCCGATGTGGAAGTAGCCGAGGTGCTCGCCGGCATCGACGATTGCCATCTCTACGTCCGCTTCCTCGATGTTCATGTGGTAGGAATCGAGATGGACCTTGACGTTGGGCAGGCCGATCCGCTTGCAGAGTTCGACGCCTTGACCGGCCGTGTTGAGCACATTCGTCTCGTAGCGATTGACGACTTCGAGGCCGAGCGTGATGCCGTGCCGGGCGGCCTCCTCACCGATGCGCGACAGGACGTCGACGGCGCCGGCAATGCCGGCGGCGGTCGGCGGTTCGCTGTATTTCTGGAAGGCGGAATAGAGGATGCCGCAGACATGCGACGAGCCGAGTTCGGCGGCAGCGGCGATGACCTCGCGCAGCCGCGTCTCGCCGGCACGCATGCGGTCCGGATCACCGCTCGATATGTCGCTTGCGGCATCGAGGCCGAGCGACAGGTTGGCCTTAATGCCCGCCTTCTGCAACTCTTTTGCGGTGAAGGCGATGTCCATGGCCTTCGGGTCGGGCGCGGAGATTTCGATGATGTCGAAGCCGAGTTCGGCGGTCTTGTTGACCGCGAGAACGCATTCCTCGCGGCTCCAGTCGCGCACCCAAACATTGGCGTGCAGCCCAAGCTTGTTCATGCTGTCCTCCCTCGTCAGACGCGTGTCATGCTGCGGCGGCGCCACTGGTCGAAGATGACGACGACCACGATGACGACCCCTTGCGCGATGCGCTGCCAGAACGGGCTGACATCGAGCAGGTTGAGGCCGTTGCCGAGCACGCCGATGATGGTGGCGCCGATGATCGATCCCCAGACGCCGCCCTCGCCGCCGAAGAGATTGGTGCCGCCGATGACGACGGAGGCGATGGAGCGCAGCTCCTCGCCTTCTGCCATCAGCGCATTGCCGGAATTGAGCCGCCCGACGAGGATGATGCCGGCGATCGCGGCCAACAGGCCGGAGATGGCATAGGTCATGATCTTGGTGCGGGTGATGCTGATGCCGGACGAATGGGCGGCCGCGCGATTGCCGCCGACGGCATAAATGGCCCGGCCGAGTGCCGTGTAGCGCAGCACATACCAGCCGGCGACCGCGCACAGGAGCGCGATCAGCGCGCTCACCGGCACGCCGAAGAGCTGGCCGCCGCCGACCCAGGTCAGCGTTTCCGGCAGCTGGCGGGTCGCGTTAAACGAAGGCACCGGCATGCCATCCGTCACCAGCAGTGCCGCGCCGCGGAACGCGGTCATCGTGCCGAGCGTCGCGATGAAATCCGGGATCTTGAACGTGGAAATCAGCCAGCCATTGAGCGCGCCGGCGACGACACCGACGGCAAGGCCGATCAGGATCGCCACCGGCGGCGGCACGAAGCCGAGATCGACGCCGAACAGCACGAGCGACTGGGTGAGCAGGACGGCCGTGATCGAGCCCGCCAGCGCCGCGATGGCCGCAACGGACAAATCGATGCCGCCAGTCAGGATGACAAAGGTCTGCCCCACCGCCAGGATGGCGACGAAGGCGGACTGGCGCGCCACGTTGGAGAGGTTGTCAAAGGTCAGGAAGTTGGACGTGGCGAAAGCGAGATAGGCCATCAGCAGGACGAGCGCGATCAGCGGACCGGCCTGGAAGACGATGCCCTTGATCTTCGCCCCGCGGCCCCCCACGGCCGCTGCCGGCGTGTCCGAATTCTTTTCCGCACTCATGCTGTCTCCCACTTCCTAGCTCGCATAGCGCAGCATGTTCTGCTGCGTAATCTCGTCCCGCGGCAACTCCGCAGAGAGGCGCCCGCCCCGCATGACCAGCACGCGATCCGCCATGCCGATCAACTCGTTGAGTTCCGAGGAGATCATCAGGATCGATGCGCCTTCCGACACCAGCCGGCTCATCACCGCAAAGACTTCCGCCTTGGCGCCGACATCGATGCCGCGCGTCGGCTCGTCGAAAATCAGGATCCGCGCACCGCTCGACATCCAGCGCGCCAGGATGACCTTCTGCTGGTTGCCGCCGCTGAAGAAGAAGAGCTTGTGCGTGGTGGAGGCCGGCCGGATGCGCAGGTCCGAAATGTAGCGTTTGCCCTCCTCGCGCTCGCGCCCCAGGTCGAGCCGCGACAGCAGCGATTTGCCGGCCAGCCAGGACAGGCTGAGATTGGGGCCGACCGGCTGCATGGGCACCAGGCTCTGCCGGCGATCACGCGAGATCAGGCCGAGGCCCGCCGCGATCGCATCCGACGAATGGCGGAAGTAGGCGCGTTTGCCCTCGACCTCGATCGACCCGGCCTTGACCGTCTGCAAGCCGAATAGGGCGCCGGCGATTTCTGCCTGCCCCGCGCCCATCAGGCCATAGATGCCGAGGATCTCGCCGCGGCGAAGCGAGAAGGACAGGTCCTTCAGCGTGCCGCCGGAGGCAAGGTTTTCGACCGCCAGCACCGGCGCGCCAAGGGCCACGGTCTCCTTGGGAAACTGTTCTTCCAGCCTGCGGCCGACCATCAGGCCGATCACCGTCTCCTCATCCGCCTGTTCAGCGGGCAGCGTGTCGACGACGATGCCGTCGCGCAGGATCGTCACGCGATCGGCGATCATCGGGATTTCCGACAGGTGATGCGAAATATAGATGATGCCGTGGCCGCGCTGCTTGAGGCGGCGGATGACATCGAAAAGACGGCTGCGCTCGCTGTCCGACAGCGCCGAGGTGGGCTCGTCGAGCAGCAGGATGCGCGGGCCGCGCGCCAGCACGCGAGTGATCTCGATCAATTGCTGTTCGGCCACTTCGAGCGTGCGCACTTCGGCCGTCGGATCGATGGCGACACCCAGCGCCTCCAGCGCGTGCCGCGCGGCCTCGTGCGCCTTGCCCCAGTTGATCTTGCCGAAGGCATTGCGTGGCAAGCGGCCGAGAAAGATGTTTTCCGTGACGCTCAGCGCCGGGATAAGGCTCAGCTCCTGATGGACAAGGCCGATGCCGAGTTCCGTGGCGAGCGTCGGCGTGAGCGCCGAAACCCGTTTGCCGCCGATCTCGATGTCTCCGGCGGTCGGCGCATGTTCGCCGGCGAGGATCTTCATCAGCGTCGATTTGCCGGCACCATTCTCGCCGAGCAGCACCTGCACTTCGCCCGCGCGCACGTCGAGCGAGATCGACTTCAAGGCCACGACGCCAGGAAAACGCTTCTCGATATTTTCGAGTTTCAGAAGGATTTCGTGCTGGTCCATGCGCCTCGACTACCATTCAACCGGCACCGAGCGTGCCGCTTCATCTCCTGACACCGCGCCCCGCCTCGCAGGCGAACGGCGGCGCGGGGCACCTCTCCACGAAAAGATGCGCCCCGCGTCCTGGGAGAAACCTTAGTTGGCTTTCTTGCAATTCGTCCGGATGGTCTTCCAGTTGATCGCTTCGAGCTTCGGCTCCGGGTAGAAGTTGCGGGCATTCGCCTCGTAGACGGTGCGCGGGCGGATATCGAAGGTCTTCGGCACTTCGAGGCCGCAGGCGAGCTCGACGGCGAACTTGGTGCCGAACCAGCCCCAATCGGCGAAGCCGTGGGTCGTTTCGGCAATCATCTTGCCTTCGGCAATGCGGTCGACCGATTCCGGCGTCACGTCATTGGTGAAGACTGCCACCTTCTTGTCGCCGATGTTCGCGCCGTCCTGCACGGTTTCGAGACGACCGCTGGAGCCGGCGACGAGCATGGCGCCGAGGCCCATTTCGTTCGATGCCGCCCAGATGAAGTCGAGGTTTTCCGGGTTGGCCTGAAGGATATCCTCGGCGCAACGCGTGCCCTTTTCGCGGTTCCAGTCGCCGGCACAGGTGCCGCCGACGATCTCGATGCCCGGGAACTGTTCGAGCACCTTGCGGAAGCCGTTGAGGCGGGCCGTCGAGAAGAAGCCGCCGGCAACGCCCTCGATGATGGCGCCGCGCGCCTTGATCTTGGCCTTGTCCTCATCGGAAAGTTTTCCGGCGAGATCCTGCCAGAATTTCAGGTCGAGATAGGCGCCGGGCTCGACGGTGACCTTTTCGCCAGCACCGAGCACGCCCGGACCGCCGAAATAATCGACGACCGAATAGGCGCTGACTTCGGCACCCTGCGTGTTGTCGAAGCCGATATAGGACGAGACGTTCACACCGTCGATCGGTTCCAGCAGGTTGACGATGATGACCGGGATGCCGGCTTCGGTGGCGCGCACGAGCGCGGGCTTGACGGTCGCGACTTCGGCCGGCGACACGGCGATCAGATCGACCTTGCGCTGGATCATGTCCTCGATGATGCTGACCTGCTCGGCAAAGGCCGTGGGGCTGGTCGGCGACTTGGTCAGGACCGTGACGTTGAAGCCATTCTTGTTGGCGTCCGCCGCGGCCAGTTCGAAGAAGTTCGTCGCGGTCTTGAAGACGCCGGTAATGTCCGGCGGCACCCAGCCGATCGTGATGTCGATATTGTCGCCTTCCTGTGCCACGGCCGGCGCGGCACCCAGTGCCGGCCAGAGTGCAACAGTCGCGGCCGCAGCAAACAATGATGCTTTTGCGAGCGTCTTGAACATAGCTCCCTCCCTGTCGAAAAAATCTCCTCCAACGTGCGCAATGGGCGCCGATCGGCGCTCCCACCCCTCACGTTGATTGGATGCTAGACAAAGCGATAAAGTAATTCAACTACATTTTTTGCGATTATAATCACACTCACTTGCGTGATTTTTGGTGAATTTCGCGCAAAACCGGCGCCGCGGCGGATCGGATTCAACCAATCGGCCGCGCTATAATGTAGTTAAGCTACTTAATTCTCTTCAGGTGCGAGGCGCATCAAATTCTTGCGCGCTGGCTCTGTCCAGCTACGGACCACGCAGGCTAAAGGCCTAATTTGTCATGTTGTACGTATAGCATGTCAGGATAATGATTCAAGACCGAAAGCTTCGGCAAATTTTGTGCCCGCGCCATGAAATCGCAGCGCGGGCAGCGCGACGGCTCCTGGCTGTGGCCTTACCAGCAGGTGTAACCGGCATCCGCGGTGACGATCGAACCCGTCATCAGGCTGGAGGCGTCGGAGGCGAGGAACAGCACGATCGCGGCGATCTCGTCCGGCTGGCCGAGCCGGTGCATCGGCGTCATGTCCAGCCATTGCTCGTACATCGGCTTGTCCTCCTTGGCGAAGGTCAGGAGCGGCGTGTCGATATAGGTCGGCGCCACGGAATTCACCCGCACACCGCGCGTCGCCCATTCGGCGGCAAACGAGCGGGTCATATGATGCACGCCGGCCTTTGCCGCATTGTAGTGAACCTGCTGCTGCGGCCGGTTGACGATGCTGCCGGACATGGAGCCGATCGTGACGATCGATCCCTTGCCCTTCGCCAACATGTGTTTTCCAAAGGCGCGGCACGAGCGAAAGGCGCCATTGAGGTTGATGTTGATCATCCGCTCCCAGTCGGCATCCGACAGGTCCTCCCCAGGCACGCCCGCCTGGGCGATGCCGGCATTGGCGACGAGGATATCCGCCGCCCGGCCGGCACCTGCCAGCCGGTCCGCCACCGCATTGACCGACGCGCTGTCGCCGATATCGATCACGTCAGCCTCGACGGAATAGCCCTTGGCGGCCAGCGTCGCGCGGCCGGCCTCGCTGCGTTCAGTGCTGATGTCGGTGATCACGACATGCGCGCCCGCCTCGCAGAGCGCCTCGGCGCAGGCGAGCCCGATCCCCTGCCCGGCGCCGGTGACCACCGCCACGCGGCCGGACAGATCGAATTTCTGAAGATACATACCGTTCCTTTCCGGCCGCAGGTCGCGGCCCGTGCCTCGCCGCCACCCTCACCCGTGCTGGATGTAGACGGCCTGCGTCTCCATATATTCGTAGAAGCCGTGTTTGCCGTCCGCCCCGCCGATGCCGGATTTCTTGCGGCCGGCGTGGAAACCCTGATAGGCCTCGCCGTTCTCGCGGTTGATATAGGTCTCGCCGAATTGCAAGCGCCGCGTGACCTGCATCGCCTTGTTGAGATCCTGCGTGTAGAGCGAGGATGTCAGGCCGTATTCGGTGTCGTTGGCATGGTAGACCGCCTCGTCGGCATCGTTGACCACGGCGATCGGCGCGACGGGGCCAAAAATCTCCTTGCGCATGATTTCCATGTCCGGCGTGCAGCCCGTCAGCACCGTCGGCTCATAGTGGTGGCCGCGGTTGCGGTCAGCACGCTGGCCGCCAAGCGCCACGGTAGCGCCCGCCTGCCGCGCCCGGTCGACCATGGCCTCCACCTTGCCAAGCTGTACCGCATTGACCAGCGGCCCCATATCAACATCGCGTTCCGTCAGCGGATCGCCATAGGTGACGGCCGCCATGCGCTTGATGAAGCGTTCGGTAAAATCGTCCGCCACCTGCCGCTCGACGAAGATGCGTTCGGCGCAATTGCAGACCTGTCCGGTATTGATGATGCGCGACGCCGTGATCGCTTCCACCGCGAGGTCGAGATCGGCATCCTTCAGCACGATGGCCGGCGCCTTGCCGCCGAGTTCCAGATTGACCCGCGTCAGGTTCTTCGCCGCCGCCTCCATGATGGCGACGCCCGTCGGCACGCTGCCGGTGAAGCTGACGAGATCGATGCCGGAATGGCCGGAAAGTGCTACACCCGTCGTGCGGCCACGGCCCGAGACCATGTTGAACACACCCTTCGGCAGGCCCACCTCATCCGCGATTTCCGCGAAGAGGAAGGCATTGAGCGGCGTCTCTTCGCTCGGCTTCACCACGATCGTATTGCCCGCCACCAGCGCCGGCGCGAGCTTGCGGCCGATCAGATAGAACGGGAAATTCCAGGGCAGGATGCCGGCGACGACGCCGATCGGCACGCGGTTCAGGTAGATCGTTTCGCCCTTGCGGTCGCTGGCGATGATCTCGCCCTCGATGCGGCGTGCCCACTCGGCCATGTAGTCCATCAGCCCGGCCATGCCCAGCACCTCGCCGCGCGCAAGACCAAGCGTCTTGCCCTGCTCGCGGGAGATCGTCTCGGCCAGCACATCGACCTTGTCGCGAATCTTGCTGGCGATCGACTTGACGTAACCAGCCCGCTCGATTGGCGGCAGATCGGCCCAGGCGGGCTGTGCCTTGCGCGCCGCATCCACGGCGGCGTCGACGGTCTCGGCCGACGCATCGGGAATTTCCGCGATCTGCTCCTCGGTTGCCGGGTTATAGACGGCGATGCGGTCGGAAGCGCTGTCCTCGACAAACCGGCCGTCGATGTAATGGGTGTTCCTGGGCATGTCTTTCCTCCCGTAGTGCTGTGTTGTCATCAGGCATCCGGCGCGACGCGGGCGACGATCTTGCCCGTCACCGCGCGAGCGCGCAGGCGCTGCAAGGCGTCCGGAATGTCTTCCAGCGTGACGATCTCCTCCACCATCGGATCGAGCTTGCCCGCCGCAAGCCGCACCATCAGGTCGTCGCCCATGCGGGCGAAATCCCGCTGCGTCGGCACGTGGCCGGCATTGTAGGCGCCGCCGAGCCCGATCTCGTGGATGGAGGCGGCATAGGTATAGGACGGCACGTCGGTCATGACGGGCAGCGGATCGACCGAGACGAGATGCCCGTTATAATGCACGAAAGCGAGCGACTTGCGGGCATCGCCGGGGTTGGCCACCTCCACCATGACGTCCACGCCGTAGCCGCCTTCCGTCTCAGCCTTCACCTTTTGCAGCAGGTCCGGATCGCGATAATCGAAGACGATATCGGCACCGAAAGCGCGCACGGCATCGAAGTGCTCGGCCCGCGTCAGCGCAATCACTTTCGCGCCCGCCTGATGGGCGAGCTGCGTCGCAAAACCACCGACGCCGCCATTGGCGCCCTGGATGAGAACGGTCTGTCCCGCCTCGATCCGCGCCTTGCGGAAGAGGGCCTGATACGCGGTGTAGCCGGCGCAGGGAACCGCGGCCGCGTCGGTAAAGCTGATGCCTTCCGGCAGGCGCGATGTCGCGTGCGCCGGTGCCAGGCAATATTCGGCAAAGACACCGGACTTCCAGAGGTTGTTGTGCACCACCACCCGTTCGCCGACCGTCCAGCCTTCGACACCCGGCCCGACCGCATCGATGATGCCGGCCGCATCGAGCCCCAGCACATGGGGATAGGTCCATTCCGGCTTGTGATCGAGCGCCAGCTTCCAGTCGACCGGGTTGATCGAGACGGCAATGACCTTGAGGCGCAGCTGGCCGGGGCCGGGCTCCGGGATCGGCAGGTCGGCCAGGACCACATCGTCAAGCCGGGCCTGTGCATCGGAAACAACAATCGCCTTCATAGGGTGCCTCATGTGATCAGGTAGCCGCCGTCGATAACCAGCACGCTGCCGGTAACGAAGCTCGCAAGCGGCGAGGAGAGATAAAGGACGCCGCCGGCAAGTTCGGCCGGTTCGCCCCAGCGGTTGAGCGGCGTGCGGGCGACGATAGCCGCATTGCGCTCCGCGTTTTCGCGCAGGCCCTTGGTCAGCGGCGTGGCGATCCAGCCGGGCGCGATCGCATTCACGCGAATGCCATCGGCCGCATAGGCGATCGCCAGCGACTTGGTGAGCTGCGCGATGCCGCCCTTGGAAGCCGAATAACCGGGCACAAGCCCGCCGCCGAAGAACGACAGCATGGAGGCGGTGTTGACGATCGTTCCGCCGGTTTCCGCAAGGCGCGGACGGGCGGCAGCGCAGACGCGCATCGAGCCGTTGAGATTGATGTCGACGACCTCGGCGAAAACGTCCGGCTCAAGCTCGTCATTGCGGCGGATGACGCCGGCGCAGTTCACTACATGGTCAAGCCGCGGCAAGCCCGCCACGAGGGCATGGACGGCCGATTTGTCGCGCACGTCGAGCGTGGCGAAGAGCACGCCCTTCATCTCGGGCCGGTCTCCGGCGGCGGCGATCTCGGCGTCGGTGACGCCCGTTGCCACCACGTCCGCACCGAGCGCGACGAAGGCCTGGCAGATCGCGGCACCGATACCGGAAGTCCCGCCGCTCACCAGCACCTGACGGCCCTCGAACAGGCCGGGGCGCAGGTAGGCGGCGGGGTTGCCGATCGCGCTGGTCCGCCCGTCAGCGGATGAACTGGTCGACATAATCCGCTCCCAGCCCAACCGCCTCGTAATGCGCACGACACATGTCGATCTTGGTGAAGACGTCCTCGAAGCCGAGCGGCTCGCCATAGGCATCGACGTAATACATGATGCCGTTGACCTGGAAGAAGGTGATCATCTCCTCGACATCGTCGGGGACCACCAGCGTGTGCGTCTCGCCCGGCGGTTCGAAGACGTAACCGCCCTCTTCGGCGACCCAGTCATGTTCCAGATAATGCCAGCGGCCCTTCAGCACGAAGCCGTGCACCGCCTGCGGATGCCGGTGGCGGCTCAGCACGCCGGACTTGCGCACCTTCAACAGGTTCATCCAGTAGCCTGCGGAGCGGTTGAGGCAGAGCGGGCGGAACCAGACATTGGTGCCCTGCGGCACCCAGACCCGGTCGTCGAGGGGAATGGCGTCCGGAATGACGATATCCGGCAGCGACTCCTTTGGCATGGGGAACTGGTAGGGCATGCGTGGGTTGGGATCGGTCTTCATGAGAGGCATCGGCGTCTTCCTCAGGCTGTCTGGAGGGTGCTGGGCTCGCGCCGTGGCGCGATGCCCGCAGGCTGGCGGCGTTTTGCGCCGGTGATGAATTCCACCGCCTTGTCGGCGACGACCAGCACGGCTGCGTTCGTGTTGCCGGATATGATGGTCGGGATCGCGGAGGCATCGATGACCCGAAGCCCCTCGACGCCGCGCACCCGCATGTCGGCACCAAGCACGCCACCGGCGTCGCCTTCGCGCGCCATGCGGCAGGTGCCGACCGGGTGATAGACGGTCTTGACGAAGCGCTTCGCATGTTCGGCGAGATCCACATCGGACATCTTGTCCTGGCCGGGGAAGATTTCGCGCGCGATCATCGAACGCAGCGGTTCCTGCTGAAGAATTTCGCGGGCGCGGCGCACGCCGCCGATCGACAGGCGCAGGTCTTCGGGATCGGCCAGATAATTCGGATCGACCAGCGGCTGGTCCTTCGGATCGGCGGAGGCAAGCTGCACCGAGCCCCGCGACCTCGGCTTCGCCACACAGGAATTCAGCGTCAGGCCGTGGCTTGCCTGCTGGTCGGTATGGTCTTTGTCGAGATAGACGGTCGGCACGCAGAACTGCTGGATCTTCGGATCGTTGGAGAGATCGTCGGGATCGAAGAAGGCGCCGGCCTCCACGCCATTGGACGTCACCGGCCCGGTGCGGTTGATGAGATATTCGAGGCCGTTGCGCATCTGCTTCCAGCCGCGATCATGGCCGTAATAGCCGTAGGGACCATTGCAGAGTGCCACGACCGGCGTCTCGGTATGGTCCTGAAGATTGGCGCCGACGCCCGGCAGATCGACGAGCGCGTGGATGCCGTGGGTTTTGAGATGATCGGCGGGGCCGATGCCGGAGAGCATCAGCAGCTTCGGCGTCGCGATGGCACCGGCGGCAAGCAGCACCTCGCCGTCGCAGCGGGCTTCCACCACCGTCCGCCCCTCGCCCTGCGAATAGCGCACGCCGACGGCGCGGCCGTTCTCGATGATCAGCGAATGCACGAGGCAGGAGGTCTTCACCTCTAGCCGGCCGCCCGCCATGGCAGGGCGCAGGAAGGCATCGACCGCGGAGCAGCGCCGGCCATCGCGGGTCGTCACCTGATAGGCGCCGACGCCACGCTGGCTGCGGCCGTTGAAGTCGCTGTTGTGCGGCAGGCCGACGCCCTGCGCAGCCAGCACGAAGGCGCGGGAGAGTTCGCAGATGTGGTCAAGATCGGAGACCTTCCACGGGCCGCCGACGCCATGATAGTCGTCGTTCAACCGCGCATTGTCCTCCATGCCGGTGAAGTAGGGCAGCAGCGCATCGTAAGACCATTGCTCATCGCCGATCTCGTCGGCCCAGCCGTCATAGTCCGCCGGCTGGCCGCGCATATAGACCATGGCATTGACCGACGAGCCGCCGCCGAGCACCCGGCCCTGCGGCACGATGGGCCTGCGGCCGCCGAGCCGCGCCTGCGCCACGGACTTGTAGAACCACATATATTTCTCGACGCCGAGCAGCTTCACGAAGCCGGCCGGCATGCGGATCAGCGGGTTGCGATCGTCCGGCCCGGCTTCCAGCACGAGCACGCGCGCGCCGTGCTCGCCCGCAAGCTTGCCCGCCGCAAGGCAGCCCGCCGTTCCCCCGCCGACGACGATGTGGTCGTAGCTCATGCGACGATACTCTCCACCTTGCCGGCCTGCGAGCGCGGGAACAGCAGCAGGTGATCCGGATCTATCGACACCGGCACCGCCTCGCCGCGCTTTGGCGTCACCGACGGGTGGGCGACCAGCGTGAAGCGCGTCTCGCCGACATCGACGAAGATCAGGTTCTGGTCCTGCAATTCCTCGGTGATGAAGACCTTGCCATCGATGCGCAGCGGGCTGTCGCCGCCGATCGACAGGAAGTGCGGGCGGATCGCGGCAAGCCCGCCGTCGCCGATATCCTGTGCCGCCGCATGCAGGCGCTGCGGCAAGGCAAGCTTGCGCCCTTCGAACTCGATAGACCAGCCGCCGTCCGCCGCCGCCACGCGGCAATCGAAGAAGTTGATCGGCGGCTCGCCGACGAAGCCGGCGACGAAGGCGTTCTTCGGCCGCGCATAGACCTCATCCGGCACCGCCATCTGCTGGATCTCGCCGTCGCTCATCACCATGACCCGGTCTGCAAGCGCCAAGGCCTCCTCCTGATCGTGGGTGACGTAGATCATCGTGTAGTTGAATTTCTGGTGCAGGCTCTTGATGAAGCGGCGCATGCGATAACGCTGGCGCGTGTCGAGATGCGAGATCGGCTCATCGAGCAGGAACACTTCGGGTTTGCGAACCAGCGCGCGCGCGAGACCCACACGCTGCGCCTGGCCTGAGGAAAGGCCCTTGGGTTTCAGGTGCAACAGCGCCGTCAGTTCCATCTTGTCGGCAATGTCGCGGACCTGGCGATCGATCTCCTTGCTATCGACATTGGCCGAGCGCAGCGGGAAGGCGATGTTCTCGTAGATCGAAATGGTCGTGTAGAGCGCGTAGGATTCGAAGGACATCGCGACGTTGCGGTCGCGGGCGCGCACATCGTTGACGCGCTTGCCGTCGAAGTAGATCGAGCCTTCGGTGACCGTCTCCAGACCTGCGATCATGCGCATGGTCGAGGATTTGCCACAGCCGGACGGGCCGAGGATGGCGACGAACTCGCCATCGGCGATCTCGAAATCGATGCCATGCACGGCCTGGACGGCGCCATAGCGCTTGACGAGTCTTTCGGCTTTGATGGAGGCCATGGGGTCAAACTCCTGCGGAAGGCGTGGCGTGCGTGACCGCCCGGGCATTCTGAAACAAGTGGACGGCATCGCGCGGGAAGGCGATGGCGACCGTTTCGCCCACGCCAAGCGACGTGCCGGCGGGCACCGAGACGGAGACCTGGTCATTGCCGATGCCGACAAGGGCGATCTTCATGTAGCCGAGGTTCTCGATGACATCGACGCGGCCGCGCAGCGCATAGGAATCACCCTCCCGGGCGATCCGCACCTCGTTGGAGCGGAAGCCGACCTGGATTTTCGAGCCGACCTCCTCGTTGAGGTCGCTGACGGCCTCGGCCGCAAGCGAGGCGACCGGCATGCCATCCGCCGTCACAAAATCGACCCTGCCATCATGGCGCCGCGGCTGCACCGAAATGAAGCTCATCGGCGGATCGCCGACGAAGGAGGCGACGAAGGCGTTTGCCGGGCGGTGATAGAGATCGGCCGGCTTGCCGAGCTGTTCCAGCTTGCCGGCATTCAGCACCGCAACCCGGTCGCCGAGTGCCAGGGCCTCGCGTGACGACGTCGTGGTGAAGACGACGGTCGCCGACAAGTCCTCGGCGAGCGCCTTCAGTTCGGCGCGGATCTTGTGGCGAAGCTTCGCATCGAGATGGCCGACCGGTTCGTCGAGCAGATAAATGTCCGCCGGCCGGATGATCGCGCGGCCGAGTGCCACGCGCTGGCGCTGGCCGCCGGAGAGGAAGCCGGGGCGCCGATCGAGCAGGTGGCCGATGCCCAGAATGCCGGAGATCCGTTTGACCCGTTCCTCGACTTCCGCACGACCGATGCCGCGGGCTTTCAACGGAAAGGCCAGGTTCTCGCCGACCGAGAGATGCGAATAGAGCGCATAGTTTTCGAAGGCCATCGCCGCATCGCGCTTTTCCGGCGGAACGCGGAGAATGGAGATGCCGTTGCGCAGCACGTCGCCGCTGGTCGGCTTGGTGATGCCGGCGAGGATGTTGAGGAGCGTGCTCTTGCCCGCACCGGCGGGCCCGTAGATCACAAGGAATTCGCGGTCGCGCACCGTAAGATCGATCTTACGAAGGGCGACCTTGGCGAGACCATAGCGCTTGTGGACCGATTTCAGTTCGTACATCAGACGTCCTCCTGCATGAGGGCGGCAACTTCCGCCTCCGCCTGTTGGCGCTCGGCGATAAAGCGGCTGCGGGCGCGCACGACGAAAGCCGCCGAGATCACGAAAGCAACGATGTTCATGATGACCACCGACATCGACTGGCTGGCGAAATACGGCTCGATGAAGCCGAGCCAGACGAAGACGACGCCGACATAGAGAAGGATGACGCGGAAGCCGGTATCCCAGCCTTGACTGAAGCTCATGATCTTATCCTCTCACAGCGCCGAAGGTGAGGCCGCGCACCATGTAGCGTTGCATGGCGAGCACGAAGACCAGCATCGGCAGGACGCTGATGGTGGCGGCCGCAGCAACCGGCCCCCAGAGAATGCCCTGCAGCGTGAAGAAGGATTCCACGCCCACGGTGACGGTGCTCGCGGCCTTGCGGGTCAGGATGTAGGCGAACAGGAACTCGTTCCAGCTGAAGATCAGCGTGAAGACGCCGGTGACCGCGATGCCGGGGGCGGCGAGCGGGCAGACGACCTTGGCCAGCACCTTCAGCCGCGACAGGCCGTCGAGGCGGGCGGAATGTTCGAGTTCACGCGGGATATCCTGGAAGAATGACACCAGCAGCCAGATGGCGAAGGGCAGGTTGAACACCGTATAGGAGATGATCAGCGCGCCCGGCTGGTCGAGGCCGATGCCGAGGAACTTACCGGCCCCCGTCCTGCCGACTTCGCGGAAGATCAGGAAGTAGGGCAGTATGACGGCGATGGCCGGGAACATCTTGGTCGACAGGATGAAGAACAGGATATGGCCGTCGCCGACATTGTAGCGCGCGAAGCTGTAGGCGGCGAGCGAACCGGTGATGACGACGATGATCGTCGAGGCGACGGAGATGAACAGCGTGTTCTTGATGTAGAACAGGAAGTTCTTGTCGTAGATCGCGTGGACGTAATTATCCAGCGTCGGGGTGAACAGGAAGCGCGGCGGCGACACCATGATGGCATCGGCCGGCTTGAACGACGTGATGATCATCCAGGCGATCGGGAACACGATGAAGCCGAGCACGATGACGATCAGGCCGTAGCGGAGCGCTTCTTTCGGGAAGCTTGATTCACGTTGCAGCATGGCGATCTCCTCAGCCTTCGGATGCGCGCGACGAAAATTGGGTGAGCAGCGGGCGAAGCGCGAAGAGGCTTGCGACCAGCATGGCGTAGAGGAAGAAGATCGCCATGGTGGAGGCATAGTCCATCCGGAACAGCTTCAGCCCCGTGCGGTAAAGATAGAAGGTCATGGTTTCCGTCACCGTGCCCGGCCCGCCGCGCGTCAGCACGGCCACCGCGTCGTAGAGGCGCACGCTATCGATGGTGCGCAGCACGAGGACAAGGAACAGCACCGGCTTCAGCATCGGGAAGGTCAGCGTGCGCAGCACGCGGAAGGTGCTGGCACCATCGAGTTCGGCCGCCTCGAACGGCTCCTTCGGCAGCGCCTGCAAACCCGCAAGCGCGATCAGCGCCACGAAGGGCGTCCACTGCCACACGTCGAACAGGATGACCGACCAGAGCGCGATCGTATAGTCGCCAAGCCAGTTGGGTTCCGGCAGGCCGATGAGGCCGAGGAAGTAGTTGATCAGCCCGAATTGCGGATCATAGAGATAGCGCCAGAACAGGCCCGTCACCGCCGCCGAAGTGGCCAGCGGCAGGATCATCAGGCTGCGGATGACGCCCTTGCCGACGGTTGCGCCGTGGATGAGGAAGGCGATGGCGATGCCCAGCACCATTTCAAGCGTGACGGCCGTCAGCGTGAATTTCAGCGTGACCCAGACGGAACTCCAGAAGGCGCCGTCATGCAGGACCGTCCGGTAGTTGTCGAGCCCGACGAAATCGCCGATGCGGCCGCGCGTCAGGTCCGCGAACCGGAAGGACACGTCGAGCGCATAGGCGAGCGGCAGCAGCGCGAAGACAAGGATGACCAACATCGCAGGCACGACAAGAAGGATCGAGAACCAGCGATCGGACATGGCGGTTGGGCTCGCCACGCCTTTTTCCTGCGACGCCGACACGGATAGCGACTGCGACATCAAACTCCTCCAGAAGAAACTTTTGGGCGGGCAAACCCGCCTTTCAAATCAAACTGCATGGTGGGCGGGTGCCCACCATGCAAAGCTTAGATCGATGCTTCGATCACTTGCCGATCGGGCACGGGCCGCCGCAAATCTTCTCGACTTCGGCTGCGAGCTGTTCGGCCGCCGCGCGGGCGTCGATCTGGCCGGCAGCCGCCGATTGCAGCGGGATCTGCATCGTGTTGTAGATCTTCGCGCCGAAGGGCGTGTCGAACAGGTTCGAGCGGAAGCCCTTCATGGAATCGAAGATCTTCAGCAGCGTCGAGAAGTGGCCGGTCTTCGTGCGGCTTTCCGGCGCGGCGAAGGCCGGGTCGGAGAGCACGCTCATCAGCGTCGACGTACCGCCCGCCTTGGCAAACTCCATCTGCGCGTCATGGCCGCCGATATAGGCGACGAAGTCCATCGCCTCCTGCGGATGGGCGGACGATGCGGAGACGGCGAGCAGGAAGCCACCGATATAGGCCTTCTTCTCCGGCGCTTCGGCAACGCCCATCTTGGCGCCCGGCACGCTGGTTTCGGTCGTCACGGCATTCGGCCATTGATCGAGGAAGAAGGAATAGGTCTGGGCGATCTGCCCGTCCTTCATCTGGTTCATCACGCCGTCATAGGTGACGGTGAGGGCCGCCGGCGGGGCGAATTTCATCAGCGCCAGATAGTCGTTCATCGCCTTTTCGACCGCGTCAACCGGCACCTTGCCCTCGTCCGTCAGCCAGTCCGCGCCCTGCGACCAGAGCACGCCGGACATCTCGTCCTGGATTTCCGGGAAGGGACCGGCCATCAGGCCGACGCCGTAAAAATCCTTGGCAAGCGCTTCACCCTTGAGGTTCTCGCCGGCCTTGCGCGTGAAGAATTCGGCGATATCGCGGTGCTGCGCCCAGGTGGTCGGAACGGCCAGATCGTAGTTGAAGCGCTTCTTGAAGGCTTCCTTTTCGGTCGCATCCTCGAACAGGTCGGCGCGATAGATGTAGCCGGCCGTGTAGGTGTAGTAGGGCAGGCCCCAGACATCGCCCTTGTACTGCGTCGTGAGGGCTGCGAGCGTCGGCGCCACGTCGTCGAGCTGCGCCTTCTTGTCGGCGAAGTAGTCCGTCATCGGCAGGATGAAACCGTTTTCGGCGAACTCGGCCTTTTCGGAGGTTTCCAGCGTCACGACGTCATAGGCGCCGGTCTGGCCGACCATCTCGATGACCTGCTTGTTGTAGAGCTGCGAGTTGTCGATGTTGACGACATTGACCTTGACGCAGTTCTTCGCCTCGAAGCCGGCGACGAGGTTCGCCATGGCATCGGTGTAGAAGCCGGCGATCGTCGACCAGGTGATCGGCACGCGGTCAGCATCGACGCATTCCTGCGCCATGGCGACCGGCGCCGTCGAGGTCATCAGCGCTGCGACCAGCAAACCCTTTTTCAGCATGGATTTCATTTCATTCCTCCCGGTTGACGGCCGTGGGCTCCCTGCCCCGGCGCGTGATTGGCTATGCGCTTACGTTCTCCTTGGAATGTCGGGCTCCTTGGAATGTCCGGCCGGTCCGGCCGGGCTCCGCGGCAGTTCCAGGAACGCCGCGGTATCGGGATCGACCGGAATGCCGGCCACGAGACGCTCGACTTCGACCCGCCATTCGCGGTCGCCGGGCGCCAGAATCTCGCCGCCTTCCTGCACCGGCGCGCTCCTCAAAGCCGCCAGATAGGCGGCCATGCCGGCATGGAAGACGTCCCGGCCGCCAAAACGGTCCGGATCGATGGCGAGAAGGAAATGCCCCATCTGGCGCGGCGTCGAATAATCGTCGCCGCCGACCATGGGGATAAAGGCATGATCGAGCGTCATGCCCTGAAGAATGGCCGACAGCAGCGTCGCGACGCCGGCAAGCGCTGCCCCCTTGAAGGCGAAATCCACGCCGCCGAGCGGCAGGAGCGTCTTGCCCGAAGCCGGATCGGTGGTCGGCGCGCCCGCCTCGTCGACGGCCACGCCCTGCGGCAGTTGCACACCGAGCGACTTATAAAGCAGCAGCCGGTTCAGCGGGATCGACGAGGTCGCCATGTCGAGCAGCCAGGGCTTTTCACCGCCGCTGGGTGCCGCAAAGGCCAACGGGTTCGTGCCATGAAAGGCTTCGCGGCCCTGGAAGAGGGCCACGACGCTATCGGAATTGGTGGTCGCAAAGCCGATCAAACCGGCTTCCGCGGCGACCCGCGCATAGGCACCGGCCGCACCGAAATGCGAGGAATTGATGACGCCGACCGCACCGATGCCGCTGTCGCGCGCCAGCCCGATCGCCGTGTCCATCGCGACATAGGCGGCATGGTGGCCAAGCGCATTGTCGCCATCAACAATCGCCGTCGCAGCCGCCGTCTTGCGGACCGTGATGTTCGGCGTTCCGTTGACCCGTCCGCCGCGCAGAACCTTGTCGTAATGGACCACCAGACGCACGCCGTGACTGTCGACCCCGATGCGCGAGGCATGCATCAACGCCCGCACCGCGGCAGTGGCGGACGCTTCGCACGCGCCGGCGTTGCGCAGCGCAGTTTCGACTCGCGCTTGGAGCAAATCGGGGGCAACTAGAGTCTGGACGGACATATCGGACCCAACCTAGGAGATTGCAGACGACGAGAATTGGCGTATCATATCTAATATCTCAGTGTAAATAGTTGAGGGGCTCGGTGAACCTGCGTCGACCCCTGCAAGGAAGGGAGACCCTATGAATACACTCGACCGCGGTCCGTCGCTGACCGACCTGGCGGCGCAGGAAATACGCAACCGCATCGTGCGCGGCGTGTTCCAGCTCGGCGAACCGCTCTCCGAAATCGCACTCGCCACCGAGCTCGGCGTCTCCAAGACGCCCGTTCGCGAGGCGCTGATGGTGCTGAAGCGGCAAGGTCTCATCGAGGTGCATCCACAGCGCGGCTCGTTCGTCTTCGACATGGATGCAAACCAGGTCCGAAAACTCTCCGAACTGCGCGAGGTGCTGGAACTCGCCGCCCTTCGCATGGCGCTTGCGACCGATCGCCGGGCGCTGGCCAAGCAGTGGGCTGACATCGTCAAGAAGATGCGCAAGTCGCTCGACGCCAACGACGCGGAGCTCTACCGCACGCTCGACGGCGGCTTCCACCGGGTGCTCTTCGAGCTGGCCGACAATGCCTATCTCATGGAGGCCTACGAGCTGATCGCCTTCCGGGTGCAGGCCCTGCGCAACCGCCTGTCGCTCGCTCCCTCGCTCAACGCCACCTCGTTCGACGAGCATGTGCGGCTGGCGGAGCTGGTCGCGGCAGGAGACGACGAGGCCATCGTGAACCTCATGGGCCAGCACATCGAGGCGACGCGGGAACATTATCTGGCTGCGGTGACGGCGCGGGAGGCGGAAGCCGCCGTGACGCCGGCCAAGGGACGGCGCCGAACGACGCGCCGCTGACACATTGCCACCCACGTCGCCCGACCGAAAACGGTAGCGCGGCTGCACACCCATTTTGCTGCCCTCCCGTAGCTAAGCTACATTTTATCGAAATCACGGCGCGAATTAGGTCGCACTTCCTTTTGATTTCGGTAAATTCCATCCCTGAGGCATAGATTTTCGGATTGACACTCGATTGTCAAGGTAGCTAAACTACATTTTTAGAGGCGCCAAGGAGGGCGCTACCGGGAGGGGATCGTGTACGCTGAGCTTTTCAGATTGGATGGTCGTGTCGCGCTGGTGACGGGCGGCAGTCGAGGCATCGGGCTTGCCTGCGCCGAAGCGCTTGGGGAGGCCGGCGCACGCATCGCCATCTCCGCGCGCTCTCGCGACGAGGGTGAAAAAGCGGTGCGGCACCTGGCCGGCAAGGGCATCGAAGCACTCTACCTGCCCGCCGACATTTCCAGCGAGAGCGCCGCCCAGGCGCTCGTAAAGCAGGCGGCCGCCGAGCTTGGCGGGCTTGATATCCTCGTCAACAATGCCGGCATCGCGCGCCATGGCGACAGCCTCGACGTCAAGCCAGAGACCTGGGACGAGGTGATCAACACCAACCTCACCGGCCTCTTCTGGTGCTGCCGGGCGGCCATCGAGACGATGGTTGCAGCGGGGCGCGGCTCGATCGTCAATATCGGCTCGATCTCCGGCTATATCAGCAATCTTCCGCAGAACCAGGTCGCCTACAATGCCAGCAAGGCCGGTGTGCACATGCTGACCAAGTCGCTGGCCGGCGAATTCGCCAAGAACAACATCCGCATCAATGCAGTGGCGCCCGGCTATATCGAAACCGCCATGACGCAAGGCGGGCTGGACGATCCGGAATGGTCGAAGATCTGGCTCGGAATGACGCCGCTGGGCCGCACCGGCAAGCCGAGCGAAGTGGCGACCGCCGTGCTCTACCTCGCCTCCGATGCCGCCAGCTACGTCACCGGCTCGGTGCTCACCATCGACGGCGGCTACACCATCCACTGACCTTCACAGCAAAGAGATACGGGAGCAATTGAATGGCACGCGCATTCGGCGGTCCGAACAAATATATCCAGCGCGCAGGCGAGATCGACAAGCTGGCGAGCTACCTGGCACCGCTCGGCAAACGCGCCCTCGTGCTGATCGACCGCGTGCTGTTCGACACGCTCAGCGAGCGCATCGGCAAGAGCGCCGGCGACGCCCTCGACATCCGCTTCGAGCGGTTCGGCGGCGAGTGCTGCACGTCTGAAATCGAGCGTGTGCGGTCAATCGCCATCGAGCATGGCAGCGACGTGCTCGTCGGCGTCGGCGGCGGCAAGACGGCGGATACCGCCAAGATCGTCGCCATCAACACCGGTGCGCGCACCGTCATCGCACCGACCATTGCCTCGACCGACGCGCCCTGCAGCGCGATTGCCGTGCGCTATTCGGAACACGGAGTCTATGAGGATTCCCTCCGCCTGCCCCGCAATCCGGATGTCGTCGTCGTCGATTCCGCGCTGGTCGCGGCAGCACCCGCGCGCTTCCTTGTCGCCGGCATCGGTGATGCGCTTTCGACCTGGTTCGAGGCGCGCTCCAACATCGAATCGCGCACGAACAATTATGTCGCCGGCGGCTTTCCGACCACGGAAGCCGGTATGGCAATCGCCAGGCATTGCCAGAGCGTGCTGATGCGCGATGCCGTCAAGGCGAAGATCGCCGTCGAGGCCGGGCTGCTGACCCAGGCGGTGGAAAACATCATCGAGGCGAACACGCTGCTTTCCGGCCTCGGCTTCGAGAACTGCGGCTGCTCGGCCGCGCACGGCATCCATGACGGGCTGACCGTGCTCGAAGAAATCCACGGCTATTTCCACGGCGAAAAGGTCGCCTTCGGCACACTCTGCCTGCTGATGCTGGAGAACCGCGAGCACGCCGAAATCGAGGCGATGATCCGCTTCTGCCGTAGCGTCGGCCTGCCGACGAAGCTTTCCGACCTCGGCATCGTGGAAGACGTGCCCGCTAAGATCGAGCGTGTTGCGGAGGCCGCCTGCCGGCCGGGCAACATCATCTATGCCACGCCCGTCACCATCACCGTGCCTGCGGTCCGCGATGCGATCCTGGCGCTCGACGCCTTTTCGCGCAGCATCGCTTGAGTGGCGGGAGGTAAGTCATGACCGACAGAAAACCCCTCGTGATGATCACCGGCGCCAGCGCCGGCATCGGGCAGGAAACCGCCCGGGTCTTTTCCGCCGCCGGCTATCCGCTGCTCCTCATCGCCCGTCGCCCCGAGCTGATCGAGGCGATGGGGCTTCCTGATACGCTGGCCGTCAACGCCGACGTGCGCGATCACGCGGCGCTGGTCGCAGCGATCGCCGAGGGCGAGGCGAAGTTCGGCCCGGTCGACTGCCTGATCAACAATGCCGGCATCTCCCGTCTCGCGCGTCTCGACGAGCAGGACCCGGAACAATGGCGCGATCTCGTCGATATCAACTGCCTCGGCGTGCTGAACGGTATGCATGCGGTCGCCCCTGGCATGAAGGAACGCCGGCACGGCACGATCATCAACGTCTCGTCGATTGCCGGCCGAAAGGTCTATCCGCACCATGACGTCTATGGCGGCACCAAGCACTTCGTGCATGCTGTCAGCGAAGGTATGCGCCAGACGATGTCGGCCCACCGGGTGCGCGTCATGGTCATCTCGCCGGGCGTCGCCAAGTCGGAGATCGACAAGACCATCACCCACCAGAACGCCTACGAATTCTGGGACAACGGCCGCAAGCAGCTGGATGGCGGCCTCGACGTCAACGACATCGCGCGCACCATGCTCTTTGCCTACCAGCTTCCGCAGGACGTCAATCTGCAGGAGATGACGATCACCCATACTGGCCAGGAATTCTGACATGACGGATACCCCCTCCTTCGACGACCTGCTGGATTTCAGCGGCAAGACCGTGGTGGTCACGGGTGCGGCGACCGGCATCGGCCGGGCAATCACCGAAGCCTTCGCGGCGAAGAAGGCGCGCGTCGCGCTGCTCGACCGCGATCCCTCCGTTGCCGATGTCGCCGCATCGCTTGGCTCCCACCACATTTCACATGTCGTGGACGTGACGGACGAGCCGGGTGTCGAGCGCGCTGTTAAAACGGTGACCGAAGCCTTCGGCCGCATCGACATTCTCGTCAACAATGCCGGCATCGGGCCGCTGGCGCCGGCGGAAAGTTATCCGACGGCGGAGTGGGACCGCACGCTCGCCATCAATCTCAAGGGCTCCTTTCTGATGGCGCGTGCCGTCGCGCCCGGCATGCTGGAGCGCAAATCCGGCCGTATCGTCAACATGGCCTCGCAGGCCGCTATCATCGGCATCGAGGGCCATGTCGCCTATTGCGCCAGCAAGGCGGGCATCGTCGGCATGACCAACTGCATGGCGCTGGAATGGGGACCGCGCGGCGTCACCGTCAACGCGCTCTCGCCGACCGTGGTGGAGACCGAACTCGGCCTCACCGGCTGGGCCGGCGAAAAGGGCGAGCGCGCCCGCGCCGCCATCCCGACGCGGCGCTTCGCCAAGCCGTGGGAGATCGCCGCCTCGGTGCTCTACCTCGCCAGCGGTGCGGCCGCGATGGTGAACGGCGCAAACCTGATGATCGACGGCGGCTACACCATCGTTTGATCGAAAAATTGACAGAGACGAGGACCCAGTTTTGACACAGCTATTCGAGCCCGTCGGGTGCAAGGTCGATCTTCAGACCGGCGCCATGAGCGATGCCACGGGCGATTACCAGAAGCGTTTCCGCGACCTCGAAGGTCTCTATGCGGATGCGGATGCCTTCTCCGCCATGCAGGCCGGGTGGAACGACACGGTCGTCTACGAAGTCTCGGAATTCCGGCCGAACGAGCGATCCGGCGATCTCATCTTCGGCGTCACCCGCATGCTGCCGGGCAAGGTGGGCAACGAATATTTCGTCACCCGCGGCCACATCCACCGGCAAGCGGACCGGCCGGAAATCTACTACGGGCAAAAGGGCCGCGGCCTCATGCTAATGGAATCCCCGGAAGGCGAGATTCGCATCGTCGAAATCGACGCCCAGACGGTCTGCTACGTGCCGCCCTACTGGATCCACCGCTCCGTCAATGTCGGCGACGAGGAACTGGTGATGCTGTTCTGCTACCCCGCCGATTCCGGCCAGGACTATGACTGCATCGCCAAGGCCGGCGGCATGCGCGCCCGCATCGTCGACGATGGCAAGGGCGGCTGGAAACAGCTCGACAATGCCGGCTGGCGGATGCGGGACGCGGCGACGATCGCCGCCCTCTATGGCCATCAGGAGAAGGAAAAAACCGCATGAGTGCCCCATTCGATCAGGCAGCCAAGCTCGGCGTCGTTCCGGTCATCGCCATCGAGCGCGCCTCCGACGCCGTCGCGCTCGCCGATGCGCTTCTCGAAGGCGGTCTGCCGCTCGCCGAGATCACCTTCCGCACCGAGGCGGCCGCCGAAGTCATCGCCATCATGGCCGACAAACGGCCGGAACTGCTGGTCGGCGCCGGCACGATCCTGACGCCGGAAGCCCTCGACGCGGCAATTGCCGCCGGTGCCCGCTTCGGCCTCGCGCCCGGCTTCGATGCCGAGATCGTCACGGCCGCGAACGGCAAGGACTTTCCCTTCGCGCCCGGCATCATGACGCCGTCCGACCTGACCGCCGTCACCCGCCACGGCCTGAAGCTCGCAAAATTCTTCCCGGCGAAAGCAGCCGGAGGCCCCGCCATGCTGGAGGCGATCAGCGCGCCCTTCGCGCATCTCGGCACCCGCTTCGTGCCGACCGGCGGCGTCAGCCTCGACAACATGCACGAATGGCTGAAGCTGAGCGCGGTGGCCGCCGTCGGCGGCACCTGGATCGCGACGAAGGCCGACATCGGCGAAGGCCGCTGGGCCGATATCACGGCGAAGGCGCGCGCGGCTGTGGCAAAGGCCAAAGAGGCACGCGAGGCGAACCGATGAGCCGCTATCAACCCGCCACCCAGCCGACCTTCTACTTCATCGGCGTGACGACGGCGAAAAGCTCGATCATGCGGGTCTTTCCCGCCTGGGCGCGCCATCTCGGGCTGAAGGACGCCGTGCTGAAGGGCATCGATTTTCCACTGCATGCCGATCCGGCCGCCTATCGCGAGGCCGTCGCCTTTATCAAGACGGACCCGCTGTCGCTCGGCGCGCTCGTCACCACGCACAAGATCGACCTGTTCAACGCGGCGCGCGACATGTTCGACGTGATCGATCCGCATGCGCTGCTGATGCATGAGACGAGCTGCCTGTCGAAGCGCGACGGTAAGCTGATCTGCCATGCCAAGGACCCCATTTCGTCGGGCCTTGCGATCGACGGCTTCGTGCCGGCCGGCCACTTTGCCGACACTGGCGCGGAAGTCCTTTCCATGGGCGCCGGCGGGTCCACCATCGCCATCACCTGGCATCTCATGCAGGCACGCCGCGGCGCAGATTTGCCCTCGCGCATCGTCGTCACCAACCGGTCGCAGCCGCGTCTCGACGAGTTGCGGCGCATTCACCAGGACATGAACGCCCGCGTTAAGATCGACTACGTGCTGGCCGACCGGCCGGAGCTGAACGATGCCGCCATGGCCGCGCTGAAGCCGGGCTCGCTCGTCATCAACGCCACCGGCCTCGGCAAGGACGCGCCCGGCTCGCCGATCACCGATGCGGGCCTCTTCCCCGAAAGGGCGATTGCCTGGGACCTGAACTACCGCGGCGACCTCGTCTTTCTCGACCAGGCACGACGCCAGCAGGCGGCGCGTGGGTTGCAGGTCGAGGATGGCTGGACCTATTTCCTGCATGGCTGGACGCAGGTCATCGCCGAAGTGTTCGATATCGATATCCCGACCTCCGGCCCGTCCTTCGACGAGATTTCGCGCATCGCCATCGAAGCGGCGAAGGGGTGATGTGGTGAAGCGTATTCTCGTCACGCCCCGTTCGCTCTCGCTCGATCCGCCGCCGGAACTGGAGCCGTTGCGCCAGGCCGGTTTCGACCTCGTGTTCCCGACGCCGGGCCGTATGCCAGACGAGGCCGAACTGCTCGACCTCGTGCCCGGCTGCGTCGGCTGGCTCGCCGGCGTCGAGCCGGTCTCCGACCGGGTCATCGCCGCCGCCGACAGCCTGCGCGCCATCAGCCGCAACGGCACCGGCATCGACAACCTGCCGCTGGCGCTGCTCAAGGGTCGGGGCGTCCGCGTGCTCAAGGCCGAGGGCGCCAATGCGGTCGGCGTGGCGGAGCTTGCGATGGGCCTCATCCTCGCCTCCCTCCGCCACATCCCCACCGAGACGGCCGGCATTCGGGCCGGCGGCTGGCCGCGTTCGCGCGGCAAAGAAATCGCCGAGCGCACCGTCGGCATCATCGGCTGCGGCGCGATCGGCAAGCGCGTCGCACGCGCCGTCTCATCGATGCGGGCCAACGTCGTCGCCCATGATCCGTTCCGCCCGAATGTTGAAGTCTACGGCCCGTTCAAATGGGCAAGCCTGGACGAGGTTTTTGCGGGAGCGGACATCGTCTCGCTGCATTGCCCCGCGCCCGCCGACGGCAGGCCAATCGTCGACGCGAAACGGCTCGCGATCATGCCGCCCAACGCCATCCTGATCAACACAGCCCGCGCGACGTTGGTGGATGAGGATGCCGTGCGCGCCGCACTCGACGAGGGCCGGTTGCAGACCTACGCCACCGACGTCTTCGTCGAGGAACCGCCTGCGCCCGGCTCGCTTGCCAGCCATCCCCGCGTCATCGCCACGAGCCATATCGGCGGGCTGACGGACGAGAGCGTCAGCAAGGCGACGACCATCGCCGTGGAAAACCTGCTCGCCGCGCTGGTCAGGGAGAACGCCGCATGACGTCGCTCTCGCCCGTGCCGTTTTCGGAAACGCTTGCCGCGCGGCTCTCCACGCCGCCGGCTGAAGGCATCCAGCTCTACTGGCTCGGGCAGGCCGGCTTCGTCATCGCGACCAGCCGCTATCGCATCGTCATCGATCCTTATCTTTCCGATAGCCTTGCGGAGAAATACCAGGGCAAGCGCTTCGAGCACGACCGCCTGATGGCCGCTCCCATCCAGCCGTCCGAAATCGGCCCGGTCGATCTCGTGCTGGTGACGCATCACCATACCGACCATATGGACCAGCAGACGCTGGCGCCGATCGCTACGGCCAATCCGGATTGCCGCTTCGTCGTACCGCGCGCCGCGATCGAGGTTGCGAAGGAACGCATCGGCGTCGGGCTGGAACGGCTGATCGCGGTCAATGCCGGCGAGCGTATCGAGCCCCTGCCCGGCCTCGCCATCACCGCTATCCGCGCGGCGCACGAAACATTGGAACGCTCGCCGGAAGGCTGGCACAAATTCCTAGGCTACGTGGTCGAGAGCGACGGCGTTCGCTTCTACCATTCCGGCGATACGATCCCCTTCGAAGGGCTCGTTGACGAGGTCGCACCCTTCAAGGTCGATCTCGCGCTGCTGCCGGTCAATGGCCGCCGGCCTGAGCTCACGCAAGCCGGGATCGCCGGCAATCTGACGCTGGACGAAGCCTGTGTGCTCTCGGACCGGATCGGCGCGGCGGACATGATCGCCCATCACTACGGCATGTTCGCCTTCAACACGGAGGACCCTGCAACGATCGATGCCAAATCGGCGGCGGCTGATTGCAGGGCGCGGCTCCATCGGGCAAAGCTGTCGGTTGAATACCGATTGTCTAAGTGAACCGGGGGTCTCCATGTCAACCAGCGCGCTCCAGCCCAAACCGATTGGCGGCAACAATAACAACATATTGGAGGTCATCCGCATGAAGCGCGGAGAGCTCCGCAAGTCGGATCGCAAGGTGGCCGAACTCGTCCTTGCCGACCCGAAGCGCGTCATCAACGCGACCATCGCGGAGGCCGCCGAATGGGCGGATGTCAGCCAGCCGACGGTCATCCGCTTCTGCGCCTCCGTCGGCTGCCAGGGCTACCAGGATTTCAAACTGCGCCTCGCCCAGAGCCTCGCGCTCGGCGTCTCAGCCACCCATTCGGTCATCGACGGCAACGACACGCCGGCCCAGGTCTCGGAAAAAATCTTCGACTATACGATCACCAGCCTCGACTGGGTGCGCAACCATCTCGATCCGGTAAAAGTCGGCCAGGTCGTCGATATGCTCGCCAAGGCGAACCGCATCGACTTCTTCGGCTTCGGCGCCTCGGGCATCGTCGCGCGTGATGCGCAGCAGAAATTCCCGCTGTTCGGCGTGCCCTGCGGCGCGGAGACCGACGCGCACCAGCAGATCATGGTCGTCTCCATGCTGAAACCGGGCGACGTCGCCGTCGTCATCTCCAATACGGGCGCGACGCTGGCGATCATCGAGACCGCCCGCCGGGCGCGCGAAAACGGCTGCCAGATCATCGGCATCGTCGGCGCGGATGGCCCGCTCGTCGAGTTCTGCGATCTCGTGCTGAAGGTCGAGACGCTGGAAAACACCAATATCTACACGCCCACCATATCCCGCATCGCCGCGCTGACGGTGATCGATATCCTGTCCACCAGCGTGGCGCTGCGCCGCGGCGCCGAACATGTCGAGCTCTTCACCGGCATGAAGCGCAACCTTCGCTACCTAAGAATGAGCAACGAGACATAGAGATGCACAACACCCGCCACCGCTCCCCGACGCCGGCATCGCTCTCGCAGCGCGAGCTCGCCGCCCTGATCGACATCAGCGCCGTCCAGGCCTTCCATACCGAGGCGGACGTGCGGGAGCTGGCGGAAATCGCCGTGGCCGAAGGTTTCATCGCCGCCCATGTGCTGCCGAATTTCGTGCCGCTGCTGCGCAGCCTCGTGCCGTCCGGCGGGCTGACGCTCGTCGGTGGCCCGGTCGGTTTCCCGTCCGGCGGCCATACGACCCGCACCAAGGTCGCCGAAGCCACGGAGCTTGCCGCAAACGGCGCTCAGGAACTCGACATGATGATCAATGTCGGCCGCCTCAAATCCGGCGATCTCGACTATGTGCGCAGCGATATCCGCGCCGTGGTGGAGGCAATTGCACCGGTGCCGCTCAAGGTCATCCTCGAACTCGCCCACCTGACGGATGACGAGATCCGCACCGCCTCGGGGATCGTCGCCGAAAGTGGTGCCGCTTTCGTGAAGACCGGCACCGGCTGGACGCCGAGCGCCACGACGCCGGAAAAGCTGAAGCTCATCATCGATACAGTCGATGGCGCGGTCGAGGTCAAAGCCTCGGGCGGCATCCGCTCGCTGGAAAGCATTGCCGCCATGGTGCGCCTCGGCGTCACCCGCTTCGGCATCAACACGAAGGTCGCGGTCGATCTGGTGCGCCAATGCGCCGCGCTGCCCGGCGGGCGCCTCGACATAATCGGCGCGGTGGGCTGAGACCATGGCCGATACCGTTGCGGCATTCGACCTCGGCACCGGGGGCGTCAAGGCGGCGATCTTCCGTCCGGACGGCACCTGCATTGCGGAAGAGGTCGTGTCCTACAAGACGTTCTACCCCTCCTCCTCGCATCACGAACAGCGACCCGAAGACTGGTGGGACGCCATTTGCGCGAGCCTTGGCACCCTGCTCAAACATCCGGAGGTGGATGCCGCGTCCATCCGCGCCATCGCCATTTCCGGCCACAGCCTCGGCTGCATTTCGCTCGACGAGAATGGCTCCCTGTTGCAGGAATTCGTTCCGCTCTGGTCGGACGGGCGCGCGGTCGCCGAGGCGGAGGACTTCTTCACGCGGATCGACCCGGACACATGGTATCGCAAAACCGGCAACGGCTTCCCGGCCCCGCTCTACACCGTGTTCAAGGCGATCTGGTTGCGCCGAAACGCGCCCGATATTTTTGCCCGGACAAGAACGATCATCGGCACCAAGGATTATATCAACCTTCGGCTAACCGGCCGCATCGCCACCGACCCGTCCTATGCCTCGGGCACCGGCGTCTATGATCTGAAGGCCGGGCACTATGCACCGGAGCTGATCGAAGCGGCGGGTCTCAGCCCGGCCCTCTTCCCGGCAATCGTCGCCTCCACTGACATTCTCGGCGACGTCCTGCCCGATGCCGCGAAGCAACTCGGCCTGCCCCCGGGCGTCAAGGTGGTCGCGGGTGGCGTGGACAACAGCTGCATGGCGCTCGGCGGCCGCACCTTCCTGGAGGGCGACGCCTATGCCTCGATGGGCTCGTCGAGCTGGATCACCGTTTCCTCTTCCGAGCCGTTGCTGGATGACCGCGTGCGCCCCTTCGTCTTCGCCCATGTGGTGCCGGGCATGTTCATTTCGGCGACCTCGATCTTCTCCTCCGGCACCAGCGTCAACTGGGTGACCGATACGCTGCTGCCGGACGTGAAGCAGGCGGCAAGAGCTGCCGGCCTCGACGTCCATGACGAACTGTTTCGCCTTGCCGGCGAAGCGCCGGCCGGGGCGCGTGGCCTGATCTTCGTGCCCACGCTTGGCGGCGGCACGAGCTTCGAAGGCGGGCCTGCGGTGCGCGGTGGCTTCGTCGGGCTGGACCTGCAACACGGCCGCGCCGACATTCTGCGCGCGACGCTGGAGGGCGTGGCGCTCGGCCTGCGCGTCGCGCTCGACGAGTTGCGCCGCATGACTGCGATCGGCTCGGAAATGATCATCGTGGGCGGCGGCGCCCGCAGCGCCTTCTGGCGGCAGGTCTTTTCCGACGTCTTCGATTGCACGATCATCAAGACGAAGATCGACCAGCAGGCAGCGGCTTTGGGCGCCGCGGCACTTGCCTTCGTCGGCATGGGGCTCTGGACGGATTTCCTGCCGATCCGCGCTTTGCATGTCGCGGAAGGGCGCAGCGAACCCGCGGCGGAAACGCTTGCCGTCTACCAGGCGGCACGCGTCGCCTATCGCGAGGCCGCCGAACAACAGCAGGTATTGTCGGGCGCACTCGCCGCGCTCAGGGAGGTTGCATCGTGACCGGGGAGCTCTTTCTCGCCATCGACGTCGGCACCGGCAGCGTGCGGGCGGCGCTCATCGACACCTCGGGCCGAATCGTCGAGATCGCGGCGCGCGAACACGACCAGATCGTGCCGCAATTCGGCTGGGCGGAGCAGCGGCCGCTCGACTGGTGGGAGGGCGCCTGCACCGCGGTGCGCGCCGTGCTGGACAAGAGCGAAGGCGCGCGCGAGCGCATATCCATCGTCGCCATCTGCGGCCAGATGCACGGCCTCGTGCTGCTCGACGATGCGGGGCACCTGACCCGCGATACCGCGCCGCTCTGGAATGATAAGCGCACGCTCAACCTTGTGCGAAAATTCGAGGCCGAGAACGCACCCGAAAGCTATCTCGGCGAAAGCGGCAACACGCCGACGCCCGCCTGGCCTGGCTTCAAGCTGCAATGGGTGCGCGATGCCGATCCCGAGGCCTACAAGCGCAGCGCCGTCGCCATCATGCCGAAGGACTACATCAACTTCCGGCTGACCGGCGAAATCGCCATGGATACCGGCGACGCCTCATGCAGCTTCCTGATGAACCCGGAGACGGTCGCTTGGTCGCCGGTGATGATCGAGCGCATGGGACTGGACGCCCGGCTGCTACCGCCGATCCGCAATCCGCTCGACATCATCGGCCACGTCACGGAGGAAGCCGCACTCGCGACCGGGCTTGCCGCCGGCACGCCCGTCATGGTGGGCGGGGCGGACTATCCGATGGCACTGCTCGGCTCAGGCGCGTGCCGGCCCGGCCTCGGCTCGGACAGCACCGGCACCGGCGCGATCGTCACGATGATCGCCGAAAAACCGCTGCTCGATCCTGAAATCTCCAACGTCGCGACGATCGAGGGCAACTGGGCACCCTTCGTGCTGCTCGAAACCGGCGGCGACGGCATGCGCTGGGCGCGGCGCGCCTTCCATGATGGCGCGTTGAGCTACAGCGACATCGTCGAACGGGCCGAAAAGGCGCCGCCCGGTTCCGAGGCGTTGCTGTTCATGCCCTTCCTGACCGGCGAGCGTCTCGGCCAGCACCGCAACGCGCGCGCACAGTTCTTCGGGCTTGGCGCGGTGCACGGCATGGAGCACCTGCACCGAGCGATCCTGGAAGGCATCGCCTTTGCCATGGCCCGCCACATCCGCATCATGGAGGCGAGCTCCGGCAAGCGGCTGGAGCGCATGATCGCCGCCGGCGGCGGGGCGCGCACAAAACTCTGGCTGAAGATCAAGGCGAGCGTCTTCGACACGCCGGTGCTCGTGCCGCAGGAGCCGGAATGCGGCCTTGTCGGCTGCGCCGCGATGGCCGCGACCGCGACGGGCCGTTTCTCCCGGCCCGAGGATGCGGCGGACGCCTATGTCCGTTATGCGGATGAAATTGCGCCCGATCCTGCCTGGGTCGAGGTATACAGCCATGTCCAGCCGGTGTTCGACCGGCTCTACCATCACAGCAAGGCGCTCTACGACGACATGGACGCGCTTGCCGCCCAGATCCGCCCGGCCGGCGATCGGCCCTGAATCACCCCATTGGAGGAGGAAATCATGAAGGACATCATCGACACGTTTCGCCCGGACCTGTTTGCCGGCAAGGACATCCTGGTCACCGGCGGCTCGTCCGGCATCGGCCTTGCCATTGCCCAGGGTTTTGCCCAGCTCGGCGGTTCGGTCGTGGCACTCGGCAGTTCGGAGACGAAGCTGAAGGCGGCGGCAGCCGACCCGGAGAACAAGGGCATCCGCTTCGAGCGCGTCGACGTGCGCGACCCGGAGGCCATCAAGGCATTTGCAAAGACGCTTTCCAAGCTCGACGTTCTCGTCAACGGCGCAGGCATCGCCCGTCCCGAAGCCGAGTTCGAGGACGACACCTATATGGAGGTGATGGACGTCAACCTGAACAGCCAGATGCGCTTCGCCATGGCCGTGCTGCCGCTGCTCAAGGCCTCGAAGGGCGTCATCCTCAACACGGCTTCCATGCTCAGCTATGTCAGCGATCCGCTCGTGCCGGCCTATGGCGCCAGCAAGTCCGGCGTGCTCGGCCTCACCCGCCACCTCGCCCATGCTTTCGGCCCCGACGGCATCCGCGTCAACGCGATCTCCCCCGGCTACCACAAGACCGACATGACCAAGGGGCTGTGGACCGACCCGGTGCCGGCGGAAAAGATCGCACAGCGTTCGGCGCTGAAGCGCTGGGGCACCGTGGACGACCTCGTCGGCACTGCGCTCTTCCTCGCCTCCCCCGCCGCCGTCTTCATCACCGGCGCGGACCTGCCGGTCGATGGCGGTTTCGTCGTCGGCGGATTCTAAAGCTTCAAATAAGAAACCCCGGCCTCTTGGCCGGGGTTTCGATTTAATTTGCAGTATGAAAGCGTTCAGGCGGCCCGTCCGAGGGCGTCGGCGGCGAGGATGGCCGCTTCGATCTCCTGCACGCCCACCGGCGCACGGGTGGCGTGCGTGATGTTGCCCTTAACGGCGGCTTCGGCGACCCGGCGCACCTTGGCCGACACATCCTCTGTGATGTTCAGGTCCGCCAGCGTCGTCGGCAGGCCGAGGGTGCGGCAGAAGCGGAGCGTCTCGTCGATCTCGCTTTGCGGGCGGTTTTCCAAGACGAGCAGGCAGAGCACGCCGAAGGCGACCTTTTCGCCATGCAGGAGCCCATGGATTTCCGGCAGCACGGTCAGCGCATCATGGATGCCGTGCGCGGCGGAGACGCCGCAATTCTCGAAGCCGAGGCCGGAAAGAAGCGTGTTCGCCTCGATGATATCCTCTACGGCCTGTGTTACGACGCCGGCTTCCACCGCAAGCTTGGCCTTCACCGCCTGTTCCATGATCACCGCATGGCATTCGCGGGCAATGGCGATGGCGGCGCGGGTGGCCGGGAAACCGCCGGAAATGTAGTTGAACGTGCCGGCCTCGATATTGGCGCGCGCCTCGTACCAGGTGGAGAGCGCATCCCCCATGCCGGCGACGAGGAAGCGCACGGGTGCCGCGACGATGACCTCCGGATCGACCAGCACGAGATCGGGATTGCGCGGCAGGTTGTGCGCCTCCTGCAAGACGCCCTCATCGGAATAGACGACCACCACGGCGCTTGTCGGCGCATCGGTGGAGGCGATGGTGGGCACGGCCAGCATGCGGGCATTGGTCCGGTGCGCGGCCATCTTGGCGGTGTCGAGCGTCTTGCCGCCGCCGATGCCGACGACGACATCCGCGCCATGTTCAGCCGCAATCGCCGTCACGCGGGCAATCTCGCGGTCGCTGCACTCGCCGCCGAATTTTTCGAAGCGGGCGCCGAAGCCGTCCTTCAGGCTTGCGCCGAGCGTTTCCGCGTACCGCTCGAAGAGGAAGGCATCGATGAGGACGAGCGGCTTGCGGCCAAGCGGCGCCAGGTGTTCGCCGAGGCGCGCGATTTCACCGCGGCGCTGGATGTAGCGGCTGGGGCTGCCGAAGGAACGGGACATGCTGTTCTCCGAATTTAGCGGCGCGACCGGGCGGTGACGTACTGGATGAGCATCGCCAGGATGATGATCAGTCCGAGATAGACGTTCTGGTGATAGCCCGGCACGCCGGCAAGGTTCATGATGTTGGTGATGATACCGAGGATCAGCGCGCCGAGCAGCGTGTTGAACATGTTGCCGCGTCCGCCCATCAGGCTCGCCCCGCCGATGACCACGGCTGCGATGACATCGAGCTCCGCGCCGACGCCGACCTGCGGCGTGCCGATGCCCGTGCGCCCGGCCGCCACGATGCCTGCAACGGCCGCCAATGCGCCGCTGATGACATAGACCGATAGCACGTAGCGCTCGACCGGCACGCCGGAGAGCCGCACGGCCTCTTCGTTGGAGCCGATGGCGGTGACGATGCGGCCGAAGCTCGTATAGGTGAGCACCGCGGCGCCGATGGCGTAGATCAGCAGCATCAGGATCGCCGGCTGCGGGATGCCGAGGAAGAAGCCGCTGCCGAAATCGACCAGCGACGCACCGGGCTCTCCCATCGTGATCGGCCGGCCGGCGCTGACGATCAGCGAAATGCCGCGCGCGATCGCCATCATGGCGAGCGAGATGACGAAGGACGGCAGCCGCATATAGGCGACGAAGAAACCGGTGACCACGCCGCAGGCCGCCCCGGTCGCGATGACGAGCAGGATCGCCAGCGGAACGCTGAACCCCTGCGCGGCGATAAGATGGGCGCAGAGCACGGAGCCGACCGCCGCGATCGAACCGACCGAAAGGTCGATGCCCCGCGTCAGCACGACGAAGAGCATGCCGACGGCCATGATGCCGGCGCCGGAGGCGACCTGGCGCACGACATTCATCAGGTTGCGCTCTGTCAGGAACGCATCGGACCAGAGCGACGCGACGATCACCAGCACCAGGAAGATGCCGAGCGTGCCGTAGTGGCGGACGGCCTCCAGAATGCGGGGCGTAAGCGACGACGGCGCAGCGGCGCTTGCGGGTGTAGTGGTCATAGGCTTGCCTCATCCCTGTTCCTGGCCGACTGGGTCATTGCCAGCGTCAAAAGCTGCTGCTCGGTGAACGCGCCTTCGGCGAGCTCGCCCACGATGGCACCTTCCGCCATCACGAGAATGCGGTCGCAAATGCCGAACAGCTCCTGGTGTTCGGACGAAATGACGAGAACCGCCTTGCCGGCTTTGGCCAGGTCGTTGATCAAATTGTAGATTTCGCTTTTCGCGCCGACATCGACGCCGCGCGTCGGCTCGTCGAGAATGAGCAGGTCGCAATCGGCGTGGAACCACTTGGCAAGCGCCACCTTCTGCTGGTTGCCGCCCGAAAGGCTCGAAACCGGTGCATCGACGCTCGAAGCCTTGAGGCGCATCTCGGCACCGAGCGCCGTTGCGACCTGCCTCTCCTTGGTGACGTTCAGGATGCCGAAACGGGTGATGCTGCGGATCTTGGCGAGTGTCGTGTTGATGCGGATCGGCGCATCGAGGATGACGCCATGTTCCTTGCGGTCTTCCGGAACGAGGCCGATCTGGGCGCGCACCGCATCGCGCGGCGAGGAAAGGTGCAGCGGCTTGCCGTTCAGCTCGACCGTGCCCGAATCCATCCTGTCGGCGCCGAAGACGAGGCGCGCGACCTCCGTGCGGCCGGAGCCGACGAGCCCGCCGAGGCCGACGACCTCGCCCGCGCGGACGGAAAAGCTGACATCGCGGACCTTGCGCCCGCGGGTAACGTTGCGCACGTCGACGACCACCTTGCCGGGCATACGCCCGTCCTTGGGCGGAAACAGCGCGGACATCTGGCGGCCGACCATGCGGGCTATCACCGCGTCGACATCGGTCGCGGCGGTCTCCAGTGTCTCGACATGGGAGCCGTCCTTCATCACCGTGATGCGGTCGGAGAGGTCGAAGACCTCGTTCAGGCGGTGCGAGATGTAGACGACGCCGGTGCCGCCGGCGCGCAGCTCGCGGATGATCGCGAGCAGCCGCTCGGCATCGCTGTTGGCGAGCACGGCGGTCGGTTCGTCGAAGACGATGATGCGCGCCTTGTTGGACAGCGCCTTGGCGATCTCGACCACCTGCTGGTGGGCGACCGTCAGACGGCCGGCCTGCACGGCGGGGTCGATCGCAAAGCCGAGGTGATCGAGGATATCGCGTGCCGCCTTGCGCAGCGCGCCGTGATTGACGAAGCCCGGCAGGCGCCCGAGAAAGATGTTTTCGGCAACCGTCAGGTCCGGCGCCAGCGCCAGTTCCTGGTGGATGACGGACACGCCGCGGCTCGTCGCATCCCGCGGCCCGGAAAGTTGTACCGTCTCGCCGTATAGGCTCACCGTGCCAGAGGTCGGGGGCGTCTCGCCGCCGAGCACGCGCATCAGCGTGGATTTGCCCGCGCCGTTTTCGCCGACCAGCGCATGCACTTCGCCGGCCTTCAGGTCGAAATCCACGCCCTTCAGCGCCTGCACGCCGGCATAGTTCTTCCGGATACCGGATAGACTGACAAGTTCTGTCATTGGGCTCCCAAAAGGATGCACCGGCGACCGGTGCATCCTTCTCTTGCTGTCGATTTAGAATACAGAATCGGGCTTGTAATACTTGTCGACATTGTCCTTGGAGATCACGTCTGCGGGCGTGAAATACTCCTTCGGGAAGTCCGACGGCAGTTCGCCCTTCAACGCCTTGTAGGCGACATCGAAGGCGGTGCGGCCGACGAGGTCCGGATCGTTGAGGCCCGTCGCGCCGTAGGCGCCGTCCTTGATCATCGCCAGCGCCTCGCGCTGTCCATCGGCAGCGGCGGCGAAGAGGATCTTGTCGAGGCCGGCGGCCTTGGCCGCCTGCACGGCGCCGAGCACCATGGAGTCGTTCTCGCCGACGACGAGGTTGGCGTCCGGATGGGCCTGGAACAGGTCTTCCGCCGCCTTCAGGCCGCCGTCCGTCGCCCAGTCACCCCAGCCCTGGCCGAGGATCTGCAGGTTGACCGCGCCTTCGTTGACGAGCTGCGCTTCGGTAATGCCCTTGATGACGCCCATCCGGCGCTCAAGCCCGCCAGGATTGCCCTGGTTGCCGGACAGCAGGATCATCTTGATCGGCGTGCCCTTCATCGTCTTGGCGATCCAGTCGCCGACCAGGCGGCCGTTCTCGTCGCTGGAAGAGCGTACCTGCGAGATGAAATTGGCCTTCGGATTGAGCGTCGAGTCCATGGCCACGACCTTGACGCCGGCGGCGGTTGCCGCATTGACGACCGGCACGAGCGCTTCCTGGTCACGCGGGTTGATGATGAGGATGTTGATGCCCTTGGCGATCATGTCTTCCACATCGTTGATCTGCTTGGAGAAATCGCTCTGGCTATCCGCCGTGGTGATTTCGCAGCCCGCATCCTTGGCGGCCTTCTCGACGGCAGCGACCTGCGCGGCGAAGTAGGGCGCGTTGAGCGAGGGCATGGTGAGGCCCACCTTGCAATCCGCCGCCATGGCGGCAGAGGTGAGGCAGAACAGGGCGACGGACCCTGCCAGAAGCGTCTTGATAGTGGTCATGGTAACTCCTCCTAGTTGACTTGTTTGCATGCTATTGCGGCAAACACGATGTGGTGCGGCACCCGGCACGGGATGCGGTCACCAGAGCGTGTATCCTCCATCCACAAGCACGATCGATCCGGTCATCAGGCTGGCTGCCTGGGAGGACAGGAAGAGGATCACGCTTGCGACCTCGTGGTCCTTGCCCATGCGCGCCATGGGCGTGGAATCGATCCAGCGATCGAACATGGGCCGGTTGTTCTCGACGAGCGCGTTGAGCGGCGTTTCGATATAGGTGGGCGCCACTGCATTGACGCGCACACCGCGCGGCGCCCATTCGGCGGCGAGCGACTTGGTCAGGTGATGCACGGCGGCCTTCGAGGCGTTGTAATGCGCCTGCGGCTGCGGCCGGTTGACTATGAAGCCCGACATGGAGCCGACATTGACGATCGCCCCGCGGCCGGCGTCCAGCATGTGCCGGCCGAACGAGCGCGAGCACCAGTAGACACCGTTGAGATTGACATCGATGACCTTGAGCCAGCGCTCGTCTTCCATGTCCTCGGCGGGAACGTCGCTCAGCGCAATGCCCGCATTGTTGACGAGGATGGAGGCGCCGCCCTTGGCGGCCAGTTCGTCGGCGATCGCCTGCATGCGCTTGGCATCGGTGACGTCGCCCTCATGCACGGAAACGTCGTAGCCCTTGGCCTGAAGGGTCGCTCGCGCCTCTTCCAGAAGAGCGGGATCGCGCTCGATGAGGGCGAGCCGTGCGCCGGCCTCGCCCAGCGCATCGGCGCTCGCAAGCCCGATGCCGCGCCCTCCCCCCGTGATGACTGCCAGTTCGCCGTCGAGCCTGAAACGTTCGAGATACACGTCTTTCCTCCGTCTAAAATGCCTGATCTCCGGCCGCACGAAAGGGTGGGCGCGCAAAAGCGCTGCCCTCGGCTGCGAACCGTCGGTCTTCGAAATCGATGCGGGAGGCCATCGCGGCCACCCGGCATTTTCTCAGGCGGGCCGGGGTGGCCCGCCGTTCTTGCGTGCCTTACTCGCCGTAAGGCACCCAGATATTCTTCACCTGCGTGGCGCGCGCGAGGAACTCCCGGCCCTCGCCCTGGCGCGCATCGAACCAGTCGCGCTGCACCTGTTCGGTCCAGACCTGCTTGAGGTTGCCGGAGGACGCCTTCTCGATGGCGCCGGCCGTGGCAGCGGTGCCGAAATACCAGATGCCGTCGACTTCCTCGTGCTTGGCGAGGTCGAGCGCCAGCGCATCCCGGTCGCCCGTCACGATGTTGACCACGCCGTCCGGCACGTCGGATGTCTCCAGCACCTGGTAGAAGTCGGTGGCGGCGAGCGCCTGGCTGGCCGACGGCACGACGACGACGCGGTTGCCGAGTGCGATTGCCGGTGCGAAGGTGGAGACGAAGCCGAGCAGGCCGGGCTCTTCCGGGCAAATGATGCCGAGCGTGCCGACGGGCTCGTTCATGGCGAGCGCCACGCCGCGCATCGGCGGCTTGTGCACGGCGCCCTCATATTTGTCGGCCCAGGCGCCGTAGGAGAACAGGCGCGATACGCTGGCGGAAACCTCGCGCATCGTATCCTGCCGGCGCTGGCCGGTCATGGCGGCGAGGCGGTCGGCGAACTCGCCGGCACGGGCATCGAGGTTCTCGGCGATGTAGTAGAGAATCTGCGCGCGGTTATGCTCGCTCGCGGCGCTCCAGGATGTCGCCTTGCGGGCGGCTTCCACGGCGTTGCGGATGTCCTTGCGGTTGCCCTCGCCGACTTCGCCGACAAGCGCGCCGGAGGGCGAGACGATGGCGCGCGAGTAGCCGCCGTCGGGCCGGGCCTGCTTGCCGCCGACATAGAACTTCGCCGTGCGATCGACGAAGCCGGTGGAGAGCACGTCGCCGGTCGCTTGTGCCGCCGGCTTCTCGACGATCGCCTTCGCCTTGGCGAGCCATTTCGGCCGACTATAGGCAGAAAGCCCTTCGCGACCGCCCTCGCGGCCGAAGCCGGATTCCTTGTAGCCGCCGAAACCGACGCCGGCATCGAACATGTTGGTGCCGTTCACCCAGACGACGCCGCATTTCAGTTTCGGCGCGATGTCGAGGGCGAGCGACAGGGTCTCGCTCCAGATGGAGGCGGCGAGGCCGTATTCCGTGTTATTGGCGAGCTCCACGGCCTCGGAGGGCGTGCGGAACGTCGTGGCGACGAGCACGGGCCCGAAGATTTCCACCCGCGAGACCGTCGAGGCCGGATGCACGCCGGTCAGCAGCGTCGGCGGATAGAAGCAACCCTTGCCTGGAACGCCGGCCTTCGGCTGGTGCAGCGTCGCGCCCTCCTTGACGCCCGCCTCGACCAGCGAGCGGATGCGCTCCAGTTGCACCGGGTGCACGATGGCGCCGATATCGATGACCTTGTCGAGCGGATCGCCGACGCGCAGCGTCTCCATACGCGCCTTGAGCTTGGCGATGAAACGATCGTGGATGCTTTCCTGCACCAGCAGGCGCGAACCGGCGCAGCAGACCTGGCCCTGGTTGAACCAGATGGCATCGACCACGCCTTCGACAGCCGCGTCGAGATCGGCATCGTCGAAGACGATGAAGGGCGACTTGCCGCCGAGTTCCAGCGTCAGGCTCTTGCCGGTGCCGGCAGTCGCCTCGCGAATGCGGCGGCCGACTTCGGTCGAGCCGGTGAAGGCGATCTTGGCAATGCCGGGGTGCTTGACGATCTCCTCGCCCGTCGCGCCATCGCCGGTGATGATGTTGACAACGCCCTCCGGCAGGCCGGCCTTCTGGCACATTTCGGCGAAGAGAAGAGCCGTGAGCGAGGTATATTCGGCGGGCTTCAGCACGACCGTGTTGCCGAGCGCGATGGCCGGCGCGATCTTCCAGGCGAGCATCAGCAGCGGGAAATTCCACGGGATGATTTGCCCGCAGACGCCGAGCGCCTCGCGGTCGGCAAGCTCGCCATCCATGAGCTGCGCCCAGCCGGCATGGTGGTAGAAGTGGCGGGCGACAAGCGGGATGTCGATGTCGCGGGTTTCGCGGATCGGCTTGCCGTTGTCGAGCGTTTCCACCACGGAAAACAGGCGGCTGTGGCGCTGGATAAGGCGCGCTAGCGCATAGAGAAAACGGGCGCGCTGGTGGCCGGGAAGTGCGGCCCAGGCCGGCTGCGCCTTGGCCGCAGCCTTGACGGCGGTATCGACATCGGCGGCGCCGGCCTGGGCGATGCGCACCAGAACCTCGCCCGAACCCGGTGCGGTTGTCTCGAAACTTTCGCCGGTCTTCGCCTTCTTCCAGGCGCCGCCGATGAACAGCTTCGTTTCGCCGCCCAGCGTCTTGATCCAGGCGCGCGCTTCCTTGTCGCTTTCGGGGGCCGGGCCGTAGCTCATCGTGTCAAGAATCTCTGCAATCGACATTTCTATTCTCCCCTCGCCCGCCGTCAGGCCATGGCGTGGTGGCTGAAGGCCGCGTAACGGCCGGTGACATAATGTTCGAGCTGGCGCTCGATATCGGCGAGCAGCGAGGAGGCGCCGAAGCGGAAGAGGTTCGGCTGAAGCCAGTCATTGCCGAGCTCCTCCTTCATCAGCGCGAGATAGGCCATGGCATCCTTGGCGGTGGAAATGCCGCCGGCCGGCTTGTAGCCGACCACATGGCCGGTCATCTCGCGATAGTCGCGGATGGCGCGCAGCATGATCAGCGTCACCGGCAACGTGGCATTGACGCCTTCCTTGCCCGTGGAGGTCTTGATGAAATCGGATCCCGCCATCATTGCGACCCAGGAGGCGCGCGAGACGTTGCGCAGCGTCTGGAGGTCGCCGGTCGCTAGAATGGCCTTCATATGCGCCGGGCCGCAGGCTTTCTTGAAAGCCTTCACCTCGTCGTAGAGCGCCTGCCAGTTGCCGCGCAGCACATGCTCGCGGGTGATGACGATGTCGATCTCGGCGGCACCATCGGCAACGGATGCCTCGATTTCCTTCAAACGCGTCTCGAAGGGCGAGAGACCAGCCGGAAAGCCGGTAGACACGGCCGCGACCGGAATGCCGCTGCCCTTGAGGGCATCGACGGCGGTGGCCACGAAACGGTGATAGACGCAGATAGCGCCGGTGGTCACGCGGCGGTTCGCAAGGCCGAGCGCTTCCTGAAGGTCCTCGCGCAGCGGTTGCCGCGCCTTGGCGCAGAGGCGCCGCACGCGGCCTTCCGTGTCGTCGCCACTCAGCGTGGTAAGGTCGATGCACTCGATCGCCCGCACGAGCCAGGCGGCCTGCCATTCCTTCTTGACGGTGCGACGGCCGGCGAGCGAGGCAACACGGCGTTCGGCGGCCGAGAGATTGACGCGCACAGCCTCGACCGGATCTATCGAAAAGGCCACGCCGGGATTGGACGGATGCGGGCCTGAATTGCGCGCCTTGGTGACGGCGCGCAACGCCGATACACCCTCGATGACAGCTTCACTCGCACCCACCTTGCAACTCCCGGATTTGATGTCGTCGGCACAGTCTGCTATATCAGGATAGCAGTTTGTAATGTTGTACGGACAACATAATCAAACTACGTTCCTGGTGTCAACAGCCCATGAAGTCACGCAATGCTTTTCGAGATGTCCGCTTGTCATGTCATGGGCACAACAGGCAAAGTCGTTCGACCCCGGTCCGGGAGGAAGAGATTCGCATGAGCATCGAACGCAATTCACCCATCCCGCTTTATTTCCAGCTTGCCGAAACGCTGCGGGCCGCAATCGAGACGGGCGCTTATCCGCCAGGCAGCAAACTGCCGACCGAAGGCGAACTCTGTGAGCAGTACGACGTGTCGCGCAGCGTCGTCCGCCAGGCCCTCCAGTCGCTCGCCCATGACAACCTCATCGAAACGGAACGTGGCCGCGGCGCCTTCGTGCTGGAACGCAAGGTGCCGATCGCACTCGTGCAGCAACTCGATCCGCTGCTCGAAAGCATGGCCAAGGCCGGCTTCAAGCTGACGACCCGGGTGCTGAAACAGGAGCGCATAAAGCCGCCCGCCCACATTGCCGAAGAAATCGGCGAAAACGACGCGATCTTCCTGGAGCGCCTGCGTTATGCGGACGGCGTCGTCTTCCTCGTGGTGCGCAACTACCTGCCCTATTCGCGCTTTCCCGACCTGCTGCAATCGAACGAACTGGAGAAGGTCTCGCTCTACCAGTATCTCGCCAAGCGCTATGACGCGGTGGCGACGACCGGCAAGCGCCAAGTCGAGCTTGCCCGCATCAATGAAGAGGCGATCGCCGCGCAATTGCATGTGGAGATGAACAGCTACGTCCTGTTCAACCGCGAAGTGACCTATGACCAGAACAAGCAGGTGCTCGAATATTACGAGTCCTGGCATCACCCCGATCGCACGCGGCTGACCATCGACCTGCACCGGACCTACTAAGCGTCAAATGTGCTTGAGGCCGCGATAGGTGGCGCGGAAACGGGCGAGGAGATCGTCCAACCCCTCGAACGGCTCGGGATCGACGGGCGCGCCGAGCTCGTCCGGAAAGGGAATATCGTTCGGGCCACGCCAATGGCCGGCGGCGATGCCGCCGAGATAGGCGGCACCGATGGTGGCATTGCCGAGATCGTGGGCCGGCACCAGCGGCATTTCGAGAATGTCGGCCAGCATCTGCTGCCAGCGCGGATCGGTGCTGCCCCCGCCGGTCAGGAGGATGCGGTCGGCCGAAACGCCGATGCCCTGCATCGCATCCCAGCTGTCGCGCACCGCAAGCGCCACGCCCTCGAAGACCGAGCGGATAAGCTGGTTTCGCGTGCAACCGAGGCGCATATAGGCCCAGGCGGCGGATGCATTCGGATCGAGCAGCGGTGCGCGCTCGCCCGTGACATAGGGCAGGAAGACGATGCCGCCGTTTCCTTCAGTCTCCTCGAAACCGGCGCGGTACATTTCCGGCCAGGAGGCGCCCAGAACCATGCGCGCCCATTCGAACACCGTGCCGCCATTCTGTAAGGCGGCCATGGAATAGAGGCTGCGACCGATGCCGCGATAGCTGTTGTAGAAGGGCTGGACCCGCGGCTCGATCGCCTCGACCACGGACATGATCTGGATGCCGGAACCGACCTGGAGGATGGTCGAGCCGGGTTTTACCTGCCCCATGCCGAACAGGCAGGAGGCCGTGTCCGAAAGGCCCGCAGCCACCGGCGTGCCGGGTGAAAGGCCGAGTTCCGCCGCAGCCGCCGCCGTCAGCCTGCCCGCCACCGCATCGGATTCGACCACCGGCGCGAGGATTGCGGGATCGAGCGACAGGGAACCGAGGAAATCCGTGGCCCAACGGTCGGCCCCGACATCGTAGAGCAGCGTCATCGACGCATCGGCGGGCTCCGTCGCGGTCTCGCCCGTCAGGATGAGCCGCAGCCAATCCTTCGGAGAGAGGATGCGGCGGGTCGCGGCATACGTCTCTGGTTCGTTTGTCCGCAGCCACAGCAGGGAAAGCCCGGCCATGCCGCTGACGACGGGATTGGCAAGCGGGCGGCGCACCGTTTCCGGCAGCGCGAGCACCGCATCCATCTCGGCCGTCGCCCGCTGGTCTGCCCAGAGAATGGCGGGCCGAAGCGGCTTTGCATCCGCCCCCATGACGACGAGGCCGTGGGCCTGGCCGGACAGGCCGATCCCACGGACCTCGCTACCGCGCCCTCCGCAGCAGGCGCGCACGGCCGCCACCGTCTGCGCCCACCAGTCGGCCGGTGCGGTCTCGGCATAACCCGGCACGGGGGAGGAGACAGGATAGACACGGGAGGCTTCGGCGACGACCTTGCCGCCGTCGTCGATCAGAAGGGCCTTGACCGAACCGGTGCCTAGATCGATGCCGAGATACATGTCTTCCCCGTCCCTTGTGATTAACGCAGCAGTTGCTCGGCCTCGGAGACGATCCGCTCAGCCGTCAGCTCCATCAGGCGATAGATCTCCGGCCCCGGCGCCGATTCTCCGAAGCGATCGACGCCGACGACCGTACCCGGCCCCTTGAGGAACTGGTACCAGTAAAGCGGCGATGCCGCCTCGACAAAGACCGTTGGCGTGCCGAAGGCAAGCACGCGGTTCTGGTAGTCCCGGCTTTCCCGCGCAAAGAGGTTGCCGTTGGGGATGGAGACGAGGCGGACTGCCTTACCCTGCGCTTCGAGTGTGGTCGCGGCAGCAAGGATGAGGCCAAGTTCCGAACCGGTCGCCACGAGAACGACGTCCGGCTTGCCCGTCGTATCCTTCAACACATAACCGCCCTTGCGGATGCCATCGAGATCGCCCGACGAATGGTTGAAGACACCGCCGTCCTGCCGCGCGGCAACCACCACGCTCGGCCCCTGCCGCTTCAGCGCGTGTTCCCACGCCACCAATGCCTCCAACTCGCTGCCCGGCCGCCACAGCGACATGTTGGGGATCGCGCGCAAGGCCACAAGCTGTTCGCAGGGCTGGTGCGTCGGCCCGTCCTCGCCGACGCCGATGGAATCGTGCGTGTAGAGGAAGATCGCCTTGAGGCCCATCAGCGCGGCAAGGCGCACGGCATTGCGGCTGTAATCGCTGAAGACGAGATAACAGGCGCCGTAGGGGATCAAGCCGCCATGGGCCGCCATACCGTTCATCATGGCCGACATGCCGAATTCGCGCACGCCGTAATGCAGGAAGTTGCCGGAAAAATCGTCGGGCGTGATGGAGCGGGCGGCACCCGTCCAGGCCAGCGTGGAGAGCGAGACGTCGGCCGAACCACCGATCACTTCGGGCAGGCTTTTCAGGAGGTTGCCGAGAACACGGTTGGACGCCTTGCGGATGGGCTCCTTGACGGGCGCGGCGGAGAGAATGCGCGTCACCTCGCCTGCCACGACAGCATCGATGCCGTCCGGCAGCTTGCCCACACTGCGGCGTTCCAGTTCGGCCGCAAGCTCGGGATAGTGCGTCCTATAAGCCGCAAAGAGCGTGTTCCATTCGGCTTCCGCCCGCTCGCCGCGCGGACGGGCGTCCCAGGCCTGCATGACGGGTTCCGGCACGACGAAGGCCTCGTGCGTCCAGCCGAGATGTTCGCGGGTACGCGCCACCTCGTCCACGCCAAGCGGCGCGCCATGCACCTCTTCCTTGCCCTGCTTGTTCGGCGAACCGTAGCCGATGATCGTCTTGCAGCAGATCATGGTCGGCTTGTCTTCAGACCGGCGGGCGGCCGCAAAGGCGGCGGCGATGGCCGCGGCATCGTGCCCGTCCACATCCGCGATGACGTTCCAGCCGAGTGCGCGGAACCGCGCCGCGCTGTCATCGGCAAACCACCCGGGCGTCTCGCCGTCGATGGAAATCTTGTTGTCGTCATAGACGGCGATGAGCTTGTTGAGCTTCAACGTGCCGGCAAGCGAGGCCGCCTCCTGCGCGACGCCCTCCATCAGGCAGCCGTCGCCGACGAAGACATAGGTGAAGTGATCGACCACGGGGAAACCGTCGCGGTTGAAATCCTGCGCCAGCTTGCGTTCCGCAAGCGCCATGCCGACCGCTGTCGCAAAGCCCTGGCCGAGCGGGCCTGTCGTCGTCTCGACACCTGCCGTGATGCCGTATTCCGGATGGCCGGGCGTCTTGGAATGCAGCTTGCGGTGATCCTTCAGGTCCTGGACCGTCAACCCGTAGCCGGCGAGATGCAGCAGCGAATAGGTCAGCATCGAACCATGGCCGTTCGACTGCACGAAACGGTCGCGGTTCAGCCATTTCGGATTGGCCGGATTGTGTCGCAGGAAATCGTTCCACAGCACTTCCGCGATATCGGCCATGCCCATGGCGGTTCCGGGGTGCCCGGAATTCGCTTTCTGCACGACATCGACGGTCAAGAAACGAATGGCGTTCGCCAATTCACGGCGTTCGGACATATGCGGCATCCTCCAGATATCTTCTCTTCATCCTATAATGTTGTACTTACAACATGACAAGAGAGATTCTTGGAGATTGCAGCCTTCGAGACGAGAAGCGATCAGATCGCGGTGTAGCCGCCATCGGCCGTCACGATCGAGCCGGTCATCAGGCTTGAGGCATCCGAGGCGAGGAACAGGACGACCGAGGCGATTTCCGAGGGCTTGCCCAGGCGCTCCATCGGCGTCAGGTCCAGCCAGCGACGAATGAGTTCCGGCTGTTCGTTCAACTTGTCGAGCAGCGGGGTGGCGATATAGGTGGGCGCAACCGCGTTCACACGCACGCCGCGTTTGGCCCATTCGACCGCAAGCGAGCGTGTCAGGTGATGCACGCCGGCCTTCGAGGCATTGTAATGGCACTGCGGCTGCGGCGTGTTGACGATGGTGCCGGACATCGATCCGATATTGACGATGGAGCCGCGCCCGGCGGCAAGCATTCGCCGGCCGAAGGCGCGGCAGGTCTTGAACACGCCGGTGAGATTGATGCAGATCACCCGGTCCCATTCGTCATCGCTCATCTCCTCCGCGGGCGTGTTGGTGACGATGCCGGCATTGCAGACCAGGCTATCGAGCGGCGGCAGCCTCGCCGCCAGCGTTTCGAGGGCGGCCGTATCGGTGACATCGAGCGCATGGGCCTCGGCGTTGAAGCCGGCGGCTTTCAGCCGCTCTGCCGTTTCCGCCGCGCGGGCGTCGTCGCGATCAGTGCAATGGACATGCGCGCCGGCCTCGGCAAGGGCTGCGGCGCATTCGGCGCCGATGCCCTGTCCCGCGCCGGTCACCAGCGCGGTGCGACCGGTGAGATCGAATTGTTTCAGATAGGCCATCGGCGTCTCCATCATGTCAGGGCACAGCGCAGCGGCTCGCCCTTCAGCGCCCGCAAACCCTCTTCCGCCGCAAGCCGTTGCAGCCGCTCGACCGAGGCATCGGAAAAGAAGGCCGCATGGGGCGAGAAGATCGCGTTGGGCGCATCGCGAAGCGGCACCCCTGCCGGCAGCGGTTCCTTCTCGAACACGTCCAGCCCCGCGCCGCCCAGATGGCCGCTGGAAAGCGCTTCCGCGAGCGCCACTTCATCGACCAGCCCGCCGCGCGAGACATTGACCAGGATCGCGCCCCTGCGCATGCGGGCGATCTCGGCCTTGCCGATCATATGCCGGGTCTCGGGCGTCAGCGGCACATGCAGCGAAAGGATATCGGCCTGCGCAATCACATCGTCGAGCGGCAGCATCGTCGCGCCATCCGCGGCGGAAACGTAAGGGTCATAGGCGACGATCGTCGCGCCAAAAGCCTGCATGCGGCGCGCGAAGGCGCGGGCGATGCGGCCGAAGCCGACAAGCCCGACGGTCGACTGGCCGAGCGATCGCACATGATCGACCATCGCGCCGATCTTCCATTCTCCGGCGCGGATGCCGGCGTCGTAGCGGCCGAGCTTGCGCGCCAGCGAAAGCGCCATGGCGGCGGCGTGATCGGCGACTTCCTCAACGCCGTAGTCCGGCACGTTGCAGACATGCACGCCGAGCCGCCGCGCCGCCTCCAGGTCGACATTGTCGACGCCGACGCCGTAGCGGATGACGGTGGCGCCACGGGCCATGACGCCCATAGTGCGTTCGTTCATCGGCGCGAAGTTGTTGAAGACGACATCGGCATCCCGCACGGCATCGACCGTCTCCTCCTCGCTGCGGCACTGGTGTTCGGAAAAGGCAGCCGCCACCGCCGTCGCGGCCGCGCGCTCCTGATCGACATTTCCGAAGGCGTAATCGGTAACGACGACGCGCATCACCCAAAAACTCCGCGCTGTACGAGATTGCGCATCAGCGCTCGCGTGCCGAAGGTCCAGGGGGCAGCCTTGTCGCAGGAGGTGACGGTGTTGGCGAGCGTGCCGAGCAGCGGCGTGGAGATTTCCACGACGTCGCCCTCCTGATGGGTAAAGCCGCTGCCCGGCGTACCGCGATCCTGCGTCGGCGCGAACATGGTGCCGAGAAACAGCATGAAACCGTCCGGATATTGATGGCTCGACAGTGTCTGGCGCACCAGCTCGGCAGGCGCCCGGCTGATCTCGGCCATGTTGGAGCGGCCGGTGAGCTCGAACCCGTCTTCGCCGCGCACCGACATGCTGAGTTCCGCCTTCTCGATATCAGCGATGCCGAAACCTTCGTCGAACAGGCGGATGAAGGGGCCGATGGCGCAGGAGGCATTGTTGTCCTTCGCCTTGCCGAGCAGCAGGGCGGAGCGGCCCTCGACATCGCGCAGGTTGACGTCGTTGCCGAGCGTCGCACCGCGGATCTCACCGCGGCTGTTGACCGCGAGCACGATTTCCGGCTCCGGATTGTTCCAGCGCGAAATCTTGTTGACGCCGACGAGCGCGCCGTGACCGACGGACGACATCGGCTGCGACTTGGTGAAGACCTCGGCATCCGGCCCGATGCCGACTTCGAGATATTGCGACCACAGCCCCTCGCGCTGCAACACGCCGCGCACATGCTCGGCCATTTCCGAGCCGGCGCGCACATTGGTCAGGCTGCCGCCGATCAGGTCGCCGATGCGCTGGCGAATTTCTTCCGCGCGCTGCGGGTCGCCGGCGGTGCGCTCGTCGATGACGCGCTCGATCATGCTGCGCGCGAAGGTGACGCCGCAGGCCTTCAGCGCCTGGAGGTCGCACGGGGCGAGCAGGCAGGCGCGCGCCGCGCCATTGCCCATCTCCGCCGGGCTGGCGATGAAATCCTCGACCGGGCCGAGCCGCTCGCCGGTCAGCGCATCGAAGGTCACGACGCAATCCCGGTCGAGAAAATCGGCGACGGTCGGCACCTCCTGCGTGACGTCGAACAGCATGCCATCGCGCACGATGACGACGGACGGCCCGTCCAATTCAGGGCGCCAGACGCGGCCGATCAGGCGCGCAGCCTTCGGAAAATCGATGGTCATGAGAAGTCCTCCTTGGGATGCGGCATTACTAGTATTACTTCATTTTCTCGTCAATCCAAAATACACCGGGGAAAATGAGCGCCGCGATGGGAAGCGGCCATAAGTGCAAAATATGACAACAAGACAATGATTTAATGCCATTTTCTTGTTGCGTTGCAACGAGATTTCGCAGGCGCAAAAATGAAATTGCCGGCTATGGCAGGGCTTGTGGATGCGTAGTGATACTATATATTGCAGCCATCCGGCGTGAAGACGCCTTTGAACACCACTGCAAGAACGATGGGTACAATGCTCGACCAGCTCAGCGGCAAACTGTTTATCGACGGCGATTTTGTGACCGGGCGCGGCCGGCCGATCCCGGTGGAAAATCCGGCGACGCTGGAGGAGATCGGCTCCATAACGCTCGCGAGCCAGGAGGAAATCGACGCCGCCGTCACTGCCGCCCGCAAGGCCTTTCCGGACTGGGCGGCAGCGCCCGCCAAGGGGCGCGCCGCTGCGCTGCATCGTCTCGGCGAGGTCATCGCCGCGGATGCCGATGCCATGGCGAAGGTGATGACGCTGGAACAGGGCAAGCCGGTCAACGAGGCGCGCGGCGAGATCCTGAAGCTCGCCGAGGCCTGCCATTTCTATGCGGAAGAGGCCATTCGCGTGCATGGCGAGATCATTCCGAACGACACGACCGACAGCGAAAGCCATGTGGTGCGCGAGCCGATCGGCGTCGTCGGCGCCATCACGCCGTGGAATTATCCGGCGGAGCTGATCGGCTGGAAGCTCTGCGGCGCGCTGGCCGCCGGCTGCACCATCGTCATCAAGCCGGCGGAACTGACGCCCTTCACCGCGCTCGCCATCGCCGCCAAGGTGAAGGAGGCGAAGATCCCGGCGGGTGTGGTCAATGTCGTTACCGGCTCCGGCTCCGTTGTCGGCCAGGCTTTGGTCGAGCATCCGGATATCGACAAGATCGCCTTTACGGGCTCCTCCGCCGTCGGACTGCACATCCAGAAGACCTGCCCGCGCATCAAGCGCCTGTCACTGGAACTCGGCGGCAATTGCCCGATGATCGTCACCGCCAAGGCCGATCTTACCGCCGCCATCAAGGGCGCCGCACGGCGCAGCTTCCGCAACAACGGTCAGATCTGCATCGCGATCAACCGCATCTATGTCGAACGACCGGTCTATGAGGCCTTCGTCGCCGGGCTGGCAAAAGCCGCCGACGCGCTGACCGTCGCCAACGGTCTCACGCAGCCGGATGCTGATATCGGCGCCATGGCCTCGGCCGAGCCGCTGAACAAGACCATCGACCATCTGAAGGATGCGCTCGCCAAGGGTGCGCGGCTTGCCGCCGGCGGCGACCGGCCACAGGGCGAGGCCTTTGCCAAGGGTCATTTCTTCCGCCCGACCGTGGTCGCCGATTGCGATCACACGATGAAGGTGATGACGGAGGAGACCTTCGGGCCGCTCGTCGGCGTCATGCCGTTCGACCGGCTGGAGGAGGCAGTCAACCTCTCCAACGACACGCCCTACGGGCTCGCCTCCTATCTCTACACGCAGGATGCCGCCGAAATCCGCCACCTGTCGCGGCGGCTCGATTACGGCAATGTCGCCGTCAACAATGTCGATGCCGGGGTGATGAACGCGCCCTATGGCGGGCGCAAGCAGAGCGGCGTCGGCTATGAACACGGTCGCGAGGGCATGCTGGAATACTTCAATTTCAAGCATATCCGCATCCGCCTCGACCAGCCGGAAGGGCTTTGAGCGATGCGGCAGGCCGTCCTCGGGATCGATATCGGAACCTCGGGCTGCAAGGCGCTGCTGCTCGCGACCGACGGCGCGCTGATCGGCAGCGAGACCTCGACCTACGACCTCGCCCAGCCGCGCCCCGGCTGGACGGAGCAGGACCCGGCGCTGTGGATCGAAGGCACGCGCCAGGCCGTTGGCAAGCTGGTTTCCGCCAATCGCGACGTCGAAATCCGCGCGATCGGCCTTTCCGGCCAGATGCACGGGCTGACGCCGCTCGATGAGGCCGACCGCGTGCTGCGCCCGGCGCTGCTCTGGAACGACCAGCGCAACGGCGCGGAGTGTGCGGCGCTGACGGAAAGGGCCGGCGGAGAGGCGGCGCTGCGAGGCTATACCAATAACCGCATGCTGCTCGGTTATACCGGCGGCAAGATCGCCTGGATGCGCAACCATGAGCCGGACCTGTTCTGGCGGCTGAAGCAGGTGCTCAACCCCAAGGATTACCTTCGGCTGGTGCTGACCGGCGAAAAGGCGACGGAAGTGTCGGACGCCTCCGGCACCGGCCTGTTCGACGTGCGCGCCCGCGCCTGGAGCTTCTCGCTGATGGAAAAGCTCGATATCGATGCCAGCCTGTTTGCGCCCTGTCATGAATCGCCGGAGATCACCGGTCGCGTCAGCCGCTCGGGCGCGGAACTGTTTGGGCTCGCCGAGGGCATTCCCGTGGTCGGCGGCGGTGGCGACAGCGTCATCCAGACCATCGGCTCGGGCGTCATTGCGCCCGGCGACGTGCAGACGACGATCGGCACAGCCGGCATCGTCGCCTCGGCGCTCGACCGGCCGATCGACAATCCCGGCAGCCGCTTGCAGGTATTCTGCAATGTCGCACCGGGCAAATGGCATGCCATGGGCGTGACGCTGAATGCCGGTTTCGCCATGAGCTGGTTCCAGCGCCTGCTGCGTGGTTTCGCCGCCGGCCGCGACTGGAGCTATGACGACATCGCCGCCGCGGCGGCCGAAAGCCAGGCCGGCAGCCGCGGCCTCGTCTTCCTGCCCTATCTCAACGGCGAACGCGCGCCGCATTCCGATCCCGATGCGCGCGGCGCCTTCATCGGCCTGACCGGGCTGCACGGCCCATCCGACATGGCGCGCGCCGTGATGGAGGGCGTTGCCTTCGCGCTCTACGACATCTTCACCGTGATGCGCGAGGCGGGCATCGAGGCCAGCGTCGTCAAGGCCTCCGGCGGCGGCGCCCGCTCGGTGTTGTGGCGGCAGATGCAGGCCGATCTCTTCGGCTGCGACGTGGTGACGACGCAAGGGGCGGCGGAAGGGGCAGCCTTTGGCGCCGCCCTGGTGGCGGGCCTCGGCATCGGCCTTTACGAAACGCCGGAACGGGCGGCGGCACTGTGCCGTCCCCTTACCCGCGAGGCGGCGGACGCGGCAGGCCGGGCGCGGCTGAGCCCCGGCTTTGCGGTCTATCAGGCGCTTTATCCGGCGCTGCGCGACAATCTGCACGCGCTGTCGCGCGCGTTCGACGACATCCAGACATGAGGGCAGCAGCGATGACGACACGCGACCAGGAGTGCGAGGGGCTGATCTTCGATCTGGACGGCACGCTGATCGACAGCGCGCCGGACATTGCCGGCGGCGTCAACGAATATTTCGCCGAGCAGGGCTGGCCGCAGCTGGAGGTCGGCTTCGTCGAGCGCTTCATCGGCAACGGCCCGCGCCGGCTGCTGCTGGACATGATGGTGGAACTGGGCCTGCCGAGCAACGACGAGACGGTGGACCGCGCCGTGAAGGGTTATCTCGCCGCCTATAACCGCACGCCCTCGCGCCTCACCCGCTTCTACGACGCCGTGAAGGAAGACCTGCATCTGCTGCATGCAGCCGGCTTTCGCCTCGGCATCTGTACTAACAAGCCGCACGCGCTGACGCTGCGCATCCTCGACATCCTCGGCATCGGCCACCTGTTCGATGCCGTCGCCGGCGCCGATGACGTGCCGGCTTGCAAACCGGACCCGATTCATCTCCTGACTGTCGCAACGCGCATGGGCCTTGCGGCCGGGCGCTGGGTTTATGTCGGCGATACGACCGTGGACCAGACCACGGCGGCGCGCGCCGAGGTGCCGTTCTACGCCGTTCCCTGGGGGACCGGCCGGCATCTCGATGTCGCGCCGGCCTACCGCCTCACCCGGCTTTCCGACCTTGCCGCCCTGCGCCAACCGCTTGTCGAAGGAGACGTGCAGGAATGACCAGCGATAGCCTGTTGCAACGTATTTTGCAGGAAAGCCACGAGATGGGGACGGCGGAAGCGCGCGTCGCCCGCTTCGTCAGCACGCAGCCGAACCAGGTGCTCCACATGAGCATGGCGAAGCTGTCGGAGGAATGCGACGTCAGCGATCCGACGATCATGCGCTTCTGCCGCCGCTTCGGCTTTCAGGGCTATCAGGATTTCAAGCTCTACCTCGCCCAGAGCCTCGTGCCCTCGGCCCCCTTTGCCTACGAGCAGATCGTCGCCGGAGATTCGGTCGAGAACATCGTGCGCAAGACGGCGCGCAACTCGCTCAACGCCATCCAGCGCGGGCTGGAGGATATCATCCCCGCCCAGATCGAGGCCGGCGCCAAGCTGCTGAACGGCGCGACCTGGATCGGCATCTATTCCAGCGGCATTTCCGAGATCACCGGGGTGGATGCCGAGCACAAGTTCCAGCGCCTGGGCCTGCGTTGCGCGGCGGTGAACGGACGCAAGAAACAATGGCTGCATGCCGAGACCTCGAAGCCGAGCGAGGTGGCGCTGATCTTCTCGCAATCCGGCCACACCAAGCAGATGGTCGAGGTCGCGACCGCCGTTCGGGCTCGTGGCGCACGCGTCGTCTCGATTACCGCGGCCGACAGTCCGCTCGCGAGCATTTCCGACGTGCTGATCGCGGTGACGCCCTATGAGCGCACGGAGCTGCTGACGCCGATCGCCTCGCGCCTCAACCATCACCTCGTCGTCAACATGCTGGTTACCTCCATGGCGGTGATCAGCGGTTCCGAGTTCCCTGACCAGTTGCCGGCGCTCGACAGCTGGCAAACCGACAAGATCTGAAAGACCGGAGGAATGCAGACCCCATGAGCACCCAGGACGAAGCAAAGAAGGCGGCCGGGCGCCGCGTCATCGAGGAGTTCGTGCGCGACGGCATGAAGCTCGGCCTCGGCTCGGGCACGACTTCGCATTTCTTCGTGCGCGAACTCGGCAAGCATGTCGCCGGCGGCATGAAGCTCACCTGCACCACCACCTCGCGCTCCACCATCGATGTCGCCCGCGACGTCGGCATCCAGATCACCGAACCGAACGAGATCGGCGAGATCGACCTGACCATCGACGGGCCGGACGAAATCGACCGCGACTTCAACATGATCAAGGGCGGCGGCGCCTGCCTGCTGTGGGAGAAGATCATCGCGCATGCATCGAAGCGGATGATCACCATCTGCGACGAGAGCAAGATCGTCGATCGGCTCGGCGGGTTCCCGCTGCCGGTGGAGGTGGTACAATTCGCCTGGAAGCAGACCGAACGCATGGTCCGCAAGACGCTCGCCGACCACGGTATTTCCGGCATCCGTATCGAACGGCGCATGCGCGACGAGCTACCGGTCGTCACCGACAGCGGCAATTTCATCCTCGACTGCCACTGCGGCACGATCGCCGAGCCCGGCAAACTCGAAATCGAGCTGAACCGCATCCCCGGCGTCGTGGAAAATGGCCTGTTCACGCGAGAATCCGATGGCATGGTGGTGGGAAAATTCGATGGTTCTGCCTACGTGGAAATGCGGAAATCTAGTAAAACAACGTAGGCTGGCATTGCCGACTCGCCGAAAACGACGCCGGAACCGGGGTTTTCGATCCTCGTCGTTCCGGCAGGATTTTTATCGCTTAACATATTGATTTTATGCACTAGATTTTTCGACACAAAAATTAGGCAGCAGCGTTTTCCGGAGACTTCAGACACAGGCCTGCGCTATTGACATCGTACCGATATAGTGGAAATCTAGTTTTGCTAGCTTTTCGAGGGAGGAAACCAGATGAGCGCAAATATTCAGATCAGCCGTCGCCACCTGCTGCAGGCAGGCGCGGCTTTGGGCGCGGCAACGCTTGCCGGTGGCAGCAACGTCTTTGCCCAGACCAAACCTTTCGTGCCCTACAGCAACAAGAGCCTCGACTACTATTTCTTCGTCATCCAGGAAGAGGCCGTGAAGCGGGCCGTTCAGGCCAATGACTGGGAATTCCAGGCGACCAATGCGAGCTTCGACAACACCCGCCAGCTCGAGCAATGGCAGAGCCTGATGCTGAAGAGCCCGGCCGGCATCGTCTGCGATCCGATCGACAGCCAGGCCATCGTCAGCGTCATCAACCGTTACAAGAGCCAGGGCATTCCCGTCGCCATCATCGATACGCCGACCGATGGCGGCGAGGTCGACATCACCGTCAGCTTCGACAACCATCTCGGCGGCGTCATGGCGGCGCAGGAGATCATCAAGGGCCTGACCAAGAAACATGGCAGCCCCAAAGGCACGGTGCTGAACTGCTTCGGCGCGCTGCAATCCGTCGCCTGGCGCCAGCGCAAGGAAGGCATGGACGCGGAATTCGCCAAATATCCGGACATCAACTACCTGGCCCGCCCGACCGAAGGCGCGCTCGACCAGATGCTGGCGGTCACGCTTTCGACGCTTTCCGAATTCCCGAACCTCGACGCCGTGCACGCCCCGTCCGACAGCCCGTCGCGCGGCATTGTCACCGCGCTCCAGCAGAAGGGACGCTGGAAGAAGGTCGGCGAGGAAGGCCATGTCATCTTCGTCAATATCGATGGCGAGCCGGTGGCGCTGAACTGGATCAAGGAAGGCTACATGGATGGCTGCGTCTCGCAGGATCCGATCGCCTATGGCGAGATCGCCGTGGAGATGCTGGCCAAGCACGCCATGAAGAAGGAAGCCGTTCCGACCGGCACCTACGAGAACAAGAAATATTTCTGGGAGAAGGGCGAGATCGTCGCCGGCAAGACCGGCCCGACGCTGATCATCCCGCCCTTCGTCATCGACCCGTCCAATGCCGATGACAAGCGCCACTGGGGTTACATCGCCGAGAAGGAGTGGAACATCCCCTATACCTGATACCGGAAACGGCCAGCCTCCCATAGGCCGCCGGTTTGAACGGGACGATGCCGCCGTGAGGGCGGCATCGTCCTTCACCAGCATGAGGACCCCATGACAACAGCGCCCACGTCCCGACTTGAGGTCTCGCCCGCCGCACGCACCGTGCTGAGGGTGGAAAATCTGGGCAAAATCTATGGCGGTCTGGTCGCCCTTCGGGATGTCGACCTGTCGGTGCGTGCCGGCACCATCCATGGCCTGCTCGGCGAGAACGGCGCTGGCAAGAGCACGCTTGTCGGCATCATGTCCGGTCAGCGCAAGCCGACCTCCGGCACGATCTATCTCGACGAAAAGCCGCTTGCGCATGTGGACGTGCAGGCGATGGAAAAGGAAGGCGTCTTCCTCGTCACGCAGGAGCCGATGATCATCGACCACCTGAGTGCCGCCGAAAACCTCATGCTCGGCATCTGGCCGAAACGCCGCTTCGGCTTCGTCAACTGGCGCAAGCTCCGGCAGGATGCCGAGCGCATGCTAGAGGGCACCGGCATTGCGGCCGACGCCCGCGCCGGCGCGCTGGATGCCGTGGCGCGGCGCAAGATCAACATCCTGCGGGCGATGTTTTCCGGCGGCAAGGTCATCATCCTCGACGAGCCGACCGCCGCCCTCACCGTCGATGACCGCGCCCAGCTCTTCGACTTCATGCGCCGGCTGAAAAGCGAGGGCGTGACCTTCATCTTCATTTCGCATTTCAACGACGAGATCCTGGAAATCTGCGACGCCGTTTCCGTGCTGCGCGACGGGCGATATGCCGGCGGCTCCGAGGATGTCGGCAGCCTGACCTCCGAGGACCTGTCGGAACTGGTGCTCGGGCGCGGCCTGGTGCTTTTCGAGCGCGAAAAACGGCAATTCTCCGCCGGCGCGCCCGCGGTCATCCTGAAAGACATCCGCTCCGGCGCGCTCGACGTACCGTCCCTGGCAATCCGCGCCGGCGAGATCGTCGGCGTCACAGGACTACCGGGCGGCGGCGGCAAGGAACTGGCGCGCGCGCTGTTCGGCCTGCAGCGGGCGTCTTCCGGCACGATCAACTTCGTGGACGGAGAGGCACGCGCCCTGCCCGCCCATCCGGCCGAAGCCTTCGCCGCCGGCATCGCCTATCTCTCCGACGACCGGCGCAAGGACGGCTCCATCTCGCAGATGTCGATTGCCGAGAACATCTCGCTGTCGGCCGAGGTGGCTTTGGCCAAGGGCGCCTTCATGAACGCCGAGCAGGAGCGCGCGCTGTCGCAGCGCTATTTCCAGTCGCTGGGCATCAAGGCGCCGAACAGTGACGTGGCGGTGGATACGCTTTCGGGCGGCAACCAGCAGAAGGTCTGCCTCGGCCGGGTGCTGGCCACCAAGCCGAAACTCCTGATGCTGGACGAACCGACGCGCGGCATCGATGTCGGCGTGAAGCAGGATGTGCTGCGCATCGTCGACGAACTCAGCCGCACCGGCGTTTCCGTGATCATCATTTCCACCGATACCGACGAACTGGTGCGCGCGGTCGACCGCGTGCTGATTTTCCACAACGGGCGTATCCGGGAAGAGCTGGCGGGAGAGGCCATTTCGCGCAGCCGGCTGCGTAATCTCGGATAGGGCGCCGGATGCGCCGATCGAGGAGGTCGGCGCGCCGCGCGAGAGGAGACATTCAGATGAGCGATACCACCATGACAGCCACGACGACGAAGCCGCCCGCAACCAGCACCCGCCGAAGCTCGATGACGGGATGGGTCCTGCACAATGTCGTGTGGATCTGGCTGATCGCGCTCGTCGTGATCTTCGGCCTGTTCAACCAGTATTTCTTCACCCTGTTCAACCTGCAGAACATCATGGTGCAGGCGACCGTGCTCGGCATGATCGCGCTGGCCATGTCGCTGCCGTTGCTGGTGGCGGAAATCGACCTGTCGATCCCCGCCAATGTCGGCTTCTCCTCGGCGCTCGGCGCCATGGCCAACACCGATCTCGGCTTGCCCTTCGCACTCGCCGCCCTCATCGGCATCGGCGCGGCAACGCTGATCGGCTTCTTCAACGCGATCTGCATCACCAAATTGAAGATGGTGTCGCTGATCCAGACGCTGTCGATGATGATCATCCTGCAAGGCGCGCTGCTGGCGCTGACGCAGGGGCGCACCATCACCAACCTCAGCCCCGGTTATGTCTGGATCGGCCAGACGACGCTTAGCGGCTGGCCGCTGATGCCGATCGTCTTCGTGCTGGCGATCCTCGGAATGTATGTGCTGCTGCGCCATACCGTGCTCGGGCGCTCGATCTTCGCCGTCGGCGGCAATCAGGTGGCATCCAATTCCGCCGGCATCCGCGTCGACCGGGTAAAAATCCTGTCCTACACGATCGCCGGTTTCCTGGCGGGCGTCGCCGGCTACCTGCTCGCTTCGTGGCAGATGGCAATCACCTCCAACCAGGGCTCGAGCTACCTGCTCTACGCCATCGCAGCACCGATCATCGGCGGCGTCTCAGTCTTTGGCGGGCGCGGCAGCGTCATCGGCGTTCTGGGCGGCGTGCTGCTCCTGACCGTCATCCAGGTCGGCCTCGCGATCATCTCCGTGCCGTCCTTCTATGTCGGCATGATCGGCGGCATCATGATCTTCATCGCGGTTGCCATCGACGCCGTGCGCGTGCGCTACTTCGGCTGAGACGACTTCGTCGCCACCCACAGGACATGGCGGGCACCGCCGCGCTTGCCATTGGCCCGCACGTTCACCTCATCGGTGGCGAAGCCGACCTCACGCAATCGGCGCGTAAAAGCGCTATCCGGCGCGGATGACCAGACGGCAAGCACGCCACCCGCGCGAAGGGCGAGCTTTGCGGCACGAAGACCATTGTGGTCGTAAAGGCTGTCGTTGGAGGCGCGGGTCAAGCCATCGGGACCGTTGTCGACATCCAGCAGGATGGCGTCGTAAGTATCCTTCTTCGACCGGATCAGCGCGCCGACATCGCCGACATGGACATGGACGCGCGGATCGTCGAGCGTGCCTTGGTGGATATCCGCCATCGGTCCCCGCGCCCAATCGACGACCGCCGGCACCAGCTCCGCAACGACGACGCGGGCATCCTCGGCCAATACGCCGAGGGCGGCGCGCAACGTGAACCCCATGCCGAGGCCGCCGATCAGAAGGCCGGGGTTTTTCCGGCCAGCAATCCGCTCGCAGCCGAGCGTCGCCAGCGCCTCTTCCGAGCCGCTCAGCCGGCTGTTCATCAGCTCGTTCGAGCCGAGCATGATCGAGAATTCGCTGCCGCGCCGCTTCAGGCGCAGATCGCCGCCATCACCGGGAATCGTTGCGCGGTCCAGCTCAATCCAGGGAAGCATCGGGGTATCTCATAACGTTGTCTGCACGGCCTCCTAGCATGGGCACCGTGCCGAACGCATCCCATTATCAATGATTCCGAGACAATTGCCGCTCAGGAGTGCGCCTTGCCCTGCACGATCCGGTCGATGATCATCGCGCAGAGAAGAATGGCAAGCCCGGCCAGCAGGCCCTGGCCGACCGCCGCATATTGCAGCGCGTTCAGCACGTCCTCGCCCAGACCCTTTGCACCGATCAGCGAGGCGATGACCACCATCGACAGGCACATCAGGATGGTCTGGTTCACGCCGGCCATGATGGACGGAGCGGCGAGCGGCAGGTCGACGCGGGTCAGCAGGAACCACCGCGTCGCGCCATAGGCTTCGGCGGCCTCCCGGATACTCGCCGGCACGCCCTGCACGCCGAGCGCGGTGAGGCGCACGACCGGCGGCGTGCCGAAGACCAGCGTGGCGATGACGCCGGGCGGCTTGCCGATGCCAAAAAGGGCGATGACCGGGATGAGGTAGACGAAGGCCGGCATGGTCTGCATGAAATCGAGGATCGGCCGGATCGCCGTATAGACGGCCGGGCGCCGCCCGCACCAGATGCCGAGCGGAATGCCGATCAGAAGACAGAGCACCGCCGAGGTGCCGAGCAGGGCGACCGTTTCGAGGCTCTTCTCCCAGAAGCCGAGCACGGCGAGATAGGCCAGTGCCGCCGCGGTGAAGATTGCGACGCGGTTGCCGGCCAGTTGCCAGGCGAGAATGACGATCATCGCCATGGTGACCGGCCACGGCATCGTCGTCAACGCACTCGCCGCAGCGTCGAGCACGATGTTGATGAGGCCAGTAATGGCGGAGAAGACGGCCTCGCCGGATTTCGACAGTCCGTCCAGCGCGCGATCAAGCATGGCAGCGACGAGACCCTGCCATTCGCGATTGACCGGGGCGGTCGTCAGCCAGGACGGCGGCGCCTGTGCGGCGACCCGCCAGGCGACGAGTCCGTAAGCGAGGAAACAGAACGCCGCCGCGAGCAGCGCGCCCGCGCGGTGGAAGCCGTGCCGCAGCGTCCGGTTGGAGCGCCACCTATTGAACCGGCGCTCCAGCAACGGATTGGCCAGCACACCGACGAGGAGTTTTCCGATGAGCAAGGTCAGCAGGCCCGCGCCGATCAGCATCGGCCCGCGCGCCTCCGCGGCCTCGGCCTGCCGGGCGGCATTTTCCGCGGCAACCTTGAGGCCATCGGCGGAGCGCAGCATGCTGTCCGCGCTGCTCTCGCCCGCCGTCTTGGCCTTCTCCGCTTCGACCCGCCGCTCATCGGCTTGCTTGAACAGGCGCTCGGCGCGCACGCGCTGCTCGCCGCCGAGATTGCCGGCAAAGCCGGTGGCAAGCTGGGCGACGGCGAGCGTTTCTAAAAAGAGGGCGAGCCAGAAGAGGACGGGGATGTTGCGGGCGGTCGCCCAGATCGGCCCGAGCAAGGCGGCGGCCCAGTTGAAGGACCAGGTGAAGCCGGCATGGCTGCGGATGCGGGCGAAGACGCGGGCGTAATAGTCCGCGCCCTGCCGCGTGAATTCCCTGACCAGCCCATCCTCGGAGGAAATCTCGCTCATGATGCCTCTCTCCGCTTCAGCCCGTTGAGGATCGCCGTCCGGTCGACGAGGCCGACGATCGTGCCCGCATCCCGCACGGCGATGTCCCCGGAATGGCCGGCGGCGATCTCGACGAGATCGCCCAGCACCTGATCGGGGCGGACCGAGGGTAGCGCGTCGAGCTCGGCCGGGTGGCGGTCGCCGACCGGCACCATGATGCTGCGTGCCGTCAGGATATTGAGGCGGGAAATCTCGGCGACGAATTTCTCGACATAGTCGTGCTGCGGCCGGGTGACGACCTCCTCCGGCGTTCCGACCTGGAGGATCATTCCGTCCTTCATTACCGCGATGCGGTCGCCGATGCGCACGGCCTCCTCAAGATCATGCGTGATGAAGACCACCGTCTTGCCCATGGCGGTGGAGAGCGACAGGAACTCGTCCTGCAACTGCCGGCGGATCAGCGGGTCGAGCGCGCTGAAGGGCTCGTCCATCAGAAGGATATCCGGATCGGCCGCAAGCGCGCGGGCGAGCCCAACGCGCTGCTGCATGCCGCCGGAAAGCTCATGGCAATAACGATCGCCCCAGCCGGCGAGATTGACCTTTCCGAGCGCTTCCTCGGCAATGTCGAAGCGCTTCTGGCGCGAGGCGCGCTGGATTTCGAGCGGCAAAGCGACATTGTCGCGCACCGTGCGGTGCGGCAGCAGGCCGAAATTCTGGAACACCATGCCGATCTTGTGGGAGCGGAGAGAACGCAGGTCCGCCGGCGATTTCGCCATGACGTTCTCGCCGCCCACAAGGATTTCGCCGGCCGTGGGTTCCAGAAGCCGGTTGATGTGCCGCACCAGCGTCGACTTGCCACTGCCGGAAAGGCCCATGACGCAGAAGATTTCGCCGCGCTCGACCGACAGGTTGACGTCGGCGACACCGACCACGCAGTTGAAGCGCTCGGCGATTTCCTGCTTGCCCGCCGCACCGGCGCGCAAGGCGGCAAGCGCCTCGGCCTGCCGCTCGCCAAAGATCTTCCAGACATTGCGCATGACGATCAGCGGCTCGCCGCCCTCCGTCACGCGCCCGTCTGCATCAGCCACCTGCCGATCGGTCATCGGGCCGCCCGGTCAATGGCCGAACCACTTCGAAACCGTCTCGGTGTTCGCCTTGATCCAGTCCTTGGCGACATCCGGCGCCGGCTTCTTGTTGACGATGATCTCGTAGGCCATCTTGCTGACGTCCTCGGGCTTGAAGCTCATGCGTTCAAGAGCTTCGACAAGCGCTGGCTGGCGTTCCGCAAGCGAGGCGGCATAGCCGATATGGACGGTCGTCGTCGCATAGCCGGACGAGACCTTCGACTTCTCGAACCATTCCGGATCGTCGTTCGGCTGCACGACGACATATTTCGCCGGGTCGTTCTTCGGCTCTTCCAGCATGGCGAGGTCGTAGAGCGCGAAGTTCTGGTGCGGGCCATAGCAATAGCCGACCCACGGCTTGTTGGCCTTGGCCGCCCGGTCGAGCGATGCGGTGGCGACGGCCTCCTCGGTCACCTGCTGGTCGAAGAATTCGGCAAAGCCGTAGTCGCGCGCCTTCACCTTCTCGATATTGGTCGATTGCCAGCCGGAGGCACCGAGCCAGATTTCGCCCTTGCCGTCGCCATTGCTGTCGAACAGTTTGGCGTTTTCCGGATTGGCGAGGTCATAGACGCTCTTGATGTTGTGGTCGGTGACAGTCGTCTTGGTGACGCAATATCCCTGCACCGCCTCGTAGCCGTTCTTCGCCAGCTTCACCGTCTTGTTGCCCTCGACATATTTGTCGACCAGCCCCTGCTGGTTCGGCAGCCAGACGTCTGGCCAGATGTCGACCTCACCCTTGTTGCGATCCATGGCCTCCCAGATGACGGGCACCGCCGTGGTCGTGACGGTCGAGACTTCGAGGCCGAGTTCCTGCTCGGCGGCGGCCTTGATGACGTTCATCACGGCGGTCGCCGTGGCATAGTTCGGGTCCGGCATCGTCACGTCGGCTGCGAGCGCCGGAACGGCGCCGGCGGCCAGCAGCGAGAACAATGCAGTGGTGAGAATGCGTTGGCCCATGTGGTTCCCCTTTTTGTAGAGCTCTTTAATAAAGTATTGAGATCGCTGGCCCGCTTCCAACGGAATTGGGATCATTAGCCAAACTGATCAGCGGCATTAGCGGCCGCCTCTCAGTAGTAGTTCTGGTCCGGCATGCTTTCCTTGCGCCTGGCGATGAAGGCTTGCAGGGCCTCGTCGATCGCAGGATCCAGGCCGGGATCCTGGTAGCTCTCCAGCAGTTGCTTCCATTTGCGGTTCGCGCGCTGTGCCGCATCCAGCCCGCCCTCGGAACTCCATTGCTCGAAGGAATTGTTGTCGGCGATGGTGGAGAGGTAGAAGGCGCTCATGAAGTTCGACTGGGTATGCGCGCTGCCGAGGAAGTGCGAGCCGGGGCCGACGGCGGCGATGGCATCCAGCGCCTGGGCATTTTCCGAGAGGTCGATGCCATCGAAGAAGGCGGAAATCTTTCCGCATAGATCAGCGTCGATGACGGTCTTTTCGTAGCCCGTCACCAGCCCGCCTTCGAGCCAACCGGTCGCATGGTTGACGATGTTGGCGCCTGCCAGCATCGACATCATCAGGCCCCAGGTCGCTTCCTGCTCGGCCTGCGCATCCGGCACCTTCGAGGCCGAGAGCGTGCCGACGGTGTGAAACGGCACGCCGAGCCGGCGGGCGAGCTGGCCGCAGGCGAGCACCATCTTGGCAGCCTCAGGCGTGCCGAAGGTCGGCGCGCCTGATTGCATGGAAATCGTCGAGGCGAAGCTGCCCATCAGGCACGGCGCGCCGGGATTGATGAGCTGCACGAGGCAGAGCGTGGCGAGCGCCTCGGCCAGCACCTGCGCGACGGTACCCGCCACCGTGACGGGGCTCATCGCACCCGCAAGCGTCCAGGGCGTGCAGGCCACCGGCTGGTTGTTGCGGGCATAAACCTTCAGAGAGCCCGACATGTTGGCGTCAAGCACCAGCGGCGCATTGGTGTTGCTGACATTGTAGAGCACGGCATTGTTGGCAACGAACTCCTCGCCGAAGACGATCTTCGCCATGTCCACGGCATCCTGTGCCCGCATGCCGCCGATGAAAGCGCCCATGAAGCAGCGGTCGGAATGGCGGATATGGGCATAGAGCATGTCGAGATGCCGCTTGTTGGCCGGCAGGTCGACGGGCTCGCAGACGACGCCGCCGGAATGGTGCAGATGCGGGATCATCTGATGGATCTTGATGAGATCCTGGAAGTCGGCATAGGTCGCATAGCGCCGGCCGCGATCGAGATCGTGCACGAAGGGCGGCCCCCAGGCGGGGCAGAGCACCGTGTTGTTTCCGCCGATCGTGACCGTGTTGGCGGGGTTGCGGGCGTGCTGCTGGAATTCGCGCGGTGCCGTCGCCTGGATGATCTTGCGGCACATGCCGGGCTCGAAGCGCACGCGGGTGCCCTGCACATCCGCGCCGGCATTGCGGAAGATGTCGAGGATTTCGGGATCGTCATGGAACTCCATGCCGATCTCTTTCAGCAGCCGGTCGGCATTGCCCTCGATCAGGTTGAGCCCTTCCTCGTTGAGGATTTCGAAGGGCGCGAGCTTGCGGTTGATGAAGGGTTTTCGCGGTGCCGCCGCATTGGCGCGCTGCTCCACCCGGCCCGACCGGCCGCCGGTGCGGGAACGACCGCGCTCCGGCACCGTGTCCGAAACGCTCTCTTTTGTCGTGTCCATGGCTCAGCCCACTTTCTTGATTTGCTGCACCGCGGCTTCGATACCGCGCGGCTTGAGATTGTCGGGGTCGTAGGGTGCCGCATTCAGCTCCGTGATGGCGAGATCGCGGTCGATGACGCGGATGTGCATCGGCGCCGCCGTCGCTTTCGGCGTGAGATAAGCGAGCACCAGAGGCTTGCCGGTGCGGAAGCCGTAGGCGCCGGACGTCACCACGCCGACGGCCTGGCCGTCCTGCCAGACGGTGTGATTGTAGAAGGGCAGAGAGATGCCGTCGTCCTCGACGGAAAACAGCGCCATCCGCCAGGCATTTTCGGATGCGGCCCGCTCCAGCATCGCCTCGCGGCCGATGAAGCTGCGGCCCTCCGTTCGCACGAGCGCCTCTAGCCCGGCTTCGAGCGGCGTGCGTTCCGTCGTGAGGTCGGCGCCCCAGCCGCGATAACCCTTCTCGAGCCGCATCGCGTTGACGGCATAGATGCCAAAGGGGGCGAGGCCGAAGCTTTTGCCCGCCTCCGACACGGCCCGGTAGAGATCGCCGAAGCGGTCTCGATCGGCATGCAGCTCCCAGCCCAGCTCGCCGACATAGGAGACGCGGAGCGCCAGCACCGGCACGCCGGCAACCGTCACCCGTTGGGCGGTCAGCCAAGGAAACGCAACGTTCCAAAGGTCCGCTTCCGTCAGCGTTTGCAAGAGGTCGCGTGACTTCGGACCCATAACGCCAAGGATGCCGCGCTTTTCCGTCAGGTTCTCGATGGTGACACCTGCGCCCGCACGCGACCGCAGCAAATCCTCATCGTGCCGTTCGGCAAAGGCCGCGCTGGTGAGGTAGTAGCGATCCTCCGCAAGCCGCGTGACGGTGAATTCAGAGGCGACGCCGCCGCGCGAGGTCAGCGCGTGGATAAGGCCGATCCGGCCGTCGCGCGCCGGCGGACGGTTGGAGCCAAGCGAGGCCATGAAATCCGTAGCACCCGGCCCGCTGACCTCGAATTTCGAGAAGGCGGAGAGATCGACGCTGCCGACATTGTCGCGCACGTTGCAGCATTCGGCGGCCACCGTCTCGAACCAGCCGGGGCGGCGGAAAGTCAGGTCGAATGCCGCATCGTCCTTGGCAAACCAGTTGGGCCGTTCCCAGCCATAGGCGGCGCCGAAGACGGCGCCCTCAGCCGCCTGCTGGTCATAGGCCGGCGTAACGCGGCGCGCGCGGCCGGCTTCGCGCTCCTCATAGGGAAAGTGGATGCCGAATTGCAGGCCGAAACATTCGACGGCCTTGTCGATGCGATAGTCGCGGTCGGCGAAATTGCCGAAGCGGCGGCCGTCGATCGCCAGCGCATCGCGCGGCGGTGCGCCATCGACGATCCAGTCGGCGAGGAAGGCGCCCGCGCCGCCGCCCTCCATGACGCCCATGCTGGAGCCCGTCAGCAGCCAGCCGTTCGCCATCCCGAAGGCCGGGCCGACCATGGGGTTGGCATCCGGCGTGAAGGTGATCGGGCCGTTGACGACCGTCTTGATGCCGGCATTGGCGAGCGCCGGCACGCGCTCCATCGCCATGGCGATGATATGCTCGATGCTGTCGAGATCGGGCGGCATCAGCTCCATGCCGAAGGCCGGCGGAATGCCGTCGACGGCCCAGGGATGCGCGGTCTTTTCATAGGGGCCGACGATGTAGCCGTCGCGTTCCTGGCGTAGATACCAGCTTTCCTCGGGGTCGCGGATGATCGGCAGTTCCGGCTCACCGGCACGGACGCGCGCCACGATCTCCGGCACCTCGGCGGTCACGACATATTGGTGCAGCATCGGCACAACAGGAAGGTCGAGACCCATCATCTCGCCGATCTCCCGGCACCAGGTGCCGGCGGCGTTGACGACATGCTCGGCGACGATCGTGCCCTTGACCGTCTCGACCAGCCATTCGCCCGAGGCGTTCCTGCCGAGCGACAGGACGGGGTTGTGGCGGACGATTTCGGCGCCCAGGTTGCGCGCCGCCGTCGCCATGGCATTGGTGGCGAGCGTCGGATCGACGTGACCGTCATTGGGCTCGTAGATGGCGCCGATGATGCCGTCGAGTTCGACCAGCGGATAGATCTCCTTGAGTTGCTGCGGCGTCAGGATCCGGAACTCGTGGCCGACGAAGTCGCCGATGCCCTGGACGTGGCGGAACTCGTTCATCCGCTCCTCAGAGCGCGTGACGCGCAGTGCCCCGCTGGCATGGAAGCCGGTCGGCAGGCCCGTCTCGGCCGTCAGCCCCTCGCGGTACATCCGGATCGAATGCGCCCGCATTTCCATGATCGTCGCGTTGTGGGCGAAATGCGTGCAGAGACCGGCGGCATGCCAGGTCGAGCCAGCGGTCAGCTCGGTCTTCTCGACCAGCATGACGTCGCTCCAGCCGCGTTTTGCCAGATGGTAGAGCAGCGAAACGCCCATGGCGCCGCCACCGATGACCACGACCCGTGCCTGTGTTCTCATGTTCAACTCCTCAGCCGGGTCCCGGCAGCGTCATAGGGAACCTCCGCAAGCGGCCGCAGATGATGGCGCTGGCCCGCGATGGCGATTTCATAGGTGGATGTCAGGAGTGCCTCGCGCGGCTCGCCCGGCGCGCAGGCGATATAGCCGAGGCAGAGCGCCAACCCGGTGCGAAACCCCTGGCCGCCGGATGTCGTCAGCCCCGCGAACTGGCCGTCCCGGTAGATCGGTTCATCATGCAGCAGCAGCGGATTGGCACCGTCGATTGCGAAATGCATCAGCCGCTTCGTGACCCCTTCGGCCTTCTGCTTGCGCAAAGCCTCCTCGCCCAGGAAGCCGGATTTCTTCCAGGCGACCGCAAAGCCGAGGCCCGCCTCCAGCGGCGTTTCCTTCGGCCCGATATCGTGACCCCAGTGGCGATAGCCCTTTTCCAGCCGGCAACCATCCAGCGCATAGTGGCCGCAGGCGACCAGCCCATGGGCCTTGCCGGCCTCCGTCACCGTGGAGAGGAGCTGCTCGGCAAACTCGGTCGCGACATAGAGTTCGCAGCCGAGTTCGCCGACGAAGCTGACGCGCGTTGCGCGTAGATTGACCATGCCGATGTCGATGCGCCGCGACGCAGAGAAGGGAAAAGCCGCATCCGAAAGATCGTCATCCGTCAGGCTTTGCAGCAGCGCGCGCGCCTGCGGCCCCATCACTGCCAGAACGGCTTCCGAGGAGGTCACGTCGGAGACGACGACCTCCAGTCCGCGATCCTGGGCATGCCGGACGATCCAGGCGACATCCTTCTGGCGCGTGGCGGCACCGCTGGTGACGCGGAAATGGCGCTCGCCGAAGCGCGTCACCGTGACATCCGCCTCGATGCCGCCGCGGGCATTCAGCATCTGGGTATAGACGGCCTTGCCTTCCGCCACGTCGATGCGGTTGGCGCAGAGATAGTCCAGCAGCGCCAGCGCATCGCGACCCTGCACATCGACCTTGGTGAAGGGCGAGAGTTCGAAAAGGCCGACGCCGTCCGCCATCGTCTTGGCTTCGCGTGCCGCAGCCGACCACCAATGCTGCTCGCCCATCGCGTAGCGGAAATCCCGCTCCGTGTCGTCGGCGGCAAACCACAGTGGGCGTTCCCAGCCTGTCGGGGCGCCGAAGACGGCGCCCATCTCGGCAAACTGCCGGTGAAAGGCCGAACGCCTGACATCCCGTCCCGCCTTGGCCTGCTTGTATGGCCAGTGCATGCGGAAGAGATCGGCAACCGATTCCTCCATCCGCTTGCCCGCGAAGTATTTCGACCCTGCGGACCGGTCGAACCGGGCAATATCGAGCGCCCAGAGATCAAGCCCGGGCTCGCTATCGACCACCCATTCCGCCATGGCCCGGCCCGCACCGGCCGATGACATCATGCCGGTCGAATTGAAGCCGGCCGCGACATAGAAGCCGCGCAGATAGGGCGATTCACCCATCAGCGGCCGTGTATCCGGCGTGAAGCTTTCCGGGCCGTTCATGAAGTGGCGGATACCCGCATCGGCGAGTTTCGGCACGAGGTTCAGCCCGGCCGTCATGAAAGGCTCGAACTGCTCCCAGTCCTCCGGCAGTTCCAGGAACGGCTGCCCGCCCTGCACGCTTTTCGTCTGGAAAAGCTTCGCATCCGGCTCGAAACCGCCGAGCACCAGCTTGCCGGAATCGCCCTTGATATAGATGCCCTCGTCGAGATCGCGCACGATGGGAAACGGCTGTTCAAGCCCCGGTATCGCCTCGGTGACGACATACATATGCTCGACCGCCTGCAACGGCACCGGCACGCCGGCGAGCGCGCCCACATCCCGCGCCCAGGCCCCAGCGGCATTGATGACCTTGCCGCAGCGGATGGTCTCGCCCGTCGTCAGCCTGACGCCCGCGACGCGGCCGTTTTCGATGTCGAAGCCTGCACAGCCGATATTCTCGCGAATCCGGATGCCGGCCGAGCGGGCGCGCTTGGCATAGGCCGCGCAGATATCCACCGGGTTCGCCTGCCCGTCCTCGGCAACCCAGAGCGCGCCGACCAACCCATCAACCGACAGGCTCGGCACCCGCTCGGCAATGGTCGATGGACCGATCATCTCCACATGCATGCCGGTCACTTCGCCCATATGAGCGATGCGGCGCAGTTCGACCATCCGGTCTTCGTTGCGGGCGAGCCAGAGGCCGCCGGGGCGCTGGTAACCGGAGCTCTGGCCGGTTTTTTCTTCCAGCGCAGGAAAGAGCTCCATCGCATAGCGGGCGAGATGGGTGAGGTTGAGGCTGGCACGCAGCGGCCCGACGATGCCGGCCGCATGCCAGGAGGTTCCGCTCGTCAGCTGGTTCCGCTCGATCAGCACCACATCGCTGACGCCGCGTTCGGCGAGATGATAGGCGATGCCGAGGCCGATGACCCCGCCGCCTATGATGACAATCCCAGCACTTTCCGCCACCTGCATTTCACCCCGCTCTTCCGTCAGGCATGAGAATTCAGGGAAGGAGACTTGCGTTCAACTCGATTTTCGCTTCATTAGAAAAACTGATGGTGTCAAACAGATGATGGCCTCCATGCTCAAGGGCAGCTTCGATTTCAACCTCTTCCGTGCTATCGAAGTGTTTGCCGCGGTTGTCGAAACGCGACATGTGACGCAGGCCGCGCAGATGCTTGGCATCACGCAGTCGGCCGCATCCCAGCACCTCAAGAACCTTGAGACGGCGCTCGGCGTGAGCCTGATCGATCGCAACATTCGGCCGATCGAGCTGACCCGGGCCGGTGTCGCGCTCCACCGCCGCTCGATCGCCATCCTCAGCGAAGTCGAGGAACTGCGGTCGGATGTCCGCCGGCTCAATTCGGCGCCCCTGCCGCTCCTGCGCATCGCCATGCTCGCCTCGATCGCGACGACGCTGGCCCCGGCATTGTCGGTGCTGGCGCGCGACGGCTTCAACGTGCCGGAACTCAGCCTCTATGCCGGCCTTGCGACCGATCACATCAACCTGCTGCGCGCCCGCAAGGCCGACCTTGCGGTGACGTCGAGCGAGATGTTCGAGGTCGAGGGCCTGATCCGTTTTCCGATCATGACGGAAAAGTTCGTGCTGGTGACGCCGAAAGGTTTTGCCGGCGATGTGGGGGATATCCACAAGCTCTCGAAGAAGCTGCCCTTCGTGCGCTTCAGCCGCGAGACGCCGGTCGGCATGCGCATCGACCAGCATCTGAGCCGTCTCAGGATCGAAATCCCGCGCGGCATGGATGGCGACCGGTCGAGCGTCGTCATGGCGCCCGTCGCCAACGGCATGGGTTTTACCATCCTCACGCCGACGCTCCTGATCGACGGCCTGGCGGAGGGCATGGAGATCGGCGTGCACCCGCTGCCCTTTGCCGGCTTTTCCCGCAGCCTGAAGCTGGTTGCGCGCGAGCGGGAGCTTGGGGAGATTCCGGAAGCCTTCGCGCGGCGTTCGGCAGAGGTGCTGTCGGAAACGATCATGCGCCGCCTGCCACAACTGGCACCCGACTATTGCACCGTCGACATCTGACGCTAATCGGCTTCATCAGTTTCTCTGATGCAGTGGTTTCGCCGTGACAAGGCCGATCGTTCGGTGATTTCATGCCCGCATCTCACGAGGAGCGCGTCATGAACCAGGCCCAACTTCCGCCCGCGATGGACATCGATTGGTCGACCGACGGTATCGTCGCGCGCCGCGAAAGGTATTACGCTGCCTCGCAGCGCAAGTTCGTGCCGTTCAAGGATCCGCTGATCATCAAGCGCGGCCGCGGGCAATATGTCTGGGACGAAAACGACAACAAATACATCGACCTGCTCGGCATGAACCTCTGCATCTCCGTCGGCCACGCGCATCCGGAAGTCGTGCGGGCCGCAACGGCGCAGGTGGCGGAACTCACCCATTGCACGACGATGTTCTACCATCCGGTGCCGGCGCACTATGCCGAGGAACTGGCGGCGACCATGCCGAAAGGCCACGACTGGGTCGTGCATTTCACCAATTCCGGCGCCGAGGCCATCGACCTCGCCTTGCTGATGGCGCGCGCCCAAACCGGCAATATCGACATGCTGGCGCTGCGCTCCAGCTATCACGGCGCGACCTTCGGGGCGCAGGCACTGACCGGCATCGCCGGCTTCCGCCACAATGTGCCGCAGCTTGGCGGCGTCACATTCGTCGCGGAGCCCAACCAGTATCGCGGCATCTATGGCGAGGGCGTCGAGCCCTATCTGGCGGAAATCAAGCGCGCGATCGACTATTCGACCAGCGGGCGGCTTGCCGGCATGATCATCGAGCCGGTGCAGGGTTATGGCGGCATCGTGCCAATGCCGAAGGGCTACATCAAGGGTGCTGCCGAGAAGGTGCGCGCCGCCGGCGGCCTCCTCATCATCGACGAGGTGCAGTCCGGCGTTGCGCGGACCGGCGACGCCTTCTGGTCCTTCGAATCCCACGATGTCGTTCCCGATATCGTCGTGGTCGCCAAGGGCGTCGGCAACGGCATCCCGCTCGGCGCGGTCATCGCCAAGCGCGACGTCGCGGAATCGATGGCCGACAAGTTCCTGTTCCACACCTACGGCGCCAATCCGGTCGCCTGTGCCGCCGGCCGCGCCGTGCTCAAGGTCATCCGTGAAGAAAAGCTCCAGGAAAACGCCCGCAAGGTCGGTGGCGCGCTCAAGGCGCGGCTCACCGAACTCAAGGATCGTTTCGAACTGGTCGGCGACGTGCGCGGCGAAGGGCTGATGCTGGCGATCGAACTCGTCAAGGACCGGCAGACGAAGGAACCAGCCCCGGACGAGGCGCTTGCCGTCTTCGAAGCGACACGCCGCAATGGGCTGGTGGCAAGCCGCTCCGGCCCCTACCGAAATGTCATCCGCATGTGCCCGCCGCTCTGCCTGTCAATGAGCGACGTGGACGACGTGATGGACCGCTTCGTGCGCAGCTTCGAGGCGGTTTAAGGGATCGATGCGAGGATAGCGCCCGCATCCTCGCGCTCGACAATCGTGGCCCTCACCGTATAGGGATGGATGGGTCTCAGAACAGGTTTTCCAGCCGCTTGTAGCTGTCTTCCATGCCATGCTCCATGCCGGTTTCGAGCATTGCCTTGCGCGTTTCGCCATCGGGCAGGTGCATGCGCATCGTCATCAACGTGCCGCCGTTGTCCGCCTGGAATGTGGTTTCGATACGATTGTCCGGGGTCGGATCGGGCAGATGCATGCGCTCCACATGCACGATGCGGCTGAAGGGCACGACCTCAATGAACTCGCCGGTCAGATGGAAACCGTTGCCGTTGCCATCGCTCCACTCGTAGCGGATCTTTCCGCCGGGTCGCGCATCGTTGATGCATACCGGCATGGTCCAGCCGTCCGGGCCGAGCAGCCATTGCTGCAAGAGCTTCGGCTCGGTGTGGGCCTTGAAGACGGCTTCCGGCGGGGCGGCAAAGCGGCGCGTGACGATGACGTCGGTCTCGCCGTCGGTGGTGAGCATGATCCTGGACATGATTACTCCTTGTTCTCGGTTTTGGAGGGATCGTTTTCGAGCGACATGGTCGCGAGAAGCCGGTCGAGCCGGCCGTAATTGGCTTCCAGAACCCGGCGCAGCATCGCCAGCCACTGTTCCAGTTCCTCAAGCGCCGTGGGCGCAAGGCTGCAATGACGTCGGGTTCCCTCCGCGCGGCGCACGATGAGACCGGCCCCCTCCAGCACCTTGAGATGCCGGGAGATGGCGGGCTGGCTCATGTCGAAGGGCTGCGCCAGCTCCATGACCGTGGCTTCACCGGAAGCGAGCCGCGCAAGGATCGCCCGACGCGTCGGGTCGGCCAGAGCCGAAAAGGCGGAATCGAGATCAGTCAAAATGCGTCCTCATAAATAATAACATAATTGTTATATAACCAATATGTTATTGTCAAGTCCATCCAGGATTTAGCGCAGGACGGCGAGCCGCATTGCGCTACCGACAAGAACCAACGCCTTGTGCCCACTCTGGAAAATGCAGAAAATTGTCGATGAGTTGACCGGATGGCATGGTAGTTTGGATAGACATTTGCAGCCGGCGCCGAGCGCAGCCGAGCGACCACGGTGATACGGAGTTACTGCATTGAACGAGGAAAAGGAGGGCGTGACGGCCCTCATGAAGTCGGCGATCGAAGCGCCGAAGCGGGACAACACCGACTATCACAATGCCATCGCGGAGGTCCGGCGGGCGTTCGCCGAGGCGGATGCGGCCTTGGGGCCGGAGATGCTGGTCAGCACGAAACGCAAGTGGAAGCGGAACGGCAACTACGTCGTGAAAGTGACATTCAAAACGAGAGCCTCGGGCGACTGAACTGAGCCTGCCCGATGGAGGTATCTTCGAAAATGGCTGTTTTGCAGACGACGCGCCTGACGCTCAGTCCCTGCTGTCCCGGCGACCGCGCGGACTTCATCGATCTTGAACTTGATCCGGAGGTCATGCGCTTTCTGAACGGCGGACACCCCATCGACCATGAGCAGGTCGATCCGAACGCGACGTTCCTCATGCCCAGAGGGACCGAGCCCTACGTCTGGACGGCGCGGCGCACGATCAACGGCGCATTCGTCGGGTGGTTCTGTTTGTGGCCGGAGAGCGAGACCGTGGCCGAACTCGGATATCGCCTGCGCCGCATGGATTGGGGTCAGGGGCTGGCCGCGGAAGGGGCTTCGGCTCTCGTCGATTGGGGGTTCAGGAACGGTGGATATGACAGGATCGTCGCAACCACGATGGCGGTGAACCACGCCTCGCGCCGCGTGATGGAAAAGGTCGGCTTGATTTACGCACGCACCGTCTCCGTCGACTGGCCGGATCCCATTGCGGGTAGTGAGCACGGCGAAGTTTGGTACGAGTTGGTGCGCTTGGATTGGAAAGGCGGCTGATCAGGTTCGGACTAGCTTCACCGGCATTAATAGGCCGCACGGCAGCGGCAGAATCGATGCGATCGGCAGAGTGATCTTGAGAATCTCGATATGAGCGAAATACAAAACAAGGCAGTGGCGCTGGCGGCGCAATATGAAGGCGATCTCGCCGCACAATCCTCGCCGCAGCGCAGCGCACTCTTCTTAAAATCGGCGCTGGATTTGTATTATGCGCTCGGCGGCGACGAGGAGACCGGCCTCGCGCTGGTAAATGCGCACCCTGTGACACCCTTGCGGGTCGATGCGGCCATCGCGAATGTGCTGGTCGAAGTGGCCGTTGCCAGCCACCTCAACGACATCGACATGATCCAGGCGACCTACAACCGCCTCGATGCAGAACTGGAACGCAGCGCCTAAAGTCTCGACCGCTTGCCACGAAAACTCTTCGGCGGCGGCTGGTCGGTATGCACCCGCGCGAGATTCTCCAGCCAGACGGCCAGGCCGTCCGGGATTTCTTCGTTTCCGACTTCCATCGCCTCCACCCATGATAGGTCGCATTGGAGCGCTGATGCCAGGTTGATGGGCGTCCATCGGATCACGATAAGACATTCGATAAAGCGTGCGGGGGTCATGGCCATGCAGTCGCACGCACCCCCTCGTTTGGCAATCGCAAAGGGTGCGGCCAAGTGGCCGTAACGGAACACAAATCTGTGAGGCGCGTACGCAAGACTCAACGCGCATGCTAGAGATAGCCGCGAATTCCCAAAGGAACAGTGAACAGGCCGACGACAATGGAAACGGTGACGATCCAAAACCGCAGTGACTTCGCACAATGGGCAATCGAACGCGCCAAGGCCATCGTCGCGGAAGAGGGCGGCAATCTCGCGCTGGCCGTCCGCAACCAGGGTGACGAACAAATCGCCGACAGGGCCAATGCGCTGGGCCAGGAGATCGTCAATGCCCTGCTGGAAGTGTTCGATGGCCTGATGCCGGAGGAATAGACTGGGCGCAATCCAGGCCTTTATCGCTCGGGCGTCGTCAAACGGCGCAACGGCCCGCATCGGTAAATTCTCCCTTCCGGGCTTAAACCAAATGTTTCCTCCCGGCTGCAAATATACGATGCTTGCAGCCGCAAGCGTGCATTCCGCCGTTCTGGATCATCGGGCACAGTCCATTGTACAATCTGCTTTCGGTCGTCCTGAAGAAGCGTCTCGACCTCGCGTTCAAGACATCACCCGAATTTCGCGTGCGGATCGTCGAGTTTCCCGGCCTGTGGATGAGCGCGCCGGACATTGCCGGCCTGCGCGACGATCTGCGCTCGGTGGCGCGTCGCGCGGTCGCGGATGGGAGCCTCGATTACGGGGTGTTTTCAGAGCGGGAGGACGTGCTGTCGCGCACGATCGTCACGCTCGTCTACCGGGTCTCCGATGGGCAGCCGGTCGCCTTCAATGCGTTGCCCGTCATTGCGCTGTCGCTCTCGGGGAAGCCCGTCGAGGTCCTTCACCTCGGGCTCGTCATGATCGACCCCGCCGTGCGCAGCCAGGGGCTTTCCTGGGTGCTCTACGGGCTTACCTGCTTTCTGCTCTTCCTGCGCAACCAGCTTCGCCCGCTGTGGATTTCCAATGTCACGCAGGTGCCGGCGGTCGCCGGCATGGTGGCGGAGACGTTCAGCGACGTCTTTCCGGCGCCGACGCGCGGCGCCCGGCGTTCGCTGCGCCAGCAGTTGATCGCGACGGAAATCATGGCCGCGCACCGGCATGTTTTCGGCGTCGGCCCGGAGGCCGGCTTCGACGCCGACCGCTTCGTCATCACCAACGCCTATACCGGCGGCTCGGACAACCTGAAGAAGACGTTCGACGCCGCGCCAAAACACCGCAAACCCGAATACAACGATTTCTGCGCCGCCGAACTCGATTATGCCCGCGGCGATGACCTGCTACAGATCGGCCAGCTCGATCTCAACGCCGCGCAGCGCTATCTGCTCGAAAGCGTGCCGCGCAATGCGCTGGGGCGGCTGGCGGTGGCAAGCTTCGTCATCCTCGTGCAGCGGCTGGTGCTGCCGGTGTTGCATTGGGCCGACAGCCGGCGGCAATGGGGCATATTGAGGCCTTCCAAACGATGAGCGGCACCTTTTCCTACGACACCTTCACCACGCGCAACATCGGCTTCGTCAGTGAGGCGGAGCAGCGGCGGCTGTCGCAGGCGACGGTCTTCGTCTGCGGCACCGGCGGCATGGGCGGCGCGGCCATCCAGGCGCTGGTGCGCGCCGGCATCGGCCGCCTGGTGCTGGCCGATATCGACCGTTTCGAGCTGTCGAACCTCAATCGCCAGGTCTTCTGTTTTGTCGACACGATCGGCCAGCCGAAGGCGGAGGCGACACGCGATCTCTGCCTGAAGATCAATCCCGATCTGGACGTCACCGTCCATGGCGCGGCGTGGACGGACCATGCGGACGCGCTCGTCGCGGGTGCGGATGTGGTGATCAACGGCACGGACGATCTCGGCGCCGGGCTGCTGCTCTACCGCACGGCGCGAAAACACGGGCGCACGATGATCGACGCCTATGCCGCCCCCCTGCCCTCCGTCTATGTGACGCGACCGCAGGACCCGATGCCGGAGGAACGGCTCGGCTATCCGACGCTCGGCACCGCCTGGAACGCGCTGACGAGCGACCAGCGGGCGGAAGCGTTTTTGCGCGAGGCGGAATATGTGATGGTGCACTCCTCCTCCCGCCATCATGTCGACCTGGCGCTTGCCGGCGAAGTCGTGGCCGGCACGCGCAGCCGCATGTCCTTTGCGCCCATGGTCATCACGACAGGCATGCTGATGGCCTATGAGGCGATCAACACGGTGCTCGGCAAGCCGCAGGGCGCGGATTGCCGCGGCTGGTTTTTTAATCCGCATGCCGGCCGTGTCGAGCGCCCGCGCAACGCGCTCGTTGCGGCGCTACTGCGCCCGCTGGTGCGGCGCTACCTGACGCGGCTTGCCGCGCCGGCAAAACCATGATCGCAGCGCTGATCGCCGATACCTTCATTTCGCTCGCCGCCTTCGGCGGGCTGGCCGTGCTGATTGGTGCCATCCGTAGTTTCGACGCGGGCAGCCCGCTCACCCGCCGTTTCCTGTTCGGCCTGCGCGTGCTGGCCGCGTTGATGGTGAGCCGCGTGCTTGCCTGGTGGACGGGCCTCTTCATCTTCGAGGCCGCGACGATCATTTCGGCCGGGCTCGTGCCGCTGGCCACGGTCCTGCTGGCCGAGGGCCTGCTGCGCCGGCATGCGCCAAAAGTCACGAAATGGATCGCGGCCGGCGGTGCGGCCGCCTTCACCGTCCTCGCGTTTCTGCCGGCAGCCGTCGATCCGTGGCGCCTGGTGCTGCTCTTCCTCTACCAGCTCGTCACCTTCGCGCTGGCCGGGCACATGGCCGTGACGCGCGACCGGACGAGCCTTTACAAGGCGGAAAACCAGGCGGTCGACCGCATCGCGCTGTCGCTGCTCTTGATCCTGCCGCTGCTTGTGACCGATTTCCGCTCGACCTATGTTGACCTGCCGGTGCGGCTCGGCGGGGTCGCCATCCTGTTCCTCTGCTGGCTGCTGATCAGCCTCGGCCAGCGTGCCGTCAGCCATCGCGATACCGTCGTCTCCTTCGCCGTCCTGCTGGCCGCAGCCCTTCTCGGCGCGCTCGCCATCGGCCTGGAAAACGGGTTCGACGCGGCCGCGCTGGTGCGCACGGCTTCTGTCGTCACCTCGGCAGCGCTGCTTGGCGTGATCTGGAAGGACAGCATCAGCCTGCGCACGGAACAGCGCCGGCAGAGCCTCATCCGGCACCTCGCGGAAGACCGCATCGACGATACGCTCGGTTTTCTCAAGGAGTTGCAGAACCATCCGCTGGTCGAGGGCGCGCTGCTGCTCGGCGAAAAGGAGCTTGCCGATCTCGACCTTGCGCGCATCAAGGCGCTCTTTGCCGCCCGGCCGCTGCTACGCGCCACGGAAGCGGGCGGGCTTGCGCAATCCGATGCCGAACAGCTCGCCTGGCTGCTCGAAAAATACGAGGCGACCCATCTGATGCTGGTGTCGGCCCGGCCATTCCGGCTGATCGCGCTCAACATGCCCTCGGTCTCCGCCACGCCGGGCGCCGAGACGGAGCTGAAGGTCGCCCAGCGCATGGCCTTCCTGATCTCGGAAAGGAACGCGCGCGATGATTGAAATCCGCGAGGGCGACCTCGACGCCTTCTTCGCCGCGCCCTTCGCCGTTTACGGCGACAGGACGCCCTATGTCTCACCGATGTTCAGCGACCTGAAGCGCTTCCTCTCGGCGGAGAAGAACCCGCTTTTCGAGACGGCGGACGATTTCGCCATCTTCACCGCCCATGAGGACGGCACGGTGCGCGGGCGCATCACGTCCCATATGCACCGCGCCGCGAATGCCCGGTTCGGACTGAAGCGCGGTTACTTCGGCTATTTCGATTGCGCCGACGACGAACGCGTCGCCGCCGCCCTCCTGGAGCGGGCGGAGGATTGGGCGCGCGCCAGGGGTTTCACGGAACTCCTCGGCAATTTCAACCTGACCGCCATGCAGCAGGTCGGCATCCTGACCGGCGGTTTCGAGAATGCGCCCTATACCGACCAGGTTTGGGGACCACCGCACCTGCCGCGCCTGCTGGAAGCCCGGGGCTATTCGCCCTCCTTCCCGATGACCACCTTCGAAATCGATATCCGCAACGCGGCGACGGACCGACTGCTGGGCAGCGCCGAGATGCGCGCGCTCCTCGACGACGGCTTTCGCTTTTCACCGATCCGCCGCGCAACGCTCGATCGACGGCTGGAGGATTCGCGGCTTATCCTCAACGAGAGTTTCGCCGACAATCCGATGTTCGTGCCCGTCAGTCGCGCGGAATACGAATTCCAGGCCAAGGAGATGAAGTGGATCATGGATCCGCGCATCTCGGCAGTCGCCGAACGGAACGGCGTGCCGGCTGGCGCGGTGATTGCGATACCGGACGTCAACCCGATGCTGAAAGCGATGGGCTCGCGGCTCGGTTTTTCCGCCCCCTGGCACCTCCTGAAACATCGCCTGCGGCGGCGGCGCGCCGTCGTCATCTTCCAGGGCGTGAAGCCGGAGCATCAGGGGTGCGGCCTCAATCCGCTGATGCTCGCCCATGTGCTCGGCGAAATGCGCAATGCCGGCTATGAGACCGCCGGCGGCACGTGGATCGCGGATGCCAATGCCGCGAGCCTCAGGCAGGCAGAGAAGGCCGGCGCCCGCCCCCTGCACCGCCTGCACCTCTTCGGAAAGACGCTATGAACCGGATCGATGCCGCCACGCTCGCCGATCTTGCCGCGCTGGCGAACCGCGCGCCCTCCGTGCACAACACCCAGCCCGCACGTTTCGCGCTGGATGAAGCGGGCAACATCCTCATCGCCGCCGATCTCTCCCGGCACCTCAGCGTCGGCGATCCAACGGGCCGCGACATGGGCCTTTCCTGCGGCGCCGCGCTGGAGGGCATGGTGATGGCGCTCGCCGCGCGCGGGATCGGCGTTGTCGTGGACGATCTCTGGGCGGCCGACATCCGCTCCTGGCGCCCCGGCTATCGGCTCGCCGTGCGCCTCACCCCTGCGGGAGAAGCAAGCCCCTCGCCGCTTGCCGACTGGACGGAGAAACGCTTCACCTGGCGTGGCTCCTTCTCTGCTGCCACTCCGGAGGCGCTGGCGGGCCTCGAACGATGGGCGGTGGAAGCCGACGACATCACCTTTGCCGGCGGGCCGGACGCCCTCGCCTTCATCGCCGCACTCAACGACGGCGCTAGCCTGTCCGTCATGCGCGAGCGCGCGTTCCGCGACGAACTCGTGGCGTGGATGCGCCTTACGCCGGCTCACACCGCCTACGCTTTCGATGGCCTCAATCTCGATGCCCTGCGCATGGGGCGGCTGGAGGGCGCGGTGGCGGGGCGCGTGCTTGGCTCGCCGCTCTTCGACCTCGCAGACCGGCTTGGCCTCGGCAAGACGCTCGTCGCGGAGGCCGGCAAGACTATGACGGCGGCGGCCTGCCTGCTGTTCCACCGACCGGAAGGCGAAAGCCCGGTCGTTTCCGGCCGGGCCTTCTATCGCTTCTGGCTCGGGCTCACCCGCTTCGGCTTCGCCGGCTGGCCGATGGCGGTGCTGGCCGACGTTCCTTCCGCTTCGCAAACCCTGCGGCAACGTTTCTCGCTGCCGCAGGGCCATCGCCTGATCAACGTGCTGCGCGTCGGGCCGGCGCCACTCACCCTTCCCAAATACCGCCTGCCCGCCCGCGACCTCGTGCTCGGCTAGGCAGCGTCACGCCGCCTGCTCCGCCCTCGCCGCCTCGGCCAACAGCTTCTGCGCGCTGACGAAATCGACCTTGCCGGAGCCGAGCACCGGCACCGTGCCGACCTTCACCTCCGAGGGCACCATCATGTCCATGGCGGCCTTTTCCCGGGCGAAGGCCAGGAAGGCGGCGCGGGTGGCGTTGGGCGCGTCGGTCAGCATGACCAGGCGCTCGCCCTTTCGCGCATCGGGCAGCGAGACGACGACCGAGAGGTTGCCCGGCCACAATTCGCCAGCCAGCGCGTCGACGGCGGCAAGCGAGACCATCTCGCCGCCGATCTTGGCGAAGCGCTTGGCGCGGCCGCGGATGACGATGAAGCCATCCTCGTCGACCGTCACGATATCGCCGGTGTCGTGCCAGCCGTCCGGCGTCGGCTCCAGCACGCCGGGGTTTTCCGCCTTGAGATAACCGGCCATGACATTGGCGCCGCGCACGAAGAGGCGGCCACCCTCGGTGACACCCGGCACCGTATCCAGCCTGTATTCCATGCCAGGCATGATCTTGCCGACGCTGCCGGCCTTGTTGAACATTGGCGTGTTGAGCGCGATGACCGGCGCCGCCTCGGTGACGCCATAGCCTTCGAGAATGCGAACGCCGAACTTTTCCATGTAGAGCGCGCGGGTGGTGGCGCGCACCGGCTCGGCGCCGGCAAAGCAGTAGCGGATCGACCGGAAATCATAGGGATGCGCGGTGCGCGCATAGCCATTGAGGAACGTATCCGTGCCGAAGATGATCGTGGCGTTGGAGGAATAGATCAGCTCCGGGATGATCCGGTAGTGCAGCGGCGACGGGTAGAAATAGACCGGCACGCCGGAGATGAGCGGCAGGATGGTGCCGGCCGTCAGCCCGAAGGAATGGAACACCGGCAGGATGTTGAACACCTTGTCGCCCGAGTGGAAATCGATGCGCGAGGCGGCCTGCGCGGCGTTGGAGAGGATGTTGCGGTGCGTCAGCACCACGCCCTTCGGCGCGCCTTCCGAGCCGGAGGTGAAGAGAATCACCGCCGGGTCATCCGCCTTGCGCCGAACGAGCGGCCGGGCCTTGCGCAGGAGGCCACGCAGCTTGTCCACGAAGCGAACGGTCTGGCGCAGGTCGTCGAGCCAGACGATCTCAACCTCTTTCGACAGCGCCTCGACCACCGGGCCGAGCTTCGCCTGGGTGACGAAGGCGCGGGACGTCAGCACATGGCGCACCTCGGCGGCACGGCAGGCCGAGAGGATATTGGCGGCACCGGCCGTGAAGTTCAGCATGGCCGGCACCTTGCCCGCCGACATCACGCCGAGGATCGTCGCCACCGCGCCGTTGGCATTGGGCAGAAGCACGCCGAGCGTGTTCTCCGCCGGGTACAGGGCCTTGAACTTTGCGCCGAGCACGGCCGCACCCGTCAGAAGCTTGCCGTAGGAGAGCGAGCCGGTCACCGGATCCTGCACGGCGAGCTTGCGGAAACCGCGTTCCTTCGCCGTCTCGATCACTTTTTCCAGCACGGTCGCATCCGTGTCCGTGGTGCGGAACATCAGCATGGACATGACCTGGTAGAGCGCGGCACCGGCGGCCATGCGCCGCTTGCGGCCCTTCAGCTCGTCCGGCACGGAGAGGCGCACCGGCTCCAGAATGGTGACCTTGACCTTCGGGAACAGGCGACGGCGGACGTGGAGCGACGAGAGGCGCGAGAAATAGCTCTTCTCCAGCCCGTCGATGCGCACTGGCACGACCATTGCGCCCGTCTTGTCGGCCACCATGGCGGCGCCGTCATAGACCTTCATCAGCGCGCCCGTAACGGTGATGCGGCCTTCCGGGAAGATGACGAGCGGATTGCCGGCATTGACGGTCTTGATGAGCGTGCGCGTCGCCATGGGCTTGGAAGGATCGAGCGGCAGGAAGTTGCACATCTTCAGGAAGGGTTTCACCCACCAGGCCTTGGCGATCGTATAGTCGACGGCGAAGGTCGGCTCCTCGTCGGTCAGCGCCAGCGCCAGTGCGCCGTCGAGGAAGGAGACGTGGTTGAGCGCGATGATCGGCGCCGTGCCGGCCTTCTTCAGGTTCTCCAGGCCGTCCACCTCCAGCCGCAGGAAGGCGCGGAAGAGGATGGAGACGAAATCGCGGAAGGCATTGGTGGGCAGCGTGCGCAGCATGACGAAGGCTGCGACCAGGTTGGCGAGCGCGAGGCCGGCCAGCAGCACCGGCGTGGAGAGGCCTGCCGCCTGCAAGGCCGCGACGAGGCCACCGCCGACCGTCATAAAACCCGCCGAAAGCACATTCGCCGCGCCGATGACGCGCGAGCGCTGCTCCTCCTCGGCATAGGCCTGAAGGGCTGCGAATGTGGGCACGACGAGGAAGGCGCCGGCGATCGCCATGCCGGCGAGGTCGATGGCGATGCGGATGGTGTAGGGGCCGGCGAAGAAGGCGGAGAGCGTTTCGGCCGGAACGGCAACACCGGCATGGCCGACGCTCCAGGCGAGATCGAGGCCGAACAGCGCCATGATCAGCGTGCCGACGGGGGCCGGCAGAAGCACGATGCGGCCGGCCGACATCCAGGCCGCAATGGCCGAGCCGATGCCGACGGCAACGGCGAAGACGGCGAGATAGGCGGTGATCGCGGTCTCCTCGCCGCCGAGGCTGCCCTTGACCATGGGCGGCAGCAGCGAAAGCACGATCGCGCCGACCAGCCAGAACCAGGCAGCCATCAGCGCGGAGCGCCAGAGGCGCTGGTCGCCGCGCAGCGCATTAACGAGGCGGCCGGTGGAGGCGAGCACGTTGCGCTCGATCACAAGCTCCGGCGCCTTCGCGCCGACGCGCGGGATATAGCGGCTCGACAGCCAGCAGGCGAGTGCGAGACCCAGCATCATCGGCCCGAAGAGCCAGGGATTGACGCCATCGGCGGCGGCAAGGCCGGCGACCAGCGTGCCGCCGAGGATGGCGATGAAGGTCGCGCCCTCGATCCAGGCATTGGCGCGCGGCAGTTCCTTGCGCTCCAGATGGTCGGGCAGGATGCCGTACTTGACCGGGCCGAACAGGGCCGAGATCACGCCGAACAGGAAGAGCGCGACCATCAAGACCGTGACGGAGTGGAAGGCGAGGCCAATGACGGCGACGGCGGCTGCGGCAAGTTCCACCCGCTTCAGCCGCTCGGCCATGACGGCCTTGTCGAACTTGTCAGCAAGCTCGCCACCGAGCGCGGAAAACAGCAGGAACGGCGCCATGAAGACGGCGCCCGCCAGCGTGACGAGCGAGCCCGCCGCATCGGCCGCCATGGTGGCGAGGATGAGGAAGACCAGGGTGTTCTTCAGAAAATTGTCGTTGAAGGCCGACAGGAACTGCGTCCAGAAGAGCGGCGCAAAGCGCCGGGAGGTCATCAGATTCCGTTGCATGGAACATTCCCCTTTTCGCGCAGACTATATTTGAACATTTGTGTCTCTGCCTGTATGAACATTGTTCATGAACTTTTTCGCATAAAAATGAACGATGTTCAAGGTATAAAATGAACGATGTTCAAAACAGGAGGCATCGATGACGGAAAAGCGGCGGGAGAAGAAGGAAGAGCTGAAGACGCGGCTGATAAACGCCGGCTCGGAGCTTATCCGGGAACAGGGCCTGAAGGGTTTGCGGGCGCGCGACATCGCGGAGCGCGCGGGCTCGGCGCTCGGCGGGCTCTACACCGTCTTCGACGATCTGGACGGCCTTGTTCTCCACGTCAATTCCCGCACGCTCAAGCGGCTGGAGGCGGCGCTGAACGCTGCGCTACCGTCTTCGGGCGGCCTCGAAGAAACCTTCCTCAACCTGTCGCTCGCCTACCTCAATTTCGCGCTTGCCGAGCGAAACCTGTGGTCCGCATTGTTCGAGCATCGGATGCCGGACGGTGTTGCCGTTCCGGAATGGCATCTGGCGGAGCACGCCTTCCTCATCGGCCTGATCGCAGCACCCCTCGCCCGCCAGATGCCGGAGGCCTCCGCCGATGACATCGCGATCCGCGCGCGAACCGTGTTTTCCGCCGTGCACGGCGTCATCGCCATCAGCCTCGAAGGCCGTTTCGTCGGCATCACGCCGGCGCTGCTGGAGCGGGAAGTCGCGGCGCTCGCCCGCCTCCTCGCCACCGGGCTTCAGAAGGACGCACGCTCGCGGCCGCTGGTTTCATAAACGTGGCATTCGGGTATGAGTGACATCGGAGATACTGAACGGAGTAGCCGGCATGGCCGTTACCGACATCGCGACCCGCACCTACGACCATAACTTCCGGCTCGACCCGATCGTGCGCAGCCTGCTCGATACGGATTTCTACAAGCTGCTGATGCTCCAGATGATCCGGCACCGGCATCCGGATGTCGACTCGACCTTCTCGCTGATCAACCGCACGACGAGCGTGCGGCTTGCCGACGTCATCGACGAGGGAGAACTGCGCGCCCAGCTCGATCATGCCCGCAGCGTGCGGTTCACCAAGAAGGAGCTGATCTGGCTGGCCGGCAACAGTTTTTACGGCCGGGCGCGCATGTTCGGGCCGGATTTCATCGCCTGGCTCGCCGCCTTCCGCCTGCCGGATTACGAGCTGCGCAAGGCCGACGGCCAATACGAGCTGCATTTCGACGGCCCCTGGACGCACACGACCATGTGGGAAATCCCGGCGCTCGCCATCATCAACGAGCTGAAGTCGCGCGCCGCGATGCGCGAGCGCGGCCGCTTCGCGCTCGATATTCTCTATGCCCGCGCCAAGGCGCGGCTGTGGGAGAAGGTGGAGCGGTTGCGGCAATTGCCCGATCTCGTCATCTCCGATTTCGGCACGCGGCGGCGGCATGGTTTCCTGTGGCAGCGCTGGTGCGTGGAGGCGCTGAAGGAGGGGCTCGGCGACCGTTTCATCGGCACCTCCAACGTGCTGCTCGCCATGGATGCCGATCTCGAAGCCATCGGCACCAATGCGCACGAGCTGCCGATGGTGGCCGCAGCCCTTGCCGAGGACGACGCGGCGCTGGCGCAGGCGCCCTACCAGGTGCTGGAGGAATGGCGGCAGCTCTACAACGGCAACCTGCTGATCGCCCTGCCCGATGCCTTCGGCACGCCTGCCTTCCTCGCCAATGCGCCGGACTGGCTGGCCGACTGGACCGGCTTTCGCCCGGACAGCGCGCCGCCCATCGCCGGTGGCGAGGAGATTATCCGCTGGTGGCAGGAGAAGGGCCGCGACCCGCGCGAAAAACTGCTGATCTTTTCCGATGGCATGGATATCGACTCGATCGAGGAGGCCTACCGGCATTTCCACGGCCGGGTGCGCATGAGCTTTGGCTGGGGCACCAACCTCACCAATGATTTTCGCGGCTGCGACCCGGATGGCGGAAACGGCCTCGACCCGATCTCGCTCGTCTGCAAGGTGACGAGCGCCAACGGCCGCCCCGCCGTCAAGCTCTCCGACAACCCCGCCAAGGCGACCGGTGACCCCGCCGAGATCGAACGCTACCGCCGCGTCTTTGGCGTCGGCGGCCAGAAGGCGCGGCCGGTGGAGGTTTAGGACGCCAAGCGCAACGCGACGCCTAGCAAGACCCGCGCGCCGGTGACGATGTGCTCGTCGGAGACGAATTCCGCCTCGTTGTGGCTGACGCCGTTGCGGCAGGGCACGAAGATCATCGCAGACGGGGCGACGCGGTTGACGAAGAGCGCATCGTGAAAGGCGCCGGAGACCATCGGGCGGCTGGTGATGTCGAGCGCCGCGCAACTCTCCGCGATCGCCGCCGTCACGACCGGGGCAAAGCGGCCGGGCGGCATGTCGACCCGCAGGGCGATCGCCGCTTCGCAGCCCCAGCGCTTGGCGGCGGCAAGGCATTCCTCGTTGACCCGCCGCTCGATGGCGGCAAGGGCTTCGACATCGGGGTGGCGCATGTCGACGGTGAAGGACACCCGACCCGGGATGACATTGACGGAACCGGGCTCGGCCGAAATGCGGCCGACCGTCAGCCGCGCCTCGGGATCAGATGGCATGATGCCATCCTGAATGCGCGCGATGGCGGCGGCGGCTGCCGCCATCGGGTCCTTGCGGAATTCGAGCGGCGTGGTGCCGGCATGGGCGGCCTCGCCGGAAAAGGCGACCTCCAGCCATTTCGTGCCCTGTACGCCGGTGACGATGCCGATTGGCACATTTTCGCGCTCAAGGACAGGGCCTTGCTCGATATGGAGCTCGACGAAGGCGGAGATGGGATGGCCTGCGGGCCGGATTTCGGCTTCGGGAAGCGCGTCGAGCGTGGCGCGCAGTTCGTCGGCGAAGAGCGCGTCATCCGTGCCGCGGGCCGCCTGCCAGTCCGCCGGGTTTGCCGCACCGGAAAAGGCCATGGAGCCCATGCAGCCCGGCGAAAAGCGGCTTCCCTCCTCGTTGGTGAAGGCGACGACCTCGATGGCCCGCTCGGTCTCCACGTCGGCATCCGCGAGCGCTTCCAGCACCTCGAAGGCGCTGAGCGTGCCGAGTGCGCCGTCGAACCGGCCGCCGGTCGGCTGGCTGTCGAGATGGCTGCCGATGAGAAGCGGCGGCAGTGCGGCATCCCGGCCCTCGCGCCGGATGAAGAGATTGGCGGCCTCGTCCTGGAACACGGTGAAACCGCGTGCCAAAGCGCGCTCGGCAAGCAGCCGGCGGGCAGCGCGGTCCTCCGCCGTCAGGGCCTGCCGGTTCACGCCACCGGCAGGCGTGGCGCCGATTGCCGCGAAGTCGGCGACGGATTGCAGCAGGCGGTCGGGATTGACCGCTGGCGCTTTGCTCATCGCCCGAGGCCTGCAATGAAGCGTTTGACGCGGTCGGGATCGACCGCATTCCACCACACACCATCATATTTGAGAGCGCTGGCGATAATCACGCCGTCGGCGACGGAGAGAATGTCGTTGGCGTTGTCGTGGGTCACGCCGCTGCCCACCAATGTCGGCAGCGAGGCGGCTTCCTTGATCATCTTTATATAGCTGAGATCCGCGGCATGACCGGTGCGCTGGCCGGTGGCGATGACCACGTCGGCGTCGAAGAATACCAGGTCCTTGACCTGCTCTTCCACCGGCCGATCGGCGACGATGGCATGGGCGCCGTGCTTGACGTGGGCATCGGCGAAGATGCGGATGCCCTTTGCGCGAAGCTGCGCGCGGTAGCGCATGGCGCGCGCGGCTTCGCCTTCCACGAAACCCTCATTGGCGACATAGGCATTGGCCCATTGGTTGACGCGGATGAAGGAGGCCGAGGCGGCCGAGGCGATGGCGAGCGCGGGGATGGACGCATTGGCGAGCACGTTGATGCCGATCGGCCGGCCGAGTTCGCGGCGGATGCGATCGGAAATGACCGCCATGTGGGCGGAGGTCTCGTGGCCGATCTGGTCCGGCTTGGCGAAGGGCACGTCGCCGTGGTTCTCGACGATCAATGCGTCGCAGCCGCCCGCGAGATAGGCGCGGGCATCCGACAGGCCGCGCTCGTAGATCGCGTCCACGCCCTCGTCGTCATAGCGTGGCGAGCCGGGCAGCGGGAGCAGGTGCACCACGCCGATCACCGGCTTGTCGCGCCCGAAAAGCGTCTTCAGCGTATCGTTGTCCTGCCGTCCGATAGGGTTGCTCATGTCGATCACTCGTTTTCCAGTTTCGTTGTCTTGGTGAGGGCGGAAATTTCCGCCCGTGTCGGGAAGGAGGCGAGCGTGCCGGGGCGCCCGACCGCGATCCCCGCCGCTTTTGTCGCGATGGTCGCGGCGGCGGCAAGCGATGCGCCCTGCGCGAGAAGCCCCGCGAGCGTGCCCGCGAAGCAATCGCCAGCACCGCTGGCGTCAATGGCTGCGACCTCACGCGCCGGAAGGCGCAATGCCGACGCCGCATCAAGAAGAAGTGCGCCCTCGGCGCCGAGGGTCACGATGGCGCTAGCGGCACCCGCAGCTACCAGCGCACGGGCCGCCTGTTCGGGGTCGGCCTTCCCCGTCATGGCTTCCGCCTCCGGCCGGTTGACGACGATTAGCGAGACGGCCGCCAGGTCGAGCGGTTCCGCCGGAAGCGGGCTCGGATTAAGGACCGTGAACAGCCCCGCCTCCCGCGCGGCGCGAAGGCAGGCGGTGGTGACCCCTGCCCGCAGGTTGCCCTGCATCAACAGCATGTCGCCCGCCGCCCATGTTTCCCGAAGCGCGCTCATGGCGAGCGGGTCGAAGGCATCGGCACAGGCGGCCGCGGTGACGATGACGTTCTCACCGGACCGGTCGACCATGATGACCGAGCGGTCGCAGGCAAGATCGAGCCGCGTCAGCCGGAGCGCCGGGATTTCGGCGGCGATGACGCCCTCGATCCAAACGCTCGTTGCATCCTTGCCCACCGGCGCCCACAGCATGACATCGGCGCCGGTGCGGCTGGCGGCGGCCGCCTGGTTAGCGCCCTTGCCGCCAGGCCCTTCACTGGTCGCAAGGGCATTCAGCGTCTCGCCCGGCTGCGGCAGCCGCTCTAGGCGAAAGCTCGTATCGACGCAGACATTGCCGACGACGTGGATGGTCATGGGCGGCCCCGCGGCGTTGCGTTAATCGGTCGCCCAGGCGAGCATCTGCTCGAACAGCGTCTTGTAGCCCGGCCAGGCGATGAATTCCGGCGGCAGCCAATGCGGGCCGACATCGGAGGTCCAGACCACCGTGCGACCTTCGCCATAGGTGCCGGTGACGAGCAGCGGCAGCGAGCCGTATTCGGAGGAAACCGTCATCAACTGGTTGGCGCCGTCCTTCAGCACCACCTCGTTGAAGCCCAGCAGATAGGGCAGTTCGCCTGACAGGCCGGCAAGGATCGGATGGGAGACATCGCCGGAAACAACCGGCGTAAAACCTTCCGGCACTTCCACGCGGTCATCGACGGAGAGGCAGGAGACGGGCAGCACCTCTTCCACGGCGGTGTTGCGGAAGCGTGCGCCGCCATTGATGCCCTGGAAGGAATAGTAGCCGCCGAACATCAGCAGCGCCCCGCCCTTCGAAACGTACTCGCGCAGCAGCTTCAGTCGGTTCGGCGTGCGGCGGGAGTGGATCCAGGTATCGGGATGCAGCAGCAGCGTGTTGGCGCCGATATCGGAAAGCACGATGGCGTCATAGGCCTGCAGGCCTTCCAGCGTGCTCGGAAATTCCTTCTGCGCCTCGTGCGCGGGCATGAAGGTGACGTCGAAGGGGCTTTCCTTCAGGGCACTCAGCAATTCATCGGCGCCGGTGTGGTAGGTGACGGTCGGGAACTGGTCGAAACCCTTGATATGGGTCGCGGTCGAAACCCAGGATTCGCCGGCGAGCAGGACTTTCTTCTTGGTCATGGGAACTCCTTGAAACAGGCCGGCGCTCAGCGCGCGGCGGAAAAGACGGATTTGGGATTGTCGATCAGCATGCGGTCGATCGCTGCCTGATCCACGCCATGCCGCTTCAGCCGCGGCAGGAAGTGCTTGAGAATATAGCCGTAGCCGAAGCCGCCATAACGGGTCAGCATGATCTTGAGAAAGACATCCTGCGACAGCAGCAGCCGGTCGCCAAAACCCTTGTCGACAAGAGCGGCGATGGCGCGGGCGTTTTCTTCGTCGGAGGGCGACTGGGCGTCCTGATCGGCGTAATAATAGTCCATGCCGATCATGTCATATTCCAGGAAGGCCCCGCGTTTCGCGAGCGCCATCTGATAATCGAGATCGCTGTGGCTCGGGTTCATGTGGCAGAGCACGGTATGCGCCGGATCGGCCCCTTCCTCCTCCACCACGTCGAGCACGCGGTGCGCGAGACGCTCCCAGCCCGGCAGGTGGATGGAGAGCGACAGGCCGGTAATACGCGCCGCCCGGGCCGAGGCGCGCAACGACTTTTCCTCCTCGGCCGTGAAATGCCGGCTGACGCCGACCTCGCCGATAATGCCCGCCATGATCTCCGGCTGGCTCTCGCCGCCGCCGACATCATCGACGATGAACTGCGTCACGTCCTCGACATCCATGGCCTTCAGCCATTCGGGATGGGTGTGTTCGAGGTAGAAGCCGGTGCCCATGATGATCCTGAGCCCCGACATGCGGGCGATGCGGGCAAGGCCTGCGGCATCGCGGCCGATACCGAAATTCGTCGTCTCCACCACGGTGCAGCCGCCGAGCGCCTGGAAGCGCTTCAGTTCACTGAGCGCGAGATCCCCGTCGTCGAGCGAGACATTGTCCCGGTTCATATAGGGGTTCATGCGCAGCTCGCCGATGATGCCGATCTCGACCTTCTGCTCGGCGATCGCCTTTTCGTCGGGATGGCACGGGCAGATCCAGCTTGTCGCGCCATCGAGGAAGATGTGCTCGTGCATCAGCGTCACGCCGAGATTGTCCAACGGGACCGGGCCGGTGACGGTCATGGCGGTGCCGGAGTTCACACCGATCGGGTGGCGCTTCTTCGGCTCTTCGGCAAAGAGATGGTCGAGCATGTCAGCGCCCCTTTGCCCCGCCCTTGAACAGGCGGAAGTTGAGCCAGATCGCGACCAGGATGATGAAGCCGGTGACGATAGGGGTGAAGAAGGGCGACAGGTGCGACAGGATCAGCCCGTTCGCCAGAACCGCCACGGTGAGCGCCCCGAGGATCGTACCGACCAACGAACCACGTCCGCCAAAAAGGCTGGTGCCGCCGAGCACTACGGCCGCGATGACGTCGAGTTCGAACCCCTGCCCCGCATTGGACGAGCCGGAGCCAAGGCGCGCGGAGAGGATGATGCCGGCGGCAGCCGCTGCGGTGCCCGACAGGATGTAGACCCAGAGGATGACGCGGCGGGTGTTGACGCCGGCGCGCCGCGTCGCCTCCGCATTGGCACCGACGCCGGTGACGTAGCGGCCGAAATGGGTTTCGTTGAAGACGACATAGGCGGCGAGAAGCACGACGATGGCGATGAGCGCCGGTGCCGGAATGCCCAGCACCCAGGCCCGGCCGATCGTCACGAAGGGGCTCGTCGGCTCGATGGGGATCGAATAGCCGCCGGTGATGAGCAGCGCGAAACCGCGGATCACCGAAAGGCCGGCCAGCGTGACGATGAAGGCGGGGATTTTTTCATAGGCGATGAAATAACCCTGGATAAGCCCGACCACGCCGCCCAGCGCCAGCATCAAGATAATGGCAAGCGGCCAGGGAATGCCGGCCTGCAAGGCGGCGGCCGAAAGGGTGGCGGTCAGCGCCAGCACGGAACCGACCGAAAGGTCGATGCCGCCCGTGGTGATGACGAAGGTCATGGCGGCCGCGACGATCAAGAGCGGCGCGGACTGGCGGATGATGTTGAGCAGGTTCGGCGCCGTCAGGAAGGCGTCCGTCGTCAGCGCGAAGAAAAAGCAGCAGACGACGAAGAACAGCGCGATCGACATGACGCCGCCATTGGCGATGACCTTGTCGAGCATGGTCGTCTCGCGCATGCGGGGCGGATGGCTGGAATAGGCGTTGGGCTCGGAGCTCATGCGGAAGCGCCTCGTTCCTGAGTGTGGCCGGCCTGATTGTGGCTGGCCTGATGGCCGGCGGAACGGGCAGCGAATTTCCGCCCGACGATGAGATTGACGACATCCTCGATATTGGTGTCCTCGATGCGCCGCTCGGCAACGTTGCGGCCCTCATACATCACCTGGATGCGATCGCAGACGAGGAAGAGATCCTGCAGCCGGTGCGTGATGAGGATGACGGAAACGCCACGGCGGGACACGGTGCGGATCAGTTCGAGCACAGCCTCCACCTCCGCGACCGCAAGCGCCGCCGTCGGTTCGTCCATGATGAGCACGGAGGGATCGAAGGAGGCGGCGCGGCCGATCGCGATCGACTGGCGCTGGCCGCCGGAGAGGTTTTCGACCTTCATCCACGTATCGGGAATGACGATGCCGAGATTGGAGAGCATGTCGCGCGCCCGCTCGTGCATCAGCTTCTTGTCAAGCATCGGCACGCCGGCGATGTGCCGTTTCGGCTCGCGGCCGAGGAAGAGGTTGCCGGCGACGTCGATCGTGTCGCAGAGCGCGAGGTCCTGGTAGACCATTTCGATGCGCGCGGCCCGCGCCTCCGCCGGAGAGGTGAAGGAGACCGGCCGGCCGTCGATCTCGATCGTGCCGGAATCCGGGATCACGGCGCCCGAAAGCACCTTGCTGATGGTCGATTTGCCCGCGCCATTGTCGCCCACCAGCCCGAGCACTTCGCCCGGCATGAGGTTCAGCGAGGCATTGTCGAGCGATTGCAGCGCGCCATAGCGCTTGGATATGCCGGTCATCCGGACGCGGCTGACTTGCGTGTCGGTCATGTTCAGTGGCCCTTCCCAAAAAGCACCGCTGCCCGGATTTACGGCCGGGCAGCGGCGGTCGGCTTACTTGAACATGTCGCGATATTGGTCGACATTCTCCTTGGTGACGATGGTCACCGGCACGTTGATGATCGGCTCGATCGTCTCGCCCTTCTTGACCTTGACGAGCGCTTCCACGGCCGCTTTGCCTTCACCCGCCGGATCCTGCTGGATGACGGCGGTCACGAAACCCTGGTCGATGCCGTCGATTGCGGACTTGGTCAGGTCCCAGCCGAACACCTTGATGCTGTCTCCGCGGCCCTGGCTGGCGACGGCCGAAACGGCACCGAGCAGCGCCGGCTCGCCGGTGGCATAGAGCGCGTTCATGTCGGGATTGGCGGTCATCAGGTTTTCGGCAGCCGAGAGCGCCACGTCCTGCACGTTCTGGCCGTCGACCGTGTCGAGGAACTCGACCTTCTGGCCGCCTTCTGTCACCGCCGCCTTGAAGCCATCGAGGCGCTGGTTCTGGATGAAGGAGTTGAGTGCGCCGACAACGCCGACCTTGGCGGCACCGCTCATGTCGCTCTTCACGTAATCGGAGAAGAACTTGCCGATATCGCCGCCCGCCGCCGTGTTGTCGACGCCGACGAAGGCGATGTTGTCGCCTTCCGGAATCTGCGCATCGATGGCGATGACCGGGATGCCGGCATTCTTGGCGGCGGTGATCGCCGGCTTCACACCATTGACGTCGATGGCGACGAGAATGATGCCGTCGACTTTCTGGGTGATGTAGGTCTCGATCGCGTCGTTCTGCGCGGACGGCACGTTGTTGGCATTGAAGATGACAAGGTCGACGCCCGCAGCCTTGGCGGCGGCATTGGCGCCGTCATTGATCTGGTTGAAGAACAGTGCCTGCTGGTTGATGGTGACGAGTGCGAATGTATCGGCGAAGGCATTGGCCGCGCTCATGAGCGTCAGCGTGGCGGCCGCAGCGCAGCCGAGAAGATATTTTGTCCGACCCATTTTGATGTTCCCCTTGTTTGAAGCCGTTGGCGGCCACAGGAATTTACGAGAGGCATTATTCAAGTAACTTGAATACATGTCAAGTTACTTGAATTTCCGGTTCGCAAAATCGGTCGAAGAGGATTTTAGAAAACGATATCAGAAGGTTGGCGGCGTATTGACCCAGAAGATCGAGGCGCGCTCCTCCCCGACATTGCGATACCAGTGGGCAAGTTCGGAATTGAACACGAAACTGTCGCCCGCGGAAAGCCGAAAGGTCTTGTCGCCGATCATCAGCTCGATTTCGCCGACCAGCAGATAGCCGACCTCCTCGCCCACATGCTGGATCGGCCCGGCGCTCTGGCCGCCCGCCTCGATATGGTGGATGTTGCACTGGAGCAGATGGCCGGCCGAATAGGGAATGATGCGCTCGAGCGAGATGCCCTCGCCGCGGCGCAACGGATCGAGCGTGATGAGCGGGCGCGTGCCGGCGCGAAACACCACGCCCTCCTCGCCATCCGTCTCCTCGAACATCCAGCCGATGTTGGAATCGAGCGCCCGCACCAGCCGGTGCAGCATGGGAAGCGACGGCGAAGCCTTGCCGTTCTCGATCTTCGAGAGCAGGCTTTCCGAACAATCCGCCGCCAGCGCCAGCGCCTTCAGCGTCAGCCCGCGCGTCTGGCGCGTCAGCCGCAACCGCGCACCGAGCCGCACCGGATTCGACTGGATTCTATCCTCCCGGCTTTCAGACGGCAAAGGCGGCTTGACCATATTCATGATGTGCATATCGCATTGTTCGGGGTTGCGATCATAAATCCTTCAATCAAGGACTGTCCAGACCGCAGCCCTCGGGCTTCAACCGCCGAACGTGTAGGCCGCAATCGACTCCGGCTTCATCTCGATGGAAAAGCCCGGCAGCGACGGCGGCATATAGGCGGCGTTTTCGATGCGGCATGGGTCGATGAAGTGTTCATGCAGATGGTCGACGAACTCGATCACCCGGCCTTCCTTCGTGCCGGACACGGCAATGTAGTCGATCATCGAGAGGTGCTGGACATATTCACACAGCCCCACGCCACCCGCATGCGGCCAGACCGGCAGGTCGTATTTCGCCGCCATCAACAGCACGGCGAGCACCTCGTTGAGGCCACCCATGCGGCAACTATCGATCTGCACGATGTCGATCGCGCCCTCGGCGATGAACTGCTTGAACATGATGCGGTTCTGGCACATTTCGCCGGTCGCGACCTTTACGGGCGCGATCGCCTCGCGGATCGTCTTGTGGCCGAAGACATCGTCCGGGCTCGTCGGCTCCTCGATGAAATAGGGCTTGTAGGGCTGGAGCTCCTTCACCCAGTCGATCGCCTGCCCGACCTCCCAGACCTGGTTGGCGTCGATCATCATGTAACGATCGTCGCCGATCACCTCGCGGGCGATGCGGAGCCGCCGCTTGTCATCCTCCAGATCGCGGCCGACCTTCATCTTGATATGGGTAAAGCCCTGATCAACGGCCTCTTGGCAGAGGCGACGCAGCTTTTCGTCGTCATAGCCGAGCCAGCCAGCCGACGTCGTGTAGCAGGGATAACCCTCCGCCTCCAAAGTCGCGATCCGCTCCGCCTTGCCCGCTTCGGCTTGTCTGAGGATGGCGAGCGCCTCCTCCGGCGTCAGCGCATCGGTGAGATAGCGGAAGTCGACGATGGAGAGGATTTCCTCCGGGCTCATTTCGGCGACGAGGCGCCAGACCGGCTTGCCGGCCTGCTTGGCAAGCAGGTCCCACACCGCGTTCACCACCGCCCCGGTCGCCAGATGCATGGCACCCTTGTCCGGGCCGATCCAGCGCAATTGGCTGTCGTTCGTCACATGGCGCCAAAAGCGGCCGGGATTTTCACGCACCCAGTCGAGATCGAGGCCGACCACCAGATGTTTCATCGCCTCGATCGCCATGCAGCAGATATCGTTGCCGCGGCCGATGGTGAAGGTCAGGCCGTGGCCTTCGAGACCGGGCGCGTCCGTGCCGAGCACGACATAGGCGGCCGAATAGTCCGGATCGGGGTTCATGGCATCCGAGCCGTCGAGGCTCTGCGAGGTGGGGAAGCGCAGGTCGATCGAACGCAGGCTGGTGATCTTGGTCATGGAAGCGGCCCTTGCAATGGTCGGTTTCGAGTATTTCAGATGGTCCAGCCGCCGTCGATGGCGTAGGCCTGGCCCGTCGTGTAGGTGGCGCCGGCGAGATAGACGGCGAGGTCGGCGATCTCCTCCGGCGTGCCGATGCGGCCGATCGGCTGGCGGGCGATGAAGGCCGCACGCGCCGCCTCGTAGTCGCCCTGTGCCTTCAGGCGATCCTGCAAGGACGGGCTTTCGACGGTACCCGGGCAGATGCAGTTGCAGCGGATGCCCTGCCCGACATAGTCGGCCGCAACCGACTTCGTCAGCCCGACGACGGCGGCCTTGGTGATGGTATAGGCGGCACGGTTCGGCACGCCCTTTACACTGGAGGCGACGGAGGCCATGTTGATGATGGCGCCATCCTTGCGCTCCAGCATCGACGGCAGCACCGCGCGAATGGTGCGCACCATGGCCCGCACGTTGAGGTCGAAGGCGAAGTCGAGGTCCTTGTCCGGCATCTCAAGGATCGAGCCGGCATGCACGAAACCGGCGCAGTTGAACAGCACGTCGAACGGGCCGGTGGCGGTGATGACGCGCGTGACGGCTTCATCGTCCAGCACGTCGAGCACATAGGTCTCGATATTGGCCTCGCCCGCCAGGCTCTTCAGCGCATCGGCATTGATATCCGTCGCGACGACCGTGGCGCCGGCGCGCGCAAAGGCGACCGCGCTCGCCCGGCCGATGCCCTGGCCGGCGGCGGTGAGGAGGACGCGCTTGTTTTCGAGGGAGAAAGACATGATGGCTCCTTGGATAAAGCGTCAGGCGGCGTTCGGCCGGCGCTCGACGACGTAGATATGATCAGCGGCGAGCACGACCTCGCCCTTCTGGTTGACGACTTCCGTGCGTTCGATGACGCGGCCGAAGCCGGCCCGTTTCGGATCGTCTTCCTTGCCGCTGATCGTCACGCGGGTATGGATCGTATCACCGATGAAGACGGGCTTGATAAAGCGCATGCGATCATAACCGTAGGAAAAGGCAACCGGATTGATGACGCTCGCCGTCAGTCCGACGCCGATGGAAAAGACCATGGTGCCATGGGCGATGCGCTGGCCGAAAGGCTGCGTCTTCATGAATTCCGCATCCATGTGATGCGGGAAGAAATCGCCCGTATGGCCGGCATGCACGACGAAATCGGTCTCGGTGATCGTGCGCCCCATCGTCTTCCGACCATCGCCGATGGCATAGTCCTCGAAATATCTGACCTGTTCCATGTCCTGTTCCTGTCTAGAGCGTTTCCGCTTCGCGAAAATGCTCTAACTTTCTGTTTTTACGCAATTCCGGACGCAAAACCGCTACGCACTTTTGCTGGAATTGCTTTGGGGCCGGGCGGCGAGCGGGGTGGCGGGCGCGGCACTGGAGGCATAGGCTGCCTCGACGAGCGCCATCGTCATCCAGGCGTCCTCCACCGAGGAAACGAGTTCGGCGTCCTCGCCCGAAACGAAGCGCTGGAGGTTCGCCATGCGGCCGACGAAGGCATCGGGGAGCCACGTCCCCTCAAGCGGCACGGCGACCCAGCCATCGCTGCCCTTCGGATAGATTTCGAGGATATCCGGCTCGCCGCGCGGATAATCGAGATTGACGCCGAGCTGGAGATAGGCCGCCCCCTCCGTGCCCGAAACCCGGAATTCACAGGCCTGGTGCCTGCGGCCGAATTTGTGATCATGGTTGATCGAGACGGCGCAGCGCACCCGGTCGCCATAGTCGAGGATCGCGGTGGTGCGCGTCTGCGCCATCGCATGGTTCGGGTGGCCGATCGACTTGGCGTGCACACCCTTGGGATCGCCCAGCACCTGGCGGATCACGTCGAGATAGTGGATCGAATGCATGGCGATCTCGATTCGCGGCAGTCCTTCGAGGAAGGACCAGAGCTGCCACGGCGTATCGAGTGCCAGATAGACGTCGAAATCGACCACTTCGCCGAGCAACCCCTTGGCGATCGCATCCTTCAGCGCCAGCATCATCGGCGCGAACCGCAGCTGGAAATTGACCGCGGACTTGAGCTTCTTAGCGCGGCAGATTTTCAGGATTTCAGTCGCCGACGCAAGATCGGCCCCCATCGGCTTCTGGATCAACGCCGCCGCACCTTCGGGAAGGGCTGCGAGCACCTTGGCATGGGCGGCCGGCGGGGTGGCGAGGTCGAAGATTGCGTTCTCTACGGAGGCTGCTTCCTCGACAGTGCGATAGGCGGTGACGCCCCATTTTTCCGCGAGCACCTTCGCCTTGTCGTGGTCGGGGTCGTAGAGCCCGGCAATCGGGAAGCCGCCCTTGCGATAGGCCGGGTAGTGCGCGTCGCCAACGATCGAGCCGGCGCCGAAGGTGACGATCGGGCGTGGCGTTGCCGGCAGCTGCCACGATTGGGAGAGCGATTTCGAGTCGAAGTCAGGCATGGAAGAACACCTCCTCCATGCCAGCCCACCATTCCCCCTCTTTCCGCGTCTCAAGCGGCGCCTGGCAGGGCATGCAGACAGCCCACCATTCCTGCGTCTTCGTGTCCGCCGCCATCTTCGCCATGTCACCGGCATAATCGGTGCCGTGATATTCGAAGAAGGAGAACAGCAGGTTCTCCGGCTCCTTCAGGAAGATCGAATAGTTCTGGATATTGCAGGCGGAAATTATCGCGAGAACCTCCGGCCAGACGGCGGCGTGCAGGCGCTTGTACTCTTCGATCTTCTCCGGCTTGACGCCGATCACCATGCCGATGCGCTGCATGTCTCAGGCTCCCTTGCGGATCTCGTGCTCGAATTCGGCAATCGACCGGCTGCGGATCGCGTCCCAGTCCCAGTCGATGCCGAGGCCGGGCGTCATGGGTGCCAGCGCCATGCCGTTCTCGATCGTCAGGCGCGAAGTGGTAATGTCGTCGAGCTGCGGGATGTATTCGACATATTTGCCGTTCTGCACCGCGCAGGTGAGGCTGACATGCAGCTCCATCAGGAAATGCGGGCAGACCGGCATGTCGAAGGCCTCCGCCGCATGCGCCACCTTCAGCCACGGCGTGATGCCGCCGATGCGGCCGGCATCGACCTGCACGATGGAGCATGCGCCCTTCTGCATATATTCGCGGAAATGGCGGATCGAATAGAGCGATTCCCCGATGGCAATCGGCGTCGCAGTCGACCGGTTGAGGCGCACATGACCGTCGATGTCGTCCGCCGGAAGTGGCTCCTCGATCCAGCCGAGATCGAGGTCGCGCAGGCGTTCGGCCCGTCGGATCGCCTCGTCGACGGAAAAACCCTGGTTGGCGTCGGTCATGATCTCGTAGCCATCGCCGACCGCCTTGCGCACGGCCGAAAGTCGCGCGAAATCCTCGGAGCCATGCGGCTTGCCGATCTTTACCTTGGAGCCGGTGAACCCCTTCGACTTGGCGTCAAGGGCATCCTCGACGAGCGCTTCCATCGGGATATGCAGCCAGCCGCCTTCCGTCGTGTAGAGCGGGCAGCGATCCTTCGCCCCGCCGGCGAGCTTCCACAGCGGCAGGTTCTGCTTTCGCGCGCGAAGATCCCACAGCGCGGTGTCGATGGCGGCGAGCGCGATCGAGGTGATCGCGCCGATCGTCGTGGCGTGGGTGGCGAATTCCAGCTCGTGCCAGATCGCCTCGATCTGGTCGGCGTCGCGGCCGATCAGGCGGGGCGCCAGATGATCGGCGAGAAGCCGCATAACGGAGGAACCACCCGTGCCGATCGTGTAGCTGTAGCCGGTGCCCACCGCGCCATCGCTGTCGGTGATGGTGACGAGCGGTGTCTCCTGCGAAACGAAGCTCTGGATGGCGTCCGTGCGCTCGACCTTCGGGCGAAGGTCGACCATTTTCAACTCGATGCGTTCGATCTTCGCCATGTCAGCCTCGCAATGTGCGGCCGCTTTCGCGGTCGAAGAGATGGGCTTGCGACAGGTCGAAGCAGAACGGCAGCGTATCGCCGGGCGTCAGCCGCCGCGGGTTGAGCATGCGGCCGACCCATTCGGCGCCGCCGAAATCGGAGAAGATCAGCGTCTCGTTGCCGAGCGGCTCGGTGAGGATGACCCGCAGATCCTGGTCATGCACATCGGCGTCCTCGCCGGAATGGATGCCATGGCCGGCGGGATAGAGATCGTCGGGGCGCAGGCCGAAGGTCACTTTCTGCCCAGCCGTCACACGTTCCCTGAAGCGCGCGGGCAGCGGCAGGCGGTCGCCGTTTTCGAAGACGAGCTGGCCGTCCGCCACCTCGGCATCCTTGAGGTTCATCGGCGGCGAGCCGATGAAGCCGGCGACGAATTTCGATTGCGGGCGTTGAAAGACATCCTCTGGCGTGCCGACCTGCTCGATATAGCCGTCACGCATGATGACGATGCGGTCGGCCAGCGTCATCGCCTCCACCTGGTCATGGGTGACGTAGATCACCGTCGACTGCACCTTGGCATGCAGCTTCTTGATCTCGACGCGCATCTGCGTGCGCAGCTTCGCATCGAGGTTCGACAGCGGCTCGTCGAAGAGAAAGAGCTCGGGATTGCGAACGATGGCGCGGCCCATGGCGACGCGCTGGCGCTGGCCGCCGGAAAGCTGCGAAGGGCGACGGTCGAGCAGATGCGTGAGGTCGAGCGTCCTGGCGGCCTCTTCCACCTGCGGCGCGATCTCCTCCGGCTTCTGGCCGGCGATCTTCAGCGAGAAACCCATGTTCTCGCGCACGGTCATGTGGGGATAGAGCGCGTAGGACTGGAAGACCATGGCAAGGTTGCGCGAGCGCGGCGGCAGGTCGTTGACGATCTTGCCGCCGATCTTGAGGTTGCCGCCGGAGATCGGCTCCAGGCCCGCGATCATGCGCAGCGTGGTGGACTTGCCGCAGCCGGACGGACCGACCAGCGCGATGAACTCGCGGTCCGCCACTTCGAGGTCGATACCATGCACCACTTCGACCGCGCCGTAGCGCTTGACCAGCTTTTCGAGGGAAACGGTTGCCATGGATTATCCTTTGACTGCGCCGGAGGTGAGGCCGGAAACCAGATGCTTCTGCACGATGAAGGTCAGCACGAGGGCGGGGATGATCATGATCACCGCCAGCGCGCACATGCCGCGCCAGTCGATGGTGAACTCCGCCGTATAGTCGAGCAGGCCGACGGGCAGGGTCTTGGAGTTGACGGAACGGGTGAGCTGCGAGGCGAGCGCGAACTCGTTCCAGGAGGTGAGGAAGGCGAAGATGCCGGCGGACGCGATGCCGGGGCCGGCGAGCGGAAACTCCACCTGCCAGAAGGCCTGCCAGCGCGTGCAGCCGTCGATCTGCGCGGCCTCGGCGAGGTCCTTCGGCACCTGCCGGAAGAAGCCGTCGATCAGCCAGATGGTGAAGGGCACGTTGAGCGCCACATAGGCCATGATCAGCCCGAAATGCGTATCGATGATGCCGAGCTTCGAATAGACGAAGAACAGCGGCAGCGAGAGCGCGATGCCGGGCACGGTGCGCGTCAGCATCAGGCCGAGGAAGATCGAGGACTTCGCCTTGAAGCGGAAGCGCGCGAAGGCGTAGCCGCCGGCCATGCCGATGGCGAGCGCGATCGCCGTCGAGGTGACGGAGATGATCAGCGAATTGCGGAAATATTCGATAACCGGAATGCCGCCCTGCCCCACGCCGGAAAACATCGCGACATAGGCATCGAGCGACAGGTCCTGCGGAATCCAGACCGGCGGCTTCGCCATGATCTCGACCGTCGGCCGAAACGAGGCGAGCACGATCCACAGGCCCGGCAGGCAGATGACGGTCATGGCCAGGAACAGGCCAATCTTGTGCGCGACGGAAAGGAGGATGCCGTTGATACGGGCTTTTGCGTTCTCGTTCATCTTACCACTCCGCCGCAATCTGGGTCCGCGCCGCCGCAAGCTTGCGGTAGAAATAGACGGTGAAGAGGATGGAGAGCAGGATCGCGACATAAGCCATGGCGTTCGCCAGACCCATACGGGCATCGGCATAGGCGGTGCGCGAGACCAGCGTCCAGAGCAGTTCCGTGCGCTTGGCCGGGCCACCATCCGTCATGATCTTGACGATGTCATAGGCACGCGCGACGTCGAGCGAGCGGATGGTCATGGCGATATAGGCGAAGGGCATGATGAAGGGCCAGGTGACGTAGCGGAATGTCTGCCAGGGCGTGCAGCCATCGACGCGCGCCGCCTCGATCGGCTCCTTGGGCATGGCGAGCAGGCCGGCGAGGATGAGGATCGCGAAGACCGAGGTGGAGGACCAGACTTCGGCAATCAGGATCGCCGTGAAAGCGAGCGTGCCGTCGATCAGCCACGGGATCGCCTGGTCGGTGAGGCCCAGCGATTGCAGGGCGTTGTTCACGAGGCCGATATTGTCGTTGAACATGAACTTGAACTGGAAGCCGACGAGGATCGGCGAGAACATCATCGGAAACATCATGATGGTGCGCAGCAGGCGCTGGCCGCGCGTCGCCTTCTCCACCAGCATGGCAAGGCCGAGGCCGAGCAGCATCTCGACATTGAGCGCGACCGTCAAAAGCAGCACGGTGCGGCCGAACGCCGTCCAGAACTCCAGGTCCGTAAGGATGCGCGCATAGTTGCGGAAGCCGACGAACATATAGAGCGAGGCCGGCTGCGTCAGCCGGAACGGCGTGAAGCTCGAATAGAGCGACAGGATCAGCGGGACGATGACGACGGCTGCCAGCACCAGAATGGCGGGCAGCAGAAGCAGAAACGGTGCCGGTGGCCTCCAGCCTTTCATATCGGCTTCTCCAGTCTTCACGAATGCAGGGAAAACCGCCTGCCGAAACCGGCGGCGTTGAAATTTTCCGGAATGTCAAAAGGGTGGTTCGTGGCGCCGGTTGCCCGGCGCCGCAGGTTGGTCTTAGAGCGCGCCGGCGTCTTCGAGGATCTGCGTCGCCTTTTCGGCGGCGGCGTCCAGCGCTTCCTTGGAGGTCTTGTCGCCGAGGATGGCGGCCTGTAGCTCCGGATAGACGGCGTTGGAGATCTCGATCCACGATGCCGTCTGCGGCACCGCGAAGGCGTTCTTCGCGGCCTCCTGGAAGGCAGTCAGCACTTCCTTGCGGTACGGATCGCTTTCAGCCTGCTTGATGTTGAAATCCCAGACGGCCGTGCGCGTCGGCAGCGGACCGGCGGACGATTCCAGCTTCTGGCTGTCCTCGTTGGTGAGGAACCAGACGAGCGAGGCGGCCGCTTCCTTGTTGGCGCAGCTTTCGGTGACCGAGAAGCCGTGGTGGCCGGACCAGCCGGTGCGTTTGCCGGAGGAGCCCGCCGGCTGCACCTTCACGCCGACATTGCCGGCGACCTTGGACGACTTCGGATCGTTGAAGAAGCTCGCCCAGCCAGGCCAGTCGAGGTTGACCGCGATGGTGCCCGAGGCAAAGCCCTGGCCGAGATCGTCCCACAGATAGTTCGTCGTGCCGGCCGGCACGGCCTTCGCCTTGTAGAGGTTGACGAACCAGTCGAGGGCACGCACGCCTGCTTCGGAATTGAAGGCAGGCTTGCCGTCGGCGTCGAGATATTCGCCACCCTCGGCCACCAGCATTTCATAGAAGCGGCCGTTGATCGCCTCTTCCTTGCCGGCATATTGCGTGCCGTAGAAATCCGGCGGATTGGAGAAGAACGTCGCCTGGTCGGTGACCTGCTGCCAGGTATCCGGCGGGGTCAGGTCGTAGCCGTAATTCTCCTTGAACGCCGCCTTCTTGGCGTCGTCCTGATAGAGGCTCTTCTGGTAGTAGAGCGCCGAAACGTCGAACTGCGCGCGCGGCAGCATCACAAGCTTGCCACTGAGCGTCGAGGACGAAATGTTGGCCGGCACGAAGGCGTCGATCTCCTCCTTCGGCAGCAGCGTTGCGAGATCGGTATAGATATCCGGATATTGCGGGGCGAAGGACGAGTGGTTCGAGCCGACGCACCAGGTGATGTTGCCCGTTGCGATATCCGACTTGATTTCCTTGTCCAGCTCGAAGTGGTTCTTCTTCGAAAGAACGTTCACCTTGGCGCCCGTCGCCTTTTCCCATTCAGCGATGCGCGCGTAGAGCGCCTCATACTGCTGGCCGCCGATGAGCTTTGCATCGACGGTGACGCCCTCGAATTTTCCCGGCAGGTCGGCAGCGAACGCGGAACCCGCGCACATCAATGCACCGACCGCGACGCCGGCTAGAAATCTCGACATGTTCTCCTCCCATGTGGCTTTCGCCAGCCCTCACCAATAAGAGCTTCATTCATATACAAACCAATTATTCATTCATCGTCAAGCGGAAAACCGGATTCCGGCATTGCCATGGGGTATTTCTGCGTATATGAATTTACTCATTCACTAGAGGGATTTCAGGTGTCGGAAGACGAAAACGATCGCTACCGCGCGCCGGCGCTCGACAAGGGCCTCGACATCCTGGAGCTGCTCGCCGGCGTCGATGGTGGCCTCACCCAGGCGGAAATCGCCAAGCGGCTCGACCGCAGCCCGAACGAATTCTACCGCATGCTCGACCGCCTCGTGAAACGCGGCTACGTCACGCGCATCGATGGCGACCGCTTCTCGCTGACGCTGAAACTCTTCGGCCTCGCGCAGCTCCACGCCCCGGTGCGGCGGCTCGTTTCCTTCGCCGTGCCGCTGATGCGCGAGCTTGCCGAAGCCTCGCGCCAGGCCAACCAGCTCGTCGTCTTCGACCGTGGCAATCCGGTGGTCATCGCCCAGCAGGAAGCGCCGGGTTACTGGGGCATTTCCATCCGCGTCGGCTCGCGCATCGGCCTTTTCGATACGGGTTCCGGCCATGTGCTGCTCGCCTTCCGCCCGGGGCTGGAACGCGAGCGCATGATCGCCGAACATGTCGGCGATGGCGGCACGGACGGACGCGTGACGCCGGAATTCCTGGCGCGGCTCGACCTTATCCGCACGCGCGGCTACGAGATGATGCCGAGCGCCCAGACGGCCGGCGTCATCAACCTCTCGGCCCCGGTGCTCGGCGCGGACGGCACCGCGATCGCCGCCCTGACCGTGCCCTATATCACGCTGATCAACACACCTGTCGCGCCCGACATTTCCACGACGATCCAGCTCATCAGCGAGACGACCAGCAAGCTTTCCGAAATGACCGGCGCCGACTTCAAGCCCGGCGATTAATCAATTCGTATTTGAATATATCATTCTTCTGTGACATGGTCTTCTCGTTCAGAGGAGCCAAGCATGACGTCGACTGTCGGAATCGAAAGCACCCATCCCAAGACCATGCCGGAGGCCCACGCAGCGCTGCCGGTGTGGAATTCGGAAAACTGGTTCTACGAGGATTTCGCGGTCGGCCATAAGATCCGCTCGTTGCGCCGCACGATTTCCGAGGGCGAATCGATGCAGTTCAACGCGCTGGTGCTCGACATGCACCCCTATGTCGGCGACCAGATCTTTGCCGAGACGGAAGGCCTGTTCGGCCGCCGCCTCGTGGCGGGCGCCTTCGTGTTTTCGGCCGGGCTCGGGCTGGTGGCGACCAACTGCGTAAACGCCTTCTCCTACGGCTATGATCGCCTGCGCTTCATCAAGCCCGTCTTCATCGGCGACACGATCTATACGATCCGCACCAACCTCGACAAACAGCCGAAATATGACGCGCTCGGCCTTATCCGCGCCTCCTACGAGGTCTTCAAGGGCGAAGGCGAGCTGGTGCTCTATTGCGAGCACATCCAGACGGTCAAATACCGGGACGGCAAGCCGGAGGCGTGAGCGCCTACCGAAAACTCCTGACGAACAGATCGTTGAGGTCGGCAACAGCCTTCGCCGCCGGCTCCGCGCTCGTCACGGCCCGGTTGATGCGCTGCGACGCCGCTTCCTGAAACGGCATGTAACCGTCATGGCGCGGCCGCAGCCAGGCGCCTTCCAGCGTGCTGCGAGTGTTCTGGTAGAAGCCCAGCGTCGCGGCATTGGCGGCCTCGTCCTCCCACCCCGCGGCATGGCCGGGCTGGCCACCCGACCGCCAGTAGCGATCGGCCTGCACCGCCCCGCCCGAAATCCAATAGGCGAAATCGATGGCCGCCTCGCGGTTTTCGGAGAAAGACGAGACGGCAATGCCCGTGCCGCCAAGCGCCGACCCGACCGGCCCGCCTGCGCCGGCAACCGGCATGTCGGCAAAGGCGATGCGGTTTGCGCGAAAACCTTCGAGGCAATAGCTGACATAACCGTAGATCAGCGGCGAAAGGCTGTAGCGCGCGCCCTCCTCGCCCATCAGGTCCAGCACGGCGATCGGGTCCATGCCGATGCAAGCGGGATCGACGAGGGCTGCCAGTTCGCGGATCATCTCGATCGCCTGGACGCCGGTCTCGGCATCGACGAACGGCCGGTCCCACTCCACCGAGCATGGGCGGCCGAGATTGCCGCACAGCGTGAACAGGCACATCAGCGAATGCGGCGGGCGCAGCGGCAGCAGCACCTCACCTGCCTTTGCAAGGTCGAGCACCTCCGCCCAGGTTGTCGGCGGCGCGTCGAGCCGGTCCGGCCGGAAGGCCAGCACCTGGGTCGCCGCATCGATCGGGAAGGCCCATTGGCGGCCCTGCCAATTGTAGCTCGGGAAAGATTTGCCGACGGAGCCTTTGGCCAGAGCCGCGAAGGCGGCCTCCCGGCTGGGTCCATCCAGCGGCGCAAGGCAGTTTTCCGCCGTGATCTGGCCGACATGCGGATGGTCGATCACGATGAGATCGTAACGGCGCGCAAGCTCCTCGACGGGAAAACTCTCGAAATCCTGCAGCGAACGTTTGTCCCATTCGATCGCGACGCCGGTCTTCTGCAACCAATCGTCCGAGCAGGCCACCATCGGGTCGTAGCCGCGCGGATGGCTCCAGGTCATGCCCTTCAGGGTAACGCCGCCCATCAGGCGAACTCCGCCCGGATGCGGCCGGTATGTTCGCCGACCCGCGGCGCCGCCTGCCCGCCGAGCGGCCGGCGGCCGTCGACGCGCACGGGGCAGCGGGTCGTGCCGATCGAGACGTCGTCCTCGCGGGTGACGGTCTGCAACATATCGAGCATGCGGAAACCGTCGCTCGCCAGCAGTTCCGGCCATTCAAGCACCTTGGAGCACCAGATATCCGCCGGTTCGAGGATGGACAGCCAATGGTCGACGGTCTCGGTCGCGATGCGTTCGGCGATGATCCGCTTGATCGCGTCGCGCGCCGTGAACCACGCCTTGCTATCGTCGCGATAGATGCCAAGCGCCTCGATCTGCAAGAGATCCTGCAACCGGCCGAGCGGCGTCATGGCGATCGCCAGATAGCCGTCCTTGGCCGGATAGACGCCGTAGGGTGCGGAAAGATAGGCATGCGCGCTGCGAAAGCCGGAGCGTTTCGGCTTGCGGCCGCCGTCGTTGAGATGGGTGGTCAGCACCTCGAATTGGAAATCGACCAGCCCTTCGAGCAGGCTCGTCTGGATATGGGCGCCCTTGCCGGAAATGCCGCGCCGCACCAGCGCTGCCAGAATGCCCTGGCAGGCATTGGCGCCGGCCAGCATGTCGGCGACCGCCAGCCCGAAGGGCACCGGCCCCTGCTCCTCGTCGCCGTTCAGCCACATCAGGCCGGACCGCGCCTGCGCCAGAAGATCCTGCCCCGGCCGCATCACCCAGGGTCCATCCTCGCCATAACCGCTGATCGAGGCATAGACGATGGCCGGGTTGATCGCCTTCGCCGCCGCATAATCCAGGCCGAGGCGCTCGATGACGCCCGGCCGGAAATTCTGGATGAGCACGTCGGCCCTGGCGATGAGCTTTCGCAGGAAGGCGAGATCGTCCGGGTTCTTAAGGTCGATGCCGAGGCTCTCCTTGCCGCGGTTGATGGCGTGAAACAGCGTCGAATCGCCGCCGACTTCGGTGTCGCTGAGGTAGAGCCGGCGAGAGAGATCGCCGCCATCGGGCCGCTCTATCTTGATGACCCGGGCGCCGAGATCGAGCAGCCGCAGCGAACAATAGGGGCCGGAAAGGAACTGGCTCATATCGACCACGGTCAGACCGGTGAGCAATCCGGGTTCATCCTGCATGAAGGCTCCTCCCTGCGACACCCCGAAAGATTCCACAGAATTCTTATTTGAATTACTATTTTATATATGAGAATTTCACGGCCGGTTGTCAACGCCGAAGGCCCCGCAAGAGGCGGCAGGAGGACAACTTCGAAAAATTCGAATTATCATTTTGGATTTCGGCAAATTATCGGGGCATCCCGTATGGTCCTATCTTCACCCCATACGAACCGACTTTCGCACATTCAGGAGATTGAAATGCGTGCCATTGGCTACCAGACCCCGCAACCGATCGATGCCGCGACGGCGCTTGTCGATTTCGACCTGCCGCGGCCCGAGCCGCAGGGGCGCGATATCCTCGTCGAGGTAAAGGCCGTCTCGGTCAACCCGGTCGATACCAAGATCCGCGCTTCCGCCAAGCCGGAGCCGGGCGACTGGAAGGTGCTTGGCTGGGATGCCGCCGGTATCGTTACCGCCGTCGGGCCGGATGCCACCCTGTTCAAGCCGGGCGACGCCGTCTTCTATGCCGGCGCGATCAACCGATCTGGAACCAACGCGGAATTCCATCTCGTCGATGAGCGCATCGTCGGCAAAAAGCCGGCATCGATCGATTTCGCCGCCGCCGCAGCCCTCCCGCTGACCTCGATCACCGCCTGGGAAATGCTGTTCGACCGGTTGGAGGTGACCCGCCCGGTTGCCGGTGCGGCTAACGCCATCCTCATCATCGGCGGCGCCGGCGGCGTCGGCTCGATCGCCATCCAGATCGCCCGTGCATTGACCGACCTCACGGTGATTGCCACCGCCTCGCGGCCGGAAACCCAGGACTGGGTGAAGGCGCTCGGCGCCCACCATGTTATCGACCACCGCCAATCGCTGGCCCCTCAGATCGAGGCGCTCGGCATCGGGCAGCCCGCCTTCGTCTTCTCCACGACCAACACGGACGACCATCTCGCCGATATCGTCGAGCTGATCGCGCCGCAGGGCCGGTTCGGCCTCATTGACGACCCGAAGGTGCTGAACGCCCTGCCGCTGAAGCGCAAGTCGATCTCGCTGCACTGGGAGCTGATGTTCACCCGCTCGCTGTTTGCCACCGCCGATATCGAAAAGCAGCACGACCTGCTGAACCGCATCAGCGAACTGGTCGATGCCGGCAAGATCAAGTCGACGCTCGCCGATCATTTCGGCGCGATCAACGCGGAAAACCTCAAGCGCGCCCATGCGCTCATCGAATCCGGCAAGGCCAAGGGCAAGATCGTGCTCGAAGGCTTCTAAGCAAGGACATGACCATGACGACACAAGCCGAAAAACTCATCGCCATCGCCGTCCTGAAGGCAAAGCCCGATAAGCGGGACGCGTTGCGCGCGGGCCTGCTCGCCCTCATCGAGCCGACCCGCGCGGAACCTGGAAACCTCGACTACGTGCTCTTCGAGCTGCGTGACGAGCCCGGCACCTTCTATATGCGCGAGGCCTTCGCAAGCCAGGCGGCGCTGGATGAGCACATCGCCGCGGATTATTTCCAGGCCTTTGCCGTGACGATAGACGACCTGCTCGCCGAGCCGCTGCGCCTGATCTTCCTCGACCAGGTCTCCGCCTGACGACTATGCGCCGCGGCCCGGCGAAAGGGCCGCGGCGATGCGCTCGATCAGCAGGCGCACGCGCCGCGGCTGGACCGCGCTCGGCGGATAGACGATCTGCAAGGCCGTGCTGCCGGTGGAAAAATCCTTGAGCAGTTCCACCAGCGCGCCGGAGGCGAGATCGGCATCGACGTCGCGGATCGATTTGAGCGCGACGCCCAGCCCCTGCTTGCACCATTGGCGCACCAGCCCGCCGTCGTTCACCACGCGCCGGCCGTGCACGGTGACCTTGCGAACCACGCCGTCGATGACGAAGGGCCATTCGCGGTCGATATTCTGCCCGAAGCGCATGACGATGCATTCATGGTTTTCGAGCTCGTCCGGATGCCGCGGTGTGCCGTGCCTTTCCAGATAGGCGGGCGAGGCGCAGACGATGCGGCGGTTGTCGCCGAGGGGCTTCGCCCGGAGGCTGCTATCCGCGAGCACACCGTGCCGGATGGCGAAATCCATGCCCTGCCCGACGAGATCGACATAACCGTCCGTCAGGTTGAGATCGATCGTGACCGCGGGGTGGTCCGTGAGGAAGGCATCGATGACGGGCACCAACAGGCGACGGCCGAGATCCTCCGGCGCGCTCAGCCGGATCGGGCCAGAAATGACGTCCGCGCCGCGCCGCACGCGGCTTTCCAACTCCTCGGCCTCCGCCAGCAGCCGCCGGGCGCCCTCGACGAGCGCCCTGCCCTCCTCCGTCAGGCTGATGGCGCGCGTCGTGCGGGTAAGCAGCGTCGCCCCGTAATAGGCCTCCAGCGCGGCGAGGCGCTCCGAGACGGTCGCGGGCGAAAGCCCGACCTCGCGGCCCGCGACGGCGAGGCCGCCTTTCTCGACGATGCGCAGGAAGAGAGACAGGTTTTCAAGCAGCATTGATCGGCTTTTCCGAATTATGATTTCCGGATCAAAGCAATTATCGGGACTTTCCGCAAGCAGTACTGTCCACCTCGAACCATGGCGGCCGGGCTTATCCGCTGCCTAAACATCGAGGACGACCATGACCGCTTCGCTTTTCCAGCCCGTCTCGCTCGGCGCCATCGACCTGCCGCACCGCATCGCCATGGCGCCGATGACCCGCGCGCGCAGCACGCAGCCGGGCAATGTGCCGAACGATATGATGGCGCGCTACTATGCCCAGCGCGCCTCCGCCGCGCTCATCATCAGCGAGGCCACGCAGATTTCGCCGCAGGGCCAGGGCTATTCCTTCACGCCCGGCATCCATTCCGACGCACAGGTTGCGGGCTGGCGCGCGGCGACCGATGCGGTCCACGCGGCCGGCGGGCGCATGGTGCTGCAGCTCTGGCATGTCGGCCGCATGAGCCATGAGAGCTTCCATGCCGATGGCCTGCCGGTCGCCCCGTCCGCCATTTCACCCGAGGCCAAAGTCTGGATCGTCGATCCCGCGACAGGCGAAGGCGGCCTTGCCGATTGCCCGGTGCCGCGGGCGCTGACGACGGCGGAAATCGGTGCGGTCGTCGTCGATTTTGCCAAAGCGGCGGCCAATGCGATGAAGGCCGGTTTCGACGGGGTCGAGATCCATGGCGCGAACGGTTACCTGGTCGACCAGTTCCTGCGCCGCTCGGCAAACCAGCGCACGGACGGCTACGGCGGCAGCCAGGAGAACCGCATCCGCTTTCTCGTCGAGGTCGCGCAAACCGTCGCCGCAGAGGCTGGTGCCGCACGCACCGGCATCCGCCTGTCACCGTTCATCACCCAGCGCGGCATGGTCGACGACGAGATCGTGCCGACGACCCTGAAGGCGGCGCGCGAACTCGATCGCCTGGGGCTCGCCTATATCCACCTCGCCGAGGCCGACTGGGACGATGCGCCCGTCACCCCCGCCTCCTTCCGCCGCGATCTGCGGACGGCCTTTTCCGGCAAGATCATCGTCGCCGGCAAATACGATCCGCAACGCGCGGAGGCGATCCTCTCGGAGGGACTGGCGGATGTCGTCGCCTTCGGACGCCCCTTCATCGCCAATCCCGACCTGCCGCGCCGCTACCGCGAAAACCTGCCGCTCGCCGCCTTCGACGCGACGACGCTGTTCGGCGGCGACAATGAAGGTTACGCGACCTACCCGGCCTGGAGCAGCGCCGCATGACGCCGCTCTCCGAGAAGGAACGCACGGCGGCGCGGGCAAACGACAGGATCGGCACCGTGCTGGTGCTCGATCAGCCCGGCATGCGCATCTGGCACCTGCGGCTCCAGCCGGGCGAAAGCCTGGCGCCGCACCGGCATGACCGGCCGTATTTCTGGACAGTGCTGGGCGACGGCACGGCGCGCTCCCGCTACGGCGACGGGCGCGTCGTCGACGTGACCTATGCCGCTGGCGACACGCGTCACTTTCCGGACCTGACGCCCGACACCGCCTTCGTGCACGATCTCGCCAACAGCGGCACCACGGAACTGGTCTTCGTGACGGTGGAGTTCGGCTGAAGCACCTCCGCCTTCATTCCGCGGCGGCGGCGAGGCATCCATCGACGATGTTTTGAATTTCGCCGCGGCAGGACCCGCAATTGGTTCCCGCGTTGAGCGCCTTGCCCACCGCGTCGACACTGCGGCAGCCGCCCCGCACGGCCGCAACGATCTGGTTGACGCCGACGCCGAAGCAGGCGCAGACGGTGGCGCCGGGGTCCGGCTTGTCGGCACCCGGGCGCCCGGCGACGAGGGCGAAGCGCTTGCGCAGGTTGGCATGTTCGGCACCGAGCTGCGCGACCGCCCAGCTGCGCGCGACGGCGACCGGCTCGCGCGCCAGGAAAAAGGCCGCGAGCAGGCGCGGGCCATCGAAGAAGGCGAGCCGGACCTCGCCGGACGGGCGGTCGGTATAACCGAGAGGCTCGATGCCATCGGGAATGGACAGGGTTTTGCGGCACCACTCGCACCAATCCTCGACAGGCTGGTCGAACGCCAGTTCGAGCCGCCACCCGCCTTCCGCTTTCGCCAGCGCCCAATAGGCCGCGTCGAGGCTGTCCGGCTTTGCCTGCGACACCGCGAAGCCATAGTGCGCCACCTTGAATTTGCGGGCTGCGACGGCGACGTTTTTCGAGGCGGGCTGGCCGGAGATCCTGTCCGTCACGGGCGGCACGACGGCATCGATACGGCCCGCCGCGGCGAATTGGTCGTTCCAGTGCATCGGCACGAAGAGGCTGCCGCGCGCCTGGCGATCGGTGATGAGGGCGCGCACGACCGCCTTGCCCTGCGGGCTCTCGATTTCGACGAGGCCGGCATTGCCGACCCCGATCTCCATCGCATCACGCGGATGCAGCTCGGCGAAAGGCTCGGCGATATGCGAGGACAGCCGTGCGCTTTTTCCCGTGCGGGTCATCGTATGCCACTGGTCGCGAATGCGGCCGGTGTTGAGGGTGAAGGGATAGGTCGTGCTGGTGCGGTCCGACGGGGTTGGCTCGACCGCGACGAACCGCGCCTTGCCGTCCGCGTGGTAGAAGCCGCCCTCCGCGAAAAAACGGGTTTCGGCCTTGCCGCCCTCCGCCGGCTGCGGCCATTGGAACGGGGCGAGCGTATCGTAGGCCTGCGGGGTGAGCCCGGCATAGGCGCCGATGTCGAAATCGCGGCCGCCCTCGTTCTCGAAGGCGGAAAGCGCCGCGTGCTCCTGGAAAACCTCAGCGGGCGCTTCATAATCGAAGGCGGCGGCAAAGCCCATACGGCGGCCGACTTCGGCAAGCTGCCACCAGTCGGCGCGGGCCTCGCCCGGCGCATCCAGAAAGCTCCGCTGCCTTGAAATGCGGCGCTCGGAATTGGTGACCGTGCCGCTCTTTTCGCCCCAACCTAGCGAGGGCAGCAGGATATGGGCGTGGCGGGCGGTGTCCGTCGTCTTCAGGATGTCGGAGACGACGACGAAGGGACAGGCCTTGATCGCCGCCGCGACGGCATCGGCATCCGGCATGGAGACGACGGGGTTGGTCGCCATGATCCACAGCGCGTTGATGCGGCCGTCCGCAACCGCCTGGAAGAGATCGACGGCCTTCAGCCCCGGCTTTTCGGCAATCCGCGGCGATTGCCAGAAGCGCTGCACGCGGTCGCGGTCTTCCGCGCTTTCGATCGCCATATGGGCGGCCAGCATATTGGCAAGCCCGCCGACCTCTCGGCCACCCATGGCGTTCGGCTGGCCGGTCAGCGAGAATGGCCCCATGCCCGGCCGGCCGATGCGGCCGGTCGCCAAGTGGCAATTGAGGATGACGTTGACCTTGTCGGTGCCTGACGACGACTGGTTGACCCCTTGGCTGTAGCAGGTCACCACCTTCTCGGTCGTCGTGAAAAGCCGGTAGAATTCCCGCAGTTGCATGGCCGGCAGGCCGGTCTGCTCCAGCACGTCGGCAAAGGAGACCGAAGACGAGGCCACGAAGGCTTCCACAAAGCCGTTCGTATGCGCCGCGACATAGTTTTGGTCGATCGCGTTGTTCAGGACGAGATGGGAGAAGAGGCCGACGAACAGCGCGACATCGGTGTCCGGGCGGATCGCCAGATGCAGGTCAGCAAGATCGGCCGTCATCGTGCGGCGCGGATCGATGACGACGATCTTCATGCCCGGCCGCTTCGCCTTGGCGGCGGCGAGCCGCTGGTAAAGGACCGGGTGGCACCAGGCGAGGTTCGAGCCGGTGAGGATGACCAAGTCGGCCAGTTCCAGGTCCTCGTAGGTCCCCGGCACCGTATCGGCCCCGAAGGCGCGGCGATGGCCGGCGACGGAGGACGACATGCAGAGCCGCGAATTGGTGTCGATATTGGCCGAGCCGATGAACCCCTTCATCAGCTTGTTGGCGACGTAATAGTCCTCGGTCAGGAGCTGGCCGGAGACGTAGAAGGCGACGGAGTCCGGGCCGTGTTCGGCGATGGCGGCGGAAAACGTCCGGGCGACGAGGTCGAGCGCGTCGTCCCAATCCGCCCGCTTTCCGCCGATTTCCGGATGGAGGAGGCGTCCGTCGAGATCGACCGTCTCGCCGAGCGCCGATCCCTTCGAGCAGAGCCGCCCGTAGTTCGACGGATGGTCCGGGTCGCCCTTGACGGAGACCGTGCCGTCGTCGCCCACCTTAGCGATGACGCCGCAGCCGACGCCGCAATAGGGGCAGGTTGTCTTGACCTCCTGTTCCATCATTCCGCCGCCATCATCAGGCTTTCGAGCGCGATGAAGAGGGCGCCGTCCTCGTTGCGCAGCGGCACGGTCTTCACCGCCCCCTGGTCGGCCCCAAGCGCCTTGCCGGTTTCGAGCGAGATCACCCAGTTGTGCAGCGGGCAGGTCACGGCCTTGGCATGCACGATGCCCTGCGACAGCGGCCCGCCCTTGTGCGGGCAGTGATCCTCGATGGCGAAGACCTCGTTTTCGGCCGTGCGGAAGACGGCGATCCTGCCCTGCGGCGTCTTCACGCAGCGGGCACCGCGCAGCGGGATATCGGCGATGTTGCCGATGGCGATCCAGTTCATGTCCATGCGCTCACTCCGTGGCCTGCGTATAGCCGATCGTCGCCATCGGCCGGAATTCGTGTTTGTCCTTGCCGGAGACGCGCTCCGACCACGGGTCGACCTGGGCGAACTTCTGGCTGAAGACGAAGCGGCCGTAGAAGGCCTTGCGCTTCGCCTCATCGCCCATGATCTGGCGGCGGATTTCCTCAAGGCCGATGCGCTTGGCCCATTTGTAGATGCGCTCCAGATAACGCGCCTGCTCGCGATACATCTGCGTCAGCGCCACGATATGCTCCAGCGCCTCGTCCTCGGTCTTGACGAGGCCGAGCACCTCGGTGCCCTTGATGTCGAGGCCCGCCGCGCCGGCGAAATGGATCTCGAAGCCCGAGTCGACGCAGATCACGCCGATATCCTTGCAGGTTGCCTCGGCGCAGTTGCGTGGACAGCCGGAGACGGCGAGCTTCAGCTTGGCTGGCGTCCAGGAGCCCCACATGAACTTTTCGATGCGGATGCCGAGCCCGGTGGAATCCTGCGTGCCGAAGCGGCACCAGTCGGAGCCGACGCAGGTCTTCACCGTGCGCAGGCCCTTGGCATAGGCCTGGCCGGAGACGAAGCCGGCCTTGCCGAGATCGGCCCAGACGGCGGGCAGGTCCTCCTTCTCGATGCCGAGCAGGTCGATGCGCTGGCCGCCCGTCACCTTCACCAGCGGGATTTCGAACTTGTCGACGACATCGGCAATCGCCCGCAATTCCCCCGCATTGGTGACGCCGCCCCACATGCGCGGCACGACGGAATAGGTGCCGTCCTTCTGGATGTTGGCGTGCACGCGCTCGTTGATGAAACGCGACTGGTAGTCGTCGGCATATTCGTCCGGCCAGTCGCAGACGAGGTAATAGTTGAGCGCCGGGCGGCACTTGGCGCAGCCGCAGGAGGTCTTCCATTCCAGTTCCTGCATGACGGCCGGAATGGTCTTCAGCCCCTTGGCCTTGATCAGGCGGCGCACGTCGTCATGGCCGAGATCGGTGCAGCCGCACATCGGCTGGACGGCGGCGGGGTTGTAGCTGTCGCCGAGCGTCAGCGTCATCAACTGCTCGACGAGGCCGGTGCAGGAGCCGCAGGAGGCCGACGCCTTGGTGTGGGCGCGCACGTCGTCCAGCGAGGTCAGGCCCTTGTCGGTGATGGTCGAAACGATCCGGCCCTTGCAGACGCCGTTGCAGCCGCAGATTTCCGCATCATCCGGCAAGGCTGCAACGGCCGCCATAGGGTCCAGCGGAGCGCCCCCCTGATAGGCCTGGCCGAAGATCAGCGTCTCGCGCATCTGCGAAATGTCGGTCGCCTTCTTCTTGAGGTCGTTGAACCAGGCGCCATCCGCCGTCTCGCCATAGAGCACCGTGCCGATGATGCGGTTGTCCTTCAGCACCAGCCGCTTGTAGACGCCCGCCGAGGCGTCGCGCAGCACGATCTCCTCCCGGTCGTCGCCATCGGCGAAATCGCCGAGCGAGAAAAGTTCGATGCCGGTCACCTTCAGTTTGGTCGGCGTATCGGAGTGGACGAAGGCGGCGGAACGCTCACCGGCAAGATGCGAAGCGGCGACGCGGGCCATCTCGTAAAGCGGTGCGACGAGGCCGTAGACCATGCCGCCCACTTCCGCGCATTCGCCGAGCGCCAGAATGCTGCCGTCCGAGGTCTGCATGCCGTGATCGACGACGATGCCGCGATTGACGGCAAGGCCAGCCTCCTTGGCGAGCCCGACGCTCGGGCGGATGCCGACGGCCATCACGACGAGCGTCGCGGGGATGACGCGGCCATCGTCAAGCTCGATGCCCTCGACCTTGCCGTTTCCAACGATGGCCTTGGTGTTGGCCTTGCAGAGGATCTTGATGCCGCGGCCTTCAAGTTCTTTCTGCAGGAGGTAACCGGCGGCGGGGTCGAGCTGGCGGTCCATCAGGGTGGGCATGACGTGCAGCACGGTGACATCCATGCCGCGGCCGGCAAGGCCGGCGGCCGCTTCCAGGCCGAGCAGGCCGCCGCCGATGACGATGGCCTTTTCGCGCGACTGGGCGGCGAGCAGCATGGCCTGCACGTCGTCAAGGTCGCGATAGGTAATGACGCCGGGCAGGTTGTTGCCGGGCACCGGGATGATGAAGGGCACGGAGCCGGTGGCGATCACCAGCTTGTCGTAGCTTTCGGTGACGCCGTGATCGGAGGTGACCGTCCTGGCATCGCGATCGATGGCGATGATGCGGTGGCCCTTGTAGAGGGTGATGCCGTGTTTGATGTACCAGCCGTCGCCGTGGATGATGATCTGCTCGTAATCCTTCTCGCCGGAGAGCACCGGCGAGAGCATGATGCGGTCGTAGTTCACCCGCGGCTCGGCGTTGAAGATGGTGACCTCGTACTGGCCGGGCGCCTTTTCCAGCAGATGCTCCAGCATGCGGCCCGGGGCCATGCCGTTGCCGATGATGACGAGTTTCTCGGTCATGGTGTTTCCTTACAATTACGCGGCGACGGCGGAGACGGAGGGACGCTCCATCTGGCGGATGGAGAGGTGCATCCAGAGAAGCGAGACGGCGACGACGGCGAAGAGCAACAGGAAACAGCTCGACCAGAGGCCCGTCGCATCCTTGAGCAGGCCGAAGGCGATGGGCAGCACGAAGCCGCCGAGCCCGCCGACCATGCCGACGACACCGCCGACCGCGCCGACGCTATCGGGGTAATAGGCCGGGATGTGCTTGTAGACCGCCGCCTTGCCGAGGCTCATGACGAAGCCGAGCACGAAGACGACGGCGATGAAGATGATCGGCGTGACACCGGTCGGGAGCGACAGGATCAGCGTGGCGACGGCCGAAACACCGAACATCCAGTACATGACGGAACGCGCGCCCTTGCGATCGGACAGCATGCCGCCGAGGGCGCGAAAAATGCTGCCGGGAATGGAATAGGCGGCGGCGATCATGCCGGCGGTGGCGATATCGAAGCCGTAGACGCCGACCAGATAGCGCGGCAGCCAGAGCGACAGAGCAACGAAGCCGCCGAAAGCGAAGAAATAATAGAGCGAGAAGCGCCAGACGCGGGCGTTCTTCAGCGGCGCGAATTCCTGGGCGAGGCTGCGCTTCGGCGCCTTGCCGTCGCGGCGGTTGCGGAAGGCCGGGTCGTCGCTGGTGGTAAACCAGAAGAGGCAGGCCGTGAGGATCAGAGCCGCAGCCCAGATTTCCGCCACCATCTGCCAGCCGGCGGCGACGAGCACGAGGGGCGCGAGGAATTTCGTCAGCGCCGCGCCGACATTGCCGGCCCCGAACATACCGAGCACCGTGCCCTGCTTTTCCGCCGGAAAGAAGGGTGAGACATAGGCGACGCCGACGGCAAAGGACCCGCCGGCCAGCCCCACGCCGAGGCCTGCGAGCAGCATCTGCGGAAAGGTGGTGGCGTGGGAAAGCAGCAGCGTCGAAAGCGCTGCCGCCAGCATGGTGAGCGTATAGACGAGGCGGCCGCCGTAGCGCGGCGTCCAGACGCCGAGCAGGATGCGCACCAGCGAGCCGGTGAGGATCGGCGTGCCGACGAGCAGGCCGAACTGGGCTTCGGATAGCCCGAGGTCATCCTTGATGCGGATGCCGATGATCGCGAAGATCGTCCAGACGGCGAAACAGATGGTGAAGGCGAAGGTAGACATCCAAAGCGCGATTGCCGGTTCGCGCGGGGACAGGGGCTGCTTGTTCTCAGACATGGCTTCTCCGAGGCCCGACAAGGTCGTGCCGAAAATCATGGGGTTGAAAAACAAAAAGCCGCTGGCCAGGCACGCGCGACCCTCAAGGGTGCGCACAATCCTGATCAGCGGCTTTGCTGGAGGCGCCCGTCGTTGGACGCCGATTTCGTGACCCGAAGGCCCGCAAGAAACAAAGCAATCAGCGTGCCAGTTTCTTCAAACACTTGATTCTGAAAGCTATTGGGAAATTTTTGAGACCGCCGCGCAAGACAATGCTTGGCGCATGCGCACGAAAGAAGCCACTTTTTGTGCAGTGCGCATAAAATAAGCGCTATCGCATTTGCGCCGCGATATAGGCATCCACGGCATCCGGATCGAAACGCCCGCCATCGAAGAAGCCGTCCGGCCCGAGCGTCAGCGCCCCGGACGAGCCGACCGGCGTTTCCACCTTCAGGGCACCCTCGACCTTGGAACTGGCCGACGGCATGGCGATGCCGAGCCCCTTCAGCGCGGCGCGATAGAGATCCGGCCGATAGGTTTCCGCGGCGATCTTTTGGCGTTCGGCCGTATGCGCGACCTGCCCCCAGCGCACCATCTGGGTGTAGAACCATAGCGCATGGCTTTTCCAGGGGAAGGTCGCGGCCTTGGCATTGGGCACGAAAAAGTCGCTGACGCGTTCAACCGCACCGCCGCCGACCGGAAGCTCCCCGCTCAGCGCCGGCAGCAGCAGCGCGGCATCCCGCCCGACATAGACGGGTTTTGCCAGAAGCTGCGCCAGTTCCTCGCGGTTTTCCGGCCGGGCGCACCACAGGGACGCTTCGTAGAGCGCCACGAGCAATGCGGCCAATGCTTCCGGATGCGTTTCGCCCCAGCGGGCATTGACGCCCAGCACCTTTTCCGGGCTCGACCGCCAGATCGCGGCCTTGACGGTGGCGAGATGCCCGCCGCGTTTCACCACGCCAAACGTGTTCCAGGGCTCGCCGGCGCAATAGCCGTCGATGGCGCCTTCCGCCAGCGCATCGCCCATGTCCGGCGGCGGCAGCACGACGATCTCGATATCACGGTCCGGGTCGATGCCGCTGGCCGCCAGCCAGTAGCGTAGCTCGTAATTATGCCCCGAATAGGGATGCACGACACCGAAGCGCAGCGGCTCGCCTTTCCGCCCGTCGATGACCTTGCGAAGCGCCGCGCCATTGGCACGCGCGTCGAGATCGGCCGTCGCGCCCTCCCCCGCCATCGCCCGCCACAGCGTCGCCGAGACGGTGACGGCATTGCCGCCAAGCCCCAGCGCCATCGGCACGATCATGTCGGGCGCCGGCGCGCTGAGGCCGAGATTGCAGGCGATCGGCATGGGGCCGAGGATATGCGCCACATCGAACTGGCGAACGGCAAGGCGGTCGCGAATGCTCGCCCAGGAGCGTTCGCGCACGAGGGTAAGATCGATCGACTGTGCCTCGGCAAAACCCTTTTCCCGGGCGACGACGAGGAGCGCGCTGTCGAGCAGCGGCACGAAACCGGCGGTGATGGCGTGGCGCATCGTCATTCCTTCACTCCCGGATCGAGCAGGCTGGCCGCCGTGATGAGGCTTTGGGCGATCTCGACGATCTTGCGGTTCTGGTTCATCGCCGTGCGGCGCAGCAGCGCATAGGCCTCCTCTTCCGAAAGCCCGCGCGAGCGCATCAAGAGCCCCTTGGCGCGGTCGATCGCCTTGCGGTTTTCCAGTTCGCCGCGCGTCTCCTCCAACTCCCGGCTGAGGCGGGAAAAGGCGTTGAAGCGGCTGATCGCCATTTTCAGGATCGGCCGTACGCGCTCCTGCTTCAGCCCGTCGACGATGTAAGCGGAGACGCCCGCCTCCACCGCGGCCTCGATGGAGGCCTCGTCCGACTTGTCGACGAACATGGCGATGGGACGCTTCACCGCGCGGGAAAGCTGGAAGATGCTCTCCAGCATGTCGCGGTTGGGGTTTTCGAGATCGATGACGATCACGTCCGGGTTGAGATCGGCGATGCGCCGGGCGAGCCCGTGCATCACGTCGATGACGGTGACCTGGTCATAGCCCGAATCGCGCAGGCCCTCCTCGATGATGGCGGCGCGAATCCGGTTCTCGTCGATGACCAGTACGTTCAGTCCGCTTGCTTTCATGCCGCCACCGCGTTGAGGTCGCATGCCAGATGCGCCATGCGCGCGGCGAAATCAAGCCGGGAGGCTCAATCCTCTGGAATGGAATGAAACCCCGTCGGCAAGGCGAAGCCCATATCCGACGACGGCTCCGAGACGGTGGGCACGGGCGTTCGCGGGATCATCGCGTGGGCGGCGAGCACGGAGCGGATCGCGACGGGGCGATAGTGCCGGACGAGATCGGGCGCCTCCTCCGTCTTTCCTTTTTCCTTGTCGCCATCCCCCGCCATAGCGTTTCTCCTACGGTGCCTCGAACTTCACCATCGTCCCGCCGCCGGTCGCCTGGTCGGTCGGGAAAACCTCGACGCGGGCGACGTCGACATGGGCCGGCAGCGCGATCACGTCGTTGACGACCTGCGCGATGTTTTCCGGCTGGATCGGCCGATAGCCGTCATAGAGTACGGCGGAGGCCTGGTTGTCGGGGATGGAGGTGCGGTAGAGCGCCGTCTGGACGCGGCCCGGCACGATCTCGCTGACCCGCACCGAGGTGCCAAGCAGGTCGCAGCGCAGGTTATCGCAAAACAGGCTGAGCCCGGCCTTCGAAGGTCCGTAGGCGCCCATGCCCGGATAGGGCGCCTGCCCGCCGCTGGAGCCGATATAGATGAGATGGCCGCGCTTGCGGGCGACCATGCCGGGCAGGAAGGCGCGTGTCAGATGCATCGGCGCCTTGAGGTTGACGTCGATCATCGCGTCGATTTCGGCGGGATCGATGTCCTGGAAGGCCGCCCGGGTCGACAGGATGCCGGCATTGTTGACGAGGATATCGACCTCGACGCCGGCCAGCGCGTCCGCGATGCGCGCCGTGTCGCGCACATCCGCCACCACGGGCACGGCGCCGCAGCTTTCGGCGAGTTCGGTCAGCACCGCCTCGTTGCGGCCGACGGCATGGACGGTCAGCCCGCGCCCGCGCAGCATGGGCACGATCGCCTTGCCGATGCCGCTGGTCGCACCCGTGACGACGGCGACGCGATAGGCGTCAGACATAGATGTAACCTCCGCTGATCACGACATTCTCGCCGGTCGCATAGGTGTTGCGGCTGGAGGCCATCATGACGATCCATTCGGCCATTTCAACCGGTTCCGCCGCGCGGCCGAGCGCGCTGGCTTTCGCAAGTTCCGGCAGGAAGCCGAGTTCCTTGGCGCGGTCCGTGGCAAAGCCGGCGGGGGCCACGGAATTCACCAAGATCTGGTCCTTGGCGCATTCCTGCGCGAAGGATTTCGTCAGACTGACGACGGCGGCCTTGGTGGCGGCGTAATGCGCGTTCTGCGGATGGGCCTTGAAGGCATCGACCGAGGTGATGTTGACGATGCGGCCGGTCACTTCCGGCGGGTTGACGAACTGGCGCATGTGCCGCACGGCGGCGACCATCATGTGATAGGTGCCCTTGACGTTGATGGCGTTTTCCAGGTCCCAGTCCTCGTCGGTAATGTCGAGAATGGCCTTTCGCGGATAGATCGCCGCGCTGTTGACGAGGGCGTGCACGCGGCCGAGCTTGCCGGCAACTGCAGCGAAGCCCGCATGCGCCGTCTCCGCGCGGGAAATGTCCGCCACCGCCGTCGCCACCTCGGCGCCGAGAGCTTCCAATTCCGCCGCGGAAGTGGCGAGCAGCGCCTCGTTGCGGTCGATCAGGCCGATCTTTTGCGCGCCGTGCGCGATCATCAGCTTGGCCGTCGTGAGACCGAGGCCCGAAGCGCCGCCGACGATGACAACAGACTGGTTCTTCACGTTTCACTCCTCGCGATTTTCAAGTTGCGTGGCCATATTGGTATGTTATCACTTATATGCTAACTTTTACGAAGTGCAAGCCGCTTCCGGAACCCTTGCCCATGATTCCCCGCCTCGATGCCGACCGGCGCATCGCCTCGCCAAGCGACAATTTCCTTCGTCATCTCGCGACCCAAGGCTTCGAGGGCGATATCGGCGCGGGGCCTGCGGACCGGCTCGTGTTTTCCACGGACAACTCCATCTACCAGGTGGAACCCGCCGGCATCGTCTTTCCCAAAAACATCGGCGATCTCAAGCGCATTGCCAAGGCCCTCGCCCGCCCGGAATTTTCCGGCGTCACGATCGCACCCCGTGGCGGCGGCACCGGGACGAACGGCCAGTCACTGAGCGAAGGCATCATCGTCGACTGCTCGCACCACATGAACAGGATTCTGGAGATCGACCCGGTTCGCCGCATCGCCCGTGTCGAGGCCGGCGTCGTCAAGGACCAGTTGAACAAGGCGCTGGCGTCGCACGGCCTGTTCTTCGCGCCGGAATTGTCCACGTCCAACCGCGCGACGATCGGCGGCATGGTCTCCACCGACGCCTGCGGACAGGGCTCGTGCCTCTACGGCAAGACCAGCAACCATGTGCTCGGCCTTCGCGTGGTGCTGTCGGACGGCAGCGATTTTCTCTCCCGCCCGGTGCGCGAGGAGGAGCTGCGGGCGCTTCAGGCGCGGCAGGACCGCATCGGCCATATCCATCGCACGCTGGCCCGCATCGCCCGTGACGACAAGGCGTTGATCGACAAGATCTTCCCGAAACTCAACCGCTTCATGACGGGCTATGACCTCGCCCATCTTCAGCGCGGCGACGGCCGCTTCGACCTCAACGCGGTTCTCTGCGGCTCCGAGGGCACGCTCGCGATGATCGCTGAGGCGGAACTCAATCTGCTTCCCATTCCCGCCTGCGCGGCGCTCATCAACATCCGCTACGACGATTTCAACGCCGCCCTCGAAGACGCCCGTACCCTCGTCGCGCTCGATGTTGCTTCGGTCGAGACCATCGACGAGACGGTGCTGCGGCTTGCCAAAGGCGATATCGTCTGGCCACGCATCGCCGCCTTCTTTCCCAGCGACGCGAACGGCATCAACATCGCCGAAGTGCTGGCCGATGCGCCGGAAGAGCTTTCCGAAAAGCTTGCGGCCGTCACGGCGGCGCTTGCGAAAACCGCCTTCGCCGGTCGCAAGGGCTACACGATCACTGCCGAAAAGGCCGATATCGAAGCCATCTGGGCGATGCGCAAGCGGGCGGTCGGGCTGCTCGGCAATGTGGAGGGGCCGACGCGGCCCGTGCCCTTCGTCGAGGACACCGCCGTGCCGCCGGAACATCTCGCTGCTTACATCCGCGCGTTTCGCGCACTGCTGGACGCGGAGGGGCTTACCTACGGCATGTTCGGCCATGTGGATGCCGGGGTCTTGCATGTGCGCCCGGCGCTCGATCTCACCCGGGACGATCATGCAGCGCTCGTCCGGCGCATCAGCGATGCCGTCGTGGCGCTGACGCAAAAATACGGCGGCGTGCTGTGGGGCGAACATGGCAAGGGCGTTCGCTCGGAATATGTGCCGGCCTTCTTCGGACCGCTCTATCCGCGCCTGCAGGAAATCAAGCAGGCCTTCGATCCGCTCAACCAGCTGAACCCCGGCAAGATCGTCGCGCCTGCGGGCAGCAGCCTGCCGAAGGTCGACGCAGTGCCGCTGCGCGGAACGCTCGACCGTGCCATCGGCAACGATATCCGCGCCGCCTTCGACAACGCCGCCTATTGCAACGGCAACGGCGCCTGTTTCGATTTCGATGCCGACAACCTCATGTGTCCCTCCTACAAGGCAACGCGCGACCGGCGTTTTTCGCCGAAAGGGCGCGCCTCGCTGATGCGCGAATGGCTGCGGCGGCTTTCCGAAAAAGGCATCGATCCACGCCGCGAGGCCGAACAGCAGCGCCGCACGAGCGTCATCCTGCGGCTTGCGCGACGGGCCTGGAACAGCCTGAACCCCGCCAACCGCGATGACTTCTCCCACGAGGTGCGCGCGGCGATGGACACCTGCCTCGCCTGCAAGGCCTGCGCCGGGCAATGTCCGGTCAAGGTCAGCGTGCCGGCCTTCCGTGCCAAGTTTTTCGAGCTCTATTACGGACGTTATCTGCGGCCGCTAAAGGACCCGATCGTCGCGACCATCGAAACGATGTTGCCGCTGATGGCGCGGGCGCGGCCGCTCTACAACCTCGCCGTCGGCTCGTCCCTCGGCAGGGTGCTGCTGCGGCGCGCAGGCCTGACCGCGCTTCCCACCCTCCCCGCGCTTTCGCTGCGCCAGGAACTCGGCCGCGTGCCGACAGCCACACCGCAAGCGCTCGCGCGGCTCGACCCCGCGCAACGCGCCGATGCGGTTATCTTCGTGCCGGACGCCTTCACCGAACATTTCGACCCGCAGGTGCTGCTGGATGCCGTGGCGGTCGCACGGCGCCTCGGGATGCACCCGTTCCTCGCGCCGCCGCTGCTGAACGGCAAGGCACTGCACGTGCATGGTTATCTCGGCACCTTCCAAAGGACGGCGCGGCGCACCGCGCGGCATCTCGACCAGCTGGCCGAAACGGGCATCCCCCTCGTCGGCCTCGACCCTTCGATGACGCTCGCCTTTCGCAGCGAATATGCCGGCACGGCTGCCATGCGAGCGCGTGTGCTTCTTCCGCAGGAATGGCTCGCGACCCTCACCGATCGCCTGCCCACCCTTCCCGGCAAATGGCCGCGCCATCGTCTCATGGCGCATTGCACCGAGCGCAGCGCCGCGCCCGCCGCCGTCGGCCAATGGATTGCCGTCTTCGCCAAACTCGGCATCGACGTGGTCACAGTCGAAACCGGCTGCTGCGGCATGGCCGGCACCTTTGGTCATGAGGTGCGCAACCGGGAGATTTCCGAAAGGCTCTATGCCATGAGCTGGCAGCCTGCGCTTGCGGCCGCCGGGACCGACGACGTGGTGATGGCGACCGGTTATTCCTGCCGCGCGCAGGCAAAGCTGATGGGCGGGCGGCAGATTCCGCATCCTCTACAAATCCTTCTCGCAAGACTTGAAGACGACGCGGCGCTTCCCCTCAAGGACGGCGCCATGTATGATATGTGATAAATGTAAACTTCAACAAAGGCGGGATCGCCATGTCGATCATCACGCAGCGCGGCAATCTCGCGGAAATCGTCGTCGCCAAACTGGCCGAGCGCATGGACTCCGGACTTTATGCGCCCGGCGAGAAGATTCCGTCAAGCGCCCAATTGTGCGAGGAGTTCGGCGTCTCGCGCACCGTCATCCGCGAGGCGCTGACCTCGCTCAAGGTGGCAGGCCGCGTCATGGCCCGCCAGGGTGCGGGCGTCTATGTCACGGAGAAGGACGCCAAGACGCTGAACTTCGAGATCAGCCGGATCGATGACATCCGCTCGGCAATGCAGATCCTCGAACTCCGGCTCGGCGTGGAAATGCAGTCCGTCGCACTTGCCGCCCAGCGCCGCACGCCCGAAGCGCTCGCCGAAATCGCCCGTGCTTTCGATTATATCGAGAACCTCGACACGAGCGATGCGGAAATCGAGGCACGCGCGGATTTCGAATTCCACCTCGCCATCGCCAAGGCGACGCGCAACCCGCATTTTCCGCGTTTCCTTGTCGCGGTGATGGGCGAGATCAATTTCGATCTCGTGCTGAAACACCGCCAGTCCGGCCGCTCCTACAATGCCTATCTGAAGAAGATCAACAAGGAGCACGCCGCCATCCTCGCGGCGATCACCCAGGGCGACCCGAAGGCGGCCAAGCAGGCGCTGGCCGCGCATCTGGAGGAAAGCCTCAGCCGCTACCGGCTGATGCTCGACGAACCGGCCGGCAGCGAAGCGGACGACTGAGCATCGTCACCGGCCCGCGGCAAGCGCCTGCTCGCGGATCTGCGACAGGCTCATCTTCGGCGTCAGCGCCTCCGGATCGATGCGGATCTCGATCAGCGCCGGCTTGCCGGATGCCTCCGAGCGTCGGAAGGCATCGGCGAACTCTTCCGTGTTCTCTACCGTCTCGCCGTGCAGGCCGTAGGAGCGGGCGAGATCGGCGAAATCCGGATTGGTGAGCCGCGTGCCGGAAACCCGGCCGGGATAGTTTCGTTCCTGGTGCATGCGGATCGTGCCGTACATGCCGTTGTTGATGACGAGGAAGATGACGCGGGCGTCATATTGCATGGCCGTCGCCAGTTCCTGCCCGTTCATCAGGAAGCAGCCATCGCCGGCAAAGGCCACCACCGTGCGCTCCGGCGCGGTGATCTTTGCCGCGATCGCCGCCGGCACGCCGTAGCCCATGGAGCCGTTGGTCGGCCCAAGCTGTGTGCGGAAGGTGCGGTACTGGTAGAAGCGATGCGCCCAGGCGGAATAGTTGCCCGCCCCCGTCGTCAGGATCGCATCGGCCGGCAGGTGGCCGCGCAGCCATTCCATCACCGCGCCCATCTGCACGAGGCCGGGCACCTGCGGGTAATCGATGTTTGCGAGATAGTCGGCATGCGCCGCTTTCGTCCATTCGACCCAACGAGGCGTAGCGGCGGGCTTCAGCTTCGCCGCCTGCGACAGGAAGCCGGCGACGCTCGCATTGATCGGCAGCGTCGCGTGATAGACGCGGCCGAGTTCTTCGGCGCCGGGATGGATGTGCACCAGCGCCTGCTTCGGCACCGGAATATCGATCAGCGTATAGGCACCCGTGGTCATCTCGCCGAGGCGGGCACCGATGGAAATCAGCAGGTCGCAGTCCTTGACGTGCTGGATCAACTTCGGCCCGGCGGCGAGGCCGAGGTCGCCCGCGTAGTTCGGATGCGTATTGTCGAACAGGTCCTGGCAGCGGAACGAGGCGGCGACCGGGAGCGAGAAGGCTTCCGAAAAGGCCTTGAGATCGGCAACGGCCTGCTGCGTCCAGCCGCCACCACCGGCGACGACCATCGGACGCTCGGCCTTCGCCAGCAACGCGGTCAGTTCGCCGAGCTGCGGCTCGCCGGCATAGGCCTCGACGCGCTTGAAGGCCGGCGTATCGGGAACCGTCACAACATCCGTCAGCATATCCTCCGGCAGCGCCACCACCACCGGTCCCGGCCGACCGTTGACGGCACGGTGGAAGGCCTGGCTGATGAGCTCCGGAATGCGCGCCGCATCCTCGATCTCCACCACCCATTTCGCCATCTGACCGAACATGCGGCGATAGTCGATCTCCTGGAAGGCCTCGCGTTCCATCTGGTCGCGCGCCACCTGGCCGATGAACAGGATCATCGGCGTCGAATCCTGGAAAGCCGTGTGCACGCCGACCGAGGCATTGGTGGCGCCCGGCCCGCGGGTGACGAAGCAGATGCCCGGTTTGCCCGTCAGCTTGCCATAGGCTTCCGCCATATAGGCCGACCCGCCTTCCTGCCGGCAGATGACGAATTCGATCGCTTGTTCCGCATCATGGAAGGCATCCAGCACCGCCAGATAGCTCTCGCCCGGCACGCCGAACACCCGCTCGACGCCATGGATTCTCAAGGCGTCGACCAGCACCTGGCCGCCGCTGCGGGCCTTGTTCTCGGTTTTCATGTCTGTCTCCCGGCCGTCAGATCACGGCGTCTTCAAGGAAGGGGCGGTTCGCGGCCACGCGCGCGTAGCCGAAGGGCGAAAGGTCGAGCGTGCGGAAGCCGCCATAGGTGATCAGTTCCGAAAGCCCGCGCCCCATGGCCGGCGACTGTTGCAGGCCATGGCCGGAAAAGCCGTTGGCGAAGAGGAAGTTCTTCACCTCGCTGTGCGGGCCGAGGATGACATTGTGGTCGAGCGTGCAATAATCGTAATGCCCCGCCCAGCTGTTCACGACCTTGATCGCCTCGAAGGCCGGCACGCGATGGGCGAGCGTCTCCCAGATCTCATCCTCGAATTCATGGTGCATCACCTCGAAATCGTTCGGATCGACCTCCGGATCATGTTTCGGATAGGTGCCCATCAGGTAGAACTTCCCCTCCGGGCGGAAGAACACGCCGGTCGGGTCGATGGTGAGGCCGACCGGGCCTTCGAGCGGCGTGCGGCAATCCACGACGAACAGCGACCGTCGACGTGGCTCGACCGGAATGTCGAGGCCGGCCATGCGGGCCATCTTCTTGCCATTGGTGCCGGAGGTGTTGACCATCGTGCCGCAGGCGATCGTCTGCCCGCCCTTCGTCGTTACCGAAACCACGCGATCGCCCTCGCGGTTCACCGCGACAACTTCGTCCTCGATATATTCGACGCCGAGCGACCGGGCCTTCTTGCGGAAGCCCTGGAGGAGACCGACGCTGTCGAACCAGCCCTCGCCGCGCTCGCCGGTGCTGCCCAGCGTCAGTCCCTCGACGTTCAGCCATGGGAAACGCCGGCCGAGCCCCTCGGGATCGAGCAGCGAAACCTCGGCGCCGCAGGCGACCTGCGTTTCATGGTTGCGACGCAGCACCTCGCTGCCGCGCTCGTCGCCGGCGAGGAAGAGATAGCCGTTCTCGTGAAAGCCGATTTCCGGCGTGTCGTCGTCGACTGCGACGTTCTCTTTGAAATTGCGGATGAACTCCGTGCCGAACTGCGAGACCTTGACGTTGATCGCGTTGGAAAACTGGTGGCGGATGGAGCTGGAGGAGAGCGCGGTGGCTGAGCGCTGGTAGGTCCAGTCCTTCTCGATCACCAGCACGGAGCCGGTGAAATCGGGATTGGTGGCGAGGAAATAGGCCGCAGCGCTGCCGACAACGGCACCGCCGACGATCACGACGTCATAGGATGTCTTCGAAGCCTGCATCACTCGTCCTCGAAATGACCGGCAGCCGTGAAACTGCCGCCCTGATAGCGCACGGCCGGGTCGTTCGGGTCGCCCTGCTCGGTCTTGGCGAAAACCTTGTCGGCATAGTCGTCGGCGCTGTCTTGCGGCTTGTAGCCGAGCACGGCGGCGGTGCGGTTGTCCCAGAAGGCCTGCGAATTGTTCGACATGCCATAGGCGACCATGAAGCCGACGCGCGGCGCCGACAGGCTCTTTTCGACCAACTGGCGGCAATCGCGGTAGGAGAGCCAGGTGATGAGGTGGCGGCGGTCCGTTGGCTCCGGGAAGCAGGAGCCAATGCGGAGCGAGACCGTCTCGATGCCGAACTTGTCGAAATAGTAGCGGCCGAGGTTTTCCACGAAGGTTTTCGAGACGCCGTAGAGGCTATCCGGCCGCGTCGGCACGGTGCCGTCGATCGTCTCCGTGCGTTCGTAATAGCCGATGGCGTGCACGGAGCTGGCATAGACGATGCGCTTAACGCCGTGGCGGCGCGCGGCCTCGTAGATGTGGTAGCCGCCGGAAATGTTGGAATCGAGGATGGTCTTCCAGGCCCCTTCGAGCGGTTGCCCGCCGAGATGCACGATGGCGTCACAGCCTTTTACCGCTTCCGAAACCGCATCGAAATCGGCGAGTTCAAGCGGGAAATCCTCCTCATGCGAGGCGACGTTTTCGCAAGGCTTTCGATCGGAAAGCCGGACGATATTGCCGAGCCGCGTGCCGGACTGGCGAAGCGCCGTGCCGACGCCGCCTGCCGCCCCTGTCAATAAAACTCTCTGGAAATGGGACATGGGGTTCCTCGTTAGCGAAGCCGGGCCAAGGCATCGGCGATGCGCGCGATGGCCAGCGTGAGATTGTCGCGCGATGTGGCGAAGGACAGGCGGATATAGGGCTCGACGCCGAAGGCAGCGCCCGGCACGGTCGCGACCTTGCCTTCCGTCAGCAGGTAGGCGGCAAGCGCCGTGTCATTCTCGATCACGCTGCCATCCGGCGCGGTCTTGCCGATATGGGCGGCGCATTTCGGGAAGAGGTAGAAGGCGCCTTCCGGCGCGCGCACCTCAAGTCCCGGAATGGCGCGGAAGCCGCGCGTCACCAGCTCGCCGCGCGCCTTGTACTCCGCGACAGCCGTCGTCACGAAATCCTGCGGGCCGTTCAGCGCCGCCGTGGCCGCGACTTGGGTGATCGACGAGGGGCAGGTCGTGCTCTGCGACTGCATCTTGTTCAGCACCTTCGTCAGCGCCTTCGGCCCCGCCGCATAGCCGAGCCGCCAGCCGGTCATGGCATAGGCCTTGGAGACGCCGTTGATAAGCAGCGTGCGGTCGCGCAGATCCGGGCAGGCATTGGCGAAGGAGGTGAAGGGCACGTCGGCGCAGACGATGTGCTCGTAGATCTCGTCCGACATGATGGCGACGCGGGGATGGCGGGCCAGAACTGCGCCCAGCGCCTTCAGCTCGTCGGCGGTGTAGATAGCGCCCGTCGGGTTGGACGGCGAGTTGAACAGGAACCAGCGGGTCTTCGGCGTGATTGCCGCTTCCAGCCGTTCGGGCGTGATCTTGAAGGCATGCTCGACGCCGCAGGGCACGATGACAGGCACGCCGCCGTGCAAGATGACGATGTCCGTGTAGGAGACCCAGTAGGGCGCCGGCACGACCACCTCGTCGCCGGGTTCCAGCGTGCCGAGGAAGGCGTTGAACAGGATCTGCTTGGCGCCGTTGCCGATGGAAATCTCGTCCATGGCATAGTCGAGGCCGTTTTCGCGCTTGAATTTCCGGACGATCGCCTCGCGCAGTTCCGGCAGGCCGTCCGGCGCGGTGTAGCGGGTGATGCCGCGCCTCATTGCGTCCACGGCAGCGTCCACGATATGGGCGGGCGTGTCGAAATCCGGCTCGCCGAGCGAGAGGTCGATCACCGCTTCGCCCTTGGCCCGCATCGCCTTCGCCGCCATGGAAACGGCCATCGAGGGCGAGGATTTGATGGTGGATGCCCGAAGGCTTTCAAACGCGATCATGTTCATGCCTTGCCTCCCGCCTTGCCATAAAGCGCGGCCTGCTCCTCTGTGATGTAACCATGCCTGACGTCATGGGCGACGGCCTCTGCCGGGCGCGCGGCCGGATCGCCATAACCTCCGCCACCGGGCAACGACAGCACAAGGCGCCGGCCTTCCGGCACGAATTGCAGGCCCTTGCCCTTCAGCGCCGTGCCGTCATCGAGCGCCACGCCGCCGGGCGCGCCGTCGAGGCCACCGTCGCGACCGCGGGCCGGATGGTTCAGGCGGTCGAACATGGCGGAGAAGCGGAACGAAAACCCTTCGGCCGCCTCGATCTCGATCATCTGGCCGAGGCCGCCGCGCTGGGCGCCTGCACCGCCGGAGCCTTCGCGCAGTTCCTTGCGCCAGACGATGACCGGGCCGACATTCTCCGTCGCCTCGATCGGCATGGTGTGCACGCCGCTCGGGAACGCGGTGGCATTGAGGCCGTCGAGGCTGGCGCGCGCGCCGGAGCCGCCGGAATTGAACATCAGGATTTCCGCGCTCTTGCCGCCGATCTGGTCGGAGAGGGGGCGCACGCTCATATGCAGGTTCCAGAGCGCGCTGGCACCCTCCGCCGGCACCTGGCCGGGCAGCGCCTGGTGCAGCGCGCCGAGCACGAGATCCGGCACGAAATGGCCGAGCACGTGGCGCACGGCAACGGGTGCCGGCCGCTTGGCATTGAGGATGCAGCCTTCGGGCGCCGCAACGTCGAAGGGCGCGAGCGAGGCGGCGTTGTTCGGAATTTCCGGCGCGACCACGCATTTGATGCCGTAGCAGGCGTAGGCCTTGGCGTAGACCAGCGGCACGTTGATGCCGAACTTGCTCATGCCGGACGTGCCGTCGAAATCGACCAGCACGCCCTCCGGGCCGATGGTGAGTTTTGCCGCGAGATGCACGGGCTCGTCGTAGCCGTCGAGATCGAGGCTGTAGGACCAGCTTCCGTGCGGCAGGTTTTTCAGCCGCTCCAACGTTGCCTCGCGGCTGTGCTTCAGGATGAAGCCGCCGATCATCGACAGGTCTTCGAGGTTGAATTCCGTCAGCATGTCGATGAGGCGGCGGTGGCCGGTCTCGTTGCAGGCGGCAAGCGCATGGAAATCGCCGACCACTTTGTCGCTCTCGCGCACATTGTTGCGCACGATATGAATGAGGGTGCGGTTCAGTTCGCCACGCTCAAAGAACTTCATGATCGGGATGAAGAGGCCCTCTTCATACACTTCCCGCGCATCCGGCCCGAAACCCCGCCCGCCGATATCGACCACATGGGCGGTGGAGGCGAAATAACCGACCAGCTTGCCATGATGGAAGGAGGGCGTGACGACGGTGATATCGTGCAGGTGGCCGGTGCCCTTCCACGGGTCGTTGGTGATGTAGACATCGCCTTCAAAGATGTTTTCCGGACCGATATCGCGGATGAAATGGGCGACGGATTCGGCCATGGCGTTGACATGGCCCGGCGTGCCGGTGACGGCCTGCGCCAGCATGCGGCCTTCGAGGTCGAAGACCCCGGCAGAGAGGTCGCCCGCCTCGCGCACGGAGGTGGAAAAGGCGGTGCGGATCAGCGTCTGGGCCTGTTCTTCCACGACGGAGATCAGGCGGTTCCACATGACCTGCATATGGATATCGATCATCGACTGGTTCATCGGTTCGTTCCTTACAGCCGGGTGACGCGCAGGCAGCCGTCGTTCTGCACGATGGCCTTGAAGGCGGCGGTGAGCATGGTGGAAGTCTCGCGCTCGACGACGATGGCGGGGCCTTTCACGACATCGCCGGGCTTCAGGTCGTCACGGTCATGAATGCCGGCATCGAGGAAGGCACCTTGCGCGGCTTCGAACAGGCGGCGGGTTTTTGCCGGCGTGACGACGCTGCCCTCGTCGATGGCGGCAACCCGCTCCACCGGCGGCAGCGGCGAACTGGCCTTTACTGACCAGCTGACGATCTCGATGTCCAGCCCCTCGATGGCGCGGCCGAAGAAGCGGGCATAATCGGCTTCGAACAGGTCCACGAGCTTTTGCGCGCTCGCAGCATCGAACCGATCGGCGGCGAGCGCCACGGGAATGTCCCAGCCCTGCCCCGCATAGCGCATGAAGAGCGTGCGTTCGATCACCGGTGCGCCGGCATCCAGCCCGCCTTCCACGAAGCCGGTCGCCTCGGCCTTCATGCTGTCCAGCAGATGATTGGCCGCGGTAAAATCGAAATCGGAGAGATTGAAGACGGCGCTGCGCACCGATTCATAGCCGAAGGGCGCGCGCAGGAAGCCGATGGCCGAACCGACACCGGCACCGGCCGGCACGAGGAAGGTGGAGATGCCCATCTTCTCGCAAAGCCTTGCGGCATGCAGCGGGCCGGCACCGCCGAAGGTGATCATGGTGAAATCGGCGATGTTCTTGCCGTTTTCGACCGTGTGGACGCGGCCGGCATTGGCCATGTTCTCGTCCACCATCTCGCAGGTGCCGTAGGCGGCGCCGTCCGGATCGAGACCGATCACCGCACCGATATCGTCGGCCATGGCCTGACGGCTCGCCTCGACGGAGAGCGGAATGGCGCCACCGGCGAAATTATCGGGGTCGAGCTTGCCGAGGATGAGGTCGGCATCGGTGACGGTCGGGTTCTTGCCGCCGCGCTGGTAACAGGCCGGACCCGGCTCGGAGGCGGCGGAATGCGGCCCGACGCGGATCTGGCGCATGGCATCGACGCCGGCGATGGAACCGCCGCCGGCACCGATTTCCACCATCTCGACCACCGGAATGGAGATCGGCATGCCGGAACCCTTGCGGAAGCGATAGGTGCGGGCGACCTCGAAGGTCTTTGCTGTCTTCGGCACCTGGTTCTCGATCAGGCAGATCTTGGCCGTCGTGCCGCCCATGTCGAAGGAGAGCACCGTGTCGAGCCCGTGGCGCCGGGCGATATCGGCGGCGAAGATCGCCCCGCCCGCGGGACCGGATTCGACGAGGCGCACCGGAAACTCCGAGGCGCTTTCGACGGAGACGATGCCGCCGCCGGAATGGATCATGAAGACCGGACATCCGACGCCGATCTCCTTCAGCGAGACGACGAGGCGGTCGAGATAGGATTTGATCGCCGGCTTGACATAGGCATTGGCGCAGACCGTGTTGAAGCGCTCGAATTCCCGCATCTGCGGCGAGACTTCCGACGAAATCGACACGGAGACATGCGGCAGGCGCTTGACGATGGCGTCACGCACGGCGGCCTCGTGCGCGCCATTGGCATAGGCGTGGATGAAGCCGATGGCGACGCTTTCATAGCCGCCTGCCGCGATGGCCGAGACGACGGCCTCGACGGAGGCCTCGTCCAGCGCCAGCAGCACCTTGCCTGCAGCGTTCATGCGTTCGCGCACGGTAAAGCGGTCTGCCCGGGGGATCAGTGCCGGCGGCAGGGTGATGTTGAGATCGTACTGCTCGAAGCGGTTTTCCGTGCGCATTTCCAGCGTGTCGCGAAAACCCTCGGTGGTGACGAAGGCGGTCTTGGCGCCGCGCCGCTCGATCAGCGCGTTGGTGGCGAGCGTCGTGCCGTGGATCAGCAGGCCGATTTCCGAGAGCGCGATGCCGGCGAGCTCGGCGACGGCGGCGACACCCTTGAGAATCGCCCGCTCCGGGGCGGTGTAGTCGGTGAGCACCTTCGTCGAATGGAGCGTGCCATCCACATCGAGGGCAATATCCGTGAAGGTGCCGCCGATATCCACCCCGACGCGGCAGTTCCGCGGTGCGTTGTTCACCATGTCGTTCCCCACACTCGATTCCATGTCGCTTTGACCTTTGAGCACCAGTTTCCACGGCTGGCGCAGCGATGCAAGATTTCTGCTTGACGGATTTTGGATATATCACTTATCATACATGTGTCAACTTTAAATACCGACGGATTGCGACAGGGGAAGCGTCGCAATCACGACAGAGGCCGTTTGCCACCAACCCGGCCAAAAGAGCCGCGGCGGGCGGGAAAAAAGAACCAGAACGCCGGCTGAACGCGCGTCGCATCAAGGAAGATCAACGGCTTAACCAGAGGGAAGCCTTTCATGACTCGTTTCTCGACATTCTTCGCGGCCACCGCGATCGCATCTTCGCTGTTTCTCGTTCCGGCACTCGCTGCCGACACCATCAAGATCGGCGTCGCCGGCCCGATGACCGGCGCCAACGCCACCTTCGGCGAGCAGGTGTGGACCGGCGTCTCGGCCTATGTGAACGAGGTCAACGCCGCCGGCGGCATTGACGGCAAGCAGATCGAGCTCGTGAAGGGCGACGATGCCTGCGAGCCGAAACAGGCTGTCGCCGTCGCCAACCGCTTCGTCGACCAGGACAAGGTGCAGGCAGTCGTCGGCCATTTCTGCTCGTCGAGCACGATCCCGGCCTCGGAGATCTACAACGACAACGGCATCCTGACCGTCACGCCGTCCTCGACCAACCCGATCGTCACCGATCGCGGCTTCGACACCATGTTCCGCACCTGCGGACGCGACGACCAGCAGGCGGTGGTCGCCGGCGCCTTCATTCTCGATACGCTGAAGCTCGACAAGATCGCGCTGATCCACGACAAGGACACCTATGGCCAGGGCCTCGTCGATGCCTTGAAGAAGACGCTGGAAGAGCGCGGCGTCGAGCCGGTGCTCTATGAGGGCCTGACGCGCGGCGAGCGCGACTTCAATGCACTGGTCACCAAGATCAAGAGCGCTGGCGCCACCGCCGTCTATTTCGGCGGCCTCATTCCGGAAGCCGGTCCCCTCATCCGCCAGATCCACGAACAAGGCCTCGACGTGAAGTTCGTCAGCGGCGATGCGCTGGCCCAAACCGAAATCGTCACCGCCGCCGGCGGCGCGCAGAACCTGAAGAACGTCTACTACTCCTCCGCCGCCAATCCGCTGGAAGACCCGGCGACGGCGGATGCGCAGGCCGCACTGAAGAAGGCGAACATCGCGCCCGACAACTACACGCTCTTCGGCTATGCCAGCGCGCAGACCATCGTCGCAGCCGTCCAGGGCACCAAGGAAGGCTCCGTCGAGGACCAGATCGCCTGGCTTCGCGCCAACTCCGTCAAGTCGGCGGTCGGCGATCTCGCCTGGAACGACAAGGGCGACGTGAAGGACTTCAAGTTCGTCTTCTACGCCTTCGACGACGCGGGCGCCCCGGTTCCGAGCAACTAAGCTCCTTCAAGCCGGCCGGCTGAAGCCCGTCTTCAGCCGGCCTCCGATTGCCAGAACAATCCATAAAGGGGTTCGCCATGGACGCGTTCATCTTGGCGCAGCAGCTCGTCAACGGCGTGACGCTCGGCACGATCTACGGCCTCATCGCCGTCGGATACACCATGGTCTACGGGGTCATCCGCATGATCAACTTCGCCCATGGCGATGTCTACATGGTCTCCGCCTATATCGCCGCGATCACGCTCGCAGTGCTGCATTTCTTCGGCTTCCAGTCCGTGCCCTTCGCGCTGATCTCGATCCTCATCATCACGTGCGTCATCACCGGCATCTATGGTTGGGCGATCGAGCGAGTGGCCTACCGGCCGCTGCGGGGCTCGACCAAACTCGCGCCGCTGATCTCGGCGATCGGCATATCGCTGATGCTGCAGAGCTATGTGCAGATCTCACAGGGCGCGCGCGACCAGGGCGTGCCGATCCTCATCCAGGGCGCCTTCCGCTTCGGCGAGGGCCAGCATTTCGTACAAATCACATACATGCAGACGGTGATCCTGATTGCAGCGCTGGTCGCCATGGGCATCCTCACCTATGTGATCAACTACACGCGCATCGGCCGCGAATGCCGCGCCACCCAGCAGAACCGGCAGATTTCCGCCATCCTCGGCGTCAACACGGACCGGATCATCTCCTCTGTCTTCGTCATCGGCGCGGCGACGGCCGCCGTGGGCGGCACGCTGGTGACCTTCAATTATGGCTCGTTCAATTTCTTCATCGGCTTCGTTATGGGCATTAAGGCGTTCACCGCCGCCGTACTCGGCGGCATCGGCTCGCTTCCGGGCGCGGTGCTCGGCGGCATCCTGCTCGGGCTGACGGAGGCGCTGTTCGCCGGGTACGTCAGCACCGACTATAAGGACGTCTTCGCCTTTTCGCTCCTCATCATCCTACTGTTCTTCCGCCCCTACGGCCTGCTCGGCCGGCCGGAAGTGCAGAAGGTCTGACGGGAGGAAACGCCATGCAGAACAACCGCCTCGCCTCCCTTCTCAAGGAAGCCGTCCTCACCTTCGTCATCTCGCTCATCCTGTTCGGACCGATCTCCGGTCTGGTGCTCGACGGCTTCGGCTTTCGCAACGAACTCGGCCGCGCGGTGACGCTCGCGGCCATCATCACGGCCGGCCGCCTGCTCGTCTCGCTTGCCGGCATGAGCGAGTTCGGAAAACGCCTGCGCGGCCGGCTTGCAGGCAGCAATTCCGGCGTCACGGTCAATACCGGGCAGGAACGTTCACCCCTCCTGCCGCTCGCCGTCCTTTTCCTCGCCGGGCTCGCACTACCCTTTTTTGCCGACAAATATTTCCTCGGCATTGCGATCCTCGCGCTGATCTACTGCCTGCTCGGCCTCGGCCTCAACATCGTTGTCGGCCTTGCCGGCCTGCTCGATCTCGGCTTCGTCGCCTTCTATGCGGTCGGCGCCTATCTCTTGGCGCTCGGCTATCAATATCTCGGCCTCGGCTTCTGGAGCGCGCTGATCATCGCGCCGTTCCTCGCCGGGCTTTTCGGCATGGTCCTCGCCTTCCCGGTGCTGAAGATGCATGGCGACTATCTCGCCATCGTCACGCTCGGCTTCGGCGAGATCATCCGTCTGGTGCTGAACAACTGGCTGGAATTCACCGGCGGGCCGAACGGCGCGCCCGTGCCCGCCCCGACCCTCTTCGGCCTGGAATTCACCCGCACGGCCAAGCAGGGCGGCGTGCCGATCCATGAATTTCTCGGCATCAGCTATAGCGGCGACTACAAGTTCTGGTTCATCTATGTCGTGCTGTTCCTCGTCGTCTGCGCGGTCATCTACGCGGTGCATCGACTGCGCGTCATGCCGCTCGGGCGCATGTGGGAAGCGTTGCGCGAGGACGAGATCGCCTGTCGCTCGCTGGGCGTGAACCACGTCTTCACGAAACTTTCCGCCTTCATGCTCGGCGCCTCGACGGGTGGCATTGCCGGCGTGTTCTTTGCGGTCCACCAGGGCTTCGTGAATCCGACATCCTTCACCTTCTTCGAATCCGCCCTCATCCTCGCCATCGTCGTGCTCGGCGGCCTCGGCTCCACGGTCGGCGTCGTCCTTGCAGCGATCGTGCTGACCATCCTGCCCGAGCTGCTGCGCGATTTCGCCGAGTACCGCGTGCTGGTTTTCGGCATCCTCATGGTGGTGATGATGATCTGGAAGCCGCGCGGCCTGGTGCGCCTTACCCGCCCCGCCTTTTTCCCCTCCAGCCATAGCGAGGCGGGCATCGCGCTCCGTCTTGAGCCGCAAACGGAGGCAGGCCGATGAAGACGCCCATTCTGGAAGTGCAGAACGTCACCATGCGCTTCGGCGGCATCGTCGCCAATCGCGATGTCAGCTTCGCCGCCGAGAGGGGCGCCATCACCGCGCTGATCGGTTCGAACGGTGCCGGGAAGACGACGATCTTCAACTGCATCACCGGCTTCTACCGCGCCAGCGAAGGCCGCATCCTGCTGAACGGCCGTAACGGCCCGCAGGATATTGGCCAGTTGATGACCCGGCCGATCACCGGCGGCTCGCACCTCGTCACCCGCGCCGGCATCGCCCGCACCTTCCAGAACATCCGGCTGTTCAAGGAAATGTCGGTGGTAGAAAACCTGCTGGTCGCCCAGCATCTCGCCACCCGCAACAACCTGCTTAGCGGCGTGTTCCGCACCCGCGCCTACCGCGCCGCCGAGACCGAGGCGGTCGACCGCGCCTACTACTGGCTGTCCCAGATGAACCTCGCCAACGACGCCAACCGCCTTGCCGGCGAACTGCCCTATGGCCGCCAGCGGAGGCTTGAGATCGCGCGGGCCATGTGCACCTCGCCGGCGCTGATCTGCCTCGACGAGCCGGCCGCCGGCCTCAACCCGTCGGAGACGCGGGAGCTCTCCGAGGTCATCCAGCGGCTCTGCGCCGAACACGATCTCTCCGTGCTCGTCATCGAGCACGACATGGGCCTCGTCATGCGCATCGCCGACCATATCGTCGTGCTCGATCACGGCGAGGTCATATCCGACGGCACGCCGGACAGCGTCGCCAACGACCCGGCGGTGATCGCCGCCTATCTCGGCGTCAGCGAGGAAGAGGTGACGGCATGAGCACGACAGAACCCACCGCCGGCCCGCTGCTGCAATTCGAAGGCGTGCATGCCCATTACGGTCCCGTCGAAGCGCTGAAAGCGGTCGACGTGCAGATCTCGAAGGGCGAGATCGTCAGCCTGATCGGCGCGAACGGCGCCGGCAAGACGACGCTGCTCGCCACCATCTTCGGTGCGCCGCGCACCTCGTCCGGTCGTATCCTGCACCGCGGCGAGGACATTTCGACCCTGCCGACGAATCGCATTTCGCGGCGCGGCATCGCGCTGGTGCCGGAAGGCCGGCAAATTTTCCAGGACATGACCGTCGAGGAAAACCTGATGATGGGCACGACGCCCATCGGCATGAGGCATTTCGAGGAGGATCGGGCACAGATGTTCGAGCTCTTCCCGCGCCTCAAGGAACGCCGCAGCCAGACGGCCGGCACCATGTCGGGCGGCGAGCAGCAGATGCTGGCGATCGCCCGCGCCATGATGGCGCGCCCGGAACTGATCCTCTTCGACGAGCCGTCGCTGGGGCTGGCGCCCCTCGTCGTCAAGCGGGTCTTCGAGGTGCTGGCCGAGATCGCCGCGATGGGCAAGACGATCTTCCTCGTCGAGCAGAACGCCAACCATGCGCTGAAACTCTCGCAGCGCGCCTATGTGATGGTCAACGGCCGGATTCACCTCTCCGGTGAAAGCGCCGCGCTGCTCGACAATGCCGAAGTGCGCAAGGCCTATCTCGGCCTGCATTGAGGGCTCAGAGAGCCTGCGGCGCGAGGAACTGGTAATAGGCCCAGACGAGCGCGATCACGGCCACGACGGCGAGCCAGATCAGTCCCTTTTTCGGTCCCGGCGCCTTGGGCTTGTTCTCGGGTTCCGGCTTCCGGCGTTCGAATTTCAGAACATTGTTGTCGTTCAAGGCGGCCTCCGACGCACGGGCAGAACAAATCGCGCAGAGATTTACCGGCGATTGACCCCGACCGGCAAGCGCCTGAGAGCAAAAGTTCCCGTCTTTCCGTCAGGCCGTTTTCCCGAGCGCGGCGATCCGTTCGAAATGGCTGCGCCCGAGAAGACCGGCGCCGTCGCGGATATCGGCGGCAATCGCGGCCTTCAGGGCTTCCGCATCCTGCTTGACGATTGCCACCAGCGCCTCGGCGTGCCGGTCGACCTGGTAGGTCTCCGACAGTGTTTCGCCCGCCCGGCGCATGAAGGGGCCGAGACGCAGCCAGAGGGATTCGATCAGCGGCAGCAGCACCGTGCCCGGCCGCGCCTCGTAGAGGCAGCGGTGGAAATCGAAATTCGCCTCCACCAGTCGCCCGAAAGCGCCATCCGCCAGCGCCTGATCAGCCTGCTTGTCGAATGCCCGCATGCGGGCGAGCCGCGTCTCGTCGATAAAGGGCATGGCGCGCTCGGCAGCCCGCGTTTCCAGCGCCACGCGAGCCTCCAGCACCTCTTCGAAACGCTGCGGATCGAGGTCCGGCACACGCACCCGGCGGTTGTCGAGAAGCTCCAGCGCGCCATCGGCGACGAGGCGGTGCAAGGCCTCGCGCACCGGCATTGCACTGACGCCGAGCGTCTCGGCTAGGCCGTTGATGGTGACCGGGTCGCCCGGCTCGAACTGGCCCGTCATGATGCCCCGCCTGAGCACGCGGTAGACCCACTGCTTGGCCGATTCGGAAGTCTCTCGACTGGCTGCAACCAACATGCTCAAATCCTCCCGTCTGCAGACCCGGCCTATGCCGTCTTTCGTCTCAGGGCTGAATTCCGTGATCTTTGCACGCAGGGCGGATAAATTCCCAAAGCACAAAATGGCCCTTTACAGATTTGATCAAATTATGGTTTGTTGTGATCATAAGCAAGACAAGCCTATCACATAAGAGCCGTGATTAGCGGCCGGACGAGAGGACAGCCGGCGGATCGGGCAAAGCTCGGGACACGCCTGCCGAAAAACGGGGAACCGATGACTGAGACCCGAACGACCGGTGCCCATGGCGGCGCCATTGGCATGCATGGCATCAAGAAATGGTTCGGCAACTTCCAGGCCGTCAACGACGTCTCGCTGGAAATCCGCTCGAATGAATTCTTCACCCTTCTCGGCCCGTCCGGCTGCGGAAAGACCACCCTCCTCCGCATGATCGCCGGTTTCGAGCTGCCCACCGAAGGGCAGGTCCTGCTCGACGGCACGGACATTTCCCGCCTGCTGCCGAACCAGCGGCCGGTCAACACGGTCTTCCAGAACTACGCCCTCTTCCCGCACCTGACGGTGGCCGAAAACATCGGTTTCGGCCTGAAGATGCTGGGCAAGCCGAAGTCGGAAATCGACTCGGTCGTGGGCGACATGCTGAAGCTCGTGCATCTCGACGGGCGCGGCAACAACCCGGTCACCCAGCTTTCCGGCGGCCAGCAGCAGCGCGTGGCGCTTGCCCGCGCCCTTGCACCGCGGCCGAAAGTGCTGCTGCTCGACGAACCGCTCTCCGCCCTCGATCTCAAGCTGCGCAAGTCCATGCAGGTGGAACTCAAGCGGCTCCAGACCGAAACCGGCATCACCTTCGTCTTCGTCACCCACGACCAGGAAGAAGCGCTCACCATGTCCGACCGCATCGCCGTCATGTCGACGGGCACGGTGCGCCAGATCGGCTCGCCCTGGGACATCTACGATCGCCCCTCCGAACGCTTCGTCGCCGACTTCATTGGCGAGACGAACTTCCTGGAGGCAGACGTCGTTTCGGTCTCCGGCGACAAGGCCCGCGTGCGGCTCTCGTCGGGTGCTGAAATCTCCGCCACCTATCCGGAAGGCGTCACGCCGCAGGGCAAGGTCACCATCGTCATCCGCCCCGAACACGCCCGCCTCGGCCCGCCAGGCTCCGGCGTGCTGGAAGGCGCGATCCACACCATCGTCTATCTCGGCACGGACAACCATTTCCACGTCACGATCGACGACGGAAAGACCTTCACCGTGCGCCAGCAGAACGCCAACAGCGCCCCCTGCGGCTTCTCCGTTGGCGAACGCATCAGCGTCGCCATCAATGATGACGTCGCACAGATCCTGAGGGACTAGAGATGACGGACAGTGCTCAGGACGTCGGCGAACAGAGGCAGAAGAAGGACGTCCGGGATCGCTGGCTGCTCAGCGCGCCCGCCCTGGTTCTGATCCTCGCCGCAGGGGTCGGTCCCCTTCTCATCGTGGTGTTCTATTCCTTCCTCGCGCCGGGCAGCTATGGCGACGTGAAGCTGGAATTCTCCTCGGAGGGCTGGTTCAACGTGCTCTTCACGCGCGATATTTTCGACGAGACCGTTTCGCTCGCCGACGCGCATTTCCTGATCTTCTGGCGCAGCGTGAAGCTTGCCTTCGCCACCACCGTGCTCTGCCTGATCTTCGGTTTCCCGACGGCTTATTTCATCGCGACGCGCGCGCCGCACAATCGCTCGCTCTGGCTGTTCCTGATCACCATTCCGTTCTGGACGAACATGCTTATCCGCACCTTCGCCATCCAGGAGGTGATCCGCAGCGAGGGCATCGTCAATTCCTTCCTGATGTCGATCGGTCTCATCTCGTCGCCGATCCAGATGATGTTCACCGATTTCGCCATCATGCTCGGCATGACCTATGTCTACCTGCCGCTGATGGTGCTGCCGCTCTATGCGAGCCTGGAAAAACTCGATTTCCGGCTGATCGAGGCGGGTTACGACCTCTACGCCTCCCGCTTCGGCGTGTTGTGGCGCATCGTCATCCCGCTGGTCAAACCCGGCATCATCGCCGGCTCCATCCTGGTCTTCGTGCCGGCGCTCTCGGCCTATGTCGTGCCCCGCGTTCTCGGCGGCGGCAAGAACCTGATGCTCGGCAACCTGATCGAACTGCAATTCGGCCAGGGGCGGAACTGGCCGCTCGGCGCGGCACTCTCCGTCACGCTGGTCATCATCGTGCTGTTTGCAATGCTCTACTACGTGCGCAATGCATCCAAGTCCGGAGGCAGCGCCCATGGCTAAGTCCTTCTCGATCAAGCGGCAGCCGGGTTTCGCGACGATCGCGATGCTGTGCTTCTTCCTGCTCTACCTGCCGATCGCCACGCTCGTCGTCTATTCCTTCAACTCGGGCACCTCCATCGCCACCTGGGAAGGCTTTTCCCTGCGCTGGTTCGAAAGCGCCTGGAACAACCAGCAGGTGATGGAAGCCTCCTGGCGGTCGCTGCGCATCGCCGCGGTCGCCGCCGTCATCGCCACGGCCTGCGCGACGCTCGCGGCCATCGCCACCACGCGCACCGCACCCTATCGCGGCCTCACCTTCAAATATTCCATCATCAACATGCCGCTGCTGGTGCCGGAAATCGTCACCGCGGTGGCGCTCCTGATCCTCTTCTCGCGCATCAAGGTGTGGACCGGTTATTCCGGCCTCGGCTACCTCATCGTCGCGCATGCGGCCTTCTGCATTCCCTTCGCCTATATGCCGATCCGCGCGCGGCTCGAAAGCATGGACCTCTCGCTGGAACGGGCGGCGTCCGACCTCTACGCCTCGTCCTTCCAGACCTTCCGTTATGTCACGCTTCCGTTGCTCTGGCCGGGCATTCTCGCCGGCCTGATGCTGGCCTTCGTGATCTCGCTCGACGACGTCGTCATCACCGAGTTCGTCAAGTCCGGTGGACAGGATACGCTGCCGACCTACATGCTGGGTCAGTTGCGCCGTGTCGTGACGCCGGAGATGAACGCGATCTCGACAGCCTTCCTCGTGCTGTCGCTCGCAATCGTCACCGTCTTCTTCTTCCTCAGCCGGAACCCCAACAAAAACAACGAATAGACAAAGGAGAACAGCCAATGAAAATGAAACTGGGATTGATCGCACTCGCGGCCGGCATGATGGCCTCCACCGCCATCGCGCATGCCGAGGGTGAACTCAACATCTTCAACTGGGGCAACTATACCAGCCCCGAAATGATCAAGAAGTTCGAAGAGGCCTACAAGGTCAAGGTGACGGTCACCGACTACGATTCGAACGATACCGCGCTTGCCAAGATCCGCCAGGGCGGCCACGGCTTCGACATCGTCGTGCCATCCGCAAGCGTCGTGCCGATCTGGATTTCGGAAGGCCTGCTGCTCGAATCGCGCCCCGACCAGATGGAGAATTTCAAGAACGTCGATCCGCAGTGGGTTGACGTGCCGTTCGACACGGGTCGCCACTATACGGTTCCGTGGCTGTGGGGCACCACGGGCGTGACCGTCAACAAGTCGATCTACAAGGGCGACATCAACACGTCCGCCATCTTCCTCGATCCGCCGGCCGAACTCGTCGGCAAGGTGAATGTCGTTCCGGAAATGTCCGACGTCATGCACATGGTCGTGACCTATGCGGGCGGCGAGCCCTGCACGGGCGACCTGACGGTCCTCAAGAAAGCGCGCGACATCCTCACGGCCGCCAAGCCGAAGTGGATCTCGATGGACTACGGCAATATCGAGAAATATTCGAAGGTCGACCTTGCCGCCGGCGTGAACTGGAACGGCGCCTCGTTCCGCGCCCGTCTGCAGAACCCGGACGTCGTCTACGGCTATCCGAAGGAAGGCTATCCGGTCTGGATGGACAATGCCGCGATCCTCAAGGACGCCAAGAACGTCGATAACGCCAAGCTTTTCCTGAACTTCATCATGGATCCGGAAAATGCGGCGATGATCTCGACCTTCGCGCGCTATGCCAATGGCATCAAGGGCTCGGAGCCCTTCATGCCGGCAGACATGAAGGATGCGCCGGAAATCAACATTCCGGCCGAACTGAAGGCCGCCGGCAAGTTCAACCTCGCCTGCGCGCCGGAAGTGCAGGAACTCTACACCAAGCTCTGGACCGAACTGCAGAAGTAAGCGGCTCCGGCCGAAACAAATGAGGACTGCCCTACGCGGGAAGGCACATCGCCTTCCCGCGCTTCGGCTGGATGTGTCATGATCAAGACGTTCAAGGACCAGCACGGCTTTGCCCGCGCCGATGTCACCCTCGCCAATTGGCGCACTGCCCCCTATAGCCGCTGGACCTTTCAGAATGTCCGCGATTTCGTGCCGACGGCGGTGATCGCCGCGGGAGCCGCCACGGCGGAAGTGCCGCTTCAAAGCGATGCCTTCCTCGACGCGGCAATGGAAACCGGCCTTGCGAGCGCCGCAAGCGCACGCGCCTTCCTCGACTTCGCCCATACCGACGCCTTCGTCATGATGCGCCGGGGCGAGGTCGTCGCGGAATATTATGCGCCGCATGCCGACCCCAACGCGCCGCATCTCGTCTTCTCCATCTCAAAGTCGCTGACGGCGGTCGTTTCCGGCATTCTCGAAGCCCAAGGCCTTATCGATCCCGACCGGCCGGTGACGGACTACCTTCCCGAGGCGAAGGGCGGCGTCTATGGCGACTGCACCTACCGCGACGTGCTCGACATGCGCGTCAGCCTTGATTTCGAGGAAGCCTATCTCGACCCGCACGGCGCCTTCGCGCGCTATCGCCGCGCCATGCTTTGGAACCCGCCGGAGCCGAATATTCAGCCCGAGACGCTCGCCTCCTTCCTCGTCACCCTGCAGAAGGCCGAGCGGCCGCATGGTGGCCCGTTCTACTACGCCTCGCCCAACGCCGACCTGCTCGGCGTCGTCATCGAGCGCGTCACGGGTGCGCGCTTCGCCGACCTGACCTCCGAACTGCTGTGGAAGCCGATGGGCGCCAAGGGCAATGCCGATATCAGCGTGGATGCGATCGGCACGCCGCGCACCGCCGGCGGCGTCTCCATGACGGCGCGCGACCTCGCCCGCCTCGGCGAATTGCTGCGTAACGGCGGCGCGCGCGATGGCAAGCAGATCGTGCCGGAAGCCTGGATCCGCGACATGCAGGAGAATGGCGACAAGGAGGCCTGGCAGCAGGGCCGCAATGTCGACCTGCCGAACGGGCGCTACCGCAGCCAGTGGTATCAATCCGGCGAGGCCGACCAGGCCTTTTGCGCCATCGGCATCCACGGCCAATGGCTCTATGTCGATCCCAGCACCGAAACGGTCATCGTCAAGCTCTCCTCCCACCCGGAGCCGCTCGGCGACGAGGAGAACCAGGACCTGTTCACGTTCCTCCGGGCGCTCAGCCGCCGGGCAATCTGAAAAAACATCGAGGAAACACGCCATGCAGACCGAAGCGAGCTTTATCATCCGCAACGCGCGGGTGCTGACGATGGACGAGGCGAACCCGCGGGCAGCCGCGGTCGCCGTTGCAGGCAACCGCATCCTGGCCGTCGGTTCCGAAGCCGAGATCGACGCCTTTTCCGGCCCCGACACCCATGTGATCGACGCCAAGGGCGGCACGGTGCTGCCGGGCTTCAACGAAGCGCATATGCATATTTTTGGCGGCTCCGCCGAACTCAGCGAACTGTCGCTCTCCGGCGTCAAGGGTTTTGACGCGCTGGAAGCCGCGGTCAAGGCCTATGCGGCCGAATATCCGGAGCGCCAGTTGCTGGTCGCCCAGCAGGCCGATTACACAATCCTCTCCGACGAAGAGCGCGTGACGCGCCATCACCTCGACCGCATCCTCTCGGACCGCGCGCTGCTCATCTTCGCGCCCGACCACCACACCGCCTGGGCGAACACGCTCGCCCTTAAGATGGGCGGCATCCTGGAAGGCCGCGATGTGGGCGTCGGCAACGAGATCGTCATGGGCGACGACGGCCTTGCCAACGGCGAACTGCGCGAAAGCAACGCCATCCGCCCGGTCTCGGCCCTCGGCGAGACCGGCGGGCGCGAAATGCTCGGCGTCGGCACCGGCGGCGATCCGGAACATGTGACGGCGGAAGAACGCGCCGGCGACATCGCGATCATCAAGCAGGGCCTCGCCTATGTCGCCTCGCTCGGCATCACCTCGTTGCAGAACATGGACGGCAGTCTCTACCAGCTAGAAATGCTGGACGAAATCGAGCGCACGGTCGGGCTTCCGGTGCGCGTGCGCATGCCCTTCCACATGAAGAACTTCATGCCGCTGTCGGACCTCGAAACCAAGGCCGCCGCCTGGCGCGAGCGCTTCAACTCCGATCGCCTGCGCTGCGACTTCGTCAAGCTCTTCATGGACGGCGTGACGGAATCGGGCACGGCCGTCTTCGTCGAGGACTATGCCCACCAGCCGGGTTTGAAGGGCGATCCGCTGTTCTCGCAGGACCACTTCAACGACGTCGCGATCGCTTCCGACAAGCTCGGCCTGCCGGTCGCCGTGCACGCCATCGGCGATGGCGCGGTGCGCATGGTGCTGAACGGCTATGAGGCGGCGATCGAGGCGAACGGCAAGCGCGACAGCCGCAACCGCATCGAGCATATCGAGGTCGTGCATCCGGACGACATCCCGCGCTTCAAGGAACTCGGCACCGTCGCCTCCATGCAGCCGACCCATCCGCCGGGCAGCGCCGGCCTGCCGCTCGAACCCTACCTTTCCTACATCGGTGAAGACCGCTGGCCGTATGCTTTCGCATGGCGCACGCTGGTCGATGCCGGGGCCGAGATTGTCTTTGCCACGGATTGGCCCGTTTCGCCGCTCGATCCGATGAACTGCATCCAGTGCGCCATGTCGCGCGAGGTTTGGAAGGACGGCATGAAGGACGAGCGGCTTTCGCTCAATGAAACGCTCGCCGCCTATACGAAGAACGGCGCCTGGGTGGAGTTCATGGAAGACCGCAAGGGCGTGCTGAAGCCCGGCTATCTCGCCGACATCGTCGTGCTCTCCGGCAATGTGGAAGCCGCCGAACATGCAAACCTTGCGGCGATCCGCCCCGTCACGACGATTTGCGACGGCCGCGTCACCTACCAGGCCTGATCGGGGAGGTTTGCCATGAGAACCGTAACGCTCGCCGCCACCCAGATGGCCTGCACCTGGGACATCGAGCAGAACATCGCCACCGCCGAGCGGCTGGTGCGCGAGGCTGCCCGGCAGGGCGCGAACATTATCCTGATCCAGGAACTGTTCGAGACGCCCTATTTCTGCCAGGACCAATATGCCGGCTTCTACGACCTGGCAAAACCGTTCGAAGGCAACCCGCTGATCGGCCATTTCGCGAAACTCGCCGCCGAACTCGGCGTCGTGCTGCCGGTCAGCTATTTCGAAAAGGCCGAGCGGGCGTTCTTCAACTCGCTCGCCATCGTCGATGCGGACGGCACGGTGCTTGGCAACTACCGCAAGAGCCACGTTCCGGACGGGCCGGGTTATACGGAGAAATTCTATTTCTCGCCGGGCGACACGGGCTTCAAGGTCTGGAAGACCCGGTTCGGCACGATCGGCTGCGGCATCTGCTGGGACCAGTGGTTCCCGGAGGCGGCGCGCAGCATGGCGCTGATGGGCGCGGAAATCCTGCTCTATCCGACCGCCATCGGCACGGAGCCGCAGGACCCGACGATCGACAGCGCCGGGCACTGGCAGCGCGTCATGCAGGGCCATGCGGGCGCCAACATGGTGCCGCTCATCGCCTCCAACCGCATCGGCACCGAAGAAGGCCGCAACAACACGTCGATGACCTTTTACGGCTCCTCCTTCATCGCCGACCATACCGGCGCGAAGGTGGTGGAAGCGGACCGCGAGAACGAGGGCGTGCTGGTCGCCAGTTTCGACCTCGACGCCATCGAGAAGCAGCGCTGGGGCTGGGGCCTTTTCCGCGACCGCCGGCCGGATCTTTACGGCCGTGTCGGCACGCTGGACGGGCGGCTCTGAAAAGCCCTATCCGCAGCCCGCAAACTATGCGATAGGCCGGACGATCAATCGTCTGGCCTTTCCATGTACATCGCTGAAATCCTTGCCCTGTCGGCCGCCGTCTGCATTGCGCTGAGCGGCATGCTCGTCGGCGAGTTGCGCGGCCGCCTGGCCCTCCTCGACCTCGCCCGCCTGCAGATGGGCGCCGCTTTCCTGATGACGGCCGCGGCATCGCTGGTCGTTGGCGGCTGGCGCACGGTGGAGGCCTGGCAGCTCGGCTTCCTCGCCGTCTCCAGCCTGTTCGGTATCATCATCGCCAGCACCACCTATTTCGCGGCGATCTATGCCGCCGGCCCGCGCACGACCGCGCTGCTGTTCTCGCTCACGGCGCCCTTCGCGGTCGGCCTCGGTTATGTCTTCCTTGGTGAAACGCTCGATCTCCAGCAGGGCATCGGCATCGCCTGCGTACTCTGCGGCATCGTGCTGGCGATCGGCGCGGGCAGTGGCTCCAAAGCAAAAGGCGGCGAGAAAGCGCCTTGGCTCGGCATCGCGCTCGGCGTCGTGACCGCACTCGGCCAGGCGCTTGGTAGCCTTGCCGCCCGCCCGGCCATGGCGAGTGGCGTGGAGCCCTTCACGGCGATGGCCGTGCGCTCTGGCATCGCGGCGCTGTTCTTCCTGCTTTTGATGCTCGTGCCCCTACCGGCGCTGAAGCCCGCGGCCCGCATCGAAAGGCGCGCGCTCGGTTTTGCGGTTGGCTCCGCCTTCTTCGGCGTCGGGCTCGGCATGTCGCTGCTGATGGCGGCGCTGGCGCATGGCACGATCGGCATCGTCTCGACGCTCTCGTCGATGACGCCGGTCGTCATCCTGCCGATGGTCTGGGCGCGCACCGGCATCGTGCCGGCGCCCCGCGCCTGGGCGGGTGCCGCGCTGGCTGTCGTCGGAACGGCGCTGATCAGCCTCTAGGCCGGGCGGCCGAGATCGACGAGATAGGTGTTTTCCGCCCGCGACTTCGCATAATCCTCCGGGCGGATTTCGGCGAACAGCAGCGTTTCGCCCTCGGCCGACGCTTCGGCGAGCAGTTTGCCGTCGGGCGCTGCGATGCGCGACAGGCCGGCATAGGTGAAATGGTCGTCGGCGCCGCAATGATTGATGTAGGCGACGAAGACCTGGTTCTCGAAGGCACGCACCTGGATCATGTGGTTGGCGATGAAGGTACCGGAGGAGCCCTTCGGCAGCGCCGTGGGCACCACGACGAGATCGGCGCCGGCAAGCGCCAGGCGGCGCACGTTTTCCGGAAACTCCACGTCGTAGCAGATCAGCATGCCGAGCCGGATGCCGCCCAGTTCCACCATGACGGAGGCGGGAACGCCGGGCCGGAAGGCGTTGCGCTCATAGTCGCCGTAAAGGTGGGACTTACGGTAGACGGCATTGGTGCCGATGCCATCGGTAAAGAGCGCGCTGTTGAAGGTATCGCGGCCTTCCTGCTCGGCAAAGCCTGCGACGATGGCAAGCCCGTTCTCGCGCGCGATCGTGCCGAGGCGCTCCGCCACCTCGCCGGTGGCGGGCGAAGCGAGGCCGGCGAAGGCCTTTTCCCCCGCGCCGTAACCGGTGACGGCGAGTTCCGGCACGATCAGCAGCTTCGCGCCGCCCGCCGCCGCATCGGCGGCGGCAGCCGCGATGCGCTGGAGATTGCCGTCGCCATCGCCGGCGATCGCATGCATCTGAAGGGCGGCAATGCGCATGGTTGCTCCTAGTCCTTCGTCGACATCGCGCCGAGCAGTTTCGGCAGATCCCCGAGGCGCGCGACGAGGCCGAAGATGGTGGCGGCGATCGCGACGAAGAGGATCGTCACCGAGGCCATCGTCGGTGTGTAGCCGTAGCGCAACGCATTGAAAATCTTGATCGGCAGCGTCTCCATGGTGAAACCGATCGTCATATAGGCGACGATGTATTCGTTGAGCGACAGCACGAAGGCGAACGCGTAACCGGAGATGAGGTAGGGCAGGATCAGCGGCAGGACAACCGTGCGGAAAATCGTGCGGTCGTCGGCGCCCATGGTCGCGGCCGCTTCCACCAGCGAACGGTCGATGGAGGAGAAGCCGAGCGACAGCGTCACCAGCGGCAGCGTCACGAAGAAGATCGCATGGCTGATGACGGCGGTCGCCGGCTGGCCGTAGAAGCCGGTCGCCGCCCAGAAGGTCAGGAGGCCGAGCGCCGTGATGACCGGCGGCAACGTGAAGGGTGCGACGCCGAGCAGCTGGAAAATGTTCGCCCAGGGCGCATGGCGCCGCCAGAGGAACCAGGCGAGCGGCAGCGCGATGAGCAGAGCCACGGCGGCCGACAGCGCCGCAAGCGTGATCGAGGCGAAGAGTGCGTTGCGCCATTCGACATTGGTGAAGATCTCCGCATACCAGCCGAGCGAAAAGCCCTTCGGCGGGAAGGCGAGGTCCTGCTTTTCATTGACCGAGACGCCGGCCACCACGATGAGCGGCAGCGACAGGAAGAGGCCGATCAGGCCGAAATAGGCCTTTTGCAGAAACGTGTTCATGCGGCTTCTCCCTTGCGGCCGGCATAGACCGTGAGTGCGACGAGGCCGAGCGTGACGAGCACGAGGAACACGGCCATGGCGGCGGCGAACGGCATGTTGGACTGGTAGATCGCCTGGTCGGTGATGAGCACCGAGAGCGTCCAGTGCTGTGGCCGGCCGAGGATCTGCGGCAGCAGGTAGGAACCGAGCGCGAAGATGAAGACCATGATCAGCGTCGCCACGATGGTGTTGCGCAGCGCCGGCACGACGACGGTGAAGAAGGACTTGATCGGCGAGGCGCCCAGCGTTCTCGCGGCTTCCGTGAGCGTCGGGTCGAGCCGTACGAGGGCGGGATAGAGCACGAGCACGGTATAGGGCAGCGCCTGGTAGACCATGGCGGTCAGCACCGCGCTGAAACTCGGATTGAGCGCCACCGCCTGCTCCATGACGCCGAGCATCACGAGGAGATTGGTGATGCCGGCGGTGCGCGAGAACAGCGTCGACCAGGCAAAGCCGATGATGACCTCGGACAGCGACAGGATGGAAAGCAGCGCCACCAGCCAGAGCACCTGCGTCCGGCGCTTGGCGCGCGACAGCAGATAGGTGAAGGGCACGGCGAGCACGACGCAGCAGATCGCGACCATGACCGCGAGGAACAGCGAGAAGCCGAGCACCTTGCCGAAGAACAGGCTGAGGAAGCGGGCATAATTGTCGAAGACGAAATCCGGCGTGTAGAAGCCGGACGGATCGCGCCGGAAGAAGGAGACGGCGATCATCGTCGCAAAGGGCACGACGAAGAACACGATCAGCATGCCCGCGGGAAAGAACAGCGGGCCATAATCCGTGAGTTTTTGCGGGGCTTCGCGTCTCATGACTTGAGCACCACGCAATCGGCCGGGTTGAGCTTGATGCCGACCGTTTGCCCGACCGCGACGTCCGGCCGTGCATTCGGCATGGAGACGGCGACGACCTGCTTGCCGCCGGCCTCCACGAAGGTCTCGATCGTGCCGCCGAGATCGCGCACGAAGGTGACGGTGCCGGAGATCGCGCCATTGCCGGGCGCCGTCAGGTGCACGTCTTCCGGGCGCACCGAAAGCACGCCGGACTTGAGGCCGGCCGGAATGGCAAGGCCGGTGACCGGTGTGCCGAGCACATGGGCGCCGGTGCTGTCGGCGGAAAAATCGATGAGGTTGGTCATGCCGATGAAGTCGGCGACGAAGGTATCGGCCGGGCGGCGGTAGATCTCGACCGGGGCAGCGGCCTGGCGGATTTCGCCGCTGTTCATCACCACGACCGTATCGGCCATGGTCATCGCCTCGCGCTGGTCGTGGGTGACGACGATGGTGGTGATGCCGAGGCGCTGCTGGAGTTGGCGAAGCTCGACCTGCATCGCTTCACGCAGCTTGGCGTCAAGGGCGGAAAGCGGTTCGTCGAGCAGGAAGAGTTTCGGCGAGATGGCAAGCGCGCGGGCAATCGCAACGCGCTGGCGCTGGCCGCCGGAAAGCTTGGCGACGGGGCGGTCGGCATAGCCGGTGAGATGGATCATCGAGAGAAGCTCGTCGACGCGCTTCTTCTGCTCCTCCTTGCCGATGCCGCGGATGCGCAGCGAATAGGCGATGTTCTCGCCGACCGTCAGGTGGGGGAAGAGCGCCAGCGACTGGAAGACCATGCCGAGATCGCGCTTGTGCGTCGGCACATTGGTGATGTCCTTGCCGTCGAGCTGGATCGCCCCGCTCGTCGGCAGGTCGAGGCCGGCGACCATGCGCATCAGCGTGGTCTTGCCGCAGCCGGAGGGGCCAAGCAGGCAGACGAAGGTGCCGTGCGGCACGGTCAGTTCGACATTCTTGACGGCCGTAAACTGGCCGAACTGCTTGACGATATTCTGGAGAGTCAGTCCGGACATGGGTTCCCCGCGCGGCGTTTTATGGTTTCTTGACCGGCCGGCTTTTCAGCCGGCCGGTGTCTTCGGCAATGGACAGGCCTCAGCCTGCGATCATTTCCGTCCACTTCTGGTTCAGCCAGTCGGCCTTGGTGGTGTAGAGGTCGTAGCGCGGGATGATCGGCTCGATATCAGACGACACGGCGGCGAATTCCTCGGCCGTCAGGTCGATGAGGTCGCGCTTGACCGTCGGCGCGGTGCCGACCTTGCGCGACAGGATCGCCTGGATCTTCGGCTGGCTCATGTAGTTGATGAAGGTGTGAGCCTCCTCGACCTTTTCAGACGCGCGCGACAGCGCCCAGCAGCCGGAATCCATGATGCCGCCTTCCTTCGGGAAGGTGGAGCGGACCGGCTGGCCGTCAGCGGCAGCAAGACCCGTCACGTCATGGTAATACTGGCCCATCGGGATTTCGCCCGACTTCAGCGACTGTTCGAACTGTGCCTCGTCACGATACCAGAGCCGAACATTCGGCTTCACTTCGGCAAGCTTTTCGAAAGCCTTGAGAAGGCCTTCCTCGGTGTCGAGCGCATTCGTGCCGCCGAAATGGGTCTTCGCCGTCACTTCCAGCAGGAAGGAGTTGGAGACGAGCGCCAGCAGGCCGAGCTTGTCGGCATTCGCCGGATCCCACAGCGCGTTCCAGGAGGTCGGCGCTTCCTTGAAGACATCCGTGTTGGTGACGAGCGTGATGTACCAGGCGACGGCACCGATACCGGCAACGCGGCCGTCCGGATATTTGTTGACGAAATGATCGATGAGGTTGGTGGCGTTGGGGATTTTCGCCGTGTCGAGCGGCGCCCAGAGCTCGGTGGTCTGGCCCTTCAGCATGGCGACCTGCGACATCATCGAGACGTCGGCGGGCGCCTGGCCGGCCTTGGCGGCCTGTTCGAGCTGCACGAGCCAGGCTTCACCCGTCGGCTCGGCGACGGATTCGACGGCGATGCCGGTTTCCTTGGTGAAATCGGCAAAGATGTTCTTGTCGAACGAATCCTTGAAGTAACCGCCGTAGACGCCGACCTTCAGCGACTTGTCCTGCGCACGCAGCACTGCCGGCATGGCGAGCAGCGAGGCACCGGCGACGCCGGCGCCGAGCACGGCGCGGCGGCTGACATTGGTCTTGAGGATGTCACGCATAGTCGTCTTTCTCCTGTTAGGCCGGCGGGTTGCTTCCCGCCGGGCGCGTTCCCATTGTTGCTATTCTAGAACATTTCCGCGCTTCTCCGAATCGCGAAAATGGTCTGTTTTCCTGTTTTTACGCAATACCGGACGCAAAACCGCTTCGCACTTTTGCTGGAATTGCTCGTGTCAGGCGGTCCGCGCCACGGAAGGGCTGAATACCATCAGGCTCAGAATTTCGAAGAGCACCTGCGCGCCCGCCTGGGCGGTGTTCGTGGTCGCGTCATATTGCGGGGCGACCTCCACCACGTCGCCGCCGACTAGGTTGACGCCCTTGAGGCCGCGGATCAGCTCCAGCACCTCGCGCGTCGTCAGCCCGCCGATTTCCGGCGTGCCGGTGCCCGGCGCAAAGCTCGGATCGAGGCTGTCGACGTCGAAGGAGAGATAGGTCGGGCCGTCGCCGACGATGGCCTTCGCCTTCTCGATGATGGCCGGAATGCCGAGGCCGTTCACTTCTTCGGCATGGATGACCGTCATGCCGGACTCGTAGGAGAACTCCCAGAGATATTCCGACGAGCCGCGAATGCCGATCTGGATGGTGCGGGTCGGGTCGAGCACGCCGTCTAGCACCGCGTTGCGGAACGGGCCGCCGTGGTGGAACTTGGTGCCGTCGAAGGAGCCGCCCGTATCGCAATGGGCGTCGATATGGATCATGCCGACCGGCCGCTTCTTGCCAACCGCCTTCATGATCGGGTGCGTGATCGAATGGTCGCCGCCGACAGCAAGCGGGATCACGCCGGCATCGACGATCTGGTTGAAGCGCTTCTCGATGTCGTCATGGCTGAGTTCCAGCCGATAGCGGCTCTGGAACGGCACGTCGCCGATATCGGCCACGCGCAGGTCCTGCACCGGCGCGCAGTCGAGCACATGGTTATAGGGGCCGATGCGCTCGATGGTGCGCATGGCGCGCGGTCCGAAGCGCGAGCCCGGACGGTTGGTGACGCCGAGGTCCATCGGCACGCCGGTGATGGCGACCTGGAGGTTGCCGAAGTCCGGCTCGTTGGCATCGACCGGCATATAGGGGGCGGAGAGGAAGGTCGGCACGCCGGCAAAGGGCGCAAGGCGCGTGCCGTTCTTCGTGAATATCTTGTCGGCGACCTTGCGGAAGGCGGGGTCGAACAGTTCGCCGCCGTGGCTTGCGCCGTATTTCGCCTTGAGTTCGTCGAGCTTTTTGCCGTCCATCGTCGCTACCTCACCATCAGAAATGCGGGCAGACCGGGGGCCGGTGCAAGAAGCGTCCAAACTATGTTCCCCCGGGGCTTTGCCCTCGTTTTTCACATTATCGTAATAAAACGCCTAGAAAATCAATTGATATTGTTATAGCGTTTGATGTGAGAAAAACTCACGGATCAGGTTTCCCAATGGCCTCCCGCCTGCCACCGCTCAACCCGCTTCGCGCCTTCGAGGCGACTGCCCGCCGGGGTGCCGTTTCGGCCGCCGCGCGCGAGTTGAACGTGACGCATGGCGCCGTCAGCCACCAGATCCGCGCGCTGGAGGAATCGCTCGGCACCGTGCTGTTCGAGCGCGGCGGCAAGCGGCTTAAGCTGACGCCGCAGGGCGCGCTGCTGCTGCCGGCCGTCACCAATGCGTTTGGCGAGATCGCGGCGGCGACCGCGCTGATGAAACAGCCGGAGACCAGCGGCGACATCACCATCACCTGCGTGCCGGCGCTTTTGTCGCTCTGGCTGATCCCGCGCCTCAACGCCTTTACCGACCAGTTTCCGGGCGTGCGCGTGACGCTCATCGCCTCCAACGATCCGGACCACCTGCGCTCGCTCGACACGGATGTCTGCCTGCTCTACGGCGACGGCAACTGGCCGGACTGCTGGACGCGGCTCTGGTCGAAGCTGCAACTCTTCCCCATCGCCAGCCCGACGCTGCTGAACAGCCGGCCGCTGCGCTCGCTGCGCGATCTCTCGGACCACACGCTGTTCCATGGCGATGACGGACGCGAATGGAACACCTGGCTCTCCGCCGCCGATGCCGTGGACGTGGTGCGCGGCCGCCAGCATTTCATGAGCGACGCCCGCCTTTCCACCGAGGCCGCCCTGCACGGGCAGGGCATCGCGCTCGGCGACACCATCACCGCCAGCAACCTGATCGCCCGCGGCGAGCTGGTCGTGCCCTTCGACCTCACGGTGCCGGCCTACGACGCCTTCTATGTCGCCTGCCGGCAAGCGGTGCGCCAGACGCCGATCGTCAAGGTGTTCATCGACTGGTTCTTCGCCTCGCTGGAGGAAAGCATGCCCGAGCCGCAGACCTCCGCCCGCATGATCCTGCGCGGGCGCAGCGGCCGCGCGGCGGAAAGCCTTCGCCCGATTGCGACGCCCGCCCCGGCCAAGCGCCGGGCCACTCCCACCCAGCGCAAGACCCGCGCCTGATCTTCACGACCCCGATTTTACGGACATGACCATGCCTCGCTTCAACCCGCTCGTCGAATCCCTCGCACCGCCGCCGATCCCCGCCGTCTTCGCCTGGGGCGATGCCTATGACGGCCGCAGCGGCCCGATGATCGACCTGTCGCAGGCCGTGCCCGGCTATCCGCCGCATCCCGACATGCTGCGCCTGCTCGGTGAAAATGCCGCCTCGCGTGCCTATACCGGCTACGGGCCGATCGAGGGCGAGGACAGCCTGCGCAAGGCCTATGCCAACCATGTCTCCGGGACCTACGGCGTCGCCCTTTCTGCCGGCAACATCCATGTTACGGCCGGGTGCAACCAGGCCTTCATCTGCGCCGCCATGGCGATCGCCGGTGCCGGCGATGCCGTGCTGATGACCGATCCCTACTATTTCAACCAGGAAACCACGCTCGCCATGCTGGGCATCAAGACCCGGTTCGCCGCCTGCGATCCGGCAAACGGCTTCCTGCCGGATGTCGATGCCCTTGCCGCAGCCATCACCCCGGACGTGCGCGCCGTCGCCCTCGTCTCGCCGAACAACCCGACCGGTGCGGTCTATCCGCCGGCGCTGCTTGCGGCCATCTACGATCTCTGCGCCGCGCGCGGCGTCTGGCTCATCCTCGATGAGACCTATCGCGATTTCCTGCCCGCGGGTGCCGGCAGGCCGCATGACCTGTTCAGCCGCGCAGGCTGGGAGAACACGCTGATCAGCCTCTACAGCTTCTCCAAATCCTTCTGCATTCCCGGCCATCGCCTGGGCGCGATCACCGCGGGTGCCGATGTCGTCACGCAGGTCGCGAAGATCATGGACAACCTGCAGATCTGCCCGCCCCGCTCCGCCCAGGCCGCCGTCGCCACCGCGCTGCCGCTTTTGGCCGACTGGCGCGAGGAAAACCGCCGCGAGATCGCCAGGCGCGTCGAGGGGCTTCTTTCGACGATGGCCGGCGTCCCCTCTTGGCGCGTCGGCGCGGTCGGCGCCTATTTCGCCTTCATCGGCCATCCGTTCGGCGCCGCACCTTCCGCCCGCGTGGCGGAAAAGCTTGCCAAGGAAGCGGGCATCCTCTGCCTGCCCGGCAGCTACTTTGGCGCCCGGCAGGAAGGCTACCTGCGCTTCGCCTTCGCCAATGCCGACGTCGAGACGATCGCGCTGCTGAAGGACCGCCTCAACCGATTCGCACTCGACTGAGGACGCCGAACCTATCCCTGGGTTGAGAAAAGGTGCCCCGACGCAGGCTCGGGACATCGACCAATGGGCGAAATTCAGCAAAATGATTTCTCGCCCCCTGATTGCGCGTAGAAAATTCCTGCAATCATCGATGCCGCATCTTGCGCGTGGAAAACTTGCTCCTATGCTCTATGGCAGGCCGTAAGCCGGAAACGCCGCCGGGTGGGAGAAAGATGGCCAAGCCATGGAAAAGATAAGCCAAACTTACGAGTCCAGCATCGCAGACGTGCTTGAAGCTTCCGCCGTCGCGCAAAGCGTCGTCCATCAGTTAAGGCGCGCGCACGGGCAGTTCGTCCACCGCTTCCTCCACCATTTCTCCCGTGTCGATTTACGCCCCGCCGAATTCTGCGTGCTGGCGCTGATCGCGGAGCGGCCGGGGCGAAAACAATCGGAGATTGCGACGGCGCTCGGCATCCAGCGAGCGAATTTCGTGGCGCTGATGAACGACCTCGAAAGCCGCTGCCTGACAGAGCGGCGCAGCGCTCCGAACGACCGGCGCTCCTACGCGCTCTACCTCACCCCCGCCGGCCAACACCTGCTGGCAGACGCCCGGCGCGCCGAGGCAGACTTCGAGGCCGACTGCCTCGAACGGCTCGGCAGCCTGGGCGCCCGCGAACAGTTCCTGACGCTGCTCTCGCGGTTGATCGGGTGACGTACCCCGGTTGGGTTAATCAGTCGCGCCAATAGGTGTGGGTGAGCGTCGCCTGCGATTCAGGTTTGCAGACCTCTAGCGCGCATCATGCACGACACGGCCTGCAAGCAAGGTCAGCAGGCAGCGGGTGCCCGACAGGATGTGAGGCTCGGCATTCAGGAGATCGTTGTCGAAGACGGCAATGTCGGCCCATTGGCCCGGCACAAGCCGCCCCTTCACCGCCTCGGCCTTCTGTGACCAGGCGCCGTATTCCGTGTAGGCCTGAAGGGCTTCCTCCGGGCTCAGCCGTTCGGATGCCTCCATCACCGTGCCCTTGCCGGTCTGGCGCGTGATCATGGCGTGCAGGTTCGGGAAGGGATCGGGTGAGCAGACCGGCGAATCCGAGCCGGTCGAGGGTTTCAGGCCCATGCGCATCCACGTGCCGATCGGGTAGGACGGCTTGCCCCGCGCCTCCCCGAGCACGGAAATGTAGCTGTCGCCGAAATCGTGGATGAAGGCCATCTGCGGCGCGGGCAGGATGCCGGCGGCGTGCATGCGGGCGTTCTGTGCGGGCGTGGAAAAGCCGCAATGCTCGACGCGGTGGCGGCGGTCTGGATCGGGATTGGCGGCGAGCGCCTTTTCATAGGCCGTGATGAGCTGCTCGATCGCCCCGTCGCCGATGGCGTGGCAGACCATCTGGTAGCCGCGGTCATGGCAATCCCTGACCACCGCCTCGACCGTTTCGTCCGGCAGCATCTGCACGCCGATATTGTCCGGCTCGCCTTCGTAGGGTTTCGTCATCCAGGCGGTGCGCCCGCCGGCCGAACCATCGAGAAAAATCTTGACCCCGCCGACGCGCAGCATGTCGTCGCCGACCCCGGAAAGCAGCCCGGCCCGCCAGGCGTCCTCGACGATTGAGACGCCGGGATCGCCGAGCAGCGTCAGCCAGACGCGCACCGGCAGGCGGCCGGAAAGTTTTGCCATCTCGTAGGCCTGGATTTCGGCAAAGCCGGCAACATGGCCGACCGCCGCATCCATGCAGCTGGTGATGCCGAAGGACAGGAGATGGCGCCCCGCCCGCTCGATGCCGTCGATGAGGTCCTCGGTCGTCGCGGGCGGCATGGCGGCCTTGATGAGGTTCTGGGCGTTTTCCGCAAGAAAACCGTTCAGCCGGCCATCGGTGACGCCGATCACGCCACCGTCGGGCACCGGCGTCGCCTCGTTGACGCCGGCAAGCGCCAGAGCACGGGAATTGGCGATCGAGATATGGCCGCAGGCCCGCGTCAAATAGACCGGATGATCGGGGGCGGCACGGTCGAGATCCTCGCGCGTCGGGTGGCGGCCGGTGTCGAGCTTGACCTGGTCGTAGCCGCGGGCGCAGACCCAGCCGCCTTTCGGCGTTGCCGCGGCACGATCGGCGATCGCTGCCATCAGCGTGGCGAGCGTCGGGGCTGCCGCGGGCGTGGCGTCGACGAAACCCATGGCGATGCCGGTCGCTATCAGGTGCAGGTGGTTGTCGATGAGGCCGGGGCTGGCAAAACGGCCTTCGAGATCGATGACCTGCGTGGCGGGTCCCCGGAGCGCCAGAATGTCGGCATCGCTGCCGGTGGCCAGCACCTTGCCCTGCCACACGGCAACAGCCGCGCTGATGCCCTCCTCCCGGCCGCGCCAGATGCGGCCATTGTGCAGGATGCGATCGGCTTCAATTCGGACTGCCATGCAATGCTCCCTCCAAAGCGCCGAACGGGCGGCGCCCCTCCTCCAGACACAACGCGAAATTTTGCGGACGGCTTGGCCAATTCGCTTTTGGCAGAACCCCAATCATGCCTGTTTTACATAACCGATATCCCGCGCCAGCCAGCAGCCGAGCGTCAGACCGGTGACGTTTCCCGCGCCATCGCGGATCACGCGCAGCGTCCAGTCTCCCGGCGCCGGGGCGTCCATCGAGCGGCGGGTCACAATGATCCAGAGGTCAGGGCCAGCGGGGTAGACGAGCTCGGGGCGGCCTGTGCCGAGAAAGCCCTCGGCCCAGAGATAGGTGCCGCCGTCGCGGCATTCGATGACGATATCCGCCTCCAGTTCGGAGGAACGATAGCGGCCGGCGATGCGGGTGTCCGCCACCGGCAAGACGGTGGGGACAGGCACCAGCCGCTCGGCGTGATTTTCGTGCGGACGCTCCATCAGCAGGTCCTCGCCCGCGCGGGCGATCTTGACCGTCGCGGAGGCGAGGCTGCCGTCCGGCGCTTCCGAGAGCGCTTCGACCGACGTGCCGAATCGCAGGGAAACCGTCTCGCGGCCGGGCTCCAGCCGTGCCAGCAGGCCGGTTTCCTCGCTGATCCACTGCCCCGCCCAGTTCCCGCGCAGCGGCTGTGACGCGGGATGCGGCAGGCCGAGTGCCGCGCGCGCCAGCCTGTGCGCCGCGCCATGGGCATCGCCGTGGTGGTTGAACATCACCACGACCGAGAGCCGCGCCTCGGTCGAGCACATCCGGTGAGCCCGGAAGCCGCGGAGCGCGCCGCCATGGCTGGTGAAGGCGAAATCGCCGAGGCGGGAGTGCTGCAGGCCGAAACCATAGGCGGCCGGCTTGCCATCGCGGAAGGTCTGCGGCGTGGCGATGCGCTGGTAGAGGCTGGCGGGATCGTCGCGCGTGGCATCGATCCAGCGTTCATAGGCAAGCATGTCGTCGAGCGAAGCGGAAATGCCGGCATCGCCTCGCCAGTAGATGCCGTTGTCTGCGGGCAGGTAGCCGGAAGCGTCGTTGCCTTCGTAGCCGACGACGCCATCCGCGGGCTGGCGGGTGTCGGCGGTCAGCACGGCGCCGGCCATGCCGGCCGGCTGCCAGATGTGGCGGGCATAGAGGGCTTCGAGCGTCTCGGACGAAACTTCCTCCAGCATGTCCGAAAGAATGCGGAAATTGCCGTTGCTGTAAGAATAGCGCGTGCCGGGTGCAAAATGCCCGGTTCGCATGCGGGCAAGGACCAGGCCCGCATCGGCGCGGGAAAAGGTCTGCTCCGCCTTGCCGCCGTGGAGCACGGTAAGCGCCCAGTAATCGCGCAGTCCCGACTGATTGTTGCAAAGGTCGCGCACCGTGGGTATCGGGCCTTCGAAGTTCGGCAGGTGCGCGGAAAGCCGCGCATCTAGGGCCTCGGGCTCGCCGCACACGGCGAGCATGGCTGCGCAAGTGAACTGCTTGGAGATCGAGCAGATCGGCAGCCGCGTGTCGGGCGTCATCGCATGCCGCTCGTCGAGGTTCGAAAACCCCCAGGTGCGGCGCGCCACGACCCGCCCTTCGCTGACCACCCCGATAACGCCACCCGGCCCCTGGAACCGGGCCGGAAGCGCGTCGATCTCCGCTTCGAGCCGTTTGTCGTCGATTTTGGTCATGCCGCGCTTTCCGTTGCGAATCTCACCGGCGGATATTGGTCCGGTCGCGAGCCGCTTAGCAACATGTCAAAAATCCGGGTCGCGCGCCCTCACCCGCGGCGGTGGCCGGAGACTTCCGCCCCGGCGTCACGCGGCAGCGCCAGGAAGCGCAGCGCGGAAACGAAGCCGATCACGGCGATGCAGAGGAAGGCGGCGCGGATATCCGTCAGCATTCCACCACCGGCGGTCTCGGGGAAAAAGGCGGAGGCGAGGCGGATGACCACGGCCGCGACGGCGACGCCGAGAAGCTGCGACAGCTGCTGCAACATGGCCGAGATCGTCGTAGCCGCACTGCGCTGTGCCGGCGTCACATCGGCGAAGGCGATGGTCGTCAGCGCGGTGAACTGCATCGAGCGCGACAGGCCGCAGGCGATCAGCAGGCCGAAGAGCAGGAGGCGCGGCGTCCCGCCGTCGACGAAGGCGAAGGCGCCGATGGTGAGCGCCGCGACCAGGCCGTTGACGACGAGCAGCGAACGGAAGCCGAACAGGCGGAGTGCTGGGGTCGTGACGCTCTTCATCAGGAGGTTGCCGAAGAAATAGACGAGCACGAGCGAGCCCGTCTCCACCGCGTCGTAGCCAAGGCCGACCTGGAACAGCAAGGGCAGCAAGAATGGTGTTGCATTGACCGCAAGCCGCCCTGCCGTGCCGGCTGAAAGCGTCGCGAAGGCGAAGGTCGGCACCTTCAGCACGGCCATGTCGAGCAGGGCATGCGGCGCGCGCTTGAGATGGCGGATGGCGAGCGTGCCGGCGACGAGGCCCGCGGCAAGGATCGCCAGTGCACCGGCACCGCCCGTCGAGGCGCTGGAGAGTTCCAGCCCCGCCAGCGTCAGCGCCAATGCGCCGCCGGTCAGGAGAAAGCCCGGCAGATCGAAGGGGCGCGGCCCCTCGCCCGGCGTATGCGGCACGAAGAAGGCGACGAGCACGACGCCGAGAAGGCCGAGCGGCAGGTTGATGAAGAAATTCCACTCCCAGCCCGCATGGGTGGTGATCCAGGCGCCGATCAAAGGCCCGATGACGGGGGCGATCAAAGCCGGCCAGGTGATGGTGGCGATCGCCCGCACCAGTTCCGCCTTCGGCGCGCCGCGCAGCACGAACTGGCGCCCGACCGGCGTCATCAGCGCGGCGGATGCGCCTTGGAACAGCCGCGCCGCGGTGAATTCCGCCAGCGAGCCGGAAAATCCGCAGGCGACGGAAGAGAGCGTGAAGAGCACGATGGCCGAAAGGAACACCGCGCGGGCGCCAAACCGATCGGCGAGCCAGCCGGCGGGCGGAATGAACACCGCCATCGCCAGCAGATAGGCCGTAAAGCCGATGTTCAGCGTCACCACATCCGTGGAAAAGGCATGCGCCATCGCCGGCAGCGACGTCGCGATGATCGTGCTGTCGAGCATCTGCATGAAGAAGGCCACGGCGACGACGGCCGGGACGATGCGGGTGCGGTGGAGCGGTATCGGCGAAGCGGGAATGGAGGACATCACAATCAAGAAAAAGGGGCACCGGCGCGAACACGCCGACGCCCAAACCTACGCTATCAGTTGCTGGCGGCAACCCTCTTGAGCGCCGCGTCGTAGAACGAGCGATCGATCCAGGTCGTGTAGTCGACCTTGCCCTTCAGAAGCTCGGCGTCCGCCATGAAGGTTTCCTCGCCCTGAAGCGCCCGCACCGCCTCTTCGCTGATCTCCGGGTTCTGGAAGAACTTGCCGTCCGGATAGGTCGCGCGCACGGCCTTGTCGCCGCTGCCGGTCTCCTTGACGAAGATCGCGATCGTCTCTTCCGGGTTGGAGTCCGCCCAGCGGTCGGTTGCGATGTCGACGGCCAGCAGGCGCGTCACGATATCCGGATATTTGCGGGCGAAGTCACCGTTGACGCTGATGAGATGCGGCACGGCCCATTCCGGCTTTCCCGACACGCCGGCATCGAAGATCACGCGCGCCACGCCCTTTTCGACGAGCGTCTGGACCGGGCCGGTGCTCTCGACAATGGCATCGACATCGCCGCGCACCAGCGCCGGGCCGGAGCTTTCGATGCCGAGGTTCAGGCTTTCGACGTCGGTGAGCGACAGGCCGGCCGCCTTCAGCGCCTTGGCGAAGGTCGAATGGCGCACCGTGCCCGAGAGATAGGCGACCTTCTTGCCCTTCAGGTCCTCGATCTTCTGGATCGGCGAATCCGGCTTGACGACGATCTGCGTCTCGTTCGAGCGGTTCCAGCTCGAAAGGCCGATCAACTTCACGTCCGCGCCGGTGGCGGCCAGGCGCAGCGACGGGTTGTTGCCGATATAGGTGAAGTCGATGGCGCCGGAGCCGAGCGCCACGGTCGCAGCCGAGCCGCCGTCGAAGGTGGTCAGCTCGATCTTGATGCCGTCCTTGGCGAACTCGTTCTCCAAGAGCTTCTTGTTGCGGTAGAGGATGAATTTCAGGTGGCCCGGCGCGGTGGAGCCGATGCGGATGACCTCCGGCTTCGCCTCGTCGGCGACAGCGGGAGCAAGGCCTGCGACCGGCAGGATGGAGAGCGCGAGCGCCAGTTTCAGAAGGGTGCGGCGAAGCGGATGAAGGGTCATGGATTGATCCTTTCGAGATCGATGGTTCAAGGATGGGTGCGTTTCAAAAGGCTCAGTTCGGGCCGCTTTCGCCGCTGCCGCGCCAGTGCGTGGCGCGCCGTTCGCCGGCAACGAGCAGGTAGTTGAGCAGGAGGCCGATGATCGTCAGCGTCAGGATGCCGGCATACATGCGGTCGGTTTCGAGCATCAGCGAGGAGTGCTGGATGAGGTAGCCGATGCCGGACTGGGCAGCGAGCATCTCGGCCGCGATGACCGAGAAGAGCGAGGTTTTTACGCCGAGCCGCGCGCCAGCGACGATCGAGGGAATGGCGGACGGGAAGATCACCTTCTTGAAGAGATCCCAGTCCGACGTGCCCATGGAGCGCGCCGCCTTCACCAGCAGCGGATCGACCGACTTCACGCCGACGATCGTGTTGATCAGCAGGAAGAACACGGCAGCGTAGAAGGTGATGGCGATCTTCGAGGCCTCACCGATGCCGAGCAGCAGGATGAAGACCGGCAGCAGCGCGAATTGCGAGGTGTTGCGCAGCGTCTGGACGAGGAAATCCGACGCCTTTTCGAACAGCGTATAGCGCCCCATCAGGAAGCCGAGCGGCACGGCGACGACGACGGCCAGCGCAAAGCCGATCGCCGCCCGTTGCAGGCTGATGCCGATATGGTCGGCGAGCTGGCCGGAGACGATCATCTCCCACAGCACCGAGAGCACCTGGCTCAGCGGCGGAAAGAACAGCGAATTGATCCAGCCGGCGCGCGGCGCGATCTCCCACAGCAGCGCGAAGGCGATCAGCGCCGGCAGGCCGAGCGTGATGGTGGAGAAGGTCTCGCCAAGTGCTGTCGGCGCCTTCGGCAGCGTGCGCTTGCGGCGCAGCGAGAAGGTGTTGCGAAGCGGCGGATTGCGGTCGACGATCAGGCTCATCCGATCCTCCCTCAGTTGGCGTAGGTGGAAGCAACGGTCCAGTCGCGCTGGGCCTTGCCGACTTCGTCGCGCAGGCTTTCCCAGACGCGGCCGCGATAGGCGTTGAAGTCGGGGCTGTTGCGGATATCGAGATCGCGCGGGCGCGGCAGGTCGATATCGACGATCTCCTTGACGCTCGCCGGGCGGGCGGTCATCACCACGACGCGGTCGGCGAGATAGATCGCCTCGTCGATCGAATGCGTGACGAAGACGACGGTCGTCTTGATCTGCTCCCAGATGCGCAGCAGCTCGCTTTGCAGGATGTCGCGCGTCTGGGCGTCGAGTGCTGCGAAGGGCTCGTCCATCAGCAGCACCTGCGGATCGGTGGAGAGCGCGCGGGCAATCGCCACGCGCTGCTGCATGCCGCCGGAAAGCTGCGACGGGAACCGGTCCTCGAAGCCCTGGAGCCCGAAGAGATGCAGGAAATGCAGGGCCTTCTCGCGCCGTTCGGCAGCGGCGACGCCGCGCACCTCCAGCGCATATTCGACATTCTGCAAGGCCGTGCGCCACGGGAAAAGCGCGTATTGCTGGAAGACATAGGCCGTGCGGGCATGCGGCTTCGACACCTCGATGCCGTCGATGCGGGCGATGCCGGAGGTCGCCTCGGTCAGCCCCGCGATCACGTCGAGCAGCACCGACTTGCCGCTGCCGGAGGGGCCGACCAGCGTGATGAACTCGCCGCTGTTGATGGTGAGGTCGACACCGTCCAGCACGGCGATGCGGTTCGAGGTGACGCCGTCGACGGTCACGGTCTGGCCGGGCTTCAGGTTGAAGGATTTTCGGACGGCGCTGACGGCGATGCGTTCCATGGTCAAAGTCTCCTTCTCAGACCTGCGCCACGCGGATGTGGCGGGTCGGGTCGTTCTGTGCGCCTCCGGCGCGCCCGCGGCTCCAGCCAAGGGAGCGGGCATAGGCGCCGAAGAGGTCGCGTTCGAGGACGTCGGGCTCCGTGATACCGATCGGGCCATCCGCATGTTCGGCGACGTAGAGGGCATCGGTCGGGCAGTAGATTTCGCAGAGAAAGCAGGTCTGGCAGTCGTCCTGCCGGGCGATGACGGGCAGCCCCGTCTCGTCGCGGTCGAAAACGAAAGCCGGACAGATGCGTTCGCAGATATCGCAGCGGATGCAGCGGTCGGCGGAGATGACTTCGATCATCGCTCAGCCCTCCAGCGCGGTTTCGAGAGCAAGTTCTTCGCGCACCGCCGTCACCCGGTCGAGGCCGGAGACGATAATGCGGTTGGCCTGTGCGTCGCTCTCGGCGGGGAAATCGTGGCGGCGGTGCACGCCACGGCTTTCGGTGCGCAGCGAGGCGGCGGCGACGGTCCAGCGGGCGCTGGCGGTGACCGAGGCGACCTCACGGGAGCGCAGGCGTTCGATGCCGGTGGCAGGCGGCGCCTGGTTCAAGCTCGACCAGAGGTCTTCCAGCGTGCTGCGGCTCGCCTCCAGCGTCTCCGCCGTGCGCCAATAGCTCTTGTCGAGCGGGGCGATCTGGTCGTGGGCGGTGCGGGCCGCGGCGGCGAGGTCGATGTCCTCGCGCTCGCCGCTGCCGCGCAGACCCGCCGTGCCGAGCGGCTGCAATCGCGTGCTGTCGCGGCCCTGCCGGCGGCGGGCGTGTTGAGCGGCGCCATGGCCGGCCCACCAGCCGCTGGAGATGGCCCAGGAGGCATTGATCGCGCCGCCGCCCGAGATGCCGCCGGTCACGTTTTCGCGGCTTGCCGCATCACCGGCGGCGTAGAGGCCGGAAATGCCGGTGCCGCAATCGGACGTGACGATGCGGATGCCGCCGGTGCCGCGCACCGTGCCCTCATATTTGAGGTCGATGCGGAAGAGTTCTTCGAACGGGTTGATGCCCATACGCTCATAGGGCTGGAAACAGTTCGGCTGGCCGCGCCGCAGCCAATCCTGCATGGCGGGCTCAGCGAGATCGAGACGGGCATAGACCGGGCCGGACAGCATGGCTTCCGCCACCCGCCGCTCGCCGCCGCCGATGCCGTTCGTCACGGGCTCGCCCTTGGCATCGCGCAGCACCTCGCCGTCGGCGCGGTAGAACGTGGCCCAGCGGAAGGGCAGGCCCTTGTTGAGCGACGAGCCATGCGGGGCGAGCGTGTATTTGCCGGTGAATTCCATGCCGGACAGCGCGGCACCCGCTTCTGCGGCGAAGAGATAGCCGTCGCCGGTCAGGCCGGTGCCGCCGAGGATGCGCTCGAAGAAGGCGCAGCCGCCCGTCGCGAGCACGACGGCACCCGCGGAAACCTCGAAGCTCGCGCCGTTGCGGCGTACCAACCCCGCGGCCCCGCCGACATGGTTTTCGTCGCCGAGCAGTTCCAGGATCGGATGATGGTCGAGAATGGTGACGCCGGCCTTCTGCACGCGCTGGCGCATGAAGCGCATGTAGTCCGGCCCGCGCAGATTGGCGATGTAGAGGCTGCCGTCCTCCTCGGTCGGGAAGGGATAGCCCCATTCGACAAGTTTCTGCAGGTTTTCATAGGCCCGGTCGGCGGAGCGCAGCATCCAGCGGCGATCGGCGAGGCCCGCGGTGCGCTTGAAGCGCTGCTCGACGGAAGCCGCGCGGCCCTCGCCCGGCGGAACGCACCAGGTGCCGGTGTTGGAGGGCGCCGTGGCACCGCTCGTGCCGTGATAACCCTTGTCAGCCAGCACCACACGCGCGCCGGCCTCGGCCGCCGACAGCGCCGCCCAGGCGGCAGATGGCCCGCCGCCGACGACGAGCACGTCCGTTTCGATGCGGCGCCCGTCCTGCGTGGGCTCTTCCTTGCGACGCGATGCCATGATGGTCCGGTTTTTGGGGTGAGAAGACGGTGCCGGCCCTTGCGGGCCGGCAGGGCGTGCCTGTTCAGGCAGCGGCGGAGAACCAGGAGGGTTCGTTGCCCGCGGTCCACTTGATGTTGCAGCCGATCGACGGGGTCTGGGCCGAGCCGGCGGCTTCGCCCTTCAGCACGGCAGCGACGGCGGCGCGCAGGTCGGCACCCGTCACGTCCTTGCCGTTGCCCGGCCGGGCATCGTCGAACTGGCCGTGATAGGCGAGCTTGCGCTCGCGGTCATAGAGGAAGAAATCCGGCGTGCAGGCCGCGCCATAGGCCTTGGCGACGCCCTGCGAGGCATCCTTGAGATAGGGGAAGCCGTAGCCGTAGGTCTTCACCTCGGCGCCGACGCGCTCCAGCGTTTCCTCGGGATGCGCCGCGCCGTCATTGCTGTTGATCGCGACGACGGCCAGGCCGTGGGCGGCATGTTCGCGGGCAAATTCGGCGAGCGCCTCGCGGATCAGCACAACGAAGGGGCAGCGGTTCGAGATGAAGGCGACGAGCAGCGCGGGGCTGTCCTTGAATTCAGCAAGGGTGAACAGATTGCCGTCCGCATCCGGCAGGATGAAGTCCGGTGCGCGGGTTCCGAGCGTGAAGGGGTTGGATTCGGTCTTGGGCATGGTATCCTCCTGGCAAGCCAACGGGGATAATAATCTATATATTACATAGATTTTATAGATACCATTTTCCAAGCAATCCGCCCCATGGAGTTATTGTTGGTGCCATAAGGGCCGCGCGGCGCAATCTTTTTGCGGGAGGCCCGCCGCCGCTCCCTCGCTCCTCCAAATGGCCGTTTGATTAAATCGGGTGGATTTACTACCAGATTCCGCCAGGAGGACGGGCACGCGCCACGTCGAACCGGAGGAAGCCATCGTGGATTATCTCGTCAATCTCTCGCTGCTGAAACCCGATCCGGCGCTCGATGCGCGCGTGGCGGAAGCGGGCGTGACGATCCGCCGGCCGCTGGCACCCGAAGCCCGGCTCGTTACCGAATGGGTGGCGGAAACGTTCGAAACGGGCTGGTCGAGCGAGGTCGCGGTGGCGCTGACCCGCCAGCCGCCCACCTGCTTCATCGCGACACGGGCGAAAAAGCTCGTCGGCTTTGCCTGCCATGAATCGATCGCCCGCGGCTTCTTCGGGCCGACCGGCGTCGACGAAGCGGCGCGCGGCCTCGGCATCGGCCATGCGCTGCTGCTCGCAAGCCTCTTCGACCTCAAGACCATGGGCTACGCTTACGCCATCATCGGCGATGTCGGCCCCTCGGCCTTCTACGAGAAGACGGTCGGTGCCACCGCCATTCCCAATTCCGCACCCGGCGTCTATGCCGGCATGCTCGACGTCTAGGAAATCCCATGCCGACACTCGACTTCGAGACCGTCTGGAACCCCGACGCGACGGCCTACAGCCTGAGCCTCAAAAACCTCGGCACAAGCGCAATCCGCGGCTTCCGGCTGTGCTTCAGCGGCCCCTGCCAGGTCGATGCCACGGCCGTCGCCGAAGGCGGCACGGTCGGCAGGACGCTCTCCACCTTCACGGAACTCCTGCCGCCGGACGGCTTCGTGCTGGAGCCCGGCGCCAGCTGGACCATCACCATCAAGGGGCTGGGCTTCGCCCTCCAGCATTGGACGGACGGCGCACGCGGCGCCTATCTTGCCTTCGACGACGGCAGCACGCTGGCGCTCACCACCACGCCGACGAAGCGCATGGGCGGCAATGCAGCGCCGAAGCGCGGCGTGGAGCCCTTCCCGGTCCCTGCGAACGCGCCGGCACCGGTCTCGGTCATCCCCTGGCCCAACCATGTCGCGGTCTCCGGCCACAATGCCGTTCCGCCGGGGCTGACGCTTCTCGCGGACGGCGCGGAGGCCACGGCAGCGGCCGCAGCCTTCACCCGGCTGGTCGAGGCGCTCTTCGCCGTCGAGGGCATCGTGCGGCCCGTCGAGGAGGGCGGCATGCCGGTGCATCTTCACAGGAGGGACGGGTTTGCAGACGAAGCCTACGACGTCACCTTCTCGCCCGGCTCGGTCACGATTGCGGCCTCCACCGAGGCCGGCCTGTTCTACGGCCTCGTGACGCTCGGCCAGGTCTGGCGCGGTGCGCGGCATTTTCCGCAGACCTATGGTTTCCCCGCCGAAGGGCGGATTGCCGACGTACCCGCCATGGGCTGGCGCGGGCTGCATCTCGACGTTGCCCGCCAGTTCTACGGCGAAGCCGAGATCAAGCGGCTGCTCGCCATCCTCGCCTGGAACAAGCTCAACCGCTTCCACTGGCACCTCTCGGACGACGAGGCCTGGCGCGTCGAGATCGACGCCTATCCGGCGCTTACCGAAATCGGCGCCTGGCGCGGCCACGGTCTTGCGATCCCGCCTTTGCTCGGCACCGGGCTGGAGTGCAGCGGCGGTTATTACACCAAGGCCGCCATCCGCGGGATCGTCGCTTACGGACGGGAGATCGGTATCGAGATCGTGCCGGAGATCGACGTGCCTGGTCATTGCCATGCCCTGCAGCAGGCCATTCCGGACCTGCGCGACCCGCAGGAAAAAGGCAGCTATTTTTCCGTCCAGGGATTTCCGGACAATTGCCTCAACCCGGCGCGCGAAAAAACCTACGCGGTGATGGAAACGATCCTTAGGGAGCTGATCGAGTTGTTCCCCTTCCGCACGATCCATATCGGCGCCGACGAAGTGCCGATCGGCGCCTGGTCCGGCTCGCCGGAGGCGCTGGCAAAACTGCGCGCGATCGGCGGCGACGCCATGGCCGAGGCCCATGCCAAAAGGCTCAACGTGATCACCAACACGCATGGCGCCGATGCCATCGAGGGGTCCGGGGCGGCCGTGCTCCAGGCGCTCTTCCTGGAGCGCGTGCAAAAATTCCTCGCCGCGGAGGGCTGTATTACCGGCGGCTGGCAGGAGGCCGCGCATGGCAATGTCATCGACAAGGAGACCACCTATCTCTGCGGCTGGCGGGACGTGGCGATCTCAGCCGCGCTTGCCGGCGAGGGCTACAGCATGGTCGTCTGCCCCGGCCAGGCCTATTACCTCGACATGGCGCACAGCCGCGACTGGGATGAACCGGGCGCAAACTGGGCCGGCGCCTCGACGCCAGAGGCGACTTACGCCTTCGATCCCATCGCCGGCTGGAGCGCTGCGCAGAAGGAGAAGCTGCGGGGCGTGCAGGCGTGCATATGGTCCGAACCGATGCTGGACCGCGCGGTCTTCGACCGCCTCGTCTTCCCGCGCCTTTCGGCCATTGCCGAAACGGGGTGGACGCAGCCGGAGCACAAGTCCTGGGACCGCTTCCGGGCCTGCGTCGGCCTCATGCCGGCGCTCTATTCGTAAGCGTCAGAAATTGCTCTGGAGGCGATAGCGCGAACCCGGATAGAGCAACCGTACGGTGGTCACCACCCGGTCCTGCGACCAGGTGCGGCGGCGGATGAGGATGCAGGGCTCCGAGCGGGCAATCGCCAGCACCTTGCACTCCCAGGGCTGCGGCAGCACCGCCTCGATGAACTGCTCCGTCTTGGCGATCGGCGCGATGCTCGTCAAAAAGGCGTTCGGCGTGGTGTGGGAAAAATCCTGCTCCAGATAATCCGGCGCGATGGCGGGGTTGACGAAGCGGTCTTCCAACTGGATCGGCACGTCGTCTTCATTGTGCACGATGACGGAGTGGAAGGACTGCGCGCCGACGTCAAGCTCCAGCGCCGCCGCCAGTTCATGGCCGCAGGTCTCGCTCTGGGCGAGGATGAGCTCGATGCGATGGACCGAGCCGCGCTCCAGGATTTCATCGGCGATGTTGCGCACGCCGAGCGCCGGCGCACTGCGCTTCTTCGGCGCCACGAATGAGCCCTTGCCCTGCACGCGGGTGATGACGCCCTCGTTGGCGAGTTCGCGCAGCGCCCGGTTCGCCGTCATGCGGCTGACGCCCAGCATGTCCACCAGCTCGTTCTCCGAGGGAATACGGTGATTGACCGGCCATTCGCCGGTTTCGATCTTCGCCCGGATCTGCGTCTTCATGCGCTCGTAGATCGGCGCGCCGCGCTCGCCCGCATCCTTCGCCAGCAGTCCGGCGTCTTCATTCAGCATTGCCGTGGCTCCCCGCGTTCAAACCTCAGTACCTGCTTACAAAATATGCCGGATAAAGTAAGCACAGTTTTCACCCAGCGCCATCCACTTGTCTACTAGCCTCTATCAAGTTACATATACAACTTTGGCCTTTTATTGATGGATTCCAATGGGCTTTGCGCGACGGGTTTTCTCCGGGTCGAGGCGCCCCGAAAAGCCTGAAAAATAGGCCGTACTGCCCGAAAAACAGGCCTTGTACGCCAGTCCAACCATAAATGCACCAATCCACCACCGGCACTTAATGCGACATCCAATGTCGCGGACGAAGATGCACCTTGCAGGGCGATATGACATTCATTACAAGACAAGTTGTATAGTGAACTTAATGAACAGGCGGCCTGAGGTCGCGGAGGCTGCGCATGACCTGAGGCCACACCGGTGGCCGCCTGAAAAATCTGGTTTTCATCGTTACCATCATCAAAAAGGGGAACTGAAATGCTGAACTCCAAACTGAAATATTCGCTTCTCGCCGCCGCCGCCCTCATTGCCGGCTCCGCCGGCACGGCCCAGGCCTCCTATTGCAGCGACGGCAAGACCGTCACCTTCGCCGGCATCGACTGGGAAAGCGGCGCCTTCATCACCGAAGTCATGAAGGAAATCCTGTCGAAGGGCTACGACTGCAAGGTCGATTCGATCCCCGGCAATTCCGTGACGCTGGAACAGGCGACCGCCAACAACGACGTGCAGATTTTCGCAGAAGAGTGGATCGGCCGTTCCGACGTCTGGAACAAGGCGGCTGCCGCTGGCCAGGTGAAGTCCGTCGGCAAGACCTTTGTCGGCGCTGCCGAAGGCTGGTTCGTGCCGGAATACCTGGTGAAGGGCGACGCCGAAAAGGGCATCGAGGCCAAGGCGCCGGACCTGAAGAGCGTCGAGCAGCTCTCCGACCCGAAGATCGTCGAACTGTTCCTCGATCCGGAAGAACCCACCAAGGGCCGCTTCCTGAATTGCCCGTCGGGCTGGACCTGCGAAGGCGTCAACACCGCCAAGCTCGAAGCCTACAAGCTCGGCGAAACCTATGTGAACTTCCGCCCGGGCACCGGCACCGCGCTCGACGCCGCCATTGCCGCCGCCTATCTCCAGGGCGAGCCGATGCTGTTCTACTACTGGAGCCCGACGGCGATCATGGGCAAGTACAAACTCATCCAGCTCGAAGAGCCCGCCTACAACGACGCCTGCTGGAAGGAACTGACCACCGCCGACGGCAAGCGCGACGCCGGCTGCGCCTTCCCGTCCGTCGAGGTCGCCTATGGCGTCAACAGCACCTTTGCGGGCGAAGCGCCGGACATCATGGAAATCCTCGAAAAGGCGACCTTCCCGCTGGAAGACGTCAATGCCAGCCTCGCCTACATGACGGACCAGAAGGTCGATGCGGTCGCGGCCGCCAAGAACTTCCTCCAGACCAAGGCCGACGTCTGGGGCGGCTGGGTTTCGGCCGACGCCAAGGCGCGCATCGAAGCTGCCGTCAAGTAATCGCAGGGCTGCGCGTCTCTTTCGGCGCGCAGCCTTTTCCCGTCAGGACAGGGGCTGACCACCGGGACGGCGGTCGGCGCGCGCGAGGATTTCATCGATGTTTCCTGAAGCTTTCCATATTTCCATTCGAGGCCCGATCAACGACTTTGTGCAGTCGCTGGTGGTGAACTACGGGTTCGTCTTCAAGGCGATCTCGCAGACGCTTCTCCAGGCGATCCTCTTCGTCGAATGGATCCTGCGCGGTCTGCCCTGGTGGGCCGTCTTCATCGTCTTCCTGGCGCTCGCCTGGTTCGCGTCGAAAAAGATCTCGCTCGTCGTCACCGTCGCGGTCATGCTGTTTGCCGTCGGTGCGCTCGGCCTTTGGGACCTGACGATGCAGACGCTGGCGCTGATGCTGATCGCCAGCCTCATCTCCGTCGCCATCGGCGTTCCCATGGGCATCTGGCTGGCGAAAAGCGAGCTGATGCGCCGCATCACGCTGCCGGTGCTCGATGTCATGCAGACCATGCCAAGCTTCGTCTATCTCATTCCGGCAATCATGCTCTTCGGCCTCGGCAAGGTGCCAGCGGTGCTCGCCACCATCATCTATGCCGTGCCGCCGCTCATCCGCCTCACCGATCTCGGCATCCGCCAGGTCGACAGCGAAGTGGTCGAGGCCGCCACCGCCTTCGGCGGCAGCCCGCCGCAAATCCTCTTCGGCGTCGAGCTTCCGCTTGCCACCCCCACCATCATGGCCGGCCTCAACCAGACGATCATGATGGCGCTCTCGATGGTCGTCGTCGCCTCGATGATCGGCGCGCGCGGGCTTGGCGAACAGGTGCTGAACGGCATCCAGACGCTCGACGTCGGAAAGGGGCTGGAGGCCGGCCTCGGCATCGTCATCCTCGCGATCGTGCTGGATCGCATCACGCAGGGTTTTGGCCAATCCAGCCGGAAGGAACGCGGCAATGACTGACATCGCAATCCGCAACGTTTCCAAGATCTTCGGCGGCAACTGGAAGGCCGCGCTGGCGATGACCAGGGACGGCGCCGACAAGGGCGCCATCCTCGCCAAGACGGGATGCAGCGTCGGCCTCGACGATGTCAGCCTCGACATTCCCGGCGGCCGCGTTTTCGTCATCATGGGGCTTTCGGGCTCCGGCAAATCGACGCTGGTGCGCCACATCAACCGGTTGATCGAGCCGACCAGCGGCGAGATCCTCGTCAACGGCAGCAACGTGCTCGACCTCAAGGCGAAGGAACTGCGCGACTTCCGCAACCGCCGCGTCAGCATGGTGTTCCAGAATTTCGGGCTGATGCCGCACCGCACGGTCTTGCAGAACGTCGTCTACGGCCAGCGCGTGCGCGGGCTGACCAAGGCCGATGCCGCGCCCATCGGCATGAAGTGGATCGAGACAGTCGGCCTTGCGGGATATGAGAACAAGTTCCCGCACCAGCTTTCGGGCGGCATGAAGCAGCGCGTCGGGCTTGCGCGGGCGCTGGCGGCGGATACCGACGTCATCTTGATGGACGAGGCCTTCTCCGCGCTCGACCCGCTGATCCGCGCCGACATGCAGGACCAGCTTCTCCAGCTGGAAAAGAACCTGCACAAGACCATCGTCTTCATCACGCACGATCTCGACGAGGCCTTGCGCATCGGCGCGCAGATCGCGATCCTGAAGGACGGCAAGCTGGTGCAGGTCGGCACGCCGAGTGAAATCTTGAACAGCCCGGCGAACGACTATGTCGCTCGCTTCGTGCAGCGCCGCGCCGGCGCAGGAGAAGTCCAGCATGCCTGATACGATCGTCCTCGATCGTCCGCTGACCTGGCAGGAGATCGCCGCCGTCGCCAAGGGCGCGGCGCTCTCGCTGTCGGACAATACATGGCAACGCATCGCCGCCGCACGCGCCGTGGTTGATGCGCTCGTCGAAAAGCGCGTGCGCGGCTACGGCATCAACACTGGCGTGGGCGCGCTCTGCGACGTGATCGTGGATATCCCGCAGCAGCAGGCGCTCTCGCGCAACATCCTGTTCAGCCACGCCTGCGGCGTCGGCGAACCGCTCGGCCGCGAAGAGACCCGCGCCGTGATGGCCGCCCAGATCGCCAATTTTGCGCATGGCTATTCGGGCGTGCGCGTCGAGACGGTCGAGACGCTGCTGGCCCTGCTCAATGCCGATATCCTGCCGGTCATCCCATCCAAGGGTTCGGTCGGCTACCTCACCCACGCCGCCGCCATCGGCCTCGTGCTGATCGGCGAAGGCGAGGCCCGCCACAAGGGCGAGACGATCTCAGGCCGGCAGGCACTGGACAGGCTCGGCCGCTCGGCCCTGGTGCTTGGCGCCAAGGAAGGCCTCAGCCTCGTCAACGGCACGCCCTGCGCCACCGGCCTCGCCAGCCTTGCCGTCGCCCGCACGACCCATCTGCTCGATTGGGCCGATGCGGCGGCGGCGATGAGCTACGAAAACCTCGGCGCGCAGGCGGACCCGTTTGCCGCGGCACCGCTCGCGCTACGCACCTCGCCGGGGCTCCAGACCGTCGGCGAAAACCTGCGCCGCTTGCTCGCCGGCAGCCCGCTGCTCGCGCAATCGGCGGGCTCGCGCACGCAGGATCCGCTCAGCCTTCGCGGCGTGCCGCAGGTGCATGGCGCGGTTCGCGACAGCGTCGCGCAGGTCGCCGAGGTCGTGAACCGCGAGCTTGGAAGCGTTACGGACAACCCCGTCGTTACCGGCTCGCCGGAGGCGCCCGAGGTGCATTCGCAGGCCCATGCCATCGGCGCCGCCCTCGGGCTCGCCATGGACGGCCTCGCCATCGCCGCGGCGGAGCTTGCAGCGATTTCCGAGCGCCGCATCGACCGGCTGGTCAATCCGCTGGTAAGCGGCCTTCCCGCCTTCCTCGCGGAAGGCAGCGGCGTCGCCTCCGGTTTCATGATCATCCAGTACACGGCAGCAAGCCTCGTCGCGGAAAACCGGCGGCTTGCGGCGCCGGCCAGTCTCGACGGCGGCATCACCTCGGCCTTGCAGGAGGATATCCTCACCCACGCGACGCCTGCCGCGGACAAGGCGCTGGCGATCATCGCCAATCTCGAAACCGTGCTGGCGATCGAGGTCATGAGCGCCGCCCAGGCCTATGACATGCAGCCGAATACCAGCGGCAAGGCCGCCGGCACCGCCGCGCTCTACGCGCGGATCCGCGATGCCGTCCCGGTCTATCGCGACGACCGGCCGCTGAACGGCATGGTCGCCGTCCTGCGCGCGCTCCTGCACAGCACCGAAGCCTGATTCGGCCGCGAGCCGGGGCCGTCCCGGCTCGCTGAACGACCACGCTCACACTGCTGATTTCCTTGATCCGCCAGCCCACGGCGGAGCGTCCTTTGCGGGGCTTAAACGCGGTGCCCCAGGCGCCTGCGGCGACGATTCCGAACTTCAGGCTCAGGCAAGCTCCTCGCTGTATCAGGCAATCTGCCAGAACGCGGATTTACAGTTCTTTCGTCTTCATTTTTCCAGGAATTTGCTCATGACGTCGACCGTTTCCTCCTACAGCATCGCCCAGATCAAGCAGCTCTCGGCAACGACGATCAGGGGCTGGTCGACGGAGGATGTGGCATCGCTCTCGACGGGCCAGCTCGGCGCCTTTTCCTCCGCGCAGATCGCTGCGCTGGAGAACGAAGACATCGATGTCCTCAGCTCCCGGCAGCTCAGCGCCATTTCGCAGAGCGCGATCATCGGCCTGACGCTCGACCAGCTCGGCATGCTGAGCAAGGCCGACGTGGAAAGCCTCACGCCGTCGCAGATCGGCGCGCTCACCACGCGGCAGATGGGCGCGCTGACGGAGGACCAGGCGGAGGCGCTGACGGCCGCGCAGGTGCGCATGCTGAGCGCCGCCCAGCTTCAGGCGCTTGGCCCGGACGACATCAAGACCTTCTCGACCGAGGACATGGCCGCGATCAGCTACAAGGCCGTGCAGGGCCTGAGCGCCGCCACCATCGCCGCCCTTTCCGATGCGCAGATCGGTGCGCTGAGCCCGCTTGCGCTGGCCGGCCTGACGACGGCGCAGGCAAGCGCGCTGACGCCCGACCAGATCCGCGAACTCACCACCGCGCAGGTCGCCCTCCTCAAGCCCGCACAGATCGCGGCGCTCAGCACGGCGGCCGTCGCCGCCTTCTCCAGCACGCAGATTCCGGCGCTGAGCACCAGCGCGGTCACCGGCCTCACCTCCACGCAGATCAACGCCCTGGACGTCGACCAGATCGAGGCGTTCTCGCCCGCGCAGGTCCGTTCGTTCAACGCCTTGCAGCTTGGCGCCATGGGCGCGGACGGCCTTGCCACCTTCTCGGTGCAGGATATCGCCGCAATCTCCAACCGGGCGCTCTCGGGCATCACCACCGCGGCAATCGCCGGGCTCTCGACCGAGCAGGTCGCAGCGCTGAACCCGACGGTCATCCAGGCCCTGACGGCCGCGCAGGTCGCAGCCTTCACCACCGACCAGGTCGAGGTCCTGTCGCCGGCGCAGGTGCGTGCGATGAACGCCACTCAGATCGCCGCCCTCTCCTCCGACGACGTCGCGGCGCTGTCGAGCGGCGCCATCGCCGCCATCAACGACAAGGCGATCAAGGGTCTCGGCTCCGCCGCGATCGCCGGCCTCAGGCCCGACCAGATTGCGGCGCTGACCGGCGCCCAGATCAATACGCTCGACGGAAAGCAGATCGCGGCATTCGGCGCGGAGGGCGTGACCTCGTTCACCACCGCACAGATTGCCGCCATCAACAGCAAGGCCATTTCCGGCCTGACCACCGACCAGATCGATGCCTTCGCGACCGAGCAGGTCGAAGCCCTCTCGCCGACCCAGGTGAAGGCGCTCACCGCCGCGCAACTCTCCGCGCTCGACGACATCGACATCGCGACTTTCTCGACGGCGGATATCGCCGCCCTCTCGGCAAGCGCCATCGCGGGCCTCAGCACCGCCACCATTGCCGGCCTGTCGCCCGCCCATATCGCCGCCATCAGCGCCAAGGCCATTCCCGGCCTCACCACCCAGCAGATCGCGGAGCTCAGCTTCTCCCAGGCCGCAGCCCTGACGCCCTCGCAGGTCAAGGCGCTGAGCGCGCTCCAGCTTGGCGCGTTCACACTCGATGCGCTGGAAGAGTTTTCGGCCGCCGACATCGCCGCGATCCAGAACAATGCGCTGAGCGGTCTTGGCAGCGACGCGCTCGCCAACCTCACCACCGCCCAGATCGCGGCCCTCACCACCGCGCAGATCGCCGCCCTCAAGCCGGCACAGCTTGCAGCATTTGATACCGACCAGGTCGAAGCGCTGTCGCCGACCCAGGTCCGCGCGCTCAACGCCCTCCAGCTCGCGGCGCTGACGCCGGAGGCGCTTGCCACCTTCTCGACCGCCGACATGGCGGCGCTCACCAACCGCGGCATTTCCGGCATCAGCACGGATGCGCTGGCGGAGTTGACGACCGACCAGATCGCCGCGATGAACAGCGGCGCGCTGACCGGCCTCACGGTGGCGCAATCGCGCGCCCTCACCATTGAGCAGGTCCAGGCACTGTCGCCGGGCCAGATCAGCGCGCTCAATGCCTCGCAGCTCTCCGCCCTCGACAGCGATGCGCTGGCCGCGCTGACGCCGGCCCAGTTCGCCGCGATCAACAGCAAGGCCATCACCGGCCTCAAGAGCGACGCCATTGCCGGGCTGACGACGGAACAGATCGCCGCTCTGGGCACCGCCGTCATCGCCAGCCTCACGGCCACGCAGCTTGCAGCGCTATCGCCCGACCAGATCGAAGCCTTCACGCCGACGCAGGTGCGCGTGCTGAGCGCCAAGCAGATCGCGGCGCTCGGCGCGGACGGCATCGCGACCTTCTCCACCGCCGACATGGCGGCGATCAACACCAAGGCCATGCAGGGCATCAACTCGGCCGCCTTCGGAGAATTGACGAGCGCCCAGATCGCCGCGCTGTCGCCGACCCAGATCGCCGGCCTCGCACCGGGCCAGATCGCCAGCATGGGCGATGACTTCTTCGCAGCGCTCAGCACCTTGCAGATCGCCTCGCTCAGCACCGCCGTCGTCACCGGCCTCACCACGGCACAGCTCGATGCGCTGAGCACCGCGCAGGTCGAGGCGCTGACGGCGCTTCAGGTCAAGGCGCTCAGTTCCACGCAGCTCGCCGCGCTCGATTCCGCCGACATCGCGACCTTCTCCACCGCGGATATCGCGGCGATCACCACCAAGGCCATTGCCGGCCTGGAGGCGAGCCTGGTCGCCGGACTGTCGACCGCGCAGATCGCGGCGCTGGACCGCAACGCGCTGTCCGGCATGACGGCGTCGCAGATCGAAGCCCTGTCGTCGTCGCAGATCGCGGCGTTCTCGACCGCGCAGATCGCCGGCCTCGGCTCCGCGCAGGTCGCAGCCCTCGAAGCGGAAGACATCCAGGCACTGTCCACCGCCCAGATCGCGGCGCTCAGCTACCGCGCCATCGCCGGCCTCAGCACGCTGACCGTCGCAGCCCTTTCGGCAAGCCAGCTCGCTGCCCTGAGCACCAACGCGGTCGCCGGCATGACGACCGGCCAGGTCGAGGCCCTCACCTCGCAGCAGGTCAGCCAGCTTTCCAGCGGCCAGGTGAAGGCTTTGACGGCAGCCCAGGTGAAGGCACTTTCGGAGGACATCACGGCGCTTTCGCCCGCGCAGATCGAATTCCTCAACGCCGGCGCCATCAGCGGTCTCGCCTCGGACCAGGTGGCCGCGCTGTCCTCCGGCCAGATCGCCGCGCTGACGACCGCGCATATCGCCGCCCTCAATGCCGGCCAGGTTGCCGCGCTAAGCAGCACCGACCTCGCCGCACTCTCCTCGGCGCAGCTCGGGGCGCTGAGCGCGCTCGGCGTTTCCGGACTGACCTCCAGCCAGATCGCCGCGCTCAACACGGCACAGATCGCCAACCTCACCACCAAGCAGATGGCGGCACTCAACTCGTCGCAGATCGCAGCGCTGGGAACGGACAAGGTGGCGGTGCTGTCGACGGCGCAGATCGGCGCGCTCAATGCCGGCAGCATTGCGGGCTTCAACTCCCAGCAGCTTGCCGTGCTCACCACCGCCCAGGCCGAAGCGCTCAACAGCGCGCAGATCGGCACGCTGACCTCCGAGCAGATCAAGGAGCTCGGCACCGACGACATCGCGACCTTCACGACGAAGGAGATCGCGGCGATCAGCTCCAACGCCATCAAGGGCCTGTCGGCGGCGATGATCGCCTCGCTGACGACGGCGCAGATCGCAGCGCTCAGCACCGCCGCCATCGGCGCTATGAGCGTGCAGCAGCTCGAAGCACTGAACACGGCGCAGGCACAGGCGCTGGGCAGCGCCCAGATCGCCGCGCTGAGCGCCACCCAGCTCGCCGCCTTCGGGCCGGATGACATCGCCACCTTCTCCACGCAGGACATCGCCGCCATCGGTTCGTCGGCGATTTCGGGCCTCTCCACCGACACGATCGCCTCGCTCTCGGCAGCCCAGGTCGCAGCATTGAGTGCGGCCGGCATCAGCGGCATGGCGGCACGGCAGGTCGCAGCCCTCAACGTGGCCCAGGCCGAGGCGCTGACCAGCACGCAGATCGGCGCGATGAGCGCCGTGCAGCTTGCGGCCTTCGCGACGGACGAGATCGCCACCTTCTCCACCCGCGAGATCGCGGCGATCGGCGCGGGCGCCATCACGGGGCTTTCCAGCGAAACGATCGCCGGCCTTTCCACGGCGCAGGTCGCAGCGCTCAGCACGGCCGCCATCGGCGGCATGGCACCGCGCCAGATCGCAGCCTTCACCAGCCAGCAGCTCGATGCGCTGACACCCGCGCAGGTCAAGGCGCTCGACGCCCGGCAGATCGCATCGCTCGGCACGGAATATATCGCGGCGCTGTCCACCGCCCAGCTTGCAGCACTCAGCACCGCCGCCATCGCCGGCATGTCGACCGAGCAGATCGCGGCCCTCAGCACCGCCCAGGCCGAGGCCCTGACCAGCACGCAGGTCGCAGCCCTCACCTCGCGCCAGATCGCAGCGCTCGGCATGGACGACCTCGACACGTTCTCCGTCGCCGACATGGCGGCCATCAGCTCAAGCGCCATGGCAGGCCTGTCGACGGCCATGCTCGCCTCCCTGACGACGGGCCAGATCGCCGCGCTTGGCCCGGCCGGTCTTTCCGGCATGACGAGCAGCCAGATCACGGCGCTCACCAGCGAGCAGATCGGCGCCCTTACCACGGCGCAGCTCGCCGCACTCGGCTCCAAGCAGATCGCGGCACTCGATACGGAAGACATCGCCGCCCTGTCGCCGACGCAGATCGCGGCACTCAGCCCCGCCGGTATCGCCGGCCTGACCTCGACCCAGATCGCCACGCTCTCGACCCTCCAGGCCGAGGCGCTGACCAGCGCCCAGGTCGCCGCGCTAAGCTCCACGCAGATCGCCGCCTTCGCGCCGGACCGGATGGAGACCTTCACGGCCGGCGAGATCGCCGCCATTTCCTCCAGCGCCGTCGCCGGCCTGTCGACGGCGACGATCGCAGTCCTCGCCACCGGCCAGATCGCCGCGCTGAATGCCGCCGGTCTCACCAGCGTGCAGATCGACGCGCTCAACACCTTCCAGCTTGAGGCGTTGACGACGGCCCAGCTTGCCGCCTTCGGCTTCACGCAGGTCGGCGCGCTCGGAACGAACGACCTTTCCGTCCTGTCACCGGCGCAGATCGCCGCGCTGAGCACCGCCGGCATCGCCGCGCTCAGCACCACCCAGATCGCGGCCCTCTCGACCCTCCAGGCCGAGGCCTTGACCAGCACGCAGATCGCCGCGCTGAGCTCGACGCAGATCGCCGCCTTCGGCGCGGACGACCTTGAGCTGTTCTCGCCAGGCGACCTCGCCGCGATCAATTCGCGCGCCATTGCCGGCCTGACGACGGCCATGCTCGCCTCGCTCACCACCGGCCAGATCGCCGCCTTCAGCCCCACGGGCATCTCGGGCCTGTCGAGCGACCAGATGGCGGCGCTGACCTCCGATCAGGTCGAGGCGCTCACCAGCGCGCAGGTTGCAGCTCTCAGCTCGCGGCAGATCGCAGCGCTGGATGCGGGCGATATCGCGCTGTTTTCGACCGCCGACATGGCGGCGATCGGTGCCTCCGCCATCACCGGCCTGTCGCCGGCCGTGCTCGCCGGCTTCTCGGCCAGCCAGATCGCGGCGCTGAGTGCAACCGGCATCGGCGGGCTCACCACGGCCCAGGTCGCGGCTCTCAGCTCCAGCCAGGTGAGCGCGCTCACCAACCAGCAGCTCGCGGCCCTCGGCTCCAAGCAGGTGGCAGCCCTCGACGTGGAAGACATCGTGGTGCTGACCCCCGGGCAGGTCGCTGCGCTGAGTGCCGGCGGGATCGCCGGCCTCACCGGGCCGCAGGCCGCCGGAATGAGCCTGGAACAGGTCGAGGCGCTGTCCGCCGGCCAGATCGGATGGCTCGGCTCGGCTGCGCTTGCGGGCCTGTCGACACAGGCGCTCGACACTTTCACGCCGGCCAAGCTGGCGGCGATCGGCGCCGATGCCATCAAGGGGGTGCCGGCGAGCTATCTCGCGACGCTCACCGAAGCCGAGATCGCGGCGCTGACGACGGCCCAGGTCGGCGGTCTCAGCAGCGCCCAGGTCGCAGCGCTCAGCACGGACCAAGTCGAAGCCTTTTCGCTCGCCCAGATCGGTGCACTCGCCGTGCCGGGTATCGGCGGCCTCACCACCGCGCAGATGCAGACCATCTCGACCGCCGAACTCAGCGCCATCAGCGCTGCCGCGATCAAGGGCTTGTCCACGGCGGCCATCGGCTCGCTTTCCAGCGATGCGATCACCGCCCTTTCGACCGGGCAGGTTGCCGCTCTCACCTACGGGCAGATGTCGGCCTTGAGCGCACAGCAGATCGGCGCGCTCTCGACCGCGCAGGTCGGTGCGCTGACGGCAACGCAGGCGGCGGCTCTGGGTGCGGACGACCTCGGCTCCTTCACGCCCGAGCACATCCTCGCACTGAGCTCGAACGCCATTTCGGGATTGAGCACGGCAACGCTTGCCGGACTAGGCACCGAACAGGCGAGCGCCTTTACGCCCGGCCAGCTTGCCGCGATGACCTCAGCGCAGCTCAACGCGCTGCCGCAGGGTGGCGGGGTGTAGCCGCAAGCCCGGATCATTTCGAAATCTGAGGCCGGCTCGCCTACTCGATGTCCTTCAGGGCATCGAGCGGGCCGGTCAGCGCCGTGCGCGGCGGCACGAGCATCGGCGGCACCAGATGGGTGACGGCCGGCGCGCGGCTGGTGCCGAGGATTTCAAATCCCTTGGTGATCATCGCCTCGCTGTCCTGCCGGATCATGAAAACCGGAAACGGCAGGAAGGACCCGAACGGATCGTAGTCGTAACAACCGACGACGATATCGGCGAAGGTCTCGTGCGGATGCTGCGCGAGAAAACGCATCAGGCCTTCCAGGTTGATCGAGGAATTGACGAAGAAGCCGCGCGGCAGCTTGCCGTGATCGGCGTAGAACGCCTCGAAGGCGCGCGCCGTCATGCCCGGTGAATAGCCGGTCGGCCGGATGCAGGCATCGGGATCGCCGCCCAGCATCGCGCGCTTCACGTCGCGAAAACCGCGGATACGCTCGCGGCTGGCATGGTCGTCGCGGCCGCCGAACAGGTAGATCTCCTCCGGCGGCACCGGGCCGTCCGCCAGCGCCCGCTCGATGATCGCCTGCGTCAGCATGCGCGCGCCACCGTAATTGTCGCTAATGACGGACGGCGCCTTGGTGCCGGGCAGGTCGATATTGACGTGGCGCAGCCCCGCCTTCTCGCAGACGTCGTGCACGCCGTCCGGATCGGTCGCGCCAGCGATGAACAGTTCGTCGATTGAATAGGAAATCAGCGTCTCGACGACCTGGCGCTCCTCTTCCGGATCGCGGCAGGCGCTGACCACCACCGGGCACTGGCCGCGGCTCCTCACCTCCGCCTCGAAGGACTGCGCCATCGAGGAGAAATAGCGGTTGTCATAGACCGGCAGAAGCAGGCCGACGAGGCCGGAGCGGGAGGAACGGAGGCCGCGCGCCTGGAGGTTCGCGGTATAGCCATGGTCGACGGCAAGCCCCTGGATGAGCGTCGCGGTCGCCTCCTTGATGCGCCGCTTTCGCCAGCTTCCGTTGAGAACCGCGCTGACGGTGGAAGGTGAGCTGCCCGAGAGAACCGAGAGATCGTAGATCGTCGCCTTCTTCTTTCCGGTGTCTGTCATGTCTGCCTCTTCTATCCTCATTCCCTTAGGAAGAAATCCCCCTTGACGAAAGTCCTAGCCTGACGGATATTCATTGCACCATCGATTGTGCAAAAAAGAAAGATCGATTGTGCAAGATGGTTCGCCGGAGGAGGCGGGACGGGAGGCAAGGGAGTTCCCTCGCCGTGGAGAAACCAGAAACAACCTGCCGCAAAGCCGGCCGGTTGTATTCGTTCGCAGACGCGACCATTTGAGGAGGAGTGGACATGAGGAAGCTTATCGTGGCGGCTTTTGCCGCATCGCTCTCGCTTGCCGGCGCGGTGGCCGCGCTCGCGCAGGACACGCCGAAAATCGGCGTCGTCGTCAAGATCGGCGGCATTCCGTGGTTCAACGCGATGGAGGCCGGCATCAAGGAACAGGGCCAGAAACTCGGCGTCGACGCCTTCATGGTCGGCCCGACAAGCGCCGACCCGGCGCTCCAGGTGCGCGCCATCGAGGATTTGATCGCCCAGGGCGTCAAGGTCATCGGCGTCGTGCCGAACGACGCCAAAGTGCTGGAACCCGTGCTGACCAAGGCGCAGGCTGCCGGCATCAAGGTCATCACCCATGAATCGCCCTCGCAGAAGGGCGCCGACTGGAACTTCGAGCTCGCCTCGTCCACCGGCTTCGGCGAGGCGCATGGCAAGCTGCTCGCCGAAAAGACCGGCGGCAAGGGCGAATATGCCGTCTTCGTCGGCTCGCTGACGGTGCCGCTGCACAATGCATGGGCGGATGCGGCCATCGCCTATATCAAGGCGAACTATCCCGAGATGACGCTGGTCGGCGAGCGCTACGGCGTGGCCGAAGACGTCGACAAGAGCCGCTCCACCGCGCTCGACCTGATCGCGGCGCACCCGAACCTCAAGGGCTTCCTCGCTTTTGGTAGCCAGGGTCCGATCGGCGCCGGCCGCGCGGTCGAAGAACGGCGCAAGACCGGCGAGATCTTCGTGCTCGGCCCGTTCTCGCCCGGCCAGGGCCAGAAGCTCATCAAGTCGGACGCGATTTCCGGCGGCTTCATGTGGAACCCGAAACAGGCCGGTGAAGTCTTCGTCACGCTCGCCGATCGCCTGATCAAGGGCGAAAGCGTCAAGGAAGGCGACGACATTCCGGGTCTCGGCGTGATCAAGCCGGTCGGCAACGACATCATCGTTGATCAGCTGCTGCCCATCAACAAGGACACGGTCGACGACCTGGCCGCCATGGGCCTCTGACAAGAGGCTCCCTCCCGGGGCGTCGGGCCGGTTATTCCTGCCGGCCCGACACTCGGCAAAAGCGCGGCTTCCGCCCCTGACGGTGCTCGACGGAACAGGCAGCAGGCATGGACATGACAACGGCCCCAGGCGAAGACGCCCGACCGATCCTTTCGCTTCGCAACATCAACATGACCTTCGGCGGGGTTCGGGCGCTGAAGAACGTCTCCTTCGAGGTCATGCCCGGCGAAGTCCATTGCCTTGCCGGCGAGAACGGCAGCGGCAAGAGCACGCTGATCAAGGTCATCACCGGCGTCTACCGGCCGGCGGCCGGCGCCGAGATCGTCTTCGACGGCGCGGCCGTTTCGTCCATGACGCCCGGCATCGCGCAGTCGCTCGGCATCCAGGTGATCTGGCAGGACCTCGCGCTCTTTCCCGAAATGACCGTCGCGGAAAACATCGCCTTCCAGACGCTCTCCGGCGCGCGCCCGCGCTTCGTCCGCTATCCGGCGATCCGCAAGATAGCCGAGGAGGCGCTCGCCCGGCTCGGTGTGACGCTCGACGTCGACCGGCCGCTCAAGGATTTTGCCATCGCGCAGCGCCAGATCGTGGCGATCGCCCGCGCGCTGGTCGGCGAGGCGCGCATCGTCTTCATGGACGAGCCGACGGCGTCGCTAACCCAGTCGGAGACCGATCACCTGCTGGCGATCGTGCACACGCTTTCGGCCTCTGGCGTCGCCGTCGTCTTCGTCAGCCACCGCCTTGCGGAAGTGCTCGAAATCTCCTCGCGCCTCACCGTGCTGCGGGATGGCGCGCTGGTCGGCGTCTATCCGGTCGAAGGCATGACGCAATCGCGGATCACCGAGCTGATGACGGGCCGCACCTTCGACCAGTCCGTGCGCGCCCATGACATTTCCCAAAACCCCGTCGTGCTGTCGGTACAGGGTCTCTCCCGGCCCGGTGAGTTCAGCGACATCGCCTTCGACCTGCGCCGCGGCGAAACGCTCGGTATCACCGGCCTGCTCGGCTCGGGCCGCACCGAGCTTGCGCTGACGCTCTTCGGTATGCGCCAGCCGGCCGCCGGCACGATCACGCTTGAGGAGGCGGTGCGTTTTGCCTCCAACCGGCAGGCGATCGCCGCAGGCGTCGCCTATCTCTCGGAGGATCGCCTCGCCCTCGGCCTCAACCAGCCGCAGTCGATCGCCGACAACCTCGTCATGGCCTCGCTCAACCGCATTCTCAGCGGCAGGCTGATCTCGCCAACCAAGAAGCGCTCGCTCGTTTCGCGCTGGATCGCCGATCTCGGCGTCAAGATCGGCCAGCAGGAGGATGCGATCTCGACGCTATCGGGCGGCAACCAGCAGCGTGTGGCGATCGCCAAATGGCTCGCGACCGATCCGAAGGTGCTGATCCTCGATTCGCCGACGGTCGGCGTCGATGTCGGCGCGCGCGCCGGCATTTTCGAGATCGTCGCGCGGCTCGCCGAGGCAGGGCTCGCGATCATCCTGATCTCGGACGAGGTGCCGGAGGTCTATTTCAACGCCGACCGGGTCCTTCACATGGAAAAGGGCCGCATGGCCGGCTGGCATGATCCGCGCGCGACGACCCTCAAGGACATCGAGGCGGCCGTCTATGCGTAAACTCGTCGCCGCCCACACCACGGAAGCCGTGCTCTTCGCCGTCATCATCGCGATCAGCATCGTGCTGTCCTTCACCACCGAGCGCTTCTTCACCCTCGGCAATGCTTTCGACCTGCTCAACATCAGCGCCGTCAACATCATCTTCGCCGTCGGCCTGCTCGTGGTGCTGATCGCCGGTGGCATCGATATCTCCTTCGCCGTCGCCGCCTCGGTCGTGCAGTATGTGACGGCACTTCTGCTGGAGCGTATCGGCGGAGGCGGCTGGGTCTCCGGCCTCTTCATTGCGGGAAGCACCGGCATCGGGCTCGGGCTCATCAACGCCTTCCTCATCCACCGCTTCCGCATCATCTCGATCGTCGCCACGATCGCCACCTTCAACGTCTATTTCGGCCTGCTGATGTTCTTCACGCGCGGCGTGTCGATCTACAACCTGCCGGACTGGCTGACGACGCGCGTCATCCTCTATGAGCGCGAGATGGCGGATGGCAGCTGGGCGGAAATCACGCTGCCGGTCGTCGTCATGGCCGTCTGCGTCGCCGTCACCTGGCTCTTCATCACCCGCACGACGACCGGCCGCCAGCTCTACGCCTTCGGCGACAATCCGGAGGGTGCGCGCCGCTTCGGCATCAATATCGGCGCCATGCAGTTCATCGCCTTCGGCTGGCTCGGCATGATGGCGGGCATTGCCGGGCTGATGCAGGCGCATTACGCGCAAGAGGTCGTGCCCAACGCGCTTTATGGCCGCGAGCTCGACGTTCTCGCCGCCGTCGTGCTCGGCGGCGCGCGGCTCGGCGGCGGCAAGGGCACGGTGCTGGGCTGCGTGCTCGGCGTGCTGCTGGTCTCCATTACCCAGAACGGCCTCAACCTGATGGGCGTCTCGCCCTTCGCCTTCAAGATGATCGTCGGCGCCATCATCCTCGTCGCCATCACGCTGTCGAGCGCCCGCCTGGAAAACCTGCTGCCGATGCGCGCCAAAAAGGGAGACGACCGATGAACGCGCTTGCCAATCGATTCAACGCGATCTTCGGCGCCGACATGGCAGGCCCCTTCGCGGCCCTTGCCACCGTGCTCATCGTCTTCGGCCTCGCCTCGCCGCAGTTCTTCACCGCCGCGACCTTCGGTTCGGTCGCCTTCCAGCTTCCCGAACTCGGCATCCTGACGCTCGCCATGCTGCTGCCGATCCTGACCGGCGGCCTCAACCTCGCGATCACGTTTACCGCCAACATGGCCGGCCTGACGCTCGCCTGGGTGTTGCAGGCCAATGGCGGCGCCGATGCCGGCCCCGGCGCCTTCCTGCTCGGCTCGCTGCTGGCGCTCGGCGTGGGGGCGGCAAGCGGCCTCGTCATGGGCCTCGTCATCGCCTTCACCCGCGCCCACCCCATCCTCGTCTCGCTCTCGATGATGATTTTTCTCCGCGGCCTGGGAGAATTTCTCACCCGCGGCGGCGATATTTCCGGCTTCCCCGGCTTCATCGCGCCGATCGGCCACGGCAGCCTTCTGGGCATTCCCGTGCCGCTCCTCATCCTCATCGCCTGCGTGCTGGCGTGCCATGTCCTGCTCTCGCGCAGCAAGCTCGGCTTCTCAACCTACATGATCGGCTCCAACATCGAATCCGCCCGCTATTCCGGCATCAATACCCGCAAGGTGCTGGTGCTGGTCTACATGCTCTCGGGAGCCATTGCGGCGGTTGCAGGCATCATCATGCTGGCGCGGTTCAATTCGGTGCGCATCGGCCACGGCGAATCCTACCTGCTGATCACCGTGCTCGCCTGCTTCCTCGGCGGCATCAATCCGTTCGGCGGTTTCGGCCGGGTGCTTCCCGTCTTCGTGGCGCTCGTCGTGCTGCAGCTCCTGTCCTCGGGGCTGAACCTGCTCGGCGCCAACCAGCATCTGGCAACCGCCGTCTGGGGCATCCTGCTCATCGTGGTGATGGTGCTGCGCTGGGCCTCGGCCAAGTTCATCAAGCTTACAAAATAGGAGAGACGACCATGGAAGGTTTCGGCGTTCATACCAGCATGTGGACCATGAACTGGGATCGCGCGGGCGCCGAAAAGGCGATTGCCGGCGCGGTGCACTACAAGATGGATTTCATCGAGATCGCGCTCCTCAACGCGCCCGCGGTCGATACTAAGCACACCCGCGACCTCCTGCAGAAGAACAAGCTGCGCGCCGTCTGCTCGCTCGGCCTGCCGGAGCGCGCCTGGGCCTCCGTCCGCCCGGATGCGGCGATCGAGCACCTCAAGGTCGCCATCGAGAAGACCGCGGAAATGAGTGCCGAAGCGCTCTCCGGCGTGATCTTCGGCGGCATCGGCGAGCGCACCGGCGTGCCGCCGACGCAGGGCGAATACGACAATATCGCCCGCGTGCTCCAGGCGGCCGCGAAACACGCCAAGCAATACGGCATCGAACTCGGCGTCGAGGCGGTGAACCGCTACGAGAACCACCTGATCAACTCGGCCCAGCAGGCCGTCGACATGGTGGAGCGCGTCGGCGCGGACAATGTCTTCGTCCATCTCGACACCTATCACATGAACATCGAGGAAAAGGGTGCGGCGAACGGCATCATCATCGCCCGCGACCACCTGAAATACATCCACCTTTCCGAAAGCGACCGCGGCACGCCGGGCTATGGCAACATCCCCTGGGACGAGATCTACGCGGCGCTCGCCGCCATCGGCTTCAAGGGCGGCCTTGCCATGGAAAGCTTCATCAACATGCCGGCGGAAGTGGCTTATGGCCTCGCCGTCTGGCGCCCCGTCGCGCGCGACATGGAGGAGGTCATGGGCAACGGCCTGCCCTTCCTGCGCAACAAGGCACAGCAATACGGCCTTATCTGACCGCTTCGCCGCCAAGGGTTACGGCCTGTCGGCGGCGAGAGAATCACAGGGATGGCGGACCCGGTGCCGCCATCCCTACCGCCGCTCGAATCGCGACATTGCGCTCTGCCGGATGGCCTATTTCGAGCGCGCTACGGACAAAAAATCCGAAGCCAAAAATATTCTATTTTCAAAAGATTAGCTGAAGCCACCGACTTCCGCGCCGTCCATCCCGCCCGGACGGTCGTATCGTCATGCCTCGCGCCAGTTAGACCTGCGAATTAATGGTTTGTTAACCATTTCACGGCTACACCAAAGCAACCGAAAATTAACCAAGATGACTGACGTGTTAACTCAACCACGGCCGATCCGCCTCAAGGGGCGCTCCTTCCTCGCACTCGCCTTGACCCCGGAGCTTCCCTTCGAGGACTGGCTGGTGCGGCTCGACGACCTGGCTGCCCGTTCCGCCGGCTTCTTCCTGCGCCGCCCTGTGGTGCTCGATGTCGAGGGGCTGGAGATCGACCGCGCTGAGCTTCGCGAACTCGTCAGCCAGCTCAACGCCCGCAACGTGCGGGTCATGGGCATTGAGGGCGCGCGCTCCTCGATGCTCGGCGCCGACATGCCGCCCGCGATGACCGATGGGCGCCCGACGGCGGATATCGAGGCGCCGGCAACGGATATCGCCTCGGCCACCGACAAGGCGGAGACGTCCGAACCGGTCGCAAAGGCCGCCGCGGCAGCGCCTATCAGCGTTGCGCCGGCCCAGGCCATGCCGATGGCCACACCGTCGATCGTCGTGACCCGGCCCGTGCGCTCTGGTCAGTCCGTCTTCTTCCCCGAAGGCGACGTCACCATCATCGGCTCCGTCGCATCCGGCGCGGAAGTCGTCGCCGGCGGCTCGGTCCACATCTACGGCCCGCTGCGCGGCCGGGTGATGGCCGGCACGATGGGCAACGGCGCGGCGCGCATCTTCTGCCGCAAGCTCGAAGCGGAGCTGATCGCCATCGACGGCTTCTACAAGACGGCTGACGACATGGAACCGGAGCTGCGCGGCAAGGCAGTGCAGATCTGGCTGGAAGGCGAGACCATCAAGGCGGCAACACTCGGCTGAACCGAAAACGCGTTCACATAACTGGAGAGGTCAATGGGCAAGGTAATCGTGGTTACATCGGGCAAGGGCGGCGTCGGCAAGACGACGTCGACCGCGGCCCTCGGCGCCGCGCTGGCGCAGGGTGGCGACAAGGTCGTGGTCGTGGATTTCGACGTCGGCCTGCGCAATCTCGATCTCGTCATGGGTGCCGAACGCCGCGTGGTCTATGACCTCGTCAACGTCATCCAGGGCGAAGCCAAGCTGACCCAGGCGCTGATCCGCGACAAACGCGTCGAGACGCTCTACCTGCTGCCCGCGTCCCAGACCCGCGACAAGGACAACCTGACGCCCGAAGGCGTCGAGAAGGTCATCGCCGCCCTGAAGAACGCCTTCGACTGGGTGATCTGCGACAGCCCCGCCGGCATCGAGCGTGGCGCCACGCTCGCCATGCGCCATGCGGATGTCGCGATCGTCGTCACCAACCCGGAAGTCTCGTCGGTGCGCGATTCCGACCGCATCATCGGCCTGCTCGATTCCAAGACGCTGAAGGCCGAAAATGGCGAACGCATGGAAAAACACCTGCTCCTGACCCGCTACGACGCCGCCCGCGCCGAGCGCGGCGACATGCTGAAAGTCGACGACGTGCTGGAAATCCTCTCCATCCCGCTGCTCGGCATCATCCCGGAAAGCACGGACGTGCTGCGCGCCTCCAATGTCGGCGCCCCAGTCACGCTCGCCGACAACCGTTGTGCCCCGGCACTTGCCTATTTCGAGGCGGTGCGCCGGCTGAAAGGCGAAAACCTGCCGGTCACCATTCCGGGCGACAAGCGTAGCTTCCTCGGCAAGATCTTCGGAAGGAAAGCGGCATGAATCTGTTCCGTTTCTTCTCCCGCCCCCAATCGGCGCCAGCCGCGCGCGAGCGGCTGCAGGTGCTGCTCGCCCATGAGCGCGCCTCGACCGGCGACGTGGACCTGATCAACAAACTGCGCGACGAAATCCTGAAGGCGATTTCGAAGCACATGCAGGTCGACGACGAGAAAGTCACCATCAAGATGGAACGCGGCGCCCAGGTCTCGACGCTGGCCGTCGACATCGAAATCCCGTTCGACGCGGGCAAGAAGGCGGCCTGACGGCCGCCCCACCCTTCTGGTCACCTCTTACCGATCCAGCACTTCAAAGGGCTTCCACCGACCACCACACACCATTCAGAGCAGGAGATATCATGAGCCGTTTCGCACTTCTGGAGAGACTGAAGACAGTCCAGCAGATGCCCAAATATCAGGGGCGCGATATCACCACCATCAGCGCCGTGCTGTCGAACCAGGCACTCGCGCGGCATGTCGACGTCTGCGAACAGGCAGCCGGCATCGTCCCGCCGCCGGTCGCGACGGCCGGCAAAGCGGCCGGAACGCCGACCGCCTCTGCTTAAAGGTTTCCGTCTTCCCGCAGGGCCGCATCGGTGATCGTGTTGTCGACACCGAGTTCGCGGTCCGGCCGGAGACCCAGGCGCTGCAAGTCGCCATGATAGCCCCGCACTGCCTCCTCCGGCTTCGCATCGCCATCGGCGACCGCCCGCATCCATTTGGTCAGCGACAACTGGTGTTCGGCCAGATTGATCTTCCGCCCGAAGATGGCGAGGCGCGCACCGCTCGCCTCCGCGCGGGCAACCATTTCCAGCGCATCGCGGTGCGTGCCGCTTGCCCCGCCCATCACCCCGACGACGACCGTGTCGTCATGCCCGACCAGTTCTTCAAGCGCCCGGCGACCATTATAAACGATCTTTAGGAATTCCGGCCGCTCGGCCCGCGTGAGGCTGGCCAGCGCCCGCACGATGCAGTCGTTGACGAAGGCGCCGGTCTCTGTCACGCCGAAGCCGGCCTCGGCATTTGGGTTGAACACTTCGAGGAAATGCCGCTTGCCGGCAGCGCGCGCATCCGCCCGGAAGGTGCGGTAAGCCTCCAGCATGGCGACGTCCGACGCGGCGTCGTTGTTGAAGGTCATGGAGAACAGGCAGAGATCCGCCCGCGCGCGTGAAAGATCGGCACCGCGATAGGGCTGCGCCAGGGTTTCGCGATAACGGCCGCCGCGGATGTTGAGCCAGACATCGGTCGTCTCGTTGGCGCGGAAGGCCGGCGTGACGGAACTAACCTCGAAAACGCCGCGCTCGACGAGCCGCTCGATATTGCCCGCCGAGGCGAGCATGACGTCGACAGCCTTCTCCGCGACGAGCGTCTCCATCTCCGCTAAAAATTCCTGCCGCGTGCGGTTGCCGGCAATCGCGCCCTCCGGCCCAAGCCGCTGGCCCATCGTCAGGATACCGCCGGAAATGTCAGCATCCTTGGCGTCCACGAGAATGAAATCACCCGCCCGATAGGCGCCGGCGCGGATGCGCGCCATCTTCTCGTCGTAGCTCTTGGGGGTCATTTCAGGTCCACTCCATGGAACGTCTTCAGCCGTTCGCGAACAGCCGCGATTTCTTCGTTCTGACGGGCGGCCTCCCAGCCGAAGGTTTCGGCGGTCTGTTGGGCCACGGCCTCAACCAGCCGGATCGTCAGTCGGCCGGTCACGGCAAGCGTCGTGCGGCGGAAGACGACGTCGGAGAGCGAGCCGACCTGCTCGTTGCGCAGCACATAGTCCACCTCGCCGGTGCTGTAGTCCGCTGCATCGGGAAGTGGCGCGTCGCTCGGGAAACCTGAGATATGGGCTGCGACCGCGCTGGCGCCCGTGCCGTAATGCGCGAGCAGTTCTTCCACGCGGGCTTCCGGCAGACTGCTTTCACGCGCAAGTTTTGCGATCCAGGCGCGGCGATCGGCATCGTTCTTCGGATAGGCCCGCCCGCCACCGATAGCGAGATCGCGAGTGGAAACCTTGCGCGTTTTGGACAGGCGCGTAAGCAGCATGTCGGCAACCTCTTCCGCATAACCGCGGAACGTCGTCCACTTGCCGCCGACCAGCGAATAGACCGGATAGGGACGCCCCGCGACGGGTTCGAGGATCGGCGTGGCGTGGTCACGCGTGATGAGGCCGGGGTCCTTGGCGTCGGAGGCCGGCAGCGGGCGGATGCCGCTATAGACATAGACGATCTGGTCGCGGGTAAAACGCAGTTTCGGCAGAAGCTTGCGCAGGCTTTCGAGCAGGTAGTCCACCTCGTCGGCCTCGCAGCGCACCGTATCCGGGTTGGCGGCCTTGATATCGGTGGAGCCGGCAAGCGCGCGGCCGAGATATTCGAACACCAGACAAATGCGCCCGTCATCCGCCTCGAAATAGATCATCCGTCCCTTCAGCTCCTTCAGGAGATCGGGGTGGTCGAGCAGGATATGCGAACCCTTTGTGCCGCCGATCATGCGCGAGGGCTCGCCGAGGATGGCGTTGACCTCGTCGATCCAGGGACCGGCCGCGTTGACGACGATCTTGGGTCGAACGGTCGCGGCCGCTTCGCCAATGAGGCTATGCACGGTGAGCGCGCCATCCGCCGCGCGTTCCAGCCGAACATGGTTGAGCGCCGCAGACCTCGGGCTGTCGGCGAGGCCGTCACGCACGAGTTCGAGGATCAGGCGCTCGGGATGGGTGACGGTGGCGTCGTAATAGGTGCCGGTCGCCACGATGTCCGGCGTCAAAGCCGGCAGATCGCGCAGCGACGCGGTGCGGCCTGCGGTCGAATGCTTGGGCATGACGCGGTGGCGGGCGCCGTAAAAATCGTAGAGCATCAGGCCGATCTTGATCAGCAAGGCGCCGCGGCTGCGCGGTGCGCTCTTCGAGCCGAAAAGGGTGCGCAAGGCGGCGCCGATACCCTTCGTCCACGAAAAGATCGGGATGAGGGTGGGCAGCGGCTTGACGTAATGCGGCGCGTTGGCGAGCAGCAGGTTGCGCTCCAGCGTCGATTGCGCGACCAGGCGGAATTCACCGGTTTCGAGATATTTGAGCCCGCCATGGATGAGGCGGGAAGGCGCCGCGCTTGTGCCGGCAGCATAGTCGTTCTTCTCGACGAGCAGGCAATCGAGCCCCTGGGCCGTCAGGTCGCGGAAGAGACCCGCACCGTTCACGCCCGCACCGACGATCAGCACATCGATCTCGCCACGGGCTTCCATCGCCGCCATTCGTTCGCCCATGCCGCCGGGAAAGGCGCTTGCTGCCGTCGCATTCATGTACTCTTGCCCACTTTCACGATTTCGAGATTGACGCCGGCCTTAATGAGCCGCGCCCGGTCCTCCTCGCCGACACGGTCCGTCGTCAGCACGACGTCGAAGGCGGTGAGGTCGCCCAGCACGTTGAGCGCGACCTTGCCGAATTTCGAGGAATCGACGAGCAGGATCTTGCGGCTGGAAGACGCCATCATCGCCTGCTTGACCTTGGTGACCTGCGCGTCTTGGATGAAGGCCGTCACCCCGTCGATGGCCGAGGCCGAACAGAACAGGACGTTCGCCCGAAGGCTCGCCACGGCCTTTTCGCAGGTGATGCCGATATAGGCATTGTAGTTGCGATGATATTTGCCGCCGAGGCTGATCAGCTCCACCTCGTCCGCATCGATCAGCTTGCCGGCCGAGACGTAGCTGTTGGTAATGACGGTGAGCGGATGGGCTTCCGGCAGGAGGTCGGCGAGCGCGCAGGCCGTCGAGGAATCATCGAGCATCACCGCCTGCCCCGCCTCGACATAGCTCATGGCGGCGCGCGCAAGCGCTTCCTTCTCCGCCTTGCCGATCGTCTCGCGGTAGCGGAACGTGCTTTCGTAGAGGCCGGAGGGCTGGACGGTGACCATGCCATGCAGCTTGCGCAGCACGCCCTGCTGGGCGAGCGCATCGATATGCCGGTGGATGGTCATGCGCGACACGCCGAAATGTTCGACGAGGTCCTCCATGCGCGCCTGGCCGGCCCGCATGATGTAATCGGCAATCTCTTCGCGCCGTGTGTCCGCCTTCATCCCCGGGCCTCCCCTGACCGTTTTGCGAGATCCTCGATGGCCCGCCACTGCGGCGCCATCGCATCCGCAAGCTGTCTATAGAGATTGTAGCGCTCGGCAAGTTCAGCGCCCCGCACCGGATCCGGCTCATGCGAGCGCAGGATGCGGGTCGTTTGGGCCGCCCCCTCCTCCGGGCTCGGATAAAGGCCGACCGCGGCACCGGCCACAAGTGCTGCACCCCAGGCAGCGGCCTCGTCTGCGGAAGAAACGTCCACGACGAGCCCGGTCGCATCGGCAAACATCTGCGCCAGAACCGTGCTGCGCGCGCCGCCGCCGCTGATGCGCATGCGCTTCACCGGAACCGCTGAGAGCAGCTCCTCAATGTGGAGCTTGTGGTTGAAAACGATGCCTTCCAGCACGGCCTTCAGCAAATCGCCGCGCTCATGCCAGCCGTGCACGCCGAAGAAGCCGGCACTCGCTCCGCTGCCGAAAGGCGAGCCGAAGAGGAAAGGATGGAAGAGGATATCCGACGGCTTTTCCAGCGCGCGCTCAAGCTCCGGCCGCAACAGGGTGTGAATGTCGGTTCCTTCGCGCTCGGCCTTTTCCGAGAGGTCGCGGCAGAAATTGTCGAGGAACCAGTCGTAGTTGGCGGTGGAGGCCGGCGAGATCGCCATGGAATTCCACCAGCCCTTGCGAATGCCGTTGCGGCAGAACCAGCGCGGATCGACCATCGGCTTTTCAGTGACCAGTTCGTTGATGGAATAGGTGCCGGCAACCACCGCAAGCGCACCCGGCGCATGGCCGCCGATGCCGAGCGCCGAGGCCGTCACGTCATGCAGGCCGGCAGCGACCGGCGTGCCCTCGACAAGGCCCGTCGCCTCCGCCGCAGCCCGCGTCACCGTGCCGACAATCTCGTCCGGCCGCGAAACCGGCGCCAAGGCCGGCCGGAGGTCACCGAGCCCAAAGACCTCCAGCGCCGCCGGGTCATAGGCCTGCGTGCGCACATCCGTAAAACTCGTGCTCGCCTCGGTCAGGTCCGTGCCGACGATGCCCGTCAGGCAGAAGCGCAGCCAGTCCTTGCAGGTGAAGACATGGCCGATGGCGCGGTAACGCTCCGGCTCGTGCTGCTTGATATGCGCCAGCAGCGCCGAGGGCGCTGAGGCATGCGCGGTCTGGCCGGTCAGCTCCAGCGCCCTTTTCGCGACACCGTCCTTTTCCCAGGCCTCGACGATGGCGCCAGCGCGGCTGTCGAGCGAGAGGATGCCGGGGCCGAGCGGCCGTTTGTCGCGATCGAGCAGGTAGAGGCCGTCGCCGTGCGCCGTTGCCGCCACGGCCTTGATGTCGCCCGCCGGACGGCCGCTCTTGTCGATCGCCTCGCGGATCGCTTCGGCGGTCGCCGTCCACAGGCCAGCCATGTCGCGCTCGACATGGCGCGGCGCGGGGAAGGATTGCGGGACGCGCCGGCGTGCCACCGAAATCGGCGTGCCGTCCTCTTCGAAAATGACGGCCTTGGTGACCGTCAGGCCGTTATCTATGCCCAGAAGCAGCGCCATGTTCGTCTCCATAGCCACGGGTTGCGCACGGGAAAACGGCTTCGTCGTCCAGCGTCATATGTAACGTACAAATACGATATTATATCAAAAACACAAGTTACAAATTTCGAGTGCGTTATGTTCCGACCCGACGACCGGACAGGCTGCCGGTCCAAGACGCCCTGACGTTATGCCGCAGCCGCAAGGTTGCGTCTTGACCCTTTGTTCACGCTCCTCGCGTAAGCAGATCGAGGCGGCTTTTGTCCGCCGACACCGCAATGGGGACAGGTTCTGCGTGGGTCGCGATGTCGAGCGTACGTTCATTTGAGGTCGAAGATGTCGGTGCGGTCGCGGATCTCTTCCAGCGCCTGCTGCGCAAGACCGGCGAGCCGGCAAGCGACGATCTGAAGGCCTATCTCCGTTCGCTCTTTCTCGATTTTACCGCCGGCGAGCCGGATATCCGCTCGCGCGTCCATGTGCGCTCCGATGGCAGCATCTCCGGCTTTATCGGCGTGCTGCCGGTCGAGATGGAATTCGAGGGGCGCCGGCTTCGGGCCGCCAATTGCGGCACCTTCGCCTGCGACGACCGCGACACCGATCCCTTCGCCGGCGCGCGCCTGTTGCGCGACGTGCTCTCCGGTCCGCAGGACCTTTCCTTCACCGAAACGTCGAACGACGTTTCCACCGACATGTGGCGCTCCATGCGCGCGACCATTCTGGCGCCCTACAGCCTCGAATGGCTGCGCATCCTGAGACCCGCCGCCTTTGCGCTGGAAGCCGCCGCCGGGCGCCTGTCGGCGCTCAGGCTGCTCGGCCCCTTGGCAAGGGGCGCCGACGCCATTGTCTGCCGGCGCGGGGAAAAGCAGGCTTGGTCTCACTACACACCGCTTGCCGGCAAGGCGGACGCGCTTGTCGATGCGCCGGCGACGGACGAGGAATTTACAGGCCTGTGCCGGCAGTTCGTGCGCCACTATGCTTTGCACCCCGTCTGGGACCAGCCGGTGATGGAAACCATGCTCCGGCATGCTGCGCGCAAGGCGCTGCACGGCGAGCGGGTGCAGCATGTCGTGAAGACCCGCACCGCCAAGGCGATCGGCCTCTATCTCTACTATGGCAAAACCGGCGGGATCGGCCGCACGGTGCAGGTCATGGCGGAGCCGGGGCAGGAATCGATCGTCATCGACTGCCTGTTGCGCAATGCCCACGCGCGCGGCCTTTCCGCCATTCGCGGCCGCACGCAGCCCGCGCTGCTGCAGGCAATGATGGGCAAGAAATGCGCCTTCCTGCACGCCTCTTCGACCATCGTGCATTCCCGCAATCCCGATCTCCTGACCGCCATGACGAACGGCCAAGCCTTTCTCAACGGTCTCGCCGGCGAAGGCTGGACGCGCCTCATCGGCGATCGTTTCGGGTAGCGGCCATGTGCGGGATCGCCGGATATCATGGAGGAAACATCGCGCCCGAACGGGCAGCGGATTACCTCGGCCGCATGGTGGCGGCGCTGCGGCACCGCGGGCCGGACGCCGAAGGCACCCTGATCCGCGGCGAGACCGGCCTTGCCCATACCCGGCTTTCCATCGTCGGCCTCATCGATGGCGCCCAGCCTATGGTGAACGAGGACGACACGCTCGCCGTCTCCTTCAACGGCGAGATCTTCAACTATGTCGAGCTGCGTGACGACCTGAAAGCGCGCGGCCATCGTTTCCGCACGACTTCGGATACCGAGGTGCTACTCGCCGCCTATGCCGAAAAGGGCGCCGCTTGCCTTGCCGATTTCAACGGCGACTTCGCCTTCGCGCTGCATGACGCGCGAACCCGCACGCTGCTGCTCGCCCGCGACCGCATGGGCGTGCGCCCGCTGTTCTATACGGAGCATGACGGCACCCTGTTCTTTGCCTCCGAGATCAGCGCGCTGCTGGCGCTTCCCGGCATCACGGCCGAGATCGATCCGATTGCGCTCGACCAGATCTTCACGCTCTGGTGCCCGATCCCGCCGCGCACCGCCTACCGCAACATCCACGAACTGCCGCCCGGCCATGTGATGATCGTTGAGCATGGCCGGCGCACGATCCGGCCGTGGTGGCAGCTTTCCTATCCCGATCGCAACGATGCTCCGCCCGCTGGCAGCGGGGATGGCACGGTGGAGGCGTTGCGGGCACTGCTCGACGATGCGACCCGCATCCGCCTGCGCGCCGATGTGCCGGTTGGCGCCTATCTGTCCGGTGGCCTCGATTCCTCGCTGATCGCCGCCCTCGCCGCGCCGAAGGTGGAGCGCGGGCTCAAAACCTTCTCGCTGACGTTCCGCAGTGCGGAGCATGACGAAAGCGGCTGGCAGCGGACAATGGCGGCGGCACTCGGCGTGGCGTCGGACAGTGTGGAATGCACCACGGCGGCGATCGCCCGGCATCTGCCGGATGTCATGCACCACATCCAGTGCCCGATCCTGCGCACCGCGCCCGTTCCGCTCTCGATGCTCTCGGCGCGGGTGCGCGAACAGGGCATGAAGGTGGTGCTCACCGGCGAGGGCGCGGACGAGATTTTTGCCGGCTACGATCTTTTCCGCGAGGCGCGGGTGCGGCGTTTCTGCGGCCGCCAGCCGCAGTCCGCCCGGCGGCCCCGCCTCTTCCAGCGGCTCTACCCCTATCTGCCTGGCCTCAAGCAGCAGTCGCCCGAATATCTCGCGCGCTTCTTCGCTTTCGGTTCCGAGGCGCTCGACGATCCGCTCTATTCCCATCGCCCGCGCTTCCGCTCCACGGCCGCGGCAAAGCTGTTCTTCTCCGCCGACCTCCGGCAAGAAATCGGCGACTACGATGCCGCCGCCAACCTTGCAGCGCAACTCCCGGCCGATTTCCGCCGCTGGCATCCGCTGCACCAGGCGCAATATCTCGAAACGGCCTTCCTGCTGCCCGGCTATATCCTCTCCAGCCAGGGCGACCGGGTGATGATGGCGAATGCGGTGGAGGGCCGCTTCCCTTTCCTCGACCACCGGGTCGTCGCCTTTGCCGCGACCCTTTCGCCGGATGCCAAGCTCAACGGCCTCAAGGAAAAGCACATCCTCAAGCAGGCTGCGCGCGGCCTCGTGCCGGCCGCCATCATCGAGCGCCCGAAACAGCCCTACCGGGCGCCGGACAGCGAGGTTTTCGCAGGCCCTGAGACACCCGCCTACCTCGACGTCGTCCTATCGCCGGAACGGCTGGCGGAAAGCCGGCTGTTCAACGTTCAGGCGGTTGGCAAGCTCAAGGAAAAAGTCGTGAAAGGCCAGGTGACCGGGTTCCGCGACAACGCGGCCTTCATCGGCATCCTGTCGACGGAACTGCTGCGCGTCGCCGGCAAGGCGCAATCACACCAACCTCTATCAGAGATCGGGAAACTTTAAAGATGTCCGACGAGACCAGAGACGCCATCCGCACCTTCATCGTGGATAATTTCCTGTTCGGCGACACCAGCCATCCGCTGCCCGCCGACCTGTCGCTGATCGACAACGACATGATCGATTCGACCGGCATCCTCGAACTCGTCGGCTTCCTGGAGGAGCGGTTCGCCATCACGGTCGCCGATGCCGATATCGTGCCGGCCAATCTCGACACGATCGAGCGCATAGCCGGCTTCATCGCACGCAAACAGGCGGCCTGACGGCGGAAACGGCCATGCGGATCGAGCGGTATATTGAGGACAGTGCCAGCCGGGACGGCGCCATAACGGCAATCGTCGCGGGCGACTTGCGGCTTAGCTACGACCGCTTTTTCGATCTCGCGAGCCGGATGGCGACGACGCTGCGCAGCCGGAGTGTCGGGCGGGGCGACCGCGTGCTGATCCTGCTCGACAACGGCTGGCAGGCGGCCGTCGCCGTCTTCGCGACTTGGATTGCCGGTGCGGTCATCTGCCCCGTCAACCCGGCGACCAAGAATGCGCGGCTTGCGCAGATCGCGCGCGATTGCCGGCCTGCCCTAGCGATCGTGGAAGGCCGGCTCGAAACACGCGCCGCTGATATCGCCGAGCTTGCCTCCCTGCCCTGCCTCATAACCGGCAAAGCCGGCAGTTTCGATGCAGGGCTTGAAGCCGGCCCGTTCGTTTCCGAAAATTTACCGGATACCGATCTCGCCGCGCTGATCTACACGTCGGGCTCGACCGGCGAATCCAAGGGCGTGATGCTCGCGCACGACAACATCGACGCTGCGGCTCGCTCCATCGCTGCCTATCTCGAAAACGATGCCTCCGACACCATCCTCGTCGTGTTGCCGATGTCCTTCGGCTACGGGCTCAACCAGCTCATCACCGCCATGCTCACAGGCGCGACGCTGGTCATCGAAAAATCCTTCGCCTTCCCGCAGGCCATTTTCGAGCGCATCCGCGACGAACGCGTCACCGGCTTTCCGATCGTGCCGACGATGGCCGCGATGATGCTGCAGGCCCGCGATCTCGATCCCTCCCTCTTAGCCAGCCTGCGCTACATGACGAGCGCCGCGGCTCCCCTGCCGCTCACTCATCTCGACGGGCTGCGCGCCTTGCTGCCGCACGTCTCGCTCTATTGCATGTACGGCCAGACCGAATGCACCCGCGCTACCTTCCTGCCGCCAGTGGAAATTGACGCTCGGCGCGGATCGGTCGGCATCGCCATACCGGGCACACGCGCCGAAGTCGTCGACGCAGCGGGCGAGCCGGTGGCGCCCGGGACCGTTGGCGAGCTGGTGATCAGCGGGCCGCATGTCATGCGCGGCTACTGGCAGAACGAGGCCGCAACCCGCCGCGCGCTCAGGCCCGATCCGCGGACCGGCGCGCTGCGCCTCCACACCGGCGACCTTTTCACCGCGGATGCCGACGGCTATCTCACCTTCGTCGCGCGCACGGACGACATCATCAAGTCGCGCGGCGAGAAGGTCGCGCCGCAGGCGGTGGAGGACGTGCTGTGCCGCATGCCCGGCATTGCGGAAGCCTTGGTCGTCGGCGTCCCGCACGAGGTGCTCGGGCAGGCCGTGAAGGCGATCATCGTCGCCTCCGATGCGGCGCTCACCGAGCGCGAAGTCCTGCGCTTCTGCGCCCAGAACCTCGAAGACCACATGGTCCCGAAGACCGTCGAATTCCGCGACACCCTGCCCAAAACCGACACCGGCAAGGCAAGCCGCCGGCTCGCCGCCAACACGACAGGATCGACCGCATGACCGTCCCCTCCTTCGCCCCGCTCGTGCTCGACCCCGCCGCCGAGGTGGAGCGCATCACCGGCTGGATGCGCGAGCGGCTGCGCCTCGACTTACGCAAACGCGGACTGGTGCTCGGCCTTTCCGGCGGCATCGATTCCAGCCTCTGCGCGGCCCTTGCCGTGCGCGCGCTCGGCGCGAAAAACGTCTTCGCCCTCTTCATGCCGGAAAACGATTCCGACCCGGAAAGCCTGCGGCTTGGGCGCAGCGTCGCGCAGACATTCGGCATCGACAGCATTCTGGAGGATATCGGCCCGTCGCTCGCCGCCATGGGCTGCTATGAGCGCCGCGACGCCTTCATCCGCGAGGCCGTGCCGGAATACCAGGTCGGCTGGGCCTCCAAGATCGTCTTCGACAGCACGATGACGACAGGCGGCTACAATATCTCCTCGCTCGTCGTGCGTTCGCCGGAGGGCGAGATGCGCAAGGTGCGGCTTTCGGCAAGCGCCTATCTCGGCATCGTCGCGGCGACGAACATGAAGCAGCGCACCCGCAAGCAGCTTGAATATTACCACGCCGACCGGCTGAACTTCGCCGTGCTCGGCACGCCGAACCGGCTGGAATACGACCAGGGTTTCTTCGTCAAGAACGGCGACGGCGCGGCCGATATCAAGCCGATCGCCCATCTCTACAAATCACAGGTCTACCAGCTCGCCGCCCATCTCGGCGTGCCGGCCGAAATCCTCCTCCGCCCGCCGACGACCGACACCTATTCGCTGCCGCAGACGCAGGAGGAATTCTACTTCGCACTACCCTACGATAAGATGGACGTCTGCCTCTACGGCCTGGAAAACGCCCTGCCGCCATCAGAGATCGCCGCGGCAACGGGCCTCAAGGAAGCCGAGGTCGAGCTGGTCTGGGCGGATATCGCCGCCAAGCGCAAGGTTGCCCGCTACCTGCACGCAGCCCCGCTCGTCATGGCCGCGGCGACCTGACGGCCGTCAGAATGGAGGCCGAGGGCGCCTCGAAGCGCCATGCCGCGAGCCGGCGGATGGCGGTGCGCTGGACGAACCAGACCGCCATGCCGAGCGACAGCCCGCCGGCAATCGCCGTGATGTGGAAGAGAGCGGGTGCGATGCCAGTGCCGTGCAGTGGCACCATCATCACGTCGGGCACCAGCCGGTGGAACAGGTAGATGTGGTAGCTCGCCGCCGCCACCGGCATCAACTGGAGGAACAGCCAGCGCGGCATGGGCACCGCCGGCACATAGATGAGTGCGACGAAGCCGGCGAAGACGATGAGGTATTTGATCGCGGTGCCGACCCACACGCCATCGACGAAACCGAGGATGAAGAACAGCACCGCCGCCAGCCCCACGAGCAAGGCCTTGCTGCGCGGCCCCGGCGCGTGGAAGGCGCACCAGCCGAGTGCGACGAGATACATGTTCCAGTAGAGCGTAAAAATCTGCCGGTTGCCGATATCGACGAAGAACGGCGCGATGAAACGCGCGGCGAGCGCGATGGCCAGCGCGCAAAGCCCCGCCGCGAACGGATTTTGCGCCACGGCGGCGCGCGCCCGCGGCAGGAAGGCGAGCCCGGTGAAGATGATCAGGATCTGCGTGAACAGCTCCACGAACCAGTAGAGATAGGGCAGCATCGTGTGGCTTTCCGGGTCGGCAAAGCCGAAATTGCCGACGAGGAACACCGAGGCCCAAGGCACCTGCCCCCAGGCCGCCGCATAGCCGGCCAAAACGCCGGCATAGGGTACCAGCACCGTCATCAGCGGCCGCAGCATCGCCTTCCAGTCGCCGCTGGCGAAATTGCCGGGCTGGAAGCGCGCCAGGGAAACGCCGACCAGGACCAGCATCAACGCCGACCCGCCGGGGATCGGCCAGAGCATCTCATGGTGCAGCACCACCAGCAGGATGGCGGCGACGCGGAGCGGGATGTCGATGCCGACGCGCGGCATGGCGGCCTTCTGCGGCTCGCGGGCGGCAAGCGCTTCGACGGTCATGCGCTCCCAGCCCTCCGGCAGGGCGCCCAGCGCGCGCTCCAGCCCGAGCGAGAGTTCGACGAAGCGCAGCGAATCGCCGCCGAGGGTGGTGAAACTGTCCGTGCCGGTGATGGCTTTCGGGAAGAAGGCGCGCCGGAAGGCCTCGCGCACGCCGCCGGACGCAGGGTCCTCGTGCGGCGGCAGGGCGGCGAGCGCGGCATAATCGAGCTTGCCGTTCGCCGTGCGCGGCAATGCGGGGATGCGCCGGGCCGCCACATGCAGCAGCGTCAGCCCGCTTGCAGCCGCAAGCTTTGCCCGCACCTCCTCCTCCCGCGCTGCGCCGGTGAAGAAGGCGGTGAGCCGGCTGTCCGTGCCGGTGACGACGACGTCCAGGCCATCGCGCGCGAGGGCCTGTTCGATCGCGTCATGGGCGATGCGAAGGCCGGCGATCTTCGACAGCCGCTTGAGGCGCCCGACGATGCGAAAGACGCCGTCGCCGGTGCGCTCGGCAAGGTCGCCGGTCCTGAGGTCGTCCATCTCCGCGCCGCGCGAAAGACCGTCCCGGCCGGTCGCATAACCCATCATGACGTTCGGGCCGGAATAGACCAGCTCGCCGGAAACGCCCGCCCCGACGATCTCCGCACCGTCCTCGCCGATCAGCGAGAGGCGTCCACCCGGGATGGCGACGCCGATGCAATCCTCCTGCCCGGCGAGCCGCGCTGGCGGCATGTAGGCGATGCGGGCGGTCGCTTCCGTCTGGCCGTACATGACGAAGAACCGACCGCCGCGATCTTCCATGTGCCGACGATAGCGGGTGACGAGATCGGGTGAGAGCCGTCCGCCCGCGACGGTCATGAAGCGCAGCGCCGGCAGGGCGTGCGCCCGCAGCCCTATGCGCTCGAAGAGGTCGTAGCTGAAGGGCACGCCGGCAACATTGGTGACGCCGTGCGCCGCGAGGTCTTCGGCAAAACCATCCTCCAGCACCGAATGGCGCGGCACGAAAAGGCTGGAGCCGACGGCGAGATGGGAATTCAGGACCGAGAGCCCGTAGGAATAATGCAGCGGCAGCAGCAGGAGGCCCCGGTCGGCTTCAGAGAGTTCCAGGTAATTGGCGATCGACCGGGCGTTCGCTTCCAAGGCGTTGGCGGAGAGCCGGACACTCTTGCTGACGCCCGTGGAGCCCGAGGTCGAGAGCAGCAAAGCGAGGTCCGGGTGGAGCGGTTCGGGTACGAGGTGGATGTCCGCATCTGTGCGCCAGCGTTCACCGACGAAGCGGCAGACGGTTTCGGGCCGGAAGTCCTCGCAGAAGCGCTCGGTGAGCGCCAGCTGGCCGGGCGGCAGCAGGGCCACGGCATGGCCGGCGGCAAGGGCTGCGAGATAGGAGACGATGGCGTGTTCGCAGGTGCCCGCCTCGATCGCCACGAGCCGGCGGCCATTGCCGAACAGCGCGGCGCGGCGCGCGATACGTTGGGCGAGTTCCGCATAGGTAACGATGCGATGACCGGGAAAAACGAGGGCCGGCCGGTCGCCCCGCGCCTCGAATTGGGGAATGAAGGACAGCGACATCGCCAGAACGCCTTGAACATGGAACGGCCGTCCGCGACCGTCTCGGCACGCGCTTAATTTAACATGACATTATATGTCAAGAAAAGCTTCCTGGCGCGCCCGGACTGGTATCCTGAACCTTTCGCAATGGACGCTGACGCAAAGGCCAATTCCGATATAGCAATAGGCTTGGACATCGCATGGCGGGAGACCTGGCAGGGACATGGAAGACTTCGACTACGTGATCGTCGGCGCGGGATCGGCGGGCTGCGTGCTGGCGAACCGGCTTTCGGAAAACGGCACATACCGCGTGGCCCTGCTGGAGGCCGGCGGCAGCGATCTGAATTTCTGGGTGCGCATGCCGATCGGCTACGGCAAGGCCTTCTACCACAACACCTTGAACTGGAAGTACCTGACCGAACCGGTGCCGGGCATCGCCGACCGCCAGAGCTATTGGCCGCGCGGAAAGGTGCTTGGCGGGTCGAGCTCGATCAATGCCATGGTGTTCATCCGCGGCCAGGCGCAGGATTTTGATGGATGGCGCGCGCTCGGCAATCCGGGCTGGGGCTATGACGACGTGCTGCCGGTCTTCAAGCGCATGGAAGACAATGTCGCCGGTGCCGATTCCTGGCGCGGCGCGGGCGGACCGGTGACGGTCAGCAACATCGAGAAGGTCGTGCATCCGCTTTGTGAAAATTACCTCGCCGGCGGCATCGAGGCGGGGCTCGTGCGCAACCCGGATTTCAACGGCGCGACGCAGGAAGGCATCGGCATCTACCAGATCACCACGCGCAATGGTTTTCGCTGCTCGACCGCGACCGCCTATCTGGCGCCCGTCCGCGACCGGGAGAACCTGCATGTGATCAAGGCCGCGCATGTCACGCATGTGCTGTTCGAGGGTCGCCGCGCGAAGGGCGTCGAATACCGACGGGGCAACGAAATCCGCCAGATCCGTGCGCGCCGCGAGGTGATCCTCTCCGCCGGCGCCGTCAACACGCCGCAGATCCTCCAGCTTTCCGGCATCGGCGAGCCGGCGATGCTCAAACGCCACGGCATCGCGGTCGTGCATGCGGCCGACCAGGTGGGTCGCAACCTGCAGGACCATATCGGCTTCGACCACCTCTATGCGAGCCAGCGTCCGACGCTGAACGACGTGCTGCGGCCCTGGTGGGGCCGGCTTGCGGTGGGGCTTCGGTACGTGCTGACCCGTAGCGGCCCACTGTCGCTCAGCGTCAACCAGGGCGGCGGCTTCTTCCGCACCAGCCCTGAGCGCACGCGGCCGAACATGCAGCTCTATTTCTCGCCCGTCAGCTATACGCGGGCGATCCCCGGCCGGCGGGCGCTGATGAGCCCGGACCCGTTCTCCGGCTTTCTCGTCGGTGTCTCCAATTGTCACCCGACCAGCCGCGGAGCGTTGGGCATCCGCTCCGCCGATCCCTTCGCCGCACCCGAAATCCGGCCGAATTATCTTTCGACGGACGAGGATGTGCAGGAACTGCTGGAAGCCGCGCATTTCCTGCGGCGGCTGGCCGGGACCGGGCCGATGCGCGAGATCATCAAGCACGAGATCAAGCCCGGCGCCGACATCACCAGCGACGAGGATCTTGTCGCGGACATCCGCCAGCGCTCCGGCTCGGTGTTCCACCCCTGCGGCACCTGCGCCATGGGGCCGGAGCCGGCGACATCGGTGGTCGATCCGCGCCTGCGGGTGCATGGCGTCGATGGACTGCGCGTCGTCGACGCCTCGATCTTCCCGCGTATCACCGCCGGCAACATCAACGCACCGACGATCATGGTCGGCGAAAAGGGCGCCGACCTCATCCTCGCAGCCGCCCGCTAGGCAGTCAGGCGGCCCTTCGCCTGTTCCTTGCGCATGTCCTTGAGGGTCAGCGCCAGCGTCTCCGCAGCACTTGCGATCATGCGCGGCGGCGCGGAGCTGAAGCCGAGGATCAGGCCGCGCTGGCTGACCGGGGTGATCGCAAAGCGGCTGATCGGCGAGACGAGCACGTTGCGCTCAGCGGCGCGGCGGGCGACCGCCAGTTCGTCGAAATCCGGCGCGAGGCGCCCGACCGTATGGAAACCCGTCTCGGTCGGCGCGACCTCCAGCATGCCGCCAAGGTGTTTTTCAGCACCGTCGAGCAGCGCCTGGAGCCGTTCGGCATAGACGCGGCGCATGCGCCGGATGTGGCTGGAAAAATGCCCGCACTCGATGAAATTCGCGACGACCGATTGCAGGCTGGCGGCCGAGCCCTGCAACGTCGCCCCGGCGATCCGGTAGAAGATATCGACCAGTTCCGGCGGCGCCACGACGTAGCCGAGGCGAAGGGCGGCGAACAGAGTCTTCGAAAAACTGCCGACATAGATGACGCGGCCGGACGTATCGACGCTCTTCAGCGTCGGCGGCGGATGGCCGGCATAGTGGAATTCTCCGACATAATCGTCCTCGATGATCCAGGCCCCCGCCCGCTCCGCCGCGCGCAAAAGCTCGAAGCGGCGCTGGAGGCTCATCGTCACGCCGAGCGGATGCTGATGCGCGGGCGTGACGAAGGCGAGGCGGAAATCCGGCGCGACCTCCAGCCCCTCGGCGACGTTGATGCCCTCCTCGTCGATGCTGAGCGGCACGAGTTTCGCGCCCGACGAGATCAGGCTGTTCCTCGCGCCGATCGCGCCGGGATTCTCGATCCAGACCGTATCGCCGGGATCGAGCAGTGTGTTGCCGATGCGGTTGAAGGCATCCTGCGCGCCGTTGAAGATGAAGACCTGTTCGGGCTCGCAGGTGATGCCACGATTGGCGCGCAGGTGCATCGCCACGGCGCGGCGCAGCTCCATCAGCCCTTCCGGCGGCGGGTAACCCAGCAACAGGTTGCGCGGCTGGCGCCAGTAGCGTGTCACCAGGCTGGCCCAGAGCGCCATCGGGAATTCGTCGAAGGCCGGGATGCCGGTGATGAAGGGCCGCGGGTTTTCCGGATGCGCCAAGCGGGGAAAATAATGCTCCGACGCATCGGCGCTGAGCTGCGCCAGGCGCGGCGGGCTGCGGATCTCCTCCGGACTGCTCTTCGGCGGCGCGACCGGCCGGCCATCGCGAAGCGTATCGGCGACATAGGCCCCGGCGCCGATGCTGGAGCGTATCAGCCCCTCGGCGGCGAGCTGCTCGTAGACGCTGATCGCAGTGGTGCGCGAGACCGCGTGGTCCTTCGCGAGCGTCCGGCTGGACGGCAGGCGCTCGCCCGGTGGGAGCTCGCCCGACAGGATCATTTCCCGGAGCGCCGAGCAGAGCTGCGTGCTGATCGGCGTGCGGGACGTGCGGTCGAAATGCAACGACGGCAGCAGCGCCCCGCCCGGATACTTCACCATGTCCCACTCCCGCCCTGTCGTCCGCCCGCAATAATGGTCCGCTACATAAAGCAAAGTGGACCTTACCGCTCAAAGACTTTGCGATGATTGTCATACCAATTCGCGGCGTCAAGTGGCCATCCACATTACGCCATCCGCCAGCCAGATTGGCCCAGGGACACGTTAGAGCGTCATGAAGATCAAGCGCATCGAGACCTTCTGCAACCGGTATGTCGGCTTCGTCCGGGTGACCGACGAGACCGGTGCGACCGGCTGGGGCCAGGTTTCGACCTACAATTCCGACATCACATCCGAAGTCCTGCACCGCCAGGTCGCGCCCTATACGGTGGGCGCCGAAATCATCGACCTGGACGACCATCTCGACCGCATCTTCGAGCGCGAGCACAAGTTTCCGGGCTCCTATCTCTACCGCGCCATGTGCGGCCTCGACACCGCGATCTGGGACCTGCGCGGCAAACACGCCGGCAAGCCGGTGGCGGCGCTGCTCGGCGGTTCCGCCGGCCCGCTGCGCGCCTATGCCTCCTCGATGAAGCGCGACATCACGCCGGCCGACGAGGCCGAGCGCTTCAGGCGGCTGCGCGGCGAATACGGGTTTGATGCCTTCAAATTCCGCGTCGGCGCGGAGTGCGGCCGCAACCAGGACGAATGGCCGGGCCGCACCGAAGAGATCATCCCGACGATCGCCAAAGCGGTCGGCGAAAGCGCCGCCCTGCTGGCCGACGCCAATTCCTGCTATTCGCCAGCGCGCGCCATCGAGGTCGGGAAGATCATGCAGGACAACGGCCTCGTGCATTACGAGGAGCCCTGCCCCTATTGGGAGCTCGAACAGACGAAGGAAGTCACCGAGGCGCTCGATATGGACGTGACAGGCGGCGAGCAGGATTGCGACCTGCCGACCTGGCGTCGCATGATCGAGATGCGGGCGGTCGATGTCGTGCAGCCCGACATCTGCTATCTCGGCGGCATCAGCCGCACGCTGCGCGTCGCGCGCATGGCGGAGGCGGCCGGAATTCCGGTTACGCCGCACGCCGCCAACCTCTCCATGGTGACGCTCTTCACCATGCATCTGCTGCGCGCCATCCCGAATGCCGGCAAATATCTCGAATTCTCGATCGAGGGCGAGGATTATTACCCCTGGCAGGACGGCCTGTTCCGCAAGTCGCCCTATGACATCGTCGACGGCAAGGCGACCGTGACGGACGAACCCGGCTGGGGCGTGGAAATCGATCCGGAATGGCTCGCCAAGTCGAGCTACCAGGCAAGCGAGGCGAACTGACATGAGCACCGAAACCCTCGTCAGCGAGTATTTTTCGACCGGCACGCTCACCGGCCTGCCCGCCGGCCATTTCATCGACGGCGCCTTCGTGGCCGCCGCGGGCAACCGCACGATGGAGACCTTCGACCCCGGCTCCGCCCGCGCCTTCCATGCCTTTGCCGCCGGTGACGGAAGCGACGTCGACCGCGCCGTCGCTGCCGCCCGCAAGGCGCAGCGCGACTGGGGACGCACCAAGGCGGGCGTCCGCGGCGCAATCTTGTTCCGTGCAGCGCAGATCATCCGGGCGGAAGCCGCACGGCTTGCCGTGGTGGAAAGCCTCGACAGCGGCAAGGCCTTGCAGGAAGCGGAAGGCGACGTCGCGGGCGCGGCGCGCTGCTTCGAATATTATGCCGGCGCCGCCGACAAGATCCAGGGCGACACCTTCCCGCTCGGCACCGACTATATCGGTTATTCGATCGAGGAACCGGTCGGCGTCACCGGCCATATCATCCCGTGGAACTATCCGCTGTCGACAGCGGCCCGCAGCATCGCGCCCGCACTTGCCGCAGGCTGCACCGTGGTCGCCAAACCGGCGGAACAGACGCCGCTGACGGCACTGATGCTCGCAGACATCCTCCACCGTGCCGGTGTTCCCGCCGGCGTGTGCAACGTCGTTACCGGCACCGGCGCTGAAGCTGGCGGACCGCTGGTGTCGCACCCGGATGTCCGGCACGTTACCTTCACCGGTTCCGTGCCGACGGGCATCCGGGTCATGCAATCGGCTGCCGTCAACGTCACCAGCGTCGTGCTCGAACTCGGCGGCAAGTCGCCGGTCATCGTCATGGCCGATGCAGACCTCGATGCCGCCGTCGAAGGCGTGCTCGGCGCGATCTACGAGAATGCCGGGCAGATCTGCTCGGCCGGCTCCCGCCTCGTCGTCGAGCGCGGGGTGCATGCGGAACTGGTCGAGCGCATCGCGGCGCGCGCCGGCGCCCTGAAAATCGGCCATGGCCTGCGCCGGCCACAGGTCGGAGCACTGAGTTCCGCCGCCCATCTCGACAAGGTCGCCGGTTATGTAGACGGGGCACGCGAGCGCGGCATCACTGTCGCCGCCGGTGGCCGTCGCGCAGTGGATCAGGAGAGCGGCACGGGCTGGTTCTTCGAGCCGACCATTCTCGATGCCGTCAAGGCGGACGACCCGGTCATCCAGGAAGAGATTTTCGGGCCGGTGCTCTCCGTGCAGGTCGTGGACGGTGAAGAGGAAGCGGTCGCCATCGCCAACGGCACCGATTTCGGCCTCGTCGCCGGCATCTATACCCGCGATTTCGGTCGCGCCCACCGCATGGCGCGCGATATCGACGTCGGCCAGATCTTCATCAACGAATATTTTGCCGGCGGCATCGAGGTGCCTTTCGGCGGCAACAAGCTGTCGGGTTTCGGCCGCGAAAAGGGCTTTGCGGCGCTCAAGAGCTACACGCGGACCAAGAGCCTGGCGGCGAAGATAAGCTGAACGTCATAATGGTCTTACGGCAAGGAGATAATGGACCTTTCGGGGAAGCCAATCTCACTCTTTGATGCCAACGGCTAAAAAATCGGGAATCGAGCGCCATCGTCGGGAGTGAGATGGTCCTCAGCAGAAAAGAACGCCGGAAAAACGGCGACTTTCAACAGCCAAATGGAAGAGGAGAACAGCATGAAAACCAAATTCGCGCTCGCCGCGACGACGGCGCTTGCCCTGCTCGTCGCAAGCACCGCAGCCCAGGCCGAAACCCTGCGACTGCTCACCTGGGGCGGTTACGCGCCCGACAACGTCATCAAGCTCTTCGAGGAAGCGAACCCCGACATCACCGTCGAGGTGACGCTTTCCAACAACGAGGAAATGGTCGCGAAGCTCCGCGCCACCGGCGGCGCCGGCTACGACCTCGCCCAGCCGAGCCATGACCGCATCTTCGCGGCCCAGCAGGAATACAACATCTACAAGCCGCTCGACCTGTCGAAGATCGACACGGCTTCGCTCGCGCCGAACCTTCTCGAAGGCGTGAAGGCCAATGCGACCATCGACGGCGCGCTCTATGCCGTACCGCACCAGTGGGGCACGTCCGGCATCGTCGCCGACGTTTCCAAGGCGCCGGACGTCAAGGGCTGGGGCGACCTCTGCAACCCGGAATACAAGGGCCGCACCTCCATGCGCCTGCGCCGTACCATCCTGCTCGGCACGGCCTTCGCGCTCGGCAAGGACCCCTTCGCGCTCTACGGCGACAAGGCGGCCTACCAGACGATGCTCGACGAGGTGACGGAAAAGCTGATTTCCTGCAAGGACAACGTCAAGACCTACTGGAACGGCGGCGACGACCTGTCGACGCTCTTGCTCTCCGGCGAAGTCGTCGTCTCGGAAGCCTGGGATTCGACTGCCTTCAAGCTCTACGGCCAGAACAAGAACCTGGTCTACGTGCCGCCGGAAACCGGTGCGCTCGCCTGGATCGACACCTTCGTCATCCCGCGCAAGGGCGAGGCTGACGACGCCGCCTACAAGTGGATCAACTTCGTCATGAAGCCCGAGATCGTCAAGCTGATGTCGGACTCCACCGGCGCGATCGCCGCCGTCAGCAACGGCATCGACCTGCTGCCGGACGACAAGAAGGCCGCCGTGCAGGCCGCCTTCGACGAAAAGGATCTGGCGAACCTGAAATTCTTCGCCAACATCCCGGCAGGGCTTGAAGACATGGAAGGCAAGGCGCTCGAGCGCATCAAGGCCGCCACGTCGAACTGATCCGTCCCAGGACATGACGCCAGCCGGTCGGGAGCCTTCCCTCGGCCGGCTGGCTTCAGAATAAGCCGCAATGCGGCTCTGATTTGCGAGCACTCCATGCACGACCTTCAATGCGAAAGCCTGAGCAAGCGCTTCGGGGCCTATACCGCCGTCAACAGCGTGTCCTTCAACGTTCCGCGCGGTTCGTTCTTCTCCATTCTCGGGCCATCGGGCTGCGGCAAGACCACGCTGATGCGCATGATCGCCGGCTTCGAGGAGCCGACGAGCGGCGACATTCGCATCAAGGGCAAATCCGTGCTCTCGACGCCGCCGAACAAGCGCCCCGTCAAGATGGTGTTCCAGCATCTCGCCCTCTTCCCGATGATGAATGTCGGCGAGAACATCGCCTATGGCCTGCGCTGCCGCGGTGAGAACAAGGCCGACATCACCCGCAAGGTGGCGGCCGTGCTCGACCGCGTCGGCCTGCCCGGCACGGAGGAAAAGCAGGTCGCCCAGCTTTCCGGCGGCCAGAAACAGCGCATCGCGATCGCCCGCTGCATGGTGCTGGAGCCGGACGTGCTGTTGCTCGACGAGCCGCTCGGCGCGCTGGACCTCAAGCTGCGCGAGCGCATGAAGATCGAGCTGAAGCAATTGCAGCACCAGTTCGAGACGACCTTCCTCTACATTACCCACGACCAGTCGGAAGCCCTGCTGATGTCGGACAATGTGGCGGTGATGAATGCCGGCCAGTTCGAGCAGATCGGCTCGCCGCAGGAACTCTACAACGATCCGAAGACCGGCTTCGTCGCCGGCTTCGTCGGCGACAGCAACCGCTGGCCGGGCCGCGCCGTTTCGGTTTCGGACGGCAAGGTGCGCGTGGCGCTCGACGGCGGCGGCGAGGCGATCGCGCAGGCGGGCGACGACCGGATTGCGGCCGGCAGCGCGGTCGAGCTGTTCGTGCGGCCCGAAGTGCTTTCGGTCGGTGCGGGCAGCGAGAACCGGCTGGCGGGCACCGTCGAAAGCCTGCTCTTCAACGGCGCCAGCAGCCGCATCCTCGTGCGCAGCCAGGGCGGCAACCTCGTCGAGGTCGGCCAGGCCGTGATGGACGGCACCGGCCGCATCGTGCCGGGTGCGGCCGTCGATATCGGCTGGAGCCACAGCCACGGTCGCTGCTTCAGCGTGTCGAGGTGACGGCGATGCCACGCACGGACATCGGAAAACTCTCCTTCATCCTGCTCTTCGCCCCCTTCGCGCTGTGGATCGTGCTTTTGATCATCCTGCCACAGCTCGGCATCGGCTATATTTCGCTGCGGGAAAAAGTAGGGCCGGGCGAATACACCTTCGGGCTCGCCAACTACGCCGCCTTCGTCAGCGAGCCGATCTACTGGAACACGCTGCTTCGCACCGCCTGGATGTCGATCCTCGTCACGGTCATGGCGCTCATCATCGGCTTTCCCGTCGCCTACTACATCGCCAAGATCGCGCAGCGCCGCTCGCGCGCCGCGCTCTTCCTGATGTGCCTCATCCCGCTCTGGGTGAGCGACCTCGTGCGCGCCTTCGGCTGGATCGTCATCCTGCGCGAAACCGGTCTCGTCTCGTCCTTCCTGCAGAAGATCGGCCTGATCAGCGGCCCGGTGGAATTTCTCTATAACGACGCCACGGTGGTGATGGGCCTCGTCTACACGGTCGTGCTGTTCATGATCGTGCCGCTCGTCTCGACGCTCGACGGCATGGACAATTCGCTGATCGAGGCCGGCTACAATCTCGGCGGCAGCCGGCTCACGGTCTTCCGCCGCATCGTCGTGCCCTATGCGATGCCGGGCATCGTCGCCGGCTGCATCATCGTCTTCATGTTGACGGCCGGCAGTTATCTCACGCCGATCCTGCTCGGCGGCAAGAACAGCATGTGGTTCACCGAGCAGATCTACGAGCAGTTCGTGACGCGGTACAACTGGGAGTCCGGCGCGACCTTCGGCGTGCTGCTGCTCGTCTTCACCTCGTTCGTCGTCTGGCTCGGCCTGCGGCTGACCGGCCAGAACCTCGCCTCCACCGTCGCAAAGGACTGAGCATGAACGTCGCGGCTCCCCAATCGTCCTTCCTCCGGTGGGTCTATCGCTTCTATATGCTGGCGTTCCTCGTCTATCTGGCGGCACCGCTCTTTGCCGCCGGCATGTTCGCCTTCAACGATTCGATGTTCCCCGCTCTGCCCTGGAACGGTTTTACGCTCGACTGGTTCTTCAGCAGCACCGAGCCGAAGATCGGCATGTTCCATGACCGGCGCCTGCTGCGCGGCTTGCAGAATTCGCTGATCATCGGCGTCGCCGTCTCCGCACTCGCGGTCGCCGCCGGCACCTGCAACGCCTTCCTGTTCGAGCGCAAGCAGTTCCCCGGCAAGAACATCTTCTACATCATGATGATCGTGCCGCTGGTCATTCCCGGCGTCATCCTCGGCATCTCGATCCTCGTCTTCGCCAGCATGATCGCCAACGGCCTCGAAGAAACTTTCGGCATCGAATGGGACTTCCTGCGCCCCGGCATTTTCCTCGTCATCCTCGGCCAGTTCTCGTTCCTGACGACAATCACATCGCTGGTGATCGGCGCCCGGCTCCGGAAATTCGACATCGCGCTCGAAGAAGCCGCCCTCAATCTCGGCGCCACGCGGCTGCGCGTGCTGATGACCGTGACGCTGCCCTATCTGATGCCCGCCCTGTTCTCCGCCTTCGTCGTCGCCTTCCTCGTCTCCTTCGAGAACTTCAACACGACGCTGATGCTGGTCGGCTCTGACGCGCCGCTGACCATCACCATGTACGACCGCATGGTGAAGGTCGGCTCGACGCCGGTGCTGAACGCCGTCTCGTTCTTCCTGATGGTGGGATCGGGCCTGCTCGCGCTGCTGAGCGTGGTGGTGCAGCGCGGCGGCAACAAGGAGGCCTGAGCGTCAGCCGCTGCCGCAAAGCGCGCGGGCATTAAGCAGGCCCCAGCCGTAGACGGCGTCCTTGCCGGGTTTGCCGATGTCTTCGGCGGATTTCATCAGTTCCGCCTCGACCTCCTGCGGCGAGAGGCCGGGCTTTTCCGCAAGCAGGATGGAGACGGCAGCCGTCACAAAGGGTGCGGCGAAGGACGTGCCGCTCTTCTGCCGGGCGCCGGAAATCGACGCCGCCGTCCACACGCCGACGCCGGGAGCAGCGATATCGATATGGTCCCCACGCACCGCCCGGCGATAGGGGTTGCGCGCCTTGTCCACGGCCGTCACCGCGATTACGTCCTCGTAGGCGGCGGGATAGACAGGCTTGGCATTCGGCCCGTCATTGCCGGCGGCGGCGACGAGGATCGTCCCCCGGTCGGCGGCGGCCTCGACGGCGCGCTTCAGGATCTGGTTCTCCGGCCCCGTCAGGCTCAGGTTGACGACCTTGATGTCGCGGCCGATCAACAGGTCGAGCGCGCGCACGAGGTCGTAGACATTGGCGATGTCGGTGGATTTGCGGAAGCGCTGGAAAGCATCGACGGCGACAAGCTCCGCGCCCGGCAACAGGCCCGGCACGCGGCTGCCCGGCGCGCCGACCAGAAGGGCCGCCACGGCCGTGCCATGCTGTTCGCCCGAGGGTGCGCCGTCGCCATCGCCGAGGTCGAGAACCTCCAGCCGAGCATTGGCGAGAACCGTATGCTTGGCATTGATCGCCGTGTCGATGAGGCCGATGCGCTGCGGCTTCAAGCAGGCCACACCGCTTCCCGCCTCGCCGGTCGGCCAGCCGACCATGTGGCGCACCAGCGCGCAGCCTTCCCGCACGCAGGCGGCTTTGTCCCCGGCCTGCGGCTGGTAGAAATGGTTGAAATCCACCGTCGCCGAGGCGCTGCGAGCGGAGACGGCGGCGCGCACCGCATCGAGCGTCATGCCCTGCGGGACGATGAGGCGTACCATTTCGCCGCCGATGAGCGCGATCTCGACCCGGTCGTCCACGACGAAACCGTCCTGCGCCAGGCCGGCAATGGCATCGTCGTCAAGGCCGGTCGCGACGATTTCGTTCGGCGCCCGGTCCGGCACCGCCACCACGGCACGGCGCACAGGCGCACGCCGCACCTCGCGCGGTGGCCAGCGGAACAGCGAGCGCAGGTCGCCCCGCGCTTTCGGCTGCCATTCGCCGCCGCGACCGCCACGGCTGCTGCCGCCATCATCGTCGTCCCCGCCATCATCATCGTCGTCGGCGAGCACCACGGCGACGCCGGGAGCAAAGCCGCGCTCCGGCGCAGGCAGCGCCACCGTGCCGGCCAGGGTCATGGCCACGAGGAGGGAGAGGCTTCCGGAGAGGGCTGCAAGGCGGCTCGGCATGGTCGTTCTCCATGGTCGATCGGTGGGGCGGATCGGTGACTGGTATCCTGACATACGTTTGACTCGACAGCTTATTCCATGGCGTGCCAAAGAAATCGCATGACGAATGACATGCCGACGGTGCCGGAACGGCTGGTGGCCTTCCTGCCGAACCTCAGACGCTTCGCGATCTCGCTCTGCCGGTCGCGGGAGCTCGCCGACGATCTGGTGCAGGCGGCCTGCGAGCGCGCCATCCTCGCCGCCGACAGTTTTGCGCCGGAGAGCCGCTTCGATGCCTGGATGTTCCGCATCCTGCGCAACCTGTGGATCGACCACCTGCGCCGGCTGAAGACCGCCGGCCCGCATGACGACATCGACGAGGCGCGCGACGTCTCCGTGCCCTCCGGCGAGGCCGCCGCCCATGCCCGCATGGATCTGGCCGAGGTGACCATCGCCCTCCAGAAGCTGCCGGACGAGCAGCGCGAAGTGCTGGTGCTGGTCTGCGTCGAGGAGTTCAGCTACCGCGATGCGGCCGAGGTTCTCGCCATCCCGATCGGCACCGTAATGAGCCGTCTTGCCCGCGCGCGAAAAAATCTGATGGAGCTGACGGGAATAAGTTTTGGCGAGAGACGTTCGCCCGATACGAAAGGCGGCGTTTCATGAACAAAGACGAATTCGACGACGAGACATTGATGGCCTTCGCCGATGGCGAGCTGGACGAGGCGCGAAGCCTCGCGCTGGAAGAGGCGCTTGCGATAGACGAGGCGCTGGCCGAACGGCTGGCCGTCTTCCTCGACAGCCGCCGGCTGGTGGGCGACGCGCTGAAACCACTGATCGACGAGCCGGTGCCGGAAGCGCTGCTGGCCTCAGTGCGCAAGATGGCGGAGGAGGCGCAGGCGCCCCGGGACAATATCGTCTCCTTCCGTCCGAAACCGCGACAGGCGGCGCAGCCGACGGTGCGGCGCTGGCTCATGCCGGTTGCGGCCAGTCTCGTGGCGGTGGTGACAGGTGTCATCGGTTTCACGCTCGGCCGCATGGGGCCGTCCGCAACGGATTCCGGCGCCGAGATCGCCGCCGCCCTCGACCGCGAGGTTTCCGGCAGGGACGTGACGCTTTCGGGCGCGGTGCTGCATGTCGTCGCCTCGTTCCGCGACGAGCGCGGCGAACTCTGCCGCGAATACGAGCTGAAACAGCAGGCGAGCAGCACGCTAACCGTCGCCTGCCGCCAGAACGGCGCCTGGGCGACGCGGCTGGCGCTGACGACCCCGCAGGTCGAAGGCTACGTGCCCGCCTCCTCGCAGGAGACCATCGACGCCTATCTGACGTCTATCCAGGCCGGCGCCCCGCTTTCCGCCGAAGAGGAGCGCAAGGCGCTCGCACCTTAAACTCGATACAACGTGCTGAACCGGCTTCCTTCGAGGCCGGTTCAGCACCGTTTGCTTCCAGCCCAAACGTGCAAATAGGTTGACATCAATTCACACTTGACACATACCGACTGTATGGTATGTTTTCCGCATGTCCAGACCGACCAAACAATCGCCCGAACGCGGCAATGCGCGGATCCGCCTCCTGGAGGCCGCACGCGACATCATTCGCGAAAAGGGGTTTGCCGCGACCACCATCGAGGACATGTGCAAGGCCGCCGATGTCACCAAGGGCGCTTTCTTCCATCACTTCGGGAGCAAGGAGGCTCTCGGGGTCGCGGCCGCGGAGTTCTGGGGCGAGACGACGTCGGCCTATTTCGCCGCCGCCCCCTATCACGGCCCAAGCGAGCCGCTGGCGCGGGTGCTCGCTTATGTCGCCTTCCGCAAGGCGATCATTGCTGGCGAATTGCAGGAGTTCACCTGCCTCGTCGGCACGATGGCACAGGAGGTTTTTGTGAGCGCGCCCGACATTCGCGATGCCTGCGGGCGCAGCATGTTCGGGCACACGGCAACGCTGGAGGCCGATATCGAGATGGCGCGGCGCGAGCGCGGCATCACGGCGACCGACTGGACGGCCGAGAGCCTCGCGCGCCACACGCAGGCCGTTCTCCAGGGCGGCTTCATCCTGGCGAAGGCGGCCAACGACCCCGCACTCGCCCGCGAAAGCCTCGACCATCTGGAGCGCTACATTCGATACCTGTTCAACGTCACGGAGGATGACTGAGATGCGCAGAACAACCCAGATCGGCTGCGCCTGTGGCCAGACGCGCCTTGAAGTGCAGGGAAGCCCGATCCTGGTTTCCGAATGCCTGTGCAACAGCTGCCGGGCCGCCGCCGGTAGGCTCGCGACGCTTCCCGGCGCGAAGAACACGCTGACCAGCTACCACGCGACACCAGCCGCGGAATACCGCAAGGATCGGGTCCGCATCCTGGCGGGCGCTGAAAACCTCAAGGAATTCCGTCTCTCCCCCACCGCCGGCTCGCGGCGCGTCGTCGCCACCTGCTGCAACACGCCCATGTTCCTGGAGATGAAGGGCGCATACTGGCTGAGCCTCTACCTGCACCTCTGGCCGGAAGCCCAGAGACCGAAGGCGGAGCTGCGCACCATGACGAGCGACCTCGCCGATCGCTCCGGCCTGCCCGCCGACATTCCCAACCTCAAGACCCACACGGTCGCCTTTTACGGAAAGCTCCTGGCGGCCTGGATCGCCATGGGCTTCCGCAATCCGAAAATCGCTGTCGGGGGGACGATCGATGTCTGACAAGATTGGAGTCGAGAACACCAACACGCCCGGCCGCACCTAACGGCTCGACCGCACGAAATATATGGCGATGCGCGCGGCACTACTTGCCGCCCTGCCGGACATCGCACCGGGCATGACGGTCGCGCAGGCGCAGGAGGCTCTGCTGCCGCACCTCTCGGAGACGGATTTTCCGGAGCGGCAGAAGGCGGGCTGGTGGATGAAGGCCGTGCAGCTCGACCTTGAGGCCAAGGGCATCATCAAGCGCGCGCCGAAGCGGCCGGTCCAACTCTACCGGGTGACCTGACGCCCGGCCAAAAATTTTTCGCACCGCCGGGAATAGGTTTCGTCCATCGCCGTTCTTCTCGCATCGATTGATGAGGAGAACAGCGATGGCCCTGGCCCTTCTGAAGAAACCGCAGCCCCGGTTGACCTTTCTCTGCCGCAAGGAGGACGAGGGCGTGATCCCCGCCCCCGTGCGCGCCAAGACGGCGCTACCCGACTGGTTCCGCAAATTGCCCGCGATCGACGAGACGCAGGTCTCGCCCACCAACAGCGGCATCACCGTAAAGCGCTGCATGCCCTTCCTCGACGCCATGGCCGCCGGCTGGGTGATCGGCCTTGCGGCAAGCGTGCGCATGGAAATCTCCGATGGCGGCAAGACGGTCGATTGCGGCTGGGATTTCGACCGCACGCTGGTCAGCAACCATGCCAGCCACCAGGTCGCCGGCAATCCGCGCGAGCCGCTGCCACCCTGCAAGTTCCACAATTACTGGACCATCCGCACGCCGCCCGGCTGGAGCTGCCTGTTCGTGCCGCCGCTCAACCGGCCGAACGGCGTCTTCGAGGTCGTCGCCGGCGTGGTCGATACCGATACCTACCAGTCGGAAATCCACTTCCCCTTCTTCGCCATCGGCGAGGACGGCCTGCATATGCTGGAACGCGGCACGCCGATCGTGCAGGTCATCCCCTTCCGCCGCGATGCCTCCGATCTCGACGCGGACATTCGTGCGGAAAACCCGGTAGAGGGCACCGTGCGCAAGACGATCCTGCGCAAGACGCTCGCCGCCGACGGTTGGTATCGCAAGTTCGCCCGCGCCCAGCGATAGGCTCTGAGCCGGATACATCGCCTTGGCCGTCGCTGCGCCCCGCAGCGGCGGCGATGCCGCATGCGTCTTAGGAATAGGCTATCACATTGAAATTATTTCTGTTTTATCGGGAATAAGATTTACGCACCGCCGTTTCTCCCTCGCAGCCAACGAGGCTGTCACTCAAAGGAGAAACACCATGAAGAAGGTCATCGCAATCCTGAGCGCATTCCTGGTGGTCGGCGCCGCAGCCCCCGCGCCCGCCGTCGCCGACGACCCGGTTTACCGCTTCCTGCAGAAGATGACGCGCACCAGCAAGGCGAGCCAGGCGCGCTACGGCCGCGACCGCGACGACGACCGTCGTGGCAGCTGGAGCTCGAACCGCAACTCCAACAGCTCGTCGAATTCCTCGCGGAATTCCAACTCGAACCGGAACTCCAACTCGAATTCCAACTCCAATTCGAATTCGAATTCCAACAGTAACAGCAATTCCAACTCGAACTCCAATTCGAACAGCAACTCGAATTCGAACTCGAACGGTTCGTCGAACTCGTCGTCCGACAACGATTGAGCCGCAGCCTGAAAGACCGAAAGGAGGGCGATCGTGGCCCTTTATGCAATCGCCCCTCCCGGACCCCACGCCGATCGGCGTGGGGAACCGTCCCCGATGCTGGAGCCGAGCATGCCGCTCGCCCGCGTGAAACAGATCGTCGCGGCGATCGTGCTCGCCTTCAGCGCCATGCTGATCTTCCTCACGATCGACGGCCTCACCCTCAACATGCGGCTGACACTCGCCGTCTTCGTGGCGACGATCACCGCCTGGACAATCCTCGACCTGCCGGATACGCCCGTGGCGCTGGCGGGTGCAGCACTCCTGCCGGTCGTCGGCGCGATCGACGAGGACGTGCTCTACCGCTCGCTCGGCAACGATATCGTCTGGCTGATGCTGGCGGCCTTCGTCGTGGCCGGCGTGCTGCGGCAGGTCGGCGTGATCGAGCAGATCATTCGCCGGCTGCTTGCCCGGCTTACCACCGTGCAGGGCCTGTTCTGGGCGCTGACGCTCCTGATCTTCGCCACCGCCTTCATCATCCCCTCGACATCGGCGCGCGCCGCCATGCTGGCGCCGGTCTATCTCGGCCTTGCTGCGGCGATCGGCCATGCGCGGGTCAACCGCGCCCTGGCGCTGCTTTTTCCCTCGGTCATCCTGCTTTCCGCCGGCGCATCACTGATCGGTGCGGGCGCCCATCTCGTCGCGGCCGGCATGATGGAGCGCCTGCGCGGCCAAAGCCCCGATTTCCTCGGCTGGATCGCGCTCGCCGGCCCCTTCTCGCTGCTGTGCTCGCTCTTCGCCTGCGCCGTGCTGCTACGACTTTTCCTCACCCGTGAGGAACGTACGATGGCGATCGCGGCGCGCAGCCCCGATGAGACCCCCACCCCGCTGACGCGCCAGCAATGGACCGTGCTCGCCATCACCGGCGCGATGATCCTGCTCTTCGCGGCCCAACCCCTGCACGGCATCGGCATGCCGCTCATCGGCATCGCCGCCGCCCTGCTGCTGGCGACCGAGCGGGTCTCCCGCCTGCCGCTGAAGGCCGCTCTCAAGGGCGTGGAATGGAACCTGCTGCTGTTCCTCGCCGGCACGCTCGTCATCGGCGAGGCGCTGTTGGCGACCGGCACGGCGCAGGTGCTGGCCGAGCGGGTGGTCGGCCTCGCCGGCGAAAGCATCGCGGCCTGGCCCGCGCTCGTCATCGGGTTTGCCGCCATCGTGGCGACGCTCTCCCACCTCGTCATCACCTCGCGCACGGCGCGGGCGACCGTGCTCATTCCCGCCCTTGCCCTGCCGCTCGCCGCCCTCGGCGTCGATCCGCTCAACCTCGTGATGGTCGTGACGCTAGCGAGCGGCTTCTGCCAGACGCTGATGGTCTCCGCCAAGCCGGTGGCGCTGTTCGGCGCGATGGACCCGCCGCCCTTCGGTCAGGCCGACCTGTTGCGGCTCGCCATGGTGCTGGTCGTGCCCTTCGTGGTGCTGCTCATCGTCTTCGCCACGCTCGTCTGGCCGCTGCAAGGCTTGCCCCTGCGCTGAACCGCGCACACCGAAAAGAAAACGGCCGCCAAGCGCGGCCTCTTTTTATTTAGCCGACTAAATTTATTTTCATTCTGGCGGAATAGATACCGAGCCATCCCGTTCCTCCCCTGTCACATGATTGTCATAGTAAAAGGAACATCCCCATGTCTTTCACGGTTCTCGTCGCCCCCTCCGGTTTCAAGGAGAGCCTCTCGGCCGATCAGGCAGCGGATTGCATCGAAAGCGGCGTCAAGCGCGCCTTCCCCGGGGCCACCGTCTTGAAGGCGCCGATGGTCGATGGCGGAGAGGGTTTTACCAAGGCCCTCGTCAAGGCGACCGGCGACGTGCTGCATCATCTGACGGTCACCGGCCCCGTCAATGATCCGGTCGAAGCGCATTTCGGCTTCCTCGGTGGTTGCAGCGAGCCGACCGCCGTCATCGAGATGGCGGCCGCGGCAGGCCTCAGACTGGTTCCGCGCGACCGGCGCAATCCCTGCCTGACGACGAGCTATGGCGTCGGCGAACTGGTGCGCGCGGCGCTCGACCGGGGTGCACGCCGCATCCTGCTCGGCTGCGGCGACAGCGGCATCAACGATGGCGGCGCCGGCATGGCCGAAGCGCTCGGCATCCGGCTGCTTGACGAAGAAGGCGACCTCCTGCCCCGTGGCGGTGCCGCGCTCGCCCGCCTCGCCGCCATCGATATCAGCGGCCGCGATCCGCGCCTTAACCGCGTGCGCATCGATGCCGCCGTCAACTGGCACAATGTACTGCTCGGCGAACGCGGTGTCGCGCGCATCTTCGGGCCGCAGAAGGGCGCCACGCCGGCACAGGTGGAGGTCCTCGCCGCCGCCATGGAGACCTATGCCGCCGCCATCCGGCGCACGACGGGCATCGATGTCGGGCAGGCGCCCGGCTCCGGCGCATCCGGCGGGCTTGGTGCCGCGGTGCTCGGCCTCGTCGGCGGCAGGCTGCATCCGCGCTACGACATCGTCATGCAGTATCTGGAACTCGACCGGTTCATCGCTAAGGCCGATCTCGTCATCACCGCGGAAGGCAGCCTCGACGGCCAGACGCCTTTCGGCAAGGTGCCGGCCGAAGTGGCGCAGCGCGCCAAACGCGCCGGCGTGCCCGTCATCGCGCTCGCCGGCACCATCGGCAAGGGCGTGCGCCTCAATTTCGAACACGGCATCGACGCCTTCGCCTCCATCCTCAGCCGGCCCTGCTCGCTGGAAGACGCGATTTCCTCGGCGCCGAAACTGCTCGCCCGAGCAGCCGAAGATGCCGCCCGCATGGTGATGGTCGGCATGAGCCTGAAGAACCGGTTGGACGACGCCGCATAGCCCACTGAAACAACCTTCCACAGTGCAATTTCATCCACTTTACTTTACCGACCAGACGGTATAGTAATTTTGCGAACTTAACGCGGTGTGGGAGGAGAACACAGTGCATTGGGATGGATTTCTGAGAACGACGGCGCTGGCTGGCGCCGTCCTGTGGGGCGGTTCTGCGGGCGCGGCGGAAGTGTCGATCTTCTGCAGCTCGGCCGGCGCCGAACTGGAACTTTGCCAATCGGCCTCCGAGGCCTGGGCGAAGGAGACCGGCAACACGGTCAAGATCAACAAGATGCCGGCGAACTGGGGTGAGGCGCTGCCGCTCTACCAGCAACTTCTCGCCGGCAAGTCCGGGGACATCGACGTGCTGACGCTCGACAATATCTGGGTCGGCGCGCTTGCCGCCCATCTCATCGACCTCAAGGAAAAGGTGCCGGCGGAAGAGCTTGCGGCGCATTTCGATTCCGCGCTCGCCGATAGCACCATCGAGGGCAAGCTGCTCGCCATGCCCTGGTTCGTCGATGCGGGCCTGATGTTCTACCGCAAGGACCTGCTTGAAAAATACGGCAAGGCTGAACCGAAGACCTGGGCGGAACTGACCGAAACGGCCAAGTCCATCCAGGAACAGGAACGCGCCGCCGGCACCAAGGACATGTGGGGTTATGTCTGGCAGGGCCGCGCCTATGAGGGCCTGACCTGCGACGCGCTGGAATGGGTCGCCTCCTATGGCGGCGGCACTTTCATCGCGCCGGACGGCACGATCACCGCAAACAATCCGAAGGCCGTCGCGGCCCTCGACCTTGCCCGCTCGTGGATCGGCGGCATCAGCCCGGAGGGCGTGCTGAACTATGACGAGGAAGGCTCGCGCGGCGTCTTCGAGGCCGGCAATTCCGTCTTCCACCGCAACTGGGGTTATGTCTGGGGCACCAGCCAAGCCGCAGGGTCGGCGCTCGCCGGCAAGGTCGGCGTGATGGCGCTGCCGGTCGGCGCCGAGGGCGAGAAGTCGAGCGGCTGCTACGGCGCAGGCCTGCTCGGCGTGTCCAAATATGCCGAGGATACCGACGCGGCGGTGAGCCTCGTGCGCTACCTCACAGGCGCCAAGGAGCAGAAGCGCCGCGCGTTGCAAGCCTATAGCCCGACGCTGAAGGCGCTCTACCAGGACGAGGAAATCCTGAAGGCCAACCCGGCGCTGCGTTTTGCCGAAAAGGCCTATGCCGAAAGCGCCTCCCGCCCCTCGCAGGTCACCGGCGCCTCCTACAACCGTGTCTCGCAGCGCATCTTCAACGGCGTGCACAACGTGCTGAGCGGCAAGGAAGGCGCGGAAGAGGCGCTGACCAATGTCAGCAGCGATCTGGAACGGCTGAAGAAGCGCGGCTGGTAAGCCGCGCCGACCCATCGAGGACATGACAGTGAATATCGCGATCGCACCGTGCTGCTGGGGCGTCTATTGGCCCACCGGCAACGACCTCGGCTGGACCGATTATCTCGACCGCATCGTCGCGGCCGGATACCGCCACACCGAGCTTGGCCCCTACGGCTATTTTTCGACAGACCCGAAAGTGCTTTCGCACGAACTCGACCGCCGCGGCCTCTCCGTGGTCGCGGCGGCCCATGTTCACACGCTGGCGGATGCCGATACGGCCGCGGCGCTGGCGGACAAGACGCACCAGATCTGCGCCTTGCTGTCGGCCGTCGGCGGCACGCGTTTCATCCTGATGGACGAGTCCGAGTTCTATCCGAAGGACCGGATGGGCGTCGTCGATGAAGCCGGCTGGTGCAGCGTCGTCGAGTTGACCATGCTCTCCGCCGGTATCGCCCGCGAGCACGGGCTGCAATTCAGCTTCCACCCCCATGTCGGCACCTGTGTGGAGCATGAAAGCCAGATCGAGCGTCTGCTTGCCGAGACCGATCCGGCGCTGGTTGGTCTCTGCCTCGATACCGGCCACCACGCCTATTGGAAGGCAGATCCTAAGAGCTTCTTCCTGCGTCACCAAGCGCGCATCAACTCCATCCACCTGAAGAACGTCGACGGGGCGTTCCGCGAAAAGGTCCTGGCGGAAAACATCCATTGCGACCGCGCCTTCGAGGACGGCATCATGACCGATCTCGACCGTGGCGTGGTCGACATCGCCGATTTCATGGCGACGCTGTTGGCACATGGCTACGACGGCCCGCTGGTCATCGAGCAGGACCTTGCACCGAAACATCCCGAAACGCCGAAGGCGATCGCCGCGCGGAACTACCGCTTCGTCTCTTCTCTGCTTCAGGGGCAGGCCGGCCGATGAAGGTTATGATCCACAACAATCCCGAGGCGATCGGCGAACATCTCGCCACCCGCATCCTTACGGAACTTCGCGCCGCCAATGCGGCGGGCCGGCCCTATGTGCTCGGCTGCCCGGGCGGTCGCAGCCCCATGCCCGTCTATCAGGCGCTGGAACGCCAGCTTGCCGCCGACCCGATCGAATGCTCCGGGCTGATCGTCGCGATGATGGACGAATACCTGCTGTCCGGCCCCGACGGCCTCTCTCCGCCGCCGGCTTCCGCCCACTATTCCTGCCGTGGTTTTGGCGAGCGGGAAATCGTTGGCCGGATCAACCGGGCGCTGCCGGTAGAGCTGCGCATGCCGGAAGCGAACTTCCGCATGCCCTCCCTCGCCGAGCCGGAAGCCTATGACGCCGAGATCGAAAGCCTCGGTGGCATCGATCTTTTCCTGCTCGCCTCCGGCGCCGGCGATGGCCACATCGCCTTCAACCCGCCGGGTTCAACACGCGACAGCCGTTCACGCATCGTGACGCTCGCAGAGCAGACACGGCGCGACAATCTCGCGACCTTTCCGGATTTTCGCGGGCTGGACGAAGTGCCGACGCACGGCCTCACCATCGGCACCGGCTCGATCGCGAACCTCTCCAAGGCGGTCGCGATGATCGTCTGGGGCGAGGGAAAACGTGAAGCTTTCCGGCGGCTTTCGACGGTATCCGCCTACGATCCGGACTGGCCGGCGACCATCGCCGTAGAGTGCCGCAACGCTGAACTGCACGCCGACGCGGCGGCCAGGGCGGCACCATGACCCGGCACGCGATCGGTATCGATGTCGGCGGCACCAAGACGAAGGCCTGCATCGTGCGCCTCTCGGACGGCGCCGTCGTCGCCGAGCGCACGGAGGCGACGCCCTGCCAGAATGGCGGCGGCGCGGTGCTCGATCTCGTCTGCGACCTCGCGGCCGCCATGCGGGAGCGCGCGGACGGCGAGGCGCTGGAGGCCGCGGCACTCGGCATCTGCCTGCCGGAACTGGTGACGCGCGACGGCGAGCCGGCCTCGGCCTGGAATTTCGACTGGCGCGGGCTCGACTATCGCGCCCGCCTCGGCCGCGTCGGCGCCCTGCACATCGATAGCGACGTCCGCGCCGCCGCCTTCGCGGAAGGCTGGATGGGGGCCGGCCGGGGCGTCGATCCCTTCGTCTACGTCACGATTTCCACCGGCCTCTCCCATTCGCTGGTGATCGGCGGCGCGCCCTATGAAGGGGCGCGCGGCTTTGCCATCCACTTTTCCGGCAGCGATCTCGTCGCCTTCGACGGGCCGGCGCGCGACCGGCAGGTGCGGCACAATCTGGAGCTTTTCGCCGGCGGCAAGGCGCTCGGCGAGCGCTACGGCGCGCTCATCGGCCGGCCGGATGCCACCGCGCTCTCGCTGTTCGAGGCGGAGGCGCGCGATCCGCGGGCCGCGCAAATGGTGGAGAACGCGCTGCTCTCGCTCGCCTCCTATCTCGGCCAGCTCATCAACACGCTGGACCCCGCCGTGCTCGTGCTCGGCGGCGGCATCGGCAGCGATCCCGAAGTGACCCCGCGGCTTGCCGCGCTGACGCGCCAGTTCATCTGGGCCGAGGGCGCGCGCGATATGCCGATCGTGGCGAGCCTCATCGGCGACACGGCCTGCGCCATCGGCGTGGCGGCGCTGGCCCACAGGACATTCAAGATGGAACGGTCATGAGCGGTATAGATCTCATCAATGTCGTCAAACGTTTCGGCGCGCTGACCATCATCGACAAGCTCAACCTCGCGATCGCCGAGGGCGAGTTCGTCGTCTTCGTCGGGCCTTCCGGCTGCGGCAAGTCCACGCTTTTGCGCATGATCGCCGGGCTGGAGGAAATCTCCGACGGTGAGCTTCGTATCGCCGGCAACCGCATGAACGAGACGCCGCCGGCCAAGCGCAACATCGCCATGGTCTTCCAGTCCTACGCGCTCTATCCGCACATGAATGTCGAGCGCAATCTCGGCTTCGCGCTGGAAACCGCCCGGCTTCCCGCCGCCGAAATCCGCGAGCGCGTCACCAAGGCGGCAAAATTCCTCAAGATCGACCACCTGCTGGAGCGCCGGCCGGCACAGCTTTCCGGCGGCCAGCAGCAGCGCGTCGCCATCGGCCGCGCCCTCGTGCGCCAGCAAAAGCTCTTCCTCTTCGATGAACCGCTGTCCAATCTCGACGCCGACCTGCGCATGGAGATGCGCGTCGAGATCGCCCGCATCCACCGCGAGGTGAAGGCCACCACCGTCTACGTGACGCACGACCAGATGGAGGCGATGACGCTTGCCGACCGCATCGTCGTGCTGAAGGATGGCTTCATCGCCCAGATCGGCACGCCGATGGAGCTCTACGAGCGCCCGGCCAACCGCTTCGTCGCAAGCTTCATCGGCTCCCCGCGCATGAATTTTCTGCCGGGCCTGCTGGCCCGCGAAGGCGAGGATAGCGTGCTGTCGCTTTCCGGCGGACGTCACCGGCTTGCACCGCACGACTATGCCGGCGACGTCACGCTCGGCATCCGGCCCGAAGACCTGATGCTCGGCGGCGGCGAAGCGACGCTGGAGGCCGAAGTGCTGCTCGTCGAGCCGCTCGGCGGGGAATCCCTTGTCCACCTCAATGTGGGGGATGGCCGGTCCATCGTCGTCAAGGCGCAGGGCAAGCCGGATATCCGGCCCGGCGCCACGACCCTTATCGGCTGGAAACACGAGCGCGCGCATCTCTTCGGCAAGGACGACCGCGCGCTTCTTCCGGGGAGGGCCTGACATGGCGACGATGCGCATCGGCCTCAACGCGATGCGGGCGCGAACGGCCTGGCTGTTTCTCGCACCGAGCCTCGTCGTGCTCTTCGCGGTGGCACTCTGGCCGCTCGGGCGGACGTTCCTGTTCTCTTTCACCGATGCCTATCTCACCGAGCCGGACATCTACGACTACATCGGCTTCGAGAACTATTTCACCCTGTTCGAGGATCCGCTCTGGTGGCAGTCGGTGCGCAACACGCTGTTTTTTACCGTTATCTCGGTCTCGATCGAGACGGTGCTGGGGCTCGCCATCGCGCTCCTGCTGAACGCCCATATCGGCGGCCGCGGCCTGATGCGTGCGGTCATCCTCATTCCATGGTCCATCCCCGTCGTCGTCAGCGCGCGCATGTGGCAGTGGATGCTGCATGACCAGTTCGGCATTCTCAACCATGTGCTGAAGCTGATGGGGCTCATCGACAACGGCATCGCCTGGACGGCCAATCCGGATCTCGTCATGCCGGTCATCATCGCCGTCGACGTCTGGATCACCACCCCCTTCATGGTGCTGCTCATCCTTGCCGGGTTGCAGATGCTGCCCAAAAGCATCTACGAGGCCGCCTCGATCGACGGCGTGTCGGAATGGCGGCAGTTCACCGCGCTGACCCTGCCGCTGCTGGCGCCGAGCATCGCCGTCGCGGTGCTCTTCCGCCTGCTCGATGCGTTGCGCATGTTCGATCTGAGCTTCGTCCTCTCCTCGAACAGCGACGACACGAAGACCGTGTCGATCTACGCCCGCGAGGTTCTGGTCAATTTCCAGGACATGGGCGTCGGCTCGGCGGCAAGTGCGGCGATCTTCCTGATGATCGCGATCGTCACCGCGATCTACGTGACCGTCTTCCGGCTCAACCGCCGGCTCCTGGGGGTGTGACATGGTGCGCAGCAGAGCCAACAGACGCCTCCACCGCATCGCGATCTACTCGCTCTTCACCGTGGTCGCGCTCTACACGCTGTTTCCCTTCTACTGGATGATCGCCTCCTCGCTGAAATCCGGCCAGGCGATCTTCGACGTCACCTTCCTGCCGGACCTGAAGTTCAACAATTACGAGGCGATCCTGTCGGATGGCGTGTTCCTGCGCAGCCTGATGAACTCGCTGATCGTCGCCGCCTCCGTCGTGGCGCTCTCGCTGGGGCTGGCGATCGCCGCCGCCTATGCGCTCGGCCGCATCGATTTCCGCGGTCGCTCGCCGATCATGCTCCTGTTCCTCGCGGTCTCGATGTTCCCGCAGATCGCGCTGCTCTCCGGCCTCTTCGAGATGATCCGCTGGCTCAGGCTCTACAACACGCTGGGCTCGCTGATCTTCGCCTACATGATCTTCACCCTGCCCTTCAACATCTGGGTGCTGACCACCTTCATGCGCAGCCTGCCGCGGCAGATCGAGGAGGCGGCCATCATGGACGGCTGCTCGCCGCTCAGGATCGTGCGCTGCATCTTCCTGCCGATGATGGGGCCAGCGCTGATGTCGACGGGCCTGCTCGCCTTCATCGCCTCGTGGAACGAGTTCATGTTCGCGCTGACCTTCATCCTGACGGACGAGAACCGCACGGTCCCAGTCGCGATTGCCCTCATCTCCGGCTCCAGCCGCTACGAGTTCCCCTATGGCGCCATCATGGCCGCCTCGACCATCGTCACCGTGCCGCTGATCGTGCTGGCGCTCATCTTCCAGAAATACATCGTCTCCGGCCTCACGGCCGGAGCGGTCAAGGGTTAGGAAAGGTTCTTTTCATGCGTATCGTTCGTGTCGGTCTCATCGGTCTTGGCGAGGTGAGCCAGTTGATGCACCTGCCGATCCTCGCCGATCACCGCCATCTGTTCGAAGTGGCGGGCGTCTTCGACGTCTCGCCGAGCCTGACGGCCCATTGCGCCGAGCGCTATGCAACCACCCGCGCCTATGAGAGCGCCGAGGCGTTGGTCGCATCGCCGGATATCGATGCCGTCTTCATCCTGACGCCCGACCAGACGCACCGCCACTATCTCGACCTGGCGCTGAAGGCCGGCAAACATGTCTTCCTCGAAAAACCCGCCTGCCTGACGCTCGGCGAAATCGACGACGTGGCGCCGCTGGCGAAAGCGTCCGGCCTCCTCGTCTTCGTCGCCTATATGCGGCGCTATTCGCCAAGCTTCCTGAAGGCGAAGGAGATGATGCCGCCGCAGGAGGACCTGCGGTACGTGCGCGTCCGCGACCTCATCTGCGAAGGCCCGTTCTTCATCCGCCAGACCCGCAACATCTTTTATCCGCCCGATCTCGATGCCGGCTTCCTCGCGCAGTCGCGATCGGAAACCGAAGCACTGCTGTGCGACGTCGCCGGCAAGGACGCCTCCCCCAGCCTGATGCGCGCCTACCAGGTGCTGACGGGGCTCTCCTCGCACAGCCTTTCTGCCATGCGCGAGCTGATCGGCCTGCCGCAGCGCGTCATCGCCGCCCATCACAAGCAGAACGGCGAGCAGATCGTGGCGCTCTTCGACTATGGCCACTTTACCGCGATCTACGAGGCCCTGATCGACAATGTCGCGCGCTTCGACGCCCGCATCGAGGTCTACGCCGACCGCCGCCGCCTCAGCTTCGGCTACGACACGCCTTACATCCGCAACCTGCCGACCTCGCTGGAAGTGACGGATTCAACCGACACCGAGACCGAAACGCGGGTCTTCGGCCCGAACTACACCGATCCCTTCGCCATCGAGCTGCGCGCCTTCCACGATCATCTCGTGAACGGCACCACGCCGAAGACGACGCTCGACGATTCCCGCCAGGACCTCGCCCTGATGGCGGATATCGTCGGTCGCCTGCGCGAGAGTTCGCAGCTATAGCGGGAAGATCGCAACAGCATGGGTATCGACATGGCAAGACGTGGCACCGCACGCGAACGCATCCTCACCGCGGCCGAGGAGATCGTCGTCAAGGACGGCGTCTCGACGCTCACCTTCGACAAGGTGGCGGAGGTGACTGGGCTTTCCAAGGGCGGCATCCTCTACCATTTTGCCAGCAAGGACGCGCTGGTGCGCGCCATGGTCGAACGCTTCGTCTATCGCTTCGAGACCGGCCTTGCCGGGCTTGAGGGCACCGACGCCGAGCCGCATGGCCGCTATACCCGCGCCTATGTGGCGGCGACCATGGGCGACGCCGCCAGCACCGGCGACCAGTACGACCGCCTCGGCGCCAGCATCACCGCAGCGCTGTCGAACTTTCCCGATCTTCTCGAAATCGTCCACCAGCAGAACATCCGCTGCCAGGCGGCCGTCGAAAAGGACGGCCTCGACCCGGTGGAAGCCACCATCATCCGCCTTGCCATCGAAGGCATGTGGATGGCGGAGGTCTTCAACGTCATGCATCTCGACCCCGCCATGAAGCAGGCCGTCATCGAGCGGCTGATCGCCCGCACCCGCCCCGCTTCATCGCCTTGAAACAAAGGAGTTTTCCATGGGCTACAAGCCGTCCCCCCGTCCCGTCTTCGACCGGCCGAGCCACATTCCCTATGCCGGCGTCACACGCCATCTGTGGGGCGAGGAAAATGCCGGCCTCGTCGACGACTGGATCTATGCGTCCACGGAAAACATCCACCAGATCGTCTTCGGCATGCAGCCCGGCGGCTGCTTCAAGCACACCGACGCCTTCCGCACGATTTTTGGCGCGGATGAACTGCTCTATGTGATCAGCGGCACGCTGGGCCTTGCCAACCCGGAAACCGGCGAAGTCTGCATCGCCAAGCAGGGCGAGGCGCTGTTCTTCCGCAAGGACACCTGGCACCACGGCTTCAACCTCGGCGAGGAGCAGGTGCGCGTGCTGGAATTCTTCGCGCCGCCGCCGGCCAAGGGCACCTCCGGTCCCTATGCCCGCACCAAGCCGCTGCTTTCTGAAAACCGCTACATCCAGCAGGATTTTCTAGGCCGCTGGCCGATGGCGGCGGAGGCGCAGCGCGAGGCCCGCACGATCCATCCGAAGCGCGATGCCGACATGCTCTGGAGCCTCGATGCGGAAACGCAGGGCGCCTATACCGGCTTTTACTGCGCGACGGACCAGCTGACCGTCGGCAAGACGACAGTGCTCGGGGGCAAGCGTACGCGCGTGGAGCGCCACAAGGGCGACGAATGCCTCTATGTCGTCTCCGGCGTGCTCAACATCCACATTCCCGATGCCGAGGGCCAGGCCTGGTTCGAACTCAACCCGCGCGACGGCTTCTACATTCCCGCCGGCTTCGACCACCAGTATTTCAACATGGCGCACACGCCCTGCGAATTCGTCTTCGGCACCGCCCCGGATTATTGATCCGGGACGCGGAAGCCCAGGGACATCAGCCTTCGAACACCATCAGCGTGTCGCCGGCTTGCAGGTAATCGCCTTCCTTGACGCGGAGGCGCAGTTTTCCGGCCTTCGGGGCGAGAACCTGCGTTTCCATCTTCATCGCCTCCATCACCGCCACCAGCTCGCCTTCGGTGACAGTTGCGCCATCAGCGATCTTGAAGCTTTGCAGCGTGCCGGAGACCGGGGCGGCGATGCCATCCTCGGCCGGCTTGCTGCCAGCAGTGGCCACGCCCTGGTCGGCCGTTCCGAAGCCCGCGAACAGCAGGCTCGGCAGCGCCAGCGCGACGCGCTTGCCGTCGATTTCCAGGTGGGTGCGGATCAGCGTCGGATCGGCCGCCGGCTCCGGCCGTGCCATGGCGTCCGGCATGGCGGCGAAATCGGTCTCGATCCAGCGGGTATGCACCTTGAAGCCATCGGTGCCGATGAAATCCGCGGTGTCGATCGCCGCGCGGTGGAACGGCAGGACCGTCGCCACGCCCTCGATGCGGAATTCCTTCAGCGCCCGGCGGGCGCGGCGCAGCGCCTCTTCGCGCGTCGCACCGGTAACGATCAGCTTGGCCATCAGCGAGTCGAAGACGCCCGGGATGCTGGAACCGCTGACGACGCCGCTGTCGACGCGCACGCCCGGGCCGGACGGCGGATCGAAGACGGTGATCGTGCCCGGCGTCGGCAGGAAGCCGCGGCCCGGGTCTTCGGCATTGATGCGGAACTCGATGGAATGGCCGCGCGGTTCCGGGGTTTCGAGAACGCGCAAAGGCTCACCCTCGGCGATGCGGAACTGCTCGATGACGAGGTCGATGCCGGTGGTTTCTTCCGTCACCGGGTGCTCGACCTGAAGGCGGGTATTAACCTCCAGGAAGGAGATCGTGCCGTCGACGCCGAGCAGGAACTCCACCGTGCCGGCGCCGGAATAGCCGGCCGCGGCGCAGATCGCCTTTGCGGCATCGTGGATCTTCTGGCGCTGTTCCGGTGTCAGGAAGGGCGCCGGCGCCTCTTCGATGAGTTTCTGGTTGCGCCGCTGCGCCGAGCAGTCGCGGGTGCCGAGCACCAGCACATTGCCGTGTTTGTCGGCGATGACCTGCGCCTCGATATGGCGCGGCCGGTCGAGGAAACGTTCGAGGAAACATTCGCCGCGGCCGAAGGCGGCGGTCGCCTCGCGCACGGCGGATTCGTAGAGGTCGGCGACCTCCTCCATCTTCCAGGCGACCTTGATGCCGCGCCCGCCGCCGCCATAGGCGGCCTTGATGGCGACCGGCAAGCCATGTTCTTCCGCAAAGGCAATGACCTCGGCCGCGGAGGAAACCGGACCATCACTGCCGGCAACGAGCGGGGCGCCGACATTCTGCGCGATGCGCCGCGCCTCGACCTTGTCGCCGAGTGCCTCGATCACATGCGGGTCCGGCCCGATCCAGTTAAGGCCGGCATCCTGCACCGCCTTGGCGAATTCGGCGCGCTCGGAGAGGAAGCCGTAGCCCGGATGCACGGCATCGGCGCCGGCGCGCTTGGCGATGGCGATCAGCTTTTCGATGTCGAGATAAGTTTCCGCCGGACGCACGCCGCCGAGCCCGTAGGCCTCGTCGGCAAGCCGCACGAAGAGCGCATCGGCGTCCGGATCCGCATAGACCGCCACCGACTGGAGGCCGTGGTCCCGGCAGGCGCGCAGGATGCGCACAGCGATTTCGCCACGATTGGCAATCAGCACTTTCTTCATGGCGTTACTCCTGGCGGTTCGCGATATCGGCGAAGGGGCCGATCGGGCGGAAGCGAATCTTGGCGTTGATAGGGATCTGGCCGGCGAGATCGAGATGATATTCGGCGACCGCACCGATGACGGGATAACCGCCGGTCAGCGGATGATCGGCGAGGAAGAGCACCGGCTGCCCGCTGTGCGGCACCTGGATCGCGCCGGTCGCCGTGCCCTCGCTCGGCAGCTCGGCGCTGTCCTTGCGCTCCAGCGGGGTATCGCCGGCAAGGCGGATGCCAACGCGGCTCGATTGCGGCGTCACCTGCCAGAGCTGGCCCGTCAGCGTCTCGATGCCCTTCTGCGTGAACCAGTCCGTGCGCGGGCCGAGCACCACCTCAAGCGTCACCACATCGCCGGCCGACGGCGGATCGAAAGCGGAGATTTCGTCGGTTGAGACGCTCGTGAGCCCGTCCTTGCAGTCTCTCAGCGCAAGCACAGTCCCGGCCGTCACCGGCTCGGGGCCGACCACCGCCAGCGTATCGGTCGCCGCGCTGCCGAGGATCGGCGCGACATCGAAGCCACCGCGCACGGCGAGATAGGATCGCATACCCTTGCGGGGATGGCCGATCGTCACGACGTCGCCGGGCTCCAGCGAGATGGGCTGGTTGATCTCGAATTGGTTTTCGCGACCGGAGGCGTCGCGCACCGTCACGGGACACGGCGCGCCGGCAAGGCCGATCACCGCACGAACATTGCTCTCGAAGGAAATGCCACCGAGGGTGAGTTCGAGGGCCGGCGTGTTTGCCGGATTGCCGACGATGCGGTTTACGGCATTGAAGGCGCCGCGGTCGAGCGCGCCGGAGGCGGAAACGCCCTGCCCCGTCTGGCCGAAGCGGCCGAGGTCCTGGAACAGCGCCGGCATGGGGGATGCGAGCACCTTGAACTGCGGTGCATCCGCCGCGACGCTGCTTTCCGGGCGAGGCGCGGATGCGGGTATGCTGACCGTCTTGCCCGATTTTTCGAGGTCGAAGAAGCGGACGCGGTAGCCGGGCTGGAACAGAGCGCCCGGATCGCGGTCGATGTCCCACATTTTGACGGGCGTCGTGCCGATGATCTGCCAGCCGCCGGGGCTTGCCTGCGGGTAGACGCCGCTGAAGGCACCGGCGATCGCCACGGAGCCGGCCGGGATGCGGGTGCGCGGGCTCTTGCGTCGCGGCACATGCAAGGACGGATCACCGCCGACGAGATAGCCGAAGCCGGGCGCAAAACCGCAGAAGGCGACCGTGAATTCGCTTTCGGTATGGCGGCGGATGACCTCCTCGACGCTGAGGCCGATGAGTTCCGCCACGTCGGCCAGGTCTTCGCCGTCATAACGCACCGGGATTTCGACCAGATTCTCCGAGGGCGCAATCCTCGCCGAAAGGTCACGCGTGCCGATGCGCGCCGCGAGTTCCGCGGCAGAGATCTTTTCCGGGTGGAAGCGGATCATCAGCGTGCGGGCGGCCGGCACCATTTCCGCAATGCCGGCGATGGGCTCCGCCTGAAGCGAGGCGAAGAGGGCGAGCGTCTCGTCGAGATCGGCGAGCTCGACGAGGATGGTGGTCAGGCTGACGGGAAGAAAGCGCATGAACCCTCACGCATGATAGGCGGAATCGGGGATATCGGTGATAAACATGTAGCCGGGAGCATGCGTGATGGCGAAGGGCACGCCCGAGGCCATCACGGCCGCCTGCGGGGTCACGCCGCACGCCCAGAACACCGGCACTTCACCGGGTTCGATGCGCACCGCGTCGCCGAAATCCGGTTTAGCGAGATCGGTAATGCCGATCTCTTCGGGTGCCCCGACATGTACCGGCGCGCCGTGTACCGCCGGGAAACGGCCGGAAATCGTTGCCGCATCCGCCACCCGCGCGGCCGGGATCGGCCGCATGGAGACGACCATATTGCCCTTGAGGCGCCCGGCGGGGCGGCAGGCCTTGTTGGTGAGGTACATCGGCACGTTGCTCTTGTCCGTCATATGCCGGATCTCGATACCCGCCTCCACCATCGGCGTCTCGAAGGTGAAGGAGCAACCGATCAGGAAGGCGACGAGGTCGTCGCGCTCTGCCCAGGCCGCAGTCGCGTCGGGCGTCTCTTCGACAAGCTTGCCGTCCCGCCAGATGCGATAAAGCGGCAGGTCGGTGCGCAGGTCCGCACCGGGCGCCAGCAGCGTTGTTGGCGCGCCCGGGTCGGAAACGTCCAGCACCGGACACGGTTTTGGATTGCGCTGCGCGTAGAGCAGGAAATCGAAGGCCCAGTCGCGCGGCAGCACGATCATGTTGGCCTGCGTGAAGCCCGGCGCCACTCCAGAGGTCGGTTCGATGCGGCCGTCACGATAGGTTTTTCGCGCATTGCGGGCGGCTGTGGCATCGGTGTGGTTGAGATAGGCTGTGGGGATCGTCATGGCCGCGCCTCAGCTCTTGTCGGCGAAGGAGCGGATGGCGATGCCTTCCGCCTCGAAACGACGGCGGATTTCTTGCGCGATGGCGACCGCGCCGGGGCTGTCGCCATGCACGCAGATCGACTGCGCCTCGATGCGGATGACGCTGCCGTCGATCGCCTCCAGCGTGCCTTCGCGGGCGAGTTGCACCATGCGGTCGGCGATTTTTTGCGCGTCGTGCAGCACGGCACCGGCCTCGCGGCGGGAGACGAGCTCGCCCTTCGGCGTATAGGCCCGGTCGGCGAAGGCTTCGGCGACGACGGCAAGGCCGGCACGGCGCGCGAGATCGAGGATCGGCGCATTGGCGAGGCCCATCAGGACGAGCGACGGATCGATCGCCTTGATACCGTCGATCACCGCCTGGCCCTGCTTGGCATCATGGGCGATGCGGTTGTAGAGCGCGCCGTGCGGCTTGACGTAGCGCACGGTCGCTCCGGCCGCCGCGGCGACGCCCTTCAGCGCGCCGATCTGGTAGATCACGTCGGCGATCAGTTCTTCCGAGGTCGCATCCAGGTCGCGCCGGCCGAAGCCGACGCGGTCCGGATAGGAGACATGGGCGCCGATGACGACGCCGTTTTCCGCCGCCGCCTTGACGGTGCGGTAGATGCCGGCCGGGTCGCCGGCGTGGAAACCGCAGGCGATGTTGGCCGAGGAGACGACGGCGAGCATGGCGGCATCGTCGCCCATGCGCCAGGCGCCATAGCTTTCGCCGAGATCACTGTTGAGATCGATCGCTACCATGGTCTTTCTCCCTTTAACCGAGCAGGCTGAAGATGGTGCCGGCCGACTTGTAGCCCATATACCATGTCAGTGCGCAGACCAGGACGCCTAGGGCCAGCAGCCAGCGCGGGTAACGATAGCCGCCCATCAGGTCCTCGCGCTTCCAGGCGGCGAAGAGGAAGATGGAAAGGCCGATCGGCAGGATGAGGCCATTGAGGCCGCCGACGAAGACCAGCATCGCGGCCGGCGGAGTCGTCATCAGCAGGTAGCAGACGAGCGAGATGGCGATGAAGACCACCGTTGCCATGTTGCGGGCATGTTCGCTGATGTCCTGCTTGAAGACGGTGATGAAAGAGACCGACGTATAGGCCGCACCGATGACGCTGGTGATGGCCGCAGCCCAGAAGATGATGCCGAAGAGACGCAGGCCGACATTGCCGGCTGCCGCCTGGAAGGCCTGCGCGGCAGGGTTTGCGCCCTGGCCGGACGTATCGATGACAACGCCGCTGGCAACAACGCCGAGGATGGCGAGGAACAGCACGTAGCGCATCAGGCCGGTAACGGTGATGCCGGTCAGTGCCGCGCGGTTGACGGCGGGCAGGTTCTCGACGCCGACCATGCCGCGATCGAGCAGACGATGCGCGCCGGAATAGGTGATGTAGCCGCCGACAGTACCGCCGACGATCGTCGTGATGGTGGCAAAATCGATCGTGTCCGGCAGGACCGTCTGGAACAGCGCGTCACCAACGGGCGGACCGGAGACAAACGCGACGTAGAGCGTCAGCACGATCATCAGGATGCCAGCGAAGATGATGAAGCGGTCGACGGCAAGCCCGGCGCGCTTCGACAGGAAGATGCCGATCGAGAAAACGGCACTGATGGCACCGCCGATCTTCGGATCGAGGCCGAAGATGGCGTTGAGGCCGAGGCCCGTGCCGCCGATATTGCCGATGTTGAAGAACAGCCCGCCCACGATGACGAGCACGGCCAGCAGATGGCCGGAACCGGGAATGGCGGCATTGGCGACATCGGAGGCGCGCATGCGCGTCAGGGTGACGATGCGCCAGATATTGAGCTGAACGACGAAGTCGATGAGGATCGAGGCAAGAATGCCGAAGGCGAAGGCGGCACCCAGCTTGGTGGTAAAGGTCGCCGTCTGGGTGATGAAGCCCGGGCCGATGGCGGATGTCGCCATCAGGAAGATTGCGGCAACAAGCGCCGACCGACGGGATTTGACCGTATGAATGCCTTGCGCGACCACACCCTGGCCGGCAGGCACGGCTGAACTCTGTTCCATGAGATTTCTCCGCTCTCACTCCATCCGCCCCTCGCGGATTCCATGACCGAATGATGAACTGCTACACAAAAATGTCAATATTGTTCAACAATATTTCTGTATCGTTCCTTATTTATGCCTTTTTACCAACCACATAGCGCGAGATTCGGGACAGTTTCCGGCTCCACTGCCCCCGCATTCGTGCTAATGGCAGCGATGAAAGAGGGTTCGGACGCGGAAATGCCGGGCCGGGGAGAGTGGAATGACGGACGACGGAGATGGCCTGCCGCTTGCGGATCGACTGGCGCGGCGCATTCGCACGCTGCTGATCTCGGGCGAGCTTGCGCCCGGCCAGCGCCTGTCGGAGGCCGCCTTTAGCGAGCGTTTCGACGTCTCGCGCAATTCGCTGCGCGAAGCCTTCCGCCTGCTTACCAAGGATGGATTGCTGCGCCACGAGGCCAATCGCGGCGTCTTCGTCGCGGTGCCCAGCATGGCGTCGATCATCGATATCTACCGCGTGCGGCGCATGCTGGAATGTGGCGCGCTGCGCCAGGCCTGGCAGCAGCACCCGGCCATCCGCGTCATGCGCGAGGCCGTGACGATGGCGCGGCTAGAGCGCGACCAGGCGAACTGGATCGGCGTCGGCAGCGCCAACATGAAATTCCACGCCGCCATCATCGACCTCTCCGACAGCGTGCGGCTCAACGAATTCTATGAGCGCATCGCGGCCGAACTGCGCCTGTGCTTCGGGCTCCTGAACGACCCGGAACACCTGCATTCCCCCTTCGTCGACATGAACGACGCCATCACGACGCTGGTCGAGACCAACAAGCCGCATGAGGCGGCAGCACAGATGGAGACCTATCTCAACCTCGCCGAACGCACGATGCTGAAGGCGCTGGAGCGGGCCTCGGAACAGGTCTAGCGCGCGTCTCGCGCCTAGGCCACGTCGGCGCGGCGCAGCGGCACGACAAGACCCGTCGCCTCCGCGCGAAAAGGCTCCGGACGGCCGATCGAATAGCCCTGCGCATAGTCCACGCCGATGGTTTGCAGTGCGGCGAAAATCTCCGTATTTTCAACGAATTCGGCGATCGTCTTGCGCCCGGCGAGATGCGAGATCTGGTTGATCATCTCGACGGTCATCCAGTCCGCCTTGTCCTTCAGCATGTCGCGCACGAAGCTGCCGTCGATCTTCACGTAATCGACCGGCAGGCGCTTCAGGTAGGTCAAGGACGACATGCCCACGCCAAAATCGTCGAGCGCGAAACGGCAGCCCATGGCCCGCATCGCGTTCATGAAGGCGATGGCCTCGTCGAGGTTCTCGATGGCGCTCGTCTCCGTGATCTCGAAGCACAGCACATCGGCCGGCACCCGGCTGCGGCGCAGCGCATCGCGCAGGAACGGCAGGAAGGTATCGTCCTTCAGCGTTAGCCCGCTCAGGTTGATGGAATAGGTGCCCGAAATAGGACCCCGGCGCCGGCCGATAATATCGAGCGCATTGCGCACCACCCAGCGATCGAGCGAGGGCATCAGGCCGAAACGTTCGGCAGCCGGTATGAAGGCACCCGGCGCCAGCAGCTTGCCGTTCTCCTCCAGCCGGAGCAGGATTTCGCAATGTTCTTCCGCCTCGTCTGCCTCGCCGACGGGCGCGATCGCCTGGGAGAACAGCCGAAAGCTGTCCTCTTCCAGCGCGCGGTGCAGGCGCTGCACCCAGTGCAGATTGGCGGTGAACTGGGTCTGCGCCGCATCGGTCGTCTCGAAGACATGCACGCGGTTGCGCCCCTTCTCCTTCGCCATGTAGCAGGCGATATCGGCAGCGCGCAGCGCTTCCTGCAGCGTATAGCTACGCTCGGCGAGATGCACCACGCCGACCGAGGCGCTGATCGAATAACGGTGCCCGTTCCAGACAAAGTCGATCGCCTCGGTGATTTCACGAAGCCGCATGGCGATACGCAGCGCGTCTTCCGGCGAACAATTCGGCAGCACGATGCCGAACTCGTCGCCGCCGAGCCGTGCGAGCAGGTCCGTGCCGCGGATCGCCTTGACGAGATCGCGCGCCACCCGGCGCAGAAGCTCGTCGCCCGCTGCATGGCCGCCATTGTCGTTCACCGCCTTGAACTGGTCGAGATCGATGAACATCAGCGCATGGCGGGTCTGCGGCCCGTCCAGCATGCGGCCGAGTTCATCCTCGAAGAGCCGCCGGTTCGGCAGGCCGGTGAGGTCGTCGTGATGGGCGCTGAAGGACAGTTGCTCCTCAATCCTGCGCCGGTGCGTGAGGAAGCTGTTGAGCCGCCAAACGGTGAGCAGGATGAAGATCAGCGCCATCGCCACGTTGCTGACAAGGAGCACGGTCTGCACCTGGCGCGTGCCCTCGCCGAGACGATCGGAGAAGCGCTTGGTGAGCGGCGTCACCAGCGCGTTGATCTCGTCGAGCTGGCGCGTGATATCGCGGCGGTCGACATCGTTGACATGCTGGGATGTAACCGCCTCGCCGATCGGCAGCAACTGCATCAGGACGCCTTCGGCCGTGCGCCAGTCGCGAATGCAGGCTTCCATGACGGGCAGCCAGCGGAAATAGCGGAAAAGCCAGATGAGGCTCGGGATGTCGTCCGGATGGTTGGCGCCATCGAGGAAACCCTGGTATGCGGCCTCGATATCCGGCGGGCTCGCCTCCAGCGCCAGGCGCGCCGCGCGGTCTCCCATCGGTATCGCCATCGCCTCGTGGTAACGGTCGACGAAGGAGCGATTGCCGGATTCGGCATAACGGTTGAGGTAATAGAGCGCATCGTGCTGGCCCTTGGACCACAGGCTTTCACCGCTGACGAAGGCGCGCAGCGACGAGGTGACCTCAAGGCTGAACGTTGCAAACGCCGTCTGGAGAAGCACGATCAACACGAAGGGCCAGGCGACGGAAATCAGGCGAAGCGTGCTCCTGGGGGATCGCTTCATGGCCGCCCTCTGGCGTTAGCGGTCGCTGTCGTCCCGTCCAAAGGCCGTCCCCGTCTCACCACGTTCATTCCACGCCATCGCTTCGGTATCGACGATTGGAGCACAAGAGAGTGATGAAAGTGCTAATACAACCTTGAGATTGCATTCTATCGGGCATTATTTGGCACAGATCGAACGAGCCGGCCCCGGCGATGAAATCGCCGGGGCCTTACCCGAAGTGATCAAGCCGCGGCGTCCGCCGCCCTCGGCTCGCTCGCCGAAAGCCGCCGCCAGAGCGGCGTCATGGCCTCGGTGATATCCTTGTAGAGCGCATAGCGGCGATTGTAGTGCGCGGCAAGCGCGCCACTCGGCCGGTAATGCCGCTCGACCCGCACCATGGCATTGGCCCCTTCCGTGAAATCGGCGAAGAGGCCGACGCCCGTGCCCGCCGCGATCGCCGCGCCCAATGCCCCCGTCTCGCGTGAGACGGCGACGGTCACGGGCACGCCGAGCACGTCGGCAAAGATCTGCGGCCAGAGCTTGCTGCGCGATCCGCCGCCCGACAGCACCGCTTCATCGAAGGTGGCGCCCGCCTTGCGGATCGTCTCGATATGGTGGCGATGGCCGAAGGCGACGCCTTCGAGCAGGGCGCGCACGAGATGCCCCTTGGTGTGCCAGCCGGCAATGCCGTAGAAGCCGGCCCGCGCGTGGCCGTCCTGCTGGGCGCCGTAGAGATAGGGGTGGTAGAGCGGATCGTCCGCCGCCGGCTCCACCGCCGCGGCAAAGGCGCAGCAGGCATCGAAGGGCGAGACGCCCTCCTCATGTTCGCCCTCGAAGAACTCCCGCACCAGCCATTCCAGATTGGCGGCCGAGGTGGCGCTGTTTTCCATCGCCATGTAGCGCGTGCGGTCGAAGGTCGAGGACATGAAGACGGGGCCGTCGAGATCCGGACCGTCGATGATGACCTGGTTGATGCTCCAGGTGCCGGCGATGATCGAGGCACTGCCGGTGCGCGACACGCCCGAGCCCAGCGCCGAGGCAACGACGTCGAACAGCCCGCCGATGACCGGCGTGCCGGCGGCAAGCCCGGTTTCCCGCGCCACTTCTTCCGTCACCGTGCCGGCAATGTCGGCGCTTTCGATGAGCGGCGGCAGCAGGTCCATGCAGTCCCCAAGGCCATAGGCCTCCATCAGCGCCCTGTCATAGCGACGCCCTGCCAGATCGAGCAGCCCGGCGCCGGACATGTCCGATACCTCGCTGACGCGCTTTCCCGTCAGCCGGTTGACCACGAAATCCTTGGAGAAGAACACCGTGCCGATGCGCTGGAAAAGCTCCGGCCGGTTGCGCTTCAGCCAGGCGAGCAAGGTCGGCGTCTGGGACGGCCAGGGGCGCTGGCGGGCGAGCGGATAGGTCCGGTCGCCGACGCCCTGCGTGGCCCATTCCTCGACGAGGCCGGTCGCCCGCGTATCGAGCGACTGGATGCCGATGAGCGGCTCGCCGCCCCGGTCGAGCGCATAAAGCCCGTTGCCGTGGCCGGCGCAGCCGATCGCGGCGATGTCGCTCGCCGCGATGCCCGCCTTGTCGAGGCAGGTGCGGATGACGCGCCGGGCATTGGCCCAGAGTTCACCGAGATCGCGCTCGACATGGCCGGGATGCGGCATGCGGCTATGGCCTTCCTCCCCCGCATAGGCCACTTCCCGGCCCGTGCGGTCGAAAATCACCGCCTTGATGACGGTGTTGCCGGCATCGAGCCCCAGCAGATAGTTTTGCATTCTGAACCCCTCCCAAGGCGCATTTATCGTTTACGCAATTCCGGCCGGAAAACCGCTTCACACTTTTCCTGGAATTGCTCGTGCCCCATCAAGCCTTCTGGTACAGCGCGAAGGCTTCCTCGCCGCTCGCATCCTGGTGGATGATCGCCATCAGCCCGCGCACCACCGCACTCGGATTGGCATGCTGGTAGATGTTGCGCCCATAGACCATGCCCACTGCGCCCTGCTGCATCAAGGCCGCCGATTTGTCGAACACGGCGCGAAGATCCTCCTTGCCGCCGCCGCGCACCAGAACCGGGCAGCGCGCGGCTTCCACGACGCGGTGGAAATCCTCCGCATTGGTCGTCGGATCGGCCTTGACGATATCGGCGCCCATCTCGCGGGCGAGCCGCGTCAGGGTCACGATCTTTTCCGCATCGCCATCGACCATGTAGCCGCCACGCTCGGTGACGGGCTGCATGACAAGCGGCTCGATCATCAGCGGCATGCCGTATTTCTCGCAGTCCGCGCGCACGCGAGCAATGTTCTGCACGCATTGGCGGAAGAGATCCGGCTCGTCGGGCAGCATGAAGAGGTTGACCACCACGCAGGCGGCATCCATCTGCAGGGCGCCGATCAGCGGCTCGGCCTCGTTCTGAAGCACTGCCCACATGTCGCGGTGGCGGATGCGGTTATAGGGGTTGCCCATGTCGATGCGCATGACCAGCGCCGGCTTGTCCTTGCCGGGGATGTCCTGCAACAGGTCGGCCTGGCCGTAGTTCATCTGGATGGCATCCGGCCCGGCATCGACCAACGCCTTCACCACGGCCGGCACATTCTCCAGCCCGTCGAGGAAGGACGGCTCGTTGCACACGCCGTGATCGATCGCCACGTCCAGGCAACGGCCGTTGCCGAACAGCCGGTTCATCCGGACCTTGCGGTTGTCTCGCATAATTCACTCCTTTGTTCGTTCCTTGCGGAAAGGCTTTTTTCGGTGACGCCATGGCGCTCACCCATGAGGGTTATAAAACGGCTGCGCTCTTCGCCGGCCCGCTGGGCGGACCAGCCCTTTTCGGCGGCCAGCACGTCGAGGGCGGCCTCGGTCATGGCCAGCGAAAGTTCGCCGGTAATGGCAAGCGTCGTGCGGCGCGCCAGCAGGTCGTCGAGATGCTCGACCGCTTCGCAGCGGATGAGATGGATGAGTTCGCGGACGCTGTAGCCGTCATGCGGCAAGGGATGGTCCGGCGCTGCGGCGATGAAGCGGGCGACATCGGCGGCATCCGTGCCATAACGCTCGAACAGCAAAGCGGCCCGTTCCGTAGAAATGCCCGTCGAAGCTGCGAGGTCGCGAACCCAGCCGCTGCCGTCCTTCGGAAACGCCCGGCCGCCGCCGATGGTGCGCTCCGCCGTATCGACGCGGCGCGACTTTCCAAGCCGCTCCAGCGCCATGTCCGCGGCCATCTCGCCGAACGAACGGAACGTCGTCCATTTGCCGCCGATCATGCAGAGCACCGGCGGCCCGCCGTCCTGGCCTTCGAGCACGGTGCAGAAATGGTCGCGCGGGATGCGGCCGGTAAAGCTGTCATTGCTGGCCGGCAACGGGCGCACGCCGGCGAACTGGAAGACGATCTCCTCCGGCCGGATTTTGACGCCCGGCAGCACGAAAGCGAGCGATTGCAGGATATAGTCCCGCTCATCCGCCTCGCAGCGCACCGTGCCGGGATCGTCGACGCGGATATCCGTCGAGCCAACCAGCACCTTGCCGAGATAGGGGAAGAGGATGCAGATGCGCCCGTCCTCGTTCTCGTAATAGATCATGTGCCCGTCGAGCATGTCGCGCAGGCCGGCATTGTCGATGATCAGATGCGAGCCCTTGGTGCCGCCCACCAGCGGCGCGGGACGCGCCTCCTCCGGGAACAATGTGCCGTTCGCGATATCGATCCAGCCGCCGGTCGCATTGATGACCAGCCTCGGCTGGATGGATAACGTCTCGCCGGACACGCCATCGCGGAGTAAAAACTCTCCCGCACCCGCCTGCTCGACCTTCGCATAGTTCAGCGCCTTGGCATTCGAACCGGCGGAGAGGCCGTCGCGCAGAAGCTCGATGCCGATGCGCTCCGGGTGGCTGACCCAGGCGTCGTAGTAGGTGGCGGAATTGCGGATCGCCGGATTGAGCGCCGGCCATTTTTCCAGCGTCGCCTTGCGGCCGCGGAACTGGTGTTTCGGCATCAGCGCGCGTTTGCGCGTCAGGAAATCGTAGATGCCGAGGCCCGTCTTGATGGCGATGGCGCCGCGGCGGCTGGGGCGGCGCGTGAGGCCGAGGAAACGCACGATGCCATTGGCGAGACCGGAAAAGACGTCGAAGATCGGCACTGTCGTCGGCAGCGGCGCGACATAGTGCGGGGCGTTGCGCAGCAGCCGGTCGCGCTCGACGAGCGATTCCTGCACCAGGCTGAATTCGCCGTTTTCCAGATAACGAAGACCGCCGTGAACCATGCGCGAGAGGGCGGCACTGGCGCCGGAGCAATAGTCGTCCTTCTCGACGAGCAGCACGTCGACGCCCTGCAACGCCAGCTCGCGGAAGACGCTGAGCCCGTTGATGCCGCCGCCGAGGACGCACACGTCCACCTTCGGGCTCCGGCGAAGCCCGTCCATTGTCTCTGCACGGTTCATGATGGCAGCCCGTTATCCGTCCATGGTGGCGAGTTGCGCCGATATGGCGGCGTTGATGGCCGCAAGATCGTCACTCGAAAGCCTGAGCGTGCCGGCCCGCGCATTGTCGAGCGCCTGCGCCGGGTTTCGCGCGCCGCAGAGCGCGAAGGTCACGCCCTCCTGCGCCAGCGTCCAGGCGATCACGACTTGCGCGATGCTGGCGCCGTGGCGTTCCGCGACCGGCCGGATCGCCTCGGAAAAATCCTTGGCCTTCTGCCGGTTGGCGACGGAGAAGCGCGGATTGTCCTTGCGCTGGTCGTCACCGGCAAACACCCGGTCCGGCCCGATCGTGCCCGACAGCAGGCCGAGCGCCAGCGAGGAATAGCTGAGCGTTGACACGCCGCTTTTGATAGTGAGCGGCAGCAGGTCCGCCTTGATCTCGCGATCGATCATGCTGAACCGCTCCTGGATCGCATCGAGCGACCCGGTGGCAATATATTGTTCGAGTTCCGAACGGTTGACGTTGCTCGCGCCGATCGCGCGGACCTTTCCGGCCTTTTTCAGTTCTTCCAGCGCCGCGACGGTCTCTTCGATCGGCGTCGTCGGGTCCTGCCAGTGGGTAATGTAGAGGTCGATATAGTCCGTGCCGAGCCGGCGCAGGCTTTCTTCGACCTCGTGGATGATCCCATCCCGACCGAGATAGCGGTGCACCGGCTTGCCGTCCTGGTCGAAGAAGTGGTTGCCCTTCTGCGTATGCCAGACGAGCCCGCATTTCGTCGCGATCACCGCCTTGTCGCGGCGGCCTGCCAGCGCCTTGCCGACGATCTCTTCCGAGCGGCCGAGGCCATAGGCGGGCGCGGTATCGATGAGGGTCACGCCGGCATCGAGCGAGGCCTGTATGGCGGCAATCGATTCCGCCTCGTCCGTGCCGCCCCACATCCAGCCGCCGATCGCCCAGGTGCCGAGGCCGACGGCGGAGGCCTTGACGCCGGAGCGTCCGATGTCACGGGTCAATTGTTCGCCGCTCATGCGGAAAATCCTTCCTGGGATGCCATGTCGAGAATGCGTGCGCCGGTCGCCTCGTCGGTGACGAGCGTATCGAGATGGTTGCCGCGCAAAACGCTGAGGATCGGGCCGGCCTTGTTCGGGCCGCTTGCGACTCCGATCTTTGTCGGGATCGACGCGAATTCCTTGAGCGTCAGCGAGACCAGCGAGCGGTTGAGGCTGTAGTCGCAGACACGACCGTGATCATCGAGCAGGTGGGCGAGCAGTTCGCAGCTCGCGCCCGAGCGCTCGATTGCCGCGCGGTCGGTGCTGGAGGACGGGTGCAGGTCGTAATAGCTCGAATCGTCCGTGAGGATCGAGCCGATGCCGACCACCGCCACTTTCGCCTCCCGCGCCCGCTGAAACACATCCGCGACGGAGCGCATGTTGATCAGCATTTCGCGCTGTTCGGCATCGTCGGCGAAGAGCGGCGCGTGGATCTGGTAGGAGCGCCCGCCGAGCCGGTCGGCCATCATCGTCGAGACGTGGTTGACGTCGGTGTAGTGTTTGCCCTGCACGCAGCCCGTGCCGGGAATGACCTCGACATCGAAGCGGCGCGGTGCCTGGAGGCCGGCGACGACGGCGCTGACGCCCTTGCCGCCGGTGATGCAGATCGTGTCGCCATCGGCGATCTCTTCGAGCAGCAGCCGGGCCGCCGCCTCGCCGACCGCCTGAAGTGCTGTCTGCGGATTGTCGGAGACCGTGGGCACCACGACGGCGCGGCTGATGCCGCCGAGCGCCAGAAGCCGTTCTTCCATGTCGACCAAGGGCTCGACCGGCGACTTGATCTTGATTTCGACGAGGCCGAGCTGGCGGCCGCGCTTGATGAGGCGGTTGACGGTGGCGTGCGACAGGCCGAGCTGGTCGGCGATCTGCGCCTGCGTCAGGCCTTCCAGGAAGTGCAGCACGAGCGCCTGGTGCATCTGGCGGGCAATGACGATCTCTTCGCGCGGCGCCGTGGTCTTGGGTTTCAGCTTGGCGATCGGCATGTCAGGCGGCCTTCCGCTTGTGCATGAAATGGTCGATGGAGACGGCGGCGAGCAGGATGCAGCCCTTGATCATGTCCTGCCAGTAGACCGAGACATTGAGCAGGATCAGCGACGAGGTGACGACCGAGAGCAGCGCGATGCCGAGGATCGCACCGAGAATGGTGCCCGAGCCGCCGTTGAGCGAGGCCCCGCCGATGACGGCTGCGGCGATGATGTTGAGCTCCATGCCGGCGCCGAAGGTGGGGGTCGCCGCCCCGAAGCGGGACATGTAGATGACGCCTGCGACACCGGCGAGCGTAGAGCACAGCACCGTCACCCAGAACTTTACCTGGTTGGTCTTGATGCCGGAATAGAGCGCGGCCTTCTCGTTGCTGCCGGTATAGAAAACCTTGCGGAAGGCGGTCGCCCGGCGCAGCAGAAAATCGAACAGCACGACGACGGCGACGAAGATCAGGATGACATAGGGCACACCGTAGAACGTGCCCTGCCCCACCGCCTTGAAGCCGGCGGGCAGCGTGAAGAGCGAGAGCGGCGTGCCCTTGGTGATGATGAGGCAGAGACCGCGCACGATCACCATCGCGGCCAGCGACGTGATGAAGTGGTTGAGCCCGACGACGGTCACGAAGAAGCCCATGATGCCGCCGATGGCGCTGCTCGCAAGAATGCCTATCAAGGAGGCCGTCCACGGATCGAGCCCGGCGAGGAACAGCGAGCCGGACAGCACCATCGCGAAGCAGACGACGGAGCCGACCGCCAGATCGATGCCGCCGACGATGAGCAGGATCGTCATGCCGACGACGACGATGCCTTCGACGGAAAAGCTCATCAGCATGGCGCGGAAGTTGCCGAGCGTCAGGAAGTGCGGCGAGGCGAAGCTCATGATCACGCAGAGCGCGAGGATGATCGCGATCAGCCCGGCCTCGCGCATCGTGCCGATGCGCTTGAAGGACGATGTCTTCGGCGCGCCTGCCGCCATCGTGTCGATTGCCATTCCCGTCTCTCCCAGTTTCTTCTCACGCGGCATGGTTCGCCGCCTTTGCCGTGCCCATGCCCGAGGCCAGGCGGATCACGGCCTCCTCCGTCATCTCGTCCGCGCCGAGTTCACCGGCGATGCGGCCTTCGCGCACCACAAGCACGCGGTCGCAGAGCCCAAGCAGTTCCGGCATTTCCGAAGAGATGACGATGATGCCGATGCCCGAGCGCGCAAGATCGCGCAGCAGGCGGTGAATTTCGGTCTTCGCGCCGACATCGATGCCGCGCGTCGGTTCATCCATCAGGATGACCTTCGGCTTGACCGCAAGCTGCTTGGCGATCGCCACCTTCTGCTGGTTGCCGCCGGACAGCGACTTGACCGGCGCATCGACGCCGCTCATGCGCACCCCGAGCCGCTTGGCAAAATCCTCCGCCAGGGAAGTCTCCGCCCGGCGCTTCAGCATGCCGGCAGGGTTGGTCAGCGCCTTCAGGTCCAGCACGGAAATGTTCTGCGCGATGGACAGTTCGAGAAAGACACCGGACCCCTTGCGGTCCTCGGACAGGTAGACGATGCCCGCCTTCACGGCATCCGAATAGGATTTGATCTTCTGCGTATCGCCATGCAGGCGCACCGTGCCTTCCGAGCGTGGACGAAGCCCGCAGATGCCCTCGGCGATTTCCGTGCGGCCGGAGCCGATGAGGCCGCCGATGCCGAGGATTTCGCCCTTGCGCAGTTTGAAGCTGACATCCTGGAAGCGCGCATCATCGCCGATGCGGTCCACTTCGAGGATGGTGGTGCCCATCGCTTCGTCCGCGCCGAGCTTGTCCGGATAGAGCTGCGTGATCTCGCGCCCGACCATGCGGCGCACCACGTCATCCGGCGTCACGTCGACAATGCGGTCGGTGCAGACGTAGCGGCCGTCGCGGAACACGGTGACCCGGTCGCACAGGCTGAAGATCTCAGCCATGCGATGGCTGATATAGATGATCGAGATGCCATTCGCCTTGAGGTCGCGGATGATCGAGAAGAGCTGCTGCGCCTCGGTTTCGGTCAAGGCGGCGGTGGGTTCGTCGAGGATCAGCACGCGGCAGTCGAGCGTCAGCGCCTTGGCGATCTCGACGAGCTGCTGGCTGGAAATCGGCAGGTCCGCGACCTTCCGGCGCACATCGATGGCGGCAAGACGGTTCATCACCGCCTGCGCGTCGCGTTCCAGCGCGCGGTAATTCATGAAGGGCGTGCGGCGACGGTTGGTCGCGGCCATGAACATGTTTTCGGCGACCGTCGCATCCGGGCAGAGCGCGATTTCCTGGTGCACGAGGCCAATGCCGAGCGACTGGGCGGCAGCGGGCGAGGCGATGCGCACGGCCTTGCCGTCGACACGGATTTCGCCTTCGGTCGGCTGCAGCACGCCGGCGATGATGTTCATCAGCGTCGACTTGCCGGCACCGTTTTCGCCGCAGAGCGCATGGACCTCGCCGCGTTCGAGCGTGAAATCGACGTCGGTCAACGCCTTCACCGCCCCGAAATGCTTGGTCACGCCGTGAATGGTGAGCACCGGCTCCGCCATCGTCTTCCTCCCTCTCCTTTCGAGACCATCCGCGCCGCGAGGCGCGGATGGCGTTCGTTTAGGAGCTTACTCCTCGATGCCCTTGGTGCCGCGACGCTTCAGGTACTTGTCCCAATAAAAGTCGTCGGCGTTTTCGGCGGTCACGATCGACAGGCCGTTGTCGACGACCGGGATGCTCATCGGGTTGAAGCCCGAGCGCTTGGCGTCGTTCATCGGGTCGATCAGTTCCGGGTGCTTTGCCAGCCACAGCAGCATGAAGCCCATGTAACCCTGCATGCCCTGGTTCGGGTTGATCGAGCCGAAGACTTCGCCGGCCTTGATCATGTCGAGGATGTTGGCGTTGACGTCCGCGCACATGACGAGGACCTTGCCGCCCGCTTCCTTGTTGGCCTGCGCCGCGCCGATCGCCGAGTTGGCTTCCGGCATGAAGACGGCGCCGAGGTTCGGATTGGCCTGAATGAGGCTCGACAGGCCCTGATAGGCCTTGGTCGGATCCTGGTTGGAGGCAGCGCGGCCGACCAGCTTCATGTCCGGCCACTTCTCTTCCATGCGGGCGATGAAGGCGGCGATGCGCTTGTCGTGGTTGTCCTGGCCCGGATTTTCCAGAACCGCATATTCGCCCTTGCCGCCCAGCTTCTCGGCAATCGCGTCGGCGGCGTAGGTGCCTTCACGGGTGTTGTCCGAGGTGATGAAGGAAACGCGCTTGGAGAGCGGCGAGTCGGCCGCAAACGTCACGACGGCCGTGCCCTGGTCGATGGCGCGGTTGATCGGCTCGATGAACGGGTCGGAGTTCATCGGATGCACGAGAATGCCGGCCGGGTTCTGCGCGAGCGCCTGGTCGAAGGTGGCGATCTGCTTGTTGACGTCATATTCCGGCGTGCCGGTATATTCCGTCTCGCAGCCGAGCTGCTGGCCGGCCTGCTTGAACATTTCATAGACCGGGAACCAGTATTCGACGCCCGAGACCATGACGTTCATGACGTATTTTTCGCCCGGCTTGCAGCGGAACGGGTTTTCCGTCTCGGCCGCCGCGGAACCGGCAAAAAGCGTTGCTGCGAGGACCGCCATCGCGGTCGTGCTCAGAAAAGTGCGCAAGTGTCCTCCTCGGGGCAAAGACCCCTCCCAAAAACCCGTTGGCGCCGAAACGACGCCGATGATCGCGTTGAAATCCGGATTTCCTCCTCGAAGTCCGGTATGGGCAGGTAACCGCATGACGCGGCCCCTGTCAATATAATTCATGATATGAAATATATTTCAGGATTATAGGCTGAAATCAAGCCCGAGAGGTGAAATATCTTTCAGCCCTTCGCTACAGCGTCAACCGAGGCCGTAAAGACCGGATCGGCCATCAGCGCGCGGCAGCGGGCAAACCGCCCGTCCGCATAGGCGCGGAAATCGGCCGCCGGATTGCCGTTGGCGAGCTGGATGAGGCCCCAGAGCGTCCAGAGCAGGTCGCACATCGCCTTGTAGATGACGATGCGGCCGCGCTCGGCGGGCTTCGGCTCCCCGCCGAAATAGGCGCGGATCAACTCCTCCTCCTGGGCGCCGGTGAATTCCGCCTCGACGGAGAGATCGCCGAGGTCCCACATCGGGTCGTTCATGCCGGAATATTCCCAGTCGACGATCCACATGCGCTCCCCCGTATCGAGAAAGTTCTCGCAAAGCGGGTCGCAATGGCAGGCGACGACGGGCAGCGCATGGGCGGCGAGCGCCGCGCGCACCGTTTCGGCCTCGCGCAAGCCGTCGTGATATCCCTCCGGCAGAGCAACGTCCTTGGTGGAGAGCACGGCGAGATAGTCGTCGATCATCGCAAAGAGCTCGAAACGCGCCGGGAAGACCGCTCCGCTGTCGTGCAGACGCCGGAAAGCTTCGCCCGCCCGCGCCGGGGCACCGGAGACGGCGTTGAAACCTTCGGGCGTCATCGTCGTCGCGCCGGGAATGAAGCGGGTGACCATCAGCCCGGTCGCCGGATCCGCGTGAAAAACCTCCGGGCCAACGCCGACGCGTGCCGCCTCTTTCGCCGCGATCGCCTCGTTGCCGCGGTCGATATATTCCTCCGTGCCCTTGCCGGGCACGCGCAGGCACCATTCACCCGCGCGGAAGACGAGGTTGGTGAGGCCGCCGAGCCGCTCGATAGGGCCGTCATAGCCTTCCAGGAGCGGGATTCCTGCAATCGCCTCCATCGCCTGCTGCTCTTCGTTCATGAACACCTCCTTTTGGCCAGCGATGACGGTTCCACAGATTTCGCCCTTTCGCTATCATCATCAAAACACGAGGGAAGGCCATGGCAAACGGACATCATGAGGGTGCACTCGGCGCAGTCTACAATGCAAGCGGCACGGAAGAGGTGGCAGCCCTCTACGACCGCTGGGCCGAGACCTACGACGCCGACATGGCGAGCGCCGGCTATCGCCACCCGTCGATCTGCCTCGGCCTTCTCGCGCGCCACCTGCCGCGGGGCGCTTCACCGCTGCTCGATGCTGGCGCCGGCACCGGGCTCATCGGCGAATGGCTGTCGATCCTCGGTTACGCCCATGTCGAGGGCCTCGACATTTCCGAAGGCATGCTCGCGCGCGCAGCGGCGAAAAACGTCTATGCCGCCCTGCACCGCGCCGCGCTCGGCAATCCCCTGCCCTTCCCGGACCGGCATTTCGCCGGCGTCGTCTCGGCCGGCGTCTTCACCTCCGGCCATGTCGGCGTGGAAGGCCTGCCGGAGCTTCTCCGCGTCACGCAACCGGGCGGCATCATCGTGCTCACGGTGAAGAACACGCTCTGGAACGACGGCTTTGCCGACCGGCTTGCCGAGCTGGAGCGGGAGGGCATTCTGCTGCGGGCGGAGGAAACCGTCCCTTACGTCTCCATGCCTGGCGAGACCGGCACCGTGCCGAGCCGCGGCGTGGTGCTGAAAGTGCTGCGCCACGCCTGAACGGCAAAACTATGCCGGCTGGACTTCGACGGTAACGTGCGACAGCGCACCGAGATGGGCAAGCCGTGCCTTGTAGTCGGACGGCGCCTTCGGATGCGGCGATGAAAGCGCGACGATGGCGGCGTGATGGCCGGGGCCGACCTGCCAGACATGCAGGTCGGTGATGTGCTCCTCGCCGCGCTCCAGCGTCGCGCGGATCTCGTCCGCGAGCCCCGCCCCTTCCGGCGCTGCATCGATCAGCACCCCGCCCGTCTCGCGGATCAGGCTCCACGACCAGCGCACGATGACCAGCGCGCCGACGATGCCCATCAGCGGATCGGCCCAGAGCCAGCCATAGCTGCGACCGAGCAGCAGCGCGACGATGGCGAGGATCGAGGTCAGCGCATCGGCGAGTACATGCAGATAGGCGGCACGCAGATTGTTGTCCTGCGCGTGGTGTTCATGATGGTGATGGTCGTGATCGTGGCCATGGTGATGGCGCGTGTGGTCGTCCCGCAGCAGCCAGGCGCTGACGAGGTTGACGGCAAGCCCAGCGACAGCGACGGCGATCGCCTGTTCAAAGCCGATCGCGACCGGATTGGCGAGGCGCACGAAGCTTTCCCAGCCGATGAGGAGCGCGATCAGCGCCAGCACGATGGCGCTGGCGAAGCCCGCAAGATCGCCGAGTTTGCCGGTGCCGAAGGTGAAGCGCGGGTCGCGCGCATGGCGGCGGGCATAGGCGTAGGCCAGCGCGGCGATCAGCATGGCACCGGCATGGGTGGACATGTGCCAGCCGTCCGCCACCAGCGCCATCGAGCCGTAAAGCGTGCCGGCGACGATTTCCGCCACCATCATGCTCGCCGTCAGCGCGATGACGAGCCAAACCTTGCGTTCGTTGCGGCTGTGATCGGAACCGAGAAAGACATGGTCATGCGTGGCCATGGTTTGCCCCTTTCGTTGCGGGCGGCGCTATTTCAGATAGGTCCGGATGACCTCGATCAGCTCTTCGCCGCCCTGAAGACAGTCCGCCTTGCTTTCCGCGGCGATGACGTGGTGGCGCAGGTGATCCTCCATCACCTCCGCCGTCAGCCCGCCGAGCGCGCCGCGCACGGACGCGAGCTGGCGCATGATCTCCCCGCAGCCCGTCTCACCCTCCAGCGCCCGCTCGATGCCTTCGAGCTGGCCGCGGATGCGGCGCACGCGGGCGATCAGCTTGTCCTTCTGCTGGATGGTATGGCTCACGTCATCACCTTCGAACTTATAGTATACCCCCCTATACTATATGTTCCGCGATCAAGGAAGGCCCGAAGGCCTTCCCAGGCCGTGCGCTCAGACTTTCACGCGCACGGCCGCCGGATCATAGAGCGGTTCGAGGTGGATTTTTGCCGGCGTGCGCTCCATGGCGACGACGAGTTCGTAGTCGCCGCCCGTCAGGAAATCGTCGTCCACGCCCTCGGCGCGGCGCACATAGCCGTAGCCGACATTCTTGCCGAGCGTATAGCCGTAGCCGCCGCTCGTGAGGTAGCCGACGGGCTCGCCGTTGCGCAGGATCGTCTCGCGACCGACCAGCACGACGTCCGGGTTGTCGACCGTGAAACCGGCGAGCGCCTTCTTGCGCGTTTCGCCCTGCAGGGCCTCCAGCGCGCGGCGGCCAAGGAAATCCGTGTTCTTGCGCAGCTTCACAGCCCAGCCGAGGCCGGCATCGAGCGGCGTATCGTTCGGCGTGATATCGGACCCCCAGGCGCGATAACCCTTTTCGAGGCGCAGCGATTCCAGCGCACGGTAGCCGACCGGGCGGATATGGAAGGGAGCGCCCGCCGCCATCAGCGCGTCGAAGACGGTGCCGATGGCATCGATCGGCACATGCAGCTCCCAGCCGAGTTCGCCGACATAGGTGACGCGCAAGGCGCGCACGACATGGCCGGCGATCGCGATCTCCCGCACATGGCCGAAGGGGAAACCGCCATTGGAGACGTCGGCATCCGTGACGGCAGCGAGCACATCGCGCGCCTTCGGCCCCATCAGCGAGAGCGTGCCGAAATCCTCCGTGACGTCGCGCAGCGTCACGTCGAGATCGTCGGGGATATGGTCCTCGATCCAGCCGAGATCATGGGTGCGGAAGCCGGTGCCGGTGACCACGTAGAATGTCTCGTCGGCAAGCCGCGCCACCGTCAGGTCCGCCTCGATGCCGCCGCGGGTGTTGAGAAGCTGCGTATAGGTGAGCCGGCCGACCGGCTTGCCGACATCGTTGGCGCAGATCCAGTCGAGCGCCTTCAATGCATCCGGCCCCGTCATCTCGTATTTGGCGAAGGAGGACTGGTCGAAGATACCGACCGCCTCGCGCACATGGCGATGCTCGTCGCCGACGGCGGAAAACCAGTTCTGCCGGCCCATCGAATAGATGTCCTTCGGCTCGGCACCCTTCGGGGCGAACCAGTTCGGCCGCTCCCAGCCGAGCTTGGAGCCGAACACCGCGCCATGCGCCTTCAGCCGCTCATAGAGCGGCGAGACGACGCGCGGGCGGCCGCTTTCATATTCCTCATGCGGGAAGCCGATCGTATAATGTTTGCCATAGGCCTCCAGCGTGCGGTCGAGCACCCATTGGCGATCGCGGTGCATGCCGGAAAAACGGCGGATATCGACCACCCAGAGATCGAGCGGCGCCTCACCGTCGACGACCCATTGCGCCAGCACCCAGCCCGCCCCACCGCCGGACGCGATTCCGAAGGCATTGAAGCCGGCGCCGACGAACATGTTCTTGCATTCCGGCGCGACGCCGAGGATGAAGTTGCCATCCGGCGTAAAACTCTCCGGCCCGTTGATCATCTGCTTGACGCCGACCTTTTCCAGCGCCGGCACGCGGGCGATCGCCTGCTCCATATGCTGTTCGAAATGGTCGAAATCGTCGTCGAAGAGGCGGAAGGCGAAGTCGTCGGGCACGTCGCCGGTCGTCCAGGGCTGCGGGTTCGGCTCGTAGCCGCCCATCACCAGCCCGCCGACCTCCTCCTTGAAATAGGTGCGGCGGTCGGGGTCGCGGATCGTCGGCGCGTCGGTGGCAAGGCCCGGCACCTTTTCGGTGATGATATATTGGTGCTTGACCGGCTGGAGCGGCACATTGATGCCCGCCATGGCCCCCACCTGCCGCGCCCACTGGCCGGCGCAGTTGACGACCTTTTCGCAGGAAATATCGCCGAGCGTGGTGCGCACACGCCGGATGCGGCCATCCTCGATATCGAAACCCGTGATGCGCGCATTTTCGACGATCTTCGCGCCGTGCATGCGCGCACCCCGGGCGAGCGACTGGGTGATGTCGGACGGGCTCGCCTGCCCGTCGGTCGGCAGCCAGCTCGCGCCGACGAGGTCGCCGACCTCCATCAGCGGCCACATGGTCTTCACTTCCTGCGGCGTCAGCAGGTGCATGTCCATGCCGAAACTTTTCGCGGTGGTGGCGAGGCGGCGGAACTCGGTCCAGCGGTCCTGGTTGGTGGCAAGGCGCAGGCAGCCCGTCATCTTCCAGCCGGTGGCAAGGCCCGTCTCGGCTTCGAGGCCCTTGTAGAGATCGACGGAATATTTCAGCACGCGGGTGATCGAGGCGGAGGAGCGGAGTTGGCCGACGAGGCCGGCGGCATGCCAGGTGGAGCCGGAGGTCAGCGTGCCCTGCTCCAGAAGGATCACATCCGCCTTGTGGTCGCGGGCGAGATGATAGGCCGTCGAGCAGCCGATGATGCCGCCGCCGATGACAACGATCTCAGCATGGGATGGCAGGGTCATTTGGTGTGTTTCCCGTATTTTGTTCTGTAGTGGTCAAGCGCCCTGTCGAGGCGATCGAGATTGTCCGCCGTGTAGCCGACATAGTCGGCGCCCGGCGCGGTGAGATGGAGTTCGGAGACCATGCTCCACATCGCCTCGCGCAACAGCGAAGCGCATTGCATGGCGGCATGCGAGCGGCGGATCGCCGGGTCCGGCGCGCCGCCGAAATAGGCATCTAGGAAATCGTCGGCCTCGTCCGGCGAAAGCCCGGCATTGGAAGTGGCGCCGGCCAGATCGAACATGGCGGTGGAGAAACCGGCATATTCGAAATCGATCAGCCAGAGGCGGTCGCCATCGTCGAGGATGTTCGTCGGCAGAAGATCGTTGTGGCCGAAGACGATCGGCAAGGGCGCCTGTGCCGCCTCCAGCTCCTCGGCGAGCGCGAGGTAGCCGGGCAGATGCGGCTTCATGCGGCTGCCGCCGTCCTTCAGGGTGCGGGCATAGTCGCGCACCACATGGAACGGCCAGAAGAGGAAGGCGGCGCCGCTGATCTCCGCCGGCATCTTGGTATGGAAGCAGCGCAGCAGCTCCGCCACGCGCCGACGTTCCGCAGCGACGTCCTCTGCGCCAAAGGTTTTTGCGCCGAGGAAGGCGGAGACCATGAGGCCCGGCTCGGCATATTGAACCTCCGGGCCGAAACCGGCGGCATGAGCGGCCCGCGCGGTCATCAGCTCCCGCTCACGAAAAACGTGGTGGAAGGGATAGTCCCGGCCGAAGCGCACGACATGGCGCCCGGCCCCATCGCTCACAAGATAGCTCTCGTTGCTGATGCCACCTTTCAGAGGCGCGATCTCGATGCGGCCTGTCCAGCAGGGCAGAGCGCGAATACGGTCCTCGACGGCGCGGCTGATCTCGATATGTCCCTCCATCAGCTCACCCTCTCACGGATGCGGTTGGCGCCGGCGGAAATCAGCCGGTCGGCGATGATGGCGATGAAGGCGATGGACAGGCCGGCGACGATGCCGCGGCCGGTATCGGCCTTGGTGAGCGCGATATAGACCTCCTGCCCGAGATCACGCGTGCCGACCAGCGCGGTGATGACCAGCATGGAGAGCGCGAACATGATGGTCTGGTTGAGGCCGAGCAGGATCTCCGGCAGCGCCAGCTTCAGCTTGATCTTGGTAAGAATCTGGCGTGGCGTGCAGCCCATGGCGCGGCCGGCTTCCACCACGCGCGGATCGACCCGGTGCAGGCCGAGCACCGTGTAGCGGATCGCCGGCACGACGGCATAGGCGACGACGGCGATCATCGCGGTGAAATCGCCGACCCTAAACAGCATGACGACCGGCATGAGATAGACGAAGGAGGGCAGCGTCTGCAGCGTATCGATGACGAGTTGCAGCCAGCGCCAGAGCCGGTCGCGCTCGGCCGCGAGGATGCCGAGCGGCACGCCGATCAGGCAGGCGAAGACGACGGAGACGCCGCAGAGATAGACGGTGACGGTCGCCTTTTCCCACTGACCCGTCGCCGCGATCAGGAAGGCCAGCACGCCGACCAGCAAGGCGAGGCGCAGCCCGCCAAGCCTGTATCCCGCCAAAGCCAGCAGCGCCACGACGCCGGCCCAGGGCAGGTCGGCGAGCAGTCGCTTCAGGGGCACGAGCAGGTTCAGCAGGATAACGTTGCGGATCGCCTCCAGCGCGTCGAAGAAGTTGATGTTGATCCAGCGCACGACCTCGGACCAGAAGCTACCGGTGGAGACCTGCCAGGCTTCGGGAAAGGATTGAAGCGCGGGCACGGCAAGGCCCGCAACGAAGGTCACGACGACGATCGCCAGTGCGGCGACGAGATAGGGGTGGCGCGAGACGAAGCCGCTCCCTGCCGGGATGCCGGCCGCCGGTTTTCCCGCCTTTTCCGCATAGGCTTGGCTCAGCCGGTCGAGCGCCACGGCGAGCGCGACGATCGCTAAGCCCGCCTCCAGCCCGGCGCCGATATCGAGGCGACGAAGGGCGGCGAGCACGTCGAAACCGAGGCCGCCGGCGCCGATCATCGAGGCGATGATCACCATGTTGAGCGAGAGCATGATGACCTGGTTGACGCCGACCATCAGGCCGTCCTTGGCCGACGGCACCATGACCTTCCACGTCATCTGCCGCCGGCTGCACCCGACCATGTTGCCGAGGTCGCGGATTTCCGATGGCACCGAACGCATGGCGAGAATGGTGACGCGCGCCATCGGCGGCAGGGCGTAGATCAGCGTCGCGACGATCGCCGATGTCGGGCCGAAGCCGAAGAAGACGAGGACGGGCACGAGATAGGCGAAGACCGGGATCGTCTGCATCAGATCGAGCACCGGCACCAGCACGCGCTCGAAGAGCGGCCAGCGCCAGGCGGCAAGGCCGAGAAGCAGGCCGACGACGACGCCGATCGGAACCGCCACGACGATGGAGGCGAGCGTCACCATGGCGCTCGTCCACTGGCCGAAGAGCACGAGGAAGCCGAAGCAGGCGGTGACGAGGGCCGCCAGCCGGACACCGCCGGCGTGATGGCCGATCAGCGCGACGATGGCGAGCACCGCCAGCCAGGAGAGCGGCGGCACCTGCTGCACCGCGCTCGACCCCTGCCCCGAGAGCAGGCCCGTCGAGAGCAGGCCGAGCGCCACGCGGTAGGGCAGATCGATGATTTCGGCGACGAACCGGGTGAGATCCGTGAAGGTGAAGAGCCCGAAACTCGCCTCGTCCAGCAGCCATTTCGTCGCCTTGCCGATCCAGCGCGCGGCGGGGATTTCGAGGGCACGCGGGTAGGAGAAAGCCCATTTCGCCAACCCGTCGCCGAACTGCCAGAAGAGGACGAAGACCGCGAGCGCCGTAGGCCACAGCCAGCGCGCCCGCGCCGTTGCGATGGAGGGGTTTTCCGGGATCGGCTCGGAGACGGGCTGGAGGAAGGGGAAGGAGGCGCTCATGCCGTCAACCCCGCATCATCACGTCGACGACCGCGGTGCGGTCGATGAGGCCGACGGGTTTTCCCGCGCCGTCGAGCACGGCCAGCGCCTCGTTGCCTGCGGAGAAGAGCGGCGCGGCCTCGGCAATGGGTGCGGCGGCGCGGATCGAGGTCAGCGGCAGCACGCCGTTGAGCGGCCGCATCAGCGAGCCCACCTTGACGACCTTGGCCCGCGCAACGCTGCGCGTGAACTCCGCCACATAGGGCGTGGCCGGGTTCAGCACGAGGTCTTCCGGCGTGCCGGCCTGCACGATCTCGCCGTCCTTCATGATGGCGATGCGGTCGGCAAGGCGGATCGCCTCGTCGAAATCATGGGTGATGAAGACGATGGTCTTCTTCAGCACGGATTGTAAGCGCAGGAATTCGTCCTGCATTTCGCGCCGGATCAGCGGGTCGAGTGCGGAAAACGGCTCGTCGAGGAACCAGAGTTCCGGTTCCACCGCCAGCGAGCGGGCGATGCCAACACGCTGCTGCTGGCCGCCGGAAAGTTCGCGCGGGAAGGCGCTCTCCTTGCCGGCCAGGCCGACGAGGTCGATCATCCGCCGCGCCCGCTCCTCGCGCGCGGACCGCTCGATGCCCTGGATTTCCAGCGGAAAGGCGACGTTTGCCAGCACCGTCAGGTGCGGCAGAAGCGCAAAATGCTGGAACACCATGCCCATCTGGTGGCGGCGGATTTCGATCATCCGCGCTTCGCTTGCCGCCAGCAGGTTCTCGCCGTTGAAGAGGATGTCGCCGGAGGTCGGCTCGATGAGACGCGACAGGCAGCGCACCAGCGTCGACTTGCCGGAGCCCGACAGGCCCATGATGACGAAGATCTCGCCCTCGCGGACCTCGATATTAACGTCGCGCACCGCGCCGACGGCGCCGGCCGCGCGCAGGTCCGCGCTCGTCGGCCGCCCGGCCGTGCCGATCAGGGATTTGCCGCCGGCGCCAAAAATCTTCCAGACGCCGCGGCAGACAAGTTTCGGTTCGTGAGAAGCCATCGTTCTTCCGGTCGCGTAATCGAAACGCAGCCCTTCCGGGACCGCACGCTCAAGGAAACGACCCGGCCCCCTGCTGGCGGGAGCCGGGCCTGGCGCTTCTACTTCTTGATCCAGCCGGACCAGCGCGGCTCGTTGGCCGCCATCCATTCGGCGACCACCTCCGAGACCTTCTTGCCGTCGAGGTCCACCTTGGTGATCATCGCGCCCATCTCGTCATTGTTGATGTTGAACGCCTTGATCGCCGCATAGGCGCCCGGCCACTTGTCCTTGACGCCCGACCAGCCGACCTTCCAGATCGGGCCGAAGGGCTTGCCGCAGTCATAGGCGGCATCCGGGTTCACGCCGACGGCCGGGTCCGTGTAGCATTCCTTCGAATAGGGCGGGAACTCCACCCATTCGCCCTTGTACTTGGCCGGCGCCCAGTGCGGCGCGTAGATCCACAGCAGGATCGGCGCCTGGCGCTGGTAGGCGCTTTCGAGCTCGGCAAAGAGGGCGGCATCGGTGCCGGCATGGATCACCTCGAAGGGCAGGTCCAGCGCCTCGACGCGCTCGTCGTCAAAACCGCCCCAGGTGACCGGGCCGCCCAGATACCGGCCTTTCGGCGCGGTTTCCGGAATGGAGAAGGCCTCGGCGCAGGCTTCGCTCTTCAGCGCTTCCCAGTTCGGCAGGCCGGGGCATTTCTCCTTCATGTATTCCGGATACCACCACTCTTCCTTGGCCTGCATGCCGGTCTCGCCGAAATTCTCGACCTTGCCGGTGGCTGTTGCGGCGTCCATCGCGTCGCGGCCGGTGGTTTCCCACATTTCCATGGCGACATGCAGGTCGCCTGTCTCCAGGCCCGCGAATTGTGCGAGATAGTCGGCCTGGACATATTCGACGGAATAGCCGGCCTTCTTCAGCACCTCGCCCATGATTTCCGTGGTGATGAGCTGGCCGGTCCAGTCATGCAGCGTGAGCTTGATGGGATCGGTGGATTCCTGCGCCCTGGCGGGCGCCATCGTGAGGGCCGCGGACAGGCAGAGCGTCGCGGCAAGCATTCCTGACAGGCGAATAGGTTGAAACATGCGTGATCTCCCGGTCGCACTTTGAAGTCGATGCTGTTCTGCGTGCGCAGGAGGCCGTTCCCCGTACTTTTGTATCTGTCGACCCGTGCACGCCGCCAATCTCACGCGGGATGAAAGCGCCTGTCAATCCTGCACTGTGGCTTTTTATGTCTTTATGCCTGCTTTTGCGGCTTTCTTGCCAGATGATCCATCTAGGATTATGAAGCAGGAGAACGCATGCGGACACGACGACGATGAACCACTCCAAGCGCCACAACGACATTCTCCGCCTGCTCCAGCAGGACGGCACGGTGACGATCGCCGATCTCGCAAAGAAACTCGAGGTTTCGCTGGAAACCGTGCGGCGGGACATCAAGCCGCTGACGACCAACGGCACCGTGCTGAAGATGCACGGCGCCGTGGCGCTGCCCTCCGTGGTGGGCGAAGCGCCCTTCGAAAAGCGCATGCGCGAAAACAGCGAGGCGAAAAAGGCGATCGCCATCGCTATGGCCGCGACGATCCGCGACGGTGATTCGATCATGCTGGATACGGGCACGACGACGAGCTATCTTGCCCGCGAACTGCTGGGCCACCGGCGGCTGACCGTCGTCACCAACTCCTCCGACATCGCCCGCACGCTTTCGACGGTCAACGACAACCGCGTCTATATGGCCGGCGGGGAGCTTCGCAGCGACAACGGGGCCGCTTTCGGCGTCTCGGCGATCGAGTTCATCAGCCATTTCACCGTCGGCCATGCGGTGATTTCCACAGGCGCGATCGATGCCGGGATCGGCGTTATGGACTACGACTTGGAAGAGGCGGAATTCGCGCGTGCCGTGGTGTCGCGCGGAAAGCGCGCGATCGTCGTCACCGACCACACGAAATTCGGCCGGCAGGGCCTGGTGCGCGTATGCGAGTTCAGCGCGCTGACCGACCTTTTCACCGACAAGGCCCCGCCGCGCGACGTCTCGTCGTCGCTGAAGGCCGCAGGCGTCAACGTCGTCCTGGCACGCTGAACGCAAAGCGGCCCGGCAGGAGACCCGCCGGACCGCTCGAAATCACGTCAGTTCATCGTCGACCATTGCCGCTCGACTTCCTCGACGTCCTTGTTCAGGTGCACATGCGCATCGACGTGATCGACCCAGTCGAGAGGGATCAGGTGATGCTGGCCATCCTTCGAATCGCTCTTCGTGAGCTTGATGCGGCTTTCGCCCTCCATATGGTCGACGGTGCCGATGTGACCGCCATCGGCAGCCCGGACTTCCATATGTTCACGGATTTCGCTTGCAGCGACCATGGGACTTCTCCTTTCAGGTGAAACGTCACCCGGAAGAAACGCGGGGACCCTCGCGTGGTTCCCGCGCCCGCGGTGCTAGTAGGCCGCCTCGTAGGCGGCGCAAATCTCGGCCTGCGTCTTGCCGGCGAGATAGGCGATTTCGCCCTCCTTGTGCTTGACGTAGACGTCGGCGAACCCTTCCGGGAACCAGCCGCACACCGTTGCATTGCCCCGGAAGCGCTGGAGCGCTGCTTCGAGCGTCTGCGGCAGGCGCACGTAGCCGCGGGCGGCCAGCCCCTCGACATTCAGCAGCGACAGGTCCTCCTGCGTCGCCTCCGGCACCGCCAGCCCCTCCTCGATGCCCTGCACGCCGGCATGGACGATCGCGGCGAGCGCCAGGTGCGGATTGGCGGCGCCGTCGGCGGCGCGGAATTCGAAGTTGAACTGGGCGGCGCGCGCGATATCGCTGATGTCCGAGACCGGGCAGATCCGCACGGACGCCTCGCGATCGCGAAAACCGAGATTGTTGAAGGCGGCACTCCAGCGATGCGGGGTCAGCCGCAGGTAGGAGACGACGCTCGGCGCGGTGATGGCGATGATCGAGTCGAGATATTTCAGGATGCCGGCGACGAATTTGCCCGCGACATCGGAGAGTTCGTGTTTGCCGTTCGGGTCGTAGGTGACCGGATTGCCGGCGGAATCCAGCATGCTGATATGCACATGCACGCCATTGCCGACGCCGGCGGGATCGCGGATCGGCGTGAAGGTCGGATCGTAGCCGAGTTCGCGGGCGACGAGCTGGACGAGCTCGCGGGTGATCAGCGAGTGGTCGGCGACCGTGACGCCCTTCTGCGGCCCCATCGTCACCTCGAACTGGCCGGCACCGAATTCCTTGAGGATCGTATCCGGCGTCACGCCCGCCTCGCGCATGGCGGCGACGATCGCCTCGCAAAAATGCCGCTCCTCCTGGAAACCGCCGAGCGTGAAGGCCTTGCCGACCTCCGAGACGAGGTGCTTGATCTGGAATTCGTGCTCGAAGGCGCCGTAGAGCGTGACGCCCGCCACCCTCTCCAGCCGCTCAAGGGCGGCTTCGAGGATCGAGCGCGTGCAGAATTCCCACGGCCGGCCATCGGTATAGCGGATATTGCCGATGACGAAATTCTCGTTGGGCGCCCCCTCCTCGCTTTCGATGCTGACGCTCGTCGCGGCGTCGGGGATGAGCACGAGGTCGCCGAGCGAGCCGAAGGGGCTTTCGGCTATGTTGTCGAAGCAGGTGATCTGCACATTGGTCGGCGTCCAGCCGACGCCGCGTTTCAGACGCTTTTCCATCTGCGCCAGCGGAAAAGCCTTGCCGCGCACCTTGCCCGAAAGGTCGCCGCAGCAGGCGACCATCATTTCCTCACGTTTCATCTGCGTCCCCGTTGATCTGGTCATAACCCGGCATCGAAAAGCGGATGCCGTCCCAATCCTTGATGCGTTTCTGCGTCGCTTCCCAATCGGCCTCGGAGACGCGCACGATGAGCGCCTCGACGAGTGCCATGGCGGCGGCGACCGTATCCCAGGCCGTGCCGGCATCGATCGGCAGCGCCACGATATGATCGGCGCTGCGGGCGGCCGGCGACATCCACTTGTCGGTGACGACGACAATCGTTGCGCCGCGCTTTTCAGCGATCGTCTCGGCAAGACGCGAGAGGCTGAGCTGGTAACGCCGGAAATCGAACAGCAGCACGACGTCCTTCTTGCGCATGCGCAGCACGTGCTCCGGCCACATTTCCGGGTTGTCGGCCATGTGGTAGATGCCGCTGCGGATCTGCCTCAGGTGGATCGACAGGAACGAGGCGACATTGTCGCTGACGCGGCCGCCGAGCAGGAAGATGTTGCGCGAGGGATCGGCGAGCAGGTCGGCGAGAATATCGAACTGCGCCTGCGACACCGTCGCCGTCATTTCCTGCATGACCGCCGAGACGCGCGCCACATATTCCGACAGGAATTCCGAATGGCCGACCGGCTTCTGGCTGGATTTGAGGTCGAGCGGCGAGCGCTGCCCTTCCTTCAGCTCGGTGATGAGCTGGCGTTGCAGGTCCTGGAAGCCGCCACAGCCGATCTTGCTGACAAAGCGGGTGATGGAGGGCGCGCTGACCCCGGTCTTCGCCGCCAGTTCCTGAATGCTTTCAAGCCCGGTGAACGGGTAGTCCGCAAGGATGGCATTGGCGATCTTGCGCTCGCTGGCGGTGAGTTGCGCTGCGGCATCGCGGATTCTCGTGCGGATCGTCGTCGACGACTTACCATCGCTCATTGGCGTTCGTTCCCTTTGCTGAAACGAATATTCGCGCCTTGAAAAAAATTAGTCAAATGGAAAAATTCGATTGACTATGATCGGAAAATTTCTTTGACTGCTGGCCATAGAAGCCCGCGCCTCGGGCTGCAGGACGGATCCCATTTCATGCTGAGGTTCGCAGACCGCGACACGACGAGATTGCTGCAGGCGGGAGACCCCGATCCCGTGGAATGGATCAATTCCACGGGGCGATCGGCGATTTTCCTCACCTGCGAGCATGCCGGCCGCGCGGTTCCGGCAGCGCTCGGCGATCTCGGCATTGCGGCAGACGAGATGGACCGTCACATCGCCTATGACGTCGGTGCGGAAGGGGTCGCCCGCGCGCTCTCCGAACGCCTCGATGCCGCCCTGATCCTGCAACGCTACAGCCGGCTCGTCATCGACTGCAACCGGCCCTTCGAGGCGAAGGACTGCATCGTCACGACCAGCGACGGCACGGTCGTGCCGGTCAATGCCGACGTGACCGACAAGGAACGCCAGCGCCGCTACGTGGAAATCCACCAGCCGCTGCACGAGGCGATCGCGGTGGCGCTCGACCAGCGGCAGGCGAGCGGCAAGCCCCTTCTCCTGGTCTCGGTGCACAGTTTCACGCCGGTGATGCGCGCCACCGGCGCGGTGCGGGATTTCGAACTGGGCCTGCTCTACAATCACGATGCGCGCCTTGCCGAACGGCTGGCGGAAACCTTCCACGCCACCAATCCGGACGTCACCGTCAAGCTCAACGCGCCCTATCACGTCGACGACACATCCGATTACACGATCCCCGTGCACGGCGAGCGGCGCGGCATTCCGCATGTGCTTCTCGAAGTGCGCAACGACCTCATCAACGACGCCCGCGGGCAGCAGGAATGGGCCGACCGGCTGGCCGGCCCCCTGCTTCTCGCGGCAGAAACCCTCGAAGGACCCACCGATGGCCGCTGACCATCTGACCACCCGCGACGTGCCGCTCGATCCGGCCGCCTCCGCCATCCTCTTCATCGACGTGCAGAACTTTTCCGTGCGGCGCGACGGCGGCGAGTTCAAGGACGTTTCCGACGCGGATATTGCGGGCCAGTACGGCTATTATTTCAAGCGCATCCACGAGGTGGCGATCCCGAACATGCAGCGCCTGCTGGCGGGCTTCCGCAAGGCCGGAATCGAGGTGCTGCACACCACTATCGAGAGCCTCACCAAGGACGGCCGCGACCGCGGCCTCGACTACAAGATCACCGGCTTCAACGTGCCGAAGGGCTCGTCCGATGGCAAGGTGATCGACGAACTGGCGCCGCTCGAAGACGAGATCGTCTTCCCGAAGAGCTCGTCCAGCGTCTTCGTCTCCACGCATATCGACTATGTGCTGCGCAATCTCGGCGTCAAACAACTTGTGCTTTGTGGACTGCTGACCGACCAGTGCGTGGAATCGGCCGTGCGCGACGCCTGCGACCTCAACTATCTCGTGACGCTCGTGCCGGATGCCTGCGGCACCTATTCGCAGGAGCGCCACGACAATTCGCTGCGCACGATCAAGGGCTATTGCCGGCAGGTCTCGACCGACGCGCTGCTGAACGAAATCGGGCAGTAAGCCCGCAAACAGAACCGACGGGACGGACACAAGGAGCATTCCAGGGCGGGCCGCAGAACAAAACAAAAAGGCCGGACCGCCGATCCATTCACTGCCGAAAAGGCACCACAAAAGGGGAACGACCATGATGAAGACTTCCAGACTGCTTCTGGCGGCGACGAGTTTCGCGCTGGCCTCCACCGCGGCCCTTGCCGCCGACGACAAGATCGTGATCGGCGGCGCGCTGTCGATGACGGGCATCCAGGCCCCGCTCGACACGCCCGGCTATAACGGCGCGCAGGTCGCCGTGAAATTCCTGAACGACAATGGCGGCGTGCTCGGCAAGCAGATCGAGTTCATCAACATCGACGGCAAGTCCGATCCGGTGACGGTCGGCAATGTCGCCGTCGAATTGATCGACAAGGGCGCCCAGGTCATCGTCGCGCCCTGCGACTTCGACTTCGGTTCGCCGGCCAGCCGCGAGGCACAGTCCGCCGGTCTCGTCGGCATCTCGACCTGCGCCTCCGACCCGCTCTATTCCTCCTGGTCGCTCGGCGACAAGCAGTTCACGCTCTCCATGTGGAACACCACGATGGGTGCGACGGCCGCCGACTTCGCCTTCAAGGAAAAGGGCTGGAAAACGGCCTATGTCGTCACCGACCAGTTCATCGCCTACACCAAGTCGCTCTCGAAATATTTCGTCGAGCAGTTCAAGGCGGATGGCGGCGAGGTCATCCTCGAAGACACCTATACGAACGGCGACAACAACTTTTCCGCCCAGCTCGCACGTCTCCAGGCGCTCGGCAAGAAGCCGGACGTGATCTTCGTCTCGTCCTACGGCACGGATATCGGCGTGATCATCCGGGCGCTGCGCGAAGTCGGCTACGATGCGCCGATCCTCGGCGGCGATGCCTATGACGACCCGGCCATGCACCAGGCGCTCGGCGAAAAGTTCGGCAACGACGTCTATTTCGTCACGCATACCTGGATGGGCGCGGGAGCGGATCCGGAAATGGAGAAGTTCATCGGCCTCTACAAGGAGATGTTCGGTAAGGACCCGGACACCTCCTTCGTTTCGACCGGCTGGGATACGATCATGATGATCGCCCAGGCGATCAAGGCGGCCGGCTCGACCGATGGTGCGGCCGTTGCCAAGGCGCTGGAAGACGGCCAGTTCAAGCTTTTGACCGGCGATCTCGACTACGGCACCAACGAGGAAGGCCACGTTCCGAACAAGGCGGCGGCCCTCATCGAGCTCAAGGGCGGCAAGCCGACCTTCGTCGGATGGCGCAAGCCGGAATCCCTGCCGAAGCCCTGATCGCCCCTGCCTGCGGGCCGGCCTTGTGGCCGGCCCATTACTATCGGGAAAGCCATGTCTGAAACGCGCCTCGCGGTAAACGACGTGTCGGTGGAATTCACCGGCCTTCGCGCCCTCGACCATGTGTCCCTCTCCGTCTCGACCGGCGAGGTCGTCGGCCTCATCGGGCCGAACGGCTCCGGCAAGACGACGCTCATCAATGCGATCACCGGCCAGGTGAAGCTGGCGGGCGGCACGATCACCGCCGGCGACACTAGGCTCTCGGGCCTCTCGCCGCGCGAAATCGCGCTGCAAGGCGTCAGCCGCTCGTTCCAGATCGTCCGCCTGTTCAACACGATGACGGTGCTGGAAAATGTCGAGGCCGCAGCGCTCGCGAAGGGTGCCTCGCTTGCGGTTGCCACCGAGCGCGCAAAGGGAGTGCTCAACGAACTCGGCCTTGCCGCCAAGGCCGACGAGCTCGGCGAAAGCCTCAGCTATGGCGACAAGCGCCGTGTGGAAATCGCCCGTGCGCTCGCCGCCGAACCTCGTTTCCTGTTGCTCGACGAACCGGCGGCCGGCATGAACGACGCGGAGACCGAGACCCTGCTGCACACGCTGTCCGAGCTGCCGAAAACACGCGGCCTCGGCCTCCTCATCATCGATCACGACATGGGGCTGATCATGCGTCTCTGCCACAGGCTGCATGTGCTTGCCACCGGCCGCACCATCGCGGAAGGCGACGCCGCCCATGTGCGCAGCCACCCGGCCGTCATCGAGGCCTATCTCGGCAAGGGAGCGGTCCATGCTTGATGTGCGTGACCTCTCCGTCAGCTACGGCACGATCCGCGCGGTGCGCGGCATCAGCTTCACCGTCGGCAAGGGCGAGCTGGTGAGCCTGCTCGGCGCCAATGGCGCGGGCAAATCCTCGACCATCAAATGCATCGCCGGCGCGCTGAAGGCGTCCGGCGGCTCCATTACGCTCGAAGGCAAGGACATCACGGCGGCGAGCCCCGAACAGGTGGTGCGCGCCGGCCTCGCCACCGTGCCGGAAACCCGCGATGTCTTCCCGGACCTGACGGTCGCCGAAAACCTCATGCTTGGTGCCTATATCCACCGCCGCGACCAGGCCGGCAACCGCGAGAACCTTGAGCGCCTGCACACGCTGTTCCCGCGCCTTGCCGAACGCTCGCACCAGCCGGCCGGCACGCTGTCCGGCGGCGAGCAGCAGATGCTCGTCATCGCCCGCGCGCTGATGTCGCGCCCCACCGTGCTGCTGCTCGACGAGCCCTCGCTCGGCCTTGCGCCGGCCATCGTCGAGCGCATCTTCGAGATGATCGAGACGCTGAAAAAATCCGGCCTCACCATCCTGCTCGTCGAGCAGAACGTGAACCAGGCGCTCGCCGTCGCCGACCGCGCCTATGTCATGCGGCTCGGCGCGATCGTCACATCCGGCACGGCCGACGAGATCCGCGCGACAAGCGATCTCAGCGCGCATTATCTGGGAGGCTGACCCATGGCTTTCGCGATCCAGTTCACCATCGACGTGCTCAGCCTTGGCGGCGCATACGCCCTGATGGCGCTCGGCCTCGTCATCGTCTACGGCATTCTGCGGCTGGTGAATTTCGCCTATGGCGAACTCATCATGGTTGCCGGCTACACGATGTTCCTCGCCAGCGGCTCCGGCCTGCCGTGGATCATCATGGCGGTGCTCGCCGTTGTCATGGCGATCGTCTTCGGCATCCTCACCGACTACGTCGCCTTCCGCCCGGTGCGCGCCAAGTCGGTAACGGCGGTGCTGATCACCTCCTTCGCCTTCTCCAACCTGTTGCAGAACGCGGCCCTGCTCTTCATCTCGCCGCGCCCGCGCAACGTGCCGCTGCCGGAAATCTTCTCGCAGACCGTCACGATCGGCGGCGCCATCACCCCGGTGCGCAACCTCATCACGATTGCCGCCTCCATCGTGCTGCTCGCCGCCGTCGCCTTCCTGATGCGCAGGACGACGCTCGGCATCGCCATGCGCGCCGCCGCCACCAACTTCACCATGGCGCGCATGCTGGGAGTGCCGGCAAACCTCATCATCTCGTCGGCCTTCGCACTCTCCGGCTTTCTGGCCGGCGTCGTCGGCATTCTCTGGATCGGCCGCATCGGCACGGTCGTGCCGGGCGTCGGACTGGAACCGCTGCTCGTCGCCTTCATCGCCACCGTCATCGGCGGCATGCGCAGCCTGCCCGGCGCGGTTGTCGGCGGCTTCCTGCTAGCGCTGATCGATACGACACTCAACTACACCCTGTCGCAGGATCTTTTGAAGTTCCGCGACGCCTTCACCTTCAGCCTCGTCATCCTGATCCTGCTCTGGCGCCCGCAAGGCCTCATCAAGGGTCCGGCCAGCGGCCAGCGGACCTGAGGAGCGGAACCCATGAAACATTCCTATCTCACCGCCCTCATCCTCATCGCCGTCATTGTCGTCATCGGCGTCGGCAGCCAGTTGCTCGGCATCCGCCTCTACGACCGCATCGCCACCAACCTCTTGATCTCGCTGGTGCTCGTCGTCGGCCTGCAGACCTTCATGGGCAATTCCGGCCTGCTCTCCTTCGCCCATATCGGCTTCATGGGGCTTGGCGCCTATACCTCCGCCGTGCTCACCATTCCGGCACAGATGAAGGGCATGGCGCTGCCCGATCTCTATGAGTTCATGAAGGTCGTGGAAGTCTCGCCGCTGCTTGCCATGCTGGCAGCCGGCGTGCTGGCGGCGGCGGTGGCGGCCGTCGTCGCCTACCCCTTGATGCGGCTTTCGGATGCCGCGTCGGTCATCACCTCCTTCGCGCTGCTCGTCGTGCTTTACACGGTCATGAACAACTGGAGCGCCTTCACCAACGGCCCGCGCACGCTCTTCGGCCTGCCGAAGACGACGGACATGCCGATCGCCGCCATCGTCGCCGGCATCGTCGTCATCGTGGCCCTGCTCTTCAAGGAATCGCGCACCGGCAAGCTGCTGCGCGCCTCCCGCGAGGACGAGGTGGCCGCGGCAGCGCTCGGCGCCAACATTCCGCACCTGCGCTGGCGCGCCTTCATTCTCGCCGCCTTCATCGCCGGCATCGGCGGCGCGCTCTGGGGCCACTTCATCACGTCCTTTGCGCCAAAAGCCTTCTATCTCAAGGAGACCTTCCTGATCATCACCATGCTGGTGATCGGCGGAGCAAACACGGTGACGGGCGCCGTCGCTGGCACGGTGCTGATCACCGTCGCCTATGAGGGCCTGCGCAGCACCGAGGGCGCGCTCAACGCCACGTCCTTCGGCGCCGGCCAGGTCATCGGGCTTACCGAAATCGTGCTAGCGCTCGCCATGATCGCCGTAATGATCCTGAAACCCGGCGGTCTCTTCCCCAACCGCGAGATCGGCCACATCCTCACCCGCGCCCGCCGCAAGAAGGAAACCGCCCCATGACCTGGAAGACCGCCTACCGCTCCTTCTATTACGCCAATGCCGACGAGCCGGACGATATCGTGCTCGATCCGGAAACGACGGCGCTCCTCGTCATCGACATGCAGAACACCTATCTCGACCCGAAGGACACGCGGGAAGAAACCGCCCGCTGGCAGCCTTTCTACGACCGCATGCGCGGAACGGTGATCCCCAACACCGCGCGCCTGATCGACGAATGCCGCAAGCGCAAGGTGGAGGTCATCTACGCCCGCATCGCCTGCCAGAAGCCGGACGGCCGCGACCGGTCGCTGAGCCAGAAGAAGCCGGGCTTCAACTACCTGCTGCTGCCGAAGGAATTGCCGGAAGGCCAGGTCGTGCCGGAACTGGAACCGCGACCCGACGAGATCGTCATCACCAAGACGACCGACAGCGCGCTGACCGGCACGAACCTGCGCCTCATCCTGCATAATATGGGTATCAAGGACGTCATCTGCTGCGGCATCTTCACCGACCAGTGCGTCTCCTCGACCGTGCGCAGCCTCGCCGACGAAAGCTTCGGCGTGGTCGTCGTCGACGATTGCGGTGCTGCGGCGACGGACGAGCTGCACAAGCGGGAACTGGAGATCATAAACATGATCTACTGCCATGTCGTCCAGCTCGACGAGGTCATCACCTTCTTCAAATAAACGAGGAAACGCGCCATGTCCGGTCTCTACGCCCGCGAAAGCCGATCCGTCTCCACCATGGCGCACCTGCGGTTCTTTCCGCAGGCGGTCGTCGGCGGCAGCGGCGCCTATCTGACGGGAGACGACGGACGGCAGCTTCTCGACTTCGCCGCCTCCTGGGGGGCGGCAAGCCTCGGCCATTCGCATCCCGCTGTCCGCGAGGCCGTCAACCGCGCGCTCTCCGACCAGGCGGGCGCGAGCTACCTCTCGACCGCCAACGAGCCCTGCGTGCTGCTTGCCGAAAAGCTGCTCTCGCTGGTGCCGGAGCGTGCCCGCGGCCGGGTCTGGTTCGGCCATTCCGGCTCGGACGCCAATGAGACGGTGGCCCGCATGGTGGTGGCCGCCACCGGCCGGCCGCGTATCCTCGCCTTCAGCGGCGCCTATCACGGCGGCACCGTCGGCTCGATGGCCGTCTCCGGCCATCCTTCACAGCAGGGCACAAGGGCCGAGGGCTTGACGCTGGTGCCCTACCCGAACAGCTATGCCGCCGGCAGCCCCGAGGCCGCGAAGGACGCAGCCCTCTCCCATCTCGAAACCCTTTTCGCAACCGAGGTGCCGCCGGAAGAGGTCGCCGCCTTCTTCATCGAGCCGATCCAGTCGGACGGCGGCATGCTGGTGCCGCCGGACGGTTACTTCAAGGCGGTGGAAACACTCTGCCGTAAACACGGCATATTGCTCGTCTCCGACGAGGTGAAGGTCGGCCTTGGCCGCAGCGGCCGCTTCCACGCCTTCGAACATTCCGATATCGAGCCGGACATCGTCGTCTTCGGCAAGGGCCTTGGCGGCGGCCTGCCGATCTCGGCGGTGGTCGGCCCGGAAGCCATCCTGAACCACGCCGTCGCCTTCTCGCTACAAACGGTGCACGGTAACCCGGTCTGCGCGGCCGCCGCTCTCGCCGTCCTGCAAACGATCGAGCGCGACCATCTGGTGCAGAACGCAGAGCGAACCGGCAATGTACTGCGCGAAGCGCTCAACCGCCTCGCCGCCCGCCATTCCCTCATCGGAAATGTACGCGGCCGTGGCCTCGCGCTCGGCGTCGAGCTCGTCACCGACCGCACAACCCGCGAACCGGCCGCGCGGCAGACGGCGCTCACCGTCTACCGTGCCTTCCAGCTCGGCCTCGTGCTCTACTACGTCGGGGTCCGCTCCAACGTGCTGGAATTCACCCCGCCCCTGACGCTCACCGAAAACCAGGCACAGGAGGGCGTCGCCATCCTCGATCAGGCGCTCGCCGACGTCGCGGCAGGGCGCGTCGACGAAAGCCTTCTCGCAGAGTTTGCCGGCTGGTAGCCGTCAGTCGACGATATCAGCCAGCACGCTGACACAGTCGCCGGACTTGACGAGGCCGGGGAAGTGGCGGGCAGCGAGAATGCCGTCCATCTTCGCCTTCACCTCCAGAGGAGCCACGCCCGTGCGCCCGACCGGGTAGATGCGGGCGACGACGTCGCCATTCTTCACCCGGTCGCCGAGATCGTAGAGCGGCTCGATCAGCCCACCGTCTTCGGCGAAGGAGAAACAATTGCCGTCCGGCATGTCGAGCCAGGTCGTGTCCGTGGCCTCGACCGAGCCCTTCAGGATCCCAGCCGCCTTCAGCACATTCGAGACGCCGGTCTTGGCGATGCCAGCGCTCTTTGCGGTCGCCGTACCGCCGCCGCCGAGTTCGGTGGTGATGAAGACCTTGCCCATCTCCTCGGCCACCGTGTCGTACATGCCGACGGCGTCGATCTCCAGCATTTTCATCGACCAGGGCGCGCCGAAGGCGCTGACGAGGTCGAAGGCCTTTGCTTCCTGCGCCTTGTCAGAGAGAATATGCGCGGCGCAGAAGGGCAGGAAATCCAGCGTCTTGCCGCCCGAATGGAAGTCGAGCACGATATCGGCGAGCGGCAGCAGCGTGCGCTGGAAATAATCGGCGATCTTTGGCGTGACCGTGCCATCCGGCGCGCCCGGAAAACTGCGGTTCATGTTGCCCTTGTCGATCGGCGAGGTGCGCGTGCCGGCAAGGAAGGCGGGATAGTTCATCGCCGGAACGATGATGACGCAGCCGGACACATCCTCCGCCTTCAGCGTGCGCGCGAGATCGAAGAGCGCGATCGGCCCTTCATATTCGTCGCCATGGTTGCCGCCGGTGAGAAGGGCCGTCGGCCCCTCCCCGTTTTTTATCACCGTCACCGGGATCATCACCGAGCCCCAGGCAGAATCGTCCCGGCTGTAGGGCAGGCGCAAAAAGCCGTGCTGCACACCCTCGGCCGAAAAATCGACCGTGGGGCTGATCGGAGAAGCACGCATGGCTCAGTCCTTCACGAGAAGCTTGCGCGGCACATTGGCCAGGCACTCGACACCGGTCTCGGTGATGAGGATGCTTTCCGTCGTCTCGAAACCCATGTCTTCCAGCCAGAGGCCGGTCATGAAATGGAAGGTCATGCCGGGCTTGAGCTCGCTCTTGTCACCGGGGCGCAGGCTCATCGTGCGCTCGCCCCAGTCCGGCGGGTAGGAAACGCCGATGCCGTAGCCCGTGCGGTTGTCCTTCACGATTCCGTATTTCTTCAGCACGCCGAAGAAGGCATTGGCGATGTCCTCGCAGGTATTGCCCGGCTTTGCGACCGCAAGCCCCGCCTCCATGCCTTCGAGCGTCGCCTTTTCGGCATCGATGAAGGCCTGCGTCGGCTTGCCGAGGAAGACGGTGCGCGACAGCGGCACGTGGTAACGATGGTAGCAGCCGGCGATCTCGAAGAAGGTGCCCTCGCCGGATTTCATCGGCCGGTCGTCCCAGGTGAGATGCGGCGCGGAGGCCTCGACGCCCGACGGCAGCAGCGGCACGATCGCCGGATAATCGCCGCCGATGCCATCGACGCCGCGCGTGCCGGCGTCATAGATTTCGGCCACCAGGTCGCATTTGCGCATGCCGACCTCGATCTTGTCGAAGATGCGCTGGTGCATGGCCTCCACGATACGCGCTGCATTGCGCATGTACTTGATTTCCGTCTCGCTTTTCACCGCGCGCTGCCAGTTGACGAGCGCGGTCGCATCGACAAAGCGGGCATTCGGCAGGTGTTTTGTGAGCGAGGCGAAGGCGGCGGCGGAAAACCAGTAATTGTCCATCTCGACGCCGATCGTCAGCTTATCGAGGCCGCGTTCGGTGAGCTTGGCCGAGAGGTAATCCATCGGGTGGCGCTCGGTGGACTGCACGTAGTGGTCCGGATAGCCGATGATATTCTCGTGTTTGAGATAGGCGGTGAACTTCGCGCCGGTGGCATCCTGGCCGCGGCCATACCAGATCGGCTCGCCGGTCGGCGGCACGACGACGCACTGGTGCACATAGAAGGACCAGCCGTCATAGCCCGTCAGCCAGTTCATGTTCGACGGATCGCTACAGATCAGCACGTCGATGCCCTTGGCCTCCATGGCCTTCCGCGTCTTTTCAAGGCGCGTTTCATACTCCGGAAGTGAGAACTTCAGGTTCGCTTGTTTCATCGGTGTTTCCTCTATACCCGGCGAAAAGCCGGTCTCAACTCTCGAAGGTCGTGCCGGCACCCGCCGCAGCCGCGCGGGCGGCGGCAAGCGTTGCGATGGCCGTGTCCTGGATGCCCGTGCCGGTGAGATCCGCCACGGTGATCTGCTCGGGGCCGCTGCGGCCCGGTTTGCGCCCGGCGATGATCTCGCCGAGTTCGGGGAAGGTGGTGCCTTCGGTGACAAGCCCCGCCTCGATGGCATGGTGCAATTCGCCGAGCCGGCGCGTCTGCTTCAGGCTGTCGGCGACATAGAGGCCGGCGCCGGTAATGGCCGCCGGCTCGATCTCGTTCTTGTGCTCGGCATCCGAGCCCATGGCGGTGATATGCTGGCCCGGCTGCAGCCATTCGGCCTTGAGGATCGGCGTTTCGGAGGGCGTGGTGGTGACGATGACATCCGCCCCATCGACCGCCGCCCGACCATCGGTTTGCGCCCGTACGGGGAAGCCCAGCTTCAGCGCCAGCTCCGCCGCAGCCTCCTCGGCCTTCGCTTCATCCCTCGCCCAGATGCGGGCTTCGCGGATCGGGCGAACAAGGCTCAGCGCTTCCAGTTGCAGCTTCGCCTGCATGCCGGCGCCGAAAATGGCGGCGACCGACGCGTCCGTGCGCGAAAGGTATCGCGCTGCAACGGCACCGGCGGCGGCCGTGCGCACATCCGTCAGGTAGCCGTTGTCGAGCAGCAAGGCCTGCACGAGGCCGGTCTTCGTCGAAAACAGCACCATCAGGCCATTGGTGCTCGGCAGGCCGATCTTCGGATTGTCGAAGAAGCCGGGACTGATTTTTATGGCAAAACCATCGAGGCCGGGCACATAGGCGGTCTTCACGTCCACCTCCGCCCGCTGCTCCGGCATGTCGAGCCTGAGGATCGGCGGCATGACGACGGCCTTGGTGGCAAGCGCGTGGAACGCCTCCTCCACGCAGGCGATCGCCTCCAGGTCGAGCGGCACGATGCAGCGCAGGTCCGCTTCGGTCAGTATCTTCATCTTCGTCACGCCGCGTCCTCCGCAAACGGATCGGCCTCGCCGTTGATGACCCGCTGGTGCAGGCCCATGTCGACATTGCGGCCGGAAAGAATGACGGCCACGGGGCCGTCGAGCCTGCCGAGACGACCCGAAAGCAGCGCCGCGATGCCGACCGCAGCCCCTCCTTCGATCACCTCGCATTCTTGCGTATAGGCATGCCGCATGCCGGCCGCGATCTCGGCTTCGGAGAGCAGGATCACCTCGTCGAGCAGCGCGCGGCACATGCGGAAGGTCACGGCATTGTCGAGGCCGATGCCGCCGCCGAGCGAATCCGCAAGGCTCGCCACCTCCTCGACCTGTACTGGCCGCCCCGCATCGAGGCTCGCCTTCATCGCCGCGCCGCGTTCCATCGTGAGGCCGATGACGCGCGTCTTCGGCGAGCGCCCCTTCACCGCCGCAGCCACACCCGCGGCAAGCCCCCCGCCCGAGAGTGGCACGAGCATGGTGGCGACATCCGGCATCGCCTCGACGATCTCCAGGCCAAGCGTCCCCTGCCCCGCCACCACGGCGGCATTATCGAACGGCGGCACCATGACGAGGCCGTCTTCGGCGACCAGCCGGTCCACCTCGACCTGCGCCTCGTCCTGCGACCGGCCGACGATGCGGACAGTCGCACCGAGCCGGCGGATTTCCGCCACCTTGTTTTCCGGCACCAGCCGGGACATGCAGATCGTCGCGACCGAACCTTCGGCCTTCGCCGCATGGGCAAGTGCGCGGCCGTGATTGCCCGTCGAGGCGGCAACGACGCCCCTCGCCCGCTCTTCCGGCGAAAGCGAAAGCACGGCATTGGTCGCGCCCCGCAGCTTGAAGCTGCCGGTCGTCTGGTGGTGTTCGAGCTTCAGGCCCACCGGCACGCCGCAGCGTTCGGATAGCGATGCCGACAGCACGAAGGGCGTGCGCAGGATGCGGCCCTCGATGCGCCGGGCAGCCTGTTCGATATCGGCCAATGTCACGGGAAGGTTTGCCATGGCTTACCGACCCGGATAGGCAAGCGTCATCAGCCGGCCAAGCTCCGGCCGCGCTGCATCGTCGCCGCACAGCCGCAGGCAGGCCCAGGCCGTCGCAAGATTGCTGGTCACGACCGGCTTGCCGATGGCGGCCTCGATTTCAGCCGCAACACCCGCCGCGCGTACAGCCGTGCAGGAGATAAAGAGCGCATCGCAGTCGGGCGCAGTCGCCTCCTTCGCAAAGGCGACGATTTCCGCCGGCGAAATCCGCGCCATCTCGCGATCGTCCGTCAGGCCGAGGCAGGTGAAGCGGGCGATGTCGAAACCGAGCGCGATAAAATAGTCCGCCATCGGCTTGCTGGTTTCGATCGTGTAGGGCGTCAGGACAGAGATCCGCTTCGCACCGAAGGCCTTCAGGCCTGACACCGCAGCGGCGGTCGGCGTCACCACGGCCGCAGTCGGCTTGGCCGCCTTCACCGCCGCCTTCACAGCAGCGTCGCCGATGACGACCGAGGCCGAGGTGCAGGAATACATCACAACGTCGAGCGGCTCGTCCGGCAGGATGAGCGCCGCGCCGGCCGTCAGCGACGGCTGCATGGCACGCAGGTTCTCCGGCGTCACCGGATTGGCATAGGGAATGCGGGTGACATAGACGCCGATCCGCTCATTTGCCACCATGCGCTGGAAATCCACTTCCGTCGTGTGGTCGGTGGCAAGGATGATCAGGCCGATGCGCTTTGCGAGCGGGCGGTCATCGAGTTTTGGCGCACGGGAGGCGAGAGCAAGGTCCAGGCTCTGCATCAGCGTTCCTCCACGCGGGCATAACGCTCTTCCAGCCAGCGCAGGAAGACGACGGAGATGAGGCTCATGATCAGGAAGAAGATGCCGACCATCGTCATCGGCTCGATATAGCGATAGCTGCTGTTGGCGACGCTCTTTGCCTGGTTCATCAGCTCTAGCACGGTGATGGCGGAGAGCAGCGGCGTCTCCTTGAACATGGCGATCAAGTAGTTGGCGAGCGCCGGGATCATCGGCGGAATGGCCTGCGGCAGGACGACGTGGATCCAGGTCTGGCGCGCGGAAAGGTTCGTTGCCTTCGCCGCCTCCCACTGGCCGCGCGGCACGTTCTCGATGCCGGCGCGGTAGACTTCCGCCGCATAGGTGCCGTAGTGCACGCCGAGCCCGATGACGCCGGCCAGCAGCGCCGGCAGGCGGATGCCGATATCCGGCAGCACGTAGAAGATGAAATAGAGCTGCACGAGCAGCGGCGTGCCGCGGATGAACTCAACGATGAAACTGGTTGCGCGCGCGATCGGCTTCGGCGCGGTCATGCGCAGGATGGCGAAGACGAGGCCGACCACGGCGGCGACGGCGGCACCGAGCACGGTGGCGAGAATGGTAATCTTCAACCCTTCGAGCAGGGTCGGCATGATCTCCCAGACGAAATTCCAGTCCCATTCCATCGTCAGGTCCTCACGCCATCGAGGCCGCGGGTGACGCGACGCTCCAGCCAGCGCATGCCGGTGGAGATCGCCAGCGCCATCAGGAAGTAGAGCACGAGGATCACCGCGAAGGGGATCAGCGTGCTGCCGGTCTGGGCGCGCACAACCTGCGCCTGGAAGGTCATGTCGGTGAGCGAGATCAGCGATACGACGGCCGTGCCCTTCAGAAGCTCGATCGCATTGTTGCCGAAGGTCGGCAGCATCAGCGGCAGCGCCTGCGGCAAGATAACATGGCGCATCGCCTGGCCGCGCGTCAGGTTGAGCGCCACACAGGCCTCACGCTGCTCTCGGCCGATCGCCTTGACGGCGCCGCGCACCACCTCCGCCCCATAGGCGCCGACATTCAGCCCCAACGCGAGCACACCGGCCTGGAGCGGCGACAGCGTGACACCGGCAAAGGGCAGCACGAAATAGACCCAGAACAGCTGGACGAAGATCGAGGTGCCGCGGAAGAATTCGATATAGGTGGTGGCGAGCGCGCGGACCGCCATGAAGCGGCTGACGCGGCCAAGCCCGGCGACGAACGCCATGATGACGGCGAGCACCGATCCCATGAGGGTGAGCTGAAGCGTCACGAGCGCGCCTTGCAGGATCAGCCCTATATAGCCGGACCAGTCGGTCATCATCTTCCCGTACGAGAGTGGTTGAAGTAGAGCACTCCCTTCATAAGGGAGTGCTCGATATGCAGGCCGACGCTTACTGCGCCGCGCAGAGCTTTTCGCGTGTCGTCGACATGGCGGCGGCGGCGGAGAAGCCGTAGGGCTCGATGATCTTGGCGAAGTCGCCGGATTCCTTCAGCTTGGCGAGTTCGACGTCGAAGGCATCGCGCAGCGCCTCGTCGCCCTTCTTGAAGGCGGCGCCGTCGCAATAGACCGGGGCGCCTTCGACCGGGGCCACGACCTCGACATTCGGGTCGCTTGCCTTGGAAACGAGGTCGTTGATCGACAGCACCGGCAGCGAATAGACGTCAATACGGCCGTCCTGCAACATCTTCAGGCCGCTCTGGCCATCCGGCACCACGATGACGCGGTCGCGCGGCACGCCGGCCTCGAGCGCCAGCTTTTCTTCCGTGCCGCCGCCCGGCGCGCCGATCTTGGCATCCGGATTGTCGGCGATGTCCTTGTAGCTCTTGAGGCCGAGCGGGTTGCCCTTCTTCAGCGCAAAGGCTTCAGCATCGCAGAGGATCGGCTCCGAATAGGAGACGGCGGCGCACCGCTCCGGCTTCATGAAGAGGCCGGCGGTGATGACGTCGTGGCGGCCGGCCTGGAGGCCGGGGATCATCGCGCCATATTCCGAGATCGACGCGACGATGTCCGCAACGCCGAGGCGCTTGAAGACCTCGCGGGCGACGTCGGGAGCTGCACCCGAAACCTTGCCGTCAGCGGCGACTGCCGTGAACGGCGGCTCGTTGGCGATGGCGACGCGGGCGAAACCCTGTTCCTTCAGCTCCGCAAGCTTGCCGTCATCGGCCGAAGCCGGGGCTGCGGCGACGATTGCCATCAGTGCGCTTGCACCCGCGGCCATGTTCCAAAAATGTCTGCTCTTCATTGTTCCGAACTCCTCTGGTTGTTGCTTGGAGCAATTCTCTTGAGGTTTCTACGCCCTCAGACGCGGTGCCCTGCCGCGATGATCTTGCGCAGGAAGCTTTGCGTGCGCTCCTGCTTGGGATGGGTAAAAATGTCGTCCGGCTTGCCTTCCTCGACGATCTTGCCGCGATCGAAGAACAGCACGCGGTCGGCGAAATCGTGCGCAAAACCCATTTCGTGGGTGACGAGCAGCATGGTCATGTCGGTCTCGGCGGCGAGCTTGCGCATGACGTTCAGCACCTCCTCGACAAGCTCGGGATCGAGCGCGGAGGTGACCTCGTCGAACAGCATGATCTTGGGCGAGAGCGCGAGGGCGCGGGCGATGGCGACACGCTGCTTCTGTCCGCCGGACAATTGGGCGGGCATGTTCTTCGCCTTGTCGGCGAGGCCCACCATGTCGAGAAGCTCCATCGCCCGCTTCTCAGCCGCCGCCCGCGCCACACCCTTGGTCAGCATCGGCGCGAGCGTGACATTGTCGAGCACGCATTTGTGCGGGAAGAGATTGAAGTGCTGGAAGACCATGCCGATCTTCTCGCGCATTCGATGCAGGTGGCGCTCGTCGGCCGGCGCAAGGCTGCCGTTCTTCGGCATGTGGTAAAGCTGGTCGCCGTCGACCTGGATATGGCCGCCGCTGATCGTCTCCAGCGTCATCAGGATGCGCAGGATCGTCGTCTTGCCGGAACCGGACGGGCCGATGAGCGCGAGTTTTTCGCCCGGCAGCACCTCCATCGACAACCCGTCGAGCACGGTCAGCGGGCCGTAGCGCTTCGTGATGTTGTCGATGCGGATGATCGGTGCAGCCATGCATGTCTCTCCCTGTTGAGACGTGATGGCCTAACGATGCGCGGCGATCTAAATCATGTCAATCCGAATAATAATATCATGACAATTATTGTCCTGTCGCCTCTTTGGCAGGCATTTGCCTCAAATCGCGAGCAGCAACGCCTCCGGATTTCCGCTGGCCAATGAAGCCAGAATGCCGAGACCGGTGCGAAGTTCCTGCTCTGTCGTCGAGCCGAGCGAGATGCGCACGGCCGGGTGCCAGCCCTGATCCGCCGTGCGGAAGGAGGAGCCGGGAGCAATGGCGACACCGCGCAGGCGGGCCTGGGAGACGAAGCCCTCTTCCGTGTGCCCCTCCGGCAGCGGCAGCCAGACATGCAGGCTCTGCGGATGCGAGCGATAGGGTAGGCCCGCGAAGGTTTCCTCGGCAATGGCGTGGCGCGCGGCGAGCGCCCGGCGCTGCCAGTTGACGAGTTCCATCGCCGTGCCATCGCTGACCCAGCGCGTGGCGATCTCGGCGATCGACGGCGTCGCCATCCAGTTCGAGACGAGGTGCCTGTTGGCGACGGCAGCGACATAGCGGTCGGGCGCGGCGAGATAACCGATACGCAGGCCCGGCACCGTGATCTTGGTGAAGCTGGTGATGTAGAGCGTGCGCTCCGGCGCATAGGCCGCCAGCGGCGGCGCCCTGTTTTCGACCAAAGGCCCCAGAATATCGTTCTCAATGATCGCGATATCGTTGCGCCGCGCGACCTCGGCCAGCGCCTGCCGGCGCTCGGCGCTCATCAGCGTGGCGGTCGGGTTGATGACGGAGGGCTGGAGGAAGACGGCGCGGATCACGCCTTTCCGGCAGGCCTCGTCGAGCGCTTCGGGGATCATGCCGTCATGGTCGATCGGCAGGCCTTCCAGGTGCAGGCCGAGATACGTAGAAAGCGGCACCAGCGTGTGATGGCTGATCGCCTCGGTCGCGACGGTCGCGCCGGGTGGCGCCACACTCATCAGCGCCACGGTCATGCCGGAGGTCGCGCCATTGGTGAGGCTGATGTTGAGCGGCGAGATATCGAGGCCGCAACGGGCCAGCCATTCGGCCGCCACGGCGCGATGGCGCGGGAACACCATGTTCGGCCGGAAGGACAGCGCCGAACTCGACGGCAGGTTTTCCGCGAGCCAGCCAAAGGCTTCCCGCATGCGCTCCAGATGCAACTGCTCGCAGACGGGTTTCAGGATCGACAGATCGACCAGTTCACCGAGCCGTTCCGGCAGGTAGGGTGGCTCGGGCTCCTTCGGCCGGGTCTGCACGAAGGACCCGCGGCCGATCTCGCCGGAGATCAGGCCGCGGCGGATCAACTCGTCATAGGCGCGGCTCACGGTCTGCACAGACAGTTTGAGGTCGTCGGCGAGCTTGCGGTGTGGCAGAAGGCGTGTACCGTTCGGCAGCAGCCCTTCCTGGATGGCGCGGGCGATCTGCTCGGCAAGGGAGAGGTAGGCCGGCCGGCGCAATTGGGATATATCGGGACGCCAATTTGTCATGATTTCAACAGTGCTCAAATTCAGTTCAATTGACAACGCCAAAATGCCTTTCCATGGTCTTTTTCCCGTATTTGACATGATACCCGCCCGGAGGGCGACCGCATGAAACTCGACGCCATTGATTTCCGCATCCTGGAGGCGATCCAGGAGAACGGGCGCATCACGAAGCTGGCGCTGGCGGAAAAGGCGGGGCTTTCGCCGACGCCCTGCTGGCTCCGGCTGCGCAAGCTGGAAAAGGCGGGCATCGTCACCGGCTATCACGCACGAGTCGCGGTGCGGCGGCTGGCGCCGGTCGCGAGCGTCATGATGGAGGTGACGCTGGCCAACCACCGGCAGGCGGATTTCGACCGTTTCGAGCGCGCGGTGGCAACGACGCCGGAGATCGTCGCCTGCTGGTCGGTCGGCGGCGGCGTCGATTACATCCTGAAGATCATGGCGCCGGACATCGACGCCTACCAGCGCCTCGTCGACAGCCTGCTCGACCGCGAACTCGGCATCGACCGCTATTTCACCTACATCGTCACCAAGACGGTGAAGGAGGAGACCGTGCTGCCGCTGACGACGCTGCTGCCGTCGCCCGAATAGAGAGATTGTCTACGGCGCGTCTCCGATTTGGCCAAAGTCTCTGCCGCCACACCCGGCAATAGACAATCTGTCGTTCCGCCTCTGGCAGACTCCCGGCCACTGAAGCCAGAGGAGGCCGCCATGACCGCCGTATTCGCCCGGACGACTTTCCACGACGCGCTTGCCCGCCTCGCCGACCCTCACCTGCTGCGCGAACTCTCCTATATCGGCGGCCGCTGGGTGGCGGGCCGCGAGGGCAACAGTTTTGCCGTGACGGACCCGGCCTCGTCCGCAACGCTCGCCTGGGTCGCTTCGCTCGATGCCGAGCAGACGACGGAGGCCATTTCCGCCGCGGCGCAGGCCTTTCCCGCCTGGCGGGACCTGCTGCCGCAGCAGCGCGCCGTCACTCTGCGCAAGTGGCACGGGCTGATCCTTGAGGCGCGCGAAGACCTCGCGCTGCTGATGACGCTGGAACAGGGCAAGCCGCTTGCCGAATCCCGCGGCGAGATCGATTACGCCGCCTCCTTCATCGAGTGGTATGCCGAGGAAGGCAAACGGCTCAACGCCGAGAGCGTGACCAGCCACCTGCCCGGCGCCGAGATGATCGTGCGACGCGAGGCGCTCGGCGTCGTCGGCATCGTGACGCCGTGGAATTTCCCCTGCGCGATGATCACCCGAAAGGCCGCGGCAGCGCTCGCCGCCGGCTGCACCGTGGTCGCCCATCCCTCCAGCGAGACGCCGCTTTCAGCCCTGGCGCTGGCCGAACTCGGCGAGCGGGCCGGCATTCCGGCCGGCGTCTTCAATGTGGTAACAGGCGATGCGGCGACCATCGTCGGCCGCATGAATGCCGATGCCCGCGTTCGGGCGCTGAGCTTCACCGGCTCGACGGAGATCGGCAAGCTGATCGCCGGCCAATGCGCGCCGACCATGAAGCGCCTCGTGATGGAGCTCGGCGGCCATGCGCCGCTGATCGTCTTCGCCGATGCCGATATCGACAAGGCAGCGGACATCGCGATCAACGCCAAGTTCGCCACCTCCGGCCAGGATTGCCTCGCCGCCAACCGCATCTATGTCGAGCGCCCCGTGCTTGCCGCCTTCACGAAAGCCTTCAAGGCGCGCATCGAGGCGCTGAAGGTCGGGGCCGGGCTTGAGGCCGGCGCGGAGATCGGCCCTCTGATGCACGAGCGCGCCATCGCCAAGGTGGAGGAACAGGTGGCCGATGCGCTCGCGCAGGGTGCCACGCTGCTGACCGGCGGCAAGCGCCACAAGGCCGGGCCGCTGTTCTACGAGCCGACGCTACTTGCCGACGTCTCCGATGATACGCTGATCATGCGCGAAGAAACCTTCGGCCCCGTCGCCGCCGTCACCCCCTTCGACAGCGAGGCGGAGGTGATCGCCCGCGCCAACGACACCGAATACGGCCTCGTCGCCTATGTCGTCACCGAAAGCGGTGCACGCCAGATGCGGCTTGCCCGCGCGCTGGAATACGGCATGGTGGCGATCAACCGCGTAAAGATCACCGGAGGCCCGATCCCCTTCGGCGGCTGGAAACAATCCGGCCTCGGCCGCGAGGGCTCGCGCCACGGCATGGAGGCCTTCACCGAACTCAAATATCTCTGCATCGATACGGCTGCTTGAAAGGAAAGACCATGCTCGACCAACGCAACGAACTGACCGCCTGGGACCGCGATCACTTCTTCCATCCCTCGACCCATATGGGCATGCACGCCCGCGGCGAAACACCGACGCGCGTCATCGCGGGCGGCGAAGGCGTCTACATCACGGACAGCAACGGCAAGACGAGCCTCGACGCCTTTGCCGGCCTCTATTGCGTCAATGTCGGCTACGGCCGCCAGAAGATCGCCGATGCGATTGCCGAGCAGGCCAAGAACCTTGCCTATTACCACGCCTATGTCGGCCACGGCACGGAAGCCTCGATCACGCTGTCCAAGATGATCATCGACCGCGCGCCGGAAGGCATGAGCCGCGTCTATTTCGGCCTCTCGGGCTCCGATGCCAACGAGACCAACATCAAGCTGATCTGGTACTACAACAACATCCTCGGCCGGCCGGAGAAGAAGAAGATCATCTCGCGCTGGCGCGGCTATCACGGTTCCGGCGTCATGACCGGCTCGCTGACCGGCCTTCACCTCTTCCACAATGCCTTCGACCTGCCGCGCGCGCCGATCCTGCACACGGAAGCCCCCTACTTCTTCCGCCGGCCGGATCGCTCGATGGACGAGGAGCAGTTCTCGCAATATTGCGCCGACAAGCTGGAGGAGATGATCCTCGCCGAAGGCCCGGACACCGTCGCCGCCTTCATCGGCGAGCCGATCCTCGGCACCGGCGGCATCGTACCGCCGCCGAAGGGCTACTGGCAGAAGATCCAGGCCGTGCTCGACAAATACGACATCCTGCTCGTCGCCGACGAGGTCGTCACCGGCTTCGGCCGCCTCGGCACGATGTTCGGCTCGGACCATTACGGCATGAAGCCGGCGCTGATCACCATCGCCAAGGGTCTCACCTCGGCCTATGCGCCGCTCTCCGGCACCATCGTCTCGGACAAGATGTGGGAGGTTCTGGTCAAGGGCTCGGACGAGCTTGGCGCTATCGGCCATGGCTGGACCTATTCCTCGCACCCGATCTGCGCCGCCGCGGGTGTCGCCAATCTCGAACTGATCGACGAACTCGGCCTCGTCGAGAATGCCGGCTCGACGGGCGCCTATTTCCGTGGCGAGCTGGCGAAGGCCGTCGGCGACCACAGACATGTCGGCGAGGTGCGTGGCGATGGCCTGATGGCGGCGATCGAATTCGTCGAGGACAAGGACGACCGGGCCTTCTTCGATCCCTCGAAGAAGATCGGCCCGCAGGTCTCCGCAGCCCTTCTGGAACGCGGCGTTATCGGTCGCGCCATGCCGCAGGGTGATATCCTCGGCTTCGCGCCGCCGCTTTGCCTGACGAAGGACGAAGCCGATATCGTGGTGAAGGCTGCGGCTGACGCGATCAAGTCGGTTCTCGGCTAAGCTCTTGGAAGCGGCGGGCGGCGACGAACGCTGCCCGCCGTTGCCGGCCTACTTCCGGTGATGCACCGGTTGGAGGGCATAGACCGGCGTCGGGATGCCTTCCATGCGCGCCTTCAATTGCAGCGACAGATATTGCGAATAGTGCCGCGACTGGTGCAGGTTGCCGCCGTGGAACCACAGCGCTTCCTGCTGCGTCGGCTTCCACATGTTGCGTTGCTCGCCTTCCCACGGCCCCGGATCCTTCGGCGTATCCGAGCCGAGGCCCCAGACCTTGCCCACCGTGTCCGCCGTCTGCTGGTCGATGAGATCGGCCACCCAGCCGTTCATCGAGCCGTAGCCGGTGGCATAGACGATGACGTCGGCCGGGATTTCCTTGCCGTCGGAGAGTTTGATGGAGTTCTCCGTGATCTCCTCCACCTGGCCGGCCGCAAGCTTGACCTTGCCGTCGATGATCAGTTGCGAGGCGCCGATATCGATGTAGTAGCCGGAGCCGCGACGAAGGTACTTCATGAAGAGGCCGGAGCCATCCGAACCCCAGTCGAGTTGGAAGCCGGCCCTTTCCAGCGCCGCGTAGAAGTCGGCGTCGCGCTCGCGCATCTTGTCGTAGAGCGGGATCTGGAACTCGTGCATGATCCGGTAGGGCAGCGACGCGAAGATCAGGTCGGCCTTGGCCGTCGTCACGCCATTGGCCAGCGCCTGCTCGGAATAGAGCGAGCCCAGGCCGATATCCATCAGCGTATCGGAGCGCACGATATGCGTCGTCGAGCGCTGGATCATGGTAATATCAACGCCCGCCTCGTAGAGGGCGGCGCAGATGTCGTGGGCCGAATTGTTCGAGCCGATCACCACGACCTTTTTGCCCTTGTAGCCATCCGGCCCCGGATGCTGGGAGGAATGATGCTGTTCGCCCTGGAACCGCTCGCGCCCCTTGAAGTCCGGGATGTTCGCCTTGCCGGACATGCCTGTCGCGAAGACCAGCTGCTTCGGCCGGAGCACCACCTCCTCGCCGTCGCGGTCGACAACGATCGTCCATTCCTTCGCCGCCTCGTCCCATTTGGCGGATTTGGCGGTGGAGCGGGTCCAGTAGTTCAGCTCCATGACCTTGGTGTAGAATTCCAGCCAGTCGCCGATCTTGTCCTTCGGCGCGAAGACCGGCCAGTTCTTCGGGAAATCGATATAGGGCAGGTGGTCGTACCAGACGGGGTCATGCAGGCAGAGCGACTTGTAGCGCTTGCGCCAGCTATCGCCCGGCCGGTCGTTCTTTTCGAGGATTATGGTGGGCACGCCGAGCTGGCGCAGCCGCGCGCCAAGCGCGATGCCGCCCTGCCCGCCGCCGATGATGACGGTATAGGGCTGCGTCTCGTAGCCGAGCGTGCGGGCCTCGTCCTCGCGCTCTTCCTTCCAGGTCTTGGCGCCGAGATTCTGGCCATGTTTTGCACCGAGCGGGCGGGTGAAGCCCGATTTCTCCTCGTGCCCCTTCAGCTCGGAAAGCGCCGTCAGCAGCGTCCAGATCAGGCCGTCCTTGAAACGCACGAGGCCATAACCGCGCCCGGTCGCTGTTTCGAAGGTGATCCAGCTTTCGAGCACGCCGTCCGCTTCCGTCGCCGCCTCGCCGGGAGCGACGCGCCAGTTCGACGGTTTGGCCGTGGAAAGCTGCGCCTGCAGCATGTCACGCACCTGGTCGCGGCCCTCGACGGTCTTGAGGTTCCAGGTGAAGGCGACGAGGTCGCGCCAGTAGCATTCCTCGGCAAACAGGTTGACGGCGTCGTCGATCCGGCCGGCTTCGAGTGCCGCGCCAAAGCTATCGAGAAGCGCCTGGATGCGGGTGGTCGGGGTCTTGTCGAGCATAGTTTCTCCTCCTGCTCAGTTTCAAAAACGGGGCGGCTCCTCAACCGCCCCGCAAGACGGATCGCCTATCGGGACAGGTCGATCAGGATTTTCAGGTGTTTGCCGGCGGGATCGAGCAGCTGGTCGAAACCCTCCGTGACGGCCTCGCTGAGCGAGACATATTTGGTGACGATCCGGCTCGCCGGGATCTGCCCGCTGGCGATGAGGCGGGCGACGCGGGGCCAGTAATGGGTCGGATAAGCCCAGGAGCCGCGGATATCGATGTCCTTGAAGGTGACGTCGAACCAGTTCAGCGGGTTTTCGCCGGGGTGGAGCCCGGTCTGCACGACGACGCCCTGCTTGCGCACCGCATCGGCGCAATTCTTCAGCGCATGTTCGTTGCCGACACATTCGATGGCGACGTCGCAGCCGACGCCGCCTTCCGTTTCGGCGCGGATCACGTCGCCGACCTTCTCCGTCTTCGGGTTGATCGTGCGAACCTCACCGAGCGCCTCCCGCGCCAGCGCCAGCCGGGTATCGTTGAGGTCGGAGAGGAAGAGCTGCGAGGCGCCGGCGGCGCGTGCGGCCATGGCGACGAGTATGCCGATCGGCCCGGCGCCGGTGACAAGCACGCTGTTGCCGGCTGTCACCCCGCCGCGATCGCAGGCATAGACGGCAACCGCCGTCGGCTCGATCAGGGCGGCTTCCTGATCGGAAAGCGCATCCGGAATGGGCTGGACGTTGTAGTCGTTGAGAAGCGCCGCCTGCGCCATGCCGCCGGAATGCCAGGACAGGCCGGCGAGCGCGAGATTGCCGCTCAGGTGAAACAGGCCGCGATCGGCATAATAGTCGCCGCTGCGCGGCATGATCAGCGGCTGGATCGACACCCGGTCTCCGGCCTTCACATGGCTGACACCTTCGCCCACCGCCTTGACGACACCGCCGAATTCATGGCCGAGGATCTGCGGCCCATGCGCGCCCGTAAAGGGATGCGGCTCCTTGGGTACGAAGATCGGGCCATAGGCATATTCGTGCAGATCCGTGCCGCAGATGCCGCAGAACCTGTTTTCGACAAGCACCTCGCCCGGACCGGGCGTGGGCGGCGTATCGACCTCCTCGATGCGCAGATCCTTGGCGGCGTGAAAGCGCAGAGCCTTCATTGGTTTTCCTCCTGTTGTTCTTGCACAGGAGGTCAGCAAGCGGCGTGCCAGAACGGAAAGTGGCTCGTTCTATCCGCTTTTTCAATGATTTACGAAACAGGCGGCTTGGCAGGCAAAGCTGATGCAACAGGTCACGCGCAACAGGTGTTGCGGCTGTTGCGTCAGTTGAGGCGCTTCAGGCGGCGGTGGATGGTGGAGCGGTTGACGCCGAGTTTGCGGGCGAGCGCGGAGACGTTGTTGCCGCAGTCGCTGAGTGCCCGGCGCAGTTCGTCGTCATCCTGTGCGGCCGGTTCGGCAAAGAGGTGCTCCGGCAGGCAATCGAGGTCGATAAGATCGCCCTCCGCAAGGGCAGCCGCCACGCGCAGCGCATTGGAAAGCTCGCGCAGATTGCCCGGCCAGTCATGCGAGAGCAGGGCGGCACGCGCCGCCTTGTCGATGCGGTAGGTCTGGCCGTTTTCCTTTTCGATGCGACGGAGCAACTGGTCGAGCAGCCAGCCGAGATCCTGCCGGTCGCGCAGCGACGGCAGCGTTAGGGTCGCGGCATTCAGGCGATAATAGAGGTCCTGGCGGAAGCGGCCTTCCTTCACCAGGTCGGCGAGATCGCGGTGCGAGGCGGAGAGCACCCGCAGGCGAACCGCCCGCGCCTTCAGAGCGCCGACCGGCTGGACTTCGTTTTCCGAGAGCACGCGCAGCAGCCGGCTTTGCAGCGCAAGCGGCATGTCGCCGATCTCGTCGAGGAACAGCGTGCCGCCGCTCGCCTCCTCGATAAGGCCACGCTTGCCCTTCTGGCTGGCGCCCGTGAAGGCGCCGGGCGTGTAACCGAAAAGTTCGGATTCGATGAGATGTTCGGGGATCGCCGCGCAATTGACCGCGACGAAATTGCCGGGATTGCCGCAACTGTCATGGATCGCGCGGGCGAGAAATTCCTTGCCGCTGCCGGTTTCGCCCTGGATGAGGATGGGGATATCGCGCGCCGCGAGTTTTGCCGCGCGCGCCTGCACCCGTTCCATCGCGGTATCACCGTTGCTCAGATCGCGCAGTGCGCGCGGCAGGCGCGACTCCGGCACCGCCGGCGCGCGGATGCTGACGGCGGGGGCGATGGCGCTGGCGAACAGCACCAGGCCGTTGCGGGCGCGCAGCAGCCGCTCGCCGTTCGGCCGCCCGCGCATGAAACGCGGCAGGTCGTCGACATCCATGTCGAAGACCTCGGAAATCGGCTGGCCGAGAAAATCGCGCGTTGCGACGCCGTGCATGTTCATCGAGCGGGCGAGCGCACCGAAACCGCCATGGGTCATGCCGGTGATGCGGCCGCTGCCGTCGAGCGCGATAGCCGCATCCGGATCGACATCGAGGAATTCCGGCGAACGGGCAAGGCGCAGCACCCAGTCGTTGCGGGTGCGCGTCATCAGGTTGGCAAGCTCGATGCGCCGCGTAGTGGAGGCGACGAGATGCAATGCCAGTTGCTGGCTCGCCTTGGCGGTCGGCGAGCGGAGCTGGGATATGTCGAGCACGGCCGTGAGGGCGCCCAGCGTGTCGAAGACCGGGGCTGCGGTGCAGGTCAGTCCGATATGGCTGGTATCGAAGTGATCGTCCTGGTGGATGATGACGGGCTCGCCGGAGACGATGCAGGCGCCGACGGCGCAGGTGCCGGCGCGGTTTTCCGACCATTCCGAGCCGAGATAGAGCCCGGCCCGGCGCAGCTGGTTATCGAAGGTCGGATCGCCCATGAAATCGACGGTGACGCCGCGTGCATCTGATAGCAGCAGCACATAGTTCTGCTCGGCGATCTGGTTGAACAGGGTTTCAAGGCCGGAGCGGCCGATGCGGATCAGCTCTTCCGCCTGCTCGCGATGCTCACGCAGCTTCACTTCCGGGACGATATAGGCTTCCTGCGCGACGGTCGGATCGAGCTTGTAATCGTGCAGGCAGCGCAGCCAGGACTGGATGACGGGCGCGTCGCGCGGGCTGACCGCGCCCATTGCGACGCGTTCGATCTCACGAATGTGCGACAGCGTCGACACCATGCATCCATCCTCCCACGCGCATGGTCGCACAGGAGGCGCTTGACGACAATCCATCTAGTCGGGGCCACTCAATCGGCGCCGAGCGCCACGGCCGGTTGCAGGTGCGAGGCGTTGCGGGCGGGCAGGTAGCCGAAGACCAGCCCTGTCAGGAACGAGCAGGCGAAGGCGAGCGCGACCGGGCCGATCGTGAAGCTCACCGGCATGCCGAAGGCCTGCGCCAGCCCGCCGACAGACAGCCCCAGCACCACGCCGATGGCCCCGCCGATCGCCGAGACGACCAAGGCCTCGATCAGGAACTGCAGCAGGATATCGCGCCGCCGCGCGCCCGTCGCCATGCGCACGCCGATCTCGCGGGTGCGCTCGCGCACGCTCACCAGCATGATGTTCATCACCCCGATACCGCCGACGAGTAGCGAAATCGCGGCGACCGAACCGAGAAAGAGCTTCATCGTGTTGGAGGTTTCGGTGAAGGCCTCGCGCACAGAGGACATGTTGGTGATCTGCGTATCCTCGGCCTTGTGGCGCTCGTTGAGCAGCGCCTGCACGGCCTCCTGCGTCTGGTCGATCGCGGCGGCATCCTCCACCTGCACGGTGATGGTGCGCACATTGCGCTGGCCGAAGAGCCGCATGCTGCCGGTCGACAACGGCACGAGGATCACGTCGTCCTGGTCGTTGCCGCCGGCACTCGCGCCCATCTCGCTCATCACGCCGATCACCTGGAAGGGGATCTTGTTGACCAGCACATATTGACCAAGCGGATTGCCGCCATCGGGAAACAGCGTCTTCGCCACCGTCTGGCCGAGCACGGCGACAGGCGCGTAGGTGTCCATGTCGTCGGCATTGATGAATTCGCCGGAGGCGACCGTCCAGCTTTTGGCGCGCGGGAAGTCCGGCACCGTGCCGTTGGCGGTCGTCTGGTAATCGATATTGCCGGAGCGCAGCGTAACGGAGCTCGTCATTTCCGGCACGGCGAAACTAACGTTCGGCACGGTGAGGATGGCGTCGGCATCGGACGGGATGAGCGTCACCGGCTGGCCGGTTCCGCGGAAATTCGCCATGTTGGGCCGCACCAGCAGCAGGTCCGAGCCCATCGAGGAGATGCGGTCGAGCACGGAATTCTGCGCGCCCGTGCCGATCGCTAGCATCGCCACCACGGATCCGACGCCGATGACGATGCCGAGCAGGGTCAGCACCGTGCGGAACAGGTTGGCGTGCAGCGCCCGCAGCGCCATCTTGATCGCCTCGGAAATATCGGCGATCGCGGCGGAACCCTCTTTCACCGCCGCATGCAAGCCGGCCGCGGCCTCCGAGGACGGCCGCGGTTTGCGGGCGCGGTCGGAGACAATGCGGCCGTCGCGGATCTCGATCAGCCGGTCGGCGGCCTCGGCCACCTCGCGCGAATGGGTGATCAGGATGATCGTATGGCCGTCCTGGTGCATCTTGCGCAGCAGCGCCATCACCTCCTCGCCGCTCTGGCTGTCCAGCGCGCCTGTCGGCTCATCGGCGAGGATGACGCGGCCGCCGTTCATCAGCGCGCGGGCGATCGACACGCGCTGCTGCTGGCCGCCGGAGAGCTGGTTCGGCCGGTGGTCGAGCCGGTCGCCGAGGCGCAGCGACTGAAGCAGCCCCTCCGCCCGCTCCTGCCGGTCGCGCGCCGGGAGGCCGGCATAGATCGCCGGCACCTCGACATTTTCGCGCGCACTCGCGGTCGGGATGAGATTGTAACTCTGGAAGACGAAGCCGAAGGTGCGGCGGCGCAGCGCCGCAAGCTCGTCCGTCTCGAAATCCGACACGGGCTCGCCGTCGATCCGGTAATCGCCGGAGGTCGGCTGGTCGAGGCAGCCGAGAATGTTCATCAGCGTCGATTTGCCGGAACCGGACTGGCCGATGATCGCGACGAATTCCCCCGCCTCAATATCGAGCGTGACGCCGTGCAGGACTTCCACGGCGAAACCGTCGTTGAAGAAGGTCTTTGTGACGTCCCGAAGGGAGAGGAGTGCGGTCATGGCATCGCCCTCAGAACATCGGCGGCATGCGCATGCCGCGGCGCTGCCCCCGGTTGCCGCCGGCCGGGCGCCCGCTGTCGGAGCCTGCACTGATGACGACGCGGTCGCCCTCTTGAAGCCCGCTCTTCACCTCGACGCTGACGCGGTTGCGGATGCCGGTCTCGACCTTGCGGGTCTCGGTGGCGCCGGATGCGGTGACGACCGTCACCTCGGTTTCCGGCTTGCCGCCCGCCTCGTTCCGCTTCAGGCTGATCGCACCGCTCGGAACAACGAGCACGTCGCGCGCGGCCGCCTGCACGAAGAACACCTGCGCGCTCATCGAGATCATCAGCTCGCCCTCCGGGTTCGGCACGTCGAACAGCGCGTTGTAGAGCACGACATTGTTCTCGACGGTCGGCGAGGGCTGGATCTGGCGGAGTTTTCCGGCAAAGCGTTTTCCCGGTTGGCCGAGCAGGGTGAAATAGGCCTCCATGCCCACTTTCAGGCGGCTGACATCGGCTTCGGACACTTCGGCGCGCACCGTCATGGTCGAGAGATCGGCGATGGTGACGATGGTCGGCGCGGTCTGGCTGGCGTTCAGCGTCTGGCCTTCCTTGACCGGATTGGCGACGATGGTGCCGGCCATAGGCGCAAAGATCTTGGTATAGCCGAGGTCGACCTCGTCGCCGGCCAGCGTCGCCTGCTGCTTGCGGATTTGCGCGTCGATGGCGTTGACGTCGGCTTCCGCCGCCGCAAGATCGGCCACGGCCTGATCGAGCGCCTGCTGGGCCACGGCATTGCCGGCGATGAGATTGCGCTGGCGGGTGATGTTGGCCTGCTTGAAGACGAGCTGCGCCTTGCGCGACTGAAGCTGCGCCTGGAGATTGGCGAGCTCGGCGCGGTTGATCTCGATGCGGTTCTCGATCGTCGCGGGGTCGATCTCGGCGACGAGCTGATCCTTCGTGACCGTGTCGCCGATCTCGACATGCAGCACCTTGAGCTGGCCGGAGACCTGCGCGCCCGCATCGACGGACTTGACCGCCTCCAGCGTACCGACCGCCGTCACCGCATTCTCGACATCACCGCGTACGACGGCCTGCGTGATGACAGCGGTCGTCGTCTCGGCCGGCGCATAACGGGTCCAGCCATAATAGCCGGCGCCGGCAAGCACCGCGATCACCGGCAGCCAAATCCAGGCGCGCGAGCGCCGCTTGCGCCGGGCGGGCGGGGTCGCGCCGGGCATGAAGGTCACATTGGTCCGGCCCGCCTCATCGGCAGGCTTGTCGTCCTTTTGCGGTCGTGCGGTCTTGGTCATCGGCTTCCCATAGGTCGAGGCCATGCCTCTGCCGTCCCTTTAAAACAAAGGTGGCACCGTAACCGCCAAAGGAGAAGCCCTTGTGATCATTATATTTTCGTAATGTTCGCCGGAGCAGACCTAGAAGTCCTCTTTAGGCTCCGCCGCCGAGCCTTGGCTAGGCAAATATTCGCTATTTTCGGATCGCCCAATTTCGCAGTGACTTGTCTCCATAGGCCGCCGCGACGACGATGAGGCCGAGAATGAGGATGAACCATTGCGGCTGAACGCCTGTGACGACCAGATAAGATTGAATGGAGGACAGGACGAAAGCGCCCATCAGCGCTCCGATCAGTGAAATCCGTCCGCCGGCCAACAAGCAACCGCCCAGAACACAGGAAGCGATGGCTTGCAATTCCATCAGGCGCCCCATGGAACCATCCGCAAACCCGAGCTTTCCAGCCTCAAGCGCACCGGCAAAGGCGGCGAGCGTGCCGCAGATGACGAATGCGGAGAGCTTGATCCGATCGACACGCACACCGCGCGAATGCGCGCTGTCGGCTGAGCCACCAACGGCCAGCAGCCGGTTGCCGAATGGCATGGCCTTCAGGACGACGATGAGCACGGCAAAGGCGGCAATCAACCAGAACAGGGCAGTGTTGAAGCCGAGAAAGTCACCACCACCGAGAAGGAAGTAGGTCCAACCGTTGCGCGCAGCATAGGGAATGGAAAAGGAAAAGCCGTCCGTCAAAGCGATGGCGATGCCGCGGAAAATCATCAGCGTGCCAAGCGTGATGATCAGCGAAGGCGTTTTGGTCCTCGTTACCAACCAGCCGTTCACGTAACCGATCGCCGCGCCCACGACGATGGCGGCCAAAGCGGCAAATACGGGATCAACACGGACGGCAAGCCAGAGATGAGCGAGCGCACCCATGCCGAAGGTCGAGCCGACCGAAATGTCGATTTCGCCGGTCCCGATCACGATGGCAACACCCAGGCTCATCAAGCCGAGCGTCGCGGTCACCTGCATGATCGTTCCGATATTATAGAGGTTTGCCCAACGCCCCTCAGAGGTCGAAGCGAAAATGACAATCAGGATGGCGCCGATCAGGAAGATGCCGATTTCCGTGTGACGGCGAATGACGGGCTTTGCCGCGGACAGCGCCATCAGACCGCCTCCTGCTTCTCGACAAGACGGCCGCCCTGGCGGATGACGTCTTCGAGCGCCTCCGCCGACATGCTGTCCGTCGACGCATCGGCGACCTTTTCGCCGTTTTCCATGATAACGATGCGATCGGCGAGCTTGTGCACCTGAAAGATGTCGTGCGTGATGTAGATGACGAGCAAACCCTGCTCCTTCAATTGCACCGCCAGTTCATTGACATGCTCGCGTTCGCGAACCGACAGGTGGTTGGTCGGCTCGTCCATGATCACGACGCGATTCTTGAACTCGACGGCCCGGCCGATCTTGACCGATTGACGCTCTCCACCCGACAGCCGTTCCACCTCGTCGTCTGCCGAGACATTTTCGCGAAGGCCGAATTGCCGGATAACGCGGCTCGATTTCTCGCGCATCTTCGCGAAATCGAGGAATGGTATGCCGAGGATGCGCTTGACCGGCTCCCGGCCGAGATAGAAGTTGCGCGCGATCGAAAGGTTGTCGCAGAGGCCAACGGACTGCTGAATGGTCTCGATACCCTGATCGATGGCGAGCTTCGGATGGAATTTTTCCACCTTCTTGCCATCGAAGAACACCTCCCCTTTTGTCGGGGGGTGGATGCCGCACAGAACGCGGATCAGTGTGGTCTTGCCGGCACCGTTGTCGCCGACCAAGCCGATCAGTTCGCCCGCGTTGAAATCGACCGTGACGTTTTTCAGGGCGTGGAAGGCACCGAAATAGAGGTCGAGGTTTTTCACCTGGATCAGAGGTTGTTGGGTCATTTGAGCGTCCTCCCGCGTCAAACGCTGTGCCCGATAAAGCGGGCAAGCTTCTGATTGAAAATAACCGCCACGATGAGAACGGCGCCGACGAAAGTGATGTACCAGGACGATGGCGCGCCGAGCGCGATCAACTCGTAGCGGAAGCTGACGACGATCAAGGCGCCGAGGATGACACCGAGGATCGATCCTCGCCCGCCGCTCAGAAGGCACCCGCCGATTACCGCTGCCGAGATGGCCTCGAGTTCCATGTTCTCGCCGAGCGTCACGTGGGTTTGCGGCTGGTTGCACAGCGTCAGGATGCCGGCGAAGCCCGCAAGCAGCGAGCAAAGGACAAAGGCTGCCGTCTTGACGCGGTCGGTGCGGACGCCGCGTGATTCAGCGCTTTCCCGACTGCCGCCGGTCGCCAGAAGCCGGTTCCCGAAGCGGGTGCCCCAGAGCATGATGGACAACAAGACGGAAATGATGCCCACCCAGTATATTGCCGCTGCAACGCCGAATAGCTCTCCGCCCAAGAGGCGGGTCAGGGCGTGGGTACGGGCATCGGGAGAGAAATTGTGGACGGAGCCGCCTGTCCAGACATAGATGATGCCGCGCGCCGCGAACAGGCCGCCAAGCGTGACGATCATCGACGGGAGTTCACCCTTGACGACAGCGGTTCCCTGGAGAAACCCTGCAGCCGCCGCAATGCCCAGAGCCACGACCAAAGAGCCCGGCACGCCCAAAGAGGGCTCCAGCGTTATGAATGCAACGCCCGTCAGCCCATAGATCGAACCGACGGACAGATCGATTTCCTTCGTCATGATCACGAGGGCCTGACCCAATGCCACCAAGGCGAGGATCGCCGTAAATTGCGTGACGTTGGACAGCGTCTGCACCGTCCACCAGCCAGAAAAATCGATCACTGTGAAAACGGCCAGCATGGCGATGACGCCAACCGTCGCGCCAAAACCCTGGCTGCGGACAAGGTATTTCATGGTTCTGGTCCTGCTCGTTGATATGCGCCGCGGGATGCGCAAATGAGGGCAGCCAGCCTGTCGAAAGGCCAGCCGCCCTCGCCCGGGAGGGTACCGGTTACCAGGTGTTCTGTTCGTCGTAGGCCTTGTCGCCGAACACGCCGCGGACCTGCGTGGCCCACTGATCCGCATTATCCCTGTTGATTACAAGCGGACCCGTCAGAATGCTTTGCTGGGGCGCGTATCCGAACTTCTTGTTCCAATAGAGCCACTCCATGGGAGCATAGCCCTGCAACCAAAAGCCCTGGCTGTTCGTCGCGAGAATATGGCCCGCACGCACGCCTTCGATCGACACAGGACCTTCATCGACGGTCAGGACGGTGACGCCCTTGTCATCGACGTCCGGATCGAGCTTCATTTCGTTCGCCACACCCCAGGCCCAGGGAGACGACCAGCCGGCAACCGTGAAGATATAGTTGGTGTCCGGATTGGCCTGCAGGAACGACTGCAGCGTGTTGCGCGCCGTTGCTGGCTCCGCGCCGATGAAGAGTTCGTCGAACTTGGCGCCCGCCTTCTCCATCACCTCTTTCATGCCCGCGCAGCGCGCCTTGAGGCCCTGATGTGCCGAGTCATGGCTTGCGCAGACGACATGCGTGGGCTTCGGGATCTCCCCGGCCTCGACCTTCGTAAGTGCATATTCGCCGAGCTTCTTGCCCGTCAGGAACTCGTCGCCGCCGACATAGGTCAGATAGGGAATGCGCTCGCCGTCCGGACGACCGTCAGGAATGTTGAAGGCGACGACCGGGATGCCGGCTTCGATCGCCTTGCGCAGCGGGCCTTCAAAGGCATCGGAACTGACGATCGGCACCGCAATGCCATCCGGCTGGGTTGCGATCGCTTGTTCGAGCAGACGGACATGCTCCTGAACGGAATAGTTGTTCGTGGAGATGTATTCGGTCTTCACGTCCGGATACTTCGCTTCGAACTCCTTCAAGGATGTCGTCAGCCAATTCATGTTCGGATCGTTAGAACCGATATGAGATACCATGACGAAGCGATACTGCTTTTCGGCATCCTGGGCGTGGGCGATGCCAAGCGCAGCAGACGTCAAAAGCGCAGAGTACAGGATGCTCTTTCCAATTTTCATAAGGTTCCTCCTCCTTGATTTGAAGCAACGGAGTCTTCGATGCGAGCGCCTGGCTCAGTCGTTTTCAGACGGCATCACAGGCAACCTCCACGCTGCCTGCTGAACTCCTCGATGCAACATTTATTGCACAATATTCAGATAGTCAATATTTATTCCAGATTCGGACAGAAGTCGGCGTTGCGGTGGGCGTTCGTGACTATCTGGGGCGACCTGGCCACCAGATCGCTTGGACGTATTTTCATTGATGAAGATGAAGGTTCACAAGGTTTTCATGGGGTGAATTCTGATTTTCTCTTCATCAAATTGGCGTGGAGAGCGTACTTCACATAATATATTGAAAATGTTTCATTTATTATGAAGGGAGAAATGAGAATGATGTAAACTACATCGTCCCTTTGCAGCTTTTAAGCTTCAAATAGAGCATCATCGACGAAACGAACGGATATTCCCCCGTCGCCGATGGGCAGCAAGGCCACCCGGGCCGGCACCACTTAGATGCCCACAGAAGGCGCTAAGCGCCGCAATTGTATCGCGTGTGGACGAGAACCTGCGAATAGCTTGGCTCGCTGGTCACGCCATTCAAATTGCTTTTTATCCATCTTGCTGCCGAGGCGAGTTCGGCCGCGAAATCATGCGAAATGACATAATCCATCACTCCGGACTCCAGAAGCGCGCGGGAATGGATGGACAATTCATGACCGACGAACACTGTCTCATTTGCCTTGCCCGCATTTTCCAGCGCCTTGGCAATGCCGCGATTGGCGCCAGCGACGTTGTAAATTGCCGCGGGATGCCCATTCGTCTCGAAGTATCGCGTTAGCTGTTCGCATGTGCTCTCGGGCCTTTCGTCCGAGATCATGCGTTCCTCGATCTTCAGGTACGGAAAATCGGACCGCAGAACGCGCCGAAAGCCCATCTCCCGCTCCTGCTGACAGCGAAACGGCACGCTCATGACAACCAGAATGCTGCTGTTTTCCTTCGGCAGCGCATTGCCGATCAAGAGTGCCGCAACACTGCCGGCGGCATACTGATCGTTCCCGACATAAGTGCTTCGTCGTGAACTCGGCAGATCGGTTGTAAGGCAGACCACCGGCCGGCCGATCGTCCGGAGCTTTCGAATGGCCCGGTTCGTTGCCGGATGCTCCCGGCCAATGACGACGACGCCGTCTCCCTCTACGCCTTCCTGCTCGATCCGCCGCGCGAAGGCGAGCGGTTCGGCGTCGCTTGTTGTTACGTAAACGCCTTGTATGTCGATGCCGGCCTGCGTGCGGTTCACCTCCGACACCGCCGCCGCCATGGCCGCATTGAATGTTTCACCCGATTCACAGAACAGGCGAATGAGGACGGGAACGTCGCTGTCGGCGCTCTCATGGCGGAGTTTTTCAAGCGCCGCGAGAACCCGTGCACGGGTCTTCTCCCGCACACCGCTACGGTTGTTGAGCACTCGGTCGACCGTCGCGGAGCCCACAGCCGCAATCTTCGCGATCGCTTGGACCGATGGCCCTTTCCATGTTCCAGGCTTTGCCGGTTTTGGCATTTTTCCTCTCACAGTCTGATGCGATTTAAATCATGGAATCGACTGAGTGACCGCGTGTTACTAAGAAGACGACGACGTCGGTCTGGATTTGTGCGGTGCGATATATTTGATGTGAAAGACATCGAAATTCGTCCTTCGCTTTCGTTGAATGATGGCATTTCAATCCAGATAATCCAACCGATCAATTGAAGAAAATCCTCACGCTCGAAGCTGGCATTGCTTCTCATCGACGAGTGCCTTGCTCCAGCTCAGGGCCCGCCGCGAGGCTTCAAACTTGAATTGTCGCAATAGGAACTCGCTCATAGCGACCCGTCGTTGTGCCCATCGCGCTTCGAAAACAAGGAACATGGAATGTCGGTCAGAATTGCAATTATCGGTGCAGGCATCATGGGTGCCGACCATGCACGGATCGTGTCTGAGGATTTGCCCGGAGCCGTGTTGCAGGTCGTCTGCGACGCATCCCAAACGCGCGCCCGTGCGATAGCCGAGGATTGCGGCGCAGCCGACATCTCCACCGACCCACTTCAGACGATCCGGCGCGAAGACATCGACGCCGTGATCATCGCCAGCCCGGACGAAACCCATGCGCCCTTGTCGCTTGCCGCAATCGAGGTGGGCAAATCCGTGCTCTGCGAAAAACCCCTGTCGCAGAATTCCGGAGAATGCCGCGCGGTCATCGACGCGGAAGTCGCGCGCGGTCGCCGGTTTGTCCAGCTCGGCTTCATGCGCCGTTTCGACCCGTCCTATCGCGATATGAAGGCCGCGCTCGCGGATGGATCGCTCGGCCAGGCGATCATGATGCACAACACCCACAGGAATGTCGAAGCGCCCGCAAACTTCACCGGCCAGATGGCAATCACAAACTCGGCCCCGCACGAATTCGATGTCGCACGCTTCATCCTCGACGCCGATTACACCGCGATATCCGTCTTCCAGCCGAGCGGAGTGGATGCATCGAAGACCGGCGCTCCGGTCTTCATGGTTCTCGAAACCGATCGGGGCCACATCGTCAACATCGAGGTCAACAACAACGCTGCCTATGGCTACGACGTGCGCGGCGAATTGGTGGGCGAAAGGGGCTCGATCCTGCTCAACGCCCCTGTCCACACGCGCCGCAACGCCCATCTCATGGCTTTCGAGCACTATCCATCCGACTGGCGGCCGCGCTTTGCGGAAGCCTACCGGCTGCAGAACAAGGCCTTTGTGAATTTCGTCCGAACTGGCACGTTTCCCCCAATCGCCTCCGACAGTTGGGATGGCTACTGCGCCACTCTCGTCGCAGAAGCAGGCGTCGAGGCACTGCGGACGGGCAAGCGCGTCAGCCTCGACCCAATGGTCAGGCCCCCTCTCTACAACGCACGATAAGGAATTCGATAATGAAGCTCGGTTTCGTCTCCGACAGCCTTGGCGGCTTGTCTTTCGATGCCCTCCTCGACAGTGCCGCACAACTCGGTGTCTCCGGCGTCGAGGTGAACACCGGCGGCTGGTCCACGGCACCACATTTCGATCTCGAGGCGATGAAAGGCAGCGCCGATGCGCGTCGGCGCTTCACCAGAGCCTTCGAGGAGCGTAGCCTGGAGATCATTGCACTCAACGCCAACGGCAATCCACTGCACCCGACCCAGCCTAAGCAGGGCGAGTGTCTCAAGGATACGATCCGGCTTGCCGGAGAAATGGGCATCAAGACCGTCTGCACCATGTCCGGCCTGCCCGCCGGGCGCGAAGGCGATCTCATGCCTAACTGGGTCGTCTCGTCCTGGCCGCCGGAAACACAGGAAGTATTGCGCTACCAGTGGGAAGAGAAGCTTCTGCCATTCTGGGCGGAGATCGCCGATCTCGCAAAGGAAGGCGGCGTCGAGCGCATCGCGCTGGAATTGCATGGCAATCAATATGTTTACAACGTCCCCTCGCTTTTGAAGCTGCGGGCCGCCATCGGTCCAGTCGTCGGCGCCAATCTCGACCCCTCGCACCTCTTCTGGATGGGCGCTGATCCGCTGATGGCGGCCGAAGCGCTCGGAGATGCCATCTTCCATGTGCACGCCAAGGACACGATGCTGAATGCGCCGGTTCAGGCGACGACCTCGCTTCTGGAAAATGGTTCCCTGATGAACGTTCCGGCTCGAAGCTGGTCCTACGTCACACTCGGTTTCGGCCATGGCGAAGCCTGGTGGCGGCAATTTTGTTACCGCTTGCAGATGGCAGGCTACGACGGCTGGCTTTCGATCGAGCACGAAGACGTACTGCTCAACAGTTTCGAAGGGCTGGAGAAATCGGTGGTACTGCTGAAGACCGTCATGCCCGTCGCCGCAAGCGATTTCAAACTGCAAGCAATTTGACGGCCATGCCATCGAAAGCGAAGTTCCGCGGACGACGAAATTAGAGCGTCCCCGCGGATGTAGGAAGCGTGGAAAAACGCAACAGGTTATTGTCCAGCGCGGCTGGCGCTTTCTTCGGGATCGAACATCGCAAGGCCGGCAACGCCAGCGGTTACCGGCACTTCGTTCTGCAACATGTCCCAGTGTTCGACGAGCTTGCTACCCTCGACCCGGAAGATATCAACCACAATCTGGGGCTCGTCCACCCAGCTCCGGATACGGCCGTGGATAGCGACCAAGTCGCCTTCGGCGATGATCAATCCCGGTTCGTAGTGGACGGAAGGTGAGAGGGTCTCAACGAGGCGCTGCAACACGTTCCTGCCCTGAGGAATGTTCGGATTGTGCTGGATGTAATCGTCGGCGTAGAGGCGTCGCAGAGGCATCGCGGCGCTGGAACGACGACGTCTCGCATCCAGGACCAGTGCCTTAGAAGCCGTACATCGCGATGATGATTGCGAAGGCGGCAACGATCAAAATGCCGACGAAGGTCATCGCACTCACGAAGAGGGCGGCCGCGATCGGATAAACGTTGCGCCATGCAAGCGTTGCCGCAGCGATTGCAAAAAGGGGCGATACGACGAAGTAAACCGGGGTGACTCTATCGTCGCCATGAAAGTCGAGCCCTTGCTCAACGACGGACGGCAACGTCGAAAGCCAGCCCAGCACTATGCTGCCGGCAACTGCAAGGGTAGTGCCGCGAAGATCGCGTCGAGCGGCCAAGACGAACGCCGCGACGGCGGCGAGAGACTGAAGCCCACCCATGGCGGCAGTTGTCCATCCACCAAGCCCAGAGGCCGGGTTCGCCACCCCCATGAAGACGTAGGCCACGGACGACAGACCTACATATACCTGCAGTGCAGCCGTGAGAACGAGCAGAGGCCATACCGCCTTTGCCGCCAACGATTTGGTCTTATGTTCCGCGTTCGCCAACTTCTGCGCTCTGAAAATGGACCTGCCCCCGCTTTGCGGCAGCCCGACCCCAGACATTCTGTGAAAACATGATGTCGGCATTTCTTATCAGAATTGGGCCGATCGGAAAAATGTGGTAATCGCAGTCAAACAATAGCAGGAGTGTAGTAGTGAGCGAACCGACCGTGGAAGATGCAACAAACCGCATCTATGAATCGCTTCAGGCTGACAATGCCGACATTGATGTGCATATCGCGACCCTCAAGGCAGCGTTGACGCGGGCAGGTTTGAAAGAAGCGACATTCGACCCGGCTAGGCTCGCGCACAACAACCGTTCTGGCAGGAAGCTGATGCAGGCCTATTTCCGACAACGCGGCGTAACGGTGAAATACTCGGCATCTTGAGCCTTATGGCGCCAGGCAAATCGCAGTATGACGACCGATCTCCTTTTTGGCAGGGCCATCGATAAGCTGCCGATCCCAACCCGCAAGGTCGCCGCACAGAGATGACGGAAGCGCGAGACAGTGTTTCGATGATTCACCTCATCTGCCGGTGTAGGCAGGCAATTCGTCGGATGCTCTCTGGAAAAGACTTCCTTTTATGGTCTCGGGGCGCTCAGCAAGCACTACGCCAAGCTTTCATACGATGATCTGCATCTTCAGGATGCCGGGATCTCCGGCAAAGGCTTCGATCGCGTCCTGCACTTCGGAAAGGGTGCGGGTCTCCTGCAGGAAGGGCCGCACGTCTATGCGTTTGAAACGCAGGAGAGTCAGGGCGTCGTGCATGTCGTCGCCCATGGCCGCCACGGAGCCTCGTATCCCGGTCTCTTTCAGCACCATCTTCTGCGGTGCGAACCGGACCACCGCATCCTCGCCCCCGAGACCGAAGGCGGCAATTCGCCCGCCCGGCCGGACGAGATCAAATGCCCTTTCGTAAAGCGCAGGCAGGCCGACGCTTTCGATAACGACATCGGCGCCGCGCCCATCGGTCACCGCCCGCACGGCGGCGTCGAGTGTGCTCATATCGGAAACGACAACATCCGCGCCGCATTCCTTCGCCAAACGCAACCGCTCGGGATTGAGGTCGGCGGCGATGATCGGCGCCGCCCCGATTGCGCGCGCAAGCTGGACATGAAAATTGCCGACCGGCCCGGCGCCGATAACGAGCACGCTTTCACCGAACCGGATCGCGCTCTTTTTCGCGGCGCGTACCGTGCAGCCCAGCGGTTCGGCCAGAGCTGCGACATCGAACGGCATGTCATCGGGGATCGGAATGACGAGGCGCTGCGGGACCTTCACATATTCCGCGAAGGCGCCGTTAATGTGGATGCCTAGCTGCTTCACCTCCGAGCAACTCATCACCTCGTTCTTGCGGCAGTAGAAACAGTGACCGCAACCGATATTGATATCCGCAATCACCCGCGTGCCGACATCGACCGTTATGACGCCATCGCCAACTGCCGCGACCGTTCCGGAAAACTCGTGGCCAGGGATGAGCGGCAACCAGCCGGCCGCGTAGTGTCCACGGTAAATATGGATGTCGGTGCCACAGACCCCTACTCGCGCCACTTTGATCAGCACGTCACCGGGGCCAATCTGCGGCACCGGCACCGTCTGTATCTCGAACGCTCCCGGACGGACCAGCACAGCGGCGGTCATCGTTTTCGGCAACATTGAAGCTCCTTTTTTCCGTGGCGCCGCCAACCTTCTATGGGCGCCGCCGGCGACTTCAGTCGGTGCCCTATGCCTTGCGGCGGCTATCCAGGAATGCCTGCTTGCGGGCGCTCGCCTCCTCGCGCGTTGCGGTAAAGCCGGCCAACGCGGCCTCCTTGGCCGCGATCAGCGCGCTGGGATTGCCGAACATCGCCTTGATGTAGCCTTGCGTCGTGGTATCGCACGACAGAAGGCTGTCGATCAGCCCCATCAGCGTCCTATCCAGATCGTCCGGTGCGCACAGCCGCTGCACGATCCCGAGACGTTCGGCGCGCTCCGCATTAATCGGATCGCCAGTAAGCAGCACATCAAGGATAGTCCCCACACCGCAAAGCTTGGTAAGGCGCGGCACGCCTCCCCAGGCCGGCGTGTTACCGAGACGGGCTTCGGGGAAACCGAACCGCGCCTGTGTCGTCGCAATCCGGATATCGCCCGCCAACGCCAGCTCGAAGCCACCGCCGAGCGCAGCACCTTCCACCACCACGACGACCGGAACGGGCAGGTCCGCCAGCTCCTGAAATGCCTTTGCACCGAGCAGGGACAGGCGTTGCGCCTTTGCAGGCGTTATGTCCGCCCAGTCGTTCAGGTCCGCGCCCGCGCAGAAAAGGGGCGACGTGGACCGGAGAACCACGAGCCGAAGGCCAGGCGTCATCCGTGTGTCAATCGCCGCGTCGAGCAGGTCCGAAAGCAGAGCCTCGTCGAGTGCGTTTCTTTTCGCCGGACGGTCGAGCCAGAGGGTTCGGCAGCCACGCGGGTCAGTTTCAATCTTGAGATTGGACACGGTTCAAGCTTTCTGCAGCCGGTTGGACAGCAGTGCGAGGATGATGACCACACCGATTGCGACCTGCTGGTAGAAGGCTTGTACGTTCAGGAAGGTCAGGCCCGCCTGCAACGTGGCGATCAGGAGAGCGCCGATGACAGCGCCGAGCATGCTGCCCTCCCCACCGTTGAGATCGGCACCGCCCATGACGGCCGCGGCGATCGCGGGCAGGAGAAGGTCTGCGCCGAGCGCCGGATCGGCCGCGCCGAGGCGCCCCACCGTCACCATAGCGCCGACGGCGGCGAGCGAGCTTGAGATGACATAGGCGATTGCGGTGTAGAAGCCTACCTTGATGCCGGCAAGGCGCGCAACTTCGCGGGCACCGCCGAGTGCGATCAGATACTCTCCGAGCTTCGTCATCCGCATGACGACGGAGGAGACGACAAGGACCACAAAGGCGATGACGATCGGCGTCGGTATCGGTCCGATCTTCCCGGCGAGCAGGTCGCTGAACTCGGGCGGTATGCCATAAACGGTCTGGCCGCCGGAGACGATCAGCGCAAGTCCCGAGAAGATGCTCATCGAACCCAGGGTCACGACGAAGGGCGTGATGCCGCTGAGCGTGATGATGGTGCCATTAAAGAGGCCCGCAAGCGCGCCCGTCGCAAGCGTGCCGAGCACGACGACGGGCAAGGGATAGCCCTGTGACATCAATAGGCCGCTGACGACGGCAGAGAGTGCCAGCGCCGTACCGATCGACAGATCAATGCCACCGGTGATGATGACGAAGGTGACAGCCATGGCGAGGATGGCCGTTACCGATGCCTGAAGCACGATATTGACCAGGTTGTAGCTGCTCAGGAATTCGGGATCGATCGCCGTGAAGACCAGCACGGTCATGATCAGAGCGGCGATGATCCCGAGCTCGCGCCATTCGCTGAACAGCCGACGGACCGACCACTTCTCGGTCGCAGCTGCTCCAGGTGACGCATTGGCGGCTTCTAGCTTTGCCATGTATTTCCTCCACTCGCGAATGCGATGATCCGCTCTTCCGTTGCTTCAGCGCGCGCGACTTCACCGGACAGCGTGCCTTCGCGCATGACGAGGACGCGGTCGCTCATCCGAAGGACCTCGGGAAGATCCGACGAGATCATCAGGATAGCCGCGCCCTTATCGGCGAGATCGCGCATGAGCGCGTAGATTTCGGCCTTTGCGCCGACGTCGATGCCGCGCGTCGGTTCGTCGAAGATGAAGATGTCGCATCCGCTCAGAAGCCATTTCGCGAGCACGACCTTCTGCTGATTTCCGCCGCTGAGTTGGCCCGCAAGCCGCGTCGTCGGCATTCGCGCACCGACCGACGCGAGCGCGCTTTTCGCGTCAGCCGCCTGTTTCGTGCGGTTGATGAGCCCCATGCGGGTGGGTACGCGGGTCAGCGTCGCGTTCTTGGCAAGTGACATGCGCAAGGCGAGCCCCTGATGCTTGCGATCCTCGGTGAGGAACGCGATGCCCGCACGCACCGCATCGCTCGGCGATGAAAGAGAGAGAGCCTTGCCGTTGACGGAGACCGATCCCGCATCGATACGATCGGCACCGGCGATGCAGCGGGCGACTTCCGTTCGCCCGGCGCCGACCATACCGGCCATGCCGACGATTTCGCCGCGGCGCACCTCGAAGCTGACGTTCTGAAAAACGCCGTTGCGCGCCAGGCCATCGACCTTCAGCGCCACGGCGCCGAGCGCCGCTTCATGCTGGATTGCGAAATCTTCGAGTGATCGACCCACCATCATCTTGACGAGGGATGTCTCGTTGAGATCCGGGCCACGCAGGAGTGTTCCAACATATTGGCCATCCCGCAGCACCGTCGCCCGGTCCGCAAGGTCGAACACTTCCGCCAGGCGGTGCGAGACATAGACGAGCGCGTGCCCGTCTGCCCGCAGCTCGCGCAGGATGCTGAAGAGCTTCTCCGATTCCTTCGTGCTCAGGCTCGCTGTCGGCTCGTCAAGAATGATGATCTTGGCATTCGCCGCAATGGCCCGCGCCAACTCGACCGTCTGCTGTTGGCCCACGCTGAGGCGCGATACGGGGACATGCGGGTTACCCTGGAAGTCCAGCCGCGCGAGTGCGGCAAGTGCCTCGCGCCGCGCCGCCGACCAGTCTATGAACCCGGCAACCGACTTCTCCCGGCCGAGGACGATATTCTGGATAGCCGACAGTTGCGGCACGAGGCTCAGTTCCTGGTGGACCATCGAGATGCCCTTGTGCAGGGCATCTACGGGGCCTCGAATCGAGACCGGCTCGCCTGAGAGTTCGAACGCACCTTCATCCGCGGAATAAGCACCGAACATCACCTTCAGGAGCGTCGACTTGCCAGCTCCGTTCTCCCCCATCAGGGCATGAATTTCACCCGGATAGAGATCGAGATGGACGTTTTGCAGTGCCTTGACGCCCGGGAAGCTCTTTGAGATTCCCTTGAGGCTCAGAAGCGGCTTTGCGGTGGATGCGGACATGATGCACTCCGGACCAGATTGAGCGTGAAGCCGCACCTACTTGTTGTAGAGACCTTCCTTCACCTCATACTTGTCGTCGAAGAACTCGGTCATGTTGTCCTTGGTAATGAGCTGCGCGGGCGCAACGATCCAGTCCGGGACCTGCTGGCCACCGAGCAGGCGAACAAGCGATTCCACCGACCAATAGCCCTGGTAGTAGGGAAGCGGCGTAACCGTTGCGGTGATCGTCCCGTTCTTGATGCCGTCAAGCGCGGCAGGAATGCCGTCCGTGCCAATGACGATGATCTTGCCGGTCAGACCCATGTCGGTGACCGCCTTGGCGACGCCAACGGCCATCGTGTCGTTATTGGCGTAGATCGCTTTGATGTCGGGATTTTTGCGCAGGATCGTCTGGGTCGCATTATAAGCCTGGGTTCCATCCCAGTTACCCGGAACGCTCGCCACGAGCTTCAGGTTCGCGTGTTTCGCAATGCCTTCCTTGAAGCCCTTGATGCGCAGAATTGCAGCACTCGAGCCGGCTTGGCCCTCGATCTGCGCCACCTCGCCGCCATCCGGCAAGTGCTCGGCCATGTAATCGGCCGCAACCACGCCGTTCAGCTCGTGGTTCGGGCCGATATAGACCGTTGCAGCGATGCGCGCATCGTCAGCATTGGCGATCGGCACGTTGCGGCTCTGCAGCTCGCGCACGGCCGGCGTGAGGTTTGAGACGGACACCGGCGAAAGCACGTAGGCATCGAAATTGCGGCCGATCATCGTCTGGGCGATGGTGAGCTGCTGCGTCGGGTCCGCCTCGCTGTTGGCGGCCTGGATGGTGACCTCGACGCCGAGATCCTTCGCAGCCGCTTCCACGCCCTTCGCGATGCCCTGCCAATACTGGTTGGTGAGGCTCTTCAGGACGACGCCGATCTTGACGCCTTCCTTCTTCGGCGCCGCACCCAGCGTCTTGCTCAGCTCGGCGCCGACGATCTGCTTGGCCTCGGGCTTGTCGGAATTATAGGTGTAGTCAGCGGCGAACGAATGAGATGCGAACAGCGCCACGCCGCATGCAAGCGCGGCAATAGCGGAAACCCGCAGGCGGGACGTCGTATTGGTGTAGGCCATCGAAGTTTCTCCTCCAAGAACGATGATCGACCGGAAACCGGTTTCCTACCTATAGTTCCTGCAATTGAACGATGCAATAGACAAAAAAGTGATGATTTAAGAAACCGGTTTCCTTTCAAAATCCGTTATGGTACCAGAATCCGAGGAGGCCAAGATGCTATGGCAGTGACAATTACAGACGTCGCAAAGGCGGCGGGCGTGTCGAAGGCGACCGTTTCGAAATTTCTGAACGGCACCCATTACGTCTCGCAGGAAACCAAAGAGCGTATTGCGGCTGCCGTGTCCGAGCTCGGTTATGCGCCGAACAGGGTGGCACAGGGGCTGAGCCTTAAGCGCAGCCACACGATCGGCCTCGTCGTCGCCAATATCGGCAACCCCTTTTATGCAGAGCTTATTCGTGGCGCCGAGGAAGTGGCCGCTGCCCGCGGATACACGCTCCTTCTCGCCAGCACCGACGGCGAGCCAAGACGCGAGAGCACGATCGTCAATGCGATGCGTCAGCGTCAGGTGGACGGCATCGCCTTCGCCTCAGTCAGGCTTGCGGACCGCGAGGTGACGGCGCTTGCAAAGGACGGCGTCAACGTTGTTCTCGCAAGCCGCCATCTTCCGGATGCGGAGGTTGACATGGTGCTCGTCGACAGCGTCAAGGGTGCCAAGCTCGCCGTCAATCATCTCCTGCAGCACGGTCACAGATCGATCGCCTATGTCGGCGGCCCCCTCAGCATTGCCCAGTTCCAGGATCGCTTGAAAGGATGGAAGGGCGCCCTTGCCGAGGCAGGCATCGAGCCCCCGGCCATGCATGAACTGTCGCTCGATCGCATGGATGTCGAGGCCGGTCATCAGGCAGGTCTCAAACTTCTGAGGCTGGAAAACCCACCGACCGCAATCTTCGCTGCAACCGACAACCTTGCCTTCGGGATCATGCAGGCATGCGACGAGATGAACCGCACCATCCCGGGCGAATTGGCTCTCGTCGGCTTCGACGCCGTGCCTTTCGGCGCGGTTTCCCTCTCGCCGCTTACCAGCGTCGATGGCTCGGGGCTGATCATGGGCCAGCGCGCCCTCCAGCTTCTCATCGACCGCATCGAACGGGACCAGCGCACGCCGTCCGAAAGCCGGCAGGTGCGCATGGTCCTCCAACCTACGCTTTGCATCCGACGCTCTTGCGGCTGTCGGTCAGGCACGGAGAATTAGAATGAAGATCGTCGATAAAGCCGGCTTGCGGCAGGTGATCGAGACCATCGCCGAGGGCGCAACGGTTGCGATCTCGGGCGCAGGCGGCGGCCTGCTCGAACCGGAAACCATTCTCGGCGCCTTCGAGGAGACGTTCCTTTCGACGGGTCGCCCTTCGCAGCTTACACTGATCCACGCACTCGGCATGGGCGATCGCATCGAGAAAGGCACCAACCGTTTCGCCTATGAAGGCATGGTGAAGCGCGTCATCGGAGGCCACTGGATCTGGTCGCCGCGCATGCTCCGCCTCGCCCAGGAAAACAAGATCGAGGCCTATTGCCTGCCGAGCGGCGCGATCACCAATCTTTTCCGTGAGATCGGCGCCCGGCGGCCGGGTCTTTTCACTCATGTCGGCCTCGGCACCTTCGTCGATCCGCGTCTTGGCGGCGGGCGCTGCAATGATCGTACCACGGAAGAAATCATCGAGCTTTTTGAAATCGACGGTCGGGAAGTGCTTCGCTACAAGCCATTCCCCGTTCATGTCGCGGTTGTCCGTGGAACCTTCAGCGACGAGCTCGGCAATATCAGCGCGTCGGAAGAGCCGGCGGATCTCGATTCCTATTCGATCGCCCTTGCCGCCAAGAACAGCGGCGGCATCGTCATCGCGCAGGTTCGGGAGGTGGTGCCGAAGGGCAGGCTCCGACCGCGCGAAGTGTCCATTCCCGGCAACCTCGTCGATTATGTCTTCGCCGACCCGGATCAGGCCCAGACCTATCACGGCCCCTATGACCTCGCGCTCGCCGGCCTTGGTCCGCATGAGACGCCCGTCGAGCTGCCCGCGACCGCAGATATCGTGCGCCAGATCGTGGCGCGGCGGGGTGCCGTCGAGCTGATCAAAGGTGCGACCATCAATTTCGGCTTCGGCATGTCGGCCGGTGTTGCCGAGCACATTGTGCGAGCAGGCGAAAGCAGTCACTACTGGTTCACCATCGAACAGGGCATCCACGGCGGCGACCTGTTAACCGGAGACCTGTTCGGCATCGCCGCCAACCCGGTCGCAATCCTGTCTGCGAGCGAACAGTTCGATCTCTACAGCGGTGGTGGCCTTGACCAGACCTTCCTCGGCCTTGCCGAAATGGACCGGTTCGGCAATGTCAACGTCTCGCATTTCGGCGGCCAGATCAGCGGTCCCGGCGGTTTCATCGACATCTCGCAAGGCGCGAAGAATATCGTCTTCTGCGGCAGCTTTGATGCCAAAGGCGCAAGCATCGGCCTCGCTGACGGTGGATTGAAGATCGAGCGGCACGGCCAGATCACCAAGCTGGTCGAGCAGGTGGCCGGGATCACCTTCAGCGGCAGCGAAGCGATCAAACGCGGCCAGACCGTCCACTACGTCACCGAACGCGCGGTCTTCAAGCTGACGGATGGCGGCGTGGAACTGATCGAGCATGCGCCCGGCGTCGATATCCGCACGGACATTCTCGACCGCATGGCCTTTGCGCCGATCGTGCGCAACCCGGTCGAAATGGACAAGGCCCATTTCGCACCCGCATCGTTGAACGATATCGGAGAAATTTCCGTCTCCGCATAATAGGAGACCGTGTTTCGGCGCCCAGCAGGGCCGCCGCATGGGAAGAGGCTTTTCAATGACTTATGACTATATCATTGCGGGCGGCGGAGCCGCGGGTTGCGTTCTGGCGGCGCGATTGAGCGATTCGGGTGCGACCGTTCTTCTTCTCGAAGCGGGCTACCCGGACAATCACCCGTTCATCCATGTCCCTGCCGGTTTTACCAAATTGAGCGGCCCGCGTGTCAACTGGGGCTTCCGCACCGTTCCGCAGAAACACCTCAACAACCGCGACATGTGGTATCCGCAGGGCAAGACGCTCGGCGGCGGCAGCTCCATCAACGCCATGATCTATACCCGCGGCCATCGCACCGACTACGACAGATGGGCAGCCGGCGGTGCGCATGGCTGGTCCTACGACGACGTGCTCCCCTATTTCCGGAAGGCGGAATCGAACGCGCGATTTTCCAACGAGTACCACGGCGTCGATGGACCGCTTGCCGTCTCGGATGCGATCAGCCCCCTGAAGATTTCTGCCGCCTTCATCAAGGCCGCGCAGGAAGCCGGCATTCCCTACAACCCCGACTTCAACGGCGCCGAACAGGAAGGTGTCGGCTACCACCAGACGACTACCCGGGACGGCCGGCGAGGAAGTTCTGCGGTGTCCTACCTGCGGCCTGCGCGCAAGAACAAGGGTCTCACGGTGATCACACGGGCGCAGGTCGGCCGGCTGATCCTCGAGAACGGTCGCGCCGTTGGCGTCGAATATCGTGTCGATGGTTCCACCAGTATCGAGCGCGCCCATGCTGGCCGCGAAATCGTCGTGACGAGCGGCGCCATCGGCTCGCCGAAACTGCTCATGCTGTCCGGAATTGGCCCGGCGGAGCACCTTGGCAAACATGGCATCCCTGTCGTCGCCGACGTAAAAGGTGTGGGCGAAAACCTGCAAGACCATCTCGACTGCTACACAGTCTACGACTGCAGCGGCCCGCACAGCTACTATGGGGTTGACCAGCATATCCGCCAGGCGTGGTGGGTGCTGCAGTATCTGCTGTTTCGCAACGGTCCGGTTACCACCAACATCGTCGAGGCCGGCGCCTTCGTGAAGGCCGATCCTGCGTCGGAAATTCCCGACACCCAGCTCCATTTCCTACCGGCCTATGTCGTCGACCATGGCCTCATGCGCATCCCGGGTTATGGCGTCTGCCTCTATACGAACCTGCTCCGACCGAAGAGCCGCGGAACGGTGCGGCTTGCCGGCGCCGACCCGACGACGGCTCCCCTCATCGATCCCAACTACCTGTCGCACCCGGACGATATGCGCATGGCGGTTGCCGGCCTGAAACTGGCACGCGAGGTCATGGCCGCCCCGTCGATGCGCCCGTACCTTAAGACCGAACGCATGCCCGGCCCGCAGATGAAGACGGACCAGGAGCTTGAAGCCTATGTGCGCCAGTGGGCAAAGACCGATTACCACCCGGTCGGCAGTTGCAAGATGGGGACGGACGATCTCGCTGTCGTCGATCCCGAATTGCGCGTGCGCGGCATCGAAGGTCTTCGCGTCTGCGATTCCTCGGTCATGCCGCTCGAAATCAGTGCGAACACCAACGCACCCACCATCATGATCGCTGAGAAGGCATCGGATCTCATCCTGGCCGCAGCGGGTCACAGCGTGAAAGGAACCGCATGATGACGATTGACCAGGCAACCGGGATCAAGGCCCAATCCTACCAGCAATGGATCGACGGGAACGCCTGCGACGCGGCCTCCGGCGAGCGCTTCACCCGCTCGAGCCCTGCCCATGATATCGTGGTCGGCGATTATCCGCTCGCCGATGTCGCCGACACGGACCGCGCGGTCGCCGCCGCGCGCAAGGCATTCGACACCGGCCCATGGCCACGCATGAGCGGCGCGGAGCGCTCGCGCGTCCTCTTTCGCGTGGCCGATCTCGTCGAGACCTACAAGGACCAACTGGTCCTCGCCGACGTCCTGGAAGGCGGCAAGCCGATCACGCAGGTCCGCGCGGAGATCGCGGGCGCGATCGACCTCTGGCGCTACGCCGCCGGGCAGGCCCGCTCCCAGCATGGTGAAAGCAACTCCAGCCTCGGTCCCCACATGCTCGGCCTGACGACGCGTGAGCCGGTCGGCGTTGTCGCGCTCATCACGCCCTGGAACTTCCCCTTCGTGATCCTCAGCCAGAAGCTGCCCTTCGCGCTGGCGGCCGGCTGCACCGTCGTCGTCAAGCCCAGCGAACTCACCCCCGGATCGGCACTGCGGCTCGGCGCCATCCTCAACGAAGCGGGCGTGCCTGCCGGCGTCGTCAACATCATCGTTGGCTATGGCGCAACCGTTGGCCAGCGGCTTGCTGAGCACCCGAATGTGGACATGATCTCGTTCACCGGCTCCACCGCCGTTGGCAAGGGTATCGTCCGCGCATCGGCAGGCAACCTCAAGCATGTCGCACTCGAACTCGGCGGCAAGAACCCGCAGATCGTCTGCGCGGATGCCGATCTCGACGCTGCGGCAGATGCCGTCGTGTTCGGCGTCTTCTTCAACGCCGGCCAGTGCTGCAATTCGTCAAGCCGCCTCATCGTCGAAAAGTCGATCAGCGACGAATTCCTCGCCCGTGTCGAGGCCTTGACGAAGCGCGTAACCGTCGGCGACCCGCTCAACGAAGCGACCAAGGTTGGCGCAATCGTCAACCAGAACCAGATGGACCGCATCCTCGGCTTCGTCAGCGGCGCACGTAGCGACGGCGCGAAAGTCCGCCTCGGTGGGACGCGCATGGAGACCGCCAAGGGCCTCTTCATGACGCCGACGGTCGTCAGCGACGTCACCCGCCAGATGCCGATCGCAACCGACGAAGTCTTCGGCCCGGTGCTCTCGACACTGACCTTCGAGGATCTCGATGACGCCATATCGATTGCCAATGGCACGCATTATGGCCTGTCCGCCGGCATCTGGACGAGCCGCTACGAAAGCGCTCTCAAAGCAGGTCGCGAACTTTCGGCAGGCACGATCTGGGTGAATTGCTGGATGGACGGTTTTCCCGAAATGCCTTTCGGCGGCATGCGCGAAAGCGGAATCGGCCGGGAACAGGGTCCCCACGCGATTGAGGACTTCATGGAAACGAAGTCGGTGCTGTTCCATCAAGGGCCGCGGACCAATCTCTGGGTGCCGGCGGCTGGAGCAGGTCGGCAATGACAACGATCTTCGGCATCGTCGGTGATCCCATCGCACAGGCCCGCTCCCCCGAAGTCTTCAACGCGCTCTTTCGGGAAAGGGGTATCGATGCCGTCATGGTTCCCATGCACGTCACGACCGGCGATTTCGAGGACGCGCTGAAGGGCCTGCGACACATGCGCAACCTCGGGGGATTGGTGATCACGGTCCCCCACAAATTCGCCGCCGCGCGGCTTTTGTCGGATGCCTCGCATCGCGCCGAGATCGCGCACGCCGCCAATGTGATCCGCCCGACGAAAGACGGGTGGGCGGGCGACCTCTATGACGGCGAAGGATTTGCCATCGGGGTGGAGGCCAGACACGGACCCATCGCGGGCCGGCGCTGCGCTATCGTCGGTGCAGGTGGGGCGGGCACGGCTATAGCGCTCTCCCTCATCGACCGGGATGCGGCGACAATCCGGATCTTCGACATCAACCAGCCACTCGCCGAACGCCTCAGCGCGCGGCTTGCCGCGCATACGGCAGTCCCCATCACCGTCGGTCCACCATCCGCACTCGATGACATTGCGATCAATGCAAGCTCAGCCGGTATGTCCCCCACCGACGCGCTCCCCTTCGACCCGGCAGGTCTGCGACCGGGGGCGTTGGTGTGCGAGGCCATTATGAAGCCGCCGAAGACGCGCCTGCTGGCAGAAGCCGAAAATCTGGGACACCCCATCCAGGAGGGCCGTCACATGCTCGACTACCAGGTGGAAGCGATCTGGAACTTCTTTCGTCTTCCCGGTTCCTGTGCCAAGGGCGGCGTATAACGAAGGGCTCGACCCTTGTTCAATAGCATTGCAGCGCGGTTGATAATTGCAACACCGTTCGCCGCACGGTTCAAGCCTAGCCACGCTATTTCCAAGCGCATTCCCACTCAGCAACCACCTGCTTTTGCCTGAAATTTCCTAACCAGTTGTCGGAACGTCTCGGGCTTCGGGAAACCCTTAGGCGGCGGATGATGAACCACGAAGCCCGATGCGCTAGAGCTTGACGGTTCTCAAAAGCCTGGCAATTGCTGCAAGTGAAGTTTCCCCTTTGCCATCTATGGCGCAGACGACATTGCGGTTAAATGACATTCGGTAAGAGGCAGGAAACAAGTAGACGAGAGCGTGGCTCACGGCAAGATTGTAATCCCTTACAGTATCTTTGGTGCCACCGTAGTTCTTCGGGCCGTCATGCCAAAGGTGTCCATCGAAGCCGATCCTGTTGCCAAATCTTTGCATCTCCTTCAGTTTCGCGTTCGGCGTGCCTCCCCTCTTGTTCTGCCAGCGCTCGAACGTCCCCATCGCCTTTACGCGTAATCCTTTGACATTATTGCCAACATTCTGGACCTGACCCTTGATGTACTGGGCAGTGACGTTCTGTCGCTTCCTCGGATCGCCAAACACCATTGGAAGAGCGGCGACCGGTCCCGTGAGAGCAATGGACGAGCTGCCGGTATAAGCGCTCAGTCCCCGGATGATCGTGTCCATATCCTTCGCAAACAGAACGAGACTATTGCCACTTCTGGGCCCAAAGTCGGTTACCATGGGCCTTATCAACGTTTTATTGTCAATCAAGGTGATGCCGATCGTAACACTCCCATTAACAAGGTCTGGGTTCTCTGCGGCTTCGTCGACATCAATATAACTCTGCGTAACGTACATTTTCCCCTCAAATATCATGGCGGATGGCCAAGTGCAGATCGATCCGGTTTGTTCTTCAAAGAGGTCGCTATTCTCCCGCGATCCGAATGTCTCCGGAACCGGATAGGCCTCTCTTCTCTTCGCGATATGATGACTTATGCAACTCATGGCCGGCACGGACACCGTCTCCACGCGGAGGAGACTGTCTGAATGGAGCGACGTTACAGTCAAGACGCATAAAGGCGGTTTGGACGCTGTGATAAGCATCTGGGACGGGCGGTATAGAGACCGGACTGCCCTGTCACCAATCGGCGAGAAATGCCCCTGACATGGCGCTTGAATATCGTCGGAGGTCGGGCCTATTATTTAGCTGGATGTACATCTCCACCCGTCGAAAGTTTCATGACAAAACATTCGCTTCCCAACGCCGCCTCGACCATCGATTGCTTCAAAATGATCTTCCCCGAGGCCGATCCCCAGGCGTTGGCAGCCTACAGTGAAATGATGCTTCCACTGTTCGAGTTCGAGGTGCCGGATTCTGGCGGAATGACGCCGTTCTCTTCTGAGTCAGAGATCTATTGCCTGCCGGACGTCACCGTTTCGCGGGCAAGAGCGACCGCCTCCCGGTTTACGCGGACGGTGCGAACGATTGCCAGGTCGGCGACCGACGATATCCTGGTCGTTTGCTACACGAGCGGCCATTTTACCTATCGTATCGGCGATAAAATCCAGCGGGTCGAGCAAGGAGAACTTGCGTTCTTCGATCTCTCACAGGAGATCGTCATCGAGGCACCGTCTGTCGAGAATATCAGCCTCGCCATTCAACGGCGGAAACTGGAGCGGGCCATTCCGCTGCTTGACAGCGCGCATGGTCTTGTGGTCCGGCCAGGAGCACTCTCAAGAATACTGATCGGCATCATGGAGCACACCATGGAGATGGGGCCGGCGATACAATCGCCGCACGCAAGCCCGATCGCCGAGGCGATGATCCTGCTCGTCAAATCCTGCTTTGAAACCATATCACATTCAAAGGTGACGCCCGACATACAGGGGAGCACCGTGTCGCTTGCAAGCGTGAAAGCTGCAATCGAACGTAGATTGACCGATCCCGATTTGGGGGTCCAGGCATTGCTCGAGGAGTTCGGCATGACGCGCTCGACGTTGTACCGCGCCTTCGAGCCGCTTGGAGGCGTCACCGCCTACATCACCGAGCGACGATTGCGGCATGCGTTCCGCCGGATGACCGACCCTTCCGAAAAAAACCTGCGCCTCTCGAACATGGCATTCGAACTTGGCTTTGCGCATGCTTCGACCTTTACGCGCTCCTTCAAGGCGCTTTTCGGCCTGACGCCCAAGGATGTTAGGACGCTCGCCGTCCGCCCGGCCGGCAAGGACATTCCGTTCCCGGTATCGCCGGAAGCGATCCCTTATATCCATCCGCTGGTGCCGCGGCATATTGAAAGCTAGGCCCTTTTGACCTGCATCACAGGGCCGAATTCGCGTGCGGCAGGCTGTCATAGGCGCCCCAGATCGCCTGGTCGAAGTTTATGATCGCACCGGTCATCAGGCCGGATTCCTCTGACGCAAGGAACGCGATTGCCCGGGCGACCTCTTCAGGCTCGATCAGGCGGCCATTTGGTTGGGCGACGACGGCTTTCTCGAGCCAATCGGCCGGCTGGCCGTCCAGTTCGCGTTGCGTCCTGTCTTCTCCCTCGGAGGCCATCCAGCCGATGTTGAGGCTGTTGACGCGGATGCGGTTCCGAAGTGCGGCGTAAGCGGTGTTGCGTGTGAGCGTGTCAAGGGCGCCCTTGGAGGCGCTGTAGGCAGCCAGGAACGGCTGTCCGCCCATCGAGGACATCGTCGAAATGTTGACGATCGTTCCAGCAATGCTGTCGCGCTTGAAAAGCTCGATCGCACTTTGCATGAGGAAGAACGGCGCCCGGGTGTTGACCGCAAATAGCTGGTCGAAGAGTTCCGGGCTGGTGCTGAGGATGGTCCCGCGATTTGTCATGCCGGCAGCATTGACCAGGCTGTCGAGCCGGCCGAACGTTTTGTCTGCCGCAGCGATGACGGCCTTGCAATCTTCCACATTCGACAGATCGGCTTTGACGAAAACGGTCTCGGCACCCAGAGCTCCAAGCTGGGCCGCCTGTGCCGCACCTTTTTCTTCAGATCTCCCGCAAATGATAAGCCCCTTCGCGCCGCGTTCCGCAAGAAGCTTTGCAGTTGCGGCACCGAGTCCCTGGGTGCCACCTGTCACGACGATGATCTTGTTTTCAAACTGTGCCATTCGGATTTCCTCTCCTGCGCTTACGCGTTGTCTTGCGGTTCGGCTTGTCCGGTGCGCGCTCTACGCGAACTGCAACGACAACCATCCGCCATTGTGCTTCTCATGGCTGTCGACGACGGCATCGACGAAGGCGACGCCTTTAAGTCCGTCATAGGACGACGGTAGTCCCTCCCCGAACGGCCCGGCCGAGGCTCCGCTCTCCTTCGCCGGGATGGCGGCGGCGAAGCCGGAATAGAGGTTCGTGAAGGCTTCGATATAGCCTTCCGGGTGGCCCGGCGGCGTCCGGGTTCGAATGCGCGCACCATCGGTGAGATCGTCGCGGCCGCGCTTGATCGTGGCTGGAGCGCCGAAGAGCCCGGTGAAGACCAGCTCATTCGGCTGCTCCTGATGCCAGACGAGACTGCCTTTCTCGCCGAAGACCCGCAGCCTCAAGCCGTTCGACTGGCCGATCGCCACCTGTGAAGACCACAGAAGGCCCCGCGCGCCACCTTCGTAGCGGATCATCACGTGGGCGTTGTCGTCCAGTGCTCTCCCCTCGACGAAAGTCGTGAGATCGGCGGCGACGGCCTCGGCCTTCAATCCGCTTACGAAACCCGCGAGATGATAGGCATGAGTGCCGATGTCACCAATCGAACCGCCGCGTCCGTTCTTCTTCGGATCCGTGCGCCAGGCCGCCTGCTGGTTGCCTTGCAGTTCGATCCCTGTGGCCATCCATTCCAGCGGATATTCGACCTGCACCACGCGGACTTTGCCAAGGTCCCCGCGCGCAACCATTGCGCGCGCCTCATGAACCATCGGATAACCGCTGTATGTGTAGGTCACCCCGAGGAAACGCCCCGTCGTTTGCGCCAGGTCGTGAAGGGCGATCGCATCCTCGACGGTTGTCGTCATCCGCTTCTCGCAGATGACGTCGAACCCGGCTTCGAGAAACGCTTTGGCGATCGGAAAGTGCGTATGGTTGGGCGTGCAGATCGCAACGACATCGATGCGGTCATCCCGTGTGCGCTCTCCCGCGACCATAGCGAGATAGTCGCCATAAGAGCGGTCCCGGTCGATGAAGTTAGTAGAGGCGAAACTGTGCCCCCGTTCGGCATCGACATCGAACGCGCCTGCGACGAGATCGTAGTGGTTATCGAGACGTGCGGCAAAGCGATGGATGCCGCCGATATAGGCCCCTTCGCCGCCACCGACCATGCCGAGACGAAGACGACGGTTGGACAGGTTTGTTTTCGACACGGACAAGGCCCTTAGATCCCGAGAATTTCTTTGTTGACGGACCGGTCCGCGCCGGACTTCACGAAGTCGTCGAAAGCGCGATCAGAAACTTTGATGATATGGTCGCGAATGAAGCCTGCGCCCTCGGCCGCACCGTCTTCCGAGTTTTTCAGGCAGCACTCCCACTCGAGCACTGCCCATCCGTCAAAGCCGTAGCCCGTGAGTTTCGAGAAGATGGCGCCGAAATCGACCTGTCCGTCTCCCGGCGAGCGGAAGCGGCCGGCGCGGTTGACCCACGGCTGATACCCGCCATAGGCCCCGGTCTTGCCCGTGGGCCGAAACTCCGCATCCTTGACGTGGAAGGTCTTGATACGCTGGTGGAAATGATCGATGTAGGCGAGGTAGTCGATCGACTGAAGCACCAGATGGCTCGGGTCGTACATGATATTGCAGCGCGCATGGTTGTCGACGCGCTCCAGGAACATCTCGAAGGTCAGGCCGTCATGCAGATCCTCGGTCGGATGGATTTCGTAGCAGACGTCGACCCCCTCCTGGTCGAAGGCATCGAGGATCGGCCGCCATCGCCGCGCCAGTTCATCGAAGCCATCGGAAATCAGCCCGTCCGGCCATTGCGGATAGGGGTAGAAATAGGGCCACAGAAGCGTTCCGCTGAACGTCGTATGACGATCGACACCGAACCGGCGCGAGGCCTTGGCAGCGCAGAGCAACTGGTTGACAGCCCATTCCTGCCGGGCCTTGGGATCACGGTGCACCTTGGCAGGCGCAAAGGAATCGGCCGGCAGGTTGAAGGATGGGTGAAGGGCGACGAGTTGTCCCTGCAAGTGACTGGCAAGATCCGTCACGACGAGGCCATGCGCGTCAAGAGTACCCTTGATCTCGTCGACATAGTCCTGGCTATCCGCCGCACGTTCGAGATCGATCACCCTGCTGTCCCAGGTCGGGATCTGTACGCCCTTGAACCCCTTGTCGGCAGCCCAACCCGCTAACCCCTTCAACGAGTTGAAAGGCGCTTCATCGCCGGCAAATTGCGCAAGAAACACGCCGGGACCCTTGATGGTTCTCATGCTTGTCGTCCTCAGATCAAAATGGTGTCGAGGCAGTGCCGCGATTAGACGCCGACGCGCTGTTTCCTGCGACCTTCAAGCTGGTCCTTCGAAGCGGCGTTGACTTCCGCCCGCTCGCTCACCTGCGGCACGCCGACATCCCACCAGGCGTCGCCCGGCGTCCAGGTGAAGGCGTCGGAGACGATGGTGATGACTGTGGTGCGGTCGGTCGTCTGCGCCCATTCGACGGCGTCGCCGAGATCGGCGAGGCTTTCGACGCGGCGCGTCAGCGCGCCCATCGCCTCGGCATGTTTGGCGAAGTCGACGGCGAAGGGTTCCTTGACGCGGCAATCCTTGATGAGATTGTTGAACCCCGGCGTGCCCTTGGCGTTCTGCAGGCGGTTGATCACCGCATAGCCGCCATTGTCGCAGACGATGAGGATCATCTTGTGGCCGGAGAGCACGGTCGAATAGATGTCCGAGTTCATCATCATATAGGTGCCGTCGCCGATCATGACGATGGGCGTGCGGGTGGAGTCAGCCATGGCGGCACCCCAGCCGGCGGCGATCTCGTAGCCCATGCAGGAGAAGCCGAACTCGCAATCGAAGGTGTTCGGCGCCTTGACGCGCCAGTTCTTCATCACCTCGCCCGGCAGGCCGCCGGCGGCGGTGATGATGAGATCACGGTCCTTCGCCTTGGAATTGACGATGCCGACGACCTGGGCATAGGTCGGCACCGGCGCATTCGTGGGCTTCTGGTAGCCGTCGAGCGCATCGTTCCACTTGGCGAATTCCAGCCGGCCCTTTTCCGTCCAAGCGCCATCGGCCTTGTGGTCGCCGAGCGCTGCTTCCAGTTCGCCCACCGTTTCCAACGCATCGCCGACGACGGCGACGGCGCGGTGCTTGTTGGCATCCCAGCGCGCGGCGTTAATCGAGACGAAGCGGGCGTCCGGCGAAAAGGCCGTCCAGGAGCCGGTGGTGAAATCCATCAACCGCGTGCCGACGGCGAGCACCACGTCGGCTTCCGCCGCCAGCGCATTGGCCGAGGTGGAGCCGACAATGCCGATCGGGCCGACATGGGCCGGGTGGTCGTGGGTGACCGTGCCCTTGCCGGCAATGGTTTCGCAGAGCGGGATGCCGTGTTTTTCGGCGAAGGCGGCGAGTGCCGTTTCCGCACCGGAATAGCGCACGCCGCCGCCGGAGATGATCAGCGGGCGTTTTGCCGCCTTGAGCACGCGGACGGCTTCCGCAAGGCTGTCGCGATCGGGCCGCGGGCGCGGCACCCTGTGGACGGTCGGCGCGAAGAAGCTCTCCGGATAGTCCCAGGCGACTTCCTGCACGTCCTGCGGCAAGCCGATGAAGGCGGGGCCGCAATCGGCCGGGTCGAGCATGACGGCGACGGCCTGCGGCAGCGAGGAAAGGATCTGTTCCGGATGGACGATGCGGTCCCAATAGCGCGTCACGGCCTTGAAGGCGTCGTTGACGGTGATCGTCGGATTGCCGAAATGCTCGACCTGCTGCATGACCGGGTCGGGACGACGGTTGGCAAAACTGTCGCCGGCAAGAAGCAGGATCGGCAGGCGGTTGGTATGCGCCACGCCCGCGGCCGTCACCATATTCAGCGCGCCGGGGCCGATGGAGCTGGTCGCGACCATGATCTGGCGGCGGCGCGTCGCCTTGGCGAAGCCGATCGCGGCGAGCGCCATCGACTGCTCGTTCTGGCCGCGCCAGGTCGGCAGCGTGTCCTTGACCGCTTCCAGCGCTTCCGAAAGGCATGTAACATTGCCGTGGCCGAAGATGGCGAAGACGCCGGGAAACAGCGGCTCGCGCCTTCCGTCGATCTCGGTAAACTGGTTGCAGAGGTAGCGCACCAGGGCTTGTGCCATGGTCAGGCGGATGGTGGACATGGTAAACCTCCCTGAGCTGGCCTCCGGCGCCAGCTCCTATCGAGAAACTTTTATTTCATATAATTACTTTTTGCAATACTTATTGCAGATCAGAACTGCAGGGTGCAATCCGCCCAGGCACCGCCCGACTGGCTGGACGCCAGCGCCGCCTCGATGAACTTCACGCCGAGCGCACCATCCTCCACCATCGGGTATTCCAGCAACCCTTCGGGCAAGGTCCGACCGAGGCGCCGCGCCTCGACAGCGATGGCGAATTCCAAGTAGAGATTGCCCCAGGCATCGCTCAATGCCTCGGGATGGCCGCGCGGCATATGCACGAAACGCGCCGCACGCACGCTGATGCCGGCGCCCTCGCCGCGCGTGAGGATGCGCGCGGGTTCTCCGAAGCGGCGGAAATGCAGGAGTTCCGGTTCCTCCTGGTTCCATTCGATGCTCGCCTTGTCGCCGAAAGCGCGGATGCGCAGGCCGCAATGGGCGCCGGGCGCCACCTGCGAAATCATGATCGTGCCGGGAATATCGCCCTCGTAGCGCACATGCATGAAGGCGGTGTCCTCCAGCGCCTTCGGCGGCCCGAGCGTGTGGAATTCGGCGCGCACCGCCGTGACCGGGCGGCCGCAGACGAACGCGCCGAGATGGTGGCAATGGGTGCCGATATCGCCCGTCGTGAAGGTGGGGCCGACGATCGCGGGATCGACGCGCCATTGCGCGCCGGCACCGGCGTCCTTCGGCGGCGTCAGCGCCCATTCCTGGAAATATTCGACATGCACCTGCTGCAACTTGCCGAGCGCGCCCTCGCGGATCATCTGGCGGGCCTGCCGCACCATGGCGGAGGCCGCATAGGCGTAGGTTACGCCGAAGACGAGGCCCGTTTCCTTCTGCCGGCGCACCAGATCAAGCGCATCGTCAAGCGTCGTGGTCAGCGGCTTGTCGCTGATCACGTCGATGCCCTTTTCCATGAAGGCACAAGCGATGGCATGGTGGGAATTGTTGGGCGTGGTGATCGCGACGGCATCGATGCCATCCGGCCGCGCCGCCTCACGCTCGGCCATCACGCGGTAGTCGGTATAGATGCGGTCGTCGGCGAGCAGCCAGGCCCGCCCGGATTCCTTTGCGATCTGCGGCCGGGACGATAGCGCGCCGGCAACCACATCCCAGCGGTTGGAGAGCCGCGCGCCGCGTGCATGCACTTTGCCGATGAAACTGCCCTGCCCGCCGCCGACGACACCGAGCCGCAAGCGGCGCTCCGCCAACGGGAATTCTGCTTTGTCGGAACCCTCTGCCATGCTCACCTCCCTCAAAATCCTCGCTGGCCCGAAAACGGGCTTGCAGAATTATTATTGAGAGAATATCAAAAGCGCAACGAATTTTGCATTCCAATTTTCCGGGAGGAACCGATGACGAGAATAGCCCTGCTCGGCTGCGGCCGCATTGGCAAAATGCACGCGGCCACCGTCGTGCGCGCCAAAGGCGCCGAACTCACCGCCGTCTACGATCCGGTCGCAGCCGCCGCCGAAGAGATCGGACAGCGCTACAGCTGCACCGTCGCCGCCAGCGCCGAGGAGGCGATCGCGCTCGCCGACGCCGTGCTGATCGCGACCTCGACGGCGACCCACGCGGACCTCATCGAGGCTTCCGCCAAGGCCGGCAAGGCGATCTTTTGCGAGAAGCCAATCGACCTGTCGCTCGACCGCGTCATCGCCTGCCGCCAGGCCATCGCGGGCTTCGAAAAGCCCGTGCAGATCGGCTTCAACCGCCGTTTCGATCCCGGCCACCGCGCCGCCCGTGACGCCACCCGCGCCGGCGAGATCGGCGATCTCCAGCAGGTCATCATTACCTCGCGCGATCCGGGCCTCGCCTCGCGCGATTATCTCAAGGTCTCCGGCGGCATCTTCCGAGACATGACCATCCACGACTTCGACCTCGCCCGCTTCATGCTTGGCGAAGAACCCGTCGAGGTGTTCGCCACCGGCAGCACCCTCGTCGATCCGACGCTCGCGGAATTCGACGATGTCGATTCCACGATGATCGTCATGCGCACGGCAAGCGGCAAGCTCTGCCACATCAACAATTCCCGCGCCGCCGCCTATGGCTACGACCAGCGCGTCGAGCTCTTCGGCTCGAAGGGCATGCTGATCTCCGGCAACCGCCGCGCCCACCATGTCGAGCGCTTCAATGCCATGACGACGGGTGCGGGCGAGCCCTATCTCGATTTCTTCATCGAACGTTATGTCGAAGCCTTCGAACTCGGCCTCCAGTCGTTCCTCGCCTGCGTTGCCTCAAACACCAAGCCGGACGCCACCTTCGAGGATGGGGAGAAGGCGCTGGTGCTGGCCGAGGCGGCCATTCGCTCCCAGGCGGTAGGCCGCTTCGTGAAGGTCGGCGAGATTACCGGCTGACCTCAATTCTTGCGCCGCTGCTTGCCCGTAACCGTCGGGATCTCGGGCGAGCCCTTCTTGTCTTCCTGAAGCAGCGCAGCGAGCGCCACCGCAATCGTCTGTGTCAGGCACATGGGTGCGGCGAGCGAGCGCGAGAACGAATATTCGTCTTCCGGAATGGTGAAGAGCACCGTCGCATTCTTGGCGAGCGGCGAAAGTTGGCTATCGGTGATCGCCACGATCGGCGTGCCGTTTTCCGCCGCGACATCGGCGATCGTCACCACTTCCTTGGCATAGTGTCGGAAGGCGATGGCGACCAGTACGTCCTTCTTGCCCATCACCTTCGCCATTTCCGGCGCAAGCCCGCCGGCCGGATCGAGAAGAATCACGCGGCATTGCAGCATGGAGAGCACGTAGCGCAGGAATTTCGCGATCGGCTCGGAGCGCAACTGGCCAGCGATGAAGATCGTGTTGGCGTTCTTCAGCGCGCGTGCGGCCTGCGAAAGGCTCTCCTCCGTCGTCGTGTTCAACAGTTCCTGCAACGTCGCGATATCGCGCACCACCAGATCATGCAGGAAACCGAGATTGCCCTTGCGCTTGGTCTTTTCCAGATCGACGTCGAGTGCGCTGATGCGTTCGCGATAACCGGGTGCGGCGGTCGACAGCCGGCTCTGGAACACCGACTGGAGCTGCTTGAAGCCGGAAAAGCCGAAATTCTGCGCGAAGCGCACGAGGATGGAGGGATGCGCGCCGCATTGTTCGGCAATCGCATTGATCGATTGCATGGCCACGACGTTGGGGTTCTGCGTGATGAACCGCGCGACCTGCTGGAACCGGTCGCTGAGATTGGGATAGGCTTCCGTGACGATGTTGAAGAAGGTCTCGTAATTCGCCGTTTTCGGTGGCGGCTGGTCGGACTGTTTTACCCGCGGCATTGAGCCTCCACTCCCCAGAGTTCGTGTCATTCAGAAACCGTGCAGTATTGCATAAATCAAAAGTCTGCAACGTTTTGGCCGAAGCCGGGAAACAGCGCTCCAAAGGGTCAGGCGCCGACACTCGAACGGGCATGCGCCGCGATCTCGTCGCGGTTGACGACCAGCGCCGGATCGAGCGTGCCCTTGAAGAAATCGAGGATATTGGTCGCCGCCGAGATCGCCATGCGCCGCCCGCAGGCTTCGGTCAGCCCGGCATTGTGCGGCGAAAGCACCACGCGCTCGCAGGCGAGCATCGGGTCGTCGCGCGCCGGCGGTTCGGAATCGAGCACGTCGAGGCCGGCCGCGGACAGCCGCCCCTCGTTGAGCGCGGCGAGCAGCGCCGCCTCGTCGATCAGGCCGCCGCGCGCTGTGTTGACGAGGATGGCGGAGCGTTTCATCACCGCCAGTTCCGCCGCCCCGATGAGCGGCTCGGCGCCGGATTTCGGCACATGCAGCGACACCACGTCGGCCTGCCTGAGGCCATCGCGCAGGTCTGCGACCGGGGTTACGCCAGCCGCCGCGATCTCGGCAGCGTCCTGGAACTTGTCATAGGCCAGCACCGCCATGCCGAGCACCATCGCGATCTGCGCCAGCCGGCGGCCGATGCGCCCGAAACCGACGACAAGCAGGGTCCGCCCGTCGAGTTCGTCAGCATCGAGCGTATTGCGGTAATTCCAGTCGCCCGCACGCATCTTCTGGTCGAAGAGCACGGTGCGCCGGGCGGCGGAAAGCATGAGCATCGCGGCATGTTCGGCCACGGCTCGCGAATTCACGTCACCCACGACGGCAAGCGGTATGCCGCGCCCGTTCAGCGCCTCGACATCCACGGAATCGTACCCGACGCCGTGGCGCGAGACGATCTTCAGCTGCGGCGCGCCGGCAATGAACTCCGCCGGCAGCGGCTGGGTGCGGATGAGCAGCGCATCGGCGGCGGCGAGGAACGGCTGGTAGCTCGCCGCGGAAACCTCCTCGACATAATCGACCGTCACGCCCGGCGCGGAGTGCAGGACCGCAAGCCCATCCGCGTGGATCTTGCCGGCCACTAGAATCCTCGGCATTCAATAGCCTCCCGTATCGATCTTGTTTTCGGGAGCGACCTCCTGCACGAGCTCGCGGAATTTCCGCACGCTCGCATCGGCGGCGGCGGCGAGCAAGCGGACGTCGTTGGAGACGGTGACGAAATCGAAGCCCCAGCCGACGGCCTCGGCCGCATATTCAGGGGTGCCGTTGTGCAGGGCCGCACGTTTGCCGGCCTTGTGCGCCGCATGGAGGATCCGCTTGATCGCCTCGATCATCTCCGGCTCGCGGCGGTCGAAGCCGGGCGCATAGCGCTTGCCCTGGAGCCCAAGCGTCAAGTCCGCGGGGCCGATATAGACGCCGTCGAGGCCGGGGGTCGCAAGGATGTCCTCAAGGTTCTCATAGGCCTGCGCGGTCTCGATCATGGCGAGGCAGATGATCTCGTCGTCCGCTTCCGCGGCATAACCCGGACCGGCGGAAAAGAGCGCCCGGCTCGGCCCGAAACTGCGCACACCGGCGGGCGGATAACGCACGTAGGAGACCAGCCGCTCGGCCTCGGCGCGCGTGTTGATCATCGGGCAGATCACGCCATAAGCGCCGGCATCGAGCGCCTTCATGATATCGGCGGGATCGAGCCAGGGCACGCGCACCAGCGGCGTCACGCCGCTTGCCCGCATCGCCTGCAACATCGGCACCGTGCCGTCATAACCGACGATGCCGTGCTGCATGTCGATGGTGAGCGCATCGTAGCCCTGACCGGCCATGATCTCAGCGCTGAAGGAATTGCCGATCGAAAGCCAGCCGTTGATGACGGGCTTGCCCTCCGCCCAGCGCTGCTTGACACCGTTCCTGATCATGGCTCTCTCCTCAAACCGTCATCTGCGCGAGTTTGACATTGGAATAATCCAGAATGCCCTCGGTGCCACCCTCGCGGCCCATGCCGCTCGCCTTGATGCCGCCGAAGGGCGCCTCGGCGGCCGCGAGCGCAAAGCTGTTGACGCCAACCATGCCCGCCTCCAGCCGCGCCGCCGCCTCGCGGGCGCGCCCGGCATCGCGGGTGAAGACATAGGCGGAGAGGCCCATCTCCGACGCGTTCGCCCGCTCGAAGACCTCGTCCGCCGACGAGAAAGGCGTGATGGCGGCGATCGGGCCGAAATTCTCCTCGGCGATCGCCTTGGCATCGTCCGGCAGGCCGGTGATGACGGTCGGCTCGAAAAAGAAGCCGGCATTCATGCCGGCCGGGCGACGGCCGCCAGCGAGGATCTTGCCGCCGCGGTCGCTGGCGTCGGCGATGATCTCCTCGACCGCAAGCCTGCGGCGCTCGTTGATCAGCGACCCCATCTGCGTCGCCTCGTCGAGGCCATGGCCGAGTTTCAGCGCTTTTGCCCGCGCCGCAAAACCGTCTGCAAAGCGGTCGTGCAGCGACTCGTGCACGTAGAAGCGGTCTGGCGTGACGCAGACCTGGCCGGCATTGGCGTATTTCGTCGGCACGGCGAGATCGAGCGCCCGGTCGAGATCGGCATCGTCGAAGACGATCATCGGCGCATTGCCGCCGAGTTCCATACTGACGCGCTTCACCGTCTCGGCGCTGTCGCGGATCATCTGCTGGCCGACGCGGGTCGAGCCCGTCAGCGAAACCTTGCGCACGAGGGGCGAGGCCATGATCGGCTTGTAAGTATTGCTTGTCGGGCCGATCAGGAGATTGGCGACGCCTGCGGGAAGGCCGGCCTGGCGCAGGCAGTCGAACAGGATCATCGCCACACCCGGCACCTCGACGGAGGGCCGGACGATGACGGCGCAGCCGCCCGCAAGCGCGGGCGCGACCTTGCGGGCGATCAACGCCGCCGGGAAATTCCAGGCCGTGAAGGCCGCGACGACGCCGACGGGCTCATGCGACACCTCCAGCCGGCCGCCCGGCGCCCGGCTTTCGACAATGCGCCCGTAGATGCGGCGGGCCTCTTCCGCGTACCAGCGGAACTGGTCGACGGCGAGGCCCCATTCGCGGCCGGCCTGCGCCAACGGCTTGCCGGTTTCGAGCGTGATCTGACGGGCTGCTTCCGCCGAACGGGCGGCCATGACATCGGCGACCTTGTGCAGTGCATCCGCACGCGCCCAGGCGGGCGTCGCCTTCCAGCTACGGAAGGCACGTTCGGCGACGGCGATCGCCCGTTCCGTATCTTCGACGGCGGCGGCGGGCACCACGCCGAGAACCTCGCCATTGCCGGGATCGGTGATCTCCGTCGAGGCCCCGCGCGCCGGCCCCGACCAGGCGCCGTCAATGAACAAACCGTAGGAACCGTACATGTCACCTCCTCCATGCCGGCGGTGCAAAAGGCCGCATCCGCAAGCAGCATTTCCCATTCACAAAAGAAGCAATCTTTATTGCAAGTCAAGAATTATCCGCAACGTTTGGTGCGATCACCCATTCCCATCCACCGTTCAGCTTGGCCTTTCGGGCAGCGTCAGCCGCGTGCGCTCGCGCGTCGTCATCGCGACGACAATCTGGTCCGCAAGGCAGGTGGCGACGAGGCCGTCCCAGGCGGTCGAGCCATCCGCCGCCGGCATGCTGCTGCGGATGCCGTCGATCCAGGCCTGGTTCTGGAGGCGGTAGGCATCGCGGAAACGGGGCACCCAGTTTGCCGGGAAAGATCCCTCCTCCGCGCCGTTGCGCCGCGTGCGGGTGAGCGCGGGATGCGCCATGCCGATCGTGCCGCCCGCGCAGACCGCTTCGGCGTGGACGTGGTAGCCGTAGTCGGCATTCATGAAGAGTTCCACGGAAACGAGGCTGCCCGCCGCCGTTTCGAAGATGAACATGGCGGGGTCGTTGCTTGCCTCAGACGGGCAGGGAATGACGGTGACGGCGGTGTATTCCGTCGAGAGCAGCCAGCGACAGACGTCGATCTCGTGCACCAGGGAATTGGTGACGGCCATCGCGCCGTTGAACCACGACGGCGCAGCCGCATTGCGATGCTGGCAATGCAGGATGCGCACGGCACCGAGCGTGTTGTCGTCGATCGCCGCCTTCATTTCGCGATAGGCAGGATCGAAGCGGCGCATGAAGCCGGTCTGGACCAGCTGACGGCCTGACCGCGCCTCGGCCGCGACGATTTCCAGGCATTCGGCGGTGCTGGTGGCAAGCGGTTTCTCGCAAAGGACAGGCTTGCCCGCCGCGATCGCCGCCAGCACGAGCCGGTGATGCGTCGCATCCGGCGAGGCGATGAGCACGGCTTCGACAGCGGGATCGGCGATCAGCGCCTCGGCGTCCGTCGTCGCCCTCGCCCCGCGCGCGGCCGCCTCGGCACGGGCAGGGTCGGCATCGGCCACGGCAACGAGGTGCGCGCCCGAAACATCGCTGGCAAGGATGCGCGCATGCTCCGCCCCCATCACGCCCGCGCCGATGACGCCAATTCCGATGCTTTTCACGGCTCCTCCTCCCATCCGCGTCAAACCGCAAGCCAGACGCCGGTGCGCGACGACGTCTGGATCGTCTCCACCAGCGTCTGGATGCGCAGGCCGGCGCGGAAATTGAACGGCTCGGGCCTGAGACCGGCGATCGCATCGAGATAACCGGCGACCTCGATCGCCTTCAGGTCGTTGAAGCCGAGCTGGTGGCCGGGTGCGACGCAGAAGCGGCCATAGGGCACATGGTCCGGACCCGCCTCGATTCGACGGAAACCCTGACGGCCCTTGGCATCGCCCGTCGAATAGAAGTGGAGTTCGTTGAAGCGCTCCTGCGAGAAGGCGAGCGCGCCTTTGGTGCCGTAGACCTCGAAATCATGCTGCATCTTGCGGCCGGTGGCGACCCAGTTGCCCTCGATCGAGCCCGTCGCGCCATTCGCAAAGCGCAGGAAGGCGCGGCCGATATCGTCCGTCTCGACGGTCCGCACGCCGCCCTTGCCATCGGGGCGGCTGGCGATCACCGTCACGCAATCGCCCATGACCCTGGTGATCGGGCCGACGAGGAACTCGGCCGTCGCCAGCGCATGGCTGCCGAGATCCGCCAGCGCACCGCCGCCGGCCGGATCGTGGCGGAAGGTGAAGGGTGCGGCCGGATCGGCCATGTAGTCCTCCGCATGCAGGCCGCGATAGCCGCGGATGTCGCCCAATTCCCCGCCGGCGATCATCTCTTTCGCTAGGTTGAGCATGGGATTGCAGAGATAGTTGAAGCCGACCTGCGTCCTGACGCCGGCCTTTTCCGCGGCGTCCGCCATTTCGCGTGCGTCGCTCGCAAGCGGGGCGAGCGGCTTTTCGCAATAGACGTGTTTGCCCGCGGCGATTGCCGCGAGGGCCATTTCCTTGTGCAGGGCGTTGGGGGCGGTGATGTCGATCACGTCGATGTCCGGGTCCGCCACCAGGCTCCGCCAGTCATCCGTGGCCCGTGCGAAACCGAAGGCGGCGCGTGCGGCTTCCGCCTGCGCCAGGGTCACGTCGGCAATCGTCGCCAGCTCCACGTCATAGGGCAGATCGAAGACCCGCTCGGCGGCGGCAAAGCCGAAGACGTGCGTCTTGCCCATGAAACCCGACCCGATAAGGCCAAGACGGAGCTTCTTCTTCATTCTCTGTGTTTCCTCGGATGATGCGCAGTTTGTTGAATGCAATTATCGTTGCAAAAATATGAGAGTGTCAATATTTGTTTTGCAAGACATCTTCCCTCGAACCTGGAGCCCGACCATGAAAGCCAAACTCGGCATTGCGCCCATCGCCTGGTGGAACGACGACCTGCCGGAAATCAGCAGCGATATCTCGCTGGAAGGATGCCTTGCCGAAGCGCGCGAAGCGGGTTTCACCGGCATGGAGACCGGCCGCCGCTTCCCGATGGACGCGGCGACGCTGCGCCCGATCCTCGACCAGCACGGCATGAGCGTGTGCGGCGGCTGGTTCTCCGGCCTGCTGCTCGACGGCGACATTTCCGCGGAGAAGGACCGAATCGCAGCGCAAATGGCCCTGTTCAAGGCCGTCGGTGCGCCGTGCATCGTCTATGGCGAGACGGCCGGCACGATCCAAGGCGACCGTACGGCGCCGCTTGCCACGAAGCGCAGGCTTTCCGAGGACGAGATCAAGGCCTATGGCCGCAAGATGACGGCCTTCGGCGAATGGTGCGCCGAGCAGGGCATGCCGATCTCCTACCACCATCACATGGCAGCCCCGATCGAGACCGAGGAAGAGCTCGATCTCCTGATGAAACATTCCGGCGAGGGCCTTCCCCTGCTCTTCGACGCCGGCCACATGGCCTTTGCCGGCGGCGACGTGCTGCGGGTCATCGACAAGCATCACACGCGCATCACCCATGTGCACACCAAGGACGTGCGCCTGCCGGTCATCGACGCGCTCGACCGCACGCGGGAAAGCTTCCTCGACGCCGTCATCAAGGGCGCCTTCACGGTCCCCGGCGACGGCAGCCTCGATTTCGAAGCCATCGTCAAGCGCCTCGCCTCCCACGGCTACGAGGGCTGGTTCGTCGTCGAGGCAGAGCAGGACCCCACCCACAATCCGCCGCTCGACATGGCGAAGATCGGCCATAAGGAACTCCTCCGCGTGATGGCTGCCGCCGGTTACGAGGTTGTCTGCTGAACGTGAGAGCCGCCGGACTCCGCCCTTTCCTCCGTCATGGTCGGGCTTGACCCGACCATCCATGCCGCGGGTGCTGCGTGGATCCTCGGGTCAAGCCCGAGGATGACGTTGGAGGGTAGGAAGGCTCGCGATCCCAAAAACCAGACCCTCACATGCGATGCGAAGCACGCCGGATGGTCTGTCCGGCGTGCTTTTCTCAGATCGTCCCGCCAAGCGAGGACTCCAGTAGCGCCAGTTCCTGCCCGCCGGCCATCATGTCCTGAAGCGCCGCTGCATCCACCGTGCCGCGTTCGGCGGTGCCCAGCGTCTGGCCGCGGTTCAGCACCGTGAAGCGGTCGCCGACGGCGAGCGCGTGGCGGACGTTGTGCGTGATGAAGACGACGCCGATGCCCTGCTTGCGCACGCGGTCGATGGTGCTCAGCACGTTGGCCGTCTGGCGCACGCCGAGTGCGGAGGTCGGTTCGTCGAGGATCAGCACCTTGGCGCCGAAATAGACAGCGCGGGCGATGGCAACCGTCTGGCGTTCGCCGCCGGACAGCGTGCCCACCGCCTGGTCCGGACCGCGCAGGCTGATGCCCATCTTGCGCATTTCCTTGACGGTAATGTCGTCAGCCTTGGCCGTGTCGAAGGTCCGGAAGGGCCAGACGCCGCGTTCCGGCTCGCGGCCCATCCAGAAATTGCGGCTGACGCTCATCAGCGGGATCATGGCGAGGTCCTGGTAGACCGTCGCGATGCCCGCCGTCATAGCGTCACGCGGGCTTTGGAACAGCGTCGGCGTGCCTTCCACCAGCACCTCGCCGCCGCTCGGCTTGTAAACGCCGGACATGATCTTGATGAAGGTCGATTTGCCGGCACCGTTGTCGCCGAGCAGGCAATGGCATTCGCCGGCGCGGATATCGAAGGAGACGCCGGCCAGCGCGATGACATGGCCGAAGTGCTTGGTGATGTCTTTCATCTCCACGATGGCGGCCATCAGCGTTCTCCCGTGATGATGCGGCGGATGTAGGTGTTCATGATCACGGCCGTCAGCAGGATGAGGCCGAGGAACACCCGGAAGAGCGAGCTTTCCGCATTGGCGAAGAACAGGCCCTGCTGCACCACGCCGAAGATGATGGCGCCCAGTGCCGCCCCGATGACCGAGCCGTAACCGCCGGTTAGCAAGGCGCCGCCGATGACCACGCAGATGATCGCCTCGAACTCCTTCAGCAGGCCGCGGTCGGCCGCGGCCGAGCCGAACTCCATCACCTGGCACGTCGCGAAGACGCAGGCGCAGAAGGCGGAGAACATGAACATCAGGATTTTGACGCGATTGACCGGCACGCCGACGTAACGTGCGGCAAGCGCATCACCGCCGGCGGCAAAGATCCAGTTGCCGAACTTGGTGCGCGTCAGCAGCCAATGACCGAAGATCACCAGCACGATCGCCCAGACGACCAGCATCGGGATGCCGTCGATGACCGGCTGGCCGGCGCGGTTGCCGCGGGTGAAGGTGGCGATCCAGCCCGCCTCGCCCATCCAGGTGAACAGCCAGCCCAATACCTTGCCGCCGAAGATCGGGGCGAGCCAGTCGGTCGCCGCCTTTTCCGCGACGCCGCCGATGATGGTCTGGCGGGTGAAGTAGATCGAGCCCCAGATCGTCAGCCCGCGCAGGATATAGAGGAAGGCGAGCGTCACGATGAAGGACGGCAGGCCGGTGCGGATGACGAGCCAGCCGTTCACGCCGCCAAGCAGGATGCAGAAGACGAAGGTCGCGATGATGGCGAGCCAGAGCGGCACGCCGATATGGACCGAGAGAATGGCGATCATCACCCCGGAAAAGCCGATCATCGAGCCGGTCGAGAGATCGAACTCGCCGGCGATCATCAGGAGACAGGCGCCGACCGCGATCACCATGAACTGGGCCGAGACCACCGTCCAGTTCATCACGCCTTCCGCGGCGAACATGCCGCTGTCGCCGGCAATGACGGCAAACAGCAGGAAGACCAGGATGGTGCCGCAGATGCCGCCGAGCTCGGGCCGGATCAGCGCGCGCCGAAGCGGCGAGACGGGTTTGATGCGCTCGTCCTTCAGCGCGTCCGGAATGACGTCCGTCATGAATGCATTCTCCTCCCTCGAAAATATTTTTTGGCGCGCACGGGCGATTACCCGGTGCGCGCCAAAAATCTATCAGATCAACGGTACTGGCCCGCCAGCGACTCGACGAGCGCGATGTTGTCCTTCGTCACGAAGCCGGGGCCGGTGAAGATGGAGTTGGCCGGCGCCACGCCGTAGCGCACATAGCTCGTCAGCACCTGGATCGGGATCGAGCCCTGCAGGAAAGGCTGCTGGTCGATCGCAAAGTTGATCGTGCCGTCCTTGATGGCGGCGGAAATCTCGGCCGAGAGGTCGAACGTGCCGAAATAGAGGTCGCCGTCGAGGCCCATTTCCTTGACCGCCCGGATCGACGGTTCGGCCGAGTTGGGGCCGAGCGTCAGGATCGCGCCGGTATCGGGATTGGCGGTGAGATAGGCCTTCACCTTGTTCTGCACTTCCGACGGGTCGATGCCGGAATCGACCATCTGGTTGCCGAGTTCAACGCCGATGCCTTCGGCAAAGCCGCGGCACCGCTCCACGGAGGCCGGGTTGGTGATGTAGTGGTTGACGCAGAGGAAGCTCTTGATGCCCGCTTCCTTCGCGCGCTTGCCGGCACCGAGGCCCGCCTCATATTCCGGCTGGCCGACATGCATCAGCGCGCCGAGCTTCTGGCTCTCTTCCACCGTGCCCGAATTGACGGTGACGACCGGAATGCCCTTGGCGATGGCGTCCTTGATCGGCCCTTCGAGCACGTTGAAGTCGGCGATCGTCACGATGATGCCGTCGACGCCGGCGGCCGAACTCTGCTGCACGAGGCGCGCCATGTCGGCGAGGTCGCCCGTCGGCGGGTTGCGATATTCGGTCTCGACGCCCATCTGCTCGTTCGTGACCTTGATGGCGTTCTTGATGACGTTGAACCAGCTGTCGCTATCCGGGCCATGGCTGATCCAGACGAACTTTTCGCCATCCGCATTGGCCACACCGGCAAAGGCCGTCGTGGCAAGCAGCGCACCGAGGGCGAGCGATTGCAGAATTTTCTTCATGAACGATTTCCTCCCGAAATTGGCTTCCTGTTCCTCCCCGCCCGAAGCCGTTGCGGGTAACTGTCAGGCCGCGCGCTTGGCGCCCTGTGCAGACAAAGCGGCGTCCAGTTTCGCCTGGTCCCAGCCTTCCGCGACGGCCCGGGCGAGCAGCTCCTGCTGGCTTTCCGGGGCAAGACCGCCGAGCGGCGGATCGGTGTCGAGATTGGTCGGGAACGGGTAGCCGTCGGCGGTCGCGGCGATCACCGCGCGCCGCCCCTGCGGCGAGAGTGCCGCCAGATGCGGGTAGACGGCGCGAGCCATGGCGGTGCGGTCGAGGTTTTCCATGTGGCGTGCGAAGGCCGAGGCCGTCTGGATGAGGTTGACCATGCGCACGACATCCACCGTCCGGTTCTCGCCGGCAGCGTGGAACAGCGCCGGGCTGAAGAAGATCGCGTCGCCCTTTTCCAGGGCGAGCTGGACGTAGTTCTCCTCGAAATAGGCCTGGAATTCCGGCCGCGTGGCCGCGACATAACCCGGCAGGTAGCGCTGCGAATGCGGCAGGAGCTTCGTCGTGCCGCTCTCGACGGGCATGTCGCAATGGGCCACACCGCCTTGCAGGATGAGCGTGGGGCCGGTGGCGTGGATGTGGCTCGGATATTCCGCCATCTGCTCCGGCTTCATGAAGCCGAGATGGTAATCGCGGTGCGGCGCCTGCGCCTTGCCGCCGGGGCGCACCTGGTTGACCTGTGTGGCGATCTGGTAACCGGGGCCGAGCCAGGCGCGGCAGGCAATATCGATCACCGGATTGGCCATATAGCGGGCGTAAACGGCCGGATCGCGCAGGCAGAGCTTTTGCAGGCTGTTCCAGATCCGGTCATTGGCGCCGGCCTTGGCGAAGTGGTCGCCTGCCGCCGTGCCGGCCGCGCGCTCGTCGGCGATGATCTGGCGAAACACCTCGCTCGCCGCATCGATGGCACCCGGATCGGTAAAGGCGCGCTTCACCACGAACACACCCGGCCCCTCGCCGATGATCGACGCCCATTCCGGGCCGATTTCGTCATTGACAGAGGCGCCGTCATAGATCGGAATGTTCTTCTCGATGGCAATCGCCGTCGGGCACATCGCCATGGTGGTCTCGGTCTCCACCTGACGCCGGAATTGCGCAAGGTCGATCACCGTTGCAATATCGTTCATCGAAATCCTCCTACCCGATGCGTGAAACCCGGTTTGATGGCGGCATGCATCCTTCTCGCGGCACCCCTCCTCGGGCACCGCGAGCCGCAAGCGCAGATCAAAAATTGCGGCCATCAACTATCAGCAATATTAATTGTGAAATTTTGCCGGTGTCAATAGATCGTGCAACCTGCGGCGCGATGTTCGTCTTCGCGGTCGAGGAAAGCATGCCATGCGAGCGCGACGGGCCGGCTATGGCCATGGATTTAACGGCGGAACGCCTTTAATCCTGCCAGGAAGCGGCCCCGTGCCGCCTTCGAAACAATGCCAGGCACGGGAGTGCGCACATGCTCGTCGGAATAACGATTCTTCTTGTTTTTCAGCTTGTTGGCGAAGTGACCGCCTATTTCCTCGGCGGCTTCGTGCCCGGTCCCGTCATCGGCATGGCGATGGCCGCCATCGTGCTCACGCTGACGAAAGGCTCGACTTTCCTGCAACCGGCCCATGAACGGACCATCGACACGTCCAAGGCGATCCTCGCCAATCTCGGCGTGCTCTTCGTGCCGGCGGGCGTCGGCATCATCCAGCATCTCGATCTCATCCGCGACCGCGGCTTCGCGCTGATGGCGATCGTGCTGCTGTCGACCGTCATCACGCTGACCGTGACGGTCTGGGTCTTCATCCTCGTCAAACGGCTTTCCGGGGGGTACGCCAATGACTGACGGGCTCTGGGTCTATCTCGCCACCTCGCCCCTGCTGTGGCTTGCCGGAACGCTGGTCGTCTGGCTGGCCGCCACCGGCCTTTCCGGGCTCGCCCCCGGCAACCCGCTGTTGAACCCGATCATGATCTCGATTGCCGCCATCGCCACCGTGCTTTGCGTGACCGGCATCGACTACGGCACCTATTTCGAGGGCGCCCAATTCATCCACTTTCTGCTGGGGCCGGCGACCGTGGCGCTCGGCATCCCGCTCTTCGAAAAACTGTCGCTGGTGAAGAGCAATCTCGTGCCCATGCTGAGCGCCCTCGTCGTCGGCAGCTTTACCGCGGTCGGCTCGACGGTGTTCTTCAGTGACCTGTTCGGCTTTTCGCCCGAAGTCGTCGCCTCGATGGCGCCGAAATCCACGACGGCCGCCGTCGCCATGGCGATCTCCTCCGGCTTGCAGGGAGACCCGGCCCTGACGGCGGCCGTCGTCGTGCTCACCGGAATCTGCGGCGCGATCGTCGTCACACCCATGATGAACGCCATGCGCATCAAGGATTTTAGCGCCCGCGGGTTCGCCGTTGGGCTTGCCTCGCACGGGATCGGCACGGCGCGCGCCTATTCCGTCGATCCGGTCGCGGGACTGTTTTCCGGCATCGCCATGGGCCTGAACGCCGTCCTCACATCCCTGATCGTCCACCTCTTTCTCTGAAAGGCCCTCAAAAACTGGGCGGACTGATTGCCCAGAGCACGATGGCTTCGCGCTCTGCCGGATTGCGGTAGCGGTGCGGCTCGCCGGCGGAATAGGAGAAGCTGTCGCCTTCGCGCAGGTGGAAGTGGCGCTCGCCGATCCAGATTTCGAGTTCGCCCGCCATCACGAAGCCCACTGCGTCGCCCGCATGGCTGTAGCTCTCCGCGCTCTCGGTGCCCGGCGGCAGGCGCGTGTAGATCATCTCGACCTGCAAACTCATCTTCGGCGTCAGCAATTCGTCGACGATGCCGTGATCGTACTGGATCCTCAGGCGATTGCCGCGCCGGATGACAAAACCATGCTCGGCCTGCGGCACGGGCGCCGCGCCGCCGAAGAACCATTGCACCGTCACGCCCAAGCTGCGGGCAATGCCGACCAGCGCGGGGATCGACGGATAGGCGAGGTTGCGCTCGATCTGGCTGATATAGCCAGTCGAAAGACCGGCACTTTCGGCAAGCTGGGCAAGCGTCATCCTGCGCCGTTTGCGCAGGCCGCGGATGCGCTCGCCGAGCACCGGATCCTCGCCGGCTGCGGCATCCATGGCTGGTTCCGGAGCGTTTTCGTCTGCCATCGTTTCATTCCTCGTGTCCCCGGCAAAGTCGTTCAGATTGCGGATAATGGCAACAGATTTTGCCATTAGTAAAAAAATCAGTCGATTTTTTACTGAAGATAAAATAGAAGCGGTCTCGTTTCGCTCGCTCGGGATGGGAGGACTGGATGATCGGGATCGAACCTTTCAAGCGCTTCGTGCGCCTCTGTCGGAAGACGGGAGGTGTTGCGTGAGCACGACCGCCTCTCCCTTTCCGAACCTGTTCCAGCCCTTGCAGATCCGCGGCGTGCGGCTGAAGAACCGCATCATGTCCACCGGACACGACACGACGCTTCCGACCGATGGCCTCGTCAACGAGGCGCTCATCGCCTATCACGAGGCGCGGGCAGCGGGCGGCGTCGGCCTCATCGTCTCCCAGGTCGCCGGCGTGCACGAGACGGCGCGTTATACCTCGCACATGCTGATGGCGACGGAGGACGATTGCATCGACGGCTATCGCCGGCTGGCGGAGACCTGCCATGCCCATGGCACGGCCCTCTTCTCGCAACTCTTCCATCCCGGGCGGGAGATCATGGAGGGCGGCGACGGGCTCTTGACCGTCGCCTATGCGCCCTCCGTCACGCCCAACGAGCGTTTTCGCGTCATGCCCCGCGCGCTCGACCAGGCGATGATCGACGAGATCGTTGCCGGTTACGGTGCGGCGGCGCGGCGCATGCGTCAGGCGGGTCTCGACGGGGTGGAACTGGTGGCAAGCCACGGCTATCTGCCCGCACAGTTTTTAAACCCGCGCGTCAACCTGCGCATGGACGCCTATGGCGGATCGTTGGAAAACCGGCTGCGCTTCGCTGCCGAGGCGTTGACCGCGATCCGCGCGGCGACGTCAGAGGATTTTGTCGTCGGCCTGCGCATCAGCGCCGGGGATCGGGATGAAAACGGCCTCACATCCGACGAGGCGCTCGAAAGCTGTCGCCTGCTCGAACCACTCATCGACTATGTCAACGTCACGGCCGGCACCTCGGCCTCGCTCGGCGGCGCCGTGCATATCGTGCCGCCCATGGCCTATCGCAACGCCTATCTTTCGAGCGATGCGGCCCGCTTCCGCCGCGCGCTGAACGTCCCGGTCTTCGTCGCCGGGCGCATCAACCAGCCGCATGAAGCCGAGGCCGTGCTGGCCGAGGGCGCCGCCGACGTCTGCGGCATGACCCGCGCGCTGATCTGCGATCCGGACATGCCCGTAAAGGCCGAGGAAGGCCGCACCGACGACATCCGCGCCTGTATCGCCTGCAACCAGGCCTGCATCGGCCACTTCCATCGCGGCGTGCCGATCTCCTGCATCCAGCACCCGGAAACCGGCCGCGAGCTGAAATTCGGCACGCTCATCCCCGCCGCGCGGCCGAAAAAGGTCATGGTGATCGGCGGCGGACCGGGTGGCATGAAGGCGGCCGCCATCGCCGCCGCGCGCGGCCATCAGGTCACACTCTACGAAGCCGCCAGTCAGCTTGGTGGACAGGCGCTGCTCGCGCAGCAATTGCCGCGCCGCACCGAGTTCGGTGGCATCATCACCAACCTTTCGCGTGAACTCGAACTGGCGCAAGTGCGCGTGGTCAAGGGTGTGCGCGTCGATGCGGCGCTCGTCGAAGCGGAGAGGCCGGATGCCGTCGTACTCGCGACCGGCGGAAGACCCTATCTGCCGGAAATTCCCGCCGACGACAGCGTGCAGGTGGTCGATGCCTGGCAGGTCCTGCGCCGGGAGGTGAAGACCGGCAGCCGCGTCGTCGTCGCCGACTGGCGCTGCGACTGGATCGGCCCCGGCATTGCCGAACTGCTGGTCAACGACGGATGCAGCGTCGAACTGGCGGTCAACGGCACCCATCCCGGCGAGCTGCTGCCGCTCTATGTGCGCGACAACATCGCCGCCGAACTGCACAAGAAGGGCATCGGCATCACACCCTACGCCCGGCTCTACGGCTGCGACGGCGGCACCGTCTATCTGCAACACACCGTCAGCGAGCAACCGATCGTCTTCGAAAATATCGATACGCTCGTGCTCTGTCTCGGGCACGCGCCGGTGGACGCGCTCAAGGCCGAGCTGGCGGGCCTCGTGCCCGAAATCCATCTCATCGGCGACTGTCTCGCCCCGCGCACCGCGGAAGAAGCGGTCTATGACGGGCTGAAGGCCGGCGCGGCGCTGTAGGACACACAAAATGGTCGGCCGGTGATTTTAGCAGTTGCCAAAGTGCCCTTCACTTAATACGCTGTTAAGTGAAGGGTGAGGCCATGGACGACATCGCGGTTGCGACGAAGAATCAGGCTGCTGTGGGCGAGAAGGTGAAGACTTTCCGCACCGCCCGCCGCATGTCGCTTCGCACGCTGGGCGACGCCACGGGAACGACGGCGAGCTTCCTCAGCCAACTGGAGCGGGGGCTGAGCGGCGTCAATATCAGCACGCTGATGCGCATTGCCGGCGCGCTCGGCATCAGCCTGACAGATCTGTTCGAAGAGACCGCACCGCCCGTCGGCCGCGTGCTGCGCAAACACGAGCGCCCGGCCTTGCCGCCGGCCGAAGGCTACCGAAAGATGCTGCTGTCGCGGCGCCCGATCCGCGACATGGAAGTCTATATCGGCGAATTCGACCCCGGCGGCTCGACGGGTGAAAAGCCCTACAGCCATGGGGATTCGCATGAACTTTTCTTCGTGCTGCGGGGCGAGGTGGAACTCACCCTCGGCGACGAGCGCCATGTGCTGTCGGCCGGCGACAGCATCGAATATCCGACCTCGGTTCCGCACAAGACCGTCAATATCGGCACGGAAACGGCTGAAGTCCTCTGGATGATCGCGCCGCCGACCAGCGTCGCGGATGACCTCGACAAATACCTGCCACGGCCGGGCTCGTAACCGCGGCAGGAACAACGCACGCGAGCGCTACTGGGAGTAATGACGATGAAGAATTTTGCGAGGGCTTTCGCCCTGACGATGACGTGCGCCCTGGCGTTGCCGGCGTTCGCACAGGAAAAGCCGGTCGCCGGCGAAGTGAAGGAAGGCTCGCTCAAGGGCAAGACGCTGACCTTCGTCTCCTATGGCGGCATCTACCAGGACGGCCAGGTCGCCGCCCTCCAGGATTTCGTGACGAAATCCGGCGTGACGCTGCTGAATGACGGCCCGACGGAAATCGCCAAGCTGAAGGCGCAAGTCGATGCCGGCAACGTCACCTGGGACGTGGTCGATACCGCCGACCTGCCACCCTACGTGCATTGCGGCACGCTGTTCCAGAAGCTCGACCTCTCCAAGCTCGACGTCTCGAAAATCCCGCCCGGCCAGGTCGGCGAGTGCTCGGTTCCGGCGATGAACTACGGCGTCGTGCTGATGTACAAGAACGAGACCTACAAGGACAATCCGCCGAAGAACTGGGTCGATTTCTTCGACACGGAGAAATTCCCGGGCATCCGCGCCATCGACGGCAGCGGCGATCCGACCGGCGGCCTGATCGAACAGGCGTTCAAGGCAACCGGCGGCGACCCGAAGGCGATGACGCCGGACGATATCGAGAAGGGCATCCAGAAGCTGCGCGATCTCGGCCCCGACACGATCTACTGGAAGACCGGTGCTGAATCCCAGCAGCTTGCCGAATCCGGCGAGGCCGACATGGTGATGATGTGGACCGGACGCGCCATGACCGCCGTGAAGAACGGCGCCGCCTATACGCCCGTCTGGCAGGATTGGCTGGTCGTCATGGACCAGATGACCATTCCGGTCGGCGTCAAGGACACGGATGCCGCCTATGCGCTGCTCAACGCCTATCTCGGCGCGAACGCCCAGGCGATCCTCACCGAAAAGACCTCCTACACGCCGATCAACCTCGACGCCAAGCCGAAGGTCGACGACGTGACCGCCGCCTTCCTCACCTCGACGCCCGAGCGCATCGGCCAGGGCTACCAGCAGAACATTCCGTTCTGGGTGAAGAACTTCGACCTTGCCGCGGAAAAGTGGTCCGCCCTTCTTTCCGGCAACTAAGAGCTTGATCCAATGCAAGTCCGGCGTGATGCCGGACTTGCATCCCCAGCACGGGAGGTTTCCTTGACAGCGATACCCGACCAAGGCGCGCACACCGGTTCCGAACGACCCACCTTCCTGTCGCGCTTCCAGCTGCGCGGCGCGGTGTGGCTAGCCGCACCTGCCGTGCTGGTGCTGCTCGTGGCGCTCGCCTATCCGCTGGCGATCGTCGTGGTGCGCAGCTTCACCGATCCGGCGCTCGGCATCGACAATTACGTCTGGTTCTTCCAGTCCGCGGTGAACCGCAACGTGCTGCAACGGACCTTCGTCGTCGCCGCCTGGGTGACGCTCGCCTCGCTGATCTGCGCCTATCCCTATGCCTATGCCATGACCATCGTCGGCCGAAACGTCCGGCTTGCGCTCATCCTCTGCGTGCTCGTGCCCTTCTGGCTGAGCGGCGTGGTGCGCACGCTTGCCTGGGTTATCCTCTTGCAGGATTCCGGCGTCATCAATTCCTTCCTGCGCAGCCTCGGCCTGCCGCCCGTAAAACTGATCCGCACGCTGCCCGGGGTCATCATCGGCATGACGCAGGTGCTGCTGCCCTTCATGATCCTGCCGATCTATTCGGTGATGCGGGGCATCGATACCCGCCTGTTGCAGGCTGCCCGCAGCCTCGGCGCGAAACCCTGGCGCGCCTTCGTGCAGATCTACGTGCCGCTGTCGCTGCCCGGCGTCTATGCCGGCGCGATCATCGTCTTCATCCTGTCGCTCGGCTTCTACATCACGCCGGCTTTGCTCGGCGGTCCGCGCAGCACCATGCTGTCGTCGCTGGTGCAGAACCAGGTGCTGAGCCTGCTCAACTGGGGCCGCGGCGGCGCCATGGGTGTCGTGCTTCTGGTCGCAACCTTCCTGCTGCTCGCCATCGCCGCCCCGCTGATGCGCCAGAAACACACCAGCAATCGCAGGGAGGCCTGACGACGATGCCCTCCTTCCCGCGCGTTTTCCTCGGCCTGTTCTGCCTGCTCGTCGCCGTGCTGCTGCTCGCGCCGACGCTGGTGGTCATTCCGATGTCGTTTAACGGCAACAAGTCGCTGGCCTTCCCGCCGGTCGGCTTCTCCTGGCAATGGTATGCGAACTTCTTCAGCAATCCCGATTGGACGACGAGCTTCACCAATTCGCTGATCATCGCGCTCATCGTCGCCGTCGTCGCGACCGTGGTCGGCACGCTCGCCGCCTTCGGCGTCACCAGGGCTGCGGCGCGCACCGGCGGGCTGCTCAGGGCGCTTCTGATCACGCCGATGGTCGTGCCCGGCGTGGTGCTGGCGATCGGCATCTATGCGGTCTATCTCGACGCGCATCTGGTCGGAACCGTCGTCGGCTTCGTGCTGGCGCACACCATGCTCGCCATCCCCTTCGTGCTGATCGCGGTGCAGGCGAGCCTCGAAGTCTTCGACCGCCGGCTGGAGACCGCCGCATCGAGCCTCGGCGCCGGGCGCCTGACGGTTTTCCGCACGGTGACGCTGCCGCTGATCCTGCCGGGCATCCTTTCCGGCGCGCTCTTCGCCTTCATCACGTCGTTTGACGAGATCATCGTCGCGCTGTTCATCACGAGCCCGTACCTGAAGACCCTGCCGGTGCAGATCTACACGTCGATCACCCGCGACGCGGACCCGACGGTCGCCGCGGTCGGCACGCTGCTCTTCATCGCGACCTCGCTCATTATCGTTGCCGGCCTGCTCTTCGGCATGCGCCGCGGAAGGACATGACCATGAATGCACCCCAACGCTCCGCCGGCGCCGCGATCGAAATCCGCAAGGCCTCCAAGCGCTACGGCGCCTTCACGGCGCTCAACGATATCGACCTGCACATCCGTCCCGGCGAGTTCATGACGCTGCTTGGCCCCTCCGGTTCCGGCAAGACGACGACGCTGAACCTGATCGCCGGCTTCACCGATATCAGCTCCGGGGCACTCGAAATCGGCGGCAAGAGCGTCACCGGCCTGCCCTCGCACAAGCGCAATATCGGCGTCGTCTTCCAGCACTACGCACTGTTTCCGCACATGACGGTGGGCAAGAACGTCGCCTATCCGCTGACGCTGCGCGGCATCAAGGGCGAGGACCGTGAACGCCGGGTGAAACGTGCGCTCGACATGGTGAAGATGACCGACTTCGCCCATCGCTACCCGAACGAGCTTTCCGGCGGCCAGCAGCAGCGCGTAGCGCTTGCCCGCGCGCTGGTCTTCGATCCGCCGCTGCTTTTGATGGACGAGCCGCTCGGCGCGCTCGACAAGAAGCTGCGCGAATGGTTGCAGCTCGAAATCAAGCGCATCCACCGCGAACTCGGCACCACCTTCGTCTATGTCACCCACGACCAGGAGGAAGCGCTGGTGCTGTCCGACCGCATCGCCGTGTTCAACGGCGGCCGCATCGAGCAGATCGGCACGGGCCGCGAACTCTACGACCACCCGGCAACGCTGTTCGTCGGCCGTTTCATCGGCGAATCCACCGTTTTGCGCGGCCCGACGGAGACCGTGGACGGCAACACCGTGATGACCATCGGCAAAGACAAGGTCGTGGCGCACGGTCGCCTGCCCGGCGATGCACGGCCGGTGATCCTGCTCCGGCCCGAGCGCACGGCGCTGAAACGCCCCGGCACGGACGCCGTCACCGGCGAAAACCGGCTCTCGGGCACGGTCGAGGAGGCGATCTATCTCGGCTCCGGCTCGAAATACGAGGTGCGGCTGACCGACGGCACGACGGCTGTCGTGCGCAGCCCCCTTGGTGGCGCCGATTTCAGGATCGGCGACCCGGTGGACGTCACCTTCACGCCCGCCGACCTCACCCTTCTTCCCGACGATGCCAGCGCCGACGTGACGCTGACCTGAACCCACCGAAAGCACATCCCATGGACGTCAAGACCAACGGCAACATTTCCTTCTGGTATGCCGATATCGGCGGCATTCCGCAAAAACGCCCTCCCCTGCCCGGCGACCGCGAGGCCGATGTCTGCATCATCGGCGCCGGCTATACCGGCCTGTGGACCGCCTACTACCTGAAGAAGGCCGATCCCACGCTGAACATCGTGGTGCTGGAGCGCGAATTCGCCGGCTTCGGCGGCTCCGGCCGCAATGGCGGCTGGCTCTCCGGCGGTTTCAGCTGGTCGCGGGAGAAATATGCAAAAACCTCCAGCCGCGGCGCGGTGGTCGACATGCAGAACGCCATGGCCGGAACGGTCGACGAGGTCGAGCGCGTCACCAGGGCGGAGGGCATCGACGCCGACCTCATCCGGGTCGACAAGCTCGTCGCCGCCACCAATGCGGCGCAGCTTGCGCGGGTGCGCGAGGAGTATCAGTTCGCCCTCGACTGGCAGATGCCGCCGGAGCGCCTGCAACTGCTCTCGGCGCAGGACGCTGCCAAGCGCATCAACATCGCGGACGTTAAAGGCGCGGTGCTCTACCGCAGCATGGCCCGCGTGCAGCCGGCAAAGCTGGTGCGGGGCCTTGCCAAGGTGGTCGAAAGCCTCGGTGTGGCGATCTACGAGGGAACGAGCGTCACCTCGTTCGAAAAGGGCCGCGTCGACACCGACCGCGGCACGGTGCGCGCCAAATCCATCATCCGCGCCACGGAAGGCTTTTCCGCCGGCCTGCCGGGCTATGAGCGCACCTGGCTCGCGCTGAACAGCGCCCAGATCGTCACCGAGCCCGTACCCGACGCACTTTGGAAGGAAATCGGCTGGGCCGGCCACGAGCTGCTCGGCGATGCGGCGCATGCCTATTGTTACGCCCAGCGCACCCGCGAGGGCCGCATCACCATGGGCGGGCGCGGCGTGCCCTATCGCTATGGCTCGAAGACCGACGTCAACGGCCAGACGCAGCAGGCGACGATCGACGCGTTGCACGGCATCCTGACGCGCCTGCTGCCGCAGACGAAATCGCTGAAGATCGACCATGCCTGGTGCGGCGTGCTCGGCGTGCCGCGCGACTGGTGCACGACGGCGGGCTTCGACCGCTCAACCGGCATCGGCTGGGCCGGCGGTTATGTCGGCCTCGGCGTCTCCTCCTCCAACCTCGCCGGCCGCACGCTGACCGACCTCGTGCTCAACCGCGAGACGGCGCTGACCGGCCTGCCCTGGGTGAACCGCACCGTGCGCAAATGGGAGCCGGAGCCGTTCCGCTGGCTCGGCGTGCACTCCATGTACCAGCTCTACCGCATGGCCGACGAGCGTGAATTCGCCGGCCTGCCGAAGACCTCCAAGCTCGCGGCCCTTGCCGACGGCATCACCGGCCACTGAGCCATTTCAAGGATAGATCATGATCAGTTTTGAGAATTTCGGCGATCTCGTCGCCCTCGACATCGGCGCTTTCGCATCGAAGCCCACCTCCATCGAAGGCAATCAAGAGGAGGCCACTCTGCCCCTGTGGGAGAGCGCGGACGGCAAGATGGAAACGGGCATCTGGGAATGCACGCCCGGCCGCTTCACCGCCGACCGTAGCGACAATGCCGAGATCTGCCACCTGCTCGTGGGCCGGGTGACGCTGCACAATGCCGACGGCACGAGCCGCGATATCGCTGCTGGAGAAATGTTCGTGCTGCCGCTCGGCTGGCGCGGCGAATGGACGATCCACGAGCGGACCCGCAAGATCTACACGATGGTCGCGAGGGGCGTCTGACGCGGTCCGGCGCGGGACGGGTTCAAACTGTGAACGCTGCGTTCTCGTTCCGCGCCTTTTCAAGCCTGCCTCGATATCCCATGTTCAGCGGTGAGACCCTCTCCAACGGACGCTCCCGCGTCGAGGCCCATATCCATGAAGAAAATCGGTTTCCTGTCCTTCGGACATTGGACCCCTTCCCCGCAATCCGAAACCCGCTCGGCCGGTGATACGCTGCTCCAGTCGATCGACCTTGCCGTCGCGGCTGAAGAGCTTGGTGCCGACGGCGCGTATTTCCGGGTGCATCACTTCGCCCGCCAGCTCGCCTCGCCCTTCCCGCTGCTCGCCGCCGTGGGCGCACGCACAAGCAAGATCGAGATCGGCACGGCCGTCATCGACATGCGCTACGAAAACCCGCTCTACATGGCGGAAGATGCCGGCTCCGCCGACCTCATTTCGCAAGGGCGCCTGCAGCTGGGCATCAGCCGCGGTTCGCCCGAGCAGGTCATCGATGGCTGGCGCTATTTCGGCTACGAGCCGCAGGAAGGCATGAGCGACGCCGACATGGGCCGCCGCCACGCCGAGGTGTTCCTGGACGTGCTGAAGGGCGAAGGCTTTGCACAGCCGAACCCGCGCCCGATGTTCCCCAACCCACCCGGCCTGCTGCGTCTCGAACCCCACTCCGAGGGCCTGCGCGAGCGCATCTGGTGGGGTGCGAGCTCGAACGCCACCGCCGTCTGGGCGGCGAAACTCGGCATGAACCTGCAAAGCTCGACGCTGAAGAACGACGAGACGGGCGAGCCGTTCCACGTCCAGCAGGCGGCACAGATCCGCGCCTATCGCGAGGCCTGGAAGGAAGCGGGCCACGCCCGCACGCCGCGCGTCTCGGTGAGCCGCAGCATCTTCGCGCTCGTGGACGACCGCGACCGGGCCTATTTCGGCCGCGGCGGCAAGGAGGCGGATTCGATCGGCTATATCGACGACCAGACGCGGGCGATCTTCGGCCGCTCCTATGCCGACGAGCCCGAAAAGCTGATCCAGCAACTCGCGGCCGACGAGGCGATCCGGGAAGCCGACACGCTGCTCCTGACTGTGCCGAACCAGCTCGGCGTCGAATATAACGCGCATGTCATTGAGGCGATCCTGAAACAGGTCGCACCGGCCCTGGGTTGGCGCTAGGCGCGTTTTCCAGCGCGAAGGCTACACGACAAGCCAAAAACGATAAAAGCGCGCCAGGGAGCCCCTGGCGCGCTTTTTGTCTCGTGCTCTTCGGGCAGGATCAGAAGGACGTGCTTGCTTTCAGCATGAACGTGCGACCCGCGCCATAGCCGCAGGAGTTCGCGCCCTGGCACGTCGCGACATATTCCTTGTCCAGCAGGTTGGAGACGTTCAGCGCGACGCCCCAGTTGTCCTTCTCGTAGCGAATGGCCGCATCGACCAGCGTGGCCGAGGGCACCCGCAGCGTGTTCTCGCGGTCCGCCCAGGACTTGCCGATATGGCGAACGCCCGCTGCGACACTGACGCCCTGCAGCATATCGTCCTGGAAGGTATAATCCGCCCAGAGCGATGCCGTGAGTTCCGGAACCTGGATCGGCGTGTTGCCGGCCGGCGTGCCGTCGAACGCACCGCCCGTCGCCTTGGTGACTTCCAGGTCGAGATAGGTCAGTGCACCGATGATCTTCAGGCCATCCGTGACATTCGCCTGGATCGAGGTTTCGAAGCCTCGGGCTTCCACCTCGCCGATGGCAGCCGTCTCCGGAATGCCATTGACGGTGATCGTGCTCGGCACGTTTTCACGGGTGATGTCGAAATAGGCAGCCGTGATCAGCGCGTCCATGAAGTCCGGCTGGTACTTGACGCCGACTTCCCACTGCTTTGCCGTCTCCGATTTCAGCAGGTCGCCGTCATTGTCCGTCGTAGTCGTCGGGTTGAACGAGGTCGAGTAGCTGACATAGGGCGTCAGGCCGTTTGCAAGCTCATAGGCGAGCGCTGCGCGCCAGGTGAATTCGCCCTCGTCGCTTTCCGTCGAGTTGGCCGCGTTGATGTTGTCGTCGAGCTCGGTCTTCACGAAATCGTAGCGGGCATTGAGCGTGGCAATCCACCCGCCGCCGAACTTGATCTGGTCCTGCGCATAGAGACCCAGCTGGTCGCGTGTCAGGTCCTGATCCAGGTACGGTGCTGCGAGCGCCGGAGGATCGACGCCGTAAACCGGATTAAGCGGATCGAGGTCGAGGTCGCCGAAGCCGACGGCCTGCGCCTGGTCGATGGAATAGCGCCGGTAGTCCAGTCCGAGAAGAAGGTTATGGTCGAGCGCGCCAGTCGCAAACTCGCCTTCGAGCTGGTTATCGACCGTGAAAATGCCGACATCCGTGTCATGCGCGAAGCGGTAGCGGGCGAGCTTCGTCGGGTCGGCAACCGACCATCCATTCGCGTACAGCGCGTCTTCCTTGAGCGAGACGCTGGCGTAGCGCAGGTTCTGGCGGACCGTCCAGTTGTTGTCGAACGTATGCTCGAACTCATAGCCGATCATGGCCTGCGTGCGATCGTATTCATCGATGCTCTTATCGCCGTAGAACAGGTCGGTCGGGATGCGCCCGACGCCCGGCTGATCCTTGACCGTGCCGAAATAGGGCAGGAAGCCCGTGCTGGTGTGGGTAAGGTCGATATGCTGGTACAAGCTGAGAATGGTGAGGCTCGTGTCTTCGTCAGGCTGCCAGGTCAGGCTCGGCGCGATCGTGCCGCGAAAATCGTTCGACTTGTCCGTCTCCCAGCCGCCGCCGGAAATCTTGCCGGTCAGGCGGTATTTCAGGACGTCGTCGCTGCCGAGCTTGTCGCTGAAATCGAGGCCGAGATAGCCGTTGCCGAAGCTGTTGATGCCCGTCTCGACATAGCGCAGCGGATCATCCGTCGGGCGTTTGCTGACGAAGTTGACGAAACCACCCGGATTGGCGCCGCCATAGAGCGCGGAACTCGGCCCCTTGATGACTTCGATACGCTCCAGGAAGAAGGGATCGACGAGGAACGTGCCGAAACCGGTCTGGAAAAGCGAAAGCCCATCGAGGAAGACGCCGGTCTGCTCGGCCTGGAAGCCGCGGATGAAGAGCCAGTCCGTATCGGAATCCGTGCCATAGGTGGAGGCGTTCACGCCCGCGACGTAGCGCAGGGCCTCGTCGATCTTCTGCGGGCTTTGGTCGTCGATCTGCTCGCGGCCGACGACGGAGACAGATTGCGGGATTTCGTTGAGGTCGGTCGCCGCCTTGCTGCCGGTGCGCGTGGTCTTCGCGACGACGCCGCGCACGGGTTCGACACCCGTATCGACGACTGCATTGGGGTCGCCCTGCTCGACCCGGACCTCTTCCAGCCGCGTCGTGCCTTCCGCGTCCTGTGCGAAAGTGGAAAGCGGCGCCAGGAGGCCAATGGCCGCCGTGCCGCAAGCAAGCGCCAGCCTCAACCGCCGCTGGTTCTTCGACTTCATCATCATCTGCGCGTCCCCACTCACCCGCCCGCCTGCCTGGACGGTCTTCCAAAAGATAAGATGAGTGCTTAACTCAGTTTTAATGGTCGGGCTTGTCACATTCCCCGAAAATAGAACGTTCTTGGGCAATTTTCCGGATAATGAATATTCGCCCGGCGGCTTGAGCTCAGGCGAGCTGCGCCTTCTGCCAATGGGCCGGCGTGGTGCCGAAATTCTTCCGGAAAACCCGGGTGAAATGCGCCTGGTCGGCAAATCCGGTCTCGGCAGCGATTTCCGTCAGTGGCTGATTACCATTCAAAAGCAACTGCTTGGCGCGCCTGAGCCGGGCATTCACCTGCCATTGATGCGGTGCGACGCCCGTCGAGGCCTTGAAGGCATGGCTGAAATGGGATTGCGACAGGCCGATGAGGCTCGCAAGCTCCTCCAGCCGGATATTGCGCAAGCAGTTTTCTTCAATGAAATCGGTGGCGCGGCGCAGTTGCCAGCCGGCAAGCTTGCTGCGCTTGCGGCTCGGCGCCTTGGCGAGCTTCATCACGTCGATGATCAACGCCAGCGACAGGCCGTCGCCATAGAGGTCGTGCAGCGGCTGCGGATTGGTGCATTCGGCGGCGATGAGCTGCGCCAGCGAAAGCAGGCGGCTGTCGGAGAAGAACAGCTGCGGCGTCGCAAGCCGTTCGGGATCGAGGTCTTCCGCCAGCCGCCGACTGATCGTCTCCACGTCGAAATGCAGATCGAGATGGCGCAGGAACTGGTGGTCTGCGAGATCCGCCCAGAGCTCGAAATCGGCGGGAATATAGGCGATTGGGCAATGCCGCCAGTCCTCGACGGTCTCCTCGCCGCGCGGTGCCAGGCGGATGCGGGATTCGCCGGGACCGCGCTTGTCGAGCAGAATGAAGAGGCGCGGATCCCGTCCGACATAGTATCCACCGGCATTAGCGGCGCATTCCACGTCCCAGACATCCGCGACGATGCCGTTCCAATATCGGCGGCTAAGGTCGCCGACGACGGAGAAGCCCTCGATCCTGTTCTGCATGCGCGGCTGGAACGTCATCTTCCCTACCGGCTATTCCTTCTGTTTTTGGTCAAGTTTTTGTAACCCGAATCTTGCGGCGTTGCAATATCGCCAGAATGCAGGAGGGGCGGCTTGCGCCACCCCTCCCTCCCCCGCAGGTTTTTTCTTAAGTTAGTCTTCTTCTTGGAAAACCTGTTCACGCTTGGCCTTAACCGACGGCAGGAAGACGACGAGGAGAACCGCGAGCGCAATGGCCAGCAGGACCGCGCTGATCGGGCGCGTGAAGAAGGTCGTCGGATCACCGCGCGACAGGATCATGGCGCGGCGAAGGTTCTCTTCCAGCAACGGCCCCAGCACGAAACCGAGCAGCAGCGGCGCCGGCTCGCAACGCAGCTTGACCAGCAGGTAGCCGCCAAGGCCGAACATCGCGACCGCATAGAGGTCGAAGACGTTGGAGTTCACGCTGTAGACGCCGATCGAGCAGAAGGCCATGATGATCGGGAAGAGCACGTAATAGGGCACCGTCAGCAGCTTCACCCACAGGCCGATCAGCGGCAGGTTCAGCACCACGAGCATCAGGTTGCCGATCCACATGGAGGCGATGATGCCCCAAAACAGCGTCGGCTGCTCCGTCGCGACGTTCGGGCCGGGAACGATGCCCTGGATAATCATCGCGCCGACCATCAGCGCCATGACCGGATTGGCCGGAATGCCGAGCGTCAACAGCGGGATGAACGAGGTCTGCGCGCCGGCATTATTGGCCGATTCCGGTCCTGCGACGCCGGCAATGGCGCCGTGACCGAACTCTTCCGGATGATCGGAAACACGCTTTTCGACCGTGTAGGAGGCAAACGCCGCAAGGATCGCCCCTCCCCCCGGCAGGATGCCGAGCGCGGAACCGATCGCCGTGCCGCGCAGCACCGGACCCACCATGCGCTTGAAGTCGTCCTTCGTCGGCCAGAGACCGCTGACTTTCGCCATCAACACCGTACGCGTCTTCTCGCCTTCGAGATTGCGCAGGATTTCTGCAATGCCGAACACGCCGACTGCCACGGCCACAAAGTTGAGCCCGTCGGCATATTCCCGGATACCCAGGGTGAAGCGCGGCGTGCCCGTGTAAATATCCGTTCCCACCAGCCCAAGCAGCAGCCCGAGTGCCACCATGGCCAGCGCCTTGACGATGGAGCCATGCGCCAGCGCGATCGAGGACACGAGACCGACGACCATCAGCGAGAAATATTCGGCCGCACCGAATTCCAGCGCGACGGCAGTCAACGGAATGGCAAAGACTGCAACGAGGAAGGTCGAAACCGTGCCGGCGAAGAACGAGCCCAGCGCGGCGATGGAGAGTGCTGCCCCTGCCCTGCCCTTGCGGGCCATCTGGTAGCCGTCGATCGCCGTCACGGCGGACGACGACTCACCCGGCATGTTGATGAGGATCGCCGTGGTGGAGCCGCCATATTGCGCGCCGTAATAGATGCCGGCGAGCATGATCAGCGAGGAGACCGGCTCCAGCTGGAAGGTGATGGGCAGCAGCATGGCGATGGTGGCCGTGGCGCCGATGCCGGGCAGCACGCCGATCAGCGTGCCGAGCAGTACGCCGATGAGGCAGAAGAACAGGTTCTCCGGCGATGCGGCCGTCGAGAAACCGAGGGCGAGATTGCTGATAAGATCCATCGTCGCCTCCTAAAGCCGGGTCCAGGGGCCGAACCGCTCGAACGGCAGGCCGAGGGCATAACTGAAGACGACAACGGAAAAGACAGTGATGGCGATGGCGAGCAAAAAAGCCATCAGGGGCGTCATGCGACTCGACGCAAAGGCGGCGATGAGCGCGGCAAAGAACAACGACGGCACGAAGCCGAGGCCGCGCACCGCCAGCCCGAAGAAGACGGGCGCGGGCAGGATGAAGAGCATGCCGCGAAGCGCCAACGGCCCCATCGGCTCGCCTTTTACCCGCGTCGCCTGCACCAGCACGACGACGCCGAGCACAGTCAGGATCGAAGCCAGAACCAGCGGAAAATAGCCCGGCCCCATGCGGAACGCCGTGCCAAGATCCAGATTAAGGCATTGATAAACAAAGAAGCCGCCAAGCGCGATGAAGGTCAGGCCGCATATCGCATTGGTGCTGTCGAACTCGAATTGTTTCATGGGATCCCCCTCATCCTGCGGCCGGAATGGGCCGCGCAGGCGGTCAGGGATCGTGACGGCGTTGACCGCCGTCACGATCCGATCCGCGCGAACCTTAGTCGGCGTACTGGCCGGCAGCCTCGATCACGGGCTTCCAGCGGGCGATCTCGCCTTCGAGTTTCGCCTTGAGGGCGGCCGGCGTCGCGTCGGCTTCGACGGAGGGAACCGTGCCCAGTTCGGCGAAGCGGGCAATGACGTTCGGGTCCTTCAGCGCGCCCTGCAGCGACTTGGAAAGACGCTCGGTCACCTCGGCCGGCGTACCCTTCGGCGCGTATATGCCGTGCCAGATGCCGACCTGGAAACCGGCAAGACCAGCCTCTTCCGCCGTCGGAAGATCCGGCAGGTTGGAGAGGCGCGCGGGCGAGGTCACGGCATAGGCCTTGATCGTGCCGCCCTGGATCTGCTTCGTCGTGTTGGTGGTCTGGTCGCACATCACGTCGACCTGGCCGCCGAGCAGGTCGGTCATGGCAGGACCAGTGCCCTTGTAGGGAACCGTGACGAACTGCGTCTGCATAGCGCTCATCAGCATCATGCCGCAGAGATGGGACGCCGCACCGATGCCTGCATTGGCGACGGTCACCGTGTCCTTGTTGGCCTTCATATACTCGATCAGACCCTTGAGGTCGGTCGGCTCGAGGTCCTTGCGGGCGACGATCGCCATCGGCACGTCGGTGACGAGGCCGACATATTCGAAGGCGTTCAGCGTGTCATAGGCGAGCTTGCGGTAGAGGGTCGCGCTGGTCGCCATGCCGATATGGTGGAGCAGCAGCGTGTAGCCATCCGCGTCGGCGCTCGCCACGCGACCGGCACCCAGCGTGCCGCCGGCGCCGCCGACATTTTCGACGACGATCTGCTGGCCGAGATCCTTCGACATGGCTTCAGCAACAAGGCGGGTTACAGTGTCGGTCGGGCCGCCGGCCGCGAAAGGCACGACCATGGTGATGGTGCGTTCCGGATAGGTCTGGCCAAGCGCCGAGGTGGCGAGCAGCGATACGGCGAATGCGGCCGAGATGCCAAACAGGGTTTTCAAGGTCTTCATCAAATCCTCCCGATGAAATGACCAGCCGACGTGGCTCCTCCCGCGCCGGTTCTGGATGGCCTAAAAGGGGCTCAGCAGGCCGAGTCGGCAAGCGGCGAGGGGGATTTACGGGCCAGTTTACGGCGGTAAACCGCGTCCGATGGGTGGGATGGGGGACAAAGCGGACATGCCATGGGTGGAAATCCACCCATCAAGGCATCAGAGATCGTCCTGAAAGGCCGACGCACTGATGTTTTTATCGAGTCCGTATTTCTGCATCTTCTCGTAAAGCGTCTTGCGCGACACGCCGAGTTGTTCGTAAACCGGCTTCAAACTGCCCCCATGAGCCGCCAAAGCAGTGGCAATCAGCCCTCGTTCATAGGCCGCCACCTTGTCGGCCAAGCGTTGCGGACCTGTCTCCGACGAGCCATCCTCCGGCGAGGTGTCGAGCCCAAGCACCAGACGGTCAGCGGAATTGCGCAGCTCTCGCACGTTCCCGGGCCAGCTTCGGCCGGCAATTTCCGTCATAAGCTCGGGCGGAACTTCGATGTCGTTGCGGACGTAGCGCGCCGCGGCCTCTCGGACGAGCTGAAGGAAGAGCAGGGGAATATCCGCCCGCCGCTGTGCCAAGGACGGCACATGCAACGTCGCGACGTTCAGCCGATAGAACAGGTCCGCGCGAAAACGACCGGCGGCGACCTCCGCCTCCAGGTCGACCTTGCTGGTCGCGACGAAGCGCACATCGAGCGGCACCGGCTCGTTGGAACCGAGCCGGGTGATGACGCGCTCCTGCAGCACTCGCAAAAATTTTGCTTGCAGATCAAAGGGCATCGAGCCGATTTCGTCGAGCAGAATCGTGCCGCCGCGGCCATGTTCGAACTTGCCGTAACGGGGCCGGAGCGCCCCCGGAAACGCACCCGCCTCGTGGCCGAAAAGCTCGCTCTCGATGAGATTTTCCGGCAGCGCCGCGCAGTTGATGGCGATGAACGGGCGGTTTGCCCGCGCGCTGATATCGTGCAACGCCCGCGCCACCACCTCCTTGCCGGCCCCCGTCTCGCCGATGATCAGCGTATCGGCATCCGTCGCACCGATTGCCCGCAGTCTATAGCGCAGGTCCACCATGACCTGGGTGCGGCCCGGCAAGCGCGCCTCGATATCGTCTCGCTTCCCGGCGACGGCACGCAAACGGCGGTTTTCCAGCACGAGGCTCCGCCGGTCCATGGCGCGGCGGATGATGCCGGCGAGGTGTTGCGCCGTGAACGGTTTTTCAAGAAAGTCGTAGACGCCTGCCCGCATGGCGCTCACCGCAAGCTGCACATCCGCATGGCCCGTCACCAGAATGACCGGCACTTCCGGATCCACATCGCGAATGCGCTGAAGCAGCGTCATGCCATCCATGCCCGGCATGCGGATATCGCTGACCACGACGCCGTCGAAGGCGAAGCCGATGAGTTCGAGCACCGGTTCGGCACTGGCAAAGGTGTCGACCTCCAGCCCGAACAATTCCAGCGCCTGCGCGGAGGAGCGCCGCATCTCCTCCTCGTCGTCGATCAACAGAATGCGCGGCCCCGTCATTCGGCCGCCGCCCGCACGGAGGCCGCGATATCGAGCACGACACGGAAAACCGCGCCGCCTTCAGGATGACTTTCAACGGAGAGGTTTCCGCCGAAGTCTTTGATAATATTATACGAAATTGAGAGGCCAAGACCGAGCCCCTTGCCTACGCCCTTGGTGGTGAAGAAGGGATCGAAGATGCGCTCGGCGATCGCTGCCGGAACGCCCGGCCCGTGATCCCGCACTTCGACGATCACCTTATCCTCTTCATGACGGGCCGACAGCATGATCAGCCGGTCATCCAATCCTTCCACCGCATCGGCCGCATTGCTGATGATATTGACCAGCACCTGTTGCAGGCGAACCGGGCCGGCTTTGACGATCAGCGTCTCTTCGCTGAGCCGTACGACGAGCTTCGCATCCGCTGCCTTCAATCGTGGCGCGACGATTTCCAGCGTGTCGGCGATGACGTCGGAAAGGGGGACGGGGCTAAGTTTCTCGTTCGGCTTGCGGGCGAAATTGCGTAAGTGCCGGCTTATCGAGGCCATGCGGTCGATGAGGCTGGAGATGCGGCGCACATTGTCCTGTGCTTCCGGCACGCGGCCGCGGTCGATCAGCAACGCAGCGCTATCCGCATAGGTTTTTGCAGCGGCAAGCGGCTGGTTGAATTCGTGCGAAAGCGCCGCCGACATCTGGCCGAGACCCGCGAGTTTTCCGGCCTGGATAAGATCGGCCTGGGTCTTGCGCAGTTCCTGTTCGGTCAGGCGGCGCTCGGCGATTTCGAGCTCTATCTGCTCGTTGACGCGGGCGAGATCGGCCGTGCGTTCGTCGACCCGCCGTTCGAGCTCGTTGCGCGTTTCCTCCTGCAGGCGCAGCCGCTCTTCGATCCGCGCGCGGCGTTGCCACAATACGGCAAGGCCGAGGGTCGCAAGGCAGATGAACAGCAGGATGGCGATGAGCGCGGTGCGCGCCTGCGTTCGAACCGATGCCGTGTCGAGCAGCACGTTCACCGTCCAGTCCGCTTCCGGCATGTAATGCGACAGACGAAGATATTCCCGCGTCGTGCCTTCGCCGGCGATCCGCATCAGGTGTTGACCGTAGTAAACACTCTCGGTGACGGGCAGGGGCCGAAGCTCAGCCTCGGCATAACGCCGCGAAGCCTGCGTGCGGGCGAGGCGCGCGGCATCGAGCGGCAGGATTCCGGAATAGAGCCATTCCGGGCTACCGGTCATGAAGATGATGCCTTCCGGGTCCGCGACGAAAAGCTTGTATTCACCGCCGCGCCAAGAGCTCTCGATGGAATCGATATCGACCTTGAAGACGATGACGCCGAGAATCCTGCCGTCGACATCCACGGGAGAAGAAAAGTAGTAACCACGTTTCAGCGAGGTCGTGCCCAACGCATAGAACCGCGCCTGCCGGCCCGCGATAGCGTCCTGGAAATAGGGGCGATAATCGAAATTCTGCCCGACGAAGGTGCCGGGCATCTCATAATTGCTGGCGGCGATCGTATTGCCGTCCGGCGTCATCACATAGATGTCGGAGGACTCCAGCAGACCATTGATTTCCTTCAGATATTCATTTGCGACGCGGCGCAGTGCCGGATCGTTCGGGGCTTGCAGCAGCGCCTCGATATCGTCGTGATCGGCGATCAGCGCGGGCAGGGGCTCGTAGCGGCTGAGGTGACCGCCGAGCGCGGCGACTGCAAGACGCAAAGCGGACCCCGCCTGCGACGACGCTTCATCCATATAGCTGCGCGTCAGCAGCGTGCCCCCTTGCAGGATGGCGAGCACGACGACGACCGGCAGGATAGCGAAGGCCAGGGCATGACGCAGCTTCACGGAACGACGGCTCCTCTCCGCTTCCTCGCGGCCGGCTGGCCGCCGCCTATCCTAATCAGCCGCTTGCCTCTTTCCTAGAGGGGAGGGGGCTAGTCGGTCAGCCGGCTCTCGCCAAGGTCGACATTCAGGAACGCGGCAATCGCATCGCTGACGATCGCATGATCGATGCGCTGCGGCACGCCGGAAACGGTGACCGCGCCGACGCAGCCGAGATCGGCGACGAAGAGCGGAAAACCGCCGCCGTGCACGGCATAATCGGTAAGGCTGAGATTGTGCGCCTCCTGCTGCTCGCGGCTGGACAGCGCCAGCCGCCGCCCAACAAGATAGGAGGAGTGCCAGAGCCGCAACACGGTGTTGCGCTTGCGGCGGATCCATTCGACATTGTCCGTCGATGTGCCCGGCAGGGCGCAATGAAAGAGCGGGCGGTCGCGCAGCGAAATATCGATCGCCACGCCGGCGCCCAAAGCCAGAGCCGTTTCGCGCACAAGATTGCCGAGCGCCCAGGCGTCGTCGGGGCTGAACCGGCTGAAGCGCAGAAGCCGTTCCTGTTCTTCCAAGCGCCGGATATCTTCTGCAATCGTCTCCGCCATCATGTCCCCCATCCGGATTGTCGTGATCGATCCTTATCGGGAGTCTCGTGCAAGGGGAAGGGTGTGTTCCACTTGATGGAGATCAAGGTTGCGGGGAGGGGAAGCCATAGGGTAGGGGAGATCACATCATTCGTTCCCGGAGTCATCATGCCGGACAGCTTTCTCGTCTTCGCCATTCTCGCGCTGCTGCTGACACCCGGCCCGACCAACACCTTGCTGACGGTCGGGGCGGCGGCCCGCGGTTTCGTCGCCAGCCTTCCGCTGCTTTTCGGGGAACTCGCCGGCTATCTCGCCGTGGTGGTGCCGCTTGCGACGATCGCGGCCGCGCTTTTGGAAGGACGCCCGGCGCTTGCAATTGCCCTTCGTCTTGCCGCCGCCTGCTGGGTGCTGTTTCTGGCGTTCCGGCTGTGGCGCCTGTCATCCACCCAGGAGAACCGGGACGCCTCATCGCCCGTCACGATCGGCCAGGTTTTCCTGACGACCGTTCTCAATCCGAAAGCACCGATCATCGGCCTCGTCATCATGCCGCATGGCCTGCTGATGGAGATCGCGCCGGCGCTTGGACTTTTCAGCCTGCTGGTTGCAGGCGCGGGCACGAGCTTTCTCGTGCTGGGCAGCCTCGTCGGGCGGGCGCCGCTCCTGTCACCGCGCCTGGTCTACCGGGTCGCGGCTGCCTTCCTCGTGGTTTTTTCACTTGGCCTCGTCGGGAGCGCATCCGGCCTTATCTGAAATCAGACATCGTCCGGTTCGTGCTGGCGCATGAGTTCCTGCTGGACCTCATCCTGAAATGCGAAAACTGCGGCGCGCGCCTGGTTCTCGTTCGATCCGAGCTTGCGCAATTCCTCCGCCAGTTCCCGGCAGACCTTCAGCCAGTAAAGCCGTGCATCCTCGCCATGCAAGCCGCCAAGTTCTCCGGCGCAGCGGCGCACATGCGCGGTGCGGCGCTCGGCGGGGAACGGAACGACCGGTCCGGTCTCGACGGTAATGGAACGGCGGCGCGGCTGGACCGAGGCGTGAGGGGGCATTGATTCGGGCTTCCTTATCTTCCCCCCATGATTAGGAGCCCCATGGTTAACGTGCGGTTTCCGCGGTGAATTTCGCTGTGCCAACCTGCGACCCTCATCCCGCCTGCTTGGCCGGAATACCGTTCGTCCGCATCAGCGCCATCAGCATAGGCCCGAGCGAAAATTCGCCGCGCTCGGCCCTGCGGGTGAGGTCGCGCAGATAGCCTCCGGCGGAGTTGATATGGCCGGATCGCTCCAGGATGCAGCAGATCACGGTCGCGGCATTTTCCGGCCCGAGCACCGCGCAGGCCTGTTCATAGGCGGAGGGGCTGATCGCCAGCATCGAGCGCACCACCACCGCCGCCGTCATCAGGTCACGCCAACTCGAAATCGCACCGCCAGGACCGAAAGCCACCATTTCCGGGCAAGCCCGAAGCACAAGCCCCAGCGGATACGGTTTTTGCGGATCCGAGGCGTTCGCCGGCTGGGGGTAGACCCCCTTGGCCGCCGTCGGCACATCGACAGGCCATTGCGAATACCGGGCATCCGGTTTTTCATCCTGCTCCATCTGCCGCGGGGTCGAACGGTTCGGTCTGACCTCAGCTTTTCCGCCCTGCTTCGTTTCGAAGCTTGGTTCAAGATCAGAATTAGAGTCGGGTTTTGAACTCTGTTTGTGCCGCTCAGTATGGCCGGCATTGCCATCCGATTCTCGTAAAATAATCTGCTGTTCCAGGCACTTGAGGATTTCCAGGCGCAAGGCTTCGAGTGCGGCGAGCGCCGGCGTCAGGTTTTCGGGTGTTCGCAAACGCGGCAAGGCCTGGACCTCGTGGCGATATTCGGCTTCGTAACGCATCCAGTCGCCGGCAAGGCCGTCTTCCAGCGCCGTCTCGATCAGCTTGGCGATATCACGACGGACGAGCGTGACCCGCTCACGCAGGCGCTGCAGCAAAACACGCTCGGCCGTGACAGCGGCGGCGAGCTGTTCGATCTCACCTGCCCGGGCGAGCAAGGGAGCCAACGAGAAGCCGAAGGCTTCGCCGATCGTGCCCTGTTGATCGCGGCGCACATAACGCTTGCCGTTCGGGCTGTCGCGGCGTGTGAGCAGGCCACTTTCCACCAGCGCTGCAAGATGGCGGCGCAGCGTGGTTTCGGCCATGCCGTGCGTGCGCAGCGAAAGCTGCGTGTTGGAGGGAAACACCACCAGGCCGTCGCTGCCGCTGAGTTCGGTCTTCGGATGAAAACTCATCAGCGCATTGAGCACCGAGAGCGCCCGGTCGCTGATGCCGAGTTTGACCCGGGCCTCGCAAAGCCAGCGATAAAGCTTCCACTTGTCGACGCTCGCCTCCGGCGAGACCGTCTTGGCTACCGCCTGACTTGCCAACATGCCAAGCGTCATAGCCCGCCGCCCGAAAGGCGTCGTTATGCCGTCCGTCTCCATCTCTCTTCACCTTTCAACAGGCAAAAGAGACCCCATCACCGAAACCGGCGCCGAAAAGGCTTGACTGTGATTCGGGGAAGTGCGATTCTCAGGCTGCTAAACGATGAGAAGGGCTTCCGCGACGGTAACGTTGAGGGGGCCTTTTTCTTTTGCGGATCAATCTCCCGATTTCTGTTTGTTTTCAGTCCGAAACGCCTCGTAGAGACGGTCCAAGTTCTGGGTAATGTAGGCGCCGAAGGCGGGCGCTTCGGCGGCCTTCAGGGCAATCGTGTATTGGCGGCCGTTCGTCTTGATGCTGGCGCTGACGGCACCGTCCTTGCGCGACCATTCCGCCGGCGCCGGCTTGGCAATTCCCGCGGCTTCCTTCTTCGAAAGATGGCCGCTGACAAGGTTGAAGCGGTCTTCCGGCGGGCGGCTCTTCACCCGTTCGCGGGCGAGAAACTCCACGGCCTTGTCCTCGTTGGACGGCTCGTCGAAACGGGTCGCGAGCTCGTGCCAGCGGTCGCGGCCGATGCTCAGCGCCGGGCCGATCGCGCTGCGCACGCTCTTGGGAATGCGGTTCACCACCGACAGCATCTTCGAAACGGTCGTCTTGTCAGCGCTCAGTGCCGCCATGATCGTCTCGCGATCGAAGCCGCGCGTTTCCAACTCTCCGGCAAAGGTCGCCCGCTCAAGGAAGGAGAGATCCGCGCGCGCGCTGTTCTCCTGGCCCTGCGCGATGACGTGATCCCGATCGGTGAGTGCCTTGACGACGGCGCGAACGGGGCGGCCGAGCAGGCGCGCGGCGCGTGCGCGGCGATGGCCGAAGGCGATCTGGTAGACGCCGGATTTTGCCGGATGCGGGCGCACGAGGATCGGCGAATCCTGCCCGCGCACGCGCATGGCCTCGACCAGTTCCTGGAATTGCTCGTCCGAATGGGCGAGGCGGTCGGAAATGAAGGATTCTTCGATCTCGTCCGGCTCAAGCTCGATGACGATTTCGCCGGCCGTCAGCTTCGCCTCGATCTCCTTGGCGGCATCCGCCTTGGCGGCGAGCGCATCGATGCTACGCGTCACGGCGCCGAGCGCGCCGATGCCCTTGTAGGTGACGTGGTGGCGCTGCTCGTCGGGAACGGGGTTTACCGGCGTCAACTTCTCTGCGCTCGGCGACATCAGATTGGAAAGAACGTTCTTGCGCGCCATGATCAACGCCCCCATGCCTTGTGGATCAGTTCGACGATTTCCGCGTTCACCGCCTCCATGGATTCCAGCGCTCGATCATAGGTGGCACGCGTGAACTGGCTCCGGTCGACCTCGTAGAGCGTCTGGTTGGTGAGCGCGGCATCCGCGATGGCGACGCTACGCACCATGGGACTGGTGAGAACATGCTGCTTGAACAGCGAGCGCATGAAGGCAACCATCTGTGTCTGCGGGCCATCCGCCGGATCATAGCGGGTAACCAGATACCGCAGCCAGTCAAGGTTCATGTTGCCGCCGGCGCTTTTCAGCGTGTTCAGCACCTCGCCCAGCATCTGCAGGAACTGGCACATCGACATGACGTCGAGCATCTGCGGATGCACGGTGATGAGCACCGCCGTGGCACCGCAGATCGCGCTCATCGTCAGGAAGCCGAGCTGCGGCGGGCAGTCGATCACCACCACGTCGTAATCGTCGGCGACGGAGGAGAGCGCCTCGTCGAGCCGCGCAAAGAAGATCCGGCCGTAATCGCTCCGGTCGCCCTGCGCCAGAACGCGCGGCGTGTCGTGCTCGAACTCCATGAGTTCGAGATTGCCGGGCACGATGTCAAGGCCGGGGAAATTGGTCTTGCGGATGATTTCCTTCAGCGGCCGCCGCTGGTCGTCGTAGCGGATGGCGCCGTAGAGCGTCTCGTTCTCGTTGACGTCGAATTCCGGCTGGAACCCATGCACCGCCGAAAGGCTCGCCTGCGGGTCGAGATCGACCGCGAGCACCCGGTGGCCGGTAAGCGCCAGGTGCTGGGCGAGATGAGCCGTCGTCGTCGTCTTGCCGGAGCCGCCCTTGAAGTTCACCACGGCGATGACCTGGAGATGATCGGTGCCCCGCCGGCGCGGCACGTAGCGCTGGCCGCCGCGGCCGTTCTGCTCCAGATATTCCCGCATTTCCTGCAGCTGCTCGGCCGAGTAGGAACGGCGGCCGGAGGGCGTCACCTGCGGCAGCGGCCCCTTGGATTCCAGCGAAAGATTGCGCAGGTAGCCACTGGTGACCCCGAGAAAATGCGCCGCCTCGCTCAGCTGGAACTGGCGCAGGCTCTTCTGGGCAACAGGCGGAAACATCTCCAGCCGATGCTGCTTCAGCTTGTCTGACAGTTCGTGCGCCTGCCCGATGATCAGCTGATCGACCTCGGAAATTGCCTGTCCGAACATTGCGGCCATATTCATGTCGAGAATCTCAAAATGCGATTTCAAGCCCACCTTGGGGTTTAAACCGCATTTAGAACCGATTCTGAATCGAGGGCAAGGCAATAATGGTTAACGCACCGCGCTCGACCGGCGCTGGTACGTCCATGAATGAGACTTTAGCGTATTGACCATCGCACGCCTATCGGCATGCCCCGATTCGATTGGGGAAAACTCGGGAAAATTAACCTTTTCCGTCCTCTACGTCTCGGTGTAGCCGCGCCGGCGCCGCCGGGCGATTTGCCGGGCGAGCACCGTCTCAGCCTCGGCCATTGTCGCATGCAGGCTCGACACCTGCCGGCCGCGGGTGCCGATGCGGCCCCAGTGACGCAGCACGGCGACCTCGCCGAACAGCGTCGGCTCCAGTGAGAGCATGTAGAAGCGCGCCATGTTGCGCGTCGCGTCGATGCGGCGGAAACGATAGGCGGGGGAGGGGGTGGTGTTCGACATGCCCGGGATTCTGCCGAAGCCCCGAATCACCGTCCAACGAAAGCTTTGAATCGATCAGGGCGGATCGATTCATCTGCGTGATATGTCGTCAGTCGCTTGGCCCGCGCCGCGCCGGTTGCACCGCCAGCGCCGCTTCGATCGTGGCGAGGCCTGCCTCAAGTTGCTCCAGGCCGTCTGCACCAAGAAGCTGGGCCAGTTCCTGCTCGTATTCATGCGCCAGCGCGATCATTTCACCATAGATGCGCCGGCCCGCCGGTGTCAGGTCGAGATGCTCGATCCGGCGGTCGGCGGCATCCTCGCTGCGCTTCAGCCAACGCTTTTCCTCCAGCGCCCGCACGGCACGCGACACTTTCGTCTTGTGCATGCTGGAATTGGCACCGATCTCCGTCGCGGTCATGCGGCCATAGGAGCCGAGCGCGGCCAGCGCCCGCCACTCCGGCCGGGTCATGCGGTAGCGCGCGCGGTATTGCGCGGCAAAACGCTGGCTGACCAGTTCCGCCGCCTGGTTGAGGCGGTAGGGCAGGAATGTTTCGAGCCGGAAGTCCATGGACGGTGCCTTGATGGTTACAAAACGGACAGTTACATCTGTAACCACCTGACGACAAGGGTGCTTTGCAAGAGGAGGCCAAGCCATGCCGGACCATGCAGCGGAGATCGCCAACAGCCTGAAATACATGCCCGGCTTCGGCAATGATTTCGAGACGGAATCCCTGCCCGGCGCCCTGCCGCAGGGCCAGAACAGCCCACAGAAATGCAATTACGGCCTCTATTCCGAGCAGCTTTCCGGCTCGCCCTTCACCGCGCCGCGCGGCACCAACGAGCGCTCCTGGCTCTACCGCATCCGCCCGAGCGTGCGCCACACGCGCCGCTTCTCCAATGCCAGCTACCCGCATTGGAAGAGCGCGCCCTGCCTCGACGACCATTCCCTGCCGCTCGGGCAATTGCGCTGGAACCCGCTGCCGGCACCGAAGGAGACGCTCACCTTCCTCGACGGCATGCGCACCATGACGACGGCCGGCGATGTGCTGACGCAGGTCGGCATGGCGGCACATGCCTATACGTTCAACGCCGACATGGTGGACGACTACTTCTTCGATGCCGATGGCGAATTGCTCGTCGTGCCGCAACTGGGCGCGATCCGCGTTTTCACCGAAATGGGCATCATGGATGTCGAGCCGCTGGAAATCTGCCTCATCCCGCGCGGCATGATGTTCAAGGTTTCCCGCCTCGGCGAGGGTGACGTCTGGCGCGGTTACGTCTGCGAGAACTACGGCGCGAAATTCACCCTGCCGGACCGTGGCCCGATCGGCGCCAACTGCCTTGCCAATCCGCGTGACTTCAAGACACCGGTCGCCGCCTACGAGGACAAGGAGACGCCGTGCCGGGTCCACGTCAAATGGTGCGGCAAGTTCTACGTCACCGAGATCGGCCATTCGCCGCTCGACGTCGTCGCCTGGCACGGCAACTACGCGCCGTTCAAATACGACCTGCGCACCTATTCCCCGGTCGGCGCCATCCTGTTCGACCACCCGGACCCGTCGATCTTCACCGTGCTGACCGCGCCGACGGAAGAGGCCGGCACCGCAAATATCGACTTCGTCATCTTCCCGCCGCGCTGGCTGGTGGCCGAACACACGTTTCGCCCGCCCTGGTATCATCGCAATATCATGAGCGAATTCATGGGCTTGATCCATGGCCAGTACGACGCGAAGGAAGAGGGCTTCGTGCCCGGCGGCATGAGCCTGCACAACATGATGCTGCCGCATGGACCGGACGCGACGGGCTTCGACAAGGCGTCGAACAGCGAGCTGAAACCCGTCAAGCTCGACCACACCATGGCCTTCATGTTCGAGACCCGCTACCCGCAGCAGCTCACGAAATTCGCCGCCGAGCTGGAAACGCTGCAGGACAACTATCTCGAATGCTGGGACGGGCTTGAGCGCAAATTCGACGGCACGCCGGGCATCAAGTGACCGCCCGCTCAGCCCCCCTGCCAGGCCTTTACCGCTTCGAGTGGCCAGACGAGCATCAGGATGTTCAGTGCCAGGCCGTCGCGGATCAGGTAGGTAGTTACGCCCTCGAAAACGACGATGAGTGCGACGCTTGCCCAGACGGGCAGGCGCGAGGCCAGGAAGAAGCCGACGACCATCGCCAGAATATCTGCGCTCGAATTGATGACGCTGTCGCCGAAATAATCGAGCGAGATTGTCGACTCGCGATAGCGATTGATGATCATGTCGGTGTTTTCGAGGATTTCCCAGGCGCATTCGAGCACGAGGGAGAGCGCCAGGCGCAGGTTGATGCCCGCCTTGGGAAGGATCAGCGTGAAGAGGCCGAAGAACAGAATGCCGTGGATGATGTGGCTCGGCGTGTACCAATCGGAGAGATGCTGCGAGTTTTCCGAGGAAACCACGACGCCATGCCACAGTTTGACATATCCGCACTTGCAGATGAGCGGCTGACCCATCGTATAAAGGAGAAGCGCCGTCGCGCCGATGAAGCCGGCGGCGAGCAGCAGGGAATTCAGGACCGTGCGGTTCACGCGGGATTTCCTTGAAAAACGATGCGCCGCGCAAAGCGGCGCACGAGGGTGGAGACAGGCGGCCGAAAGATGACACATCCTTGCGGCCGGAAACAAGATCGGGAGAGAGACGCATGAAGCTTGCGACACTGAAGGATTCCACCCGCGACGGCCGTCTGGTCGTCGTCTCGCGTGACCTGACGCTCTGCTCGGAAGTCGGGCACATCGCCCGCACGCTGCAAGCGGCGCTGGACGACTGGGCGCATGTCGCGCCGCGGCTGGAACGGGTCGCCGAAGGGCTGGAAACCGGCGCGCAGCCGACCACCCGCTTCCACGAGCACGACGCCGCCTCGCCGCTACCGCGCGCCTACCAGTGGGCGGACGGCTCAGCCTATGTCAACCACGTCGAGCTGGTGCGCAAGGCCCGCAATGCCGACATGCCGGAAAGCTTCTGGACCGATCCGCTGATGTACCAGGGCGGCTCCGACAGCTTTCTGGGACCCCGCGACCCGATCCTGGCGGCCGACGAGACCTTCGGCATCGACATGGAAGGCGAGATCGCCGTCATCGTCGACGACGTCCCGATGGGCGCGAGCGTCGAGGAAGCGCGCGCCGCGATCCGCCTCGTCATGCTCGTCAACGACGTGTCGCTGCGCGGTTTGATCCCGGCCGAGCTTTCCAAGGGGTTCGGTTTCTTCCAGTCGAAACCTTCTTCAGCCTTCTCTCCCGTCGCCGTGACGCCGGATGAACTGGGCGAGGCCTGGGACGGCGGCAAACTGCACCTGCCGCTCCTCGTTTCGCTCAACGGCAAGGCCTTCGGCAAGGCCGATGCGGGCGTCGACATGACCTTCGATTTCGGCCAGCTCGTCGCCCATGCGGCAAAGACCCGCCCGCTCGTCGCGGGCTCGATCATCGGCTCCGGCACCGTCTCCAACAAGCTCGACGGCGACCCGGGCAAGCCTGTCGCGGAGGGCGGCGCCGGTTATTCCTGCATCGCCGAAATTCGCACCATCGAGACGATCGCCACCGGCGCGCCCAAAACGCCCTTCATGAAATTCGGCGACACCGTGCGCATCGAGATGAAGGACAAGACCGGCCATTCGATCTTCGGTGCGATCGAGCAGACCGTCAAAGCCTACGAAAAGGACTGAACCGATGAGCGGCGAGATCGTGCTTTTCGACTACTGGCGCTCATCCGCCAGCTACCGCGTGCGCATCGCGCTGGAAAGCCTCGGTCTCGCCTATCGGCGCGAATCCGTCGATCTGCTCGACGGGAAGCAGCGTTCGCCCGAGCACCGCGCCCGCAATCCGCAGGGCCTCGTGCCGGCGCTTGCGATCGACGGACACATGCTGACGCAGTCGCTGTCGATCATTGAGTATCTCTCGGAGACGCGCCCTGAGGCGCGTTTCCTGCCCGCAGATCCGCTCGGCCGGCAGCGGGTGCGGGCGATCTCCTATGCCATCGCCATGGAAATCCATGCCGTCTGCAACACCGGCGTCGTCGGCCATCTCATGACGCTGATCGAGGACGGCGAGGCGGTGCGCGCCGACTGGATGAAGAAATTCATCGGAGAAGGCCTCGCCGCCGTCGAAACCCTGCTCGACAATGCGGCAACCGGCACCTTCTGCCACGGCGACACGCCGACCATGGCCGATTTCTGCCTCGTGCCGCAGGTCTACAACGCGGAGCGCTGGGGCGCCGACATCAGCGCGCTTGAAAGAGTGTGCCGCATCACTGAAACCTGCCGCACCCTCCCGGCCTTCCAGGCGGCACATCCGGACAAGGCAAAGCTGGGCTGAGCTTTCATTTGCAGGGGTCGGATGCTATATATACCTCCACAAGAGGAAGGATATACCATGCCGCTCTACGTGAAGGACCAGGAGGTCGATAGGCTTGCGGAAAAGCTCTCCGCGCTGCGCAAGGTCAGCAAGACCGAGGCGGTGCGCCAGGCGCTGACGCATGAGTTGGAGCGCGCGGAGAACGAGCCGACGCTGGTGGAAAAGGCCGTTGCCATGACGCGGGAGTTGAACCGAAAGTATTCTCCGACAGGCCTCAAGGCTGACAAAGCCTTCATCGACAGCCTCTACGAAGACTGATGTTCGTCGATGCTTCCGCTATCGTCGCCATGATGACAAACGAAAGCGACGCCGCGTCGCTGTCGGCACGCCTCATGGCGGCCACCTCGCGCGCAACATCACCGATGGCGCTTTGGGAGGCCTCCGTCGCCTACAGCCGCATTTCCGGCGTCGAGCCGAAAGCTGCCTTGCGCGAGGTGGAAGCCTATATTCGACCGCTAGAAATCGAGGTCATCGCAATCTTGCCGGCGGCGACCGCGGCCGCCGTCGAGGCTTACCAGCGCTACGGCAAAGGCCGCCATCCGGCCGGACTCAATTTCGGCGACTGTTTCGCCTATGCCTGTGCAAGGCACCTCGCCGTCCCGCTGCTCTACAAGGGCGACGACTTTTCGCAGACGGATATCGAAACAGCATGAAAACCGCCCCGCCGAAGCGGGGCGTTTTATAAATGTCAGGCAACGTCGCCCATGCAGACGTATTTCATCTCCAGATAATCGTCGGCGCCGTGCGCGGAGCCTTCGCGGCCGAGGCCGGACTGCTTGATGCCGCCGAAGGGGGCGGCTTCGGAGGAGATGATGCCGGTATTGACGCCGACCATGCCGTATTCCAGCGCTTCCGTCACCTGCCAGACCTTCTTAAGATCGCCGGCAAAGAAATAGGCGGCAAGGCCGAATTCGGTATCGTTTGCCTGGGCGATGACATCCTCGACCGTGTCGAAGCGGAAGAGCGGCGCAACGGGGCCAAAAGTCTCTTCCCGCGCGACCGTCATGCCACGCGCAACACCCTTCAGCACGGTCGGCTCGAAGAAGGTGCCCTTGCCCGCAACGCGCTTGCCGCCGGCAACCACCGTCGCGCCCTTCGAGACAGCGTCGGCAATGTGTGCCTCGACCTTCTCGATGGCCGCTTCCTCGATCAGCGGGCCGATCGTGATGCCCTTGTCAAAACCGTTGCCGACGGAAAGCTCGGCGACCTTCTTCGCGAGCTTCTCGGCAAAGGCATCATAGACGTTCGACTGCACGTAGATGCGGTTGGCGCAGACGCAGGTCTGGCCGGCATTGCGATACTTCGAGGCCATGGCGCCTTCGACGGCAGCGTCCAGGTTCGCGTCGTCAAAGACGATGAAGGGCGCGTTGCCGCCGAGTTCCAGGCTCACCTTCTTGATCTGGTCGGAGCACTGGCGCATCAGGATGCGTCCGACTTCCGTCGAGCCCGTAAATGAGATTTTCCGGACCTTCGGATTGTAGCAAAGCTCCTTGCCGATCGCCGGGCCGTCCGTGCCGAGGATGACGTTGAAGACACCGGCCGGAAGGCCGGCCTTTTCGGCGAGCACGGCCAGCGCGATCGCAGAAAGCGGCGTCTGTTCGGCGGGCTTGGAGACGACCGTGCAGCCTACGGCAAGCGCCGGGGCAACCTTGCGGGCGATCATCGCGGCCGGGAAATTCCACGGCGTGATCGTGCCGACGACGCCGACCGGCTGCTTGATGACCAGCATGCGCTTGTCGATGGACGGTGCCGGGATCGTCTCGCCGTTGATGCGCTTGGCCTCTTCGGCATACCATTCGACATAGGAGGCGGCGTAGAGGATTTCGCCCTTGGCTTCCGGCAGAGGCTTGCCCATTTCGGCGGTCAGGATGGCCGCAAGTTCGTCCGCGTTGGCGACGATCAGGTCGAACCATTTGCGCAGCAGGATGCTGCGGTCCTTGGCCGGGCGGGCGGCCCAGACCTGCTGCGCCTTGTAGGCGGCGTCGATGGCCGCGGAGGTTTCGGTCGCGCCCATTTCGGGCAGCGTCGCGAGCTTTTCGCCGGTGGCGGGGTTGAAGACGTCGAAGGTCTCGGCGCCGTTGCCGCCGATCCAGTTGCCGTTGACATACCCCGCATCGCGCAGGAAGTCGGTCGACTTCAGGTGCTTCGTGAGCGCATCGTAGAAGGCCATGATTTCGTTCCTTTCGGACGTGGAAGGACGTTCACCCGGAGCATGTGCTCCGGGTGTTCCCTGGGAGGATGTTTTTTCAGTCTTTGGCGTCGCCGATCAGGCGGCGCGGGCTTCGACCATCGCGGCTTCGAGGATGTCGAGTGCCTCGGCAAAAACCTCGTCCTGGATCGTGATCGGTGCCAGGAAGCGGATGACGTTGCCGTGCACGCCGCAGGTGAGCAGGATCAGACCCTTTTCGAGGGCTTTCAGGCGCACCTTGTTGGCGAAGTCGGCGCTCGGCAGCTTGGTCGAAACGTCGTTGAACTCGACGGCATTCATGAAGCCCGGGCCGCGGATGTCGACGATTTCCGGAACCTTGTCCTGCAAAGAGGCGAGGCGCTGCTTCAGGCGGGCGCCGAGGTTTTCCGCGCGGTTGCAGAGGTCCTCGTCCTTGATGACGTCGAGCACGGCATGGGCCGCCGCCACGCCGATCGGGCTGCCGGCATAGGTGCCGCCCAGGCCGCCCGGACCGGGGGCATCCATGATTTCCGCACGGCCGGTGACGGCTGCGATCGGGAAGCCGCCGCCGAGGCCCTTGGCCATCGTCGTGATGTCAGCCACCACGCCGTAGTGCTCCATGGCGAAGAGCTTGCCGGTGCGGGCAAAGCCGGTCTGCACTTCGTCGGCGATCAAGAGGATGCCGTGCTGGTCGCAGATCTCGCGCAGCGCCTTCATGAAGGCGACCGGGACGGGGTAGAAGCCGCCTTCGCCCTGCACCGGCTCGATGATGATCGCGGCAACGCGGTTGGGATCGACATCGGCAGCAAACAGCTTCTTCAGCACACCGAGCGACTGTTCGACGGTCGTGCCGTGCATCTCGACCGGGAAGGGCGCGTGGAAGACGTCGGCCGGCATGGCGCCGAAGCCGACCTTGTAGGGCACGACCTTGCCGGTGAGCGCCATGCCCATGAAGGTGCGGCCGTGGAAGCCGCCGGAAAAGGCGATGACGGCCTGGCGGCCGGTGGCGGCGCGGGCGATCTTCACGGCGTTTTCAACGGCTTCGGCACCAGTGGTGACGAAGATCGTCTTCTTGGCGAAGTTGCCGGGGGTGATGGCGTTCAGGCGCTCGGCAAGCTCGACATAATTTTCATAAGGCACGACCTGGTGGCAGGTGTGGGTGAAGCGGTCGAGCTGGTTCTTGACGGCCTCGATGACGCGCGGATGGCGATGGCCGGTGTTGACGACGGCGATGCCGGCGGCGAAATCGATATAGCGATTGCCTTCCTTGTCCCAGATCTCCGCATTCTCCGCACGGTCGGCGTAGATCTGCGTGGTCATGCCGACACCGCGCGAAATGGCGGCGTTCTTGCGGTCTGTGAGGGGCGTTGCGGTCATGGCGCTATCCTGGATCTGGAGGCTTCAATGGTTAAAAATACTCGCAGTTCCGAACGCAAAACCGCTTCGCACTTTTGCTGGAACTGCTTTAACTTACATTTTTTCTGCAAGTCTCAAGTGGAATTCCTACATTTTTTCTGCAAGAATGCAACGGTCATTTTAAGACGGGAATGCGACGGATTTTCAGGGGTGCGAAGTCGGGCGCAGTCCGCCGGGAATGCTATAAGCAAATATAACCAGAATCAGGGATTGGCGCGATGGGTTCGGAAGAACCGGTGCACTACAAGGTGGCGGAGGCCGCGCGGCTTGCCGGCGTTTCCGCGTCCACGCTCAGGCTTTGGGAAACGCAAGGCCTCGTCGTGCCGGAACGCTCGGAGACCGGCCACCGTCAATATAGCGGCGACGACGTCGCCCGGTTGAAGCGCATCGCCTGGTACAGGACGGAACGCGGCCTGAACCCCGCCGCCATTCGCGAGGCGCTGGAAGCCGAGGAACCGCCAGGCGAGACCACGGTTTCCGAAGGCGACGCGCCTCAGGGTGTCGGCCGAAAGCTGCGCAGCCTGCGCCATGCCACGGGCAAGACGCTGGAGCAGGTCGCGGGCGACATCGGCATTGCGACCTCGGTGCTCTCCACATTCGAACGTACCTCGCAGGGCGTGACCTTCCGCGTGCTGCACGATCTCGCGGCCTATTACGACACGACCGTCTCGAAACTCTCCGGCGAAGAGGAAGAGGCCAACCGGTCGGTCGTGCGGGCAGGGGAGTGGAAGTTCTGGCCGGAGACCTCGCCGGGCGTCACCGTGCAGGTGCTGGCGGACGGCCGCAACATGATGGATTGCCACCGCTTCGTGCTCGCCCCCGGCGCCTCCAGCGACGGCGCCTATAAACATGAGGGCGAGGAATTCGTGCACGTGCTCTCCGGCCGCGTCGAGATGGTGCTCGATGGCCACGAATTCCACGATCTCGGCCCCGGCGACAGCCTCTATTTCGAAAGCTGCCGCCGCCACGCCTGGCGCAATCGCCATGACGGCGAGACGGTGCTGATCTGGATCAACACGCCACCGACCTTCTAGGCCGCGCTGCTGCGCGCGAACTCCCGCGGCGGGCAGCCGACCTTGCGACTGAAGGCCGTGCTGAAGGCGCTTGCGGAGCGGTAGCCGATCCGCTCGGCGATCTCCTCCAGCGTTCCCTGGCGATGGCGCAGCGCATCTTTGGCGATCGCCATGCGCCAGCGCAGCAGATATTCGACCGGTGCGAGCCCGACGGCCTCGGAAAAGCGCCGCGCGAAGGCCGAGCGCGACATGCCCGCCTTCTGCGCCAGTTCCGCGATCGTCCACTCCCGGGAAACATCGGCGTGGATATTGGCGAGTGCCCGGGCGAGTTGCGGATCGGCGAGGCCGCGCAGCATGCCGGGATGCGGCAGCGTCGCCGCCTCGCGCCGCAGCGTCTCGATCAGCAGAACCTCGATCAGGCGGGACAGGATGAGATCGCTGCCCGGCCCCGCCAGCGCCGCCTCGCCGCGGATGAGGCCGATGAGCGTGCCGAGCCGCGCGCCGACACCGTCTTCGGCCGAGACATGCACGAGCCGCGGCATCATCTCCGCCAGCAGGTCCGCATTGGTCGGATCGCACATGATGACGCCGCCGAGGACGCGCGTCGCGTCGCCCCGATGCGCGTCGCCGATATGAATCTCGCCGTCGACCATGTGCCGCGCCTTGAAACCATCGTCGGAAAGCACGGTCTTCTGCCCGGGCGCGCTGGAGAACGTATCCATCACCGGCCTGGCCGAAAGGATGAAGTCACCCGCCCCGACCTGGAGGGCGGCACCGCCGTTCGCGCGGAACCAGCATTGGCCGGCCGTGATGAAATAGAGCGTCGGCCCCGGCTGCGGTGGCACCTGCACGCCCCATGTGCCATGCGCCACCATGCTGCCCATCAGCACGGTTTTCGGGCGCAGCAATTGCACGACATCGGTGAAAGCATCCATTTTGCACGATCCGTAAAGCGAGTTTGGCCACATTATCATTTGGACGATCGGTAATGCAAACTGGACTCTGAATTATTCAAAATCTCCCGCTAACCAATATAATCGGGCTATTCAGACAGGAGATACAGATGACAAACACGGTTTTGATAACCGGAACCTCGTCCGGCTACGGCAGGGCAACCGCGGAACTCTTCCTCGAACGGGGGTGGAACGTCGTCGCGACGATGCGCACCCCGAAAGCCGATCTCATCGAAGGCCCGGCCGAGCGGCTGAAGATCGTCCCGCTCGACATCACTCGCCCCGAGACGATCCGCACCGCGATCAACGCAGCCGTCGCGGCCTTCGGCTCGATCGACGTGTGGATCAACAATGCCGGCATCGGCATGGCATCCGCGGTGGAGGCGACGCCGGACAGCGCGATCCGCGAGCTTTTCGAAACCAATACGTTCGGCGTGTTCAACGCCTGCCGCGAGATCATCCCGCAGATGCGCAGGCAGGGGCACGGCGTGATCGTCAACGTCACCTCCAGCGTCGCGATCGGCGTCATGCCGCTGGTCGCGGCCTATGCCGCCAGCAAGTTCGCCGTCGAGGGTTTTACCGAGTCGCTTTCCTATGAGTTGGAGCAATTCGGCATAAAGGCGCGGTTGGTCGAACCCGGCTATGCGCCGACGACCAGTTTCACCGCCAATGGCGGCCCGCGCATGCAGGGCCTGATCCCGGAGGATTACGGCGCCTTCGCCCAGGCCGCATTCGCGCGGATGGCCGACTATCCGACGGCCTATTGCACCGAGGCGGAAGTTGCCGAGGCTGCCTATGCGGCGGCGACCGACGAAGGGGAACGGCTGCGCTATCCGGCCGGTGCCGATACCAAGATGCTCGCCGCGCTGCGCTGGTCGACCTCTGAAGACCATTATCGCGATCGCATGCGCGCAATGTTCGCACCCACGTCCGAGTAGCCGACCGTAGCTTAATCCGGACCTCTCCCGAGAGGTCCGGATCTCCGTTCCTAGCGCCTCCGCTGTATTCCACTAAAACAGTAGAAAATATTTTCCGCCCTGCTTCGATATCAGAGAGCGAAAGTTCCCGTTCGGCCTGCCCAATAAACCGCCATTCGTTGTCCACAAATGCGGCATTTGCGATTTTAGGGGTAGAAACAACGTTGTTTCGCAGTCGATCCTCCCCATCGCGAAAGCAGGCCAGCATGTCCAAAATCAGCAAAAAACTCCTCGAAAGCGCGTTTTTCTCCCGCCGCTCCGCCCTTGCGGCGCTCGCGGTGGCGGCCGTCGCCGTCTCCACGCTCTCCGTTTCCGCGCCCGCCTTTGCCGAAGACAAGAAGGACCTGAAGGTCGGCATCATTTCCGGCGAGGACGAGGATGTCTGGCGCGTCGTGACGGCGGAAGCCGCCAAGAAGGGCCTGACCATCGAGACGGTCGTCTTCAACGACTATACCCAGCCCAACGAGGCGCTCGCCCGCGGCGAGGTCGACGCCAACGCCTTCCAGCACCTGCCCTATCTGGAAAACCAGATCCATCAGCACGGCTACAAGATCGTTCCCGCCGGCTACACCGCCGTCTGGCCGATCGGACTCTATTCCAAGAAGCACACCAAGGTCGCGGACCTGCCGGACGGCGCCGTCGTCGGCGTGCCGAACGATCCGTCGAACGAGGGCCGGGCGCTGCGCGTGCTGCAGAACGAGGGCCTGATCAAGCTGAAGGACGGCACCGGCATTCTCGCCACCATCGCCGACATCTCGGAAAACCCGAAGAAGCTGGAGATCAAGGAACTTGACGCCGGCATCGTCGGCCGCTCGGTCGATGACCTGGATGCCGCGATCGTCAACACCGACTGGGCGCTGAAAAGCGGCCTCACCCCGGAAAACCGCATCGCGCAGGAGCCGGTCGCCGACAATCCGTACCGCAACTTCATCGCGGTTCGCGAGGAATCGAAGGACGAGCCCTGGGTCAAGCCGCTGGTCGAGGCCTATCAGAACGACGTCGTGAAGGCCGAGTTCGACCGCGTCTACAAGGGCACGGGCATCAGCGCCTACTAAGGCACTCGACAACCAGCAGAGACAGCCCGCGATGCGCCCAGCCGCCGCGGGCTGTCTTTCCGTTTCCGGAAGGGAACCGCGCATGAACAAACATGTGACAGGCAAGCGGGTGCAAACCGCCACCGCCGAAGAAGACGTCATCCGCCTGTCGGACGTCCGCCGCCGTTTTGGCGCGACGCCGGCGCTGGACGGCGTTTCGCTCGACGTCCGCCGGGGCGAGATCCTCGGCATCATCGGGCGCAGCGGCGCCGGCAAGTCGACGCTCATCCGCTGCCTCAACGGCCTGGAGCGGCCGGACAGCGGCACGATCGAGATCGAAGGCCGCGAGATCACCGGCCTCAGCGAAGCCGAACTGCAGCCGCTGCGCCGCCGCATCGGCATGATCTTCCAGCATTTCAACCTGCTCTCCGCCAAGACGGTGGAGGAGAATGTCGCGCTGCCCCTGAAGATCGAGGGCTGGGCGAAGGCCAAACGCCTCGCGCGCGCCGCAGAACTGCTCGACCTTGTGGGCCTGACCGGCAAGGCGAAGGCCTATCCGTCGGAACTCTCCGGCGGCCAGAAGCAGCGCGTCGGCATTGCTCGCGCGCTTGCCGCAAGCCCGGCGCTGCTGCTCTCCGACGAGGCGACCTCCGCGCTCGACCCGGAAACGACGCGCTCGATCCTGGCGCTGCTCAAGGACATCAACCGCAAGCTCGGCCTCACGATCCTGCTCATCACCCACGAGATGGAAGTGGTGCGGAATATCGCCGACCGCGTCACCGTGCTCGATGCCGGGCGCATCGTGGAGGAAGGTCCCGTCTGGCAGGTGTTTTCACGACCGCAGGCGGAGACGACGAAGAGCCTGCTCAGCGGCATCCGCCCGCAACTACCCGCCCATATCGCAAAAAGGCTTACGGCGGATATCGCAGGCGAGGCGATCCTCAGCCTCGACATTGCCGGCCCCGCCGCCACTGGCCCGCTGTTCCAGAAGCTGTCGGAAGAATTTCCGGGCGGCTACCGCCTGGTCCATGGCGGCGTCGATCATATCCAGGAACAGGCCGTCGGCCGCTTCTTTATCGCGGTGCCGGCCGATGCCGCCGCGCGCCTCGTTTCGTTTGCAGAGCGCCTCGGCGCACAGGTGGAGGTCCTCGGCCATGTCGCCGATCATGCTTGAGCTTCTCGTCCGCTCGCTCTGGGAAACGGTCGTGATGACGGCCGCCTCCGGCGTCATCTCGCTCGCCTTCGGCCTGCCGCTCGGCCTGGCGCTGGTGGCGACCGCGCGCGGCGGCATTGCGGAAAACCTCTGGACCAACCGCCTGTTCGGCGCCATCGTCAACGGCTTCCGCTCCGTGCCCTTCATCATCCTGCTCGTGGCGCTCATCCCCGTCACGCGCCTCATCGTCGGCACGTCGATCGGCACCTGGGCCGCGATCGTGCCGCTGTCGATCGCCGCGACACCCTATTATGCACGCATCGCGGAAGTGTCGCTGCGCGAGGTCGACCGCGGGCTGATCGAGGCCGTGCGCGCCATGGGCGGCAACCGCTGGACGATCGTGCGCGAGGTGCTGATCCCCGAGGCGCTGCCGGGCATCGTCGCGGGCTTCACCGTGACGCTCGTGACGCTGATCGGCGCCTCCGCCATGGCAGGCGCCATCGGTGCCGGCGGTCTCGGCGACCTCGCGATCCGCTACGGCTACCAGCGCTTCGAGACGACGGTCATGGTGGCGGTCGTCGCCGTGCTGATCGTGCTCGTCTGCGGCATCCAGTGGCTCGGCGACCGGCTCGTCGCGCGCCTCGATCATCGCGGCTGAGAAACCTCAAAAAGGCATTGGGCGAACTTGCCGCCCGATGCTTCGCATCATCGCCATGATGCAAAAAATTTTTATGGATTTTGAAGAGTTTAGCAGCGGTTTCCTTACCATTCCGCGTTGTGTCGCGCATCCTTCCGGACAGATCTGGTTTGCGAAGGAAGGCCGCCGCCATGCCGTCACTCGATATCCCCGTCGACACGCTGATCCTGCCGGGCCTCAACGGGTCCGCGAGTGACCATTGGCAGCGTCACTGGGCGCGCGACAATCCCGAAAGCCGCGTCGTCGAGCAGTTCGACTGGAACTGCCCGGACCGGCAGAGCTGGCTTGTGCAGCTGGAACGTCAGGTCGACATGATCGGCAAGGACCTCTGGCTCGTCGGCCACAGCCTCGGCTGCGTGCTGGCCGCGCAGTTTGCCGAAAGCCCGCTTGCCTCGCGCATCCGCGGCGCGCTGCTCGTCGCGCCCTGCGACCTCGACACGACGGAAACCCTGCACCCTTGCGTGGTCCGCTTCGGCGCCATGCCGGTTAAGCGGCTGCCGTTTCCCTCGCTCGTCGTCGGCAGCCTGAACGATCCCTATATGCCGGTCGACCGGCTGCGCCAGAGCGCCAAGGCCTGGGGCAGCGATCTCATCGATATCGGCAATGCCGGCCACATCAACATCGCGAGCGGCTTCGGCCGCTGGACGGCGGGCTACGATTTCCTGGAGCTGCTGAAGGCGCGGGCGGAGCGCGATCCCTTCGCCGCAACGCAGGACGGCCGCCTGTTCACGGCAGCCGTCGCGAGCATGGGGCTGGCGCTCAACTGAGCGCCGGCATCGCTCTCAGCGATGGGAGGCCCAGGGCACCAGGCGCCGCTCGATCAGCCGCGCGATGAATTCCAGCAGGATCGCGATCAGGGCGATGACGATGATGCCGGCAATTACGATGTCGGTGACGAGGAACTGTGCTGCCGACTGGATCATGAAGCCGATGCCGCTCGTCGCCGCCACCAGTTCGGCCGCGACCAGCGTCGTCCAGCCGGCACCGAGCGCAATGCGGATGCCGGTGAGGATCGACGGCACGGCACTCGGCAGCACCACTTCCGTCAGCACCTGCCGCTTGCTGGCACCGAGCGAGCGGGCCGCGTTGACATGGTCCTTCGAGACTCCGCGCACGCCCGCGGATGTCGACAGGATGATCGAGGGCAGCATGGAAAGCGCGATCACCGTGATCTTCGACGCCTCGCCGATGCCGACCCAGATGATGACGAGCGGCAGGTAGGCGAGCGGCGGCAGCGGGCGCAGGAATTCGACGATCGGATCGAGGATGCCGCGGCCGACGCGGCTCGTGCCGATGGCGATGCCCGCGGGAATGCCGATCAGGATCGACGCAATAAGCGCGCCAAAAATGCGGTAGAGGCTGGCGCCGACATGCTCGGCCAGTGTCGAATCGACGAAGCCGGTCACGACGAGGTTATAGAGAGCGATGACCACCTGCCGCGGCGAGGGCAGGAAGACGGGCGAGACCAGCGCATAGGCGGAGGCAAGGCCCCACAGCCCGATGATCGCAACGACGGTGATGGTCGAGATGACGGCGATCGGCACGGGGCGCGATGCACGGGGGAGGGCGTCCTCCGTGGTGGTCTCGACCGGCTGCGGCAGGGCTTCTATATCGGTGGAGAGCGTCATGCGGCCAACTCCTCGTCAGTGGTGGACTGGATGAGGCCGTTGAGCCCGGCATGCATGCGCTTGAAAAGCGGCGAGGCCTTGACGGTGGCAACCGGGGCGCCGTTCAGCACCTCCGCATTGAAGCCGGCCTCGATCTCCGCCGTCAGGCGCCCCGGATTGGGCGACAGCACGACGACGCGCGTGCCGAGCAGCAGTGCCTCCTCGATCGAATGGGTGATGAGCAGCGCGCCCGCGCCGCTTTCCGCCTTGATGCGCAGCAGGAAGGCCTGCATGCGCGTGCGGGTCAGCGCATCGAGCGCGCCGAGCGGCTCGTCGAGCAGCAGGAAGCGCGGCTCGGCGGCGAGCGCCCGGGCAATGCCCACACGCTGGCGCATGCCGCCGGAAAGCTCCCAGATGCGCCGGTCGCCGGCATCCGCAAGGCCTACGCGTTCGAGAAGCTGCTGGGCCTTCTCGCGCCGTTCGGCGAGGGGAACGCCCCGCAACTTGAAGGGAAGCGCGATGTTGTCGCGGGCGTCGAGCCAGGGGTAGAGCGCATCGTCCTGGAAGACCACGGCCCGGTCGGCATTCGGTCCCTTGATCGGCACGCCGTCGACGGTGATGGAGCCGGAGGTCGGTTCCAGAAACCCGGCAGCGAGGTTGAGCAGGCTCGTCTTGCCGGAGCCGGAACGCCCGATGATGGCGACCAGCTCGTCCGAAGCGACCTGCAGGTTGATGCCGTCGAGGACGAGTTTTTCAGCGGCGCCGCCGCGTCCCGCCCTTGGCGGATAACGCAGCGAAACGTTGCGGAATGTCAGGATGCTCATGGAACCTCCGGGAGTGTCTTGGCCTATCTGTCGGAGGTGGCCCGGCAGCGCTTTCACGCCGCCGGGCCACCTCCGCCGCAGGATTTGTCGCCGATCAGTAGGACAGCTTCGTCGCGTCCGTGACCCAGCGCGTGGAGATGTAAGGCTTGTAGTCGGAGAGCGCCGACGGGATCTTGCCTTGTTCCAGCAGGAAGGCCGATGTATCGGCCACGGCCTTCACCGTGCCGCCACCGAGCAGCGCCTCGCCGGCCTGCTCTTCCAGCGTCGGGAAGACGTAGCCCTTGAGAAGCGCCGGCACCTCGTCCTGCTTGGCGCCGGTCAGCCGCGCGATCTTCTCGGCTTCCGGCGAGGTGGCGTTCCAGGCGTCCGGATTGGCGCGATAGGCGGCGGTCGCGTCGCCCGTCACCTTCACGAAGGCCGTCACGACGTCCGGATGCTCTTCCGCGAACTTCTTGCTGACGATCCAGGCGTCGAAGGTCGGGCCGCCCCAATCGGCGACATCCTTCGAGGTCGCCAGCACCGTGCCGCTCTTCTTGAGCTGCGCCAGAACCGGATCCCAGACGTAAGCGCCGTCGATATCGCCGCGTTCCCAGGCGGCCGCGATTTCCGGCGGACGCAGGTTGAGGATCTCGACCGACTTCGGATCGACCTTCCAGTGCTTCAGCGCCGTCAGCAGGCTGTAATGGGCGGTGGAGACGAAGGGCGTGGCGATCTTCTTGCCGACAAGATCTTCCGGCTTCTCGATCGACTTCACGGCGAGCGCTTCTGCCTCGCTGATCAAGCCGACGATGTAGATCAACTCGATCGGCAGTTCGCGGCTGGAGGCGGCGGCAAGCGGCGAGGAGCCGACATAGCCGATATCTAGCGAGCCGGAGGCAATCGCCGCGATCACGTCGGCGCCGCCGTCGAATTTCTGCCAGTTGATCTTGGCGCCGGTCACCTTCTCATAGGTGCCGTCAGCCTGGGGTACGCGGGACGGCTCGACGATCGGCTGGTAGCCGATGTTGAGCGTCACCTCCTGGGCGAAGGCGGTGCCGAACGACGCGGCCATGGCAAGGGCGGCGGTCGCGGCAAGCAGGGTTCTGCGGTTGATGGTCATGGTCCTCTCCTCAAATTGCCGTTGCCGCGGTCTGCCGCGGGCCGGCAATTCAGGCTATCCATTCCATAAATTTAGTAGAGAAATATTTGCCTCAATTTGCCTGCCTTGCCGCAATTGGTTTTGCGTTTTTCTGTGGTTCGGGTGGAACGCCGCGCCTGGCGCAAAATTGATGACGAGCAGAAGAAATACCGATTGTCGCGAAAAATGATGCGAAATGGGCACGCCGGGGCCAAAAATCGGCATAAGGGGTTGCCGGAGAATGCCAATTTCCATGGCGTTATGCTCATAAATAAATTATATTGTTTTTATATGTTTTTCGCACTCCGGTGCCAAGAATGAGCCAGAATCACCCGTCAAAGGTGAGCCGATCGATCTTCCCGAGGACGACGGATGGAAACAGCGGGACGCGGCGTGCGCGTCCGCGCTGCCGGGCATATCCGGGTAATGCACATATGCTGACGGAAAGCAGGCTGAAATGCTGACGAAAAAGGGAAAATACGGACTGAAGGCCTTGGTGGACCTCGCACGGCTGGCGCCGGGCCAAACCGCTTTCGTCAGCGAGATCGCGCTTCGAAACAACATTCCGAAAAAGTTCCTCGACACGATTCTGCTGGAACTGCGCAATGCCGGCATGCTGCGCTCCAAGAAGGGGCCGGGCGGCGGCTATTCGCTCTCCCATCCGGCCTCGGAAATCCGAATCGGCCACGCCATCCGCGTGCTCGACGGGCCGCTCGCGCCCATCCGCTGTGCCAGCCGCACCGCCTATGAGGCCTGCGAGGATTGTGCCGATCCGGAAACCTGTCAGGTCCGCCGCGCCATGACCGACGTGCGCGACGCCATCGCCGCCATTCTCGACACGATGACGCTCGAACAGTTCGTCGCCGTGCCGGGTGCCGCCGCGATGATCGACGACGAAGAGCTGGAAAAGCGAGTCGGCTGAAGCCGCCCCGCAAATCCGCACAAAAACCTAGTTTTCTTCATCCTGCGGGTTGCGGTGCGCTTCGCGCCGCAGCCGGCCGCTTTGCCTGAGCGCCTCGGTGAGATTCGCCGGCGGACCCTCCTGCTGCGCGCCACCGCCTGCCGCTCGAAGATGATCGGCAGCCTCCTGCGCCACGGCGCGGGCAGCGGTGGCGGCGAGGAAGGCGTTCGTCCTGTGCTGGTCCGCAATCCCGATCTGTGCCGCGTCTATGGCGCGACCCGCCTCGGCGACCATGGCCTGCGCGGCGGCGAGGCGGGCGGAAAGCAGGCCGGCCTCGAAAACATCGCCATCCGCCTTGTCCAGCACACGGCCGAGTGCCCGCTGGCCGGCGCCCAATTGCCTTGCGGCACCGAGAAGCAAACCGAGGGAATGCGGCACCGCCACCTCGCCGGGCGCATGCAGCAGGGCATCGCCATCGACGAGCACATCCTTGAACAGCACATGTTCCGCCGATTGCGGCGCGCCGTTCGCCGGCTCGCAATTGTTGGCGATATAGTGCAGGCCGTCGATACGCGTCGGCAGCAACAGGCTTGCGGCCTTGCCGCCGTCGTTGCGGGTCGGCACGAGCAACCAGTCGGCGTGGCGGGTGCACGGCGTACAGAGCGCTTCACCGCTGAGCCGCCAGGCAAGGCCGCTTGCGGCGAGCGGCAGTGTTTCGGCTTCCTCGCCATTGCGCCGGGGGACGGCGCGGGCGAGCCGCGCGCCCGAAAGGGCGGCCGAGAAAACCCCGCTGCGCTGGCCGTCCGTGCCGTGGCTGCGAAGCTCTTCGAGCACGACGAAATGGGCGGCAAGGATTTCGCCCAGCGTGGCGGATTGCGCTGACGCCACGGCGCAGACATCCGCCAGAACTGTGTTGGAAACGTCGATGCCGCCATACTCCGTCGGCACGGAAATGCCGAACAGGCCCGAGCGGGACAGGAGGTCGAGGCGGGCCTCCGCCGTTGCCAGCGTGCCGCCCGCGGCGGCACTGAAAATGCCGGCAATCGTGCCGACGACGGTCAGCGCCTCGTCCTCGGTGCTGATGACGGCGGCGGTTCGCGTTGGGCGGTCGAGTGCTGACGAGATCATACCCATGTCGTCTCTCCTTGCGGATGCCGTTTCAGGCGCACAGGCTTAACCGGGGCAAAAAGATCACATTCTATAGAGATTGTATAGATTGATTTTACGCCACTCGATCGATGAAACTGTCGTCACGCTACCACGAAAAAGCGGCGATCGCCTCGCGAAAAACCCTCGGCTTTTTCTTGAGAAGCCGCACTGCGCGACTGGTGGGCCATTCAACCCGCCGTTTGCGCCAGCTTGCGGGCGATTTCGTAGAAGGCGTTGACGAGCTTGCCGTTGCTGCGCTCGCGTAGGCAGATGAGCGCCTCGTCCATCAGCATTTCCGGCGCATCGATGCGGATCGGGACAAGCCGGTTGTCCTGGCCGAATTCGGCGGAAGAGACAAAGCCGACCCCGCCGCCTGCCGCGACGATCTCGCGAACCGCTTCGCGCCCCTCCGCCTCGATGAGCGGCGTCAGCGTGACGCCACATTGCGCCGCCATCGCTTCCAGCTTCTGGCGGGTCTTGGAGCCCCGCTCGCGAAAGACCAGGGGGTGCTTGGCGAGTTCGGCGAGCGTGATTTCCGTCTGGCCTGCGAGAGGATAATCGCGGCTGGCAAAGGCGATGATCGGCGTCGAATTGAGCTTCAGGATCTCGAAGTCGCTGGATTGCGGGATTTCGCCGAGAACGCCGATATCCGCCTCATAGGCATGCAGGCTGGTGATGACCGTCTCGGTATTGCCGGCGTCGATCGAGACCTGCACGGTCGGATAGGCGCGGCGGAAGGCGGCGAGGATGTGCAGCAGATGGTGGGCGGCATCCGCGACAATCCGCAGCTTGCCGGCCCGGAGCGCCCGCGATTCCGACAAGAGATCGAGCGCCTGCTGCTCCACGTCGAACATGCGACGGGTGACTTCCAGAAGCTGCTGGCCGGCCTGGGTGAGCGTCACCTGCTTCTTGTTGCGGTTGAAGAGCAGGACGTCGTATTCCTCCTCCAGCTTGCGCACCTGGTCGGAAATGGCGGGCTGGGTGAGGAAGAGCGCTTCGGCCGCGCGCGAAAAGCCGCCGTGGATGGCCACGTTATGGAAAGCGCGAAGCTGGACATAGCGCATGGAACCGTCTTTCGATCGATCAAGGTGATGCAATCATCAGACCGAACGATTCTTCTTATGTAAAGAGCAAAAGGCGCATTCGTTGTCGCCTTCGGCACTACCATAAGAAAAACCTATATTTTCATACAAAAGAACGATTTTACATATATGTCTGCCCGCCGCATTGTTGCTCCAGAGACGCCAATGCGAGGACGGACCATGCCCAACACCGCTTCTGACAGAACCATCGCGCCGCTGGAAACGCCAAGGCTCGGCGAACCCTATCTCCTGACGCCCGGCCCGTTGACGACAGCCTATTCGGTCAAGGAAGCGATGCTGCGGGACTGGGGCTCGTGGGATGCCGATTTCCGCGCCATGACGGCGGACCTGCGCCGCCAGCTTCTGGAGATTGCCGGCGATACAACTGGCGAATTCGACTGCGTGCCCATGCAGGGCAGCGGCTCGTTCTCGGTCGAGGCGATGCTCGGTAGCTTCGTTCCCCGCGACGGCAAGGTGCTGGTGCTGAGCAACGGCGCCTATGGCAAGCGCATCGCCCAGACGCTCGCCTATCTCGGCCGCGACCATGTAACGATCGACAAGGGCGACTACATGCCGCCACGCGGCCCCGAAGTCGTTGCCGCGCTGGATGCCGATCCCGCCATCAGCCATGTCGTCGTCGTGCATTGCGAGACGAGCTCGGGCATCCTCAACCCGCTCAAGGAAATTTCCGACGCCGTCTATTCCTGCGGCCGCAAGCTGATCGTCGATTCGATGAGCGCCTTCGGCGCCGTGCCCGCCGGCATCGCCGACTTCCGCTACGAGGCGATCGTCTCCTCCGCCAACAAGTGCATCGAGGGCGTGCCGGGCTTCGGCTTCGTCATCGCCCGCAAGAGCGAATTGGAAGCCGCCAAGGGCCGCAGCCATTCGTTGAGCCTCGATATGCACGCCCAGTGGGACTACATGAACAAGACCGGCCAGTGGCGCTTCACGCCACCGACCCATGTCGTCGCCGCCTTCCTGGAGGCGCTGCGCCTGCACCGCGAAGAGGGTGGCGTAACCGCCCGAGGCGCCCGCTACGCCCGCAACCGCGATGTCATGGTGGCCGGCATGCGCGAGGCCGGCTTCGAGACGCTGCTTGCCGACCGCTGGCTGTCGCCGATCATCGTCACCTTCTTCAGCCCGGCCCATCCGGCCTTCGCCTTCGATCGCTTCTACGCGCTGATGAAGGACAAGGGCTTCATCATCTATCCCGGCAAGCTGACGGTCGTCGACAGTTTCCGCGTCGGCTGCATCGGCCGCATGGACGAACATGTCATGCGCCGCGTGGTGGACGCCGCCCGCTCCTCCCTTGCCGAAATGGGCGTCGACAATGCCGCGCCCCCGGCCATCGCCCTTGAAGAACGCAGCCGCCTCGCGGCCTGAATAAGGATGGAATTTCCGATGAACCAGATGTCCAAGCTCACCGTCACCGCCAACCGGCGCACCTATCCCTGGCCGAATGTCCCGGCCATCGCCATCTGCCTCGACGGCTGCGAGCCGGCCTATCTCGACGAGGCCATCAAGGCCGGCCTGATGCCGACGCTCGCCCGCATCCGCAAGACCGGCACGGAGCGCACCGCGCTCAGCGTCATCCCGAGCTTCACCAACCCGAACAACCTGTCGATCGCCACCGGCCGCCCGCCGTCCATCCACGGCATCTGCGGCAACTATCTCTATGAGCCCGCAACCGGCAAGGAAGTGATGATGAACGACCCGCGGTTCCTCCGCGCGCCGACCGTCTTCAAGGCCTTTTATGATGCCGGCGCCAAGGTCGCCGTTGTGACGGCGAAGGACAAGCTGCGGGCACTGCTCGGCCATGGCCTGAAGTTCGATGAGGGCAGGGCGATCTGCTTTTCCTCGGAAAAGTCCGACACGACGACCAAGGCGGAACACGGCATCGACAATGCTTCGGCCTGGCTCGGCCGGCCGGTGCCGGAGGTCTATTCCGCGGAACTCTCCGAGTTCGTCTTTGCGGCCGGCGTGAAGCTCCTCAAGGAATTCCGCCCGGACGTCATGTACCTGACGACGACGGACTATGTGCAGCACAAATATGCCCCCGGCGTGCCGCAGGCGAATGCCTTCTACGAGATGTTCGACAAGTACCTGACCGAACTCGATGCGCTGGGTGCTGCGATCATCGTCACGGCCGACCATGGCATGAAGCCAAAGCACAAGGCCGATGGCTCGCCGGACGTGATCTATGTGCAGGACCTGCTTGACCAATGGCTCGGCAAGGACGCCGCCCGCGTTATCCTGCCGATCACCGATCCCTATGTCGTGCATCACGGTGCGCTCGGCTCCTTCGCCACCGCCTACCTGCCGGGAGGCACCGACAAGGAGGAGATCATCGAACGGCTGAAGGCGATCGAGGGCATCGACGTCGTGCTGTCGCGCCCGGAAGCCTGCGTTCGCTTCGAACTGCCGGACGATCGCATCGGCGACATCGTGCTCGTCTCTTCGGAGAACAAGACGCTCGGCACCAGCGAGCACCGGCACGACCTTGCCGCACTCAACGAGCCGCTGCGCTCCCATGGCGGCCTCACCGAGCAGGAAGTGCCCTTCATCGCCAACCGTACGCTGCCGGAGCTTCTTTCCGCCGGCACGCTGCGCAACTTCGATGCCTTCTACTACGCGCTCGTCGCAGCCGCGCAGCCGGCACAATAGGGAGCGGATGATGGCCAAGGTCGAAACGACATTCGCGATCCGCCACGAACCCATGCGGATCGCCGGCAAGAAGGTCGACACCGAAGGCGTGGTCGAGGTGCACTATCCCTGGAACGATGCCGTCATCGGCACCGTTCCGGCGGGCAATGCGGAACATGCGCGCAAGGCCTTCGAGATTGCCGCCGCCTACCAGCCGAAGCTGACGCGCTACGAGCGGCAGCGCATCCTGCTCAAGGCGGCCGAATTGCTGGTCGCCCGCAAGGAGGAGGTCTCCGATCTCATCACGCTGGAACTCGGCATTTCCAAGCAGGACTCGCTCTATGAAGTGGGCCGCGCCTTCGATGTCTTCACGCTCTCCGGGCAGATGTGCATCCATGACGACGGCGAAATCTTCTCCTGCGACCTCACCCCGCATGGCAAGGCACGAAAGATCTTCACCACCCGCGAGCCGCTGACCGCCATTTCGGCGATCACCCCCTTCAACCACCCGCTCAACATGGTGGCGCACAAGGTGGCGCCGGCCATCGCCACCAACAATTGCGTGGTGCTGAAGCCGACGGAACTGACGCCGATAACGGCGCTGGTACTGGCCGATATTCTCTATGAAGCCGGCCTGCCGCCGGAAATGCTCTCCGTCGTCACCGGCTGGCCGGGCGATATCGGCATGGAGATGATCACCAACCCGAATTTCGACCTGATCACCTTCACCGGCAGCGTGCCGGTGGGAAAACTGATCGCCGCACATGCCCACTACAAGCGCCAGATTTTGGAGCTCGGCGGCAACGACCCGCTGATCATCCTGAACGACCTGTCGGATGACGATCTCGCCAGAGCCGCCGACCTCGCGGTCGCGGGCGCCACGAAGAATTCCGGCCAGCGCTGCACGGCGGTCAAACGCATCCTATGCCAGGAGCGTGTCGCCGACCGCTTCGTGCCGCTGGTGCTGGAGCGGGCGAAGAAGCTCCGGTTTGGCGATCCGATGGACCGCACGATGGATCTCGGCACCGTCGTGCATGCCAAGGCCGCGGAAGTCTTCGAGCGCCGCGTGCACAAGGCCGCGGAGGAGGGGGCGGAGATCCTCTACAATCCGGGCCGGCAGGGCGCCCTGCTGCCGCCGATCGTCATCGACCGCGTCTCGCATGCAAGCGAGCTCGTCATGGAGGAAACCTTCGCGCCGATCATCCCCATCGTCCGCGCGCCGGATGACGACGACGCTCTGATCGCGCTCTCGAACTCCACCGCCTTCGGCCTCTCTTCCGGCGTCTGCACCAACGATTTCCGCCACATGCAGAAATACATAGCGGGGCTCAAGGTCGGCACGGTGAACATCTGGGAAGTGCCCGGCTACCGCATCGAGATGTCCCCCTTTGGCGGCATCAAGGATTCCGGAAACGGCTACAAGGAAGGCGTCATCGAGGCGATGAAGAGCTTTACCAACGTCAAGACCTTTTCCCTGCCCTGGTGATCCGGGCAAACCCCTGCGGGATCACCCTTTCTGGGAGCTGCCTTCGCGCGGCTCCCTTTTTTCGTTGCCGAAAAGGACCGTTTTCGCGACGCGGAACCTATAGATTTTACCTTCCGAACGATAAGAATAATAAATTTTACTTACCGAAAACCCCTGCGCAGAATGCCTCTCGAAGCCGATCATCAAAGGGCGACAACTAGATCACCCGCCGCGCTTCCCAGGTTTTTCCAGGCCTTCAGAGGAGATTTTCAATCATGAACAGACGCATGCTTTTTCTGCTTGCCGGCGCCATGTCCGCCGTGCTTCCGACCATTGCCTTCGCCCAGAGCGAACTCACCGTCTACACCGCCGTCGAGGCCGTCGATCTCGACCGCTACAAGGCCACCTTCGAAAAAGCCCACCCCGACATCACGATCAACTGGGTGCGCGATTCCACCGGCGTCATGACGGCAAAGCTGCTCGCCGAGAAGGACAATCCGCAGGCCGACGTCGTCTGGGGGCTGGCCGCAACATCGCTGCTCCTTCTCAAGACCGAGGGCATGCTGGAAGGCTATGCGCCGAAGGGCGTCGAAGCGCTCGACAAGAAATTCGTCGACAAGGACAACCCGCCGAGCTGGGTCGGCATGGACGCCTATGTCGCGGCCCTTTGCTACAACACGGTCGAGGGTGAAAAGCTCGGCCTCAAGGCGCCGACGAGCTGGGAAGACCTGACGAAGCCGGAATACAAGGGCCATATCGTCATGCCGAACCCGGCCTCCTCCGGCACCGGCTTCCTCGATGTCTCGGGCTGGGTGCAGATGTGGGGCGAGGAGAAGGCCTGGTCCTTCATGGACAAGCTGCACGAAAACATCTCGGCCTATACCCATTCCGGCTCAAAACCCTGCAAGATGGCGGGCGCCGGCGAAGCGGTGATCGGCGTGTCCTTCGAGTTCCCCGGCGCCAAAGCGAAAAGCGCCGGCGCGCCGATCGACATCATCTTCCCGTCCGAAGGGTCGGGCTGGGAAGCCGAGGCGACGGCGATCATCGCCGGCACGGCGAACCTCGAAGCCGCCAAGACCCTGGTCGACTGGTCCGTCACCAAGGAAGCCAACGAGATGTACAATGTCGGTTACGCCGTGGTCGCCTATCCGGGCGTCGCCAAGGCGGTCGAACACCTGCCGTCCGATATCGCTTCCAAGATGATCGAGAACGACTTCGAATGGGCCGCGAACAACCGCGCCACGATCCTGAAGGAATGGCAGAAGCGCTACGACGCCAAGTCGGAACCGAAGAGCTGATATCGATCGGCCGGGCGGGGCACCAAGCGCTCCGCCCTTCGCATTCTCGAAACGTGCCTGACAGCCAGCGGAGCTTGCAGATGAGACATGCCATGTCGATCGAACCGACACCCACGAGCATTCACCGCGCGCCCGGAGAGGCGGCTTCCTATCTGGAAATCTCCGATCTCTGGAAGAGCTACGGTGATTTCGTCGCGCTACGCGACATTTCGCTCAGCATCGCCAAGGGCGAATTCGTCTGTTTCCTCGGCCCCTCCGGCTGCGGCAAGACGACCCTGCTGCGGGCCATCGCCGGCCTCGACCTCCAGTCCCACGGGAAAATCCTGCAGGGCGGCCGCAACATTTCGAGCCTGCCGGCCTCCAGCCGCGACTACGGCATCGTCTTCCAGTCCTACGCGCTGTTCCCGAACCTGACGATCGAGCAGAACATCGCCTTCGGCCTGGAAAACACCGGCCGCTCCAGGGCGGAGATCACTGCACGCGTCGCCGAGCTTTTGGAAACAGTCGGTCTCTCGGCGCATGGGAAAAAATATCCCGCCCAGCTTTCCGGCGGCCAGCAGCAGCGCATCGCGCTCGCCCGCGCCATCGCCATTTCACCCGGCCTGCTTTTGCTTGACGAACCGCTTTCGGCGCTCGATGCAAAGGTGCGCGTGCACCTGCGCCACGAGATCAAGTCGCTGCAACGCAAGCTCGGCGTCACGACGATCATGGTGACGCACGACCAGGAAGAAGCGCTCGCCATGGCGGACCGTATCGTGGTCATGAACCACGGCGTCATCGAGCAGGTCGGCTCGCCGACCGAAATCTACCGCCATCCCAAAACCCTGTTCGTCGCCGATTTTATCGGCGAGACCAACCAGTTTCCCGCAAAAGTCCTGCCCGACGGCCAGGTCGAGATCGGCCATTCGGCCTTCTGCTGTCTGACGGAGGATTTCGCGACGGGCGACACGGCGACCGCCATCGTGCGCCCGGTCGATATCATTCCGCATGGCGCCTATGCGCATGCCGTCAACGCCATCGACCGGCCGACGACGCCGCAGAACCTCATCGATGCCGAAGTGCGGGAGATGGAGTTCCTCGGCATGTTCTGGCGCACGCGGCTAACGGCCCCGCGGCTCGGCGAGCGCACGCTCGTCGCCGATTTCTCCGTCAACGCGGTGCGCCGGCTGCAGATCGAGACGGGCGGCGTCATCCAGGTGGAGATCCCGCAAGACCGCCTGCTGCTCTTTCCGAGGGGGGCATAACGATGACGCTTGCACTCGACTTCGCCCCGCCTGGCAAGCGCGTCCGGCAGGAATCCTCGCGCGACGACCGCATCAAGCTCGGCTTCATGGCCGTCATCGGGCTCTACCTGATCATTACACTCGGCGCGCCGCTCGCCGTCATGCTGTCGAAATCGCTGTCGACCTACCGCTTCGACCTCGCCGCCTTCGAATTCCAGGTGAGCGACGAGACGGGCGCCAACTGGGGGCCGATCGTCACCGCGGAGGCGCTCAATCAAAAGCTCGGCGCCGTCACGCAGGAGGAGCTCGACAGCAGCTCTGACGGACGGCTCGCCGCCACGAAATTCTTCCCGGACTTCAGCTTCCGCAGCCCCGTCCACTACCGCATTCGCGGCACGAGCGCCGAAACGGCCTTCCTCGCAGGCTCGACGCTGGAGAAGGGCACGGAATGGCGGGAATACGATTCCGGCACGTTCCGGCGCGTCGTTCTGCGGCCGGCAAGCAGCCTTGGCCTGGAAAACTTCAAAACCTATTTCTCGACGCCGGCCCTTGCCCGTTCCATCTACAATTCGGTGCTGATGGCCACGATCAGCACGGTGGTGACGATCTCCATCGCCTTCGCGCTCGCCTATGGGCTGACGCGAAGCTGCATGCCGCTAAAGGGCCTGTTCCGCGGCATCCTGACGATCCCGATCCTCGTGCCGTCGCTGCTGCCCGGCATCGCGCTCGTCTATCTCTTCGGCAACCAGGGCGTCTTCAAGGACTGGCTGATGGGCTACTCCATCTATGGTCCGATCGGCATCGTCATCGGCTCGGTCTTCTTCACCCTGCCGCATGCCTTCCTGATCATCCTGACCGCGCTCTCCGTCGCCGATGCGCGGCATTACGAAGCCGCCGCCTCGCTGAAAGCCAGCAAATGGCGCACCTTCACCACCGTCACGGTGCCGGGTGCGCGCTATGGCCTCGTTTCGGCGGCCTTCGTCGTCTTCACGCTGGTCATCACCGATTTCGGCCTGCCCAAGGTGATCGGCGGGCAATATGGCATGCTGGCGGTCGACATCTACAAGCAGGTGATCGGCCAGCAGAACTTCGAAATGGGCGCGGTCGTCTCTGTCATCCTGCTCGTGCCGGCCATCCTCGCCTTCGCCGTCGACCGCCGCATGCAGAAGCGCCAGGTGGCGTTGCTCTCCGCACGCGCCGTGCCCTATTCGCCGAAGCCGAACGCAAGGCTGGATCCGATCTGCTTCGCCTTCGCCTGCCTCGTCAGCCTGTTCATCCTCGGCATGATCGCCATGTGCCAGATCGCGGCGCTGGTGAAATTCTGGCCCTATGACCTGATGCTGACGACCAAGAATTTCGCCTTCGACCTGATGGATGGGGGCGGCTGGGCGGCCTATGGCAATTCCATCCAGCTCGCCCTCCTGACGGCGCTGTTCGGCTCGCTCGTCGTCTTCGCCGGCGCCTATATGGTGGAAAAGGCGGATGGTTTCCGCCTCGGCCGCGGCGTCTTCCATTTTCTCGCGATGATGCCGATGGCCGTGCCGGGCATGGTGCTGGGCCTTGCCTATATCTTCTTCTTCAACAACCCGGCCAATCCGCTGAACGCCATCTACGGCACGATGACGATCCTCGTCGTCTCGACGGTCACGCACTTCTACACGGTCGCGCACCTGACGGCGCTGACTGCGCTGAAGCAGATGGATCCGGAATTCGAATCCGTCGCGGCCTCCCTCAAGCAGCCCTTCCACCGGCTGTTCTTCCGGGTCACCGTGCCGGTCTGCCTGCCGGCGATCCTCAACATCGCGATCTATCTCTTCGTCAATGCGATGACGACGGTCTCCGCCGTGGTCTTCCTCTACGCCACGGATACGAAGCTCGCCTCCGTCGCCGTGCTCAACATGGACGATGCCGGCGATATCGCCCCGGCAGCGGCCATGGGCATGATGATCTTCTACACGAATGTCGCCGCCAAGTTCATCCACGCGCTGATCGCCCGCAGACTGCTGGCCCGCACCCAGGCCTGGCGATAAGCCACGACCCACGCCGGGTGCTAGAGCATTTCCGGTGAACTTCGGTTTACCGGAAATGCTCTAGATTTTTGTTTTTGTCGCATTATCCGACGCCGAAGCGATGCCGCTTCGGCTGGAAATGCTCTGGAGCACGCGGCGCCCTCCCATTCACGCCACGCGTCGCTCCGGCCGGTCGAGCCGGCGCCGTTCCGTTTCCGCCATCCGCGTCTGCTGCGGCGTGCAACCATAATGCTCACGGTAGGTGCGCGAGAAATGCGAGGCGGTGGAGAAGCCGCAGGCCATGGCGATCTCGATGACGGGCAGCGACGAATTCTGCAGCAGCAGGTGCGCCCGCTCCAGCCGCATGTCGAGATAATAGCGCGCCGGCGACCGCCCCATTTCGCGACGGAACAGGCGCTCCATCTTGCGGCGGGAGAGGCCGGTTGCGGGCGACATCTCCGCGAGCTTCAGTGGTTCGGAAAGGTTCGCCTCCATCTGCTCGATGACGGCGATCAACACCGCATTGTCGATGCCGAGGCGCGCCTGGAGCGGCAGGCGCTGGCGCTCGCCCGCCGGCCGCACGCGCTCGCAAAGTGCCATCTCGCAGATGCGGTTGGCGATATCCTGCCCGAGGTCGGCCTCGACGATGCCGAGCATCATGTCGAACGGCGCATTGCCGCCGGCACAGGTGTAGAGATCGCCGTCGATCTCGAAAGCCGTCTGGCGTGCCTCGACCGCGGAAAACCGTTCGGAAAAATCCGGAAAATGCTCCCAGTGCACGGCGGAACGGCGGCCATCGAGCACGCCGGCGCGCGCCAGGCTGTAAAGCCCGCCGGCAAAGCCTGCGAGGGGAACCCGACAGCGCCGGCAGAGCCGCAGCCAGCCTTCGAGCGACCGGTCGGACGGCGGCACGGCGCGTCCGCCGCAGACAACGACGCGCGGATGCCCGGCTTGGTGCAGCCGGTCTCGCGCCTCGGCAAGCGAACCGTCGGCCGCAAGGCGCGTGCCGCAGCAGGATACGACCGGCCTGCCATCCGCCGTCACGATCCGCCAGTCATACGCGGCACGGCCCGAAGCCTCGTTGGCAAGGCGCAGAGCCTCGGTCGCCGCGGAAAAGGCATGCAGCGCGAATCCATCGAGCAGATAGAAGGTGAAGCTGCCGGTCTGTGCACATGCCTGTTGCATCGTTTTCCTCCCAATGCGGTACAGGCGAAGAATGCAAATAATAATTACATTTTGCAACATGTTTGGACGTGGATAGGGCGCTTTCGGCCGAATTTCCTGCGCTATAAAGGCGTCGAAGGGCCACAAATCGAGGATTCTCCCGCCCTGCTTGTCAAAGCGACAAAAATGATCGCAGATAGGACCATGTCAGAGTCTCAAAACACCCGCGCCCTCGCGCCCCGCCGTCATGGCGAGATTCTTCGCCGCCTCGCTGCGGATGGAACGGTCAGCATCACCGCGCTTGCCGACTTCTTCGACGTGTCGCGGCAAACGATCCGCCGCGACCTCAAACACCTGGCGGATCGCGGTCAACTCGATCTTGTGCACGGCGGCGCCACGCTGTTCGAACCTACCGAGGCAGCCTTCACGGAGCGGCGCGAGGAAAACGCCGGGGCCAAGGTGGCGATCGGCCGCGCGGCTGCTGATCTGGTGCGCGACGGCATGGTTGTCTTCCTCGATTCCGGCACAACGACGCTCGCCGTGGCGCAGGCGCTGACCGAGCGCAAGAACCTGACAATCTGCACCACGTCGCTTTCCATCGCGCTGCTGATGTGCCGCCAACCGCTGGTGCGCGTGCATATGCTGGGCGGCGAGATCGACCCCGTGGAGGAGGCCGCCGTCGGCATCGATGCGCTGGAGGCGATCAGCCATTTTCGCGTGGATGTCGCCTTTCTCGGCGGTGGTGGCCTGTCGCCGGATGGCGAGGTGACGGATTTTACCCGCAGCGGCGCCGAGCAGCGTTCGCGCATGGCAGCACTCGCGGGAAAAGCCTATTTCGTGCTCGACAGCTCCAAGTTCGGCCGGCTGACGCCGCTGCGCATTCCACGCTTCGAACTGGCTGCCGGGGTAATCGTCGACCGCCGTCCGCCGGAGGCGATCTGCGAGGCGCTGGAGCGAAAGGGGCCGAGCCTGATCGTCTCGACGTGAGATAATGTAATCTTTTGTAACTTTTTGTCTTGTTATCTGCCGGCACCTTGTTACAGTGCGGCCTTCCATGGTTCCGGGAGGTCGTCACATGGCACAGGATTTTCCAACACAGGCACAGGTCGTCATCATCGGCGGCGGCATCATCGGCTGTTCGGTCGCCTATCACTTGAGCAAGCTCGGCTGGCGCGATGTCGTGCTGCTCGAACAGGGACAGCTCAGCGGCGGCACCACCTGGCACGCGGCCGGTCTCGTCGGCCAGTTGCGCAGCCATGCCAACATGACGAGTCTGATCAAATATTCGACGCAGCTCTATAGCGAGCTGGAGGCCGAAACGGGCCTCGCCACCGGCTGGAAGAATTGCGGCTCCGTTTCCGTGGCCCGCACCGCCGACCGCATGACCGTGCTGAAGCGCACCGCCGCCTCGGCCCGCGCGCAGGGTGTCGATATCGAGGTGATCTCGCCGAAGGAGGCGCAGGATCTCTGGCCGGTGATGGCGATCGACGATCTCGCGGGCGCCGTCTGGCTGCCGGGCGACGGCAAGGCCAACCCCACCGACCTCACGCAATCACTTGCCAAGGGCGCGCGCAACCGCGGTGTGCACATCTTTGAACGCGTGCGGGTGACCGGCATCACGACCAGGAACGGCGCCGTCACCGGCGTGGAAACCGACCGCGGCACGATCGCCGCCGAGATCGTCGTCAATTGCGCCGGCCAGTGGGCGCGCAAGGTCGGCCAGATGTGCGGCGTCTCGGTGCCGCTGCACTCGGCCGAGCACATGTATATCGTCACCGGCAAGATCGCGGGCGTGCATCCGGACCTGCCGGTCATGCGCGATCCGGACGGTTACATTTATTTCAAGGAGGAGGTCGGCGGCCTCGTGATGGGCGGTTTCGAGCCCGAGGCCAAGCCCTGGGGCATGGCGGGCATTCCGGACGATTTCGAATTCGCCCTCTTGCCGGACGATTGGGACCAGTTCGAGATCCTCATGCAAAGCGCGCTGGAACGCGTGCCGCAGCTCGCGACCTCCGAGGTGAAGAAGTTCTACAACGGTCCGGAAAGTTTCACCCCCGACAACAACTTCATCCTCGGCGAAGCGCCGGAGCTGAAGAATTTTTATGTCGGCGCCGGCTTCAACTCGATGGGCATCGCCAGTGCCGGCGGCGCCGGCCGGGCGCTGGCGGAGTGGATCGTCAACGGCGCGCCGACCATGGACCTTTGGCCGGTCGATATCCGCCGTTTCGCCGGCTTCAACAACAATCCGCGCTGGCTGCACGACCGCGTCAAGGAAACACTCGGCCTGCACTATGCCATGCCCTGGCCGAACCGGGAGCTCGACACCGCACGGCCCTTCCGCCGCTCCCCGCTCTACGACCGGCTTGCCGCCAAGGGCGCCTGCTTCGGCTCCAAAATGGGCTGGGAACGCGCCAACTGGTTTGCCGGGGAAGGCGAGACGCCGGTGACGGACTATGCCTTCGGCCGGCAGAACTGGCACGAGGCTGTGAAGCGCGAGATGGCCGCGACGCGCGAGGCCGCCGGCCTCTTCGACCAGACCTCCTTCGCGAAACTCCTCGTGCAGGGGCGCGATGCCACCGCAGCGCTGAACCGCATCTGCGCCGCCGAGATCGACGTCGCCATCGGCCGGTCGATCTATACGGGCCTCCTCAACGCACGCGGCGGCTATGAAAGCGACCTGACCGTCTTGCGCCTTGCGGCAGACCGCTTTCTCCTCATCACCGGCTCGGCGCAGGCGGTGCATGATGCGGACTGGATCCGCAAGAACATTCCCGCCGACGCCCATGTCACGCTCACCGACGTCACCTCAGCCTATGCGGTGCTGGCACTGATGGGGCCGCGCTCGCGTGACATTCTCGGGCGCCTCACCTCCGCAGACCTTTCGAACGAGGCCTTTCCCTTCGCGACCGTGCGCGAGATCGATATCGGCTATGCCACGGCCTATGCCAACCGCATGACCTATGTCGGCGAACTCGGCTGGGAGCTGATCGTGCCGACGGAATTCGCGGTCGGCGTCTACGAGGCCTTGCAGGAGGCGGGCAGCGACGCCGGGCTGATCGACTGCGGCTATTACGCGCTGGAAGCGCTGCGGCTGGAAAAGGGTTTTCGCGCCTGGAGCCGGGAGTTGACGCCGGATATCAACCCTTACGAGGCGGGTCTTGCCTTCGCGGTCTCGCTCGACAAACCGAGCGGCTTCATCGGCCGGAAGGCGCTTATCGAGGCAAAGGCGATGGGCACCCCGACGCGGCGCATCGTGCAGTTCACCCTCGACGATCCGTCGCCCATGCTGTGGGGCGGCGAGTTGGTGCTGCGGGATGGCAAGCCGGTCGGCGAAGTGCGCTCGGCCGCCTATGGCCACACGCTCGGCAGCGCCGTCGCGCTTGCCCTCGTCGAACATCCGTCCGGCGTCGACAAGGACTTTTTGGCCAGCGGCCGTTTCGAGGTCGAGCTTGCCGGGGAGCGCTTCGCGGTCACGGCCTGGCTTTCGCCGGCCTATGACCCGAAGAGCCTGCGGGTCAAGGCGTAGCGATCACGCCACGCCCAGCGCTTCGGCGGAAATCCAGAACACCGCGTCCTGGGATTCCGCCGTTTCCAGCCAGAGGAACTCCAGGTGCGGGAATTCCTCCTCCAGGATTTCCCGGCCTGACCCAATCTCGCAGATCATGCCGCCGCCGGGATTGAGGTGATCGCCCGCCGTTGCCAGGATCTGGCGCACGAGATCGAGCCCATCCTCGCCGCCGTCATGCGCCATCTGCGGCTCGGCGCGGAACTCCGCGGGGAAGGCACCGAGCGCTGCGTGGTCGACATAGGGCGGGTTGGTGATGATCAGGTCGTATGTCCGGCCGGCAAGCGGCGTGAAAAGGTCGCCTTCGTGCAGGGTGACCTGTTCCTCCACCTCGTGTTCCGCGAGGTTCAGCCGCGCCACGTCCAGCGCGTCGGCGGAGAGATCCACCGCATCGACCGCGGCATAGGGGAAGAACTTTGCCGCAAGCACCGCCAGGCAGCCGGAGCCGGTGCAGATGTCGACGGCGCTGGCCACGGCCATCGGGTCGGGCAGGAAGGACGAGCCCGGCGAATTCACATATTCGTTGAACAGGATTTCGCCGATATGCGAGCGCGGTACGATCACCCGCTCGTCGACGAGGAACCGCACGCCCTGGATATAGGCGCGGCCGGTGATGTAGGCGGAGGGTTTGCGGGTCGTCACGCGCGTCTCGATGCGTTCGGCGAGCAGCTTGCGTTCCGCGGGAAGCAGCCGCGCATCGAGGAAGGGATCAAGCGCGTCGATCGGCAGATCCAGCGAATCGAGCAGCAAGAACGCGGCATCGTCGCCAGCGGTCGTCGTGCCGTGGCCGAAGCTGAGATCAGCGGCGTTGAAACGGGAAATCGCATAGCGCCAGTAATCGCGCAGCGTCACGAGTTCGCGGGTAATATCGTCCTGGGTCAACGCACTCTCACTTATTTGCTAAGACGGTGCTTTAGAATCAGAAAGGCCGGCGGGTCAACCGATCCCGGGACATATGGCAGGTTTCAAGGACGGCGTCATGAAGGACATCCGCAAGCGGCAGAAACCGGCCGCTCCTCGAAAGGTCGAGCCGGCGCCGGGCGGCAAGCGAGTCACGCTGCCGCGCGCGCTCTCCAAGCTCGGCTATTGTTCGCGCACGCAGGCAGAGGAGCTGATCTTGGCGGGCCGGGTGGCACTCGCCGGCCGCGTGGTCACCGATCCGGCGACCTGGGTCGATCTTTCGAACGCCGTGATCGCCGTGGATGGCAAGCCCGTCGCGGCGGAAGAGCGGGTCTACCTGATGCTCAACAAGCCGCGTGGCTTGGTCACCACCCGGCACGATCCGGAAGGCCGACCGACAGTCTACGATTGCCTGAAACAGCTCGACCACGCCCATCTTTCGCCCGTCGGCCGCCTCGACAAGGCGAGCGAGGGCCTGCTGCTTTTTACCAACGACACGGAATTCGCCCAGGCGCTGCTCGATCCCGAAACCCATGTTTCGAAAACCTATCACGTGCAGATGGACAGCCTCGCCGACGACGCGCTTCTCGCCGCCTTGCAGGCCGGTGTGCGCCATGACGGCGAATTGCTGCGCGCACAAAGCGTGCGGAAACTGCGCGAAGGCGACAAGAATTCCTGGCTCGAAATCGAACTCGACGAGGGCCGCAACCGCCAGATCCGTCGCATGCTGGAGGCGATGAACATCGCCTGCCTGCGGCTTGTGCGCGTCTCGATCGGCAATCTCGCGCTCGGCGATCTGGAAAAGGGCGCGGTCCGGGCGTTGGGAGACGGCGAGGTCGAGGGCCTGCGCCGGCTCGTCGCGGCCCGCATCGCCTAGAGGGCCGCAACCGGCCGCCTTTCCACCGGCGGAACCGCGCGGATCGCCAGATTTTCGACCGGCACATGGCAGCGGATGAAACCGCTGCCATGTGCCTGCACGGGCGGACGCGTCTCGGCGCAGACGCTGCCGACCTGGCGGGGACAGCGGCCGGCGAGCGGGCAACCGACCCCCGGCACCGGCTTCGAGGCCGGCATGGCCGCCGGGCGGGAGACGTATTGGTCCTTGCTGAGGCCGGGTGCCGCTTCCAGCAGCATCTCGGTATAGGGATGCAGCGGCGCGGCGAGCAGGGTTTCGGTCTCGGCCAGTTGCATCAACTCGCCGCGATAGAGCACCGCCACCCGGTCGGCGAGCTGCTGCACGACGGCGAGATCGTGCGAGATGAACAGCATCGCGACGGCGTGTTTCTCCTTGAGGGAACGCAGCAGCTCGACGATGCGCGCCTGCACCGAGACATCGAGCGCCGACAGGATTTCGTCGCAGATCAGCAGTTTCGGATTGACCAGCAGCGCGCGGGCGATCGCGATGCGCTGCCGCTCGCCGCCGGAAAGCTGCTCGGGAAACCGGTCGAGATAACCCGCATGCAGGCCCACATTTTCGAGCACGCCTTCGAGCGTCTTTTCGTCGGCCTTGATGCCGAAATGGTCGAGCGGGCGCTCAAGGATCGCCCGGATGCGGCGGCGGGGATTGAGCGAGGCGTCGGGGTTCTGGAAGATGTACTGGATCTGCCGCAACTGCTCGACCGAACGGCTTTTCAGCACCGGATCGAGCAGGCTGCCATCGAGGCTGATCAGGCCTGCACGCGGCGGCAGGCGGCCGCTGATCGCCCGCGCGATGGTCGACTTGCCACTGCCGGATTCGCCCACAAGCGCCACCACCTCGCCGGCCCGCAGTTCGAGATCGATATCGCGCACCACGGACGGGCTGATGCGGCCGAGGAGCTTGTCGAAAAGGCCGGGTTTTCGATAGGTGAGGTCGAGGTCGGCGATCGAGAGCAGGCGCTCCGGCTTTGTTGTGGCTTTGGCTTCGAGCCGCAGCTTGACGGCCGGCGTCTCAGGCACCGCCGCGTCCCGCCATTTCATGCAGGCGACCGTGCGGGCGTCCGTGACCGGCTCCAGCACCTGCGGCATGCTGCGACAGGCGGCGGTCGCGAAATCGCAGCGCGGCTCGAATTTGCAGCCGGTGGACATCTGGTCGCGGCGCAGTACGCCGCGCAGGCCGCGCGCCTGCCGCTCCGTGCCGTCGACGGTCGGGATCGAGGCGATCAGGCCGCGCGAATAGGGATGCGCCGGCGCCGCCAGCAATTGATCGCAGGGCGCCACCTCGACAAGCTGGCCGGCATACATGACGCCCACCCGGTCGGCGATCTGGGCGAGCAGCGCGAGGTCATGCGTCACGTAGAGCATCGCCATGCCGATGCGGCTTCTGAGATCGCCGAGAAGCTGGATGATCTGGCGTTGCGTTGTGACGTCGAGGCCGGTCGTCGGCTCGTCCAGCACCAGCAGGTCGGGATTGCAGGCGACGGCCATGGCGATCGTCACCCGCTGCTGCTGGCCGCCGGAGAGCTCGTGCGGATAGCGATGGCCGACATCCGGCAGGCCGACCAGCGCAAAAAGCTCGGCAATGCGCGCCTGCATGGTCATGCCGGGCGGCAGGGCCTTGTGGGTGGCGATCATCTCGCGGATCTGCGAGCCGACCCGCATGCCGAGGCTGAGTGAGGTCGTCGGGTTCTGGGGCACCAGCGCGATGCGGTTGCCGCGCATTCGTCCGAGCGATTTCGCGTCGAGTTTCAGCAGGTCGTTTCCGTCGAACAGCACCTCGCCGGTCTGCACCAGGCTGTTGACGGTGCCGTAGCCGAGCAGGCGGTAGGCGACGGTGGACTTGCCGCAGCCGGATTCCCCGACGAGCCCGAAGGCCTCGCCGCGCGCGATCCCGAAGGAGACGCCCTGCACGACATTGGTCCAGCCTGCGGCGCTGCCATAGGCGATGTTGAGATTGCGGACTTCGATGAGGTTTTGCATTTTACGCTCCCGCGACGGCCCGCTGGCCGAGCATGCGCGACAGGCCATCGGTGAACAGGTTGAAGCCGATGACGAGGGAGGCGAGGCCGAGACCTGGGCCGAACACCGTCACCGGCGAGGCGATCAGCAGGTTGCGGTTCTCGCTGATCATCAAGCCCCATTCCGGCGTCGGCGGGCGAATGCCGAAACCGAGGAAGCCGAGCGCGCCGATGAGGATGGGCGCATAGCTGAGGCGCAGCGAGAACTCGACCAGCAGCACATTGGCGGCATTCGGCAGGATCTCGCGCCAGACGATGGACCAGGTGCCTTCGCCGCGCAGCTCCGCGACGGCGACATATTCGCGCGTCGCGATCTCCATGGCCGCGGCGCGCGCGATGCGCGCGATGCGCGGCGCATAGACGAGGCCGACGACGAAGACGATCAGCACTGGTTCACCGGCAAGCGCCGGGCCGGCGGCAATGATCATGACCAGGGCGAGTGCCAGGAAGGGAATGCTGATCATTGCCTCGACGATGCGCTGCGTGATCTCGTCGAACCAGCCGCCGATATAGCCGGAGAGAAGACCAAGCGCTGTGCCCGCGACCATGCCGAGAATGGTGCCGGCAAAGGCGAGCAGCAGCACGATATGCGCGCCATGCATGAAGCGGCTGAACACATCGCGGCCGATCTGGTCGAGACCCATCGGGTGTTGCCAGGAGGCACCGGAGAGCGGCAGGCCCGCGCCCATTTCGGCAAAACCGTAGGGCGTCCAGAACACGCCGACAAGGGCGAAGAGCGCGTGGGCGAGAAGGATGACCGCGCCGACCTTGAAGGGACCGGGCGTCGCGCGCCAGCGGACGGCATCGAACCGGGCAAGGCGCTTGGCGGGGGGAGAGGTGATCGTGCTCATCGGCTTGCCCTCAGGCGCGGTTGCAGCAGGATGGCGAGAACGTCCGCCACGAGATTGGCGGCGACATAGACGGCGGCGCTGATCATCACGGTCGCCTTGATCAGCGGGATATCGCGCAGTTGCAGCGCGTCGATCAGCAGCGTGCCGAAGCCCGGATAGGAAAACACCCGCTCGACGATGACGACGCCACCGATCAGGAAGCCGAGGTTCAGCGCCGTGACGTTGAGCGCCGGCACGATGGCGTTCGGCAAAGCATGGCGGAAGAGCACGGCGCGGGGGCGCAGGCCCTTCAATTCCGCAAGGCGCACATAGTCCGAGCGCAGCACCTCGATCAGGCTGTCTCGCAACACGCGGATGGCATAGACCGCCATCATGATGGCGAGTGTGACGGCGGGCAGGACCATGGCGCGCAGCGTCTCCTGCCAGGTGCTGGCCTCGGAGATCGTCGCGAGTGCCGGCAGGATCGGCACGGCCACGGCAAACAGGAAGAGCAGCATCGTGGCGAGCAGGAAATCCGGCAGCGAGAGCAGGACGAGCGTGATGACCGAGATGACGTTGTCGACCGCCATGCCGCGGTTTGTCGCCTGGATGATGGCCGGCACCAGCGCCAGCACGAGGTAGATCACGAAGGCGAAGAGCGAGAGCAGCAGCGTGTTGACGATGCGGGGGCCGAGCACGTCGGCGATCGGCCGGCCGGTGGCGATCGACACGCCGAGATCGCCGCGCAGGAAATCTCCGAGCCAGTGGAAATAGCGCACCAGCGCCGGCTGATCGAGATGGAGCTGGCTGCGCAGCACCTCCAGCGCCCTGGCGGTCGCGTCACGGCCGAGGATGCGGGTGGCGACGTCGCCGGGAAGCGCCTCCAGGATCAGGAAGATCAGCACCGAGACGAGAAGCAGCGTCAACGCCGAGAACAGGATTCTGCTGGCAAGCAGGCGAAAAACGCTCATGTCGCATCCAATCCCACGGAAATGAGGGCGGCGTCCGCCGTCACGGTGTCGGGAATGAAGGCGGCATCGGTCTTGAGGTCGCCCTCCCAGATGTAGAGCAGCACCAGCGGCCGCTCGGCCGAAAGCGTCGCATGGGGCAGCCACGGCGGATGGTGGATGATTTCATCGATCCCGCGCCGGGTCCAGTCCGCCGTGCCCGCCCGCCAGAAGGAGGGGGCGGTGACGGTATAATAGAGCTCGTCGGCGGGGTGGTGATGCAGCGGATAATGCGTCTTCGGCCCCAGGAACATCAGCCCGAAGGCGATATCGGGATCCTCGATCAGCGTCGGCGGGCCACCTTGCGGACCGCAGATGACGCCGTAACCGTAATTCGCGCCGAAATCGCTGCTGGGCGGGTTGGCAAGATAGCTGGTGCTGCGGGTGATGTGGAGGGTCGGCAGGAGGGCTGCGAGCGCCCGGGCAAGCGGCGTCTCGGTCGCTGCGAGTTCGGCCTCGCAGGCCGCCTGGATCGGTACGCGGGCGGGCGTTACGTCGCTGATGGGCGGCAGGCGCTCGGCAAGCCGGCGGAGCCGGGCGGCGTGTGACCGCGAGACAGGCCGCGCGTCCTGCTCAAGCGCATCGGCGAAACAGATGAGGAAGGTGGTCAGGGCGGAAGTGGTCATGCAGCTATCCTCTTCCACGGGACGGTTCGCCCCGTGGATGCGGTTGTCTTGGGCTTGGGTAAAAAGGGCGGTTACTCGCCGCAGCTCAGGTTCGCATAGTCGATGCGGTTCACGTCGACATTCGGCTGGTAGCCGGTGCAGCCCTTGCGCAGGCCCGCGACGACCGAGGTGAAGACCGGCAGGATCATGCCGCCTTCATCGGCGACGATGCGCTGGGCATCGCGGTAGAGATTATTGCGCTGCGTCTCGTCCGCCGTCTGGCCGGCCTTGACGACGAGCGCATCAAAATCGTCACGCATCCAGTGGGTCTCGTTCCATTCGGACTTGCTGTTCAGCGAAAGCGTCAGGGCTTCGGCCGGCGGTCGGGCGCTGGTGTAGGAAATGACGGCCGGTTTTTTCAGCCAGATCGTGTCCCAATAGCCTTCGGCCGGCGAGGTGATGACATTGACGCGGATACCGGCGGGAGCAGCCATCTGGGCATAGACCTGGGCGAGCAGCATCATGCCGGGATAGGAATCCGACGTGTAGAGATCGAAATCGATGCCATCCGCGTGGCCAGCCTCTGCCAGCAGCGCCATCGCCTTCTCGACATCCGCCGTCTGGGCCGGTGTGCCGAGGCCGAGCGGCGAGGAGAGCGGGATCGGCGTATCGCCGCCGACCTCGCCATAACCGAGCAGCACGGTATCGACGATCTTCTGGCGATCCATCACCAGCTTCATCGCCTGGCGCACCCTGACGTCGTCGAAGGGCGGCGTATCCGTCCACACGGCGAGATAGAGCGAGGTGGCGCCGGGCGTCGCGGCAAGCTCGACGGCGGGGTTGTCCTTGAGCGTGATGAGGCTTGCCGGATCGACCGTCAGCGACAAGTCGATCGTGCCCGACAACAGCGCGGAAAGGCGGGAGGTCGGCTCAAGGCTGGTGGTGATCTCCAGGCAATCGGCTTTTGGCAAGCCGGCGCGCCAATAGGCCGGGTTGCGCGCCATCACGCGCACGGCGCCGTTAATCGTGAAGGTCTCCTGCACGAATGGGCCGGTGCCGTTGCCCTTGACGCGCAGATCCTCCGCTTTGGCCCCTTCCGGCACCATCAGGGCATACTTTGTGGCGATCAGCATCGGCAGCTCGACGACGGGCTGCTTCACCTTGAAGCGCACCGTATGGTCGCCGACGGCCGTGATGCCATCCGCATCGAGGAAGGCGAGGGTGGAAAAACCACCGGGCGAGACCGCGGGGTCGAGCAGGCGGCGATAGGAGTAGACGACGTCCTTGGCGTCGAAATCCGAGCCGTCGTGGAACTTCACGCCCTTGCGCAGATGAAAGGTCCATTCCGTCGCGTCGGCATTGGCTTCCCAAGATTCGGCAAGCACCGGCACCGGCTGCATCGTGTTGCTGCGGTCGACAAGCGGCTCGTAGACCGCACGGATGTGGTAGACGCTGTCGGTGCCGATCAGCGCTGCCGGGTCCATCGTCTGCTTTTCGCCATCGGATTCGTAGCCGAGCACGCGCACGCAGCTTTGCTGGGCGAAGGCGGCCGTCGAAAGCGCGCAGGCGGCCATTGCCACGGCGAGCGCCGTGGTTCTCAGAAGATCTCGTTTCATTTCGGTTCCCCGTTTTCGGATTATGGCGGGAGTATGAAAACGGGGCGCCCGGCTTGCAAACGATTAGAATTAACGTCTACATGAGTAAAATTCATGTGGATTGCGAAAAATGGTCCGGCGAATCCTGCCGCCTTTGACGACGCTGAGGGCCTTCGAGGCGGCGGCCCGGCTCTTGAGTTTCAAGGCGGCCGCCGAAGAGCTACGCGTCACGCAATCCGCCATCAGCCATCAGGTCGCCTCGCTGGAGCGCAATCTCGGCACGCCGCTCTTCCTGCGGCTGCCCGGCCGCGTGGAACTGAGCGAGGCGGGCGCGATCTACTTTCCCGTCGTGCAGGACGCGCTCGACCGGATCGCGCTCACCACGGACCTCATCCGCCAGACCAACACGCCGGCCGCGCTCACGGTGCAGGTCTACGTCACTGTGGCGGTGCGCTGGCTGATCCCGCGGCTGCAGACCTTCAAGGAGACCTCGCCCGAAGTGGCTGTCAGCCTCGATGCGAGCCTGCTCGACTGGGAGTTCAACCCCGACCGCGCCGATATCGGCTTCATCTATACCCGCACGCCCAGCCGGCCGAACCTGACCTATACGCTTCTGCGCCGCGAGCGGCTCGTCGGCGTCTGTTCGCCCGCCATCGCCAAGGCGATCAAGGCGCCGGAGGACCTGCGCCATTTCTCGTTCCTGGCCGTCAGCGGCACCACAGAGGACGCCGCGACCTGGGCGGCGAGCGTGGGTGCCACCGGCCACTCGCAAAAATCCTCGCCGCTCTTCGACAGCAACCTGCTCGCCATCGAGGCGGCGATCAACGGGCAGGGGCTCGTCGTCGTGCCAGCCTTCCTGGTGGAAGGCGATATCGCCAGCGGCACCCTCGTCGCCCCGCTGACCTCCGACGTCATGCAGCCCGGCGGCTGGTATCTCGTCCATCTGGAACGGCGCGGCAACGAAAAGGCGGTGCGCAAATTCGTGCAATGGCTCCAGAGCCAGGTGTGAGGCAAGCCTCAGTCGAACCGGTCAAGAAACCCGAGGACGGCGCGGTTGAAAAGTTCCGGCCGCTGCAAGGGCGCGAAATGGCTAACGGCCGGCAGAACCACCAGTTCGGCGCCGGGAATGGTGCGGGCCAGATAGTCCGCATGGTCGCGCCGGATGAATTCGTCGTTCTCGCCGATCACCACGGAGACCGGCACTTTGATGCCGGCAAGCTGCTCAGCGCTGTAGTTCGGCTCGCTTTCCATCATGCGCGATACGTCGGCGACGAATATCTCGAAATCGTCCGGCGTCGCGGAGAGCGCCCGATAATCCTGCCGGTGGCGACTGAAGCAGCGGTCGATCACCGGTGTCGGCTTGAAGGGAAGCGCACCGCTCGGGTCCATGTTGCAGGCGAAGAAGACCACGCGGGAGACGCGCTGCGGGTGCTTGTCGGCAAGGATGAGCGCCGTGCAGGCGCCATCGCTCCACCCGACGAGGCTCGCCTTTTCGATAGCGAGATGATCCATCACCGCCAGCACATCGCCTGCCATACGATCATAGCCGAACGGCCCGGCATCGCGCGTGCTGCGGCCATGGCCGCGGCTGTCGATCACGGCGACCGTGTGGCCGGATTGCACGAGCGCCGCAACCTGGTGACCCCAGTTTCCGGCATTGCCCAATCCGCCATGCAGCAGGATGACGGCTGGGCCGGCGCCATGGACGGCATACCAGATGCGCGCGCCGTCATTCGCAACAAAACCTTCTGCGATGGAGGCCGGGAGCGGCGGCGCGCCGTCCCTCTCGAAAATCACCAGCTCGTCATCCGTCCCCTGCATGGCCGCCTCCTTGTCCTTCAAGGCAAGGACGATTGCATGAACGGCTTTCCGACAGCTTGTGAGAAAATACAAAGAAAAAGCCCGGCGGAGACCGCCGGGCTTTTTCAATTATTCGAGCACCTGGATGACGGTGCGCGTCTGCGGGTCAACGATCACCCGCTGTTCGTTGACGACGGTATAGCCATAGTCGGAATGGCCGTCGACGCTGTGGATTTCCACTGTGTCGGGCATCACCCGGCCGATCAGGACGTCGCCTTCATAGGTGGCGGAAGGAACCTGCTGTTCCAGTACGTAGGTGCGAACTTCACCCGGCACGACGACCGTCGATTCCGTGGTCACCGGGTCGGTCTGCTGGATGATGACGGTATCCTGCGCATAGGCGGTTGCCGACAGGGTCAGAAGCGCCGCCGTGGCAAGAATGAGTTTGGTCTGCATCGTCGTTCTCCTCTTTTGGATGCGGAAGAAACGACAATGTCCGGCTACGGTTCCCCGTAACCGTCATCTCCGTCGAGACCGATGCTCCAGAAACGTGCGATGGGAGGGTCGTAAAACCCTCCCATCGCCTCGGTGTCTGTCGATCCTGACCGGACGTTCGCCGATCGCGCCGGTCTTAATGACCGTCGAAATGGCCGGCCGAAAGGGCCGGGGCCTGCGCGACCTTCACGGCGAAATTGATGCCATTGATGACGGGTGCACCCGTCGAGCGGATTGCATTCGCCTTCAACAAGGCGTCCTGGCCGAGCGCCTCGATGGGCTCGACGGTCTTCGCATCGAGGTCGATCATGTAGAGAGCCGCGTCGCCTTCCACGCCGATCACAACGGTATTTGCCATATTGCTTTCCTTTCTCTCGGGTTGCCGAAGCTTTTCGCGGGATCGCGAAAAGGCTCCATCTCTTTGTTTTCTCGCACGGCCTAGTGCTAGAAACCTGCTTTCTTCAGGCCGGCCCGGTACATGTCCTTCTGCCACCTCTCCTTGATGGGGATGGCGGCGAGCCATGTTTCCAGGTCGAAATCCGGATTGAGCTGAAGCACGCGCCGACGCTCGGCGGCGGCCTCCTGCGCATTGTCGAGCATGCCCCAGGCGGCAGCGGCAAGGCGCGCGGCGGGGGCGGAAACCTTCATGCGCTGGACGAAGTCGATCGCCTCCTCGTATCGTTCGAGGAAGAAGCAGGCGCCGGCCGCACTCCAGAGATAGGTGTCCGGCGGGATGAAGTTGAGCGCGAGCGCCCGCTCGATGGTCGCCAGCCCTTCCAGCGGGCGGGAGGCGTGCACGAGGGAGTCCCCGAGACTGTAGATGGCATCCGCATAGTGCGGGCCGAGGCTGACGGATGTCGAAAGCGCCTCGACGCTCTCCTCCACTCCGCCCTGGTACAGACGCGCGACGCCCCGCTCGCGATGGCCGAGCGGCGAAAGCGGGTTCTGCCGGATGGCCTCGCATGCCGCATTTTCCGCCGCCTGCAACAGCGCCTGGTCGTCCCGCCCGCGTAGCAGCCATTCCATGGTGAACGTGCGCGACAGCCCGCTCAGCGCCGGGGCAAAATCCTTGTGCTCCTCCAGCGCCTGCAAAAAGGCTTCGCGCGCCCAGAGGCTGTCAGTGAGCGTCACGGCCTTCAGCCGGTCCAAGCCGCGGAGATAGAGGTGGTAGGCACGGGCGTTTCGCACATAGTCGGCGTAGAACACCTCGTTGCGCTCAAGCTCCTGCGCGAGTTGCACCGTCACCGCCCGCGCGATTTCCCGGCGCTGATCCGGCAGGACGGCGACGTGCAGCGCATACCGCGCCGCCCAGATCATCGTGTCGGAGGGAAGGAAGACGAGCTGGAGGAGCAGGCCTTCCGGGGTGCTGCGCGCGTCCAGGATATATTGGACCTTGTTGCGCTCCAGATGGTCGAGCCAGTCGGGCTCGTTGCGCAGGCAGCTTGCGGTATGGGGCGCGACGACGGAAACGGTGCGCATGGCGCACAGGCCCATGGTGATGTCGTCGATTAGCGCACGCGCGAGCGCGACCTCGGCGGCCTTCGCCTTGCGGGTCAGTGGCGGCAGGAGGGCGATGCGCGGGTTCGGCAGGAACTGGTTGGGCGCCTCAAGCGGCGCGCCGGCAAAGGGCGCTGGCCCCGTCGAGCGGGCGGCGGAATGCTCGGGACCAAGCGGGTAAGCCGGCATGCGACACGGCCCTTTGTCACGATAGGTGAAGTTGAATTAGAACTATGCTTCAACTTCCGGCAATCCGCAATCCACGATGGCAGCCGGCCTGCAATTTTCCAACGTCGGATGGAAGATGGGCTCGTAACCGGCACTGAGTGCCCCCACCGTGGAGGGTGGTGTCAGCAGCCCGTCGGCGCTGGCGAGGCGCTGCGGCGCGGCATATCCTTCCACCGTCCAGCGATAGGCGAGGCCGCCACGAAGCGTAAACGCCTCCATTCCGCGCGCGACGACCGCGCCATCGGGAAGCGCCGCCAAAGGCCCGGCGATCGGATGCATGCGTTTGCGGCGGCGCGCGACGCGCTCGGCATGGAGCACGGCGTCCATCACGCCGGCCAGGGGCGGCGCTTCGCCCCGCGCGGTGGCCCAGGAGGCGCGAAAACCCTCCGCAGCCTCTCGCCGGCAGAAGAAGCAGGGGCGATGGCCGGCGGCGAGGGCCACGGCCTCGTCGAGGAAGAACAGTTCGGTCCAACTCCGCCCGCCCATCACCGCGCGGCGGCGGCCTTTGTATTCGCAGACGCAGATCAGCCAGGCCTTGCTTGACCAGCGCTTGGTGAGAAGGGTTTTGGTCGTCGGATCATGGATGATGCCGCGATTGCCGGTGAACAGGCCGCGTTGCGGGAGGGCGACGATCTCGCCAAAAGGCGTGACACGATTTTGCAGGGGCATGGCGTCTTCCTGGCTGATACAGGCGATCACCATAACCTCAAATGGTCGGCGCCGCCTCCCGTTCAAGCAGTGCGCGCTTGCGCTCGACACCCCAGGCATAGCCGGAGAGTGCGCCGTCGGTCCGCACCACGCGATGGCAGGGAATGGCGATGGCAAGCGCATTCGCCGCGCAGGCGCCCGCCACCGCGCGCACCGCCGTCGGCGACCCGATGCGCCGCGCGATCTCGGAATAGGAGGTTCTCGCGCCGGCCGGGATTTCCTGCAGCGCCTGCCAGACACGGCGCTGGAACGCTGTGCCGCGCACATCGAGCGGCAGTTCCAGCCCGATACCCGGATTTTCGACGAAGCCGACGACGCGGGCGACCAGCGCCTCGTAGTCCTTGTCGGCACCGACGAGGCGGGCTTTCGGAAAACGATCCTGGAGATCGCGAACCAGCGCATCCGGGTCGTCGCCGAGCAGGATGGAGGCGACGCCCTTCGTGCTGGAGGCGACGAGGATCGCGCCGAGCGACGTCTGGCCGACCGCAAAGCGGATCGCCTCATCGGCGCCGCCGGCGCGATATTGCGTCGGCGTCATGCCGAGCATGCCCGTCGATTTCTCGTAGAAGCGCCCGCTGGAATTGAAGCCGGCATCGTAGATCGCCGCGGTGACGCTGTTGCCGGTTTCGAGGCCTTCGCGAACCTTCTTCGCCCGGTCGGCGGCGGCATAGGCCTTCGGCGTCAATCCCGTCGCGGCCTTGAACACCCGGTGGAAATAACCGGCGCTGCGGCCAACCGCCTCCGCCAGCGCCTCCAAGGCCGGCTCCTCCTCGCTGTCCTCGATGATCCGGCAGGCGCGCGCGACGAGCGCCGCATTCTCGCTTTCGAGCGACGGCCCTTCGGGATTGCAGCGCTGGCATGGCCTAAAGCCGGTCGCCCGCGCGCTTTCCAGCGTGTCGTGCAGCATGACGTTGCGCGGATTGGCCCTGCGGGACGGGCAGGTGGGGCGACAATAGACGCCGGTCGTCGCGACCGAATACCACAGTCGCCCATCGGCTGCCTTGTCGCGGGCGACGATGCGCGCCCAGCGCGGATCGTCCGCCACGGGTGACAGGGGTTGTGTGGATGCAGATCGGGTCATCGTCTTCGCCTTCCTGAACGGATCGCGGCCACCATGCCGCCAAGCTGCAGTCGCCACACTCCGATCCTTGCTTTCAAATCCGATGGAAGACCACCCGATTTCAGATATGGATGGCGGCACCGGTGAAGGCCAGAGCGGCTTCCTTGATGGCCTCACTGTGCGTGGGGTGCGCGTGGCAGGTATAAGCAATGTCCTCCGCCGTCGCGCCGAACTCCATCGCCTGCGCGATCTGCGCGATCATCGTGCCGGCCACTTCACCGATGAGATGGGCGCCGAGCAGGATGCCGGTCTTCTCCTCGGCCAGCAGTTTCACGAAACCTTCGGTGTCGCCGTTCGCCTTGGCGCGGCTGTTGGCGAGCATCGGGAAAGTCGAGGCGCGGTAGGCGATGCCCTCGGCCTTCAGCGCCTGTTCGGTCTTGCCGACGGCGGCAACTTCCGGGTCGGTATAGACCACGGCCGGGATGATGGCGTGGTTGACGATGCCGGGCTTGCCGGCGAGCCGTTCGGCAACCGCGATGCCCTCGTCCTCCGCCCGGTGCGCCAGCATGGGGCCGCGCGTCACGTCGCCGATCGCGTGGATGCCCGCAACGCCCGTCCAGCCGCGATGATCGACCGGCACGAAGCCGCCGTCATCCGAGGTGATGCCGACCGTCTCCAAACCAAGCTCACGGGTGTTCGGCTTACGGCCGGTGGCGAGGAGCACGACATCCGCCGTCAGTTCCGACGTGCCGCCATCGGCGGCGCGGAGGGTGAGGGTCGCGCCACCGCTTCCGGTCTCGACATGGGTGACGGCGGTCGAGGCGAGGATCGTCATGCCCTTGCGGGTGAGGAGTTTCGTCATCGCCGTGCGGATATCCTCGTCCATGCCGGGAAGGATGCGCTCGGCATATTCGACGACCGTCACCTTGGCGCCGAGACGGCGCCAGACGGAGCCGAGTTCGAGGCCGATGACGCCTCCGCCGATGACGACGAGCCGTTCCGGCACGCGGGAGAGGGACAGCGCGCCGGTCGAATCGACGACGATGCCGGCGGCATTGTCCACCGTCACGCCTGCAAGCGTCGCCGGCTGCGAGCCGGTGGCGATCACGATGGATTTCGCGCCGACCGTCTTGCCGGCGATTTCCGCGCGGCCCGGTCCGGCAAGGCGCGCCCGGCCGGCAAGGCGGGTCACGCCGTTCTTGCGAAACAGGAAGTCGATGCCCTTGGTGAGCGAGGCGACGGTCGCGTCCTTGCGCGCCATCAGTTTGGCGAGATCGACGGAGACCGGGCCAGTCTCGATGCCGAAGTCAGCCATGTGGCCGTCACGGGCGGCTTCAAGCAGGTGCGTTGCGTGCAGCAAGGTTTTCGAGGGGATGCAGCCAACATTGAGGCAGGTGCCGCCCAGCGTCGGGCGCTCCTCGACGCAGGCCGTCTTCAGACCGAGTTGCGCGGCGCGGATGGCACAGGCATAGCCGCCGGGACCGCCACCGATCACCAGCAGATCATAGTCATGGGAAGCGGTCATTGCGGCCAGCTTTCGAGCGTTTCGACGAAGCGGGTCAGCCAGGTGTTGGTCTGGTGGCCGTCGAGCGAGCGATGGTCGATGGTGAGCGAGACATAGGTCATTGGGCGGATCTGGATCGTGTCCACGCCGTCAACCTCCCGCACGACGACCCGCTTTTCCAGCTTGCCGACGCCGAGGATCGCCGATTGCGGCTGGTTGATGATGATCGGCGTGGCGACCAGCGAACCGGAAACGCCATGGTTGGAGATGGTGAACGTGCCGCCGCGCATGTCGGCCGGCGTCAGCGCTTTCGCCCGCGCGCGGGCGGTGAGATCCTGCAGGCGCACGGCGATGCCGGAGAGCGAGAGGTTCTGTGCCTCGCGGATGACGGGCACGACGAGGCCGTCGTCACCAAGGGCGGTGCCGATGCCGATGTTCACATCCTCGAAGACCTCCAGGCAATCGTCGAACCAGCGGCTGTTGACCGCCGGCACGGCCTTCATCGCGGCAACGCAAGCAGCGACGATATAGGCCGTGTAGGAGAGCGACACGCCGGAAGCGGCAAACGCGGCCTTGTTCTTCTCGCGATGGCGCATCACGGCGCTGAAATCGGCCTCGAACACCGCGGTGACATGCGGTGCCGTGGAGACGGACATCTGCATGTGCTCGGCGATGGCGAGCCGCATGGGCGAATGTTTGATCGAGCGGGAGCGCAGGTCGCCGCTCGGCTTTTCCGCCTGCGGCGTTGGCGTTCTGGCGGGTTGCAGCGCAGGCGTTGCAAGCGCCGCCTCATGCGCGGCATCCATGTCGGCGCGCGTCACGCGCCCGCCCTTGCCGGAGCCTGCCACCGTTGCCGGGTCGATGCCGTACTCCTCGGCCGCGCGTCGCACCGCCGGGGAATGGTGCACCGCTTCCGACACTGCCGGCGCGGTCTCCTTCGCGGCGGCGGGTGCGGCCACCACGCGCGCCTCAGCGGAACCCGCAAGCTTGATCCGGCCGAGCACCGCGCCGGGCTCCGTCTTTTCGCCGCTCTGCATGAGGATTTCGTGCAGGGTGCCGGTGATGGGCGCGGGTATTTCCTGGGTCACCTTGTCGGTTTCGAGCTCGACGAGCGGATCGTCGAGCGCCACCGTCTCGCCCACGGCCTTCAGCCAGTTGCGCACGACCGCCTTGGTGCCTTCCTGTTCCTCAGGTGCAAGAACATCGATCAGATCGGTCATACTCAGAACTCCAGCAGCGCGTCGATCTTGGCGCGGATTTTCCCGACCGAGGGCACCGCCCAGTCGAGCAGCACGGGATTGTGCGGGCTCGGTATGTCCGGCATGGTGAGCCGCGAGACCGGCGCGTCGAGATCCATGAAGGCCTCGTCGGCCACCACGGCCGAGATTTCCGCGCCAAAACCGGCGGTGCAGAGATCCTCATGCACGATGAGGCAACGCCGGGTGCGGCGCACGGAGGAGAGCACCGCCTCTCTGTCCCAGGGCATCAGCGTACGCAGGTCGATGACATCGGCCGAAACGCCATCCGCGGCCTCCTCGCAGCGATGCACCATCGCGCCCCAGGTGACGAGCGTGATCCTGTCACCCCGGCGCGTGAAGCTGGCCTTGCCGAAAGGCAGGGCATAATCGTCGCCGGGATAGGGGCGGCGCGCCCACGCGTGGTCCAGCATGGCCCGGTGTTCGAAGAAGATCACCGGGTCGTTGCCGCGGAGACTCGTGCGCAGCAGGCCGACAGCGTCGGCGGCATTGGAGGGCACCGCGACCTTCCACCCGGGCTGGTGCACGAAGGCGACCTCGTTCGTCTGGCTGTGCCAGGGGTCGCCGCATTTGAAATAACCGCCCGGCATGCGCAGCACCATGGGGGCCGCAAATCGGTTGTTGGTGCGCCAGCGGATCGTGCCGCAGTCGTTGATCTGCTCGGTGGCGGGCTCGGCATATTTGCGGAACTGGATTTCCGGCACGGGCATCAGGCCGGCAAGCGCCATGCCGACAGCCCGGCCGACAATGCCTTCCTCCGAAAGCGAGGTATCGAACACCCGCTCGCTGCCGAACTTTTCCTGAAGCCCGAGGGTCACAGCATGCACGCCGCCCTTCGGCCCGATATCCTCACCGAACAGCACGACGCGCTCGTTGATCGACAGTTCATGGTCGAGCGTGCGGCGGATGGCGGTGACCATGTTGATGCGCTGGCCGTCCGCCTGCACCGTGGCGACTGTCTCCGGCGCCCTATAGCCGTGGCGGATCTGCCCGCCCATCACCTGCACCTCGCCATCGAAGAAGACGTGCCGGGTCACCGTCTCGGGGACGGCGGTCGGGCGCGCTTCGGCTGCGATGCGCGCCGTCTCCGCCGCCTGCCGTGCATCCTCGTCCGCGGCATTCCACTCCGCCTCGCTCAGCACGGCGGGCACGATATAGCCCTTCAGGCGCGGCAGCGGATCGCGCGCCCATTCGCTGCGCACCGTCTCCTCGTTCTTGTACGCCTGGGTATCCTGGAAACTGTGGCCTTGCAGGCGCGGCACGGTGAGACGCAGCAGGACAGGGCCACGGCTGCGGCGCACATGCTCCACCGCATCGCCGGTGAGGCGCGCGGCGGCCGCGGGATCGGTGCCGTCGCCTTCGAAAATCGTCAGGTTCTTCCAGCCGGAAAGGTTGGCGGCGATGTTGCCGCCGGGTGTCTGGATGGTAGAGGGGACCGAGATGCCGTAGCCGTTGTCCTCGATGTAGAAGAGCATCGGCAGGGTCTGGGTCGTAGCAATCGTCAGCGCCGACCAGAACCCGTTCGAGGCGACCGAGCCATCGCCGCCGAGCACCACGGCGATGCTCTCGCGGTACTCCGCCTTGCCCAGCACGTCGGCATAATATTTGACTGCCTGCGCCCAGCCGGCCGTCGGCGTATATTGCGCGCCGACGCCGCCGCACATGGGGAGCGCCGACGCGCCATCGAGGTTCGGATAATTGAAGACGACGCCGATGTCGCGCCCGTCGGAATAGCCACCGGCACGGCCCATCGCCGAGCCGAGCGCATCGGCGGGATCGACGCCGAGCGACAGCAGCAGCGGGCGCGAGCGATAATAGCCGCAGGTCGCATCATGCCGGTCGGTCAGGTGGCTTCCGAGCATGATCTGCGCCATGTCGTGGCCGCGGGCAGAGAACTGGTAGAGCACCTTCTTCTCCGGCACGAGGCGGGTTTCCTCCATCTCGTCGAGCGCGCGCGACAGGTGCATCAGATAGGTGATGCGTTTCCAGTCGACGGTTTCATCCGGCGCGTTTCGGGCGATGGGTTTGAGCGCGGCCTGTGCCATGGTTTCCTCCCGCATGTGCATGGATGGAAAGTGTAGGACGCGGGAGGCGAAAAAGCGTTTCAAACAGCGCGCAGTCTGCGATAGAAATGAAACGTCTGTATCTCATTTCTGGGTTTTACGATGAATTCCATTCAGCTTGACGCCATCGACAGGAGAATCCTGAAAGTCCTGCAGCGACGCGGCGATATCAGCCATGCGGCGCTCGCCGAGGAAGTCGGTGCCTCAAGTGCCTCCTGCTGGCGGCGGATCAAGGCGCTGGAGGAGGCGGGTGTTCTCGGCCCCACCGTCCGCCTGCTCGATCCGGACCGCATCGGCCGCGGCCTCAATGTCTTCTGCCAGGTGCGCATGAAATCGCACGACCCCATCGCGCGGCGGGATTTCGAGCGCTTCGTGCAGACGCATGAGGAAGTGCTGGAATGTTATTCCATGTCCGGCGAATGGGATTACCTGATCCGCGTCGTCGTGAAGGACGTCCGGGACTACGAGCAGCTTCTCATGCAGGCGATTCTGACCCATGAGGCGGTCGCGAACTCGTCGTCGCATTTCGCACTGAAGAGCGTGAAATACACCACCGAACTGCCGCTTTGACGGTCTCAGCCGCGGGCGCGGCGTTTCAGCTGCTGCTCGCGGAAGAAGATGAAGAGGCCGGAAGCGACGATGAAGCCGGCGCCGATCAGCATGGCCGGGCGGGGGAGATCGCCGAAGAAAATCCAGCCGAAGATGACGGCCCAGAGCAGCAGCGTATATTGCAGCGGCACGACAGTTGCGGCATCCGCCAGCTTCAGCGAGCGGTTGACCAGCATGTGTGCGCTCATCGCGACGATGCCGAGCAGGCTCAGCAGACCGAGGCCGGCGCCGCTGACCGGCGCCCAGCCGGACGGATCAGCGAGACACCAGACACCCGCGAAGATCACCGCCGCCCCCATCTGCCAGAAGACCAGCGTCGTATCGGGCGCGGCGCGCAACGACCGGCCGAGCACCATGGCCACGCTGAAGGCAAGGCTGCCGGCAAGCGCGATAAGGGCGGGCAGCGTAAACGTGTCCTTCGACGGCTCCAGCGCAATGACCACGCCGATAAAGCCGATGATGATGGCCGTCCAACGCCGCCAGCCGACCTTTTCGCGCAGCAGCAGAGGCGACAGCGCCGCCACGTAGATCGGCGCGGCAAGCCAGTAGGTCATGGCATCGGCGAGCGGCATGTAGGCGACGGCGAAGTAGAAGGCGGATGCCTCGAACGCATAAAGCGCAGAGCGCAGGAAATGCAGTTTCGGGCGATCGACGTCGATAAGCTGCCGCCATCCCGTGCGCCACAGGAAGGGCGTCAGCACCAGCATCGCGGCGGCGCTGCGGATCAGCATGAGCTGGCTGACGGAATAGGTGGCCACCAGCCACTTGCCGAGCACGTCGTTCAGCGAAAACATGGCCATGCCGAGCAGCATCAGCATCACGCCAAGGCGGGCGGTGCCGGAGGCGGGCGAGGAGGCGGTGATATCGGTCATGGCGGAAACTCGGATCTCGGGATGGGAGGGCTGTGACACATTCCACGGGGCCGATCCAGTCAGCAATTTTGATAGCTGCATCAAGCATCTGTTGATCCCGAACGAGAGGGATGGAACAGTGCGGGTGGATATTGTTTACAAGGGTCATTTCATGACGGACGAAAAGACAGGCAAGCGCCGGCTGCGATCGCAGGACTGGTTCGACAATCGCGACCATATCGACATGGCCGCGATCTATCTCGAACGCTTCATGAACTACGGCATCACGCCGGAGGAGCTGCGCTCCGGCAAGCCGGTGATCGGCATCGCGCAGAGCGGCAGCGACCTGACGCCGTGCAACCGCCATCACGTCGACCTCGCCAAGCGGGTGCGCGACGGTATCCGCGATGCGGGCGGTATTCCCATCGAGTTCCCGACGCATCCGATTTTCGAGAATTGCAAGCGGCCGACCGCGGCTCTCGACCGCAACCTCGCCTATCTCGGCCTCGTCGAGATTCTCTACGGCTATCCGCTCGACGGCGTCGTGCTGACGACCGGCTGCGACAAGACCACGCCCTCGGCGCTGATGGCGGCCTCGACGGTCGATATTCCGGCGATCGTGCTCTCCGGCGGGCCGATGCTCGATGGCTGGCACGAAGGCGACCTCGCCGGCTCCGGCACCGTCATCTGGCGCTCGCGCCGCAAGCTTGCAGCCGGCAGGATGGACGAGGAGGAGTTTTTGCAGGCAGCCATGGATTCCGCGCCCTCCATCGGCCATTGCAACACCATGGGCACCGCCTCGACGATGAACGCGCTGGCCGAAGCGCTCGGCATGTCGCTGACGGGCTGCGCCGCCATCCCGGCCGCCTATCGCGAACGTGGCCAGATGGCCTATCGCACCGGCCGGCGCGCGGTGGAGCTGGTGCTGGAGGATATCCGCCCCTCGCACATCCTCTCGCGCGAAGCTTTCCTCAACGCGATCCGCGTCAATTCGGCGATCGGCGGCTCGACCAATGCGCAGCCGCATCTGATGGCGATGGCGAAACATGCGGGCGTCGAGCTGAAGCCGGACGACTGGCAGGTGCACGGCTACGACGTCCCGCTACTCGCCGACGTACAGCCGGCCGGACGTTTCCTCGGTGAGCGTTTTCACCGGGCAGGCGGCGTGCCGGCGATCATGTGCGAGCTGCTGGATGTCGGAAAGCTCGATGGAGGTTGTCCCACCGTCACCGGGCGCACTGTTGCGGAGAACCTGGAAGGGCGTGCGGCAAGCGACCGCGAGGTCATCCGGCCCTATGGCGAACCGCTCAAGGAGCGGGCGGGCTTCCTCGTTCTCAAGGGCAACCTGTTCGATTTCGCCATCATGAAGACCTCGGTGATCTCGCCGGAGTTCCGTACGCGTTATCTGAGCGAGCCGGGCCGGGAAGGCACGTTCGAGGGCAAGGCCGTCGTCTTCGATGGCTCGGAGGATTACCACAGGCGCATCAACGATCCGGCGCTCGCCATAGACGAACGCACCATCCTCGTCATCCGCGGCGCGGGGCCGCTCGGCTGGCCGGGTTCGGCAGAGGTCGTCAACATGCAGCCGCCGGACCACCTTCTGAAACGCGGCATCACCAGCCTGCCGACGATCGGCGACGGGCGGCAGTCCGGCACCGCCGACAGCCCGTCGATCCTCAACGCCTCGCCGGAAAGTGCGGCCGGCGGCGGGCTTGCGTGGCTGCGCACCGGCGACATGATCCGCATCGACCTCGAAAACGGGCGGTGCGACATGCTGGTGGAGGCGGGGGAAATCGAGCGCCGCAAGGCCGACGGCATTCCTTCGGTGCCGGCTGACGCGACGCCGTGGCAGCGGCTCTACCGCAAGACGGTCACCCAGCTTTCGGACGGCGCGGTCATCGAGGGGGCCGCGGATTTCCGCGAAATCGCCAAAACGCCGCCGCGGCACAACCACTGATCAGCCCGGCGGAATATTGCGCGGCACCCAGCCGTCTCCTTCGCAGGAGCATGGCCACGTCAACGGAGGTGCAGCATGAAGAACGGCAAGGTATGGGGCTGGGTGATGATCGTCGCCGGCGCCTGGTGGCTGGCCTCCGGCCTGCTGACGAACGACATGGGCGGTCTTGCGAGCCTCGGCTACAATCCCGACGCGCCGTTGAGCTTCAGCCTCGCGCCGGGCCGCTTCCTGTTCGGGATCGCCATCAACGGCCTGATCCTGTTTTCCGGCATACGGGCCGTCATGCAGGCAAAACAGGCGGAAGGCCAGGCTTCAACCCCGCCGGGCGACCAGAATCCCGGCTAGCACGATAACGCCGCCCACCGCCTGCATGATGCCCACCGGCTCGGCGAGCAGGAACCACGCGAGGATGGCGGCGACCACGGGCTGCAGGAGCAGCGTCAGCGAAGAAAACGCCGTCGGCAGATAGGCCAGCGCATAGGTCACGAGACCCTGCCCGCCGACATGGCTGATGAAGGCGAGGCCGACAACCATCGCCCAGCCGAACAGGGTGATGGGCAACATGCTGCCCTCGAAGAAGAAGGCGATCGGCAACATGCAGACGGCGGCCGAAAACGTCGTCCAGACCATGATGCGCAGCGTCGAGAAGCGCGAGCGGACATGGCCGAGCGCCAGCATGTAGCAGGCGTAGAAGATGGCGGCGACGATGGCGGTCGCATCGCCCGCAAGCTGCCCGCCGCCGATTGCCGCCGGCCCACCCTTCAGCACGATGACGCCGACCAGTGCCAGCGCAAGCCCCGCCAGGAAAATGGGCGTAATGCGCGTGCGGAAGATCAGCCAGGAGCCGAGCGTCACGAAGACGGGCGCCAGATTGGCCAGCAACGTCGCATTGGTGACGGAGGTCATGTGCAGCGACAGGTGCCAGGCGACGAGATCGATGGCCAGGAAGATACCGGGCAGCAGAAGCACGAGATAGTCGCGCAGTCCGGCCGGCTCTTCGTCCGCCTCCCTGGCGACGCGCGATATCAGGAAGAACGGCAGCAACGCCAGCGAGACCCGCCAGAACGCCGTTGCCAGCGGCCCCACTTCCGACAGGCGGACGAAAATCGGCGAGCCGCCGATGGCCGCGCCCCCGATCAGAAGGGCTGCGAGCGCGAGGCGGCGATGGGTGGAAACGGCAATCGGGGACAAGGCAGCGGTCCGGGCATCAGGATGCCAGCGAGCTATCAGACTGCACCGGGTTGAACCAGACGGGCGCCGCTAATTTAGCGGAAAACTTTGCACCCATGAAAAAGCGGCGCCCTTTCGAGCGCCGCCTTCGGATTTATCTGGCTGGATTACGCCGCATCCGGCCGGTGAACCGTCTTCACCTCAAGAAAATCCTCAAGGCCGAAGATGCCGCCTTCGCGGCCGTTGCCGGACTGCTTGTAGCCGCCGAAGGGGCTGCCGTAGCGGTGCGGGCCGCCGTTGATGTGCACCATGCCGGCGCGAAGCCGGGCGGCGACGCGCTCGGCGCGGTCCGGATTGCCGGTCTGGAGATAGGCGGCAAGGCCGTAGGCGGTGTCGTTGGCGATCGCGATCGCTTCCTCTTCAGTGTCGAAGGGGATGATCGAGAGGACAGGACCGAACACCTCTTCGCGGGCGATGCGCATCTCGTTGTTGACGTCGGCAAAGATCGTCGGCTTGACGAAATAGCCGGTCTCGAAACCCTCCGGCTTGCCGGGGCCGCCGACCAGAACGCGTGCGCCTTCGGCGACACCCGCCTCGATCAGCGCCTGCACGCGGCCGAACTGGATGTGGGAGACGAGCGGACCGATATGTTCGCCGGCCTCTTCCGGGTTGCCGACCTTGGCTTCCTTGCCGGTGCGCTCGGCGATCTCGACGACCTTGTCATAGACCGAACGCTCGACGAGCATGCGGGTCGGCGCGTCGCAGGACTGGCCGGAATTGTTGAAGCATTCGCGCACGCTGCCGGCGACGCGGTCTTCGAGGTCGGCATCGGCGAAGACGATGTTCGGCGACTTGCCGCCGAGTTCCAGCGTCACGCGCTTGACCGTCTCGGCCGCATCCTTGCTGACGGCGATGCCGGCGCGGGTGGAACCCGTGAAGGACATCATGTCGACGTCCTTGTGCTTGGAAAGCGCCGCGCCGCATTCAAGACCGTCGCCGTTGACGAGGTTGAACGTGCCCGCCGGGAAGCCGGCCTCATGCACCATTTCCGCATAGAGCAGGGCGTTCAGCGGCGTGAATTCGGACGGCTTCAGCACGCAGGTGCTACCGGTCGCGAGCGCCGGGACGACCTTCAGCGCGATCTGGTTGATCGGCCAGTTCCACGGCGTGATGAGGCCGGCGACGCCGATCGGCTCGCGGCGCACGACGTCGCCGTTCGGCAGCACTTCGCGGCCCTTCAGGCGCTTCAGGCCTTCGATGAAGCCCTGGAGGTGGCCGACGCCGACATCCGCCTGCTGCTCGGTGCTCATGGTGATCGGCGCGCCGAGTTCCAGCGTGATGGTGTGCGCCATCTCCTCATAGCGGCGCTTGTAGATGTCGAGCAGCTTTTCGAGCAGCGCGAGGCGCTCTTCCACGCTGGTCTGGCTGTAGGTCGCAAAGGCCTTCTTGGCGGCAGCGACGGCGCGGTCGATATCGGCGGCGGTGCCCATGGAGATGACCGCGATCGGCTTTTCCGTTGCCGGGTTGATCACCGAAAGGTCGTTGGGCTTCAGCGGATCGACCCACTGGCCGTCGATGTAGAATTTGCGCTTGTCGAGCATGTTTTTCTCCCGTCACTTCTGTTTTTCATCAAGCCAGCCCTTGATGAGCTGGCGGTAGCGGTCTCCGCCGAAACTTGGAAAATGGCCGCCATGCACCAGCCGCACGGGCAGGGTCAGGAGCCGTTCCATCGAGGCGATGTAATCCCCCAAGTCGGAATGGTAGGTGTCCTCGATCAGCGGGCCATCGTAGACGATGTCGCCCGAGAAGAGAATTTCTGTCGCCTTTTCGTAGAGCGCAATACCCCCCGGGGAGTGTCCCGGCGTGTGAATGACCTCGAACTGCCGGTCGCCGAGGTCGATGATGTCGCCATCTTCGAGGATGCGCGTCGCGGGCGCGCGCTTCACCGCGTAACATTTCGAGCAATAAGGTTCGGGCGGCAGCGCGTCGAAGATGTCGTCGGTAACGTAGGGTTCGGCGAGCGTGTTTTCCCGCGTCGGGTTGGCGAGAAGATCGGCTTCGGCGGAATGCACGGCGCGGCACTCGAATTCGTGATGGCAGCCGATATGGTCGAAATGGGTGTGGCTCGCCACCGCGATCAGCTCGCGCTCCGTGACGACGGGCACCCATTCGCGCAGCGAAACGACGCCCATGCCGCTATCCACCAGCATGTCGCGGTCGCGCCCACGTATGTGCCAGATGTTGCAGCGGTAGAATTCCTGGATGTAAGGCTCGGAAATATAAGTGACATCGTCGTCGAGGCGACGAACGCTGTACCAATCCTCCGGGCGGATGCGCTGCATTTACTCTACGACTCCCGCTCCGTCCTGAAGCACGACGATGCTATCCGCCTTTAGCCGAAGGTCAAGCTCGGCGCCGACTTGCGGATTGTCGGTCTGGGGAAGATGGGCGGTGAGGGTGGTGCCGTCGGCCGCGACATGGCAGCGGTGGTGCGTGCCGAAGAAGGCACTGCCGGTGATGCGGCCGCGGCCGAGCGAGACGGTCGGCACATCCGTGCTCCCGCTGCGAAAATGCTCCGGGCGGATGCAGAGCGTGACATCGCGACCTGCCGCCGGCAGGCCGGACACGAAGGCGGAGGCGGGCAGGGCGACGCGGCCCAGCGCGGTTTCCACTTCCGCCTCGTTCGCCGCCGTGCCGCACACCTTGGCCGGCAAAAAGTTCGCCTCGCCCATGAAGCCGGCGGAAAACAGCGAGCGCGGTCGCATATAGATCGAGGCCGGCGTGCCGACATCCTCGATGCGGCCCTTGTTCATGACGACGATGCGGTCGGCGATCGCCATCGCCTCTTCCTGGTCGTGCGTGACATGCACGAAGGTCGTGCCGACCCGCTTCTGGATCGCCTTCAACTCGTCCTGCATCTGCCGGCGCAGCTTCAGGTCGAGCGCCCCGAGCGGCTCGTCGAGCAGCAGCACGTCCGGATCGACCGCGAGCGCGCGGGCAAGCGCCACGCGCTGCCGCTGGCCACCCGAGAGTTCATGCGGCTTTTTGGCGGAGGAGGCCCTGAGGCCGACGAGATCGAGCAGGGAGAACGCCTTCTCGTAGCGTTCCGCCTTGCCCATGCCGCGCATGCGCAGGCCGAAGCCGACATTGTCGCGCAGGCACATATGCGGGAAGAGCGCGTAGTCCTGGAACATGGTGGTGGTCGGGCGCTTGGCCGGCGAGACATGGGTCATGTCGCGCCCGCCGATCGAAACCGTGCCGGAGGTCGGCTCGATGAAGCCGCCGAGAATGGAGAGCAGGGTCGTCTTGCCGCAGCCCGACGGGCCGAGCAGCACGATGAACTCGCCGGCGGCGATATCGAGCGACACGTCGTCAAGTGCCCGGAATGCGCCGAAGACCTTGGTGGCGTTGCGAATGGAAACGTCGGCGGTCATGAGGCTTTCTTTCTGAAGACGGTGAGTTCCATGACGACGAGGAACGCGACCGAGACGAGGAAGACGACGCTGCCGATGGCATTGGTCCTGGGGTCGAGGCCGGAGCGCAGCATGCTCCAGATCTCTACCGGCAGCGTCACATCGAAGCGCGACAGCAGGAAGGCGACGATGAACTCGTCCCAGCTGAAGGTGACGGAGAGGAAGAAGGCGGCGAGGATCGACGGCAGCAGCATGGGCGCGGTGATCAGCAGCATGACCTGCCAGTCCTTCGCGCCAAGATCGCGCGCCGCCCGCTCGATGTTCACCTGATGCCCGCCCATCGAAGCATAGATGATGGCGAAGCAGAGCGGCAGGTTGATCACCACATGGCCGATACCGACGGTGACGAGCGAAAGCCTGAGGCCGGTAAGATTCAGCACCGAAAGCAGGCCGAGGCCGATGATCAGCGTGCTCACCGTCATCGGCGCGACGATGAGGCCGCGCAGGAGGCCGGAGGCGGGCAGCGTGTAGCGGGCGAAGGCATAGGCCGCGAGGAAGCCGAGTACGCAGGCGACCGCCGATGAAACGACCGCGACGATCAGCGAATTGCCGAGCGCGGCCATCAGCTTGCCATCGGAAAAGATCGCCTCGTACCAGCGCAGCGTCAGCCCGTTCAGCGGCGGCACCGGCAGCGTGCCATCCTGGAAGGAGAAGAGCACCAGCACGACGACGGGCAGGAAGATGAAGAGGTAGATGAGGCCGGCATAGAGCGCGGCAAGGGCGGTGGTGAGGTGGCGCATGTTTATGTCCGCTCCATCTTCAGCCAGCGGGCGCAGGCGATATAGGCGAGCGTGACGACGACCATCAGCACCAGCGAGAGTGCTGTCGCCATCGGGAAATCCGCCCGCCGTCCGAGTTGCAGCATGATGACCTGCGGCAGCACGAGCTCGTTGTTGCCCCCGAGGATCTGCGGCGTGATGTAATCGCCGATGCACAGCACGAAGGTGAGGAAGGCGCCGACCATGATGCCGGGTAGCGTCAGCGGCAGCACGACGAACCAGAAGGTCTGGAAGGCATTCGCGCCGAGATCGGCTGCGGCACGGCGGTAGTTCGGTGAAAGCTGGATGAGGTTGGCGTAGATCGTCAGCGTCAAAAGCATGACGAAGAAGTGCACGAAGCCGATGATCGTGCCGGTGCGGTTGGCCGAAAGCTCCAGCGGTTCGGCGATGACGCCGAGCCAGAGCAGCGCCTGGTTGACGACGCCGCCCTTGGAGAGCACCAGCAGCCAGGAATAGGAACGCACGACATAGGAGGTCCAGAAGGGCAGGATCGCCATGATGAGGGCGAAACGCTGCCACTTCTTCGGCACGCGCTCGGCGATTATCCAGGCGAGCGGGTACGCGAGCAGGATGGAGATGACGGTGACGGCCGCCGTGATCTCCAGCGAGACGACGAGCCCCTTGAAGAGATGCGCCTTCTCGAAGAAGGCGACGTAATTGTCGAGCGTCCACGTCGCGACGATCTCGCGCCCCTGCCGCGTCCAGAAACTGATCGCCGCCATATAGGCGAAGGGTGCGAGGAAGAAGAACCCCGTCCAGAGCAAAGCCGGAAGGGCAAAGGCCCAGGCCTTGCGGCGCTCCGCGCGCTCATAGGCAGTGGCGGTCATGGGGTCGGTCCTCGTCAGTGCTTGGAGCTTGGATCCTCGGGTCAAGCCCGAGGATGACGAAAGAAGAGAAGTGGGGCGACGCAGAAACGGCATCGCATGCCGAGCCGTTCGATAGGGCAGGCTCACACCCTCCCCACCGTCATCCTCGGGCTTGACCCGAGGATCCACGCATCCCCCCGAACCTTACTGCTGCAACATCTCCGTCCAGACGTCCTGCATCGCCGCATCCATGTCGGCATCTGCCACCGGGTAGAGCTGCGAGTTCTTCAGATATTCCGGCTGCTTGTCCCAGCGCAGCGCCGCCTTCTGCGGGTCGGTGAGGTGCTCGCCCGCCTTGGCATTGGCTGGCATCGCCCAGTAGCAGGACGAAGTGGCAAGCCGCGCCTGGCCCTCGGGGCTGACGATGTACTGCACGAATTTCAGCGCGAGATCCTGCTTCTCGGAGTCCTTGAAGACGCCGATCGACTGCGCCCAGCGCAGCGCACCCTGCTTGGGGATCGTCCAGTCGAGATTCGGCTTTTCGCCGGAAAGGCCCGCCGTCAGCCACTCGCCGCCACCGACGACGATGTCCACCTCACCGGTCGCCAGTGCCGTCTGCGAGGCGACGACATCGCTCACCTGGCGGGCGACCTTCTTCATCTCGAACAGCTTTTCCTTGATCGCCGGCAGGTCTTCCTGCTTGAGGTCTGCGGTCTTCTTGCCGATGCCGACGCCGGTCAGGCCAACCATCGGCAGGTAATAATCGTAGAGCGCGATGCGGCCCTTGTACTTGTCCGACCAGATGACAGAAAGATCGTCCATATCGGCCGGATCGACCTTTGTCTTGTCGAAGGAAATGGTGTTGTAGCCGAATTTTTCGGTAACGGCGTAGACCTTGCCGTCCTTGGTCGTCGTCTCTTCCATGCGGACTTCAGGGAAGAGATCGCCGAGCGGCAGCTTGTCGGCCGGCATTTCGCCAAGGATGTTCATGTCGATGGCGCGCGGCACGTCGACAGCGTCGATCACCAGCACGTCCCAGTCACCGGGACGGGATTGCTCGATGATCGAGATAGCGGCACCCGTGCCCTCATATTCCTTGAGGTTGACCTTGACGTTGTTGGCCTTTTCGAAGGGCTCGACCAGTGCCGGGTCGGTGTGGTCGCACCAGACGAGCGCGTTCAGCTCGTCCTGCGCCTGCGCGCTGGCGGGAGCGAGAACCAACACGGCTGCGGTGGCAAGAAGCATGCGGCGGGAGAACCCGCTGGAAACGGTTTTCGTCATCATCTTTCCCTCTGGCTGAAGGCTTTTGGCCCAGGCGAATGGCACTCATTCCGGTGCCTTGAGAAAAAGATTGAACGAATTCATTTTTTAAGTCAATCTCATTTTTGAGGAGATTCCAACGGAGGATTCCATGGCTGGATTGCGTGCAAAACAGAAGGCGGACAAGACCCGCCGCATCCTTGAAGCCGCGACCACGCTGTTCCGCGAGCAGGGGTATGACAGCGCCCGCATCGAGGACATCGCCGAGATGGCGGAGGTTTCCGTTGGCACGCTCTACAACTACTACCAGAACAAGGGCGACATCCTCGTCGCCACCGTGGCGATGGAAGTGACGGAGGTGCTGGAGGGCGGTGCGCGCATCGTCGCCAATCCGCCGCTCAACGTGGCGGAGGCGCTGCGCACCCTGATTGATCAATATTACGACCACTCGCTCTATTATCTCTCCAAGGAGATGTGGCGCACCGCCATGGCGATCTCCATCCAGCAGCCGGAGACGCCGCTGTCGCGGCGCTATACCGAGCTCGACGGACAGCTCTGCGCCCAGGTCGTGCAACTCGTCGAGACGCTGAAGGCGCGCGGCGTGATCCAGGCCGGCGTCGACGCCAAGGCCATGGGCGAAGTTTTCTTCAACAATCTCAACATGATGTTCATCGAGTTCTGCAAGGTCGATGCCATGCCGCTCGAAGAGCTGAAGGCGCGCGTCAACGCCCAGCACGAGCCCATCGCCGCCCTCATCAGCAGCATCAAGATCGTCTGAGCCGCAGGTAAATGCCATGACCGATACGGAATCCGCCGTCCTCACCGCCGCCGATACCCTGGTGAGCGCCTTCGCCCGGCATGACCGCGCAGCATACTTTGCCGCCTTCGCGCCGGAAGCGACCTTCCTCTTCTACAATCTCGACCGCACGCTCGACGACCGCGCCGCCTATGAAGCGGAGTGGGCGCTGTGGGAGACGCGCGATGGCTTTCGCGTGCTCGGCTGTCGTTCGACGGACCGCAAAGTCCGGCTCGTCGGCGACGTGGCGATCTTCACCCATGCCGTGGAGACCGACGTTTCGGTGGGTGGCGAGACCATGACGAACAACGAGCGCGAGACGATCGTCTTCTCGCGCGATCCCGCCGGCCGCTGGCTCGCCGTGCACGAACATCTTTCAGCCGCCGCCTGATCTAGCAACATGCCTCCTCCGCCTTGCCGCTCGCCAACTGTTCGAGGATCGGACAGTCCGGCCGGTCGTCGCCGTGGCAATGGGCCGAAAGGTGCTCCAACGTGTGCACCATCTCCTGCAGCAGGCGCATCTTTCCCTTCATCTCGTCGACATGCTGGTTGGCGATGCGCTTCACGTCGCCGGAGGCCCGCGCGCGGTCCTGCCAGAGCGCCAGCAGGTCGCGGATCTGGGCGATGGAAAAGCCGAGGTCGCGCGCGCGCCGGATGAAGGAGAGCGTCGAGAGATCCTTCGGCCCATAGGTGCGATAGCCGGCGCCGGTGCGCCCGGCCTCGCGAATGAGGCCGATCGATTCGTAGTGCCGGATCATTTTGGCGGAGACACCCGTCGCCTCCGCCGCTTCGCCGATATTCATGCCTGATCTCCCTTGCGGAATGCGAGACGAAAACGCTTGAGCCGCAGCGCGTTCGACACCACGAACACGCTGGAAAGCGCCATGGCGCCGGCTGCGAGCGCCGGTGAAAGCTGGATGCCGAAGGCCGGATAGAGCAGGCCGGCCGCGACCGGGACCAGCGCGACATTGTAGCCGAAGGCCCAGAACAGGTTCTGGCGGATGTTGCGCATCGTCGCCCGCGACAGCGCGATGCCGACGGCGACACCGCGCATGTCGCCCGCCATCAGCACCACGTCGGCGCTTTCGATGGCGACATCCGTGCCCGTGCCGATGGCGATGCCGGTATCGGCCGCGGCAAGCGCCGGCGCGTCGTTGATGCCGTCGCCGACGAAGGCGACCTTCTTCGCGCCGCCGGCCGATAGCTCGCGCACCGCCGCGACCTTGCCGTCCGGCAGGACTTCCGCCAGCACCCGGTCAATGCCGAGCTTTTCCGCCACTGCCTCGGCGGTCCGGCGGTTGTCGCCGGTGATCATCGCCACTTCAATCCCGAGCGCCTTCAGCGCGGCGATCGCCTCCTTCGTCGTCGGCTTGACCGGATCGGTGACGGCAAAGAGCGCCGCCAGCCGGCCGTCGATGGCGACGTAGAGCGGCGAGGCGCCCTCGGCGGCGAGCCGGTTTGCGTGGCTTGAGAACGGCGAAACATCGAGGCCGCGCGCCTGCATGAAGCCGACCGAACCCGCCTCCACCCTGCGGCCGGAAACCTCCGCCGAAATGCCCTGGCCGGAACTCGCCACGAAGCCGGTTGCCGCCGGAAGGTCGATGCCCTCCGCGACCGCCGCTTCATGGATGGCGGCGGCGATCGGGTGCTCGGAATGCACCTCCGCGGCGGCGACCAGCGCCAGCACCTCGTCGCGCGCAAAGCCATCCGCCGGCACGATCTCCGTCAGCGTCGGATGGCCGAGCGTCAGCGTGCCGGTCTTGTCGACGGCCACGATGTCGGTGCCTTCCAGCGTCTGAAGCGCGGTGCCCTGGCGGAAGAGCACGCCAAGTTCCGCCGCGCGCCCCGTGCCGGTGATGATGGAGGTGGGGGTCGCAAGCCCCATGGCGCAGGGGCAGGCGATGATGAGCACGGCGACGGCATTGACCAGGGCATGGGCGAGCGCCGGGCTCGGGCCGAACACCAGCCAGAGGCCGAAGGTCACGAGGGCGACGGCGATGACGGCCGGCACGAACCATTGCGTGACGCGGTCGACGAGCGCCTGGATCGGCAGCTTTGCCGCCTGCGCATCTTCCACCATGCGGATGATCTGCGAGAGCACCGTATCGGCGCCGACGCGGGTGGCACGGAAGGTGAGCGAGCCGGTGGTGTTGACCGTGCCGCCGGTGACGAGGTCGCCGGCCTGGCGCGCGACGGGCATCGGTTCACCCGTGATCATCGACTCGTCGATGTACGAGCTGCCCTCCGTCACCTCGCCGTCGACCGGCACTTTTTCACCCGGCCGCACCAAAACGATATCGCCCGGCACGACGCTTTCGAGGGCTATATCCTCCGCTTTTCCATCGCGCAGCACGCGGGCGGATTTGGCGCGCAGGCCGGCGAGATGGCGGATCGCCTCGCCGGTGCGGCCCTTGGCGCGCGCCTCCAGGTAGCGCCCGGCGAGGATGAGCGTGACGATGACGGCGGCTGCCTCGAAATAGACATTCGCCGTGCCGCCTGGAAGCAGGCCCGGCGCGAAGGTCGCGACGGTGGAGAAACTCCAGGCGGCGAGCGTGCCGATGACGACGAGGGAGTTCATGTCCGGCGCCAGCCGCGCGAGCGCCGGAATGCCCTTGCGGAAGAAGCGCAAGCCGGGACCGGCCAGCACCAGCGTCGCCAGCACGAACTGGATGATCCGGCTCGTCTGCATGCCGAGCGTCTCGTGAATGTAGTGGCCGAAGGACGGGAAGGCATGCGCGCCCATTTCCATCACGAAGAGCGGCGCGGTCAGCAGCGCGGCGATCACCAGGTCGCGCCGCAGGATTTTTGCCTCGGCGGCGCGGCGGTCGTCCTCGGCGGGTGTCGCGGCGGTCTCACGGATGGCCTTGTAGCCGGTGCGTTCGATCGCGGCGGAAAGATCCTCGAAACTCGCGGCACCCTTGACGAGGCGGACGCGGGCGCGTTCCTGCGCGAGGTTGGCGGTCGCCTCGATCACGCCCGGCACGGCTTTCAGCGCCTTTTCAACCCGGCCGATGCAGGAAGCGCAGGTCATGCCCTCGACGGGGAACTCGATGACCTCTTCCGTGACGCCGTAACCAGCCTTGCGCACCGCTTCTGCCACGGCCGCCACGTCGGGCGTGCCGTTAAAGGTCACATCGGCTTTTTCCGTCGCAAGGTTGACGGCGGCGCCGGTGACGCCCGGCACCGTTTCGATGGCCTTCTCGACGCGGCGCACGCAGGACGCGCAGGTCATGTTGGAGATGGAGAGTTTTACGGTCCGGCGGTCTGCCGGCGGTGTGGTGGTGAGCATGATGCACCTTTCATCCTGTGTCGGATAGATCGTGCACCTTCCCATCATGTCAAGGTCAAGCGGCTTTTTGCCGCTCAGGCCGGCGAATAGCCTTCTGCCGCGATAACGGAGGCGACGGCGGCCCGATCACCAGCATTTTCGATCGACACGCGCTTGGTGGCGAGGTCGATATCGACCTTGGCGGCCGGATAGGCGGCGACAACCGCGCCGGTGATGGTCTTTGCGCAATGGCCGCAGGTCATGTCCGGCACAGTGAAGGCGAGGGTGGTGCTGTTGCTCATGATTAGTCTCCTGATGTCTTGCCAGCAGGATGCCGCCTTCCCCCATGGGAAGGTCAAGCCCAAAGTTTGTGCTCGCTAAAGCGTTTCCGCCATGGCCCGCACGAGGGCAGCCGCGGAGGCGGCTCCGGGGTCGAGATGGCCGAGCGAGCGCTCGCGCACGCGGGCGGCGCGGCCCTTGGTGGCGACCATGGTGGCGGTCGCGGCCGCACCATTGTCGGCAGCGATCGTGACTGCTTTCCAGAAATCCTGTTTCGACCGGCCATCGGCGACCGCGCTTGCGGCGGCCTCGGCCGCCGGCAGCCAGACGTCGAGCATGGTCTTGTCGCCGCGCTGCGCCTTGCCGCGATCGCGGATGCCCTCGGAGAAGGCGGCCAGCATGTCGCGGCAGGCGGCAAGGTCGAGTTCCTTGCGGCCGGCGAGCGCTTGCGCCGCGCGTCGCAAGCCGGTGGCGTAGAGCGGACCGGTGGACGCGCCGACGGCGTCGAGGAACCCGGTCGCGGCCGTCTGCATCACCTCGGACGGGCTCGCCGTGTCGAGATCGAGCGCGGCGAGCGCCTTGTTCACCGCCTTGAAGCCGAGCGACATGGTGATGCCGTGGTCGCCGTCGCCGATCGCGCCGTCCAGCTCGGAAAGATGATCCTTCTCCGCCTCGATCGCCTCGGCCATGCGCCCGAACATCCTGGCGAGAGCCCGCGCCGCGCTTTCCGACATGTCTTCCTCCACACTAAGGCATTTCAGGGCGTGTTGACGGTTAGAATCGACGACCGGCATGGATGATGCATGAGGTCGGTGAGCTGCCGGTCGAGATGCAGGATCGAGATGGAGGCGCCGACCATGTCGAGCGAGGTACAATAGTGCCCCACCCAACTCGCCTCGATCGTGATGTTCTTGGCCGACAGCCGCTGCTCCACCCGGCGAAACAGGATGTAGAGTTCCATCAGCGGCGTGGCACCGAAGGAATTGACCAGCACCGCTACCCGGTCGCCGGCCTCGGCTTTCATTTCTTTGAAGATGTTGTCCATGATCGTGTCGACGATCTCGTCGGCCGTGCGGATGCGCTCGCGCGAGACGCCTGGCTCGCCATGGATGCCCATGCCGAGCTCCATGTCGTCCGGGCCGATCTCGAAATTGTGCCGCCGCGTCTGCGGCATGGAGCAGGATTCGAGCGCGACGCCCACCGTGAAGGTACGATCGTTGGCTTTGCGGGTGACGGCCTCGCATTCGTCGAGCGTCAAACCGCGGTCGCAGGCCGCCCCCGCCACCTTGAAGACGAAGAAATTGCCGGCGACGCCGCGACGCCCCTCCTTGTCCTCGACCGGCGAGGAGGCGATGTCGTCGGTCGTCAAAACCGTGCGGATCGGGATGCCCTGCTCCTCGGCAAGCTCCGCCGCCATCTCGAAATTCATCACGTCGCCGGCATAGTTGCCGTAGACGAAGAGTACGCCGGCACCACCGGAGGCCGCGACCGCGCATTTGACGATCGGGTCGGGCGGCGGCGAGGAGAAAATGTTTCCGATCGCCACCGCGTCGGCGAGACCCTTGCCGACATAGCCGACGAAGCAGGGTTCGTGCCCCGCGCCGCCGCCGATGACGAGGCCGACCTTGCCCGGCCGCGGGCCGTCGCGGGCGACGAGCGCGCGGCGCGAGCCGGCGACCGGCTCAAGATAGGGCTTGTGGGCGGCGATCAGGCCGTCGAGCATTTCCTCGACCACGTCATTAGGATTGTTGAGGAATTTCTTGACGTGGCTGCGGTAACTGTTGGCGACCGGCACGCTCTTCTGGCGCTGCGAGAGTTTGCCGTCGAGGCTCGTCACGCCATCGGCGCGCAGGATGCCGGCGCCCGTCGCGGCGTCCGTCACCAGCACGTTGACGTAACCGCCGCGAAGTGCGGCGAGCAGCGCTGGTACCTTATCGAAGCCGCCGGCGACGGCGACGCGGGTGCCGATGCCGCGCAGCATTTCCAGCGAAATGCCGATCGTGCGATCATCGAGGGGGCCGGCGACGGGGCGGCCGCGTTCGTCGATGAAGCGCCCGGCGAGAACGCCCGCGGCACCCTTGGCGAGATAGTGCTGCAGGGGCACGGATTCGAAGAAGCCGCTGGTGTGGATCGTCGAGTTGGGGCGCAGCGACGAGATGCCGAAGACGATGCGGTTGGCGCGGGCGAGCGTGTCGAACTGTTCGCGGATCAGCGGCTCGGCGAGCAGCATACGGTGCATTTCGCCCGAGGCGACAACAGCCGGTGCGGTGATGTTGACGCAGCGCGCCGCGATCGCGCGGGCAACCGCTGCCGTGGTCAGCTCCGGCGTATAGGCGAAGCTGGCGGTCGTGCCGCCAGTCGCCTGCACGACGGTGACATCTTGCAATGGACCCATTTCCAGGTGTTCGCCAACCGACAGGATCGTGCGGCCCCAGGCGACGGCGAGCGTGTCGCCGGACTTGATCATCTTGGCGAGCGCCTGCGCGCCGGCCGCTCCCAGCCTGCCAATCAGCGGACGCGAATCGTCGTCGTTCGGCACGACGAGGCAGTCGGAAAGGCCGAAATGGCGCTTGAGTTCCTGCGCAATGGTGAGGGAGGCGAGCCGGGCGGGCTCGATGGAAATATTGACGATGCCCTTTTCGCGGGCGTCGGCGAGGTAGCTGTTGACGGTGGCACGCGACACGCCCATCGCCTCGGCGATCTCGCCCTGCGTCATGCCGTCTTCATAATAGAGCCAGCAGGCCCAGACATAGGGGTCGTCGCCGTAGCGCAGCGGGATCGAATCCACGCCTTCCGGCCCGTTCACCCGGCCGATGCCGCCCTTGCGCGGCGAGGAAGTCTTCAATGCCATCGGTTTCGCCGGTCCCCCTTTTGGCGGCGAACATGGGAGCAACGCCGCCGGTTTGCAACCGGAATCGAAAAAAGGCGGCGCGCGACCCGCCCGGGAGGAAACGGGCCGCGCATCCTGGGAGGACCCTTTGCTCAGGCGAGACGCGCGCGCGCGCCATCGGACAGTTCCTTGAGAATGATCGCACAGGAGGTGGCCCCCGCATCGAGCACGCCAAGCGAACGCTCGCCGAGGCGGCTGGCGCGGCCGATCTTGGCAACCAGGTTGATCGTCGAGTCGCGACCGGCCTCCGCTGCGACGACCAGGGCCGCCAGCGCCTCGCCGAAGGGTTTTCCTTCCGCGGTAGCCTTGTCGAAGGCCTCGATGGCCGGCACGAAGGTATCGATCAGCGTCTTGTCGCCGACCTTGGCGGAGCCGATCGCCTGGATGCCAGCGAGACCGGCATGCAGCATCTTGCTGTAGGCCGCCGCGTCGATCTTTTCCACGCCCTGGATCGTCTCGGCGAATTCCGTGAACATCACGCCATAGAGCGGCCCCATCGAGCCGCCGATTTCCGTCATCAGCACGGTGCCGAGCGTGTCGAGCGATTCGGCGAGCGCCACATCCTTGCCCTTCAGCCGCTCGGCCGCCATGCCGAAACCCTTGGCCATGTTCACGCCGTGGTCGCCGTCGCCGATCTTGCCGTCGATCTCGCTGAGATAGGCGCGGTTTTCCACGATCCGTTCGGCCATGGACAGCACGATGGCGCCGGAGGATGCATTGTCGAAGGTCTGCATGAGGTGTCCTCCCGTCACAGGATCATCGTGCAACGCGTCTCGACATCGAGCAGCGTTTTCAGGTCGTCGTCGAGCGCCATCACGGTCAGCGTCGCGCCGACCATTTCCAGCGAGGTGAAGTAGTTGCCGATCCAGGTCTTGTGGATTTTCAGCCCGCGGGCGGAAATCTCGCTCTCGATCGTGTCGTTCAGGATGTAGAGCTCGTTGAGCGGCGTGGCGCCGAGGCCCGAGACGAGCACGGCGACCTCGGTGCCTTCCGGCAGGTCATGATCGTCGAGCACGATCTTCACCATGTCCTTGGCAACCTCTTCCGCCGTCTTCAGCTTTTCGACGCGCACGCCCGGCTCGCCATGATGGCCGATGCCGACCTCCATCGTGCCAGGCTCGATCTGGAAATTCGGATGGCCGACGGCGGGCAGCGTGCAGGGGCCGAGGCCGACGCCGATCGAGCGGCAATTGTCGATCGCCTTCTGGGCGGTGGCGCGCACCTCCTCAAGGCTGGCGCCTGTCGCGGCCTTCGCGCCGCCCATCTTCCACATGAAGATTTCGCCGGCCACGCCGCGGCGTTTTTCGCGCTCGGTAAGCGGCGCGGAGCAGACGTCGTCATTGGCGACGACGGTCGCGATCTCGATGCCGTCCTTGGCGGCGAGTTTCGTCGCCATCTTCACGTTCATGTTGTCGCCGGCATAGTTGCCGTAGAGCACGACGACACCCTTGCCGCCATCGGCCGCGCGGATGGCATCGTGAAAGCTCTTGGCGGTCGGCGAGGAGAACAGTTCGCCGACCGCGACGGCGTCGAGCATGTTCTTGCCGGTATAGCCGATGAAGGCCGGCTCATGGCCCGAGCCGCCGCCCGTCACCACGCCCACCTTGCCGGCAACGGGCGCGTGTTTTGCGACGACGACGCGCGGGTTTTCCGCCAGCCGCACGATATCCGAATGGGCCTTGACGAAACCCTTGACGGTATCCTCGACCACCAGATCCGGATCGTTGATGAAACGCTGCATGACAAGTCCTCTCACAGAATGGTGTAGCCGCCGTCGATGACGAGATCGGCGCCGTTGATCATGTCGGCGCCCGGCGAGGCCAGGAACACGGCGGCGGCGGCAATCTCTTCCGGGAAGGCGAAGCGGCCGGTCGGGATGCGCTTCTTGGCGGCCTCGCCCTTCTCGCCGGCCCAGGCTTTCTTGCCGAGCTCGGTCAGCACGATGGTGGGCGAAATGGTGTTGACGGTGATGCCGTGTTTGCCCCACTCGGCGGCGAACGTCTTCGACATGCCGATGACGCCGAATTTCGAGGCGCAATAGGCAACGTGTTCCTCGATCGCGACGGAGCCCGCCTGCGAGGCGAGATTGACGATCTTGCCGCCCTTGCCGGCCGCGATCATGCGGCGGCCAACCGCCTGCGTGACGAGGAAGCTGCCCTTCAGATTGATGTCGATCGTCTTGTCCCACTGCGCGAGCGTCAGGTCTTCCGCAGGCGCAAGCGCCACGATGCCGGCGCTGTTGACCGCGATGTCGATGCCGCCGAAGGCTGCGACCACATCATCGACGGCTTTCTGGACGGAGGCGGCATCGGCCACGTCGCAGACGAAGGGCCGTGCCGCGCCGCCAAGCTCTTCCGCCTTCGCCCTCGCGATATCGGCATTGATGTCAAGCACGGCGACCCTGGCGCCCTTCGACGCGAAAGCCGAGGCGATGGCCGCGCCGATGCCGGAGGCGCCGCCGGTGACGAGCGCGACCTTGCCGTCGAGCGGGAAGTTGAGGTCGATCTTGGGAGGGGTATCGGTCATCGGTCCAGCCTTCGTGTTCGGGAGAAACGGGGCGGCAGGGCCGCCCCGCAGATCATGTGTTACTTACGCATTTCCAGGAGCTTATCGACATTGTCGGCCGTAACCGGCGTCCACGGAACATTGTACTCCTTGTCCTTGCCGTCGTTGAACGGCATGTCCGGATACTGCGCCCAGATGTCGGATTGCGGCTTGTAGTCGCCCTTCTTGGCATGAAGGATCGCGAGGTCGAGAGCGCCCTGCGCCTGGGCGCGGGCATCCTGCAGGATCGAGGTGATCGTGCCTTCCTTGACGGCGGTCAGCGCATCCGTGATTCCGTCGATGCCGGCAATGGCGAAGTCGCTCGTCTTGAGGCCGGCGGACTTGATCGCCTCGACCGCGCCGAGCGCCATTTCGTCGTTCTGGCCGATGACGCCGTTGATCTGGCCCGGATGGGACGTGAGCCAGTTCTCCATCAGCGTCTGGGCTTCAGCGCGCGACCAGTTGGCGGTCTGCTGTTCCAGCACCTTGACGTCCGGGCACTCGGCGAGCGCCTTCTGGTTGCCTTCGAGGCGCGAGATCTGCGCCGACTGGCCGATCGGGCCTTCGATGATGACCACGTTGCCCTTGCAGCCGATCTTGTCGAGCACGGCCTTGGCTTCCATGTAGCCGGAGATCGTGTCGTCGGAGCCGACATAGGCGGCCAGCAGGTCGGAGTTCACGCGGGTGTTGGAGCCGACGACCGGAATGCCGGCATCGGAGGCCGCCTGCACGGCGGTGGCGCCGGCTTCGATGTCGATCGGCACGAAGATGATCGCGTTGAACTTCTGGGTGATCATCGTGTTGAACTGCTCCTGCTGGACCAGCGCATCATAGCGGCCGTCGAAGACGGTGAGCTCGACTTCGCCGCTTTTCACGGCCGGGTGCTCTTCGAGCGCAGCGGACCAAATTTGCATGAATTCAGCGTTGAGGCCGTAGGGCGCAGCGCCGATCTTCAGCTTCTCCTGGGCGATCGCGGACGAGGCGAAAAGCACCGTCGCGGACGCAAGGGCAATCATCAGTTTCTTCATGACATTCTCCTCCTTTGAGATTCCGGCTGCCCTCTGGCAAACCGTTTCGACGACGGGCGCAGGGCGCCCGCATTTCGGGGGCTAGCCGCCCTGGTTTCGCTTCTGGTCGAGCATGACGGCGCCGACGATGAGGGCGCCCTTGAGGACCTGCTGGTAGTAGGATTGGATACCCATCAGATCGAGGCCGTTGTTCATGACGCCGATGATGAGGGCGCCGATCAGCGTGCCCGTCACCCGGCCGACGCCGCCCGAAAGCGAGGTGCCGCCGATGACGACCGCCGCGATCGCATCGAGCTCGTAGGCGATGCCGGCCTGCGGCAGGGCGGAGCCGGTGCGCGCCGAGAGGATCATGCCGGCAAGTCCGGAAAGCGCGCCCGAGATGACATAGACGAGGAAACGGATGCGCGTGACGTTGAGGCCGGAGGTCTTGGCGGCATGCGGGTTGCCGCCGACGGCGTAGATGTAGCGGCCGAAGCGCGTGCGGGTCAGCACCCACCAGGAGACGGCGAAGACGATGCCGAGCAGGATGACCGGCATCGGAATGCCGAGGATGTTGCCGGTGCCGATCCAGCGGAAGTCCGGCGACAGCGCCGGTACCGGCTTGCCGCCGCCATAGATGAGGGTGGCGCCGCGGGCGGCGGACAGCATGCCGAGCGTCGCCACGAAGGCCGGCACGGAAAAGCGCGAAACGATGAAGCCGACCAGCGCGCCGCAGCAGACGCCGACGAGGATGCCGGCCGCCAGCGCCACCACCATCGGATAGGGCGCTCCGGCGATGCCGGCCGTCGCCGAACTCGTGACGAAGCTGGCGCTCACCATGCCGGCCAGCGCCACGACCGAGCCGACCGACAGGTCGATGCCGCGCGTCAGGATCACAAAGGTCATGCCGATGGCGAGCACGCCGTTGATCGACGTCTGGAGCAGCACGTTGGAAATGTTGCCCGGCGTCAGGAAGAACTCGTTCGAGAGCGCCAAAATGCCGACGAGCAGCAGGAAGGCGAGGAAGATGCCGTATTCCTGCAAGATCAGCCGGCGGCGATCGGAATTCAGCCAGGAGCTGGACGACTTGTTCTCAATGCTGGACACGGGTGTCACCTCTTGCCATGCGGGTTCAATGCGTGCGGCGGTCGTCGTGGTTCTTCAGGTCGACAGGTGCACGAGCGACTGGGCGTCCGTATCCCGCCGGTCATGGATGCCCGCGGAGCGTCCCTGCCGCATGACGAGGATGCGGTCGGACATGCCCAGGATTTCGTCGATTTCGGAGGAGATCATCACGACCGTGCCGCCGGCGGCCGCGAAGTCGCAGATGATGCGGTAGATCTCGCGCTTGGCGCCGACATCGACGCCGCGGGTCGGTTCGTCGAGCAGCAGCACGCGCGGCTGGCGCAGGAACCATTTTCCCAGCACCACCTTCTGCTGGTTGCCGCCCGAAAGACCGGAGACCGGCATGGTGTCACGCGCCGCCTTGATGGCGAAACGCTCGATCATCTCGGCGCTCGACGCCTGTTCGCGGCTCTTCTGCATGACGAAACTGGGGCTCATGTCCGGCAGGCTGGCGAGGCAGATATTGTTGCGCACGCTGTCGATGAGGTTGAGGCCCGTCACCTTGCGGTCTTCGGTGACGAAGGCGATGCCCTCGGCCATGGCGTCGGCGGGCTGGCGGATGGTCACGGCGCGGCCGTCGAGGCGGATATCGCCGGCGGACGGGCGATCCATACCGAAGAGGCAATTGAAGATTTCCGTGCGGCCGGAGCCCATCAGGCCATAGATGCCGAAGATCTCGCCCTTATGGGCGGTGAACGAAATGTCCTCGATCTTGCCGGGAGCCGAGAGCCCGGCGACTTCGAGGCCGGCGATCTCGGTCGGCGTGTTCGTCTTGATATATTCCTCGCCGAGCTCGCGGCCGACGATCATGCGGATGAGGCCGCGCCGGTCGATGTCGGCCAGGTTTCCGGCACCGACGAAGCCGCCGTCGCGGAAGACCGTGTAGCTGTCGGCGATCTGGAAGATTTCGGACAGCCGGTGCGAGACGTAGACGATGCCCTTGCCGTCCGCCTTCAGGCGCTGGATCGCCGAAAAGAGATGCTGGGCTTCCTTCTCGCCGATCGCCGAGGTCGGCTCATCCATGAAGATGACGTCCGCCTCATGGCTCAGCGCCTTGGCGATCTCGACGAGCTGCATCTGCGCGACCGAGAGGTTCATCATGTATTCGCGTGCGGAAATGCTGAATTCGAGACGGTCCAGCAGCGCCTGCGCATTGCGGTTCATCGTCTTGAAATCGATGCCGCCGAAGCGGGCCGAAGGTTCGCGGCCGAGATAGATGTTTTCCGCCACCGTCATGTGCGGAACCGGGCTCAGTTCCTGCTCGATGATGGCGATGCCCGAGCGCAGAGCCTCCGCCGGACTGCCGAATTCGACCGGCTTGCCGCGATGCAGGATGGTGCCGCCGTCGCGCTTGTGAATGCCCATGAGTATCGAAAGAAACGTCGATTTGCCGGCGCCGTTACCGCCGCAAAGCGCATGCACCGAGCCGGCTGCGAGCTCGAAACGGCCGTCGCGCAGGGCCGCAACGCCACCAAACGACTTCCTTAGCCCTTCCACCTTCAAGAGCGGCTGCATGCTTCCCTCCCGGCATTCCCACGACACTCCCATCGCGTACTGACAAATAACACCCTTACGTCGACATATGTCAATACATGAAAATGACAAAAGATGATCTATGACTGTCATTTGTAAAATTTGCTGCGGATTTCGGTGCCGCCAAATTCGCGTTAACAATTGAGAAGTAGGCGGAAAACGCCTATGTCGCCTCCAAAAGCGCAGTGGTCTTGGAGACAGAAGCGCACGTCATCGCCGTGCAATCTTCGAAAACCAGTCGCTAAGGCCAGCCTCCAGCGGATCGACGTGGCCGAACGCGAGCATTTCCTTGTCTCGCTGACCTCCGATATGATCCGGCCAGAACATTGCAATTGACGGCGGCTGGTGATGACTGCGATCGAACTCAATAATGGTACGGCCCGGATCGTCGTGCGCCCCGATCTCGGCGCCGGCCTGACGGCCTTCGATGTGCGGCAGGGCGGCGGCTGGCAAGCGATCTTGCGCAGGGTCGATCCGGCGACGGCGCATCCCTTCGCCCTTTCCAACATCCTGCTCATGCCGTTTTCCGGGCGGGTGTCGGGTGGTGGTCTTTCGTTCGACGGGACTTTTCACGCCCTGCCGCGCAACGTGGAGGCGGAGAAATATCCGCTGCACGGCAACGGCTTCTCGGCGAACTGGGATGTGATCTCGCAGAGCGCGGATGCCATCTCGCTCAGCCTCTCCTCCAAGGGGCCGGGGCCTTTCCGCTATGATGCGACGATGAACTATCGGCTCGAAGGCATAAGCCTCGTCATGGCGTTGAGCGTGGTCAACCGCGCGGGAATCCGCCTGCCATATGGCGCGGGCTTCCACCCCTGGTTCTCGCGCGATGCGGATACGACGCTGTCGGCACCGGCCCGCGGCGTCTGGCTGGAGCAACCCGACCATCTTCCGAAGGCGTATGAGCCGATTGCCGCGCATCCAGACATGGATTTCAACCAGCCGCTACCCTTGCCCGCGCGCTGGATCAACAACTGGTTCGATGGTTGGGACGGCGAGGCCCGCATCGAGTGGCCCGCGCGCGGCCTTGTCGCGGAGGTCACCGCGAGCCAGGCGCTACGCCACTATGTCGTCTTCTCTCCCGCGGCGGATGCGGATTTCTTCTGCTTCGAGCCCGTCACGCACCCCGTCGACGCCTTCAACCTTCCCGGCGCAGCCGAAGATCACGGCCTGAAAATCCTGGCGCCGGGCGAGACGCTGGCCTTGGAAAGCCGCATCACCGTGACCGCCTAGTCGAGCACGTCCGTGTCGCGGCTGTGGCCCCAGAACATGCGTGGCGTCTCCAGCGCATAGCGCAGGCCGAGCCGGTCGATCATCAGCTCGGCTTCGCGCTGGGCGGCGTCAAGCACGGCATCCTCATCCACATGGATGGCGACGCGATTGCGCAGCAGCACCTTACCGCCGACAAGCACGGTGTGCACGTCATTGCCATTGGCGAAATAGGTGACGCGGAATTCCGGCATGTGAGCCGGGTAAAGGTGCGGGCGACGCAGGTCGACGAGGATGATATCGGCCTTCTTGCCCGGCTCAAGCGAGCCGATCTCGGCTTCGAGACCTAGCACGCGGGCGGCGTCGATCGTGCACATTTCCAAGGCCTTGCCCGGCGGAAGCCAGCTCGGATCGTGGAAATGCGTGCGGTGGTAGTGCATGCATTGCTGCATGTGGCGGAACATGTCGGCCGAGCGGTCCGGCGCCGTGGCGTCCGAGCCGATGACGACGGTGACGCCGGCATCCAGCAGCTCCGTCACCGGGCAGCGCGCTAGAATGGCGGCGACGGCGCTCGGATTGTGCACGATGGTCGTGCCCGTCTCGGCGCAGATCGCGACTTCCTCTTCATCGAGACCCGTCGCATGGGACAAGAGGGTGCGCGGGCCGAGAATGCCGATCTCACGGGCGATGCGCACGCTGCCCTTGGTGTGACCGTCCTGCGTGAAGACGAGGCCGCGGTCCTCCGCGAATTGCTTGACTGCGCGCGACTGGGCGACGGCCTCTTCCGCACCGGCAGCCTCCTGATACCCGCGATGCAGCGTCGGTGTCAGCAGGGCGAGATGCAGGCGGCCGTCATGGCTGCCGTGCCAGCGGTCGATCAGCGTCTTGCAGGTGGAAAATTGCTGGTCGAAGGAGACGGGATAGTCGGTACGCGTCTCGCCCTCCCAGCGCGCATAAGTCAGCGGATGCGGCGGGCGCGTCGTGCCGACGGCGACCACGGAGCGCGTGCCGATGCCGAGCACGCCCTCCATATGGGCATCGCCATAGACGGGCTCGTCCGTGCGCATGACGGAATCGCCGCCGCCAAGCAGCGAGACGCCGGTAGTGACGCCGAAGCGCAGGCGTTCCAGAGCGGCAAGCTGTGCTTCGGCAAACCAGAAGTCGGGCGTCGAGCCGACCGTGTAGGCACCACGGCAGGCCTGATACCAAGGATCGCTCTTGCCGCCGCCGAGCGTCTTGATCAGCCCGTGGCCGGCATGGGCGTGGGCATCGACGAAGCCCGGCATGATCGCCATGCCGCGCGCATCGATGACCTCCCCGGCCGGGTGCGCGGCCTCGACCTCATCCGTCCTGCCGACGGCGACGATGCGGTCACCGGTGATGGCGACCGCCCCGTCGGCGATGATGCGGCGGTCCGGGTCGATGGCAATGACGGTGCCGTTCTTGATGAGGATGTCGGCCATGGCGAGATCTCCGGTTTATTCCGCGGCCTGCCGCGACAGGATACGGTCGAGCGAGGGCGCGAGGCGCAGCAGTTCCTTGGTGTAGTCGTGCTGCGGGGCGGTGAACAGCGTCTCGGTCTCCGCCAGCTCGACGATCTCGCCCGATTTCATCACCGCGATGCGGTCGCACATCTGGCGGATCACCGCCAGATCGTGGCTGATGAACAGCATGGAGAGGCCGGCAAGATCGCGCAGGTCCTTCAGGAGGTTGAGAAGCTGCGCCTGCACCGACACGTCGAGCGCCGAGGTCGGCTCGTCGCAGATCAGCAGCGACGGGCGCGGACCGAGCGCGCGGGCGATGGCGATGCGCTGGCGCTGGCCGCCGGAAAAGGCGTGCGAGAAGCGGCTGCCCGCATCCGCCGGCAATCCGACCGCTTCCAGCAGCGTCCTGGCGTCCTGCCGGGCTTCCTCTGCATTGGAGGCGAGCTTGTAGAACAGGATCGGCTCAGCGATGGTCGAGTTGATGCGCAGGCGCGGGTTGAGCGCCGAATACGGGTCCTGGAATACCATCTGCAGGGATTTGCGCACGGACTTTTCGCGTCTTGCGCCGAGCGCCGTGCCCTGGAAATCGATGCTGCCGGAACTCTGGGTGACGAGGCCGGCAATGGTGTTGGCGACGGTGGTCTTGCCGCAGCCGGATTCGCCGACGAGGCCAAAGACCTCGCCGCGGCGGACATCGAAGGAAACGCCCTTGACCGCCTTGAACACCGAAGCCTTGCGGCCGGGGATCAGCGAGCGGGCGCCATATTCAACCGCAAGATCGCGCACGGACAGCACGACGTCGTCGCGGCTGCCCGTCTCGCTCTTCGTGCTCTTGCTGCGCACGGCGGCGCGGGCATCGAGCGTCACCTGCGTCTCCTCGCTCGGCACCGGCAGGCGGTCGAGCCGGATCTCGATCGGCGGCACGGCGGCGATCAGTGTGCGGGCATAGGGCGCCTTGGGTGACGTCAGCACCTCGCGGGCCGAGCCGCTTTCGACGACAGCGCCGTTCTGCATGATGGTGACGCGGTCGGCGATCTCGGCGACGACGCCCATATTGTGCGTGACGAGCAGCACGCCGACGCCGCGCTGGTCCGCGAGATCACGGATCAGCTTGAGGATCTGCGCCTGCACGGAGACGTCGAGCGCTGTGGTCGGCTCGTCCGCGACGATGAGCTGCGGGCTACAGGCGAGCGCCGTCGCGATGACGACACGCTGGCGCTGGCCGCCGGAAAGCTGGTGCGGATAGGAGCCGAGCCGGCGTTCCGGTTCGGGAATGCCGACGGCATTCATCAGCTCCAGCGCGCGGGCCTTCGCCTCCGCTCTGGAGAGTTTCAGGTGGGCGAGCATGCCCTCGCTGAGCTGGCTTTCCACGGTGAAGAGCGGGTTGAGGCTCGTCATCGGGTCCTGGAAGATCGCGCCGACATCGCGGCCGGGCACGATGCCCTCGGTGCGGCCGGTGCGAAGATCGATCGGCTTGCCGGCGATCTCGATGGAGCCGGAGACGATTTTCCCCGGCGCCTGCAACAGGCCCATCAGTGCGTTGCCGACGGTGGTCTTGCCCGCGCCGGATTCGCCGACGAGGGCGTGGATTTCGCCGGGGCGGATGAGAAGGTCGATATCCTTGACGGCGACGAGCGTGTCGCCGCTCGCCAGCGGATATTCGACGCGGAGTTTTTGGATGTCGAGGACAGGGGTTTTCGTGTCGGTCATATCAGCGGGCCATCAGTTTCGGGTTGAAGCGATCGCGCAGATAATCGCCGATCACATTGACGGCGAGCACGAGGACGACGAGAACCGCCGCCGGCATCACGGCGATCCACCAGAGGCCGGAGAACAGGAACTGGTTGCCGATGCGGATCAGCGTGCCGAGCGAGGGATAGGTCGGCGGCATGCCGGCGCCCAGGAAGGACAGCGTCGCCTCGGTCAGGATCGCGCCGGCCAGGTTGATCGTGGCGATGACCATGACCGAGCTCATGACGTTCGGCAGGATGTGACGGCCCATGATGCGCCCGGCGGGAAGGCCGATGACCTTGGCGGCGCGCACATAGTCCCGCGCAACTTCCACCATGGTGGAGGCGCGCACCGTGCGGGCATATTGCACCCATTCGTTGACGGCGATGGAAAAGATCAGCACCAGCGGCGCCCATGTCAGCATCGTATCGGCGCTGAGCTGCGCCCGCGCGATGCCGCTAATGAGCAGCGCCACGAGGATGGTCGGGAAGCTGACGAGCACGTCGGCGATGCGCATCACGATGCTATCGACGACGCCGCCGAAGAAGCCGGCGACGAGGCCGAGCACGACCCCGAGGGCTGCGGCGAAGAGCACCGCGCCGAGGCCGATGACGACGGAGATGCGCAGCCCGAACAGGATGACCGAGACGAGGTCTCGCCCCTGGTTGTCGGTGCCGAGCAGGAAGCGCGGATCGCCGCCATCCATGAAGGATGGAGGAATTTCCATGTCGATGAGCGAATAGGAGGAGACGTCGCGCGGGTCCATCGGCGCGATCAGCGGCGCGAAGACGACGAGCACGAGCATGATGGCGAGCACCAGGCCGGCGATCATCACGGAAACCGGCGGCAGCCGGCGCATCAGGGATTGCGTGGCCATTATCGTGTCCTCAGGCGCGGATCGATGAAGGTGTAGAGAATGTCGACGATCATGTTGATCATGACGAACAGGAAGCCGACGAAGAGCAGGTAGGCGGCGAGCACCGGCACGTCCGGATAACCGACGGCATTGGTGAAGAGCAGACCCATGCCCGGCCACTGAAACACCGTTTCGGTGACGATGGCGAAGGCTATGAGCTGGCCGATCTGCAGGCCGGTGACGGTGACGACGGGCATCAGCGCGTTGCGCAGCGCAAGGCGCCCGTAGATATAGGCGCGCGGCAGGCCGCGGGCGAAGGCGAAGCGGATGTAATCTGACGACAGCACGTCGATCATCTCCGAGCGCACCAGCCGCATGATCAGCGTGAGCTGGAACAGCGCCAGCGTGATCGACGGCAGGATCAGCGATTTCAGCCCCGAAAGCGTCAGGAAGCCGGTCTTCCAAAGACCGAGATCGACGAGATCGCCGCGCCCGGAGGATGGCAGCCAGCGCAGGGTCACGGCGAAGACCAGGATCAGGAGCAGACCGGTGACGAAAGTGGGCATGGAAATGCCGATGAGCGTCGTTGCCTGGGTAAGCCGCGACAGGAAGGAATGCGGCTTCAGCGCGCAGAGCACGCCGAGCGGAATGCCGACCGCGAGCGCCAGGAAGGTGGCGACGATCACCAGCTCCAGCGTTGCGGGCAGCCGGCTCATCAGCAGGCTCACGACCGGCTGCTGATAGCGAAAACTCGTGCCGAGATCGCCGGTCAGCACCTGGCCGAGGAAATCGAAGAACTGCGTGAGGATCGGCTTGTCGAGGCCGAGCGCCATGCGCAGCGCATCCTTTTCCGCCTGGGTGGCACCTTCGCGCACCATGGAGGAGATCGGATCGCCGACGAAGCGGAACATGACGAAGGCGATGGCCGTCACGGCAATCATCACGAGGATGGCCTGTAGCAGCCTCATCGAGAAAAGTCTGAACATCGGAATAGTCCTTGCGAGCGATCAGGCCCCAGAAGCAGTTCCAGCAAAAGTGCGGAACGCGGTTTTGCGTCCGGAACTGCGTCGAAACAAAGTGAGCGAAAAACCGGGCCGTTTCGCTCTGTTCCCCTCCATGCCAGCGGCTTCAGGAGGGGTCGGGCCGGTTGCCAAGCGATCCCGGCAAGCTTTCGCCTGCCGGGATCGCGTCTCGGGAGAAACCCGTTACTGCTTGACCTGCGCGAACCACGGACGAACATATTCATCCGGGAACTGCGGGATATCGACCTTGTTGCTCATGGCCCAGGCGACCGGCTGCTGGTGCAGAGGGATGAACAGCGCCTCGTCATGGGTGATGCGGAAGGCTTCCTTCAACATGTCGACGCGCTTGGCTTCGTCGAGTTCGACAGCCGCCGAGCGGGCGAGCGCATCGATGCGCGGATCGGAAAGGCCGTTCGGGTTCGAGCCGCCATAGGTGCCGTCATTGGTGGCGAGCAGCGCCTGGAGCACGCTGAAGCCGTCCATCGGCGGGAGCGAGGCCCAGCCGAGCATGTAGACGTCGAGTTCGCCATTATCCATGCGCGGGAAATAGGTCGTTTTGCTCTCGACGCTGAGGTCGACCTGCACGCCGATCTTTGCCCACATGGAGGAGATCGCCAGGCAAATCTGCTCATCGGCGATGTAACGGTCGTTCGAGCAGGAAAGGCCCGTCTTGAAGCCATCCGGGTAGCCGGCTTCCGTGAGTAGGGCCTTAGCCTTGTCGATATCGTAGTCCAGCGGCACGTCGATCGCATCGTCGTGGCCGGTGACGGCGGGGGCGACGAGCATGGCGGCGACGCGCGACTTGCCGCGCATCAGGCGCTTCTGGATCGTGTTGAGGTCGATGGCATGCCACAGAGCCTGGCGCACCTTGACGTTCAGCATCGGGTTGGCGACGCCCGGCGCGGCGTGCAGCTCCTTCTTGAAGTTCAGCGCCAGCATGATGGTGCGCAGCGATGGGTTCTCGACGACCTTCAGACCCTCGGTGGAAGCGATGCGGTCGACATCCTGCAACGGAACCGGCACGACCATGTCGACTTCGCCGGACAGGAGGGCGGCGACGCGGGTGGCATCGGAGGCGATCGGGCGGAACTCGACCTCGGTCAGGTTATGCTGCGGCTTGTCCCACCACTCCTTGTTCACCTCGAAGATCGAGCGCGAATCCGGCTCGTAGCTCTTCAGCTTGAAAGGGCCGGTGCCGTTGGCGTGGTTGCTGGCATAGGTGACGACGCCGGTCGCCGTGTTGCCCGGCTTCAGCGCATCGTGCTCGGCCATCCACGGCTTGCTCATGATGTAGATGGCGGCAAGGTCGTTGAGGAGCAGCGGATAGGGACCGCGCAGGATGAGGTCGACCGTATAGTCGTCCACCTTCTCGACGCCGGTGACGGCGGAGAGGTTTTCGCGGTTGCGGGCGCCGGGATCGATCTGGCGCTCTATGGTCGCCACGACGTCGTCGGCATTGAAGGCCTGGCCCTCGTGGAATTTCACGCCCTGGCGCAGCTTGAAGCGCCAGCGGGTCGGCTCGATGATTTCCCAGGAGGTGGCAAGCGCCGGTTCCAGCACCAGTTCCTTGTTGCGGCGAACGAGCGGGTCGAACACCATGTGCTGCACGCTCTGGGTAAAGCTGTCGACCTGGGCGTTCGGATCATAGGATATGACGTCGCCGGAGGCCGACCAGCGCAGCGTCTCGGCAAAGGCGGGGGCGGAGAGCGGCGCCAGGATGGCCAGCCCCGCCAGAAGGGCTTTTACGGTGGATTTCACGAGGGTTCTCCCAATTTGTATGCAGGTTCCCAAAAAATTTGCATACGATAATTCTCAATATGACTGTACATAATACACGCACAATATCAAGATGGCAGAATTAGATTTTGCGTACATAATCTGTAAAATGTGTATGCGATCCTTGTTGGGAGAGAGATTCGATGACCAAAACCCTGTTGATCGAGAATGGCGTGATCGTCACCATGGATGCCGGCCGGCGCGTCCTGGAGCGCGGTTATGTGCTGGTGGAAGACGGCCGCATCGCCGCGATCGGCGTTGACGCGCCCGCCATCGCGCCGGAAGCCGAACGCATCGATGCCGTAGGCATGGTGGTGATGCCGGGGCTGATCGACACGCACGCCCATGCCGGGCACATGCTAACCAAGGGATTAGGCAGCGATTCCGAAGAATGGATGACGGTAACCGGGCGGATCTACGCCGAGGCGACCGATCCGGACTTCTGGGCGGCCGAGGCCGCGCTTTCCGCCGCCGAGCGCATCAAATGCGGCACCACCACCGCCGCGCTGTTGTTCGGCGGCGGCCCGGATATCATGCGCAGCGAAGCCCCCGAGGCCGCCGAGGCCCACCTTGCCGCCGTCGCCGAAATGGGCGTGCGCGAGGTGCTCGCCATCGGCCCTAACCGTCCGTCAGCGGCTAGTGTATACAGAAATTACCACGGTGAATTGTATAATGAGATTGTCATATCTACGGATACGCAACTCGTGGTCACAGCGACCCTGATCGATGCCTGGGCGGGCCGCAATGACCGGTTGCGGCTGGCGGTCTCGCTGCCGGTGTTCACCGCGCGAGAGCTGGAAGACGATGCCGTTTTTGCGCTCTCCCGCAAAGCCCGGGCGCTGGCACGGGAAAAGAGCGTGCTGCTGGTGCAGGATGGCCATCGCGACGGCTCGATTGCCGCAAACGACGCCCGCCTCGACCTTTTCGACAACCGCTCACTGCTCGCCCATTGCGTCGATCTCACCGACGCCGACCGGGAAGTGCTGAAGCGCACCGGCGCCAAGGTGGCCCACAACCCGAGCGCGCTGATGTCCGTCTACGCCCGCTGCCCGGCGCCGGAGCTGATGGCGGACGGCGTGACCGTCTCGCTCGGCACCGATGCGGCGGCGCCCGACCGCTCCTTCGACATGTTCCGTAACATGTTCCAGGCGCACCGCTATCACGCCCGCCATTTCTGCGACGACACCGTGCTGCCGCCGCTCCAGCTTCTCGAAATGGCGACGATCGAGGGTGCGCGCGCGCTTTCGATGGAGGACGAGATCGGCTCGCTGGAGGTCGGCAAGCGCGCCGATATCCTGCTGATCAACATGCGCCAGCCGCATCTCTGGCCGCCGGTCGATCCGGTGCAGCGCCTGGCCCGCTTCGCCAACGGTGCGGATGTCGACACGACCATCGTCGACGGCCGCGTTCTGATGCGCGGGCGCAAACTGGTGCACCAGGACGAAGGTGCGATCCTCGACCGCGCGGAAGCGGCGTTCCGGCTGGCGATGAAACGCGCCGTGCTGGCCTGAGGGAGGACCGGACATGACCGCAGACATTCTCATCCGCAACGCCCGCCCCATGGGCGGCGAGCCGGTGGACCTCGTCATCCGCAACGGCCGTTTCAGCGCGGCCGGCGACCGGCCGGAACAGGAGATCGATGCCTCAGGCCATATCGCACTGCCGGGGCTCGTCGAGGCGCATACCCATCTCGACAAGACGCTGATCGGCATGGATTGGTTCGAAAACCGCATCGGCCCGACCCGCAACGAGCGCATCCTCGCTGACCGCAAGGCCAAGCGCGAACTCGCCATCGATGCCCGCCGGCAATCCGCCCGCCAGATCATGCAGACGCTGCAATACGGCGTTCTGCACATCCGCAGCCATGTCGATATCGACACCGAGATCGGTCTCGCCAACATCGAGGGCGTTCTCGAAACCCGCGAGGCGCTGCGCGACTTGGTGGACGTGCAGGTCGTCGCCTTTCCGCAAAGCGGCATGCTGCCGCGCGCGGGCACGCTGGAACTGATGGACGCGGCGATGCGGGCCGGCGCCGATATCGTCGGCGGCATCGATCCCGCCACGATCGAGCGCGACCCGGTGCGGCATCTCGATGCGATCTTCGCGCTCGCCGACCGCTATGCAAAGCCCATCGACATCCACCTGCACGAACTCGGCGACCTCGGCGCCTTCTGCCTGGAACTCATCATCGAGCGCACCCGCGCGCTCGCCGTGCAGGGCCGCGTGATGGTAAGCCACGCCTATTGCCTCGGCATGCTGGAGCCGACCCGCCAGCGCGCACTCATAGAGGCGCTTGCGACCGAGCGGATCGCCGGGATGACGGTCGGCAGTCCCGCCGCACCCGCCCTGCCGCTACGCGTGATGCGGCAATGCGGCTTGGTCGTTGCCTCCGGTTCGGACGGCATCCAGGGCACCTGGGAGCCGTGGGGCAATGGCGACATGCTGGAGCGCGCAAAATATCTCGCGCAGCGCAACGGCATGACCAACGATGCCGACCTCACCGAGACCGCCCGCATCTGCACCTTCGGCGGCGCCGAGAGCATCGGTCTTGCCGGCTACGGTTTCGCGGACGGCGATTTCGGCGACCTCGTGCTGGTGCCGGCCCGCACGCTCGCCGAAGCCGTCGCACTGACGCCGCAAAAGCGCACCGTCATCCGCCGTGGCCGCATCGTTGTACGGGACGGTGTGCCGGCGGCGAGCTTATCCGCAGCCGAATAACGTTTGTGCCCCACGTAAACCAAATCCTTACACCGACGCACTAATCTCCTCGGACCCTGGATGGTCACGCCTTATCCGTAGCGAGTACCGAGCGCATGAGCATGCCTGAAGCCGCCAAGACGAACGCCCTTTCGCCCCATGATGGGGCAGCAGGCGATCCGGCTCGTGCACGATCACGCCAGGAGGTGGATTTCTGGATGGATTGCGTCGGCGCGCCGCTGGTTCTCATGGAGAAGCAGGCGCTGACGGTGCGTTATGCCAACCGCAATGCCGCGATCCTCTTCGGCCTCGGCCTGGAGCCGTTTGGCGCCTGCCCGGTCGACGAGCTGGTCGGCCCGGAAGCAGCGCTGATGCTTGGCCAGATCTGGAGCGTAGCGCCCGTCGGCGTCCCGGGGGAACCTTTCCTCATCCGCGCGCTCGTCCAGGGCCAGGAGCGCACGCTCATGGTGCAGGTCACCAAGCTCGCGGTGGAAGACGAGATCCTGCGCCTTTTCAGCTTCGTCGATGCGCCGCCGCAAGGTTCCGTGACGCTCGCCGGCTGGCAGGAAAACGTCATCTCGCTGCTCAACTGGCTGCCGTTCGGCTTCGAGATCGCCAGTTCCGAAGACCAGATCCAGTTCGCCAATTCGACCTTCAAGGAGCTGTTCGGCTACACGATGGACGACATCGCCAATATCGAGGACTGGTGGCGGCTTGCCTACCCGGACCCCGAATATCGCGAATTCGCCCGCACGCAGTGGCACACGTCGATCGCCGCGGCGCGCGCCGAGGACCGCGAGATGACGCCGTTCGACCTGGACGTGATGACGGCCAGCGGCGCCCGGCGCACCATCCAGTTCCGCCACCGCACCATCGGCAATTTCAACGTCAATCTCTATATCGATGTGACGCGCGAGCGGGCCTATGCCGAAGAGCTCAAGGTTCTGGCGGATACCGATCCGCTGACCGGCGCGATGAACCGGCGGCGCTTCTTCGAGGAAGCCGATCGCATCCATGCGGACAGCCAGCGGCGCGGCACGCCGATCGCCTTCCTGATGCTCGACATCGATCACTTCAAGTCCATCAACGACAGATACGGCCATGGCGTCGGCGATCTCGTGCTCATCGAGTTCACCCGGCGCTGCCGCGAGGTGCTGCATCCCGGCGATTGCTTCGGCCGGATGGGCGGCGAGGAGTTCGCCGTGGTTCTGGGCGCGGGCACGCGGGAAACCGTCTACGCGGTGGCCGAGAACATTCGCAGCGCAATCGGCGCAGACCTTTTCGCCGTCGGCCTCGAACCCTTCAAAGTCTCGGTCAGTGCCGGCGGCGCGATATGCGAGACCGGCGAAAGCGTCGGCTCGGTCATTTCCCGCGCGGACAACGCCCTCTACGACGCCAAGAAATCCGGCCGAGACCGCGTGATCATCCGTTAAAGCGGTTTATTTGACGGCTATCGGCTGGAAGGTCGAGGCGAATTTTTCGGCTTTCTTGACCGCCTTGTTGCCGAGTTTCTCGCTGAGCGTCGCCACATTCTCCTGCGCCCGCTCGACGCCGTTGGTCTTGGCCAACGTAAACCAGGCGAGCGCTTCGACGGGGTCCTTCTTCAGGCCGATGCCGTCGAGATAGAGCGTGGCGAGCCGGAACTGCGCCTCATTATAGCCCTGCCGCGCAGCCTTGCGGATCCACTCGGCGCCGGCGGCCGGGTTTTGCTTCAGGGCGCTGCCGTCAATATAGAGGTCACCGAGCCGCAGTTCGGCATAGATATGCCCCATCTCGGCGGCCCCCGTCAGCAGGATTTCGGCCTGTGCGACATCCTTCGGCACGGCCTTGCCGTCGAGGTAATAGGCCGAAAGCTTCTCCATGGCCGGGGCGAAACCCTGTTTTGCGGCCCGCCAGAGCCAATAGGCCGCCTTCTGCGGGTCGGCGCTGACGCCAAGGCCGTTTTCGTAGATGAGCGCGAGGTTGAATTCGGCGAAGACGTTCTTCTTCGCAGCCCCCAGCACATACCAGTAGCGAGCTTCATTCAGGTTCTTCTCGATGCCGCGGCCGTCACGATAGACGTCGCCGAGCGAGCGATAGGCGATCGGGAAGCCGGCGGCGGCACCCGTGCGATAGATTTCGCGCGCCTCGGCGTGGCGGCCCGCGGCGTCGATCGCCCGGCCATAGTTCATGAGAATGCGAAAGCTGTCTGGATATTGTTTGAGCGCGGCCATGCAGGCGGGAACGGCGGTCTCCGGCTTAATCTGCTTGAAATAGACGCCGACGGCGGGGTCGGCGATCTCCTGCACATGGCCGGCCTCGCGGTCGCAGTCGGTGATTTCCGGATAGAGCGGGTTTTCCGAGAATTCCTCGTAGTTCGCCGTGACGCGCCCGGAAATTGCCGGCACCGTCTCGTCGGAACCCTTCGTGGCGTCCTCCAGCCGCAGGCGCGCGAGCTTGGCGAAGACGCCCTCAGGGAACTTTTCGAGGTAGATGCGGTATTGTTCGGCGGTGCCTGCGGCCTGGATGTCGTTCCACATCAGCAGGTCTTCGGCGGCATTAATGCTGCGGTCGACGGCAAGAGCTGCGACTTCCTCTTCCTTGGGCTTCTTAGCCTCCTCCAGCACCTCCACCCGCATCTCGGCAATGTCAGCGAAGAGCCCCTGCGGGAAGGTCGCGAGATAGGACTTGTAGCTTGCGGCGTTGTCCTCGTCCGCCGCGGCCTGCCAGGCCTCCGCATCCTGCGTCGCTTCGGCCGAGAACTTCGGCTCTTCCGGCAGCGCTTCGGTGAAGAAGAAATCCTTGGTCAGCGAGGAATTGTCCCACGGCACCTGCTCGCCACCGGTCTCGTCGACCACTCGTTCGCGCACGCGCTTGAAAACCTGCTCGATCGGCAGGCCCGGCGCCGTGATCAGCTCGGCCAGCGCCTTCGTGAACGGGCTGTTGCCCTTCGTGCCATCGGTCGCGACCTTGCCCGGCGCCGTGGCGAAGGCGATGAAGGTGCCGAGCGGGCCGGTGGCGCGCGCAAGCCCGCGGGTCGCACCATCATTGGCCGCGGCGCCCGCCGAGCGGTTGGTCTCCAGCGGATTGTTGCGGCAGGCATCCACGATGAAGACGGCGATGCGAGGCCGAACCCGTTCGATCTGCTCCGTCACCATCTTCAGGCTGAAAGCCTCAAGCGGCAGGTCGGACGAGCTCGTGAGCTGGCTGTCCGTCGGGATCAGGTAGTTCTCGTCGGCAAACTGGATGCCGTGGCCGGCATAATAGATAACGGCATTGGTTTCAGGCGTCAGCGCATCGGCAAAGCTGCGCATCGCGCGCACCATCTGCTGGCGGTTGCCGTCGATGACCGGGAAGGTCTTGAAGCCCGCCGCCGAAAGCGCCTTCTCCATCAGCCGCGCGTCACCCTCCGCATTGGGCAGATGCGGGAGCGCGCTGTATTTGCCGTTGCCGATCACCAGCGCGACACGGTTTTCCTTGGCGGCGAACGTTGCCGTCGCCGTGCAGAGAAGGAACGCGAGAAGCAGAAAGAAACGTTGCATGTGCATCGGCATCCCATGAAAGTCCGACCAGCCATTACAGCATAGTCCCGCAGCCTGATATTGAGCAAGACGGGATGCGTCGGCGCATTATTCTGTGTTCCCGCCATCGAAGCGGCCTTCCAGCATGCCGGCGAGCGCTTCCGCGCCATTTCGCCAGCGTTCGCCGGCGATGGCGGCGCAGGCGGCGGTGAGTGCAGCTCGCGCGTCGGCCGACAGCAACCTGTCGATGGCGGCCGAAAGCCCCGCTTTGCCGTCGCCCAGGCGGTGCATCAAGGCGGCGCCGCGCTCTTGCGCCCAGCGGGCGCGATCGACCTGGCGGTCCATGTCCGGGCTTTCGTCCGGCACGAACAGGGTGGGAATGCCGCCGGCAATGTGCTCGTGGAAGGTGTTGTATCCCGCCCGCACGATCGCGGCATCGAAGGCGCGGCTATGGGCATAGGCGGGATGGAGGGTGACCAGGCGGTGACGCGTCGGGTGGCGTGGCGCGACGTTTCCGGTAAGCGGCGATTTCAGCTCCACGATGTGGACGTCCGGCCTCGTCAGCAGATCGTCGAGCAGCCTTCCATGCAGATGCGTGAGGTCTGGATTGGAGGAGCGAGAGAGATCGACGAGGACGACGAAGCCCTCCTGCGGCAGGCCGAGCGCCTCACGGGCGGCGCCACGCTCCAGCCGCTCCGAGGGGTCGATCAGCAACATCGGCGGCACGAGCGTGGTCTTCGTGCGATCGGTCGTGGTCGGCCCCGCATCGCGGGCTGCGGCATAGTCGTCCGGCTCGATGATGATGGGGAAATGCACGCCGGCGCCGATATAGCTGGCATGATGGCTCGGCCACATGGCGCGCCGAATCCAAACCGCCTGGAGCTTCGCATTGTTGCGCAGCACCTCAATGATGCCGTCGAAGACGAAGTTGACGTCGTAGATCAGGGTCGTGACGTGGTAGGCGTCAAGCAGCAGCTCGATCTCCGCGGCGAGCCGGGCGTTCCAAGCGCCGGGCTCTTCGCCTGAGAGGGCGTGGTGCGGAACGAAATGCACCGGAAACCCCATGTCGCGCACGATCCCAGCACTGTAGCTCATCGTCAGGAAAGCGGCCGGACGGTGCTTCAGGCGTCGGGCGACCGCGAGCTGGCGCGTGAGATGGCCCTGGCCGATGCCGTTGGCCGAGACGAACAGCACCGCATCCGGGCGATGGGAAGAGGGCGCGGAGGCTGCGAGGCGCGTGGCCGGGGAGACCGCAACGGCATCCTCCGGCTGCCGCTTTTCGATCAGGAAGACGGAATTGTTGTTGAAGCCGCGCCAGGCGTCTTCCGGCACGTTGATGGCGAGGAGCCGTTCGGCTGGAACGAGGCGGGTCGCGTCATAATCTCCAGGCAGCGGCAGGGCCGATCCCAGAGTCTGCAAAAAATCCTCCGGCGAGAAGATCCGCATATGATCCCACTGGCCGAATTGGTCGGTGCGGTAATCGTCGCTCCGCTCGTCCAGCGCCTCGCGAAAGCCGCCTTCGAGGAAGGGGACGCTGAAGATGTGAAGGCCGCCGGGCTTCAGAAGGTTATCCAACCTCACGGCCACTGCTTTGTAATCACAAGCGACATGCTCCAGCACATGATTGTGCAGCACGATATCGAAGGAACCGGGGGCGAAGCGGTCGAGATCGCTGCACAGGTCGATGCGCGTGACGGGGAAGGAGAACTGGCCCGGATCAAGATCGCCGCAGAGATAGTTGCCGCCGAAGCGGCTGCGCAGGATGGTGGCGAGGCATTCTTCGGGTGCCAGATGCAGGACGCGGCGGTTTCCGGACAGCAGGCCGCGCATACGCAGCATTTCGAAGATCAGCCGGTGGCGCTCCAGCGAGCCGCAACCCTCGCACCGCACATTCCTGCGGATGAAGGCACTGCCCGCCTTGCCATAGGTATCCCCGAAGGCCGAACTGCCACAGATGTTGCAGGCTGGTGGGGTCACCACATCCTCACGTGCTGCCGAGCTTCGTTATGTCCCAATCGGTGCGCAGCATGCGCGCGTGATCCTCCACATAGCGGGCGATGTCCACGGCACCGTTCTTCCACACGATCGACTGACAACGGCGAATGACGGCCGCGCGTTCCACCGGGTCCAGCAGGCGCTCGACATGCTGGGCGGCGAAGCCGAGATCGTAGTCGCGGCGCATCATCCAGCCGCGGCCGGTGAGTTCGGCCCAGCGGGCGCGGCTTGCCTGAAGGTCCATCTCGTCGCCCTCGTTGGGCACGAAGAGCGTTGGAATTGAGCCCAGCACCTGCTCATGGAACGTGTTGTAGCCCGCCGCCGAGATCGCCGCGTCGAAGGCCCGGCTGAAGCGAAAGCTCGGGAAGAGTTCGACCGTGCGATGCCGCTCGCCGAGAATTTCGAGGCCTGCGGCATTCGGCGTGATCGGCGACTGGATTTCCAGCGCGATCGTATCGGGACGCCTGAGTACTTCGGCAAGAAGCTCTGCGCGCAGCTCCTTGACGTCGAAATTGGCGCCCGCGCCGAGTTGGAACGCCACGACCGTCATGCCATCCGGAACACCCAGCGCGGCGCGCGCGCTTTCGCGCGACATGCGCTCCGCCGGATCGAGGTGCAGCACCGGCGGCACGAGGAAAACCTCCTTGCGGCAGGCGGCCGTCGGGCCGTGGTCAAAGGTCTCCGCCAGTTCGCCGGGCTCTATGACGGCGTCGAAATTGTCGGAGAATTCGAGGAAGACGCGGTGGGATTCCTGCCAGAGCGGGCGACGCACCCAGATCTTGAAAATATCCGGAAACATGTCGAGCGCCCGCGTCACGCCCTCGAAAACGGCCGTCGCGTCATAGGCGAAGACGGCCGGGCGCAGATGGGCGACGAGCTCGAACAGTTCTTCGGCAAGGCAGGTGTTCCAGTCCTCCGGGTCTGCTTCGAGAATGCGGTGATGCGGCAGGAAATGCGCCTGGTAGCCGTGCTGCACGGCCGCCTTCATGGAATAGGACATGGTCGCGAAGACGGGCGTCAAATCCGGCGGCAGGCGCTGGGCGATCGCCAGCTGCTGGGTGAGATGGCCGACGCCGATGCCGTTGCTGGAGGCGAAGAGTACGTTGCGCTGCGGAAGGGGTGGGAAAAGCGCGGCAGCGGCCGGTGATGTCGTTTCGTCACCCATGATGCGGGCGACGCGATCGCCATAGATCGCCGCATCGTAATTGTTCTCGACGAAGCGGCGGGCCTGCTCGCATTGGGACCGGTAGAGTGCCGGATCGGCCACGAAACGCGCGATGACGCTTTCGACTTCGGCCGGTTCCGCATAGACGGCCGCTTTTGCGAACAGCACTGCGAAATGCGGGGGGAGGATGACGACAAGACCGGTCGCCAGCGCTTCGAGGATCGTTCGCCCGAAAGCCTCCGACCAGGCGGGATCGTGGAAATAGACGTAGAAATCGAGCGTGCCGAGGAAATCCGGAACGCCATCCCAGGCGAAGGGGATCAGCTCCCAATTGGTCGGAAGCGTGCCATATTTCTCCGAAAGATACGCATCGGCACCGAGCGCCCGCACACGAAAACGGCTGCCATCGGCGGGATAGGCGAGAAGCGCGTCTTCCGCGGTCGGCCATTTCAGGGGGTCGGGGCGCGAATGGCGGCCGATCACGACGGGGTAGGCGGGCGGGCGGACCGGTTTTGCCGGCCAGTCGTCGAACTCTATGAGGTTGCCCCAGTCTTCCTCCAGCATATGCGCATAGGGCGGCAGCAGGCGCGGCAGGCTGTCGCGCACGACGGCGCTGACGGGCGCGAGATGCACGTCGGCGCCGAAGGCATCGCTGGCATGCGCGATGACGCGGTCCAAGTCGTATTGCCGGCGGCCGTTACCGTCATACATCGGGTGGTGCAGCACGATCAGCAGCTTGTCGGTGGTGATCGACAGCCGTCGCGTCGGGCGGTTTTCGACGATCGTCGGGTGGTGGATCAGCGTCAGGCGGGCCGTGAGCCGCATGTCGGGATCGATGCGCTCCGTCAGCCCGTCGTCGATCAGTTTTCGCAAATCGGGATGCATGGGAAAGGGCAGGCCGAGCAGGGGGCCTTTGATGGCAAGAAGCCCCGTCCGGAGGCCCGCCCGGGCCGCCGCCCGGATCTCGACGGCAAGCGCGGTCGATGTCCCTCCCTCGAAGCGCACGTCGGCGACGAAGAGGATGTCGAGCGTTGCACTCATCGCTCGTTCCGGGCCGTCATGCGCGGAGCGGCGGCGAGGAAGGCATCGATGTTCTGCCCGTAGCTGACGACATGCACCGGCTGCCATTTCGAAACGAGCAGTTGCCAGCGCTTGGCGAGATAGGCATTCCACGAAATCTCGGCGGCATGCAGCTTCTGTTCAAGCGCCGAGGGCAGATATTCGAAGATCGCACCGCGGTTGCGGAAATGCATGAAGTCAAGACTGTCGGTGAGATAGACGATCTTGTGCCGGCTGCCGAAACGCTGGTTCGTCACGTCGATGATCTCATCGACCTGCGCGGCATCAACACCGATGAGGGTGACGATAATTGCGGTGAGCGCGGGCTGCGAGGCATAGATTGCGAGGGGCGGCTCCGGCTCGGCCTCCGGTGTTGCAGGCTTTGGGCCGCGCCGCGGCAACCAGCCGAAAATCCCCATTCCGCCTCCTCCTCGATCCCCCGGACAGGCCGGAAAGCGCCGATGAATCAAGGCTATTGCCGGGATTTGGCGGAGTCAAACGAAGTCTGCACGATGCGGGTGGAAATAGCGGGGTGAGACGGCGCTCAGGTGCCAAGCGGCCAGCCGTCGATCGCGGCTGGTTTCCACGTCCCGGTGTCACCGGCGAGGGAGAACCTGACGGTAATGGATTGCGCCTCCCTTGACGCCGGCACGTCAAAGAACAAGCGTCCGAAGGCCGCGTTGCTGCTCTCGCCCGCGGGGGAAGGAGCCCTTTCAAACGACCAGACGAGCCCTGCCGGTTCCAGGATTTCCGCCTCCGCCATCACATCCCCCAAGGCGAGTTTGGCGCGTGCACCATCGAGGGTCACCGTCGCTTGCGTATAGACCTGCCATGTCGCACGCGGCAGGGGACCGTTGCCCGCCTCCAGTTCGTCGACGATGAAAACTGCGCCGCCATCCGCCAGCGCGGCGCCCCGACGCCAGACCGATCGCCGCTCCCCGTCAAAAATCTGGTAGGCCACAAAGCGGTTCTCGCCCTCCTGTCCGGTGCCGAGGAGAGTTGCGTAGGCGTCGAACGATTGCTCTGCCCCATCGATCAGCAGTATATTATGGGCGGCGGTCTGTGTGCGAAAATAGCCGAACCGCCGCGCCCGATCGAAGTAGCCGGGCAGGGCATAATTCTCGCGGCCGAGTTCGCCGGCAAAACGCTGGCCTGCCATTTCCAGCACGAAAGTGCCGAGGTCCAGATGGGCGTGGTTGACATCGTTGCGCCCACCCTTGAGCGCCAGCCAGGTGGTGCCGTTGCGCAGCACCGCGATGCCCGCCGGTTCATAGGCAACGGGTCCTTCGCTCGCGCTCGCCGTTTCAAGGTCCGGTGCGCACCAGAGGAGATCGAAGGGATGCGGATCACCGGGAGCGGCATGTTGCCAGGCCATGGCTTCCGGATCGCCCGTGCGGTTGGCGAGCCAGCCGAGCACGGGCGAACGGCGCGGCTCTTCCGTCGCATCGCCGAAATTGAACACCCGTCCGCTCGGACCGGTGAGATCGCGTCCGTAGCGCCAGGTGTTGAGGAGTGCGGCCGGTGCATCGGGGCCGATGCACAGGTCCTTCATGAATGCCTGGGCAAGCACGGCGTAGCGCACGGCATATTCCCAATAGTCAGGGCCTTCCTTATAACCGCCATCCGCCCCAAAAGCACGCAAGCCGTGGTCGATCGCCGGCACGAAGCAGCCGAGCGCGGCGTCTCGCACCTCCTTGTGAGTGCCCTCCAGCGCGGCTGCACCGGCGATCATCCCAGCGCAGCACACGATGTTCCAGTTGTTTTCCGCGGTCATCCAGGGCGCACCGGCCGCGGCTGCCGCAAGGCCGGAGGAAAGCCCTTTTTCGACGATTGCCGTCGCCAGCGTGTCGCGCTCGGTGCGCGAGAGGAGGGGGCGGGTCCAGAGAAGACCGAGCGCCACGCCCGTCGTCATTTCGGCAGTGTCCAGGAAATGGGCGGGATTCCAGCTCGGGAACTCTGCGGCGTTCAGAACTTCGCGGATCGCCCGTCTGCGATGGGTGCTGCCGCCGGTGAGGCAATCGGCGATGGCCAGCGTCGCGACACGGTCGATCAGCTTGCGGCTGGTTGGCAGAATGACGTCCCGCCCGTCTTCCCGCTCTAGCTCGAGTAAAGAAGCATTCTGGATATCGCTGGCAGCCTGTAGAACAGCCGCGGCGTATCGTTTACCGGCACTGAAAGACCGCGCCGATAGCCGGATTCGTGCCGGATCGAGAGAAAGGATCAATAATTGCTACGGCCGCGGGTCGTCGTTGCCAATTCGCGATTGGGCTTTTTCTTCACGACTTTACAGGGGCCTTGTTTGCACTTGACGGTCGTGACCGTCGGCTTGCCAGCGGTTGTTTCGCAGCCGCTCAAGAAGAGAGACGCTGACAACATGGCCGCGAGTGAAGTCCATTTTGCGGCAACAAATTTGGTCATGACCCTGCCCCACTCAGGTTTAGCTGTTCTTCATGGAATGCGACCTGCCAAGTAAAGTCAATATCCGGATTGCCCAAAACGGGGTGGGGTCCTTGTTTTCTCTGAAGTTTCATATGGCCGACATGGCCAGGGCACTTGCGCGGGATTTTGTGGGTGGAGAAAGGTCGGCCATCGCGCGAAAACTATTTGACTGAGTGTTCAGTTTGTTTTTTATTTTGCTTCATCGGCCAGCGGGGAGGAGCCGCGCGGCCGACAGGATTTCACACCGGAGGACCCATGAGCGATCTCGATCTCTGCTACCTGCCCGCCCACGAAGCGCTCCGCCGTTTCAAGAGCCGGGAGCTTTCCCCCGTCGACGTGATGGCGGCGACGATCCGCCGGGCGGAGGCGGTGCAGGCGCCGATCAATGCGCTGACCTATACCCATTTCGACGAAGCGATGGATCTCGCCCGCAAGGCGGAGGCGAAATATGCGCGGGGTGCGCGCACCGGCGCACTGGAGGGGCTGCCGGTCGGCATCAAGGACGAGAGCGAGATCGAGGGCAAGCCGAGCTCCATGGGCTCGCTCATCCACAAGAACCATGTCAGCGCGCGCACCTCGACGATGAATGCGCGCATCCTGGCGGCCGGCGGCATCGTGCATGCGCGCACGGCGACGCCGGAATTCTGCTGCTCCGGCGCCACCTGGTCGCGGCTGTGGGGCGTCACGCGCAATCCCTGGAACCCGGATTTCACCTGCGGCGGCTCTTCCGGCGGCGCCGGCGCGTCGCTTGCGGCGGGCACGTCTTCGCTGGCGACCGGCTCCGATATCGGCGGCTCGATCCGCATTCCGGCCGCCGCCTGCGGCGTCGTCGGCTACAAGCCGCCCTATGGCCGCAACCCGGACGACCCGCCGTTCAACCTGGATTTCTTCTGCCATACCGGCCCGATGGCGCGCACGGTCAAGGATGCGATCCTGCTGCAGAACGTCATGAGCGGCCCGAGCCCGCACGATATCACGACGCTTCGGCCGAAACTGCGCCTGCCGCTGGAATACAAGCCGATCAAGGGCTGGAAGATCGCCTTTTCCATGGATCTCGGTTTCTTCGAGGTCGATCCGGATGTGCAGAAAAACACGCTGGCGGCTCTCGACGCCTTCCGTTCGCTCGGCGCGACGGTCGAGGAGGTCGATCTTGGCTGGAAGCAGAACGTGCTCGATGCCGGCATCGGCTACCTGCAACATCTCTTTGGAGGCTACGTCTCGAAACTGCTCGACGCGCACGGCGACGAGATGACGACCTATGCGCGGCACTTCGCCGAGCGGGGCCGGGTCTCCAGGTCGACGGATTTCGTCGCGACCCTGGAGGTGATCGGCGAGATGTACCAGACGCTGGGGCCGCTGCTGGAGCGCTATGACGTGCTCGTCTGCCCGACCAATGCGCTGCCCGCCGTACCGGCCGATTTCGACCAGTCCAAGGATACGGTCGAGATCAATGGCAAGGTGGTGCATCCCATGCTCGGCTGGGCGATGACGACGCCCTTCAACATGATGAGCCGCTGCCCCGTTCTGTCCGTGCCCACGGGCCATGCCGGCAACGGCGTGCCGACCGGCATCCAGATCGTCGGGCGCACCTATTGCGACGCCGACGTTTTTCGCGCCGGGATCGCCTTCGAGGAAGCACAGGGCGGCTGGTATCGCGATGCGGCAGGCCGTCCGGCCTTGTAACGTTGACCCAGACGGTCCGTCGTCCGATAAGGCGACGGACCGTCTGGCAATCCGAGACCCTTGCAGTGAAGACACCCAAAGCCGCCCCCGCCGACGATGCGCCGATCACAAAGGCCGGCAAGGCCGATCGCCGTCACCTGCGCGGGCAAGCGAGCGCCCAGCGCATCATCGACACGACCATCCGCCTGATCGCGGAGGATGGCATGGCCGCGGTCACCATGCAGCGCATCGCCGGCGAGATCGGCTCGTCCAATGCGCTGGTCGTCTTCCATTTCGGCACGAAGGAGAAGCTTTTTCGTGCCGTGCTGGAATATCTCAACGACCAGTTCGCGCGCCTCTGGCAGGAGACCGTGCGCCGGCCGGACCTTTCGGCGGCGGGGCGCATCGTCGCGGCGCTCGATTGCGCCCGGCATTTCCGCAGCCGGCATCCGGACTGGGTTTCCGTCTGGGTGCTGTTCGGCAGCGACCGCCAGACCCTCCAGCTTGATCGCCAGATCAGCCTGCCCAACGACCGCGCCTATCTCGCCGAAACCCGCGCGCTGCTTGCCGAGGTCGCCCGCGAGGGCGGCCATGCGGGCGTCGATACGGAAACACTCGCCGAAGGCCTCAACTATCTCGTGCAGGGCGCCTGGTACTGGGACACGTTCAATCCCGACCAGGTCCGCTCCGACGCCCTGCAAAAGACAGCGATGACGCTGCTGCGCGAGGCCTTTCCCGGCAGCTTTCCGCCTCCGGGCTAGGTGCGCCGTCCCGCAGCGGCCGAGCGCAGATTGTCGAGCAGCACGGCGAGCAGAAGGATCAGGCCGCGCACGACATATTGGTAGAAGGCCTGGATGTTGAGCAGGTTCATGACGTTTTCGGCGATGCCCATGATCAGCACGCCGACGATGACGCCCGTCATCGCCGCCCGCCCGCCGGCCAGCGACACGCCGCCGAGCACGCAGGCCGAGATGACCGAGAGTTCGAGGCCCGTCGCGGCATTCGGCTGGCCGGATGTGATGCGCGAGGCGAGCAGCACCCCGGCAACGGCGCAGACGAGGCCTTGAAGCGCAAATATCCAGATGCGCATGTTGGAGACGTTTACGCCGGCCAGGCGCGAGGCCTCCGGATTGCCGCCGATCGCCAGCGTGTTCTTGCCGAAGACCGTGCGGTTCAGCACGAAGCCGAAGATGATGAAGAACACAGCCATCACCCAGATCGGTGTAGGAATGCCGAGGAATTTCGACAGCGCGAGCTGATAGAAACCCGGATCGTTGATGCCGACGGCGCGGCCATCGGACGCGATCAGCGCCAGGCCGCGCACGATCTGCATGGTGGCAAGCGTCGTGATCAACGCATTGATGCGGAAGCGGGCGATCACCACGCCATTGACGAGGCCGACGGCGCCGCCGCAGAGCAGGGCCGCGAGGAGGCCGATGATGATCGAGCCCGAGGCATTCGAGGCCATGACGGCGACCATGCCGGAAAAAGCCACCGTAGAACCAACTGACAGGTCGAAGTCACGCGAGGCGAGGCAGAACATCATCGTGCAGGCGACGATGCCGATGGTGACGACCGATTGTAAGAGGCCGAGCATGTTACGCTCGGTCAAAAAATTCGGGACCGTCAGGGCCACGATGGCGAAGGCAATGGCGAAGATGACGACCAGACCCTGTTCGCCGAGGAGGAGTTTTTTCAAGGACGTCATCGTGACTGGACCTGCTGGGTTGGAAGTTCGCTGGCGTTCGCCACATCGGGAAGGGCGGCGGCGAGGATGCGGCGCTCGTCGAAATCGGCGCGCTCGATATCGGCGGCGACCCGGCCCTCGCACATGACGAGGATGCGGTCGGTGATGCCCATCACCTCCGGCAATTCGCTGGAGATGACGACGATCGCCATGCCCTGGCCGGCGAGCTCGTAAAGGATCTCGTAGATTTCCGACTTGGCGCCGACGTCGATGCCGCGCGTCGGCTCGTCGATGATGAGGACTTTCACGCCCTGCTCGGAAAGCCAGCGGCCGAGAATGACCTTCTGCTGGTTGCCGCCAGAGAGGTTGACGATCTCCTGTTTGCGGGAGGGCGTGCGCACGCGCAGTTTCGCGATGAAGCGGTCTGCCAGTTCCGCCTCCTTCTTCGGCTGCAAGATGCCGAAGGGCGAAAAATGGCGGCGCGAGGAGATCGCCATGTTCTCCTCGATATTGCGCCCCTGCACGATGCCGTCAAACTTGCGGTCTTCCGGGCAGAGCACGATGCCGGAGCGGATGGAGTGCGGCGGGCTGTCGGGCGTGACCGTGACGCTATCGACGCTGACGGCGCCCTGCGAGCGGCTGTCCGCACCATAGACGAGACGCGCCATCTCGCTGCGCCCGGCGCCAATCAAGCCGAAGAAGCCGAGGATTTCGCCCTGGCGGACCGAAAAATTGATCGGCGTGCGCAGCTTGCGGCCGGCAAGGTCCTTGACCTCCAGACGCACGGCGCCGCGGTCGCGCGGGCGAAAACCCCAGATATTGGAAATCTCGCGGCCGACCATTTCGGCGATGATCTGCTCGCGCGTGATCTCTGCGATCTCGGGGTGATGGGCGGCGAGCTTGCCATCGCGCAGCACGGTGAGGCTGTCGCAGAGGCGAAAGATCTCGTCGAGGCGGTGGGAGACGTAGAGGATAACCTTGCCCTGCGCGCGCAGGCGATCGATCAGCGTGAAAAGGATTTCGCTTTCGCGGGACGAGAGCGAGGAGGTCGGCTCGTCGAGCGCGATGACGCGCGCATCGGCCATCACGGCCTTGGCGATCTCGACCATCTGGCGTTCGCCGATCGACAGCGATGCGACCTTGGCGGCCGGGTCGATGTCGATGCCGATGTCCGCAAGCTTCTGCTTCACCACGCCGACAAGGCGCGAACGATCGATCACGCCGGCCTTGCCGGGAAAGCGGCCGAGCCAGAGATTTTCGGCAACCGTCAGCTCCGGCACGAGCTGGAGTTCCTGGTGGATGACGATGACGCCTGCGTCGAAGGCGTCGCGCACCGAACGATAGTGCTGCAACTGGCCGTCGATCCGGATCTCGCCGGTATCGGCGGATTGATCGCCCGAGAGCACGCGGATGAGGGTCGATTTGCCCGCACCGTTTTCGCCCATCAGGCCGTGCACCGCGCCCTTCTTCACCGAGAAGGAAACGTCGGCGAGCGCCTGCACGCCCGGATATCCCTTGGATATCGCCTTGAATTCAAGAAAGTCCTGCATCTCTCCACCCCGAAAAGAGGCCCGGCGGCAGCACGCCGCCGGGATGACATCACCTTGGGAGGATGATTATTCGATGCCGAGGTCCTTGCGAACCGTCTCGTAATTGTCGCGCAGCGCGACCTGGCCGGCGGTCAGGATCAGCTTTTCCGGCTCCTTGCCGTTGGCGATCCACTCATACATGTTGAGCGCGGTCTCGTAGCCGTGACGCTTCGGCGAGATGATCACGGTGCCGAAGAAGCCGGTGGCAGAGGGCTTCTTGAACTCGTTGATAGCCGAATCCGCGCCGCCGATGCCCACGCCGATCATGCTGTCGGCGGCAATGCCGACCGATTCCGTAGCGCGCACCGCGCCGAGCACGGCCTCGTCATTGAGGCCGACGGCGACCCAATGCTTGATGCCGGCATTCTTGTTGAGCACGACGGTCGAAGCGTTGAGCGCCGCTTCCGTGTCGGTCTTGGCCTGCGGGGCGTCAAAAATGTTGGCTTCCGGGAAACCCGCGGCCTTCAGCACGGAGAGCGCACCATCGACGCGGTCGACGGCGGTCGGCAACTGGTCGTAGGAAACGCGGATCGCACCGACGTCCTTCATGTCCCAGCCGCGCTTCTTGATTTCCTCGACGATCGTCTGGCCGACGGCCTCGCCGATCTTCGTGGCCGAGATGCCCATATGCGGCACATCCTCGATCGGGCTGCCATCGGCATTGACCAGGCGGTCGTCGACGGTCATCAGCTTGAGGTCGTTGGCGGCCGCCTTTGCGACGATGCCGGGGCCGAGCTTCACATCAGGCGTGCAGACGATGAAGCCCTGCGCGCCTTGTGCGCCGAGATTGTCGATGGCCGACTGAACCTTCTCGCCGTCTTCCGCGCCGATCTTGACGAGCGTGAAGCCCTTCTCCTTGGCGGCCTCGTCGGCGAACTTCCATTCGTCCTGGAACCACGGCTCTTCCGGCTGCTTCACGATGAAGCCAATTTTCACGTCGGCGGCGAAGGCGGAGGTCGCGGTGAACACGGCGACGGTGCCAGCCAGGATGGCTGCTTTAATAAAGCCCATTGTCTCTCTCCCAAATTAACTGCGCTTGCAGTGGGCTTTGGTGTAATGTCTTTCATCATATTCGTCAATTGCGTTTGTATGATGAATTAAATATCAGTGTATGATAGTAGTGTCGGGATGACGCGAATCCGGTCGTCGCCTTCAGGCGGGAAACGGGATATGCATCGCGGACGGAATGGGGTGGAGAATGGCTGTGCAGGAACAGGATGAGCGCGTAAACGCGCCCGAAGGCGAGGCGATCGTGCGCCGCCCGCGCGTGCAGAAGAACGTCACGCGGGCGATCGCCTCGGATATCTGCGCCGACGTCTTTCCGGTCGGCGGCTTCCTGCCGACGGAAAACGAACTGTGCCTGCGCTACGGCGTCAGCCGCACGGTCATCCGGGAATCGCTGAAGATCCTCGAATCCAAGGGCTTGGTGCGCGGGCGCTCGCGCGTCGGCACCGTGGTCTGTGCCAAGGAAGAATGGAACATCCTCGACCAGCAGGTGCTGGAATGGATCGGGCCGCGCATCTTCGAACTCGACCTGTTGAAATGCGTGCTCGACGCGCGCCGCGCCATCGAACCCTTTGCGGCCGAATTCGCCGCCGAGCGCGCGACGGTTCAGGAAGTGGCCGAGATCGAGCGGGCCTGGGAGCAGATGCGCGACGCCGAGGGCGATGTCGCGCGCTTCACCGAGGCCGACGTCGCCTTCCATGCCGGCCTGCTGAAGGCCAGCCACAACCAGGTGTTCATGCAGCTTGCGAGCATCATCCGCGCGGCACTGGAATTCTCGCTCTACGCCTCCAACGAGGCGGTGGATGCGCGCGGAGAAGCGGTCGAGATCCACAAGCAGCTCGTCGAGGCGCTGCGCATGCGCGACAAGGCGGCGGCGCGCGACTGCTCGCACCGCATGCTCGACCTTGCCGCACGCGACCTGGCGCTCGCCATCCGGAAACATCCGCCCGCCGGCGAATGACCGCGCCCTTTACCCTTCCAAGACGAGTATCATGATGAAGATCACGAAGCTGACGACCTATATCGTGCCGCCGCGGTGGCTGTTCCTGAAGGTGGAGACGGACGAGGGCATCGTCGGCTGGGGTGAGCCGGTGGTGGAAGGCCGTGCGCTGACGGTGCAGGCCGCCGTGGAGGAATTGTCCGACTATCTCATCGGCAAGGACCCGCTGCTGATCGAAGACCATTGGCAGGTGATGTACCGCGGCGGATTCTATCGTGGCGGGGCCGTGCATATGTCAGCCCTTGCCGGCATCGACCAGGCGCTCTGGGACATCAAGGGCAAGGCCTATGGCCAGCCGATCCATGCGCTCCTCGGCGGCCAGGTGCGCGACAAGATTAAGGTCTACAGCTGGATCGGCGGCGATCGCCCCGCCGACGTCGCCAACAATGCGCGCGAGGTCGTTGCCCGCGGCTTCAAGGCGATCAAACTCAATGGCTGCGAGGAGATGCAGATCGTCGATACCTGGGACAAGGTCGAGAAGGCGGTCGAAACCATCGCGACGATCCGCGAGGCCGTCGGCCCCTATATCGGCATCGGCGTCGATTTCCATGGCCGCGTGCACCGGCCGATGGCCAAGGTGCTGGCCAAGGAACTCGAACAGTTCAAACTGATGTTCATAGAGGAGCCGGTGCTGTCGGAAAACCGCGAGGCGCTGAAGGAGATCGCCAACCATTGCTCGACGCCGATTGCGCTCGGTGAACGGCTTTATTCGCGCTGGGACTTCAAGTCGGTGCTGTCCGACGGCTACGTCGACATCCTGCAACCGGACCTGTCGCATGCCGGCGGCATCACGGAATGCCGCAAGATCGCGGCGATGGCGGAGGCCTATGACGTGGCGCTGGCGCCGCATTG